>NZ_JAJUIS010000003.1 GCF_029267515.1 Seleniivibrio woodruffii
CCGCCAGGGATTTTTTATGTCCATTTTTCTGAAAAGCGTCTCATTACTTCGTCAGCTTTCTCACTCCTCGGTCATGTACACATACGTACACTCCCTTTGTCGTTCAAAACCTTCCTTGTTCTGCTCGCTTTTGAGAAAAATGATACTTCTGATCTGCTTCGTTCTTCTGCGTCAACATTCCTATGTGTACGCTCACAGTCACAAATAAAAATACGCCTCGTACAGCTCGCTTCTAACCAAAAGTATTGCATCTTCGCCTTGCTCAATCCTTTATAAACGGAGGGTTGGGGTGGATTTACATTTGATTTATTCGTCCCTGAGAGGGCAAAGCCCGAAGCAATCACGGTCATTAAAATAATTCTGAAAGCTCAAGCATATCGCCACTTTTCAAAATTGACGTCAGGATTCAATACCGGCCAGTGGTTCTGTGTGTCTGCATATATTCTACATATCTGACACATATTTATCACATCTAATTTTTGCATGGGAGGCATAGAGAATTAGCTCAAACTTCCGATATATAAGATAGTCAAGGAGGCTCGTATGGACTTAACTACACTTGCGATGGCGGGAACGGTGCTTTCAGCCGGAAAGATACTTTATGAAGTCGGCTCTGCTGTTGGTGATATGTTTTCCGATGATGAACAGGTTGAATTGGCAGATGCGCCTGCTCCAAGTGTTCTGAGCGGACTTACGCCTGAGGGGGTTAATAATGCTGTAGAGGGCAGTGAGACAGGTGCTGTAATTGATTTTAAGGCGTGACCATACCATAGCCTGATTTCACCTATAAATATAACACATTTCATAACGCGATTTTGAGCCGAACTGGCATGTCAATTGTTACATCCGTATTCAAAAGAAATACGGAGCAAACGCATGAAGAATAATGAATTTTTTGTGGTGATGATTTCAGCGCTGACATTATGCGGATGTGCTACAGGTGCCGGTTATGACAACGACGCAATATCTAAAAGTTACAAACACGAAGTTGAAGAGTATAAAAAGAAAAATATGGAGATAGCTTCGAAAGAGGCGACACCCTCACTCTGGACAACCGGAGGAAACAACAGCAGTCTTTTCCTTGATTATAAAACAAGAAGCGTCGGTGAAATAATCACAATCAACATCATGGAATCCTCCTTCTCAACCAATTCTATCAATACTGACACAACAAAAGAGCAGAGCACTAATAATATTGCCGATTCAATCTTCGGCATACCACTGGGGAAATATAATACTAAAGCCAGTTCCAACAGCAAATTTAAGGGTGGAGGTAAGAGAAGCAAAAGCGACTCTGTGACAGGAACCATGTCTGCAAGGATAGTTGACATCATGCCGTCCGGAAACGTAGTTGTTGAAGGACATAAAGAGATAGTTGTTGACAATCAGCAGCAGGTAATAACGCTCAGCGGCATAGCAAAACTGAGAGATATCACGATGGATAATTCAATTAACTCAACGGATCTGGCTGATACAAAAATATCGTATAACGGCAATGGACAGTTGACCCTTGCAAGCGTCCCCGGCTGGCTCCTTTCAATTCTGGGCTGGATATCACCTTTTTAAAATACAATATTGTCACGCCACTGCTGAACTCTGAAAGGGTCAGTCGGATTCATTCCGGCTGACCTTTTTTTATGCAAAGAATGAAATGTGAATAAATTGTGTAAACTACTGATGTGTGTGGAAATTATGCGTAAAATAAGGAGGTCATTTTTTCCTGTGGGCAGGTAAATATTTCCTTTTGGCTATGTATGAGGAATACATAAAATAAAGTAATAAATGGCACGTATGTTGCTCTTATATAGTCAGGAAAACAAAAGTAAGTGATTGTGAAGAAAGGATGTATTCTCTTTGGCAAAGAGATGTGCATAGAAAAAAGCAGGAGGAAAACATGCAAGTAACAGGTTCAACAGCATCTGCTGTAAATCAGGCAAGAGAAATTGGTGGTAATCAAAACGTGAAAACAGCTTCCGCGCAGAAGGCACCGGTTCAGGAGTATGACAAGGTTACGCTGTCGGACAGTGCGAAATCCATGGCTGCGGCGCAAAAGATGAAATAGGCTTTTCGAGCCGAAATCTGAAAAAGCCGCGGAAAAGCACAGAAGAATCAAATTCTGACCTCTTTTCTGCGGCATTCTGAAAAGAGTGAAACTGCCGGAATGCAGTTGAATCAGGAAACCCGTTTGCAGGAGACCGTGAAGGTACATTCTGCAACCAAAAACAGGAGACGAAATGCAAAGGTCATTATGGTCGGCGGCATCAGGCATGACCGCCCAGCAAATGAACATTGACGTGCTTTCAAACAACCTTTCGAATGTTAATACTGCCGGATTTAAAAAGTCGAGGGCATTTTTTCAGGATCTTATGTATCAGGAACTGAAAGCGGCAGGGACCTATTCCGCCGCGGGTCTTTCTCATCCGACAGGTATAGAGATAGGTCTTGGAACAAAGATATCCGCAGTGGAAAAGGTACATTCACAGGGCAGTCTGCAAACCACATCGGTTGAGACGGACGTTGCCATTCAGGGAAAAGGTTATTTCCAGTTTACAATGCCGAACGGTGATATTGGATACACCAGATCCGGTTCTCTGAAAATAGATGCAAACGGAAATCTTACAAATGAGAACGGATACCTTCTGGAGCCTGCGGTAACAATTCCCGACAACACGTCTTCTATATCTATCGGAGAAGACGGAACGATCAGTGTCAGCATAAGCGGTGAGAACGAGCCGCAGGAGGTCGGGCAGATTGAGCTGGCAAATTTCATAAATCCGTCTGGTCTGAAATCTATCGGAAGAAATTTTTATATGCCGACAGGCGCAAGCGGTGAAGCTGTAACAGGAGCGCCGGGAGAGACGAATTTCGGTACTGTTGAGCAGGGAACCTTAGAGATGTCGAACGTAAGCGTTGTGGAGGATATGGTGAATATGATCACAGCGCAGCGGGCATATGAAATTAATTCAAAGGCGATACAGACATCGGACGACATGCTTCAGATACTAAATAGTTTGAAAAGGTAATAGACAATGATAAGGCTTCTGTTTCTTCTTTCCGCGGCAATACTGTTCAGCGGATACACCTTTATCGGCAACGAGATACTTATAGACTCAGAGTGCATAAAGGTGTCGGACATCTTCGAAGGGTCGGAAATCGACGAGAATGCGGTCTGCGGGCTTGACTATGGACAGGTAAAAATAGTCAACAGACTTATGAGTCAGACGCTTATATCGAAATACGGTCTGAAAGGTGAAGAACCGCAGGAAGTTATCTTCAAGAGAAAAGGTGTTCTCCTGACAGAAGAGAGGTTGAGAGCGGATATGAAAAATCTGCTGGCTATAATGTACCCCGACATGGAGATAGAGATAGAAGCCGTCCGGCTTGGCAGACCCTATTATCTGCCGGAAAACATGCAATACAATATTGATATTCCGAGAAACAGATTCGGAAATATCTCGGTTACACTGGACAACGGTGCAAGGAAATACACATACAGCGTTTCTATAGCTGCTTATGCTGAAGGATATGTGGCGGTTAAGTCCATTGAGAAAGGGGAGCGTCTTACGGATAAGAACGTGAAACGTAAAAAAATGGACCTGTTCAGAGCGCGCGGAGAGCTTCTGCACGATATCGAGGGCTATTCTGCGCGAACTGCCATCACTGCGGGTAAGATAATCACTGAAAACATGGCGGACAAGGTTCCGGATGCTGCAAAAGGAGCACCGGTCTACCTGCTGCAAAGTGAAAAAGACGAGCCGAAAGCGATGGCTGGTACGCTTCTTGAGGATGCGTACCTCAACAAAAAGGTTCATGTGGTGAATATCAACAGCGGAGCGATATTTATCGGCACCTATGTTGAGCCTAAGAAAGTGCTTCTGGAAAAGCAATGAGGGTATTCAAATGAAAAGATTGCTACCTGTGCTGATATTTTTTCTGTTCGTACAGAATGCGTATTCACTGGTGAAGATCAGAGACATATCAAATGTCGAGGGGTTACGGGACAACCAGCTTCTTGGCTACGGACTTGTTGTCGGGCTTAACGGCACCGGAGACAAGAGCGGAACGGCATTCACAACCCAATCGCTTGTAAATATGATGGAGCGGATGGGAGTTTCTGTGTCAAAAGATGAGATAAAGATAAAGAACGTCGCCGCAGTGATGGTCACTGCAAAACTTCCTCCGTTCGGGAGATCAGGTTCAAAGATGGACGTGGTCGTCTCATCAGTGGGAGATTCAAAAAGTCTTGAAGGGGGAACGCTTCTTATGACGCCGCTCAGTGCTGCAAACGGAATGGTGTATGCAGTGGCTCAGGGACCAATATCTGTCGGCGGTATGAACGTTGCGGAATCCGGTGCGAAAACGGTTAAGAATCATCCCACAGTCGGCATGATACCTAACGGTGCAATAATTGAGCAGGAGGTTCAGTATCAACTGAATCAGAAAAACATCGTACTGAATTTCAAAGACAACAACCTGTCGAATCTTGTGAAAGCCGAAAGCGCCATAAACGGTATGCTTGGCGTTAAGGCGGCAAATATCACCTCTCCCTCCACAATGGTTATAAACGTACCGGAGGGCGAGCAGCAGAATTTTTATAACTTTATGGACAAAGTGCTCAACACTGAAATAGAACCTTCAAACCTCGCAAGGATAGTAATAGATGAAAGAACCGGCACCATCGTTATGGGTGCGGACGTGCGCGTTAATACGGTTGCTGTGTCCCACGGCAACCTAACGATAACCGTTAAGTCCACTGTGGAACTGGGCAAAGAAAAGGATGCGGCAGACGGAAAAGCGGTTAAGACCGAAGTGGGAGTAAACGAAGATCAGGGACAGCTTATGGTAATTCCGGAAGCGCTGAAGGTGAGCGATCTTGTTAAGGCGCTCAATTCCATCGGTGTAACCCCGCGTGACATGATATCAATATTACAGGCTATAAAATCCGCCGGTGCACTGCATGGAGAGCTTAGTCTCATGTAAAGTGCCTCTATTGCCGCAACGGTGTCCTGAATTTCGGGGCACCGTTCGGCAATGCTGCCGATTGAGTTGTAAACGGAGGTATAAAAGGTTATTATTTCAGAAAAAGAAGGAAATCTTTTATGAAATATAATCTTTCAATACCACATCTCAGCGATGACAAACGAGAACTGAAATATATTGCAGAGGCTATGGAGAACAACAACATAGGCTCTGTAGGAAAATTCATTGCAGAATTTGAGTATGCCGTGCGGAAACTGACCGGTGCTAAATATGCGCTGGCTGTGACAAGCGGTACTTCTGCCCTGCATCTTGCACTGATTGCTCTGGGTATTGGAAAAGGTGACGACGTACTTGCCTCAACATTTACCTATATCGGATCCGCAGCGCCTATTACCTATGTCGGAGCGAATCCAGTATTCATAGACAGCGAGGCGGGCACATGGAACCTAGATCCGAATCTGCTGGAAGATTTCCTGAAGGCGCGCAGAAAATGCCCGAAAGCCCTTATACTGACACATATCTACGGACAGCCTGCAAACATGGACGATATAATGATGGTGTGCGGAAGGTTCGGTGTAACGCTTATAGAAGACGCCGCGGAGGCGATAGGTGCGACATATGACGAAAGACATTGCGGCACATTCGGTACAGCAGGGATCTTCTCTTTTGCAGGCAACAAACTTCTCACATCAGGCGGCGGCGGGATTCTTGTCACAGATGACAAACGTCTCATAGAAACAGCGTCATATTACGCATCCAACGCCCGCGAACCGATGATGCACCACGAACACAACAACATAGGATACAACTACCGCATGAGCAACCTTCTCGCTGCTGTCGGGCTTGCCCAGATGGAGTTTGCGAACGAGAGAATTTATGCGCGCAGGCGTATTTTCAAAACTTATGAAAATGCGTTTGCTGGTGACGGGAGAATAAAGCTGATGCCGCAGCACATTAAAGCGAGTGGCAACCGTTGGCTGACCGCGGCGCTTTTCGATGGTGTGGATCCGAAAAAGCTGATGGTGAAACTGGCGAATCAGGGGATAGAGACCCGCCCTCTGTGGAAGCCTATGCACACCCAGCCTGTGTTTTCGTATGCGGAAAAATATGTGAGCGGAGTTTCTGAAAGGCTTTTCGGCATGGGGCTTTGTCTGCCGTCGTGCTCTCAGATGACAGACGCTCAGGTGAGAGCTGTTGCGGCGGAGATAACGGGGATGCTGGATATCACCGGCTGATCTGAAGTCCGTTCAGCATGTCGTCCATAAAACGTTTGTCGCTTTCGTCCTCGTTATAGAAAAAGAATTTACCGTATATGCGCTGAACGTCCAGAAGCGAGGTCATAAAAGTGTATTCAGATTCTATGAATCTCTGGCGTGCGGTAAAATGCTGGGTAATGAGAGTTTTTGATTCAGAATATTTTCTGAGTTTCGAAAGTTCCTGAAATTTTTCCTCTGACTTTTTAAGGGCATCCTTTTTTAAAGAGTAATCGCGTCCTGCAAGCATAGCTTTGTCGACTGCCTGCGCAACATTCTCTTTGACCAGTTCCTTAACCTGAGCTTTTCTGTTGAAATATGTGAGAAGTTCCGACTGTTTTTCAGAAAGCTCATTCTGCTTCTTCGTACCGTCGAAAAGGGGTATGGTGAGTTTCAGGCTCATGTTCCACTGGTTTTCGTCCAGTGTCTTGAAAAACTCCGGATCGGTCTGGTCGCCTTCGAAATAGCGGGTGTACTCCCCTGTGACGCTTACGTCAGGAACGGAAAACTTCCGCTGGGCGGAGAGGATATCCCGCCTGTTAATCTTTATGAACTCATCCAGTGCCAGAAGCTGAGGTGATGATGCCAGAGCCTTTTCAGAAAATTTAGAGATGAGAGTTTCGGGATTGATTCCCTCTGTGGTGAAAAGCAGTGCCAACTCCGTGTTCAGAGGCGATGCGAAAACAGAGGCATATGGAAGAAACGAGTAATTTGCGATGTCATGTATTCCGGTCACCAGTGCCAGATCGGTCAGAACAGCTTCAAGCGACTGCTTTTCAGCGGACGGGTCGAGGCTGTATCTCTGCTTTATCTTGAATTTCGCCGCCGCTGCCGCATACTGCCTGTCCGCATCGGCGTATGCTTTTAAAAGGGCGCGGTATCTCAGCACGTTACAGTATCTTTTCGCAGCGTCGGCTATCATATCCGTGCGCAGAACCTCCGCTACGAGCCTCTGGGCTTTCGCGCGGTTTTCGTTTGTGGACATCGCCGCAAGTTTTGAGTCGGAGAAGAGAACCTGACTCAGGCGTACCTTGGCGCTGGGTACTTTGTAAAGCGGGATATCTTTGAAATCGTCTCTGGATTTGTCCGCAGAGCTCATTGTGGCAGATGCCCGCAGGCTTGGTACGAAAGTATCAAGCGCTTCGTCGATTTTTTCAACAGCCGCGTCCCTGTCCTGTTTCACAAGGTTATATTCGGTATCCTGAGTGAGATAAGAATCTATTACCCTTGTCAGCGGAATAATATTTTCCTGCGCGGGAGCGGCAAAAGAGATTAAAAAAATAATCAGGACAGCAAAGCGCCTCAAAATCTCCTCCTGTCTGTATCTATGATTATATTCGTCATGAACGTTAAACTGTCAAGAACGTTCGGGGGAAAAAGCACATTGCACATAAAAAAAACTGCATGATATTATATTTATAGGAGAATTTTATGTTATCCATGAATTATACGTTTCCGCTTTTAAACGGGCACATGCAGGATCTTTCAGAATATGACGGCAAGGTCGTTCTGGTTGTGAATACAGCGAGCAGGTGCGGTTTTACCCCGCAATACGAAGGGCTTGAGGAGCTTTACAGACAATTCAGAGACGACGGATTCGTGATACTTGCTTTTCCCTGCAATCAGTTCGGCGAACAGGAACCGGGAACGGCAGACGAGATAGAGAATTTTCTGGAATGTAATTACACCGTCACATTTCCTGTGTTTCAAAAGATTGAGGTTAACGGTGAAAATGCGAACCCGTTGTTTAAAGAACTGAAAGAGCTGGCTCCCGGAACCATGGGGACGAAAGACATAAAGTGGAATTTCACTAAATTTCTGATAAGCCGCGACAGGACGCGTGTCCTGCGGTTTGCATCAACAAGAACGCCGGACAGCATCCGCGGATATATTGCGGAGGAACTGATATAAAAATATAAAGCCGGAACAGAAAAAACTGTTCCGGCTATTTTTTGCTGCTTTTGCGGATAGGTACATGGATGTACCTTACGTAACGAATTTAATGAGATTAATCGCATTAAATTTGTGTAGTGTGAGCTGAATTAAGGCTTAGCCTGATTCAGCGTTGGCTTCAAAATAACAGGAGTTATTTTGAAGTGGCAATTAGTAACGGTTTCCGCCGCCGTATCCGCCGCGTCCTTCGCGGGGGTTGGGGCGTCCGCCGCCTCTGGAGCGGTCTCTGTCTCCGCTGGAGCGTTCCTGTCTGGGGCGTGCCTCGTTAACAGTGAGGGGTCTGCCGATAAATTCGGCGCCGTTCAGTTCTTCGATGGCGGCTGCCGCCTGCGCATCATTTGCCATTTCAACGAAAGCGAAACCTTTTGAGCGTCCGTTTTCGTGGTCTGTGATGATCCTCACAGAGCTTACATCGCCGAAGGATTCGAACATGTTGCGCAGTTCGTCCTCAGTGGCTTTGTAAGGAAGGTTTCCAACATAAATGTTCATGATACTTCTGCTAGTCCTATAAACTTATTTCGCCATGCCATTCCAATCGAAAACCGGTCATGGCGAAAGTTGAGCGGTGTCCGATCTCTGCCGTCCCCTTGGGGGCGAATTCCCGTTAACGGCTTTAAACCCTCTGCCTGTGGCAGTTTGAGGAAAAATACCGTATCATAACGAAAAAGTAACAGAGAAATTAACCGTTCGCAAGTTTATTTGGGCGGACCGCAAACAGCAATCCGCCCGCAAATAACGATGTCAGGCGAGTTTCACTTTTCTGACAGTAATTTCGTCTCTCTGAACGCCGCGGTGATATTTGATGGCGGGTTCGCCGAAAAGCAGCGCATATGACACCTGCATATCGTCTCCTATGCCGATGTTCGTGAGTATTTCGGGGAACGCAGCCACCAGCCACATAACAAATCCCGCCCATACTGTGCCTATGTTGAGCGAACCGGCGGCGAGTTCCGCATAGCTGAGTGCGATGAAGCCGTCGGCAACAGGGGTTGGTGCGGATTTCGGCGTTACCGAAAACATTATGTGCGGTGCGCCGCGGAAGATTATGTCCTTGCCGTTTCTGAAATGTCTCGCCATAACGGCGAAGATGGCGCTGTGTTCGTCCAGTTTGCCCTCTTTGTCGGCTTTTTCAATGATGGATATCACCATCTCTTTGAATTTATCCATCTGTTCTCTGCTGTCTACGACGACAAGCTGCACCTGATGATCGTTCTTGCCTGTGGGGGCGTTTGCTGCGGCTTTGGCTATTTTGTCCAGAGTTTCCGCGTCCACGTCCGCGTTTTTAAACCGGCGCACGGAGCGTCTTGTGCGGATGAGTGCATCGACCTGTTCAAAGTCCGCGGCTTTGTCAGGGCTTACGCAGGTTTCGGGGTCAACACCCAGAATGGATACCGCCGCAGTGGGGCATATTGCCAGACAATGCTGGCACTTGTAGCATTTTCTCTCGTTTTCGGGCTTTATAAAGGGGATTCTGTCCTCAAGCTCGATTATCATTGCAGGGCAGTCCGCCACGCAGGCTCTGCATGACGTACATTTTGATTCGCTGACAATAAAATTTAACATATGTTACCTCGTTATATACCGAACGCCTGTTCCAGTTCGGCGGGCAGTTCGGGTCGTCCTTTGCTGTTTACGGCGGTTCCGGTTACGCGTCCTTTCAGAACGAGCTTTCCGTCCGACCTGTATATATCCTGAATGAAGGCTATCCGCAGTTTCGATTCGCGTTCAACGTCAACGCATACCTTAAAGACGTCGCCGCTTTTCAGCGACGCTTTGTACTCAAGCTCCGCTTTTGTGACAACCATGAATACCCCACGGTTCGTCATTTCGGCGAAATCTATTCCCAGCGTATGAAAAAATTCATGACGGGCGTGTTCAAGATAGTTCATGTAGGTGGCGTTGTTTACGATTCCCTCCATGTCACATTCATAATCCCTTACTTTGAAATCAAGACAGAATTTATAATCTCTCATCTCTCCTCCTTTTAGAGCATCTTAGAACGCTGCAGAAATTCCTCGCGAATATATGAAATTAACGTCTGCGCTGAATTAGAGCGCAGATTCTGCGTAGTTACGATGGATAAAGTGTTTTCGGGAAGCTGCGGCATGTCAGTAAGAATATTATATACGTCCTCTTCGCCCTGGATGCGGGAGACACCCACCGGAGAAACGGCAATTCCGGCGCGGACGGCGGAGAGAAGCGCAAACACGCTGCTTGCTACAAAAGATATGCGGTATGGGATGCCTGCCGCCTCCAGAGCGCTTATACTCCACCGCCTGATGTGACATCCTTCGGGGTATACAGCAAGGGGCAGCGGCTCCATACGGGTTGCAGCTCTGCATTTGGACGAGACCCACACTATTCTTTCGGAATATATCTTTTCATAGGGTTCCGGCATATCCGCACAGATTGCTATGTCCAGATCGCCGCTGTCTATCCTGCGCAGCATGGATTCCTTCATCTGTGTGGAAAAGTCTATCCGGCTGTTTGGGTATTTGGCGTAGAACCTGCGAAGGGCATTGGGCAGAACGGATGATGCGTAAAGCTCCGGCGAGCCGACGCGGATGTGGTCGTGTATGTCGGGATTTGCCAGAACACAGAGAGCGTCGTCGTGAGCTTTAAGAATACGCACCGCGTGTTCAAGCAGCCTTTCGCCTGTGGGGCTGATGGAAAACCGCTTACCCTGCTTGATGAACAGATTTCCAGTCTGCTCCTCAAGACGCTTCATCTGCATACTGACAGCGGACTGGGTCATGTTCAGTAGACACGAAGCCTTAGTATAGCTGTTCACCTTCGCAACCGTAACAAAAGTTCTTAACAGATCTATGGATAGTTCCATTCATCACCAAATTTGATTGAAAATATAAAATACATTCGCTGTACTGATGCAGAGTTATACAGTAGAAATATGGAAATTGCAACAGGAGGTGTGCTTATGCAGTCACAATTGGAAAGAAGAGAGGAACTTTTCGCAATGGCAAAACAGATGCGAGCCAAGTTTCCGGAGTTTGAAAAGAACATTATTGCAAACGACGCACTGGTCTACGGAGACGGAGCGCTGCCTCAGTCGGTTAAAAGAATGATGGCTATGGTGGGTGCTCTGGTCAGCAGGTGCGAGGGCTGTATCCTCTCCCAGACTATCCGCGCAATAGACAGCGGTGCAACGGCAGAAGAGATAATCGAGGCGTGCCATGTCGCCATAATGATAGGCGGAACAATGGCTCTGGCAGAGAGTACCCGCGTGCTGGCGCTTCTGAAAGAGAAGGGAATGATAGAGTGATAAAGGGGCGGGTTTTCCGCCCCTTGCGGTTTATACGTATTTGGCAGCCTGTTCAAGAGCGTTGTCGATGTGGGGACAGATGTTTTCCCGCCCTATCTTTTCGGCGAAATCAGCCTTTTCGAATGTGTGCATTAGAGCCGGGGAAACACCGGACAGGATCAGACGGATTCCTTCACTCTCCGATTTTTTCAGAACTTCTTCCAGCGCCATCATGGCGGTGGCGTCAACGAAAGGTACCGTGCGCATACGCAGTATTATGACCTGCGGTTTTTTCTTAACTATGCGCAGAGTATCCTTGAACTGGTTCACCGCGCCGAAAAAGAAAGAACCGAATATCTCGAATATTTCCACCCCTTCGGGTATTCTGTCTTTGCTGAGAACGTCGTGCGCCTCATATTCCTCGTTAACCTCCCTGCCGAGATTCTTAACCTCTGTTGCCACTGCCATGCGGTTCATAAACAGCAGTGCGGAGAGCACAACGCCGGTTTCAATGGCAACCGTAAGGTCGATGAACACTGTCAGCAGGAAGGTGACAACCATTATAAGTATGTCCGCCGGAGGGCTTTTCAGAAGTTTGAGAAAGTGCCGCCATTCGCTCATGTGATATGAAACGATTATGAGCACAGCCGCGAGGGTCGGCATGGGGATCAGTTTTGCCCATTTTCCGAAGAACAGCAGGATAAAGAGCAGAGTAAAAGCGTGCACCATGCCGGAGACGGGGGAAGTTGCGCCGTTCTGGATATTGGTTGCCGTTCTGGCTATGGCACCGGTTGCAGGGATTCCGCCGAAGAGGGGCGAAAAGATATTCGCAACACCCTGACCAACCAGTTCCATGTTGCTTCTGTGGCGGGTGGATGTCATACCGTCGGCTACCACTGCGGACAGAAGAGATTCTATCGCCGCAAGGAGCGCTATGGTTATGGCGGATGGGAACACCGCCGTGATTATGTCGAGATTGATTGTTGGAAACGCGGGCAGCGGAAGTGAAGATGGAACATCTCCGAACTGCGTATGTATGGTATCCACAGGGATATTGAACATGGCTACTGCCGCCGTGGTTATGATTATGGCAAAGATAGAGCCGGGTATCTTCTTGGTGAACTTAGGCATTATTAGTATGATGGCAAGCGCCGCCGCCGCAACCGCGAATGAATAGGGGTTAAAAGTGGATGCGGATTCAATATACGCCTGTACCCTGTGCACGAAACTGGCGGATGCGGGGTGTGCATCCAGTCCGAATATATCCTTTATCTGTGTTGTGCCTATGATGAGGGCTATACCCGATGTGAAGCCCACTGTCATAGGATATGGGATAAATTTTATCACGCCGCCCAGCTTCACCGCTCCCATCGCGACAAGCATTATGCCCGCCAGCATGGTGGCCACAGCCAGACCGTTGTAGCCGAACTTAACTACGATTTCATACACCACAACGATGAATGCACCTGTGGGACCGCCGATCTGTACGCGGCTTCCGCTCAGAAGACTTATGATAAATCCGGCAATGATGGCTGTGAAAATACCCTGTTCGGGTTTAACGCCGGAGGCAATGGCAAACGCGATGGCGAGTGGCAGAGCGACTATACCTACGGTTACGCCCGACATGGTGTCCTTCATCAGGCGTCTTGAATCGTAACCTTCTTTAAAACAATCATAAATTTGCGGGATTAAACGAGAACTCATCGGATAAAAACCTCCCTATCCGGATAATTTCATCGTTTGGGTAGAAATCGTGGGGTCGGATGGCTTTAAACCATAGGTTAAATTTACTCGGCTAAAGTCAGGTGGCCTCAGATAGGTACCAAAACGGTAATCATATCTTTGACGTTGTGAAACTTAGGTAAATTAGTAAAAAGCTATGAAATATGCAAGTAAAATTTATATATGAAAGTTGAAAAAGTCTTTTAACTGAAATAGAATGGCTGTTTTAAAAATTATGCTGTCAAAATGGTGCCGTCTTGCTATAATGCGTTCATTCAAAAGGTTTAAGAGGGCAATATGGACAGAGTTACTCTGGCTGTTGGCGGCGGGGGAGCCTCCACTCAGTCTTTTATTTCGGATGTGATATTTTCAAAGCTCGGCAACAACCTGCTTAAAAAGGCAGCCGACGCGGCTCTTGTTGAGACCGCTGACAGAACGGCGTTCACCACCGACAGCTTTGTTGTGCGTCCGGAATTTTTCCCCGGCGGGGACATAGGCAAAATAGCCGTATGCGGAACAGTGAACGACCTTCTGGTTTCAGGCGCAATACCGGAATATCTGTCGTTCGGACTCGTAATACCGGAGGGCTACCTGCTGAAAGATCTTGAAAGGGTCATAGACAGCATGGCGGTTACCTGTGAAAAGGCGGGGGTTAAGATCGTCTGCGGCGACACGAAGGTTGTGGAGAGAGGCGCTTTGGACGGGCTTATCATAAATACCAGCGGAATAGGAAGGTCGGTGAACGATTACACCGACTATGGGAATATAAAAGAGGGGGACAGAGTTATCCTTACCTCCGATGCTGCCCGCCACGGCATGAGCGTTCTGCTCGCCAGGGGCGAACTTGGTTTCGACGGCGGAATAGATTCCGACTGCGCGCCCCTTAATGATGTTTTTGATGCGGTGCGTCCGTTCGATGTGTCTTTCGCAAGGGATGCCACACGGGGGGGCATTGCCGCGGTACTCAACGAGATTGCGGCGATGTGCGGCGCGGGATTTCTTATGGACGATGACAGCATAAACGTGCGCGAGAATGTGCGCTATCTCTGCGACATGCTGGGCTTTGACCCATTGTCGGTTGCCAACGAGGGTTTAGCTGTTATAATTATCAGAGAGAAGGACGCGCAGAAGGCTCTTGAGGCGCTGAAAAAGACGGAAAACGGAGCCGGAGCCGCCATAGCGGGAACAGTCACTGCCGACGGTAAGGTAGTGCTTAAAACATCCATCGGCGGGCGCAGGTTCATAGAAATGCCTCGTGGTGAGTTACTGCCGAGGATATGCTGAGGTTTCAGGAAGAAACCCGCTTGCGTGAGCGAGTGAGGCTTAGCCGAAATGAGCGTTGGCATATTTTTTCCATGGACGGAAAAAATATGGAGCAAATTGAAATGCCTCGTGGTGAGTTACTGCCGAGGATATGCTGAGGTTTCAGGAAGAAACCCGCTTGCGTGAGCGAGTGAGGCTTAGCCGAAATGAGCGTTGGCATATTTTTTCCATGGACGGAAAAAATATGGAGTAAAAGTGATAAAGGAAATATTATGATAAAGATAGACTGGGAAAAACAGAACGGGCTTATCCCCGCCGTTGTTCAGGACGCAGAAACCAAGAGCGTGCTGATGCTCGCATATGTGAATGAAGAGGCGCTTAAACTCACCTTTGAAACAGGCTATGCTCATTATTACTCCAGAAGCAGGAACGAACTCTGGAAAAAGGGCGGCACTTCGGGGCATGTGCAGAAGATTGAACAGGTGCGGCTTGACTGTGACGGCGACACGCTGCTTTATATTGTGAAGCAGACCGGTCCCGCCTGCCACACCGGTGCGAAGAGCTGTTTTTTCACAGTGCTTGATAAAGCCGGAGATAACTGAGAATGGCGGAACTGCTTTTAGGGGTGGACGCCGGAGCGTCAAACCTCAAGATAATAGAACTTAAAGAGAAAAAAGGGCAGTACAGTCTTAAAAATATATTTCTGCGTCAGATGACCCCTGGTGTCATTGTTGACGGCACTGTGCTTGACCACGGAGCGGCGGCGCATGTTATAAAAGAGTGCCTCGCTCATGCGAAGGGCTTTACAAAGGATGCCGCGCTGGGTATGCGCGGTCGGGATGCCGTTGTGAAGCGTATGGAGATAGCGTGGAACGGTAAAGGTAATTTTCAGGAGACGTTCGTATGGAACGCCGACCAGTACATCGGTATTCCGTCGTCGAAGGCGACCTTTGATGCGCAGCTTCTGTCTTATGATTCCGGTAAGGGGTTTGCGGATGCGGTTATTGCCGCCGCCAACAGGGACAAGGTTGCCGACTGCATCGCAATGGCAGAGCTTGCCGGGCTGAAACCTGTCGTTGTGGATATAGAGGCGCTGGCACTGGTGAATCTCACCTCCGTAATGTTCGGACGGAAAAAACACCCTAACGCTCTGATAGATCTCGGACACGACTGCACCAACATTATATTTTACGAAAACGGTTTCGTGGATTATGTAAAATCCATACCCAAGGGCTGCAAATTTCTCACAGAGGAGATTGCTCAGGATATGGATGTTGAGCTTGAAAAGGCAACGGAAATACTCCGCGATAAGGAAATAATGACAAACGACGTTGACGCTCAGGCTGCGGCAATGTCATTCGGAAGCAACCTCGGTGCGGAGATTGAGACCGCCGTTGAAACGTATATGTCGGACAGACGCAAAGAACCCGTGGACATACACCTCTGCGGTGCAGGGGCTAACATAAAGATGCTCGTCGATCAGATGGAGATAGCCATGCGGATGTCTCTGCCGGCTCTTAATCCCTTTTCCGCCGTTGACGTCCCGGAACAGATGAAGCCTGTTACCGAAAAGGCGGGTGCTTGCGCATTTGCAGTTGCGGTGGGGCTTGCCATGAGAAGAGCATGAAAAAGCTCCTTCTGGCTGCTGCTGTGCTTTTTGTGCTGTGCGGCTGTGCCTTGAACGATCTTGGCGACAGAACCGCAAATGCAATGACAACTCTGAAGCTCGCCACGCATATCGATATCAGGGCGGCACGCGCCGGAGATACCCTTACGGTTGATTTCAATCATGACAGCAAAACGAAGAAATTCATTTCGGAAATAGACGAAACCGGAAAGAACATCGTTATCAGAACCGAAAATATCGGTGTTTATATAATTAAATCGGAAGTTGCACACCCTCTCGTAAACGTTCAGCCATGGCTTGCAGCAAACGGCGACTATATGGTGAAAATGCGGCTGGCGCTGAAGTGCAGCATGACACGCGTGGAGACAGGCAGCGGCTTCAGGCTTATATTCAAAATTCTGGAACCGGACTATGAGATGTCCGCCATGCAGAAGTTCGGTTCGTGGGTAAGTGCGTATACGGCGGCGACGAGACTTGCAGGGGTTAAAAACGGAAAAACCTCCACCGTGCTCACATTTGACGGTGTGCCCGTCTATTCCAAAGGAAACAACGGCAGGGCAGATTATGTTGATATATACGGCGTGCGTATACCGGCTGGAAACGTTAAATATGACGGTGTCGTTTCCACCGCCATACTGGACGGCAAAAGCAGACTGATTTTCAGAGACGGCGCGGATATCTGCATAGAGGACAGGAAAATGACCGTCGGCAGAAGCTGTGCGGGGTATACTTCTCTTTTCGGTATGACAAAAGAGAAAAAGAACGGTAATGAGAAGTTCATGTTCAGGCTCACGGGCAGACCGGATATAACCGTTAAGACCTTTAAAGGGGTAACAGGGCTTGGAATCAAGAATATGCGTCTTTTCGGAACGGGTATTGTGCGGTTTGACGGTGACGCGGTTTTTAAGACCGAAGTGCGGGAAAGCGGCGGGCTTATGTGGATTATTTTTATCCATGATCCCGCGTATAAGTTCCGCAGATTCTTTTCGTCCGGCGACATGCTGAACGTAGTATTTTATAAGGGCTGATAATGGATAAACTGAAACTGTTCATCATTTCCGGAGAAAAATCAGGAGACAATCACGCCGCCTCAATGGTAAGGGAGCTTAAAAAGCTCTGCGAAACTGAAATTGCGGGCACAGGCGGAGCCGGACTTAAAGCTCTGGGACAGAAACAGTTTTATGATATAAACGATATGACCGCCATAGGCATCGACGAAGCTCTGAGAAAAGTTCCGTTTCTGCTGAAAGTCAGGGACAGGCTTGTTGCCGAAATAAAGGCGGACAGACCAGACGCTGTGGTTCTTGTGGATTATCCGGGGTTCAATCTCCGTTTCGCACGCTATGCGAAGGAGCTTGGGATACCCGTTATATTTTATATTTCGCCCACCTTCTGGGCGTGGAATTATAAGAGAGTGCATAAGCTCAGGCAGTTTTGCGACCTCGTGCTCTGCATCTATCCTTTTGAACCGGAGATGCTGAAAAAAGAGGGCGTGAACGCTGTGTACGTCGGCAATCCCCTGAAAAAACAGATAGGTTTCAAATGTGCGGATTACGGAGAATTTCTGGCGAAGGGAAACTTTACCGGCGAGAAGCCAGTGATTGGTCTTCTGCCGGGCAGCCGCAGAAGGGAGGTGGAATCACTTCTGCCTGTTATGGTGCAGACCTCCAAACTGATGCCGCAGTACGAATATGTTGTGGGTGTGGCGGATACCATAGACGAAAGCCGCGTAAGGCAGCTCATAAAGGGTACGAATATCCGACTTGCCACAGGGCTTACCCACGATATTATGAAATATTCGCATATTCTCTGGATATGTTCCGGCACGGCGACTCTTGAGGCAGCTATAATAGGTACGCCGATGATACTGCTTTACAAAACGGGTATGCTCACCTATGCCCTCGCGCAGTTTCTCGTGCGCACCAAATATATAGGGATGCCTAACATCATAATGAAAAAAGCCGTTATTCCCGAACTGATTCAGGGAGATGTCTGCGTGCGTGCACTGGCGAAGTTCACGGATAAGATTGAGCAAAGTTACGATACCGTTAAAAGCGACCTTGCCGCTGTTGGCAGTTATTTTCCGGATACGGACTCGTCCGCGGACACAGCCGCGGAAATTTATTCCTTTCTAAAAAGCCGCCCGTAAGGAAATTAATTCCTTGATTTTTTGAAAAGTCTTTAGTTATCAATCAAAGCAGTATTGGCATGATATTTTCTATCCAATTGACGGAGGTGTCTAATGGAGAATCTATCAATGTTAAAACTTTTCAACTCGGTGCTGAAATCGGGCATGACACAGTCAGGCTCTTCCTCCTCCGCATCCGGATCCTCATCATCGGCATCCGAAAGCGGAAAATCCGGGTTTGAAGACGTTTTTAAGTCCTATCTGGACAAGACAGGCTCCCAGCAGAAGCCTACCGTAGTGAAAGCGGACACGTCAGCACAGCAGACGCAGGATACTGCCGAAGCGGCGGCGGAGACGGCAGAGACAGTTAATGACGCAGAAACGCCTGAGAAGGTGATAGAGAACCTTAATATAAGCGAAGAGGCGAAGACCGAGCTTAAAAAGCTCCTCGCCGAAGCGGACACACAGGAGGAAGCGGACGCTTTCGTTCAGCAGCTTCTCACCATGCTCCAGCAGGCGGGAATGACCGTTGAACAGGTGGAGGATGTTATGACCGACATGGCTTCGTCCATAATATCTCCTGCGGAAGGAATTCCTCAGGCGGCACCTGTGGTTCTGGAATCGGTGCTTGATTCCATCGTCAAAATTCAGGATTCCTTACAGGAACCCAAGGCTCAGTTCGTAATTCCTGAAAAGACGGAGCCGCAGAAGCTGACAGTTACTGACGAATCAGCAAAAAATCAGCAGCAAACTGAAAAACCGGCTGCGGTTCAGCAGCAGACACCCCAGACAAAACCTGTGACTGAACAGCAGTCTGCCCAGACCGAAACTGCTGAAGCGGCGGAAGCCGAACCTGAAGTGAAAACCACGGCGCAGACGACTCAGACTGAAACTGCAGAGGCAGACGAGACGGTTATAGACCTCGCCTCCAGACGCGTTGAAGCGAAGGCGGACACTAATCAGCAGAACACAGGCGATTTCTCAGCAAAAACGCATATGACCGAAAAAGTCATAACAACTGAAATCAAGATCGAAAAACCGCAGGATATAATGAAGTTCGCGGAACTTGTCGAGATAGCCAAATCCCAGAATGCCAGCAGGATAAACGTTCAGCTTAACCCTCTGGAGATGGGAAAGGTGAACATAGAGCTTACGGAGCAGTCCGGCAAGGTTACTGGGAAAGTGACCTTTGAATCGGAAACTGCCAGAAATTATTTCGCAAACAACATGGACTCTCTTAAACAGCAGCTTGCCGACAAGGGCGTGGCCATTGAAAATCTTGAATTTCTTTTCAAAGATTTTGACCACCATGAGTTTGCAGGATGGGACAACGGACAGAAGAAAGGCGGAACATCATCCGGTTCCGGTTCTTCCGACGGTGCATCGACAGAAGATGAATCGGCTCAGGAAGAGAACGATTCTGTAATATATGCCTGAAAAAGCGGGAGATAGAAAATGATAGTCTCAAGCGGAAGCGTAAATACGGATAAATACGATACTTCAAAAATGGAGATCGACAACGACCACGGGTCTCTCGATCAGTCCGATTTCCTTAATCTGTTCGTAACACAGATGCAGAATCAGGATCCCACAGAGCCTATGGACAGCTCACAGATGCTCCAGCAGACAGCTACCTTTTCACAGGTTGAGAGCATGGCGAGCATGAACGAAAACATGGAGAAGATACTTGATGTAATTTCCAGCAGTTCCGTTCAGTCGCAGATGGCATCCGCCTCCAGCTTCATCGGAAAAGTGATGGAGTATGAAGGCGACGACACCACCCTGACCTCCTCAGGAGCGGCGATATCTTTTGAGGCATCGGCTGTCCCTGCAAAAACCACGGTTACTATCCGCGATGAGGACGGAAAATACATCCGCACGCTTACTCCCAGCGTAAACGATACCGATAAGGTCTTTCTCATATGGGACGGCACTGATTCGTCAGGAAATCAAATGGAAACCGGTTCCTACAACTTTTCCGTAAAGGCTTATGACGCCGACGGAAAAGAGATTGAGGTTAAAACCTATTCAAACGGACAGGTAACCGGCGTGGCTACGGATTCCGGCAAGCTGATATACGAAGTTGACGGTTCATACGAGGTGGCAGCCGAAGATGTTATTTCCGTCAGAGAACTCACTAATTAACGAGGTGCGGATATGATGCGATCACTTTATTCAGCCATCAGCGGTCTGGGTGTAAACCAGCAGGCGATGGACGTTCTGGGTAACAACATTTCAAACGTTAACACCATAGGTTATAAAGCCGGCAGAACTATCTTTCAGGATATGCTCAGCCAGACGATTTCCGGCGGCACCGCGGCAACAAGCTCCGTGGGCAGCACAAACCCTTCGCAGATCGGTCTCGGTTCCGTTCTGGCGACAGTTTCCAACATCTTCACCGACGGCACCAACAAAACAACAGACGTTGATACCGACCTTGCAATCCAGGGTGACGGTTTCTTTATACTTGAGGGTAAATCAAACAACGAGTTTCTTTACTCCAGAGCCGGGGATTTCAACTTCGATTCTCTCGGCAATCTTGTTTCCGCATCAGGATACAGCGTTCAGGGATGGATGGCAGATCCTGAAACCGGCGAGATTGTAACCGACACCAACACGGAAGACATAGTTGTCGGTACGGACTATCAGGCTGTTGAAGCTAAATCGACATCGGCAACCACCGTTGCCGGTATTCTCAGCACAGACGCAGACCCCAATGTGCTTGAGTTTCCCACACTGCTGCACAGCGCACAGGCGAGCAACAGCATTTTCTCAGTATACTCCGCAAACGGCGTTAAGATGGACGTTGCCGATGAGGAGCCGATTAAGATAAAAGCGCACGCCACAGACCTTACGGACATGAGCAATATATATAACGATACGGACGTGAGTCTCGGCATTACGTCCTCAACCAATAACAGTCTTCTTGTTTACATCAACAACACGGCTGAAACCTTTACATACGGCACAACAGGTGATTTCACCACCATGGGTGAGCTTGCGGATGCACTTGAAACAAGGCTTAACACCATAGCGGGTGCCGCGGATTTCACAGTTTCCGTTGCCAACGGTAAGATAAGCGTGGCGAAAACAGCCAACGCAGGAACTGCCGTGACAATCAACTCTTTCAGCGGTTCCGCACGTCTTGCGGTTGCGCTTACGGGTCTTGCAGGAACATACGACGACACTTCCGATGTTAAAACGGGAGAGTCTCTGTTCTATGAAAACACCATCTATGCCGGCAGGGATTTTACAACCCTTTCCGAACTTGCGGCGGAAATTGAATCGTCCATAGACGGAAACGTCCTCGGCGGTTCTGATTTCACGGTTACATACGATGATGCCACAGGGCAGTTTGTATATGCGAACACAGGTACGGGGACTGCTCCCGACCTTACAGGTTTTTCTTTTGATAAAGCGTACAGCGGCACCGACTTTGAACTTAACATGGTAGCAAGTGACCCGCTGACAGTTGCAAAAGGCGCGGAAGGCAGAAGTATGACTTTCCTCAGAGAGGCGCACGATACTGACGCACTCATCAACCTTTACACCAGCAGCGGTTCTCCCATCGGTCTTACAGATGACGCGGTTATTCAGTTCACCTCCGGCATCGGCGGTACGGCACTGACAGGTACCGGCTCTCAGCCTGTTTACTCCACAGGTACCGACGGAGTCGTTGGCACTGCTGATGATATTTACTACACCCTTCAGGATCTCAGGGTTGCCCTTGCTGATTACCTCGGCTACAGTTCCTCTTCCGAATCGGAGCTTGCCCAGCACGTCGGCAGTTTTGACGACAATGCCGGAAAGCTGGTGCTGACATCAAACTCAGGTATACCGAATGCGCTGGATTTCATGAAGTTTGAGATTCTGGGAAGCGGTAATTACAGCACTTTCTACGACTATTACGATTATTCGACCACCCAGAACGCAACCGGCGGCGTTGTGACAACATCGCAGACTATCTATGATGCTCAGGGTAACGAACACACCCTTCAATACACTTTTGAGATGGTGGACTCCATCGACAACGTATGGAAGCTCACAGCCAGCACTCCGGAAACAAACGCAACCGTTGAATTTAACGAATCCACAGGCGGCAGCGTTTATCTTCACTTTAACTCAAACGGTTCTTTCAACTATATGGCAACGGAGGCGGGAACCAGAATACCCGCCCTTACGGCAAACTTTGATCCGAAAAACGGAGCAGGTGTTATATCAAACATCTCCATAGATCTTGGAACGGCATCCATGTTTGACGGCGTATATCTCTCCTCCGGCGACGGCGGCATTGAAAAAACAACTCAGGACGGTTATCCCACAGGTTCTCTTGAGGACGTACTTTTCAATACGGCAGGCGAGATAATCGGTTATTATTCAAACGGCGAGGTTGTAAAACTCGGTCAGATAGCTCTGGCAACCTTTACAAACCCGCAGGGACTTATGAAGGTGGGCGACACTACCTTCAAGTCGACAACAAGCTCCGGTGACGCATCCGTCGGTACTCCCGGAACAGGTTCCAGAGGAGACATAGCATCCGGCGCGCTTGAAAACTCCAACGTTGACCTTTCAAGCGAGTTTGTAAATATGATTACCACTCAGAGGGGCTTTCAGGCAAACTCAAGGGTTATCACAACATCGGATGAGATGCTTCAGGAACTTCTTTCACTCAAACGCTAATCAACTGACATAAAGGCTGCGGGGACAAGCTCCGCAGCCCTTCCTTAATCACTATTCCGCCATTATTTCTGTTGACTGCAATGGCTTAAATCCTGTATCTTTATAATAATTGTGAAACTTATGTTATTTAAACGACGGTTTGTCGCTTCTGCGGAGACGTTATGGATTTTGCAACGGTTATCGGAGCCGTATTAGGCTATGCTCTGATTTTAATCGCTCTTGTTATGGGCGGCGGAATAATTCAATACGTTGATATTCCGTCTGTGCTTATCGTTATAGGCGGTTGCTTCGGGATTTTGCTTATGTGTTTCCCTTTGGGCACGTTTATGAATTTTATGACGGTAACTCTGAAAACCGTTAAATCGCCTAAACAAAACGCATCATCTCTGATTGAGATGCTTGTTGAGTTTGCCGTTAAGGCAAGACGTGACGGTATACTCTCTCTTGAATCGGCAGGGGACTCAGTTACGGACGAGTTTCTTAAAAAAGGCATCAGGCTCGCAGTGGACGGCACCGAACCTGAAGTTATAAGAGACATCCTTGAAACTGAATTGAATTATATGGGTGAGCGACACAAAACAGGAGCAGGGATTCTCGGCGCTCTTGTTGAATATGGTCCTGCAATGGGTATGATAGGTACGCTCATAGGTCTTGTTGCGATGCTGCAGACGATGGATGACCCAAGCTCGATTGGTCCTGCAATGGCAACGGCGATACTTACCACGTTCTATGGTGCGATGATAGCTAACATGTTTGCGGGTCCTTTGAAATTTAAGCTGGAAGGACGCTCCGCACAGGAAACCCTTATCAGGGAGATAATGATTGCGGGCATTATGGCGATACAGGCGGGTGACAACCCGCGTATTGTGGAGCAGAAACTTAACGCATATCTTGCTCCTAAGGAACGTAAGTCGCAGTTTAACTGATATTTCCGGAGATTTATTAAATGGGTCAAAAGAAATGTCCCGATTGTAAACCGGGCGCTCCATTGTGGATGACAACTTTCACTGATATGAACCAGCTCCTGCTGACGTTTTTCATCCTGCTGCTCTCCATGGCGTCCCTTGACCAGAGAAAGATAAAGGTTGCTCTCGGTTCGCTGCAGGGTTCTCTCGGCGTTCTGAAAGAAGGCTCCCAGACAGAATATACAAAAGATGATATCATGTCCCGTATGTCGTTTGTTAAAAACGTCCAGTCTATGAAAACCAAATTAAGCGATAATTTAAAGTCATATGCACAGCAGGCAAACCTGCAGCAGAACATAACGGTTTCCGAGTCCAAAAAAGGCGTAGCAGTGCGCATTATGGATTCGTCACTCTTCGAGCCGGGAAGTGCGGTGCTTAAAAAGGATGCGGAACCCATTCTGGATAAATTCGCAGCCGTTATTGCGGAATCTCCGTTCAATGTCGTTGTTGAAGGACACACGGATGATCTGCCCCTTTCCACAGCTCAGTATCCCTCAAACTGGGATCTTTCCACGGCAAGAGCGGTGAACGTTGTGAAGTATTTCGTTACTAAAGGTGTCAACGCGCAGAAGCTCTCCGCGGCCGGTTACGGTGAATTTCACCCTGTTACTCCCAACATAAGCCCCGCGAGCAGAGCGAAAAACAGGCGAGTTGAAATCAACTTTGTCAGCCCGGAACTGGCGGAATCCAACAAAAATCTGTTTGATGCCGAAGAAGAGGCTCAGGCTACACAAGGAGGAAAGTAATGGCAGAAGAAGAAAAAACCGCCGAAGAGGGCGCGAAGAAGAAAGGTGGGAAACTTAAACTGATCATTATTGCCGTTGTTGCACTCATCATTCTCGGCGGCGGCGGATTTCTTGCGTATAAACTGTTCCTTGCCCCGAAAGACGAGGCGGCAGATGCCGAACACGCCAAGAAAGAAGAGGTTGCGGCACCCGAAAACGAGGTCGGAGTTTTATATCCCCTCGAAACATTCATCGTCAACATGGCGGATAACGACGGTTCCAGATATCTGAAAGTGACAATCCAGCTTGAACTGGATCACACTGAAATGCTGAAAGAAGAGCTGGACAAACGCGTTCCGCAGCTAAGGGATGCTATCCTGACGATACTTTCCGCAAAAACTTACGAAGAGATAAGCTCGGCACAGGGCAAGCTGATTTTGAAACAGGAGATACTGCGAAGACTTAATTCGCTTTTGCCGTTCGGGCAGATAACAAACGTGTATTTCACAGAATTTGTTTCGCAGTAAAATATATGAAAGATACTCACATTGCAAAACACGAGTTCGGCGAGGTACTTTTCGACATTAAGGTGGAGCTTGGGCGCAAGATGGTGAAAGTGCGCGATCTGCTCGGCTGGGAAAAGGGTACCATTCTGAAATTCAACAAAACTTCCGGAGAACCTGTGGATTTCCTTGTGAACGGAAAACCGCTCGCTTTGGGCGAGATAATGGTTCTCGATGATAAATTTGCCATGCGTATCACAGAGATACTGGACAAAGAGAAACTTACTGAGATGTACAAAAATGGCATGTACCGTTAAATATATCCTTATAACAGTCCTGTTTCTGTTCAGCTTCAGCGCTAATGCTGCACATCTGACATATGAAATAGACGATGCGGGACTGAGGATACAGATAGATTTCGAGCAGGGCTATTCAAACGTGAACACTCTGAAACTGGATAAGAGTTTCGTTGTCAGCTTTGAAACACCGGAACCAGTGGTTTTCAGCCAGGAATTCTGGGATATGCCCGTTGAAAAGCTGTTCGTCACGTCGGATGACACGAGAAAAAGGCTGATTACCGATTTTGCCGGTGAACTGGTGGTTCCTGAAATAGTTTCTCAGCCCAAAATGCTTAAAATCACATACGCTTTTCCCAAGGTGCAGCAGACTGATCCGGTCGTCGGGACTCAGGCTTATGCTCGCATGATATGGGGACTGCTCATTATTCTCGCTGTCATGCTTGGCATCTTCTGGGTTTTCAAGACTTATTTCAAAAGGCAGGTTTTTACCGATATTCCCGGTACCGGAAGGCTGTTGGGCAAGGCGGATATAGACCTGCGCAAAAGTCTTTATTTCTACGAAATTGACAATAAGATATACATTCTGGGAGTTACGGACGCCTCCATGACCCTTATCGAAAAGGTTTCGGACGAAGATGAAGTGACCCGTATCAAGTCGGGATTCAACAAGAAGACCGAATTTGTAAACTACATGAAGTTTTTCAAAAAGAACCCCGGAGTAAAAGACGAAGTGGAGATTTCCAGAAACTCCATTTCGGAGAGGTTGAAGTCATTAAGAAAACGCTGATAATAATAGCATTACTTCTGATTCCCTTTACCGGAGTTCTGGCGGCGGATCCTGTTCCTTTCCCTGCGTTCCGCTTCGGCATGGAACAGGCGGCGGGACCGCAGGACGTATCCGTCACTTTACAGCTTATTTTTTTCCTGACGATAATTTCCCTCGCACCGTCGATACTTATACTTATGACCTCATTCACGAGGATAATAATTGTGTTTTCGCTTCTGCGCACAGCAATGGGCACCACAACGGTTCCGCCCAGTCAGGTGCTTGTCGGTCTTGCACTGATACTTACTTTTTATATCATGCAGCCTGTTTTCAACGAGGCATACACAAAGGGGTATCAGCCGTATATGGCGGGTCAGCTTACGTTCGGAGAGATGCTGACTCAGGCGAAACAGCCCCTGCGGAAATTTATGCTTAACAACACCAGAAAGAAGGATGTACGCACCTTCATAGAGATAAGCAATCAGCCGAGACCGAAATCCGCTGCGGATATACCGGATACGGTTCTGGTGGCGTCGTTTGTTGTCAGCGAGCTTACGACCGCATTCCAGATGGGCTTTCTGATATTCCTGCCGTTCCTCATCATCGACTTTGTGGTGGCGAGCGTTCTGCTTGCCATGGGTATGATGATGCTGCCTCCGGCTATGGTCTCGCTGCCGTTTAAAATAATGCTGTTCATACTTGTTGACGGATGGGGACTCATCGTCACCTCTCTTGTCAAAAGTTTCTGGTAATAAACCATGACACCCGACTTAGTTATCGACATGCTTACGAAAGCGCTCCAGCTTTCACTGCTCATTGCGTCTCCCATGCTCCTTTTCGGGCTGATAATAGGTCTGATAATCAGTATTTTCCAGTCAGTTACGCAGATTCAGGAGATGACACTCACCTTTATTCCCAAGATAATAGGCGTTATCGTTGCGGTGATGCTCTTCGCCCCATGGATGCTGGATCAGATAATGACATATACTATCCAGCTTTTCAGCAATCTCCACAACTACATAGGTAAATAACATGAGAAACCTTGTGCTTGCGTGTCTGCTCCTTTTAACATACGGGGCATATGCTGCGGACAGGGCTGTTGTGCGGATGCCCGACACCCCGGACGATATGTATTCGTCCAGCCATGCGCTTGTCATAGGCGTTTATGATTACAGCGGCGGGTGGCCTAAGCTGCCGGGAGTGAGACAGGACACGGACGCTGTTTCCATGGCTTTGAGTGCACAGGGATTTAATGTCAGGCGCTCTGTAAACCCCACCGCCTCCGGGATAAAAGCCGCTGTTGATGAGTTCATAGCAAGATATGCGGGGGACAGGCGCGCGCGGATACTCATATACTTCGCAGGGCACGGACATACACTGGACGGCACCGGATACGTCGTCGGCAGGGATGCGAAAGACCCTGCTAAAGATACGGCGGGATTTAAAAAGGGTGCTTTAACCATAGATTATTTTGCCGAAAGGGCGAAAGAGATGGATTCCAGACACGGGCTTTTCGTTTTTGACAGTTGCTTTTCCGGCACAGTTTTTAAAACACTGCGCTCCATACCTGACTTTAAAACAGAGATGCTCGCAAGACCCGCGAAAGAGTTCATCGCCTCAGGAACCGAGAGCCAGCAGGTGCCCGATGACAGCGTCTTCCGCAAGCGGTTCATCGACGGGATAAACGGTTATGCCGATGTGAACGGCGACGGACTTGTCACCGGAAGCGAGCTGGGACAGTTCATTCAGACGGAGGTCTCTGGCTTTTCCGCGGGAACCCAGACGCCTGTTTACGGCAAACTTTCCGGTAACGACGGCGAGTTTCTTTTCTTCAGAGGGAAACAGCAACAGACTGCGTCAGTGGTTGCGCCTGCCGCAAGCGGAGAGCGGGAACAGCTTCTGGCAGTGATACGCAAAAGTCCGGGTTCCATAGAGGCGAACAACGCGCTGAAAAGGCTCCGCGAAATAGACGATTCACTCAAAAATCAGCCGCCTGTAACAGCTCCCGAACGCAAAGACAGAGTGACTACGGTCACTTCGACAGTAGTATATAAACGCGCTGACACTGACTATCCGTATGTTGTGATAGCTCCGGTGACTGCATATGCCGGAGGACACAGGATCACAGCCGCATTTTCAGTTGAGGCTGTAAACGGCAGTGCATACAAAAATCTTATGAACAGGAAAGAGATGCTCCGCTCTGTCATGGGGCATAAGATAGAAGATTCGGGAATTGACCGCAGCGACAGCATTGCTGATGTGCGTCGGAAAGTGAATGATGCCGCAAAGAGAGCCATGGAATTTGCATGTCCTTCCTGCGGACGCTATGCCCCTGTACTTAAAGGACTGATGATCAAATAGCTATTGCTTTTCAGACAGATATCTGGCTATAGCTTTTCTTTCTCCGCCAGTAATCTCCATGCCGAAATTTTCCATCCTTTTGATGGTGTCGAGCCACTGGTCATAGGTCTTTTTCTTTTTCAGGGCTAGTTCAGATCCGTGGCAGCTTGAGCATCTGGAGAGAAAAAGCTCGTCGGCAGGTGTTGACGGGGCAGAACTGCACGAGATACAGAGCATTATCAAAGGCGTCGCAAGCAAAAGGACTCTCATTTCTCCCCCCTTTTGATTGATTTTATATATTCCGTCGTTTCTGCGGATGCACCGTCGGATACTATCCGCGCGGTTATTTCATCGTTGTATTTCATGGCGCTTACTGTGTAGTTGTGGCTGCCTATGTAGGTTATCCTGCCGTCTATAACGGTTGTTTTTGCGTGGAGACGTGTATTTTTCGGGTCGTAGACCACGTTTATCCCAGCCTGTTTAAGTTCACTCCCGGTTTCGCGGTTTATTTTGCCTGTGATGTCCCTGCTGTTGGAATCGTCCATGACAACGTATATCTTAACGCCTTTCTTTGCCGCTTTGATAAGTGCCTGCTTGATTATCTCCGTATCGCCTGGTTTGAAATCCGATGTCTTGAACATGTAGATAGCCATATAGATGGACTGCTTTGCGTTTGAAATATCGTGCACGAATACAGGCAGAAGCTCCTCATTGGTGAGAATGGACACGGAAGATTCGTATTCCTTCATGGCTGCGTTCAGGTTCGTATATACGAACAGGGAGACAAATATGGCTAAAATTGAAAATAGTTTAAGCCACAGTTTCCTGTATTTTCTTCCAAATATCATCTTTTCCCTTTCCTGTGAGCGAGCTGAAGAGAACGAAAGATTCACGCGGCAGGTTCAGTTGTTTGCTGATGGCAGCGAGTCTGCTTGCGTTCTGATTGTTGGACTGTTTATCGCATTTAGTGAGTGCGATTATAGTTTTAAGGTTGTAGTGGCTGAACCAGAACAGCATACCCAGATCGTCCTCGTTGGGGTCTCGGCGGATGTCAAGGATAAGGACGCAGGCGGCGAGCTGGCGTCGGTCGGTGAGGTAGTTTTCAATGGTTTCTCCCCACTGTTTCTTCTCCTCTTTGGATACTTTTGCATAGCCGTAGCCGGGCAGATCCACAAGCATTATGCTGTCCTGCACAAGAAAGAAGTTCACCAGACGGGTTTTGCCGGGTGTTTTTCCAACTTTCACAAGTTTGCGCGTTCCAAGAAGTGTATTTATCATACTGGACTTGCCGACGTTGCTTCTCCCGCAGAATGCAATCTCAGGAAATTCCGTTACGGGATAGCCTTTCGGTTCTTTTGCGGATGTGATGAATTCAGCCTTCATGTATCACCCCTATCTCATGGAGAAAATCCATAGTGCCGAAATCGAACTCGAATGAAAATCCGGCGGCATTTTTGTGACCGCCGCCGCCGTTCTGTTCGGCGAGCCTGCGAACGTCCACAGCAGGACGGGAGCGCAGGGAAACTTTATGTCTCTGCATGTTTATGATTATAACGTAATCCATCTCAAGGTCTTTTATGATGTGGTTGCCAAGTTCCGAGCTGTATTCTTCTGCAAAGACAACGAAGAAATCCAGTCCATCCCTGTCTTTCAGAGAGAAGCCTGATTTTGCAGCAGAGTGAATGTATTTATCCCTGCGCTCAGTTTCAAGTTCCACAATAAGCTGTTCATCGGCGGAAAATCCATTGTAGGGTCTGCGCGAAAACCTCTCCATATAGCGCTCTACACCCAGTTTCATGAAGAGCATGTTCATCTGGAGACTGTCTTTGCGCTTCAGGTGCCACATATCGAAATCGTTGACGCACTCCGCAAGCTCGCGATAAGGCTCAACGTCTTTGCCCATATCCTTCAGCCATTCGAAGGTGAGCATGGTTGCCGACTTTTTTATGTCGTGTATGCACTCGGTCATCTCCGTAAGCCAGACAGAGGACTCGTGGTGGTCGATGATTATCATCTCTATTTCGCCAAGAAGGCGTTCGAAAGCTCTTTTGCCCGGAGACATATCAGTGATGAGTATCCTTTCATACTCAGCCGTGTTGACTTCGGCGAGTATCTGGTCTATCTCGTTGTAGTTACAGAAAATATTATCAACTTCCCGTAGAAATTTTTTTGTGAGAACGCCGCACGAAACGCCGTCCAGATCGTTGTGTGAAATGTGTAAAAGCATCTATTCTCCGATTATCTTAACAAGAACTCTTTTCTTTCGTCTGCCGTCAAATTCGCCGTAGAAAATGCACTCCCACGGACCGAAATCCAATTTGCCCCCGGTTACGGCGACAACCACCTCGCGCCCCATAATCTGGCGTTTGTGGTGCGCGTCTCCGTTGTCCTCTCCTGTGCGGTTGTGTCTGTACAGGCTCAAAGGCTCGTGGGGAGCCAGTTTTTCCAGCCAGTCCTTATAGTCCTGATGGAGTCCCTGTTCGTTGTCGTTTATAAACACCGATGCTGTGATGTGCATAGCGTTAACCAGACACAGTCCTTCTTTTATACCGCTTTCCCGCAGGCAGTCCTCAACGTCCCGCGTGATGTTGACAAATTCCATCCGTGCGGACGTGTTGAACCACAATTCTTTTCTGTATGACTTCATAGCTATAAACTAACAGGAATCGCCTATTAATGAAAGTTTATTTTCTGAAAAACAGGTTGAGGATGATGGTGATAACGACGCTTATGACTATCGATGTCACTATGGGAAAATGGAACGAGAAATTTTCACGCCTGATGTTGATATCGCCGGGGAGTCTGCCAAGATTTATGCCGCCGAATTTGGACAGCAGGAGCATAATAGCTCCCGCTGCCGCAATTATTATTCCGGTGATTATCAGAAATCTTGCGATATCGTTTGTCTGCAAGGTTTAAGCGCCTATCTGGTAATATTCGAAACCAAGCTCCGCCATCTTCTCTTTTTTGTACTGGTTGCGTCCGTCGAAGATTACGGGGTTTATGAGTGATTTCTTTATCTCTTCAAAGTCGGGGCTGCGGAACTCTTTCCACTCGGTGATGAGTATCATGGCGTCAGCTCCCTGAAGTGCGGAGTATTTGCTGTCAACGTACTCAACAGCATCGTTTCCTTTCAGATAGCACTCTTTCGCCTCGTGCACAGCTTTGGGGTCGTATGCCTTTATCTTTGCTCCGAGAGCCGTAAGCTCGTTTATGATGGTGATGGATGCAGCCTCGCGCATGTCGTCCGTTTCAGGTTTGAAAGAGAGTCCCCATACGGCGAATGTTTTACCTTTAAGGTCGCTGCCGAAACGGTTTATTACTTTCTGTACGATAACTTTTTTCTGGGCATAGTTAACAGCCTCAACAGCGTCCAGAATCTTAGGCTCATAGCCGTTGTTCTTCGCTGTGCGGATGAGCGCCTGAACGTCTTTGGGGAAACAGCTCCCGCCGTAACCGCAGCCGGGATAGATGAAACTGTAGCCTATCCTTGAGTCGCTGCCGATTCCTCTGCGCACCTTGTTGACGTCTGCGCCGACCTTTTCGCATATGTTGGATATCTCGTTGATAAAGGATATCTTTGTTGCAAGCATGGCGTTTGCTGCGTATTTGGTCATCTCCGCAGAACGGATGTCCATGGCGATGAATCTTTCGTGGTTAACTGTGAAAGGGGCGTAAAGCTCGCGCATAACCTCAAGAGCCTTGTCGTTGTCCGCTCCCACAACAACCCTGTCGGGTTTCATGAAGTCTGCAACAGCAGCACCCTCTTTGAGAAATTCGGGGTTGGATATAACGTCGAACGTAAGGTCGCTGCCGCGTTTTTTAAGTGCGGCTGTAACGGTTTGCTGCACCTTATCCGCAGTGCCGACAGGGACAGTGGATTTATCGATGATGTACATGTGCTTGTCCATGTGCTGACCGATGCTGTCCGCAACGCGCAGAACATATTGCAGGTCGGCGCTGCCGTCCTCTCCCATGGGGGTGCCAACGGCGATGAAGCATATATTGGACTTTTCCAGCGCCTCTTCAATCTTTGTGGTGAAAGACAGGTCGCCTGACTTAACGTTGTTCAGTACAATGGTGTCAAGACCCGGTTCGTATATCGGGATTATACCGTTTTTGAGGTTCTCAATCTTTTTCTTGTCAATATCCACACAGACAACCCTGTTGCCCATTTCCGCAAAACATGCGCCTGTTACCAGACCAACGTAACCTGTTCCTATAACGGCAATATTCATTTAATATCTCCTTGTCTTCTTAAAAGATCGTCAAAGTAATTTATTGTGTGTTTCAGTCCTTCTTCAAGCTGAATTTTCGGTTCCCAGCCCAGTTCCGCCTTCGCAAGGGTGATGTCTGGTTTGCGCTGCATGGGGTCGTCCTGCGGCAGCGGTCTGAAAACAAGCCGGCTCCTGCTGCCTATCATATCTATGACCTTCTGCGCAAGTTGTAAAATTGTAAACTCGCCTGGATTGCCGAGGTTTATGGGTCCCGTTAAGCCTTTTCTCGAACCCATCATGCGGATGAATCCTTCGATGAGGTCTTCGCAGTAGCAGAAACTGCGTGTCTGGCTTCCTGTTCCGTAGATGGTGATGTCCTCGTTTTTCAGCGCCTGAACTATGAAATTGCTGACAACGCGTCCGTCGTTGGGGTGCATCCTCGGACCATAGGTATTGAATATCCTGACAACCTTTATGTCCACGCCGTGCTGACGGTTATAATCGAAAAAGAGTGTTTCAGCGCAACGCTTTCCCTCGTCGTAGCAGGCTCTTATCCCTATCGGATTGACAGCGCCGCGATAGCTTTCCGGCTGGGGATGCACTTCGGGGTCGCCGTATACTTCTGATGTGGATGCCTGAAATATTCTTATTTTGAGCCTTTTTGCCAGCCCAAGCATGTTGATTGCGCCCATGACAGACGTTTTTGTGGTCTGAACAGGGTCAAACTGGTAATGGACGGGGCTTGCGGGGCAGGCGAGGTTATAAATCTCGTCCACTTCCACATAGAGGGGGAAAGTGATATCGTGGCGGAGAATTTCGAAATTTTTATTATCCAGCAGGTGTTTTACGTTGTCCCGCCTTCCGGTGAAAAAGTTGTCCACACAAAGAACTTCGTGTCCGTCTTTCAAAAGTCTGTCGCAGAGATGGCTGCCGAGGAAACCGGAACCGCCGGTGACAAGTATTCTTTTCATTTAACCTTCCGCATGAGAATTTAAAAGAATATCTTACCACAATCGGATGATTTTAAAAAGGGGTGAAAAGAAAGGAGCGGGTGAAAAAACACCCGCCCGTTATATTATGAATATCTGTATCTGCTCGTTTCCTCTTCCAGCACATGACCGTCGGTGCTCAGTTCCGTGCTCATTTCCGCCAGAACCGACGTTGCCTGAGTTATTTCGTCTATGCCGACGGAAACGTTCTGGATAGCCTGTTCCATCTGGGAGATTGCCGCCGCCTGTTCCTGCACTGCGGACACAACCTGCGAAATGTTGTCGGATGTCAGTATGGAGTTGTTCTTGGTAAGCTGCGCCATCTGTTTCAGGTCGCCCATAAACTCCGAAACGCCGCTTATGAGCTTTATGTTCTGCTCAACGTTTTTAACGGCGCTTTCCACCTGTTTGTTGTTCTGGTTTATGATGTCCGAAATCTCTTTGACCGATGACACTGTCCGCTCGGCGAGTTTTCGTACCTCATCCGCGACAACTGCGAAGCCTCTGCCCGCTTCGCCCGCCCGCGCAGCCTCGATAGCGGCGTTGAGGGACAGCAGGTTTGTCTGATCTGCGATATCGTTTATCAGCCCCAATATGTCGTACATTGATTCAGAATTGCTTTTAAGGGTGTTGATGTTGTCTATCAGCAGCTTGCTGGATGAAACCATGTTGCCGATTATCTTTTCGCCCTCCTGCGTCTTGTTCTCGGAGTTCTCCGCGTATTCGCGGCTCTGTTTGGCGAGATTTTCAGTCTCAGTCACCTTCATTGCGACATCCTCTACACCTGCGTTTATCTGATGCATTGCTGTGGAAATCTGGGAGACCTCCTGATTCTGCTGGGTGATGTTAGCGCCCAACTCCTCTGTTGAGGAGGAGAGAGTCGTTGATCCGAGGTTCAGCTTGTCCGCCGTTTCCCTTATGCTTTTAAGGGAGCGGGCGAGCTTTATTATCATTGCGGAGTTGTATTGTGTCAGTCTGGAAAATTCGTTGTCCGCTTTCAGTTCTTTCCGGTAGTATTCGCAGTCGTCGCAGGATTTGAGTTCGCCGTTTTTCAGTTTGATGCACTGAACCTCCATCCCGAAGTTAGGAGCTTCGCTGCCCACTGTGAGGTAACAGGGTTCGCCTTCAACTCCGTATGCCGTGCAGTTTCTGTCGTTGCACTGCATGTGGTCGGAGCAGCAGCCGCCAAAACCGGGCGTTCCTGTGTATTTCAGGTCGCCTTTGGCAACACTTACGAATGAACTTAGCATCTTTTCTATGCTGCTTTTGAACAGACGCACAGTGAGCACAGTTGAAAGAAGCAGCACTGCAAGCCCGCCGATGCTTATGAACAGGATGTTGCGCTCAACCATGCGGAAGGATGCGAAAAGCTCGTTTACCTCGTATCCGGCGGCGAGTATCCACTTCTTGTCAGGCAGGTACGAATAGTTTACCACTTTTGTTTTTCCGCTGAACGGGTAGGTTATGGAACCGTTTTGCTGTTCCAGCATTGTCCGGATGAAGTCATATTTGGATATATTTGTGCCTGTAAGCTGGGGGTTTATGTGGAAAAGAACGTTTCCTTTTTCGTCCAGAATGAAGAAATATCCGTTTTCGCCGAGCTTGTTTGAATCGATGAATTTTTTGATTTCCAAATATTTAGCGCTTTCCGTGACATCGCTGGCAAGAACCTCTGTCACATAGTATGTAAGAATACGATTCATCTCCGCTGAGCGCATCTGGGCGATGCCTTCGGCGTTAAGATTGTTATAGTGGCGGGTCATCATAATAATGACCGCAAAGATAAGGATAGAGATAAGCGTGATCGGCAGCAATAGCTGCAAGGACACGCTCGTCCTGCGTGTGAAACTGCTCATGGTTGCCTCCAAATCAAAATATCCGGTGCGTGCGTTTAAAATATCGCCTAAATAAAATAAAAGAGGCAGCTTGTTGTGTTTTGCGGTTCAGCTATTGTTAATAATTTAACTAGTGAACCATATAATATAATAATGTCATAATTGCAATTGTATTGTCAAACGGAAAATATAGAAATCGACGATAGCGTTTTGAGAGGTGTCAGGGCAAGGATATGATGGAGTTTATCTTTTTATTTATCTGACTGATATATCTGTCTTCTTCGCTGTATATGCACCCGCAGTACGGCTGGCGGTACATGTTTCTTTCCTTCGAGCAGTCGATGCCCTTCTGCCACCCTTCGCGGAAGTCGTGATAGAAAAAATCTATGGCATACTTGTCCGACATTTCTAAGGCTATGGATTTCATAAGGTCGTGGTTCTGGTATCTGCTGTAAAAAAGGGTGCTGGTGAACGCATCGAACCCTTCGTCCTTCGCTTTTTTCGCCGTCGCCTCAATACGCACTGTATAACAGTAAGAGCATCTGCCGCTGATATCCTGAGCGACGTTCTTTGCGAACTCCTCCAGACCGTACACGTTGTCCGTGAAAAGCGGTATGCCCTCTTCGCGGTCGAACTGCGCGAGGGTTTCGAATCTTCTGAAATATTCGGTGACAGGGTGAATGTTCGGATTGAACCAGTACCCTGCAATGCTGTGTCCCATGCCCTTTAACACCTCCACGGGGTAAACCGAGCAGGGACCGCAGCATTGATGCAGAAGTATATTCATTACATATCCACTTTGGGCAGGTTTTTAAGTGATTCCTCAATGGCTGCTTCGGGATATTCGTAGTCCTCCAGCTTGCCTTCGAGGTACTGGTCGTATGACGCCATGTCAAAAAATCCGTGACCGGACAGACAGAAGAGCAGAGATTTCTTTTCACCCGTCTCTTTGCATTTAAGCGCCTCAAGAGCTGTCGCGGCTATGGCATGTGCCGATTCAGGCGCGGGAATTATGCCTTCGGTCTTTGCGAAGAGAGTTCCGTATTTGAATATGTCGAGCTGTCCGACACTGCGCGCACCAACCAGACCTTTGTCCATTAGGTTGCTGACGATTGGGCTGTCGCCGTGGTAGCGAAGACCGCCCGCGTGTATTGCTGGTGGCATGAAGTCGTGACCGAGGGTGTACATTTTAAGGATAGGAGTGAGTTTCGCCACGTCGCCGTAGTCGAATGCGAATTTGCCTTTGGTCAGCGTTGGGCATGAAAGGGGTTCAACTGCGATACACTCAACCTTTTTACCGTCCATTTTGTCTTTTACGAAGGGAGCCGCTATGCCGCCGAAGTTTGAACCGCCGCCGCATGATGCGAATATCATATCGGGGTAGTCGCCGCCTATCTCCATCTGTTTCTGCGCTTCAAGACCTATGATAGTCTGGTGGAGCAGGACGTGGTTAAGCACGGAGCCAAGCGCATAGTTGGTATCCTTGCGGGATGCGGCTTCTTCAACTGCCTCGCTGATGGCGAGACCGAGGGATCCGTTAGAGTTCGGGTCTTTTTTCAGCGCTTCGCGTCCGGCGTTTGTCATTTCGGAGGGGGAGGGAATGACCTCTGCACCGAACAGATTCATGAAGGATTTTCTGTAAGGTTTCTGGAAATAGCTGACCTTTACCATATAAACCCGCAGCTGCATTTCGAATATCTGCGCGGCGAAAGAGAGCGCACTTCCCCACTGACCTGCGCCAGTTTCCGTGGCGAGACGGTTTATGCCGCATATTTTGTTGAAATACGCCTGCGGAACGGCTGTGTTGGTCTTGTGGCTGCCTGCGGGTGAAACACCTTCATATTTATAATATATCTTACATGGCGTACCGAGCGCCTGTTCCAGTCTTTCTGCTCTTATAAGGGGCGACGGACGCCAGATTGAGAGTATCTCAAGAACTTTTTCGGGTATGTCGAACCATGCCTGCGGACTCATCTCCTGTTCAAGGAGCGGTTCGGGGAAAATGGCTGTCATCTCTTCGGGGGTAACGGGCTTTCCTGTGGCCGGGCTGATTGGCGGCGCCATGTCCGGCAGTTCCGAAAGGATGTTGTACCATTTCTTTGGCATGTCGGCGGGGTTGAGATATATCTTTTTCACACTGACCTCCGTTTGTGATTTCCCGATGATTTTAATTTATTTATATGTTTAATTCAATAGAGTTTGCCCGCGGTTTCGTGGTATTTTATTTATGTGAGGTGAGATATGAAAAAGGTGCTTGTTATACTTGCGGACGGATTTGAAGAGATTGAGGCGGTCACTGTTGTGGACATCCTCCGCAGGGCAGAGATAGAAACAGTCACCTGTGCGCTGAAAGAGGGGCTTGTTGAAAGCGCCAGAGGTATGCGTATGGAGGCGGACACGGAGATTTCAAGGATAGACGCCAACGAATTCGATATGATAGTTCTGCCGGGCGGACTTCAGGGCGCAAAAAATATAGATGAGGACGAGAACGTCCAGAATATAATAAGAAAATACATGCGTGAAGAGCGGTTTGTTGCCGCCATATGCGCTTCACCTTATATGCTCGCAAAGAGCGGACAGATAAAGGACTGCATGATGACCTGCTACCCGACGTTTAAAGGGATAGTGGAACAGCTCTGCGAATATCAGCTTGCGGAGGTGGTTGTGGACGAGAATATTATAACAAGCCGTGGTCCCGCCACAGCTCCGGAATTCGCTTTCACACTTGTTGAGCTTCTGAAAAGCGAAACTGCCGCACAGAAACTGCGGGAAGGTATGCTTTACGTCTGAAAAGTAATTAGCACGCGTTTTGCTAAAACTCTGTATACGAGGTGCAGTTATGAACAGTATATGGAGCGTTAAGGAGACTGAAAACGATGGCGGCGTCCAGTTTAAGAAACCGTCAACTGTCTCTGAACAAGTGGATTTTACACTTATGATGATGAACATGTCCGGCACATCGGCGGTGGAACAGTTTCAGGCGATGGGGGATGGAAATTCCCTCACAGAGACACAGCCTCTTCTTCCCACGCGTCAGAATGTGGAGGAAATTTCCGCCTATATGGAGGAACAGATTAACGAGGCTTTCAGAAGAGCGGGCATAAGCACGGACGAAGCCGTAACTTTCACCGTGGGTTCGGATGGCAGTCTGAACATTGCAGGCGACAGAGAGGATATCGGCGAAATTCAGGAACTTTTCGAAAATAATCCCGAACTTTCAGAGGATATGACCAACTTCATAGGGCTTGCTTCTCAGATGCCAAAATTTGAACGTGCTATAGAGTTTCAGATAAAATATGAAAACGCCGACAGCAAAAGGGAGATAGATGCTCTGCTGAAAGAGTACGCCGACCTGTTCGACGGGGAGGAGCACTATGAATCCACCTTTGCTTTCGACAGCGGCGGAATAGATATTGACACGACTTTTACCGCATAATCTGAGACTGCCGCGTCAGCCTGCGGCTTCCCCTCAGAGACATTTTCTGTCTTCGCGGGGAGCGCCGGCGACGCGGCGATCTCTATTTATTTTTTTATGAAAGCAAGCAGTTTTTCATAGTCCGGTGCATTTGTCGCTTCGGGTACTATCTCCGCATAGGTCACAACATCGTTTTTGTCCACAACGAATACAGCGCGGGCGAGCAGGCGGAGTTCCTTTATCAGAACGCCGAAAGCTGTTCCGAAGGATGCGTCTCTGTGGTCGGAGAGCGCAACTGCCTTATCTATCTCCGCAACTGTGCAGAATCTCTTGATGGCAAAGGGAAGATCCATGCTGATGTTGAGCATTATTATATCGTCGCCCATGGATGCAACCTCTGTGTTGAGTCTGCGGAGCTGAAAATCGCATACGGGTGTATCCAGCGAGGGTGTGACGCTGATAACTTTAGTTTTACCTGCATAATCTTTAAGTGAAACTGGTGCAAGTGTCTGGGACACAACTGTGAAATCCGGGACTTTATCGCCGACTTTTACTTCGCCGCCAACAAGCGTCATGGGATTTCCTTTCATGGTTACAATGCCGGTTCTTTCCATATAAATCTCCTTGATTTTGGATATGCGTAATTATACACTAATTATATGCTTTAATGACATATAAAGGGTGTTTTTTGTTTACAAACATTTCCAGAAATCCGATTGCTTAATGCGGACATAGGTTTAAAAGACAACAGATCTTTTGCGCCTTTTTGTCCGTTTTCTTAAATTCTTTAAATATTATGAACTTACAAATACGGAGATCGGAAATGAAAAATATATTCAGAGTTATCTTTGCGTCCAGAGAAATATACGGGCTCACAGGCGGATACCGCGCTGTGCTTTCCGGCAGATTCAGAAGCACGTCGGAAAGTTTTCCGGTGGTCGGTGATATGGTCTGGTGCAGCGACGGATACGTTATTGAAAGCATTGAGCCGCGCACAAGCGAACTGAAACGCAGCAGTCCATCAGGAGGCGCGGGTATGCAGATTCTGGCGGCGAACGCCACTCATCTGCTGATAGTTATGGCTATGGGAGCGGGTTTCAGCATCCGCAGGCTGGAACGGTTCCTTGTTCTTGCCGCATCCTCAGGGGTTCAGCCTGTGGTGGCGCTCACCAAGTGCGACCTTGTAAATCCGGTGGACGGAGCCGTGTGGGAAAGCGAGGTGCGCGATGCCGCGGACGCGCCTGTATTCTGCACCAGCACAGTTACCGGAGAGGGGCTTGATGAGCTTGCAGGGTACTTTTCCGCAGGGGATATTATATGCCTGACAGGGCTTTCCGGTGCAGGAAAGTCAAGTCTGCTGAATACATTGTGCGGAACGGGGCTTGAGACCTCCTCAGTGCGTGAGAGCGACGGCAGGGGCAGACACACCACAACTGCAAGGCATTTCATAGAGTCTGAGAGAGGTTTTGCTTTCATAGACACACCGGGGCTGCGCGAAGTGGGCATAGGCGGCGATGTCGAAGCCGTTGAAGAGGTGTTTGACGACATCGTGCAGTATGCGAAGATGTGTCGTTTTTCGGACTGCTCCCACACCGACGAGCCGGGATGCGCCGTGCTGGCAGCGGTTGCGGACGGTCTTTTGAGCGCGGACAGGCTGAAAAGTCTTCATAAGCTGAAAAAAGAGGCTGCGGCAAAGAACGAAGCGGAACGGAAGGTCAGGGACAGGAATCTGTCTAAACTTGTTAAACAGGTGACAAAACTTAAACGAAGCCACCGCTGATATAGGCAGTTTCAAAATAAGCTAAATTGTGATATGTTTAGGTATGTTTTAATCTGAGGTGTTTTATGCCTAATGTGACACGAATTACGGTTTCCATAGACGAACCGCTTCTGGAGCAGTTCGAGAAATTTCTTGAAGAGAACGGATATCCCACAAGGTCGGAAGGCGTTAAGAGTATCATGCGCAAGGCGCTCATAGAGAATGAGTGGCAGACGGGGCATACGGAAGTTGCCGCAACCATAAGCATGGTATACGACCACCATAAAGCAGGTGTTATGCAGAAACTTACTGATATTCAGCATGATTTCGGCGAACTTGTGGTCTGCACTCAGCACGTTCACCTTGACCATCACAACTGTATGGAAGTTCTTATCCTTAAAGGGCTTTCCGAAAGGATAAGGGATTTTCACAACGCTCTGAAATCCGTAAAGGGACTTAAACACTGCGCTCTCTCCGCCGCAACGACGGGAGAGGATATTCACTGATTTATAAAGATTCCGGCAGCTTCTCCGGCAAGCTGTTGACGTAATTTTAAATGTTCGGGTGAATCTGTTGCAATGCGGACAGCAAAGTAATATGTTTCATCCGGACATTCATAATATCCGACATACCAGCCTGAGCGGTCTTTCGTTGCCCATCCTGTTTTTCCGTACAGAGTGCATCCTTTGAAACTGCCTGAAAGCATTGCGTCCTGAACGTATCTTACCGCCGCCTGATTCAAACGGAAATAATTAGTATTGAATTTATACAGGAAATCTATTTGCTCAACCGGACTTATCCTCAGATTGCCGATGAGCCAGAAAGGGTATTCGCCGGATATGTCCCTGTTTCCGTAGTCAAAAGCTGAAACGTATACATTCAGCACATCCTGTCCGAGTTTTCTGCCTGTTTCTTCAAAAACCCATACGGCGCTTGTCCTTATTGCGTCTCTCATCGTCATATCCCTGTTCCAGACATCTGTTCCGCGCTTTGTGCCGTCCCATTTGAAAACGGTGTCCGGGCTGATAATACCGGAATCCAGAGCAGCGAGTGCGTGGGGTATTTTGAATGTGCTGGCAGGAAGATATTCTGCTGTGGCTTTTTTTATGTCTGAAACGTAGACAGTGCCTTTTGATGCAGGATAAAAAGCTATTGCCGCATCATATGGCGCCGCAAGTTTTTTAAGAATATCCGACTGTTGAATTTCGTATGCGTTTGCCGTTGAGAAACAGAAAAGCAGAATTATTAAGTATTTCATAATAGTAAAAAGGGACTGCCGTTTTGCGGCAGCCCCGTCAGAAATTATCTTCCCAGAAGGGGAAAACCGAGTTCCTCTCTGTGTTTCAGGTAGTTTTCTGCGCATATCTTTGCCAGATAGCGCACGCGGGCGATGTAGCCGGTGCGTTCGGTTACGGAGATTGCGCTTCTTGCGTCCAGAAGATTGAAAGTGTGGCTGCATTTCAGGCAGTAGTCATATGCCGGAAGGGGCAGGTTCACTCCGTTCAGCCTTTTGCACTCGTTTTCATACATATCGAACAGTTTGAACAGCATATCCGTGTCCGCGTGTTCGAAGTTATGGGCGGAATACTGAACCTCGTTGGCGTGGTAAACGTCTCTGTAGGTTATCTTTTCGTTCCATTTAAGGTCGTACACGGATTCAACGCCCTGAAGGTACATGGTGATACGTTCCAGACCGTAGGTAATCTCGCCTGAAACTGGTTTCAGGTCAATACCGCCCGCCTGCTGGAAATATGTGAACTGGGTGATTTCCATGCCGTCCAGCCATACTTCCCAGCCAAGTCCCCAAGCGCCTAAGGTGGGTGATTCCCAGTCGTCCTCTACGAAACGGATGTCGTGTTCCGTCTTGTCTATGCCGAGCTGTTTCAGGGACTCAAGGTAAAGCTCCTGAATATTGTCGGGCGAGGGTTTCAGGATAACCTGAAACTGATAATAGTGCTGGAGTCTGTTTGGGTTTTCGCCGTATCTGCCGTCTGTGGGTCTGCGGCTGGGCTCAACGTAGCAAACGTTCCACGGTTCAGGTCCCAGACAGCGCAGGAAGGTTGCGGGGTTGAAGGTACCCGCGCCCACTTCTATGTCGTATGGCTGATACACTATACAGCCCTGATCAGCCCAGAATCTTTGAAGTTTCAGTATTACGTCCTGAAAATACATTAGCTTATCTCCGTTATTTCTTTGCTCTGGCGGCGTGAGCTTTCAGAGGGAGTGCGTGGAGTTTTATGAAGCCCACAGCGTCCGTCTGGTTGTATGCGCCTGAATCGTCTTCCATGGAAACAACAAGCTGGTTGTACAGCGAGTATTTGGACTCGCGTCCGATACATGTGACGTTGCCTTTGTAAAGTTCGAGGCGTACCTTGCCTGTAACGTATTTCTGGCTTTCGTCAAGCAGCGCGCGGAGGCAGTCCATTTCCGGGCTGTACCAGTAGCCGTTGTATACAAGTGTGGCGAATCTGGGCATAAGTGTTTCTTTAAGGTTGATGGTGCCCGCGTCAAGCGTAAGCGCCTCAAGGTCGCGGTGTGCAGCATAAAGTATTGTACCGCCGGGTGTTTCGTACACGCCGCGGGATTTCATGCCGACATATCTGCTTTCAACCATATCGATACGTCCGATGCCGTGTTTTCCGCCTATTTTGTTAAGCTCTTTCAGCATTTCTGCCGGAGAGTATTTCTTGCCGTTCAGTTTTACAGCCACGCCTTTTTCGAATTTAAGTTCGATTATTTCGGCTTCGTCGGGAGCATTTTTAGGGTCTGTGGTATATTCGAACATGTCAGCGGGCGGGCGTTTTGACGGGTCTTCAAGTATACCCGCTTCAAAGCTGATGTGGAGCAGGTTGTCGTCTGAACTCCATGGTTTGTCCGCAGTCGCTTTAACGGGGATGCCGTGTTCCTGTGCGAAGTCCATAGCCTCTTTACGTCCTTTGATAACGTTGAAGAATTCGGGCATTCTCCATGGAACTATTGTTTTCAGTTCGGGGTTGAGAGCCGCAGCCGTAAGTTCGAAACGAACCTGATCGTTTCCTTTGCCTGTTGCTCCGTGTGCGAGGAATTTAGCCCCGACTTTTTCAGCAACCTCAACCATGCCTTTTGCGATGATGGGGCGTGCGAGTGAGGTACCGAGCAGATATCTGCCTTCGTAAACGGCATTGAATTTAACCGCTTCGAAAACGAAATCTTCAACGAATTCCTCTTTAAGGTCGAGAGCATAAAAATCCACAGCGCCGGATTTCATAGCTTTTTCTTTGATCGCGTCAACGTCGGGAAGCTGACCGAGGTCGGCCACATATGCAACGACGTCGTAGCCTTTAAGCTGGAGCCATTTCAGAATGACTGATGTGTCCAGACCGCCGGAATAGGCGAGTACAACTTTATCTTTTGCCATTTTGTTCCTCCGAAAAAATTGTGTTTTCTATGAGATGAAGGCGAAACAGGTTCGCCATTTTTCGCTTTGCTCAAAGCCGCGTTGCTTACGCTCCTCGCAATGACGTCTCTGCGAGCCGAAGGCGCGGCAGTCTGTATTTACTTTCCTCCCATCACTTTAAGCATGATGGCTTTCTGGGCGTGGAGCCTGTTCTCCGCCTCATCCCATATTATCGACATGCTGCCTTCAAGCACGTCCTCCGTGACCTCAAGTCCTCTGTATGCGGGCAGACAGTGCATGAAGAGCGTCTCTTTTCCAGTTGCCGCCATGAGAGCCGCATTGACCTGATAGTCTTTGAATATTTTCTTGCGCGCCTCTTTTTCGGCTTCCTGTCCCATGCTCGCCCAAACGTCGGTGTAGATGAAGTCCGCACCCTTAACGGCATCGTAGGGATCGCGCACCAGTTCTATTTTAGCACCGGTGGTTTCCGCTGTCTTCCTCGCTTCGTCATAAACGTGCTTTTTACACTCGTAGCCTTCGGGTGAAGCAACACTGATGTCTATGCCGAACTTCGCCGCGCCGTACAGCCATGACTGAGCCATGTTGTTGCCGTCGCCTATGAACGCCACTTTGACGTTATAGTGCCCTTTGTATTCGTATATGGTCTGAAGGTCAGCCATCACCTGACAGGGGTGAAAATCGTCCGTGAGACCGTTTATGACGGGTACGGATGCGTACTGCGCCAGTTCTTCAATTATTTCGTGTCCCTTGGTGCGTATCATGATGCCGTCAACATATCTGGAAAGGGTACGCGCGGTATCTTTTATGGTTTCGCCTCTGCCGAGCTGTATGTCGTTTGAACTGAGATAGAGCGGATAGCCGCCCAGCTCGTACATGCCCGTTTCAAAGGAGACCCTTGTTCTTGTTGAGGGTTTTTCAAATATCATCGCCAGTTTCTTACCCTCAAGGTGGTGATGGCGCACGTTGTTTTTATTTTCCGCTTTCAGTCTGACAGCGGTCTGAATCATCTCTTTAAGGTCTTCTGCGCTCCAGTCTCTGAGGGTTAAAAAGTCTTTTTTCATGTCACTCACCTATGCCCATTTCGGCAGCGGATTTCTTTATGAGCGCCAGACCTTCGTCAAGCTCTTCATATGTCACCGTAAGGGGCGGATATATTCTTATCACGTCGTTTCCTGCCGGAATGACGATAAGATTGTTGTTCATACATTTTTCTATAAATTCCTTCTGTTTCCCCGGTACTTTGATACCGGACATAAGGGCTGTGCCGTGGACGGTCACTTCCGTCTGATAGAATATTTCGTTCAGTTTGCCGATGAAATAGTCGCCCTTTTCCCGCACGTCCTGCATAAATCCTCTTTCCGTCATAACGTCAAGAACAGCCATTGCCGCGGCACATGCCAGATAGCCGCCGCCGAATGTGCTGCCGTGGGTGCCTGCGGAAAGATATTCCGCGACCTCGCGGCGCGCCATCACGGCACCCATGGGTATACCGTTGGCTATGCCCTTCGCCATGGTGATTATGTCCGGCGTTATGCCGAAATGCTTATATGCGAAGATGTCTCCTGTGCGTCCGAAACCTGTCTGTATCTCGTCGAGAATGAGCAGGATATCGTATTTCGCGCAGTATTCGGAAACCTCAACGAGGAAGTCTCTGGAAATGAGTTCCAGCCCGCCTTCGCCCTGTATGAGTTCCAGCATCACGGCTGCCACGTCGCCCTTTTTAACTTCGCTGAGAAACTCGCCGAAGTCGTTCTGTTTAATATGGACGAAGCAGTCCATCGTAGGCTCGAAGCCTTTTTTTACCTTTTCCTGTCCTGTGGCGGAAAGAGTCATATATGTTCTGCCGTGGAAGGAGTTTTGCAGGGTTATTACTCTGTTCCTCTTCCCTTCGTATTTTTTGTTTCCGTATATTCTTGCTATTTTGAGCGCCGCTTCGTTCGCCTCGGCGCCGGAGTTGCAGAAGAAAAGATCGCCACCGAAACCACATCGGCTCAGCCTGTCCGCGAGCTGTTCCTGAATGGGGTTGTGATACAGGTTTGACGTGTGGATGAGTGTTTCAGCCTGTTTCTGAATGGCTTGTGTTACATGCGGGTGGCAGTGTCCGAGGTTCACCACGGATATTCCGCACCCGAAATCCAGAAATGTTCTGCCGTCTGCCTCGGTGAGCCTTGCGCCTTCGCCTTTGACAAAGGTGAGGGGGTACCGCGCATAGTTCTGAAAAATTGCGGACATTTTGTTACCTTCTTTCGTGTTACTCCGCCCCTGCTCCCGCAGGGCGGGAAAACTCTATTAAAAGCACATTTGTAATGGTAATTCAAGGATTTTTCCCTGTTGTAAACCATGTGCGCATAAAAATAACAATATTTTAAATTATGGTGGTATAATTAAACATAAAAACATGTGTTCCCGTTATTTTGTTATGAGCCGTCCGGATTTTTCCGGCGGCGAGGAGCTATGCATGATATCCACCATGTCGCCTTTAATGGTGCTTTTGCTCGCCTGCATTTCTGCAGGGGTGTGTTTGACGGTATATTTTACCTTCGGAAGGAAAAGATAACGGATGAAAAAAGCTGCGGCGAACTTCTTGCTTCTCCTCTCGGTTTCTTATTTTGCAATACTTTCGTCGTGGTACATCTGTTATTCAAATGACTTCTATTATCCTCTCGCGTATGTCACAGCGGACATAGGCGGGCAGATACAGAAGCGCGCACAATCGGACAGGAGATATACTATCTTCGCCTCGGCGGATTCGGGGCAGGGGATAAACCTTTTCCACCACCTCCTGAAACGGATCGAGAACGGCGGGGAAGGTTTAGACAAACTGACCTATGCGGACGGCGGCGGAACACGCCGTGTGTTTCTGGACTTCGCCGAGGCGGAGAGTCTTTCGGGCATGGCAGAGATGCTGAATCTGTTAAAGCGGATGTTGCGTCCGTTCTTTCTGCTGGTTCTGCTTGTGTGCGGTTATATGTATGCTGCGAAGGTGCGTCCTTATTCATGGCGGGAGACCGCCCGCTCCCTGTCATACGCTTTCACCGCCTTCACGGCGGTTCTTTATTTTTACGGGTTCGACAGATTTCTTAATTTTCTGCACAGAACAATATTCGGAGTTGACTCGGAATTCCTTTTCCGCAGTGGGAAAGGGCTTTTGTCTCTTATTATTCCTTATCCCTCGATGTATGTTTTTCTTTGGTGTGTTTTTCTGATAACCGCGCTTGGAAGTCTGGGTCTGCTGTATCTCATATGCGGAACGGTGGTCAACGCTTTTATTGGTAGAAAGTATCAGTAACCTTTCCGTCGTCGTTCATTATCTTCTTAAATCTTTTGTGGAGCAGGTACCACTGGTCGGGATATTTTCTGATGATGTCTTCGTATACTTCGTTAACCCTGCGCGCCGTGTCATAAATGCGTTCTTTCGGTTTCAGGCTCATGTCCGGCGATATGCGGGGGTAGATTATCATTTTATATGATTTTTCAGTGCGTATCAGGAAAACAGGCTGTATATCCACGTTTCTGCGGACTGCCAGCATGGGGATGCCCTTGATGAACGTTGTGTTCAGTCCAAAGAAGGGAACGAAGATGCTGTCCTTCTGCACTGCCGAGTGGTCCAGCAGCGAGCCGACGTTTATGCCATTTTCCAGAAGTTCGGGAACCATTTCGGCAACGTGTCTGTGACCTATGTGGATGAGGTTTTCGTTCTCTCGCTGTTTCACAAGGAAATCGTTTATTCTGCTGTTCTTCATCTTGCGTCCGATAACGCCGCATTTTGTGTTGAACAGGATTGTGAAATATATTGCCGCCAGTTCCCAGCAGCCTATATGTGCTGTGATGAGGAAATAGCCTTTCGATGTGTTTATGGATGCGCCGGAGACGTATTCGACCTCGATATCTTTTGCCTGTTCTGCGGTTATTCTGTGGCTGAACATTGATTCGGCAAAGGTTGCGAAACTGTGCCGGAAAGAGCTTTTCGCAACGGCTTTAGGGTCGTTAACGCCTAAGACTTCCGCATTTTTCTCTGCAACCCTGCGTCGGGACGGACTGACATGATAATAGAAAGTACCCAGCGCCATTCCGATACTGCGGAGGGCTTTGAGCGAAAACAGGGAGGAGACGGCAAAAAGCGCTCTAATCAGAGGATACATCTGAAATAACCCCTTTAATCCTTGCCATGATACCCTCCTGCCGTGCGTCCATTTCAGCGAAAAATCCGCTGAAATCCGCAGCGGGCAGAGGACTGCTTATGTACCGCGCCATTTCATCCGCGCTGTTGACGGTGACTGCCGTGCCGTATCTGTCCGCCATTGAAAAGATCTCTCTGAAATTTGCCATATTTCCACCGACACAAACCTGCTTTTCAAACATTATTGCCTCATAGATGTTGTGTCCGCCTGTTGCATCGAGCGAACCGCCGACGAATATTCTGTCCGCCATGGCGTAAAGCTCGTCCAGAGTTCCGAACCTGTCTGAAACTATGACCTGCGTATCCGGGTTTTGTTCCGTGAGTCTGCTGACGGTGAGTCCGGCTTTTTCCGCAAGGATAACCACGTCGCCAACGCGGTTCATGTGGCGGGGAGCAATCACCAGTCTGCCCGCATAGCCGCCTGTTTTAAAGGCTTCTATAACGGTTTCCTCTTCGCCTCTGTGTGTGCTTGCGGCGGCGAATATATTTTGCCCTGAAAGGTATGCGTACTCTTTCGGTTCAGGTTTTTGTTTGCGCGTCTGAAATTTTATGTTGCCGAGGGTCTTTATGTTGTCGGAGGAGCCTGTGACCGCGGCAAAACGTTCCGTATCCTCCGGGCTTTTGGTGAATATGGTTTCGAATTTTTTCAGGAGCGGAGCGAAAACGAAGCTGAAACGGACGTAGCTTTTTGCGCTTCTGTCGGACATCCTGCCGTTGAGCATGAATAGTCTGGTGTGTTTAGCTGCGGAGTTTATAAGGTTGTGCCACAGTTCCGTGTCGATGATTATGAGTGCCCGCACATCCATATAGTGGATTATATGCGCCACTGCCAGAGAGTTTTCCAGCGGAAGCAGAAACGCATGAAATGGCTGGATGAGGCGGTTTGCCTCCTGTTTTCCGGTGGCTGTGGTGGTGCTCACTATTATTTTAAGGTCGGGGAAATCCGACTTTATCATATCGGTTATAAGTTTGAGACTTCGTACCTCGCCAACGCTTGCGCAATGGAACCAGATACTTTTTTCAGGCGGCTCAGGAAAGGTTACGAATCCGAGGCGCTCGAAAAAATCCGCATCCTCCTTTTTTTTGAGGGCGATGAGATAGCCTATCGGCATCAGAAAAGGAATAAGTGTGAAAAGCAGAATGTTATAAAATATTTTTACAATTAGCACTCGTTGCGTCCATCATTTTTTTCTGCACGTCGGCAAGCTCCGCGGCAGTTGTTTCTTTGTCTGTTGATTCTGTAACATATATCGGCTCGGCAAACGTAAGGGTTATGCGCGAGAAGGGTTTCGGTATGATAAAGTTGTCCCAGCTTCTTGTGCGCCAGAACCTTTTGCAGTCCATCACGATGGGGACAATAATTCTGTCTGATTTTTTAGCCAGATACAGCCCGCCTGCTTTGACCTGGTATTTCGGACCTTTCGGACCGTCCGCAGCCATAGCCCCGTGCCACCCTTTTTCCATCCATCGTAGCATTTCAAGAGTGCCTGCTGCCGCACCCTTTGAGGAGGATGCGCGCACAACTTTGTTATTGCCCATTGCTTCCGCCACAGGTGTGAAGAGATCTCCGTCTTTGCTTCTGGATATCATTGTAACAAATTTATATTTTTTGTTTTTAAACCCGACTATCCCTATAAGCTGATTGTGCCACACCAGAAAAACAGCTCTTTTATTCTCTGTCAGTTTGTCGAACTCTTCGAGTCCTTTGCAACTGTAACGGAAAGTGGACAGATACAGCTTTACCAGAATTTTAACCAGCATCACTTTTATCATATCCGCACAATATATTAATGCCGACGGCGATGCAAACATAATTTTTCTGTTGCGCCCGTTCGTCGGTAAATGGTAAAAACCCTGTTATGGAAATCAGAGGAACAACCGTTGTAGCGGTAAAAAAAGACGGAAAGACCGCCATTGGGGCGGACGGACAGGTGACTTTCGGCAATACTGTGCTCAAACACAACGCAAAGAAGGTCAGAAAAGTTTATAACAATAAGGTTCTCTGCGGGTTCGCAGGTTCGACGGCGGACGCTTTCACCCTTATGGAGCGTTTCGAGGCGAAGCTGGAACAGCACGGCGGACAGCTTTTGCGCGCGGCTGTTGAGCTGGCGAAGGACTGGCGCACCGACAGGTATCTGCGCAGGCTTGAGGCGATGATGATTGTCGCCGACGGCAAAGAACTATACATAATCACAGGCAACGGAGACGTTGTTGAACCCCAGAAAGGCGTTGCAGCCATCGGCTCAGGCGGTCCATTCGCACAGTCGGCAGCAACAGCACTCACCGAAAATACCGAACTTTCCGCACCGGAGATTGTCGAAAAGGCACTGCGTATAGCTGCGGATATCTGCATATATACCAACGACAACCTTACTATTGAGGAGATATAGTGGAAGACTACACCCCCAGAAAGATCGTTGACGAACTTGATAAATATGTGGTGGGACAGCATAATGCCAAAAAAGCAGTCGCCATCGCCCTCAGAAACAGATACAGAAGAATGCAGCTTCCCAAGTCTATTCAGGAAGAGATAGTTCCGAAAAACATCATTCTCATAGGCCCCACTGGCGTGGGCAAGACCGAAGTTGCCAGAAGATTGGCGAAACTGGCGAAATCCCCTTTCATAAAGGTTGAAGCGAGTAAATATACTGAAGTGGGATACGTCGGGCGCGACGTTGAAAGCATGGTGCGCGACCTGATGGAAATAGCCATCGGCATGGTGCGCGAAGAGAAAAAATCCTCCGTTATGGACAAGGCGAAACAGAACGCAGAGGAGAGACTTCTCGACCTGCTCATTCCGCCCACAACAGGCTTCGCCGAGCAGGAGACCGGAACACGCGAAAAATTCCGCTCCAAACTGCGTGCGGGAGAACTTGAAGACCGCGTTGTTGAGGTTGACGTTGAGGACGCAGCACCCAACGTTGAGGTGTTTACCAACATCGGCATGGAGGATATGACCTCCGGTCTGTCCGACATGATGAAGAACATTTTTCCGGCAAAAAAACGTAAACGCAAGATGAAGATAAGCGAGGCGCGCAGCATCCTTGAGATGCAGGAATCAGCCCGCTTAATAGATATGGACGACGTTAAGGACGTTGCCAGACAGAGGGTGCAGCAGAGCGGCATCATCTGTCTGGACGAGATAGACAAGATATGCGCATCCGCATCATCCGGCGCGAAAGGCGGCGACGTCTCCCGTGAGGGTGTACAGCGTGACCTTCTGCCTATCGTGGAAGGTTCCAACGTGAACACGAAATACGGTATGGTGCGTACCGACCACATCCTGTTCATCGCGGCGGGCGCGTTCCATACGGCGAAACCCACCGACCTGATACCTGAACTTCAGGGACGCTTTCCTATCCGTGTTGAGCTTGAACCGCTCACAGCGGAGGATTTCATACGCATCCTCAAGGAACCCCAGAATAGTCTTGCAAAACAGTACAGTTCGCTTCTGGGAGCGGACGGTGTTGAGGTTGAATTTGCAGACAGCGGCATCGTGCGCATTGCCGAGATGGCGGACGAGCTTAACCGCTCGCTTGAGAATATCGGCGCAAGAAGACTGCATACCATAGTTGAAAAACTCCTTGAGGATATATCATATGAAGCGCCGGAGATAGACGTTAAGCACGTTGTGATAGACGCGCAGTACGTAGATGCGCACCTTGCGGAGATTGTTAAGGACAGAGACCTCAGCAGATACGTTCTGTAAAGACGAAAAGATATCCGGTCTTTGCGAGCGAAGCAAAGCAATCTCATAAGACAATGAGATCGCTTCAGGCATTAAGCCCCCAGCGAAGACGGAACGTTACAGTTGCTAAAACGAATTAATACCGAGGTATAAAGTAATGAAGAAACTGATATTTATTCTGGTTCTGATGATCCCTCTGGCCGCGTTTGCCAGATTTGAAAAACTCGTCAGCGACATAGACACGATGTTTGCCAAAATGTCCGGATATGTTGTCAGCGCCGAAGGGGACGCAGTTTACACCGACCTCGGCAGGGAAAAGGGCGTTTACAGCGGTATGGTGCTTAAAGTGTACCGTGAGAACGAACCCATAATACATCCCATCACAGGCGAAGTTCTCGGCAACAAAAAAATATATGTCGGCGACCTGAAGATCACCGACGTTCAGGATAAGTTTTCTTCCGGAGTGCTGACAGTTCAGCAGAGAGCGCCCCAGAAGGGCGACCTTGTTATTGTGACGCCGCCGGTTGACGTTACGGTGAGCATATCCGAAATGCCTAAGCGTCTGGAAGTGCTCCTGCGTGAAGACCTCGGAAAGGCGAACAATATCGTTGTAAAAGATAAGGCGAGGCTCGGCATCTCATTCATACAGAAAGAAGAGGGCGGTATCGACTATAAGATAAGCGATTCCGTTACAAAATCAGTCATCTATTCAAAATACTTCTCCGACGTGGACACGCAGGAAGGACAGGCTATGAACGCCGCCAAAGATATCCTTACCGGTAAGCCCATTGATAAGGCATATAAAAGCATGGCTGTGGGACATATTAAGAAGGATGACAGGATATATATTGTTACAGCCGCGGACAAGGCGGTGGATTTTTATATCTTCGACGGCAAAGGTTTTACCCCCGCGGGTTCAATTGACGCGAAGCTGAGGGACGTTCAGCACGTTGAGGTTGCAGACCTTAACGGAAACGGAGTTGAGGAGATATTCGTCGTTACCGTTGTGGACGATGTTTATATCAAAACGAAGGTGTTCGAGTTTGACGGGAACAAATTCAAACAGATAGAGGATAACATTCCCTTCATACTGCGTACGGCATATGTTAAAGGCGCTAAAAAGATAGTCGCCCAGCGCATCGGACAGGACGGAACCTATCTCGGCAACGTGCAGGAACTGGTATGGCGCAACGGAAAATATGAAAGAGGACAGATTGTTTCTCCCGCTAAAGGCGTTAACGTATACGGCTTTGGCTATGCAGATATGGATGGGGACGGAACCGACGAAGTTTTCAACATCAACGACGACTACCAGATAGACGTGTATAACGGTAATGTTAAAAAATACACGTCGGTTGAGGAGTTCGGTCAGACTCCTTACTACTTCACCATGGAGCTTGAAAAGGACGACCAGTTTAAAACAACAGAGAACGAAGACCCGTTTGTTACAGAGCGTAACAAAAAATATATTAAAGGACGTGTATTCGTTAATTCCGACGGTAACATCTATGTTGTCAAGAACTCCGAAAAATACAAAATGCTGAATAAGATGAAGGTGTACGGTTCATCATATTTCACCGTTTTCGGATGGGACGGCAGAAGACTGCGTCAGGTATGGTCTTCGGACGTTTTCCAGCCTGTTATTGTGGATTACTTTATGTATGAGGAGTTTGGCAGGACATATCTGTTTATGCTGCGAAATTTCACAGACGGTGTGTTCAGCAGCGATAAATCGGAACTAATATATATAGAAACAAAGTAAAGAACGCAGGTTTTCTAAAGTTTATATAGATATAGGCGATTGTGTAGAAACAGTACGGATGTTTGACAATTTAACGGCTGATTGTAGTATTAACCCAATAGTTAATACGCCTGTACGGAAATGTGTGGAAGTTATTGACAAAAAAAGCACATTTTTTTGACTTGCGTTTAAGTCGTTTTGGGTTTAAAAATATTTCCGCGGTCGTTTCGATACTTGACACAGCACGTATTTCCGGTTAAGTATGTGCTGGTTAAAGTAAAAAAAATGTCGTTTTGATGTTGACATGCTTAGTTTTGCGTGGTAGCATCTAAACGATTATATAGTAGCGGTAATCCCGCAGGCTAAAAAGAAAGAAAAGGTTACCAAAGACCTTAAAGTAAAACCTACAGGAGGAAATGATATGAGGAAACTTTTAGTGGCACTCATGATGGTAGCTTTCGCAGCTACGGCTTTCGCAGCTGATGTTAAATTCAGCGGTTCTTACGAAGTTGACGGTAAATACGAGAAAAACTACAACCAAGTAAGAGGCACTACAACTGAAGAAGTTACAAACCAGTACTATGAACACGATTTCGATCTTTGGATGAACGTTCAGACTGACAAAGACACTTTCTTCAAAACTAAACTTGAGCTTCTTGACGGCTCATGGATAGCTCCTGCTAAAAACGGAAGCGACGACGGTTATGCTGACAACACTCAGTTCTCTGTACAGAGAGCATGGCTGGGTCACAACTTCGGCGGCGTTCTTGTTGAAGCAGGTCTTATGAACTCCGGCGCATGGGGTTATGCTTTCGCTGACGACGTAGAAGGTAACTACAGAGTTAAAGCAACTTTCGATGTAGCAGGCGGTAAACTTACTGTTCTGACTCAGAAATCAGCTGAACTTGCTGACTCTGACAACATCAGAGACGATGCTAACAAAGATGATGCTGACAAATACTCTATCGGTTACAAAGGTACTTTCGGCGGAATCATGATCGCTCCCAAACTTGACTACGATATCAAATCTAACACAGACAAAAACGGCGACTACGGCACAGGCGACTCTAAAGTTATCGACCTTGACGTAGCAGCTGGCGGTAAATTCGGCGCTCTTAACGTTGAAACTGAAGTTAAATACAACAGCAACTCTGTTAAAGACGGCGATGACTACGATCTGTACGGTATCTACGCTAACTTCGGTTACAACATGGGCGCAGCTACTGTAGGCTTCCTTACAGCTTACGGTTCTGCTGACAAAGACACTCAGAAAGGTTTCGACTTTGACGACGACTTCGACTCAACTTTCATCCTTGGTGATGACCTTGGCGTTGGCGGCGGCGATGACCTTACCGGTTTCTGGGCAAACGCTCTGTACGCAACATACGATGTTAACGACAAACTCAGCCTGATGGGTAAATTCGCATATGCAACTTCTAACTGGGAAGACAACGACCTTGAAGATGCTACTGCATGGGAACTTGACGGTTCTGCAACTTATGCCATCACTAAAGAACTTAGCTACTACTTCAACGTAGGTTACGCTAAAGTTGACCTTGACCAAGCAGAAGACCCCGATTCTCTTATGCTTGTTAAACACGGTCTGATCCTCAGCTTCTAATCACTAACGTGATTTAGATAGAAAGGCTCGTCAATGCGACGAGCCTTTTTTTGTGTTTATATACAGCGCATTACTTCGTCAGCTGCTCCTCGGAACTGCTCACATACTTGCGTGTATGCTCGCAGCCCTCTCGTTGCTTCTTCCTTGTACTGCTTGTATCTAAACACAAAAAATGTTTTTTGCTGTTTTTAACCTTCACACTTCTGCGTTGTCTCAACCGCGAAGACAAAAGTAGACGTCTCTGGGAGGAGCAGCGCGACGCGGCAGTCTGTGTCTATCTTCCCTTCGCTAAACAGCAAACCAAGAAACAAAGTGACGTTAACGCATCCTTATGCTAAACTACGTCATGCTTGAAATAATCAATCTCAACAAATCATTCGGAAAAGGTGAATCCGCTATCCATGTGCTGAATAATTTCAGTATGGCGGCAGAGGCTGGCGAGCGCTTAGCCATAGTGGGGCAGTCGGGTGCAGGGAAATCAACTCTTTTGCAGATAATCGGCGGACTTGATGCTGCTGACAGCGGAATAGTAAGATTTAAAAATGAGAATATTTTCGACAAAAAAGGCAGAGAACTGGATACATACCGCAACCGTGACGTGGGTTTCGTTTTTCAGTTCCATTACCTGCTTGACGATTTCACCGCCTTTGAAAACGTTATGATGCCCGCAATGATAGCGGGTGAGGACACAAAAGCGAACAGGGAATATGCAAGGGCGCTTCTTGCCCGCTTCGGACTTTCTGACAGGGAAACACACTTTCCTTCCCAGCTTTCAGGCGGAGAACAGCAGCGCACAGCTCTTGCAAGGGCGCTTATGAACCGCCCCTCGATGATACTTGCCGACGAACCTACGGGCAGTCTCGACAAAAAAAACAGCGAAGAAGTGCTATCCATGTTTGATTCTCTGAAAAATGATGGTATTACTGTATTAATAGTCACACACGACGAAGAGATAGCGAAATCATGCGACCGGATAGTAAAAATGGAGAAGGCATGACAAAGATCGGCATAATCGGCGGAAGCGGACTTTATGAGATCGAAGGATTCGAATTTATTGAAGAACTATCAGTTTCAACAGAATACGGACAGCCGTCCGACAGCTACAGATATTTTAAATACGGAAATCTTGAACTGTACTTTCTGAACAGGCACGGCAGAAACCATTCTTATCCGCCGCACCTTGTCAACTACAGAGCGAATATTGACGGCTTTTTTCAGATAGGTGTTAAAGGAATATTCAGCTTCACAGCCACAGGCGGAATAAACAACAGCTACAGACCGGGCGATATTATCATTCCTGACAACGGCATAGATTTTACAAACGGCAGAATGCACACATACTTTGAAGAGAACAACGTACACCATATAGATTTCACTGAGCCTTTCTGCCCCGACCTGCGAAGGATTATGTTTGAGTCGGCGGAACGTGCTAACGTTCCGGTGTGCAGAACCGGAACGTATCTTTGCACCAATGGTCCCAGACTTGAAACTGCAGCGGAAATACGCGCTTTCGACAGAATGGGAGCCGACCTTGTGGGGATGACGCTCTTTCCCGAATGTTCCCTTGCCCGTGAAAAAGAGATATGCTACACAAACATAAGCGTTATAACTAATTTTGCAGCGGGCACGTCGCCTCAGAAACTCACATCCGACGAAGTGGTAGCGGAGATGCAAAAGGCGGGAGATAAGCTGAAAAGACTGATGCGCAACCTTCCGGCAAGTTATACGGACGAGCGGACGTGCGGCTGTGTGACGGCACTTCAAGGGACGAAGATAAGCAAATGACGATAGAGACCGGAATTGAATTAAGAAACCATTGCAGCTACAGAACCGGCGGAAAAGCGGAGTTCTATGCTGCTGTAAAGACTGACATAGACCTTGCGGAGGCTCTGAGATTTGCCGCTGACAGAAAACTTGAGATAACGGTTCTGGGGGGCGGATATAACGTTCTTATCAGCGACAGAGGCGTAAAAGGGCTGGTTATTGACACCACTGGACTGAACAGCCACACTGTAATAAGCGGTACGGAAGTTTATGCCGGAGCGGGAGTCATCATAGACGAGCTGGCTGGGAAAACAGCAGAGATAGGGCTTTGCGGCATGGAAGAGATGTCAGGCATACCCGGCTGTGTTGGCGGTGCTGTAAAAATGAATGCAGGTGCGTTCAGTACTGAAATAAAGGATATTGCAGTCCATGTTGATATGATGGACTTTGACGGCAGAAGATACAGGGTTTCAAACGCAGATGCCGGATTCGGCTACAGAAAGGCGGAAGGGCTTAAAGGCATAGTCCTCGGTGCCATGTTCGGGCTGAAACAGGGCAGTGCGGAAGATATAAAGAACAAACGTGCGGATATACTGGCTAAGAGGGCTGAAAAGCAGCCTCTCCACCTTCCCTCCTGCGGTTCTGTTTTCAAGAGACCGGAGGGCAACTATGCCGGAACGCTCATCGAAAAGTGCGGTCTGAAAGGGTTTTCCATTGGAGGAGCACAGGTTGCGGAGAAACACGCAAACTTCATTCTGAACACGGGAAACGCCACAGCCGACGACATATACAGGCTTATAAAGCATGTGCAGGACACTGTTGAAAAAGAAACGGGAGTCAGGCTTGAGAGAGAGGTCAGATTCATTGGCTTTGAAGAATAAGTCAGGGGAACTTACGCAGCAGGAGAAACTTGAACTTGCGAACAAGGTATATCCTGCGCTCAAAAATCCGAAAAAACATCCCATTTTCCGGCTGCTCAGGTTTTCAGCGTCGGCTGTGATGCTTGTTCTGTGCTCGGCATGTGCGACAGTGGACACACCCGTTCAGCAGACTGCGGCGGCACCCGCCGGAGAAACACAGCAGCAGAATCTGGTCTCAATGTCAATCCGCAACGGCATAACGAAGCCGGACGAACCTGCCGCCTTCGAGCTTGCCATGCCGGAATCGGACATTGCGCTGGCGTCAGTGTATAAATATTCAAAAGAACCCACAGTGCTCACCATAGCTCAGGATGCAGTGGATTTCGATTACGAAAACGGTATTCTGGTCATACTGAAAAAAGACAGGCTTGAAACCAATTTTGCAAAATGCGTACAGATCAATTTCAGCGGAAAGTTCAATTCAGTGCAGCTCAGTGGGGAGCTTGCTCTTTTATCAGGGGAAAAAGAGGCTGCAATAGCCGACATCCGGCAGTGCGGCATTGTGCGTGAGTTCACCGGAGAGAACAAGGGCTACTTTCTAAATCAGTCAGGACTGCTTGAGTTTACTCCAAAGCATTATATCTTTTCCGACAGGCTGCAGACGAAAACTTACAACGAGGGCGATTTTGTTGGCACTGTGATATATGGTGCGCTTGGCACCACGCATATGCTTTTTGCAACTGACACAGGCAAGCTGGCACTGATGAATATGCACGACGGAAGGTTCAACGCGCTTTCACCCGGAAACTATAATATCAAGGATATCAAATATGTCGGTAACGATATTTACATCTATACAAAAGAGAACAAACTGCTCATGCTGCAGGCGGATTTAGCAAACGGGACAATAAAGCAGGCCGGAGAGGCACAGGGTAAAGACGGGTGCTTTTTCCTGAAACGCAGCGGGAAAATATATTGCGACGGATACATAACGGATATAAACACTGCTGAGAAAGCGGCTTCGTCAGGCGATTCCGGACTTTATTCAGAGGGAATGCTGTTTCTGAAAAAAGAGGGTGTCCTGTCATTTGTTGATTCTGAAAAGGTTTACAGACAGTCGGTTCTGATTGGCTCGCCAGCGCAGAACCAGGTATGTGTCAAAGATGGCAGAGGCTATTTTCTCGACCTTGATCTGAAAATAAAATATTTTACGGCTGACGGTGTGGAATCGGTTCCTTCTGCAAATCCGGAATCATGCGATTATGTGTTCACGCTGAAAGAGGGCGCTGTAAAGGCAGCAGGCGGAAAGGTCATCTATGAGTTCGCGAAACCAGTCAACCGCTCTGTTAAGGCTGTTATGCTGAAAAGGATAATCGGTCAGGACATCTATTACTATTTCGAGAAACAGTAACCTACCTGTTGTGTCTGGGACGTTTCTTAACAACGAGCGACGCTTCCTTCATCTTTCTGTAAATCTCTTCGTCTGAAACCTTGTTGCGCGCGGCATTCACATTGTGCTCGTTTGTCTGATAGCAGGGGGGCAGAGTGTTCAGAGTTATAGCCATTGTGTCAAGAATACAGCTTGAGCAGGTGCAGAGGTCGGGGTTATGCTCAAGAAAGATTGGGAAAATCTCCCATGCTCTCTGTTCGTTTACGTTTTTGAGCAATTCTATGTCATATTGATTGATTTTAAGCATAAAAGCACCTACAATTTTTACTGGAATACAATGGAATATATCACCGCGGGGGGTTCTATGCAAGGAAAAACGGCTGTAATCGGCGGAGGTAACTGGGGCTCGGCTCTGGCTGCGCTTGCCGCACATTCTTCAAAAGAGGTAGTAGTTTACGCACTTGAAGATGAGGTCGTGAAAAGCATAAACAATAGCCATGAGAACGCTGTTTTCATGAAAGGGATACAGCTTCCTGAGAACATAGTTGCAAAACCCTTCTCTGAAATCGAAAATATTGAGGCTGAAAGGGTAATATGGACGGTTCCAACACAGTTTTCAGGCAGAACAGCGAAGCAGTATGCGAAAGCTCTTAAAGGCAAAAAGATACTTATTGCCACCAAGGGAATAGAGATAGATACGGGCGACCTTATGATACATGTTCTGGAGCGCGAGTTCGAAGGCGGATTCGCCGTGATTTCCGGACCTTCTTTTGCTAAAGAGGTGGCGCAGAAGATGCCCACCGCAGTGAGCATCGCCGCGAAGGACGAAGAGGATGCGAAATGGTGGCAGAGCCTGCTGTCCACAAGCTATTTCCGCTGTTACTACTCAAGCGACATGATAGGTGTTGAGGTTGGCGGAGCTATAAAGAACGTAATGGCTATCGCAACCGGCATATCCGACGGGCTGGGGTTCGGGCACAATGCCAGAGCCGGACTTATCACCCGGGGACTGACGGAGATGGCTCGGCTGGGCATGTCACTAGGCGGCAAATCTGAAACTTTCATGGGGCTTTCCGGAATGGGCGACCTTGTGCTCACCTGTACGGGAGATCTTTCCAGGAACAGGCAGGCAGGGCTTAAAATAGCCTCAGGAATGACACTGGACGAAGTTACTGCGTCTACAAATAACGTTGCCGAAGGGGTGTATACCACAAAAGCGGCGTATCTTCTCGCGAAACGTCTTGGCGTGGAGACACCCATAATAAACGAAGTGTACGAGATACTTTATAATAATAAAAAACCGCTGGATTCGGTGACTGATCTGATGAGGAGACCCCTCAAGAGTGAAAGCATATGAAAATAATCATAGACGGCAGCTATATAGCGTTTCGCACTTTTCACAAATCCCCGCCGCTTACAAACTCCAAAGGGATTCCCACGGGTGTGGTTCACGGTGTTATGAACGTACTTCTGACCCTTTCGAACAGGTTCGGCAAAGATAACGTTTCCATAGTTTTTGACCATAAGAGCAAGAACCGCAGACACGAACAGCACCCTGAATATAAGGCGACACGGGATGCCACGCCGGAAGACCTGAACGTTCAGTTTCAGATACTGGATGAGCTTATCCCGCTGACAGGGATAGCCTATTACCGCATTGAGGGTTACGAGGGCGACGACATCATGGCGACCCTCGCGGCGCACGCAGAGGGCGAGGTGGGGATGCTCACCCGAGATAAGGATATCTTTCAGATAGTTGACGACAGGGTTAAAATATACGATTCACAGACAAACGAGTTTGCAGGCAGAGAGCTTGTGCTTGAAAAATTTAAAGTGCTGCCGGAGAAGATGGGCGACCTTCTGGCGCTTACCGGAGACACTTCTGATAATATCCCAGGTGTGCCCAAGGTGGGCGTTGTCACTGCGGCAAAGCTGCTGGATGAGTTCGGCAGTCTGGACGGAATATATGCCAATCTGGACAAGATAAAGGGCAAGGTGAAGGAAAACCTTGAGAACAATAAGGAGCAGGCATATCTGAGCCGAAAACTTGTTGAACTTGATATCCTCGAAAAAGACCCAGAACCGGAAAACCGCGAAGACAGGGCGCTTCTGATGGAAAAACTTCAGGAGTACGAGCTTAAAAGCGTCATCGACAAACTGAATGCGCAGAAGCCGGAAACGGACGAAGAGCCTCAGGTTCAGGTGATAGAGCTTAAAGAGTGTTCCCCTGCGAACATTGAACTGGTGCTTTTCGAAGGCGGAAAGATGTATGCGGCTGGCGGCGGCTGTTTTTACGAATACGCCGGACAACCTCTTGAAAACGTAAAATATTTCTATGATATAAAGCATATATATAAGCTGACAGGCTTCAGGTCTGAAAATATTTACGACCTGATGCTTGTGAGCTGGCTGAACGATGCAGACACAGGCGGTCTGGAACGGGCGAAGACCGAGGAGCTTCCGGCTTTCATAGCGCGGCTGCTTGCATCTGCGGAGGCGGAGGTTCAGGCGCTTGGGGACAACAAACTCGAAAAGATATATTTCGACATGGAGCTTCCCTGCGCATACGTCCTTGCGGACATGGAAACGGCGGGTATCGCTCTGGACAAGAGCGTTATGGAAAAGGTAGCAGACAGACTGCGCGACGAAGTGGGCGCTGTCAGCGACGCTATAAAGAATTTTGTGGGGCACGATATAAATCTGAATTCTCCCAAACAGTTGCAATCGTTCCTTTTCGAAGAGCTTTCCCTTATGCCGCCGAAAAAGACGAAAACAGGGAACTCCACAGATGAAGAGGCGATAAAGGCGCTTATATCCCTCAACCCCATATACGCGTCAGAACTGGAAAACATACTTAAATATCGTGAGCTTACGAAACTGCTGTCAACCTATGCACTGCCCCTTTGCGACTATGCGGGTGCCGACGGCAGGATACATACTTCATTTAAACAGACGGGAACCGCCACAGGCAGACTTTCGTCCGTAAATCCGAACATGCAGAACATTCCCATGAAAGGGGATTACGGAGTCCTTCTGCGCAGTGCGTTTGTGCCTGCGGAGGGTTATAAATTCGTATCTTTCGACTATTCTCAGATAGAATTGCGCATCCTTGCGCATCTGACTGGCGACGTTAACCTTCGTGAGGCATACAGAAATAACGAGGACATCCACACCAAAACCGCAGCCGGCATATTCCACGTTGCGCCGGATCAGGTCACAAGCCATATGCGCAGGCTGGCGAAAGCCGTTAACTTCGGAATACTTTACGGACTGTCCGCTTTCGGGCTGTCCAGAGACACCGGAATTGCTCAGAAAGAGGCGAAAACTTTCATCGAAAGGTACTTTGCCGCCTATCCTTCGGTTCGTACCTTCATAGACAAAACCGTGCAGGAGACGCGCACAAAGGGCTATGCCGAGACTATTCTGGGGCGCAGGCGATACATTAAAGAGATAAACAGCCGGAACAAGACCATAGCCATGCGGGGTGAGCGGATAGCCGTAAACGTGCCAATGCAGGGTTCTGCCGCCGATATTATCAAGCTGGCGATGGTTGAGTGCGGGCGGGTTATGGACGATAATAAGTACGATGCCCGCATGGTGCTTCAGGTGCACGACGAACTTGTATTCGAGGTGAAGGCTGATATTGCAGAGGAGTTTGCGCCAGTTATGCAGAAAATTATGGAGAGTGTCGTAACGCTGGACGTGCCTCTGGTTGTCAACGGCGCTGTGGGAAATAACCTTGGAGAGTTAAAATAATGAATAAGCTGAATAATATTATCCGTGAGAATGCTGAGCTGAAAGAGGAGATGAACAGACTGGTTGAGCTGGTGAAGCGAAATCAGGTGAAACACGAAGGATTTCGTACTGTTGAGTTCTCTTTTTTGCTGGCGGAGAGCCTCAGAGAGATGATTGACAAGCCGCTTCATTATATCGAGGATATATTTGACGTTGACCGCGCCGTGATGTTCATTAATGCAGATGTTATGGATTTCGACCGCGAGAGCAACAACCTTGACCACAGGATATATTTCATGCCCTCAGGTGTGTTCAAGGCGTTCTTTCTGGAGCGCCGTCCGTATACGGGTGATTCGAAACTTAATCTTATCAGTGAGTTCGATGTTTATGAGGATATGGATTCATATCTTATTGCGCCTTTGTTCCACGGGGACAATATTATCGGGAGCATCAACCTTTACAGTAGGGAAAAGGACAAATACGGCGGCGAAATATCCACGGATTTCATGAAAGACCTTTCCGCTGTTGCGTCCGTATCTCTGCAGAAGATGTATAACACTGAACTGATATTCCGTCAGACACGCACAGACTTTATGACGGGCACCTATAACAAGCTAGCCATGGCTGAGTTTCTGGAAAAGCTCATGGCGGAATACAGACGGTACGGCACGGGCTTTTACTTCGTGCTGCTGGATATCGACAACTTTAAGCAGATAAACGACACTTGCGGGCACCTTACGGGTGACAACGTCATAAGGGAGATTGCGGACGAGATAAAAGCGGGGCTGCGCACCAGCGACGTGCTCGGCAGGTTCGGGGGCGACGAGTTTTTCCTCATTTTGCCAAACCATGCCAGCTCCGATATGTTCACTCTCGTTGAGCGGCTTCAGGATATAGGTAAAAAAGTTTTTAACGCATACGGGTTTGACTTTGCAAGCCTTTCAGGCGGAGTGGTTGCAGTGCCCGGAGATATAAACACGGACGACACGCCGGAGGATGTTGTGCGCATTGCCGACGGCAGGCTGTATTACAGCAAAAAGAACGGAAAAGGATTTTTCACAGGTGTATAGATGATTATCAGAAAAGACAGTAAAAAATTACAGGAGATTCTTGACAGGGGCGGCATAATGGAGGGTGAATACCTCCGCACCGTTCTTGATATAATCGATAATGTCCGCAAAAACGGCGATGAGGCGCTTGCGGAATATTCGCTGAAATTCGACAGATACGACATTAAAAAACATGGAATAGAGATTTCAAGGGACGAGATGAAGGCAGCGTGGGATGCGCTCCCCGAAAGGCTGAAAACCGCCCTTGAAAACGCGAAAAAGAACGTTGTGGAGTTCCACGAAAAACAGCTCGAATCCACATGGATGTACGAGAAATCCAAAGGAACCTTCCTCGGACAGAAGGTGACGGCACTTGAAAGCGTCGGCGTTTATGTGCCGGGCGGAAAGGCGGTTTACCCTTCCAGCGTGCTTATGAACGTACTGCCTGCGAAGGTGGCGGGTGTTGACGAGATAATCATGGTAACACCGGCAACAGGCGGACAGGTGAACCCGGTTGTTCTGGCTGCGGCATACCTTGCCGGAGTGGACAGAGGATTCAAAGTGGGCGGTGCGCAGGCTGTTGCGGCGCTCGCATACGGAACAGAGAGCATACCGAGGGTCTGCAAGATAACAGGTCCCGGAAACATATACGTTGCCCTCGCCAAAAAGATGGTATTCGGCAGGGTGGATATTGACATGATAGCAGGTCCAAGCGAAGTGCTTATCGTTGCGGACAGCTCAGCCGATCCGGATTATGTGGCGGCGGATATGCTTTCACAGGCGGAGCACGACGAGCTTGCCAGCGCAATAGTTGTAACTGACAGCATGGAGCTTGCCAAGGAGATAGAGAACAGCGTGTATGCCCAGCTTGCGGAACTGCCGAAAAAGGAGATAGCCGCTAAATCCCTTGAGCGCTTCGGCGCAATTATAGTTACTGATGATCTTGACGAGGCGGCGGATATCGTAAACGAGATAGCTGTTGAGCACCTTGAACTTTGCGTGGCGCACCCTATGGAGTTCATGCTGAAAATACGCAACGCGGGTGCAATTTTCCTCGGACAGAACACTCCCGAACCTGTCGGAGACTATTTCGCAGGTCCCAACCACGTTCTGCCCACAGGGGGCACTGCAAAATTTTTCAGCCCTCTGGGAACGTATGATTTTCAGAAGAAAACCAGCATAATATATTATTCCAAAGAACAGCTTATGGCGGATATGGACGACATAAGGGTGCTTGCGGAATCCGAAGAGCTTATCGCCCACAGAAATTCGGTGATAATCAGACAGGAAGACTGAAAAACGAAGCCGCCTGAGAGGGCGGCTTTTTTTTACGGCTGCAAAAGTTCGTTTCTGTTTATCTGCCAGTCGCCGACATAAATATCCGCATCTATTCTGAAATACTTATCCCGCGAGATATCTTTCAGCGTGACAGTTCTGTTTGCGCCTATGAGCGCCTCCAATTTGCTTTTTGAGATAAGCCCCAACGCCCGCTGTTTACCACGTATTTCCGGAGTGTTTATCCCGCGGAAACGCACGGATATTCCGCGCCCTATTATATCAGGATACCCGGCGATATCACATTTAATCGTATCTCCGTCAATAATTTCCAGTAGTGTGCACTGTGCGTCCCCGTAGGTTGTGCAGAACACCGGAAGCGGCAGTAAGATTATCAGAACGGCAACTATATACCTCATGCTGAATTAAATCACGTTTAGAAAATATAGCAATATGTATATCAGTGAAAAATAACCTTTAAAAATATATATCAGATTGTTTTGAACCTCTCCATAAGTGAGTTTAGCCCCACCGCACGCTGTTCAAGATCCGCAACAGTCGCGCTTATCTGTGCCACTGCCGCTGCGCTCTCCTGTATGCCTTTTGAAAAATGGGCGGTATTGTCTGTTGAATTTTCTATGGCATCTGACTGTTCACCGACGGATACACCGACAAAATCGTTGGATTCCTTAACGGTTGCCACCGCTCCTTGTATCTGTCCGAAAATTTCATCGGTATCTTTAATCGCCTTAACGCCGTTCTCAACGTTCTTCTGAGCATTTTCCATATCCGCATCAGCGGATTTTGCATCATCTGCTAGCTGTTTTATGATGGAAACGATCTCCTGTGTTGCCGTCTGGGTCTTTTCTGCGAGCTTCCTCACTTCGTCCGCAACCACAGCGAAACCTCTTCCGGCATCTCCTGCCCGTGCCGCTTCAATGGCTGCGTTGAGCGCCAGTAGGTTTGTCTGATCGGCGATATCCGATATTGCTGTTACGATGTCGCCTATCCTGCCGGATGATTCGTTAAGTCTGCTTATAGTGCCGGACAGCTTGTCAGCGCTGCGCCGTATTCCGTCCACCATTTCAACTGCTGTCCTGAGCTGAACACTGCCCCTGTTCGTGGAAACATATGCCTCAGCGGTGAGTTTCTGTGCGTCTTCTATGTGGTTGTTGATGGAGCGCGAGGTCACGTTCATCTCCTCCATGGCGGAAGCGATATCGTTGACCTGACCCGACTGCTCGGAAAGGGTGCCGGAGAGCTGGTCGGCGGTTGCCGCAAGTTCGCAGCTGCTGGAAGCCAGCGCCTCCGCGGTCTGTTTCACCTCGGAGACAATGACGCCGATACCGGCAATGAACGTGTTTACGTTTTCAGAAAGCTCCTGAAGCTCGTCTCCGGTCTTTATGTTAAGCCTTCGGGTAAGATCCGCGTCAGAGCTGTTCAGCTCCGCTGTTATAGCTGTCAGTCGCGTTATGTTCCCAACAATTCTGGTGTGAATTATGTAAAGCAGAATCAGTAGCGCTGCCAGTGAACCGACCGCCGCCGCGCCGTTGAACAGAAGCGCGTAAAACGACGAATCCAGCAGTGAGGCAGCCTGAGCATCGATTGTTTCAGACATCATGTCTTCCGCCGTTTTAAGGGCGTTTATACGGTCTGTAGCCGTTTTAAACCAGACCTCCGCACTAATGCCGAAATCACCCGCCGCAGAAAGATCCTCCGCCTTTTTCTCTATTGCAGCGGTTGCGGCAAATGAGGGGGTTGATGAAATATCGTCAAAGATGCCGATGAGCTCCGGCGGCGCAGTGCGAAGAAACATTGAAATATATGTGTTCTGTTCCGCTTTAATGGCACTGTAACGCCCGAAGTCTCCGTTTCTGAACTTTCCGTTGGCGAAAACGTTTGTCAGCAGCGCCCGCTCTATACCCGCTTTCTCCTTCGCACTCAGAAAGTTGGCATATGCCGCCAGCGAGCGGGAAACGGAAGCGTCGTTGGTAAGTCCTGATGCACTGAACACCTCGGACAGAAGTTTTGAGTTCATACCGGAATAAAAAGCGGTGGTTTCCGCAGCGGAAACAGACCCGGAATCTATTTTGGATCTGATACCTGCGCGCTCTTCAAGTGTGTTGAGCGCCGCGTTGAGCCTGTTTTTGATTTCTGCGTCTATTTCGTTGTCAGACACGAATCTTTTGAGAGACGCGACCTCACTGTCCACGTTCTGTCTCTGGGAGGGGAGTTCGTTTGCGAATTTCGTTCCGCCGCTCCCGATAAATCCGGAGGTCATGCCTCGCTCTTTCTGAATCTCATGGACAAGTCGGCTTATAGCCGCGCTGGCATGAACCATGGTTTTGACCTGCTTCATGCCTGAATGGACGGTATAATACCGATAAGACGATGAAAATGAATAAAATAATAACGCAATCGCCGGAAAAATAAGCGCCAGCGTTACTTTCTTTCTGATGCTCATGTTTAATCCCCCACAGGTTAATAATGAGATAATAACTGTCCTGTTGGGATAAGTATATTGAAAACGGATGTTAAGATTGTAAGTTTTATGAATTTTATAAAGTCTTTAGATGTGTTTTGCTGGTTGAACCCGTACAAGCGGCAAGCGGGAGCACTATGCGCACCGTTACTCCGCCTTCACAGTTGAAGATGTCAATAGTGCCGCGCATGTATTTTTCTATGACGGTTTTGCTGATGAAAAGCCCCAAGCCTATTCCTTCGCCCTCGTCCTTGGTTGTGAAATAAGGTTCAAAAATTCGTGAGAGAGCCTTTTCCGGTATGTTTTCGCCATTGTTTGTCACGGTTATTACTACACATTCTGCGGAAAACCTGACATGAAATTCAATTTTCCCACGGGAGCGGTGTCCGCTCATAATAGCTTTTACTATGGCATATCTCGCATTTGAAATGATGTTCAGGAAAATATGCTTCATCTCTATTCCGCTGCATTTTATAAGGTTTTCCTGAGACTGGCAGGGGGGCAGTTTAACTTCGTTAGTGCAGATGAAATAGTCGTTGCTTGATTCGCAGATAAAAGTGAAATCTATCCCGCACTGCTGGAGTTGGCTGAAAACAAGTGAAATACACTCTGTCAGCACGGAGGTTACCGATATCAGATCCTCTTCATGCCTGTCGCTGAAAAAACTGCGGAAGCTGTCTATAGTGGAGGACATCTTCATTATCAGTTCCATTGCCATGGCTGTGTTGGACTTTATCTCATCCGACTGCAGACCGGAAATTTCCGCAGCTTCCTGAGTGTCCTGCACGATGAGCGCAAGCGCGTTGAGCGGCTGTCTCCACTGGTGGGCAATGGCTCCCAGCATCTCGCCCATAAGTTCCAGACGGGTTTTGTTGAAGATACGTTCCTCAATGCCGAGATATACTCTGTTTTCATCCTTTATAATATCTGCTTCGCTGCGCCGGAAAGCGGAATGGCTGCGGAGGAATGTGCCGTCAGGTCTGCGCTCTATGGTGCCGTTGAAAACAAGCTCCATTGCGTGCCCTGCCTTATGCTTCATGATGAAGGTGAAATCTTCAATGATTCCCTTTTCGCGAAGGTGCGCAAAGCCCTTTTTAAATTTTTCAAGATATGTCTCGTGTATGAAATCGCCGAACCATCTCCCTATGACCTCTTCGCGGGCATAGCCGAGAGTGTCCAGCCAGACCTGATTTATATCCAGCATAATACCGTTTGCATCAATGGATTGATAACCGAGTGAAGACCGCCTGATAAGCTCGCGAAGAGCCGCGTTCTCGTTTTTCAGGTTTCTCAGACTGTCTTTATCAATTCTCCTGTCTGAATCACACATGAACAACCTTATAGTATTTTATATTTAATGTTAAAGTATGCAGATGTGGAATGCAACAGAGAATGAGAATTATGGACTAAAAAAGTCCGTCGAGTCCAAGAGTTTTCGTAAAGTCCCATATGTTCATAAAGAAGGCGTCAAAGCGGGATTTTGTAACCTGCTCCTCCTCGCGCTGCCAGAAATATAACCCGCTGACTGGGTAAAGATACCCGAAGTTGTAAGACGTGTGGGTTTCCGTACGTCTGGCTATCAGCGAGAGAGGGTAGCGGTATATCAGTTCCTGTCTGCGGACTATCTCCTCTGCCTTTTCGCGGACGTGTTTCGCCTGTTCAAGGAGAGATTCGATGTAGAACTCTGATGAGTCGCTCAGGTACACGTTTCTGTGTGCGGCGGCAGTCAGGGTCAGTTGTCTGTGTTTAGCCCGGAGCGCGGTTATGTACATGGCGTTTATTATCTCCGACCTCAGGGTGTCTTTCATGAAAACCGTGTCGCCGTGATGCTTTTCAAGCTGCTGTGTGACTGCGTAAAACCGTCTGTAGAACTCGTCCAGCATATCTGCCTGTGACTGCATCTTTTCGCGGTGGCGGCTGCCCAGAAAAGGTATTGCAGCTTTAAATACGGAAACGCTGTCCTCCGGCTGAAAACTGCGGTTGAACGGATAGGGCAGCTCTTCGAAAGGCGTTTTCGCAGCCATCAGGCTTATGAGGTTGTTATCTTTCAGGTATTTTTCCTGCAAAAGGAACGCCTTGTGCCAGAGTTTTGCCGAATCTTTGCCGAACAGTTCCGTAAGCAGTGAATCCTCAGATATCCTGCGCTCGACGGTACCGTCGTAAAGCCGCCACGAGAAACGTGTTATGCTGTAGTCTATCAACCAGTAGCCCCATTCCCAACCGCTGGTGAATGTGACGTGTCCGGCAATTCCGTCATCCTTTAACAGTTGAATGTCGTCGTATCTGCTTTGCAGATAGGGCAAAAGAAAGAGAGGCACCGATGTGTCGAACGTCACCCAGTATGACGATTCCGGCCAGTACCATGTTTCGCGGCTGCTTTTGTTCTCTTTCAGCATTTTGTACATGAAATGCAGGTTGTCGTTTCCGTAAACCGGAGCGTTCTTGTCGGCGAGGCTGTAGAACATAACTGAATGTATGAGTATGCCGGCATATGAGGGCGCGCCGGAATATTCACGCTTAATTACATGGGTGTTCTCATATACTCTGCGCTTATATTTGCGGGATATCAGGTCGAGAATGTAACGCTTTTTATCCGGAAGAAGACGAGCCAGGTCGGGCAGAAATTCGCCCATGGTGAAGTCTATACAGACATAGTCGAACGGAACCTGCAAAAGCCATCCGACATTCCTGTCTATCTGCTGTTCATAGCTTTCAGGACGTAACAGTTCCATAGCCTGAAACGCTTTCTGCTGAAGGGTGGAGAGGCTTATCACCGCACCGGTCTGAAGCCCCCGGCGTTTAGCGTAGTTTATGTAGTCCGTAGCGTATGGAACCCATATTCGCCTGTCCGCAGTTCGCAATATCCAGAATTGAAATGTGTTCTGACCGTTGCGTACCAGCCAGTCGATATACTGTTTAACATCCTCTTTGCCGAAAGGGATGTCTGGGTTGAACAGAGGCTCGGTAAGCTCAACCGGGTGCATGGTGTGCATGTGAAAACCCTGATAAGCGAAGAGGGGCTCGCCTTTGAAATCGAAACGGGATGGGAGAATCCAGTCTTCGTATATGGGGATATAGGTTTCTTTGGGGTGGTAAAATCTGAAACCCAGTTTGTGCTGCAAAAGTCCGTATATTCCGTTTACAATGCCCTGGGGTGTTTCTGCTTCTATGGTTACCGTAACACCCGCCCCTTCGGCTATGGGGGCGGATGTTATACGATATCCATGTAGCTTGGTAAGAACTTTAAAAGGAGGTTTATGAAGCAATTTATTTCTATCAGCCCGCTCTCTGAGCTGAATATTCACTCTGCCGGATGCTCCGTTAACTGAAACCGTTGTATGAGGAAAGCACTGTTTCAAAAGCGTTCCGGCGTCTGCCAGTGTTATATAGACAGAGCTGTTCCGCAATAGTTCAGGCGAGACTGAGAAATTTATATTTTCAATAGCGGCATTGGCGGAGAAAATCGGGAAGGATAAGAGAAAAGCCAGCAGCAAGCGTAATTTAAGCATTAATCACAGCCTTGAAATTATTATTATTAAGGCGATGATACATTAAAAAAAGGAATGGCGTATTCAGATAGTTGTAAGAAATGGGCTCTCAGTCGTCGTTGTTGTCGTTTTCATCCTCTTCAACGTCGAAACTTGGGCGCTGTAAAACGTCGATATCCTGTAATTTGCCGTCAAACTCATTCAGCAGGAGCTTAACGATGCTGTCCTGTTCGGCTTCTTTCTTGATTTTTATGTCATGGATGGTTTCGATATGCTCTTTTTTCTCAATTATGCTTTTTTTTTTGGAATCCTGTTCCAGAACAACGGAAACTTCAGCTATTGCTGCGTATGCCTGCGGCACAATCTGGTTCAGAATGTCTATGTTCTGCTTACGTACAATATAGTCATAGTGAAACTTCTTATCGGCACTGAAACCTATGGTGAGAACGCCGCCAGTCTGCTGGACAATGTATCCGTGGCTGAGGTTTGAAGCTATCAGAGGCTGTTTGTTATCATCCAGCGTCTTCATGATATTCTGGAGCTGAACGTCTGTGGAAGAGAGCACTGGCTGCGCGGAGGTTTCCGCCTGCGGTTTCTGTATCATCGGCTGGGGTGCGGCGGGGCGTGGTGCTCCTGCAGATGCCGGTGCCGTGCCGAGGGGCACCGCCGGAGCCATGCCGGAGGTGGGGATAAGGGCGGATATGCTTGCCGCTTTGTACATCCCGAACTCGAAAACGTACTGGCTGAAACTGAAAAACTTTATATCATTCAATAGCTTCTGGAAAACCTGAAACAGTGCGAAAAGGCGCTGTTCGCTGGTTGTCTGAGCCAGAATACCGTAAAATTCGTTCTCTTTTGATGTCAGCTCGCTGTTCTCTTTCTTTGTGATTATACGCATCATAAGGTTGCGGGTGTGCTCAATGAGCGTTTCTGCGGCGAAAGTATAGTTGATGCCTTTTGCAGTGAGTTCCGTGCATATCTGCGGGATATCCTGCGTATTCTCTTTTATGACAGCCTCAAAAAGCCTGTTGAGGATACTTTTGTCGGAATAACCGAGAAGAAACGACGTGTTCTGTTCGTCCAGAGAGCCTCCTGTAAAGGCTATTATCTGGTCGAGAAGAGAAAGCGAGTCGCGCATACAGCCGTCGGAGTTGCGCACGACGAGGCTGAGAGCGTCCGGTTCATATGTTACGCCCTCTGTGTCCAGAGCGTTTGCAAGGCTCTTATACATGATGTCATAGGGAATCTTGTTGAAGTCGTATTTCTGGCAGCGCGAGATTATCGTTGCAGGAATACGGTGGGGGTCTGTGGTCGCCAGAATGAAGATGACGTATTCAGGCGGTTCCTCAAGGGTTTTCAGAAGCGCATTGAACGCGTGCTCGGTGAGCATGTGCACTTCATCTATTATATATACTTTGTATCTGCACTTCATGGGGAGAAAGCGTACCGCTTCGCGCAGATCGCGTATCTCATCTATGCCGCGGTTTGACGCGCCGTCTATCTCTGCAACGTCCATTGATGTGCCGTTTGTTATCTCAAGACAGTTTTCGCACTTGTTGCATGGGTTACAGCCATCCGGATCAAGACAGTTGACAGCTTTTGCAAGAATCCTCGCCGCACTGGTTTTGCCCACGCCGCGGGGACCTGTGAAAAGATACGCGTGCACTATCCGCCCCATCTCGATGGAGTTTTTCAGGGTGGTTACGACAAACCCCTGTCCCGAAAGCTGGTCAAAATTTTGTGGTCTTAGTTTGCGTGCAAGCGCGACGTATGACATATGTAGAAGTTAAAGGATGTTGGGTTATACGTCAAGGAAGTTTTGACGCTTAGTTTTTTCTGCCGCCTTTTGGCGTAAATAACCGCTGCTCTATTTTTCTCCGACGAACATATATCCTTCTCCCCATACTGTTTTTATAAAACGGGGATATTTCGGGTCGTCGCCCAGTTTTGTCCTCAGTCTGCTTACAGTAACGTCCACCGTACGGTTAAACGCATCGCAGTCAAGCCCTTTAAGCTCGTTGAAGATTTTATCTCTGTCAAGTACCCTGTAGGGATTGCGCATCAGCATAAACAGTATCAGAAATTCCGCTCTCGTAAGTTCCAGTTCAATCCCGTCCAGAAAAGCTCTTTGGGTGCGGGTGTCTGCTGCCAGTCTGCCGTGATTAATCTCTGATGGTGCTGTTTGTTCAGTTGGTTTTATTTCGACCCTTTTCAATATGGAAGATATTCTCGCCACAAGTTCACGCGGTTCGAAAGGTTTCGGGAGGTAGTCGTCCGCCCCGACCTCCAGTCCGGCAATTCTGTCCTCAACATCGCCTCTGGCGGAAAGAATTATCACCGGAGTGTCCCATGTCCTGCGTATCCGTTTGCACAGCTCAAAACCGTTCATTTTGGGCATCATTACGTCCAGGATGATTATAGAGGTCGAAGACGTTCTGAGATGGTCTTCAACCTTTGTCGGGTCGTTGATGCTGTCGGCAGTATATGAAAACTCTGCCAAATACCTTGAAAGCATACGGCAGAGTTTGATGTCGTCGTCGACTATCAGTATCCTGTTCTGCATATTTCACCAATAAGCGTAAAAACAACCATGGCAATAAATATAGCCGCTGTAAAGCAGAATACAACGATTTTCGTCCTTTTCACGCGTCTATCCGAGCTGTCTGCATTTTTCTACATCGGCATATTCTGTTATGTCGTTTCCGAAATGCACCATATATTCACCTTCGATAGGAATCCAGTAGCCGTCGCTGACAATCTCTGTATCGGAGAGATAGCATACCTTTCTGACGGCTTTCCCTGTTTTTCTGGCTTCTGCGGCGCGGCAAAGTTTGTGGTTTCCTCCGTTCAATGATGAGCATTTAATTCCGGTGCTAACGCCGAGAGACGCGCACATCTTGTTCACTGCAACTATTTCGTGTTTGTAAGTGATCAGCATGACAGGTGAGGGAAAGGTTCCCCACATAAGATTGAACGCATCCACAACATCTTCTTTTGTTCTTTGCTTTGAAATTTCCATTTATTTCTCCTTAATTTTTTATAAGCAGGGGCGGCAGAGTGAAAACAACTTCAGTTCCGACACTCTCTTCACTTTTCACGGTTATCGTTCCTCCGTGCATTTCCACGATTTTTTTGCATAAACTTAAACCAAGCCCGTAGCCTGTGTTGCGTGTTCTCGCCGAGTCTGATCTATAGAACGGTTCAAAGATGAAAGGCAGATCTTTTGCCGGGATACCCTGCCCCTTGTCCCTGACGGATACTGTGAGTCCGTCTGCATCTGCGGACAATTGCAGAAGTACCGGTTCGTGCGAATTGACAGAGTATTTGACTGCGTTCTCAAGCAGGTTATTCAGCAGGCTTTCCATCATAAGACTGTTTGCGCAGAGTTTTATGCCGTCACCAATATTCGCTTGTATCTTACCGCCCATAGATGCGAATCTGCGGACACATCTTTCTGCCAGAGCTGAAAAATCAACGGAATCCATTTCTAAGGCTTTGTCGCCGATACCAAGTCTTGCGGACTCCAGAACCTTGCCTGTCAGCGTTTCCATGCTCATGATGTCTTCAATCAGCGACTGTTTCAGTTCATTGTCTTCAACCATATCCGCAGCAACACGCATACTGGTGAGCGGTGTCCGCAGCTCGTGGCTGACATCTGCCAGAAGTTGTTCGCGTGAACGTATTGCCCGCTCGATATCTGCCGTAAGTTCGTTGAACATGCAGCAGAGCTGCGCCAGTTCATCTTTTCCCTTATGAAGTATCTTGTGACCGTAGTTACCTTTTTTTACCTCTTCAATGGCGGCAAACATTTTTCTGACGGGCGAAAGCATCTTTCCTATGAAAAACAGCAGACCGAACAGCATAACCACCACCATGCCGCAGAGTATGAACAGGAGTATCCTCAATCCGCTTATTTCACCCTTTTCGGGTGACATGAGAAGTGTAAGCGATCCATTGTCTGTTGCGCTGATTATTCTGGTATATCCGTGAGCTGACGCGATGGATAAACCGTCTTTATCATAAAATTTAAAAAGTTTTCTGTCGTTGAAATCATCCTTAAAAATTCCTGCCGTCCACGACCCTGCCGGAGATTCGTACTTCGCAAAGAGTTTCGCGCGCGTTGCAATCGCCTCAGCATTTGCCTTCTGCGGCGGATTGCCGACGTCTTTTACCAAATATTTTACGTAATCGGTGAAGTTTGAGCGTGTTCTGGTGTCCGTTGTTATGGAGTAATAATGAAACGCTCCGAAAAACGCAAAATTAAGTATCAGTGCTGCAAAAGAGGTGAGCACAGCCATTTTTGTAAAAAGCGAGTTTATCCTGGGCATCAGAGTTATCTCCTGCCGGTATTTCATGATGTCAGTATACGAAAAAAAGCACGGCAGGTGTGTTCAAAATTGTGTTGAATTGTAACAGGTTGTAGCAGCAGATGTTGGGATGGATAATAGAAAAGCCCTGCATGAGCAGGGCTTTGTAGTCATTGTCTCTTACAGTTCAGCTATAATCTTATAACTCGTGGTAGCCGAGGCGTTTAGAGATCTCCCGTGCATATTTTCTTGCGATGGGGAGAATCTCTTTTTCCATGCGCTGATCGGTCATTCTGCAAGCGGGACCTGTAACGGACAGAGCCGCCACGGGTACGCCCAGATAGTCTTTAACCGGAACCGCTATGCAGCGGACACGGGGTTCGAACTCCTCGTTGTCGAAGGCATAGTTGTCCACAGCCACCTTTTTCAGTTCTTTTTTAAGAACGGGAAGAGATGTGATTGTGTTATCTGTGTATCGTTTGAGCCTTGCGCCCATGTAAATCTTGTTTATCTCCTCTTCGGAAGAGAACGCGAGCTGAACTTTGCCGATAGCTGTGCAGTATGCCGGAACATCCTTTCCAACACGGGATACTACGCGCACGGGCAGATTTGTTTCCGCAATGTCAAGGTAAATGACGTTTCCTTCGCGCAGGATGCCGATATATACGGATTCATTAACATCTGAAACTATTTTTTCCATAAACGGACGCGCAAGTTTTAAAATTCCGAGTTTGTTAACAAACTTTTGTCCGAGATTGAATATGCCTATACCGAGACGGTAGTTTTCGGTATTGAGATTTTGTTCGATATATCCCCGCGAAGCGAGAGTCGCCAGCAGTCTGAACACATTGTTTTTGTGCAGCCCGAGCGATTTACTGAGCTCAGTGACACCGAATTCGTCTTTATTTTCAGCATTGCGGAAAACCTCGAACAGTTGTAATGCGTGGTAAACTGACTGGACAGGTTTTACATCCGGCTTATATCCCATAGAAGCGCTCCTTTTTGCCTTGTTCGCGAATAAAGTAGAAAAACGTTATAATATTTGGCTGTATCTTTAGCAAGAGTAAACCACAGTTTTGTAAATTAAGAAAGTGAAATTTAAATTTTTTTGGTGAAATTTACTTTAATAAACAAATTCTTGTATATTCGGCACCTCTGTTGATATAATCCCCCGATGTGAGGATATATGAACGATGAAAAACTGCCCGTTTCGGCGGCGCTCATCTCCTTTAACGAGGAGGCGAACATAGAAAGAACTTTGAAAGCGGTGCTTCCGTTTGTTTCAGAGGTGATTATCGTTGACTCGCACTCTTCGGACCGAACGGCGGAGATTGCCCGCGGGCTTGGCGCAAAAGTTTATGATGAGGACTGGAAGGGGCACATTGCCCAGAAGAACTCGGCTCTGGAAAAATGCACTATGCCATGGGTGCTCTGTCTGGACTGCGATGAGGTTGTTGACGGAAACCTCCGCAGCGATATCGAAAACGCGGTGCGGACAGGTGAACTGGAAGGTTACTCCGTTAACCGCATGACATTTTACATGGGGAGATTTCTGAAATATTCGTGGCAGCCTGACTGGAAACTGCGTCTGGTGAAGCGTTCTGCGGAACCCGTATGGGCAGGGTACGACCCCCATGACGTTCTGACTATTAAAGGCAGCACAGGAAAACTGGGCGGCGGATATCTCCTGCACTATTCATATAAGGATACGTTCGACCACTATCAGCGGCTTGTTAAATATTCGAAGATAGCCGCGCAGTCCTATTATAATAACGGTAAGCGGTTCAGCTATTTTGATTTATTGACGAAGCCGGTTTTTGCATTCGTCAAAAAATATCTGCTGAAAGGCGGTTTCAGGGACGGTTTCGCCGGATTTGCAGTGGCGGTCAGTTCGTTTATATACGTTTATCTCAAATATTTGTTTTTAAAAGAAATTCAGGACGGCAAAAAGAAAAATGGCTAAAATAATATCTGTGGGCAATATCTCTCTGGGCGGAACAGGCAAAACGCCCTTTACAATAATGATAGCGAATCATTTTCTGGCACAGGGGAAAAAGGTCTGCATACTTTCCAGAGGTTACAGAGGCAAAATAGGCTACGACACCCATGTGATAAGCAACGGCGAAGAGGTGCTTGTCGGTGCGGAACTGGCGGCTGACGAACCGTATATGATAGCTGTGAACTGCCCCGGAGCAATCGTTATAACTGGGAAAGAACGCGTTAAATCCTTTGAATATGCCGAGCGCGAATTTGCGCCTGACATATATATATTGGACGATGGGTTTCAGCATAAAAGGATGAAGAGGGATATCGATATATGCCTGCTCGACCATAAACGCCCTGTTTCAACGGGGTGGATGTTCCCTTTCGGATATCTGCGGGAACCCGCATCGGCTATATCAAGGGCGGACATAGTGGTGTTCACCCGCGCGGAGAATGATTCCATACCGGAAAAAACAGCAAAATACGTTGACGGAAAACCTGTTTTTTTCAGTGACATAGAGTTCACAGGGTTCTATAACGAAAACGGGAAAATTGAGGACGACCTCAGAGGTAAGGACGTTCTGGCTTTTGCAGGTATCGCATCTCCCTATAAGTTTTTCGCGTTTCTCAAAAAGCTGGGCTTAAACATCGCAAGCAAAAAGATATTCGGCGATCATCACAGATACCTTGACCGTGAAGGATACAGTATGATGAAAAAGGCGAAAGATCTTGAGCTTGACTATCTGGTGACGACTGAGAAGGATTATATAAAACTCACGGACGATATGAAAAAGGATACCGTTTACACAAAGATAGATATCAACCTCCGCAACAGGGAGCGGTTCTTTCAGATACTTGATATGAGATAGAGGGACAGACTGTTTCACCCCTGCTGGGTAGAATCGCCTTTGAGGGCGGAGCAATCTGCATCACATAAAATTTTCTGTGTCATCTATAATGCTAAAGACATCAGATCGCGTCGTCGCGTGGCTTCTCGCGAAGACGGCTGTCGTCTCTGCGAATCCCATAGGGGTGAAGCAGTCTCAGCCTTTCGTATGTGTAATTATTTATGGTGTATGTTTTCTATGGATGGAAGAAATTTCGGAATAAATGGACATGAAAAAGCCCCCGCACCGCTATTTAACAGGTTTCAGGAAGAAACCCGCGAGGGAGTGAAATCAGGTTTACCTGATTGAACGTACGGAGCGTGAGCGAAGGGAGGCATTGCCGACCAGAGCGTTGCGAAATTTCTCCATGGATGGAAGAAATTTCGGAATAAATGGACATGAAAAAGCCCCCGCACCGCCTTGAGAACCAAGACCGTTTTTAACGGGGGCTTTGTTGAACTGAGGTATTAATCTTCTTACCTCCTGATTTATTTTAACAACCGTGCTGAGCTTCCTTTTCACACGAGACTTTATAAGCGTCTCCCACTTTTTTGCCCGCGTTGGTTGATAACTCTAACATAATACCGGATTCATTTTATGCAAGAGGAAAAGTTACATTTTTCTGACAGTCGCTCAGAAAGCATTCATTCTTCGTAGCCACGAGGCAATCCCTGCCGGAAGGTGATACATCGGTTTGTCCGTGACCTCCGCTATCAGCAGGCAAGTTTCCGGTTTCAGGTGGTCGGCAACCGATTCGAAAATCTCTTCGGAAGAGCTTTCGGTGCGCAAAATCCATGCGTCTTTTTTAAAGCGCACGCCGTCGTGTCTGTTCAGCGCCCCTGTGACAGCGGATTCGGTGGAAAGGTCGTTGTTGAAGTCACAGCTCACTATGAAAATTTTCATAAAGACCCCCTGATAGTAAATACACTAATTGAAAATTATATTGCCAAAATAGACAATTTAGAGTATGAAATACAATTATACGCTATGGTTATAAATTTCACAGATATACAAATAGTATTTATGTCTAATTAAGGTGTTATATGGCGGACTTTAGGAAATACGCGTGTGAGATAAGCGGTAAGTTATTTAAAGATATCAATAAAAAAGGTATCCGAAGGGAGAAGCTGGCAAAGGAGCTTAACATCTCCGAAAACCAGATAAAGAACTATGCTTATGACAGCACAAAGTCTGCGACTCTGGAAAACTTTCTTCACGTTCTCATAACATACAAGTGTGAACCCGTGCTTGATCACATGGCAAAGGACATGGGATACAGCATTTTCAAACTGCCGGAAGTCCAGCAGAACGGAACCGGAACCGCCGAACCCGCCGCAGATGCCCTTGCTGCCGTGGCGTCAGCCGTAAGTGCCGGACTTAAAGACATCAGCAGTGAAGAAAAAGTACGCCTCATAAGAAGGGCGATAGAGAAACTTCTCATATTGGAAAAGTCAATACAGGGTTCATAAAATTTTACATTCCCCTGCTGTCTGTTGATGATAATCTTTCATTTTTGAGATATACTATAAACATCCGACACAATCAGACTGCGTCTTATGACTGCTTTAAATGGAGGGAAATAGTGAAACGACTCTTTCCGCTGTACTACAACAAAGTCAGTCCGTGCTATGCCAGAGACCATCTCGGCAATCACGGCTGCTATGCAAGAAACGATATCCCAAGATTTCTTTTTCTCGCCTCTGAGGGGCGTTTTGAGGAAGCCTTTTATGTTTTAAAAGAGACAAATCCGTTCAGCTCCGGATGCGGGCGATTTTGCGACCACCCCTGCGAAACAGCCTGCAACCGTACAAAGTTCGATCAGCCCGTGGATATCAAGGCTCTGGAGCGCTTCGTATCCGACTATGGATATTCAAAAGGGCTTGTACCGAAAATGCTTTCCGGCGAAAAGGGTAAAAAAATAGCTGTGATAGGTTCCGGTCCCGCCGGACTTGCCGCCGCTTATTTTCTTTCCCGCCACGGCTACCGCACTGACGTATATGAAAAGCAGCCTGTGGCGGGCGGGCTTCTGACACAGGGCATCCCCGCTTTCCGATATCCCCGCGATGTTTTCGAAAAAGAATTGGCGTTCATCAAGGCTTCCGGCGTAACTGTGAAGTGCGGCGAAGCTATCGACAAGAACAGATTTCTTAACATTGCACGCGATTATGACGCTGTGATAGTTGCCACAGGTGCGCATAAGCCTGTGGAGATAGGTATAGAAGGAGAGAAGACCACAGGTGTGGAATCGGCTATCCCTTTCCTGCGGAAGATAAACTTTGGAAGGACGGAAGAGCTTAAAATCAGAAAGGGTGAAAAAATAGGCGTTATAGGCGGCGGATATTCCGCCATTGACGTCGCCAGATGCAGCGTGCGTCTCGGCGCGGAGCCTACGGTTGTATACCGCCGCACCAGAGGCGAGATGACGGCGCACTCCGGCGAGGTTGACGATACTATGAAAGAGGGCGTGGCGTATAAATTTCTCCGCCAGCCTCTGCGGATAGAGAAACACGGAGACAAGCTGAAACTTGTTGTTCAGGTGATGAAGCTGGGTCCCGTGGACGAGAGTGGAAGGGCGAAGCCGTTTGCGGTTTCCGGCGCTTTCGAGGAGCTGATGTTCGACCGCATAGTGCTTGCCGTAGGCGACAGACCCGATCTTTATTTTGTCGGCGAGCGTTTCACGGTGGATTTCCCAAGAATGGTCTGCCCCGACCTTCAGTACGACGAAAGCAGCAAGATTTTTATAACGGGCGATGCCGCCATGGGTTCCGTGGAGAACACAGGAATGGTTGTCCGCGTTGTGGGGCTTGCTCAGGATACTGTGCGTGGGGTACGCGAGTTTCTCGGAGAGAATGTTGCGCAGGATTCCAAACGCGAGACAGCTTTCTATAATACACTGAACACGAAATATTTCGATACTGCCGGAAGGCTTGTTGAGGAGGAACTTTCACACGCCGAGCGGGTCGGCAACTTCAAAGAGGTTGTTAAGACTGTGGACGAGGACATGGCGATGCTGATGGCTTCCCGCTGTTTCAACTGCGGTATCTGTATCAAATGCGACTGGTGTTATTTCTATTCGGACGGCTCACTTGTCAAGCTGGACAAAGAATGGGTGCCGACGAAAGACGAACACTATTATGAGTTTATAGAGGAGAATATCAGCAGCGCAACCTATAAAAGCGTTGAGGCGTGCCCCCGTTCGGCACTGACTGTTACGCCTGAGGGTTCGCGTCTGGACGACTTCCGCAAATGTCAGTATATCTCTGCCTGCGAGATAACAAGAGGGGAGTGCAAAAATGATTGAAGACAAAGAATATTCAGCCTCCCGCAATCTCAGCGTCAACGATTTTTCAGGCGGGGCGCTCGGACTGCCTAAGGGTGCCTGCGGTCTGCTTGCCGTTGCCGGGGATTTCAAACTGAGTGCACTGCTGAAAGCGGCAAGATGCCTCCAGTACAGAGGGCGCACAGGTGCGGGCGTTACGCTTAAAAGCCTTTACAGGGACACCAATTTTTTCAACTTCCATATAATGTTCCGCAGCGCGGACAAGATAGCTGAACTGGAGCAGGTACTCATCACCATGGGGCTTCGCATCCTTGAGAAAAAGGATATGGTTCAGCGCAAGTATTATTATGAATACGATCTGCCCGTGATAATGCACTACAGCATCATTCCGCCCTCGCCGGAGGAGATGATGTTCCGTGAAAAGATAAGGGACGAGAGCATGTATATCAAACGGGTGGTCGCGCGTTTCAACCGCATGTATATCGACGATGCACGCATCTTTTCCAGTTCGAAATATAACGGCACCTTCCTGACGGCGTTTGAGCTTCAGGACACAATAGACATATACGACCTGCACCAGTATGAGGACAGGTTCTACGACGCCTGTCTCATCCACCTGCGCTGGCCCACAAGTCAGGGGCGCGGACTCTGGTGGGGACCCCAGCCAATATCTCTTGGTGAGGTCGCGGGAGTGCACAACGGGCACCTTTCAAGCGATATGGCAAACGCACGCGCGCTGGAACAGCTTGAGATAATGCTTACCGTGGGCACGGACTCCGAAGCGATTTTCCTTTCGGTGGAGTATCTTCTTCGCAGCGGGTACAGTCTTGAGGAGATAGAGTGGATAATCTGCCGCAAGTTCCCTCAGGAAGTGAAGCTGATGGCACAGGAGAAACAGGAGCAGTATGCTAAGCTCATGGACGATCCGCTTCTTTTCCGTATGAAGATGAGCGGTCCCGCAACGGCGATAACCCTTGTGGACGACGTGCTTGTGGGCTTTACGGACAGAGACCACCTCCGTTCATTCTCTGTGGGTGTGAACGACAAGATAGCCCTGCTCGGCTCGGAACAGAGGGCTGTAATCTCCGCGGCTTATTTCATGCACGAGGAACTGAAAATGTTCGACCCCGAAGCGGGACGCATCGTCGGTTTCACGGTTAAGAACAAGGCTGTTTCCAAACTGGACTACGGGTGGAAGAAAAATGACTGATATGAAAAGAGACGTTGTCTTTAAAAGACAGATAAAATATACGGAACCTGCCTCCCGCGGCGTTTATGCGCAGGGGGCAAAATACTGGGTGAAGGTCACGGACGAGATTGAAGAGCCGGGCAGGGGATGCGTGCACTGCGGAACCTGCGTTGAAGCCTGCACCCATAACCTGACAAACCCCGCTTCGCCCGACGGCGTTTTCAGCATGGAGGAGGTCTGCTACGATGCGGACGGAAACCGTGTGCGCGCGGAAGATGCAGACAAGGTGCGCCTCATAGAGAAGATCCTCTGGATAAATCCTGATGAGTGCTGCAACTGCAAAAGATGCGTTAAAATGTGTCCCCAGCGGGCGATCAAAGTTTACGAAAACCCAGATTACCACGACATCGGTGTGACTCTCACGGGACATGAGGAGATAAACAATATCCTCAACCGTGCGGCGGGGAAATCCAGCATATCCTCCGCACACCTCGGTCGGGGCAAATCAAAACTCTACACCGACTGGCTCATAGACGCGGCTGAGATACTGTCGCCCACCCGTGACCACATGAACGAATATGCGGGACAGATGCGCAGCATGACACTGGGAAAACGTATCGCAAGATTCAAGTGCGACGTGCCTATAATGGACGTTCACCAGTCATACGGCTCAAACAGCCATGAGGCTGTTCTGGCAAGAATGATGGCGTGCGTTAAGCTCGGCAGACCCTTTTTCACGGGCGAAGGCTACATCCATCCCGATATGATGCCCGCCGCAAGCCACTGCATACTCCAGTTCGGTTCCGGCGGATTCGGTCCCTGGGTGGAACTGGACAAGTTCGCTGGCATATCCATGAAATACGGTCAGGATGCGAAAAAGGGCAAGGGCGGTCGTTTACAGGATAAGAAGAACGACTATGAAATAGCGCTTCTGCGCTGTGTGGAGGCTCTGCGACACCTTAGCTCGCCAAATCCGCAGCACCTTCAATACTCCATAGAGGAACTGCCCATGCGCGTGGAATCGCTCCGCGCATTGCTGGGCGACAAAAAACTCATTGGTGCCGACGTTTACGGCACAGCATGGAACTTTCCCGAAATCTGCGTGGCAATAGCCAAGGCAGGTTTTGACTACATAACCATTAAGGCGGGGGACGGCTCAACAGGTGCCGCTCACCTTGTAGACCTGCAAAACCGCGGTCTGAACATAATCTATCTCACCCACAAGGCCGACCTCGCGCTCCGCTCAGAAGGTCTGCGCGAACAGATATCCATCATAGCCGAGGGCGGCGTTATGGATTCATTCGGTGCTATGCTGACCATGCTCGCAGGTGCGGATTTCGTGGGACTTGGTATGCGGACGCTCCACGTTCTCGGCTGTACCCTCTGCCAGCGCTGCCACACAGGTCAGTGCGCATGGGGTATCACATCCAGAAAATACGGACACCGCATCGACCCCGCAACAGCCAGCGACGGCATAGTGCGTATGATAAAGAGCTTCCACGAGGATATGGAGGGCATGGCGGCAGGACTGGGTATGTCAAACCATGCGGACGTTATCGGCGCGCGCCGTTTCAGATACCACGGAAACGATCCGCTGCTGTTCGAAACATTCGGCAGGGGTGAAACTCCGAAACAGGTTGCCCATGTGGATGTTCGCGAACGCACCAAAAAGATATTCAAATCCCGCGAGGTGTCATACGCGGAAAATACTGAAAAATTTGAGAAAATTCTTCAGAATATAGACGGCGAAAACCTGAAAATCGACGTAGGATTCGACCAGATAGAATCAATGCAGCTCAACCACCTTATGAAAGAGGCGGCGGATAGAGGCGTGAAAAAGTTCTATCTTGACAACGTGATGGGACAGAGAACCATCGGAACGGGCATCAAATGCGACGAGATAACCGTGCGCGGACTGGTGGGCAACCACTCTTTCGCTTTCGCGCGGGACGTTAAGATAAACGTTATTCCAAACCACAGCACAATAACCACCGTTCCCGCAAACGCGCAGGTGGGCGTTGCTAACACTTCAAACCCGTCGGAGATAAATATTGCGGGAGACGTGAGCGACCTTTTCGCCGCATACGCAATCAGCGGAACCTTCCGTGTGGCAAAGAGCGGCGGCGTGCGCAACCTGCTCCTTATGAAAGCGGGATTGCCCGACGAATGGAAAAAGACAGATGCCGACAAATACGTCGGTGCTGATAAAAACGTGATACTGAACGAACTCGTCCGCAGATATCAGAAGCGTAAGGCGAGACGCGTCAAAACGACCTGGGGCGATTTCCTTAAAGCGTTCGAACAGAAACTGCACAACAGAAAACCCCCCGTTGCCGTTTACGGTCTCGGACACGAAAAGGGTATGGGTGACTATTTCATGGAATATGCACAGGGCGGCATCGGCGTGGTGCTCAACGTAGTAAACCGCGAAAACCCCATAGGTTATTATGTGTGCAGCGGTATGACCGCGGGCGCGGCGTACATCCGCGGGAACATTGCCGAGGAACAGCTCGGCGTTGGCGTGCGCAAGATAGACTATCTGACCATGGCGGACACCGAGTTTCTGAAAGAACAGATAGACGCATTTCTCGATACTTTCAGCGGTGTGGACATTGATCCGGAATATAACGACAGCCTTAAAGCGTTTAAAGCAAGATATGAGGCGGAACCGAACAGTGTGTTCGGCGGGTTTTGCAAGGTTATACCGATATCGAGCCTAACAACTGAGTCCAACGAGTAGATTCTTTTTATGACGCTTCGCATGTCTGCGTGTCGTGAAAAAATATTGCTCATGTACTTATATGTACACTGCGCATATTTTTTTCCCTTCCGCCTTGACCTGCTTGGTTCTAAAAAGAAGCGGGGTTGCCTTGATATGCTTGCATTTGCCCAGCGGAAGGTAAATACAGTCTCTGCGAGCGGAAGCAGTTTCGACTACATAAAAAAAAGCCCTCTGATTAAGGTCAGAGGGCTTTTCTGTATCATTATCAAACAGAGATTACTGTTCTTCGCCCATGGAGTCGTTGATGCCAACCTTTTTATATCCGGCAGGAATGGAAAACTTGCCGTTGTCTATCGGCTTGGTTGAAACCGACTGTAATACTGTTGTGTACGAGTCCATGGCGCCAGCGCTCATGGGTACTCCGGGGATGCTGTGGACGGTTCTTTCATAGATGATGTAGCCGACCTTTTCGGATATCTCGTCCAGTTTCGTGCGGACAGGGTCGATATTCCCTTCAAAATCCATTACTTTCAGCCAGTTTTTGAGTGCCGCGCCGTTTATCTCGTTCAGAATTAAATGACGCACCTGCGGCGAAACGCATATCTGCGATGTGGCGGGCTGGTTTTGCAGTCCGACCTCATATCTGTCACAGGCGTAGCCGCCGTATTCACCTTTGCCTGTTTTCTTGATAACAACAGGCGCTTTCAGTCCGGCTTCCGCATTGAACTGATCCGCCATATCAGTGTCAATTCCCTCCATGGACGCTTTGTTCATATCGGCAAGCTCTTTAAAGGTTGCCTTGAAATACGTTTTGCTTTCAGGATTAAAACCGTAAACTGTCTGGGTTTTCAGGTCGGTGATGTTAAGAATCTGTCCGTTTTCCTGAACGGCAACCCTGTTCTTTGAAAAATAGCTGACGGAAACCACCCCGTCTGTTTTTTCAGTCAGGGTTACATCGGCAAAAGCATACATTGCAAAAAATGTTAATACAGTTACCAAAAACCTCTTCATATGTGATGCTCCGTTACACACAAGCGTTATAAACCGATTATATGATACCTTATATGAATTGATAAATAAATAGTCAAACTTTACCTGAGAGGTAAAAATCACGTTTTATGTCCTTTTTTTATGCTATAATTTCAATTATCGGTTTTTTATTAATCTTTAATTAATTGGAGCTTATCTTGCATGACAGTAAGCGGGCGGTTTTGCTCTTCATACTTCTTTCCTTTCTGACCATCGCAGCCGGAGCCGTTGTTACAGGATATTGGTATGTGAATACTAAATCCATCTATGAGCAAAGACTTATTGAGATTGTGCGCGCCCGCAAAGATATATTTATCTCCGTTTATGCAAAACTTTATGAAAATAATCCGGAAACCGCGGCGGCTGGCGCTGTTGATGTTCTCAGAAAAAGTTTCAGTCCGACCGTATATAAAAATTATTCCAGCGAGTTTTATATAGCGTCACTAACAGGCGGCAACTTTGCGATATTAAGCCATAGCAGGCGTGAAAACTTCGACGATGCCGCAGGCAGTTTTTCAAACGTGCCTTCCGATTCCATCCTTGCCCTTGCCCTGTCAGACCGGAGCGGACTTACATCCGCAACGGATTACACAGGGGAAAAAGTACTGGCGGCGTATGACCATGTGGACATAGGAAGCGTGCGCTACGGCATGGTAGCCAAGATAAGATACAGCGAGGTAATTTCTCCGAAAACAAAAGCGGTTGTGTCGTCCGTTCTGATGGCGCTGGTGATAATTGTCGGCGGCGGACTGGGGTTTTATATATTTTCCGCGAGGCGCGTGGACAGGCTTATAAAGGCGAAGAAGGAACTGGAGCTTTACGGAGATATCTTCGACAGTCTGGATGAGTATGTGGCGTTTCTGGATGCCGACCTGAAATATCTTTCCGCAAATAAAGCGTACCTCTCCATTCTTAACGCCGAACTGAAGGACATTATAGGAAAACCGTTCGGTGAAAAGATGAAAAAAAACCAGATGGACGAGATACTCTCTCCATATTTTAAACAGGCGCAGCAGGGACATTTCGTCTCCTTTTCCGGCTGGTTTACTTTGCCGGGCAGAGGCGAGACATACGTTGATGCAGCTTTCCTGCCTCACAAAGTTGACAATATTGTGCAGGGCGTTGTTATCCGCGCCAGCGACAGAACGCAGGAGGCGGTGGCGAAAGAGGCGCTTATTTCCCGCTCTAAAGAGCTGCAGAGGCTCACAGCGGAGCTGGAACAGAGGGTTCGCGAAGAAACCGCAAAACGGATGATGCAGGAGCAGCTTTTTTTCGAGCAGAAGAAATTTGCCGACATGGGGCAAATGATAAATGCCATAGCCCACCAGTGGAGGCAGCCCATAAACTCGGTCGGATTGTATATTCAGCTTGTTTACGAGAGCTTTAAAGACAATTCTCTGGACGAGGCTATGCTTGAAAACTTTAAAATGGACTCCATGAAGCTGATCCAGCACATGTCGAAGACCATTGACGATTTCCGTAGTTTCTTCAATCCGCGCAGCGAGGAGACCTCTTTTGAGGTGATAAAGGCGGTTATAGACACTGTTTCTCTGGTTGAGGCACAGCTTAAAAACGTTTCAATAGAGTTCACAATAACATGCAGATGCAGGGAGAGGGATTTTGAAGCGTGTAACAATCTCCTTCGTCCCCCTTGCGAGCTGCCTGAAACCCTTGTCAGCGGCTTTTCGTCAGAGTTTCGTCAGGTTCTGATGAATATTGTTCAGAACGCCAAGGATGTTTTAGCGGACAAACAAGGCAGTAAGAAGGTAACGGTAGCCGTGTCAGCTCTGGACGAAAATGTCACCGTGTCGATATCGGACAACGGCGGAGGTGTACCGGATGGTATAAAACATAAAATTTTCGACCCGTATTTCACCACCAAACCTGAAGGAAAGGGCACGGGAATAGGGCTCTACATGTCACGCATGATAATTGAAGAGCATATGGGCGGAAAAATATCCGTGAACAACGATGAAAGCGGAGCGGTTTTCATAATAGTCCTGCCGCGTATCAGCCCCAGAATGAAAAAATTTAATCCGGCAGCGTGACTGTGCCTTTAAGGTAGTCCGCGCACCTTCCAGCTATCAGAACCCTGTCGTAATCCAGTGTGCAGAAGAGCAGTCCGCCGCGTTTTGAAACCTGTCTTGCCGTGAGCAGTTTTTTGTTCAGTTTCTCTGTCCAGTAAGGCGTGAGAAGGCAATGGGCGGAACCTGTAACGGGGTCTTCATCTATTCCGATATTCGGCGCAAAGAATCTGCTTACGAAATCGCATGACGAACCTTTCGCTGTCACTATAACGCCTCTGAGTGAAAGTTTTTTCAGGGCTGCGAAATCCGGTTTCATCTCAACAATATCCTGTTCGTTTTCAAACACAGCCATGTAGTCTGCTGACGCATATACCTCTGCCGGTTTAAAGCCGAGCGCTTCCGCAAGTTCTTCCGGCTCCCCGCATGGTTCGTAGAGGGAAACGGGGAAGTCCAGTTCCAGTATGTCCCCTTTGTTCTTAACCCGCAATGCGCCGCTTTTGGACTGAAATTCCAGAATCTGCCCCGTAAAGCCTTCGTGGTGAAACATGACGTGTGCGGAGGCGAGTGTCGCATGTCCGCAGAGATCGACCTCCGTTTCCGGTGTGAACCAGCGGATGTGCAGTCTGCCTTCGCGGGTGAAGATGAATGCAGTTTCGGAGAGGTTGTTTTCTGCGGCTATCTTCTGCATCGTTTCGTCCGGCAGTTCTGCCGCAAGGGGACAGACCCCAGCCGGGTTTCCGCCGAATACGTTTCCAGTGAATGAATCTACCTGATAAAACCTGATTTCCGCCATTTTTTTAACCTCTGGTATGCCAAAATCCTCCAAACCTCCCTTTAAGAAAGGGAGGCTTAAAGAGGATCAACATTAATTATATATTTTGTATTTTAAGAACTATTTTGCCGAAATGTGCGTCGGCTTCCATCATTTTGTGCGCCTCTACGACCTGTTCGATGGGGAACACGGCTGATACGATGGGCACGATGGTTCTGTCTGCAAATTTGGGCAGGGCTGTTTTTGTGAACTCTGCCACTATCTCACCTTTCATAGGCACGGGACGGCTTCTGAGAACAGAGCCGATTATCTGCTGACGTTTAACCATCATCAGCGCAAGGTTAAGCTCCGCCTTGATGCCGCTGATAACGCCTATGATGACCAGTCTGCCCGCATAGCCCAGCGAGTCCATGTTGGGTTTAAGATACTTCGCGCCCACATGGTCAAGTATCACGTCAACGCCTTTTTTCTTTGTAAATTCTTTGACGGCTTCGGAAAAATCAGGTGTGGCAGTATAGTCTATCACAAGAGCCGCGCCGAGTTTCTTCACATCTTCCATCTTGGAGGGAGCCGCTGTGATTATGTATTTTGAATCGGGTGCCAGAGCGTTCGTAAGCTGTATTGCGGCAGTGTTGACGCCGCCTCCGCCTCCGTGGAAAATAGCTGTTTCGCCGTTTTTCAGCCCGCCAATCATGAAGACGTTTGAAAACGCAGTGATGTATGATTCACAGACACATGCAGCCTCTTCGTATGACATGGAATCGTGGATAGGCATGAGGTGACACGCGTATGCAACCGCATATTCGGCATATCCGCCGCCTCCCACAAGAGTCATGACCCTGTCGCCCTTTTTCCAGCCTTTAACATCCGCGCCGAGTTCTTCTATTATCCCGGCAACTTCAAGTCCGAGAATCTCGGAATCGCCTGCCGGGGGCGGATATTTGCCTTCGCGCTGAACAAGGTCGGGTCTGTTGATGGATGATGCCGCAACCTTTATCAGAACCTGATCCGCGGCTGGTGCGGGTTTTTCCGCTTCGCCTACGTACATGTTCTCCGCCGGTCCGAACTCTTTAAGAAGGACTGCCTTCATGTTTACCTCCAATATATTATTGAACTAATAGTAAAATAAGCTGTTTAATGCAGCTTTAGTTTGGCACAAAAAACCTGTTTTGAAAATATGAAAAAAACCGCCCCGCTACTTAACACTTGAAATTTGCGTTCAAGAGTTTAAAATCGCCTTTTCCGTATAATTAAAAGGTGAGTTTATGAAAAAAATAATAGCGTTTCTGCTTTCGCTGGCGTGCTTTTCGGCATATGCGGCGGGCACCCCGAAACAGATAGGAATTTCCCAGATAGTTGCACATCCCGCTCTTGACCTTGTACAGAAAGGTATCATCGACGGCGTGGAGAAGTGCGGGCTTAAAAACGGCAAAGACGTCGTTTTCGACGTTCAGCTTGCGAACGGAAACATGGTGACTGCGGGTCAGATAGCCGACAAATTCATCGGTGCGAAAAAAGATCTTGTAATAGGCATAGCCACGCCCACAGCACTCGCCCTTGCAGGTGCGTATATGAAGGGTTCGCCCAAAACGCCTGTGATATTCTCTGCCGTGACAGATCCTGTTGGCGCAAAGCTGGTCAGGAATATCAAAAAACCGGGCGGGAGCATCACAGGAGTGAGTGACCTTCTCCCCATTGATACTCAGTTTCAGCTTATCTTCGATATGGGGGTTAAACCCAAGGCTGTCGGTATAATCTATAACGCCGGCGAGCAGAACAGCCGTTCACAGCTTGAACTGGCAAAAAAAGCAGCTGCAGTGCGCAAAGTTAAGCTGGTTGAACGCGCCATTGCAAGCTCTGCGGACGTTGCCGCCGCAGCGAACGGACTCATTGGGCAGGTGGGCGCTATATTCATCACAACAGACAACACTGTCGTATCCGCTCTTGAATCTGTATTGAAGGTTGCCGACGCGAACAGGGTTCCGGTATTCATGTCCGATACTGATTCCGTTAAAAGGGGCGCTCTTGCCGCCAGAGGATTCGATTACTATAAACACGGTGTCCAGACAGGCGCTATGGTATGCAGGGTTCTGAAAGGAGCGAAGCCTGCGGATACGCCTGTTGAGTTTCAAAAGGAACTGCAGCTTGTGATCAACGCTAAAACCGCGGCGAAAATAGGATTCAAGGTTCCCGCCGCGATGCTTAAAAACGCTGACGAAGTTATAAAATAATGACAGCATACGCATTACTGGGGGCCGTTGAGCACGGACTTATGTTCAGCCTCATGGCTCTCGGTGTTTTTCTTACATTCCGCGCTCTTGATTTCCCCGATCTTTCCGTGGACGGTTCGTTCCCTCTGGGTGCGGCTGTCTGCGCGGTCTGCATAACAAAAGGCGTAAACCCTTACGCCGCAGTTGCTGCCGCGGGTATCGCGGGAGCCTGCGCCGGATCCGTTACGGCATTTCTCAACACAAAACTTAAAATATTGAACCTGCTGGCAGGTATCCTGACCATGATAGCTTCCTATTCGGTTATTCTGCGCATCATGGGGATGCCGAACCTGCCCCTTCTGGGTTATGACACTATATTCACCCCCATTGAAAGTCTCGGATTTGCGCCCCAGACGGCGGCGATAATCTTTTCCGGCTGTGCGGCGGCGCTCACGGCGCTGTTTCTTATCTGGTTTTTTCATACTGACATGGGGCTTGCACTACGCGCGACGGGGGACAATATGAAGATGGTGCGGGCACAGGGCATAAGCACTGACAGGATGATATTCATAGGCGTTTCTGCCAGCAACGGTCTTGTTGCAGTCTGCGGAGGCATTGCCGCGCAGTCTCTCGGTTTTGCTGACGTCAACATGGGTATCGGTACCGTCGTTGCGGGGCTTGCATCGGTGATCGTGGGCGAGGCTCTCCTTTCAAGCCGAAGTGTTCTGCGGGCTGTTGCAGGTGTCATCCTCGGCTCCATGATATACAGGCTGGCGATAGCCTATGCGCTGTCGTTCCAGATAGGTGAATTCCGTTTTTCACCCGGCGACCTGAACATGATAACCGCGGTGATAGTCATAGCGGCGCTCTCCTTTCCGGGGCTGCGCAGAAAGGTTGGTGTGGGAAGATGATTGAGCTTGTGAACGTACGCAAGGTGTTCAACCCGAAAACGGTGAACGAGAACGTCGCCATAAAGGGGCTGAACCTGAAAATAGATAAGGGCGAGTTTGTCGCTGTTATAGGCAGCAACGGAGCGGGCAAGTCCACCATGCTTAACCTTATAGCGGGGATTCTTCAGCCGGACGGCGGACATATCCTAGCCGGCGGGAGGGACATAACCGCGCTTGCAGACCATTCGCGGGCATCTTTCATCGGTTCCGTTTTTCAGGATCCGCTTAGCGGAACGGCAAAGTCTCTCACCATTGAGGAGAATATGGCAATAGCCCTTAAAAGGGGGCGCGGCAGGTGGTTCAGAAAGGGGGTCAACAGGAAGAACAGGCAGTTTTTCGCGGAAAAGCTGGCTGCGCTTGGGCTTGGGCTTGAAAACAGGCTGAAGACCAATGCGGGGCTTCTGTCCGGCGGTCAGCGTCAGTGTCTCACTCTTCTGATGGCTGTAATGGCAAACCCAGAGATACTCCTTTTGGATGAGCATACGGCTGCGCTCGACCCGAAAACAGCTGAGCTTGTGATGCGGCTCACTGCGAAACTTGTTGAGGAGATGAATCTCACCTGTCTGATGGTGACCCACAACATGAAACAGGCCATTGAGTACGGTTCCCGCATAATAATGATGCACGGCGGGGAAGTTGTTGTGGACGTGCGCGGGGCGGACAGACAGGGGCTGAAAGTTGCGGATCTGATGCACATGTTTGAAAAGGTGCGCGGAGAGGGTCTGGAAGACGACAAGCTGCTGCTCTCTTAATCTGCGAACGGCAGTCCGATCCATTTTCAATCTTAATATTACATTTCTTTGATAATAAAAGGCTCAGTCTGGACTATATTTATTATGGCGGCAAAACTCCGTTGTGAGGCATGTCATGTCAGTTCAGAAACGCACCTTTATTTTTATCACGGCTATAATTATTCTCATCTGCGCGCTTTACACAGGGCTTCTGGAGTATGAGGGAGCGAAGCAGGCGGCAAAAGCGGCAAGAGAGAAAAAAGATGTTATTACAGGACTTTATATTGATTTCCCTATCCGGATAGACAAGCTGCTCAGCCAGAAAACGCGGGAGATTGCATCGGACGGAGAGGTTGTTGAGGCTTTGAAAGCGGCGGATCGAAAGGCGCTTGTGTCGGCGGCTTATAATCTTTATGAGCGGCTTGCCGACGAGTTCACCCGCGAAAAGGTCATAATGAATTTCATCCTGCCCGACGGCACCGTCCTTTTGCGGATGTCTGCGCCAAAGGTTTACGGCGACGTTGTTAAAGGGAGGCGTGTTCTTTTTGATAAAGCCGTGGAAACGGGATTTTCCCAGTCGGGAACTGAGGAGGGCGCAAGCGGTATATTCATCCGCAACATCCTGCCTATCTATTCCGGCGGTGTCTGCATAGGCTATGCGGAGACTGGAGTTACCCTTGATTTTCTTGTGAAGCGGATAAGCTCCACCATGCGTATGGACGGCGCTGTGCTTATATTCAGCCGCTTTGCCGATATGGTTTCCGATATAACCGATTACACACGATTTTCAGACAGATACATGCTGTTCAGCACTGACGACGCACTTTTCCGTGTTATACTGCAAAATTTCTACGAAGACGGAGGCGGTGAGAAACATGAATCGTATATGAATAAACGGTATCATGTAATAAACGGCATAGACATCTCCGACGCCACTGGCACTGTAATAGGCGAGCTGGTCTTTCTTGCGGACGAAACGGGGCAGTATCACAAAATGATGCGGCACATCGTCATTTCCGCCCTCATCGGTGTTTTCATAATCCTCATTTCAGTTCTTGTCATGAAGCGTAACTTTATAGACCTGATAGGCGACCTTGAATACAGGCACAACAAGATAGAGCAGCAACTCAAAGATTACAGCAAAAATCTTGAATCACAGATGGATACGGCACTGGAAAAGCTGGCGGAAACAGAGCAGACCATACAGAACCGGAAAAAGATGTCCGATATTGAGCGTATCACCGACGCAATGTCTCACAAACTGGCGAAGCCGCTTGCGGAGATAAAGAACAGCGTACAGAAAACTGAAAACACAGCCGCAACGGAACAGCAGCTTGGGCTTATAGCCGAGATGGAGCAGTATCTTGACGAGGTTAACAGCTATTTCCGCAGATATGACGGTAAAGAGGTTTTCGACGTTTCCGAAGAGATACAGGCGCTTCTCTACATAATGCGCAGCCACCTGAAACAGAACGGCATCACGGTGGTTTTTACGGAAGAGGAGGGGATGGGAACGGAAGTGTTCGGTTACAGGGGCGAGTTTAAGCAGGCGCTGATGAATATCATATCAAATTCGGCGGATGCTCTGAAATCTAAGCATCACAATACACATGGCTTTGAACCGTCAGTTCGCATAAATGCAGAGACGGACGGAGGCAGCGTGCGGGTGGTTGTAACGGATAACGGCGGCGGTATAGAGAATATCGGGCGCATATTCGATTCGGGATACACCACAAAGGGCAACGGGCACGCCGGACTCGGACTGTTCATCGCGAAAAATATAATTGAAAAACATATGAACGGGCGGATATACGCCCACAACACGGAAGACGGCGCGTCTTTCGTCATCCTTGTTCCCGTTTTCCAGTCCTGACCCTTGACATTGCGGCAGGATGTGCAATCATATGAAAAATTATATATTGCACGGAGGCTGGAATGACCGAAAGGTTTGACAGGGGAGCGAAAAACTGGGATGAGAAACCGCGCAGGATAAAGCTGGCAAAAAGCGTCTGCGAGAGCATACGGACGCGGATAAACATAAAAGAGGGCAGCAGGATAACCGATTTCGGCACAGGAACGGGGCTTATTCTGCTGGGTCTTTCCGACGTTGCCGGAAAACTCACTGGACTTGATTTTTCCCGTGGGATGCTGGACGTTCTGGAGGAGAAGGCAAAGACAGCGGGAATAGAGATACACACCCGCGTGTTTGATATTGAGACAGACGAGTTTGAGCCTGATGGCGCGGACATTATCACTTCAAGCATGGTCACACATCACCTGAAACATCCTGAGAAACTTTTTGAAAAGGCTTACAGAGGTCTTGCTGCGGGAGGATATCTCTGCGTAAGCGACCTTTACGAAGAGGACGGAGGATTTCACGACGACCCAGGCGGAGACGTGCACCACCACGGATTCAGCACTGAACTTGTACGCAGTCTTTTTGAAAAAGCTGGTTTTAAAGATATAACCGTTGAGAAGGCGGCGGAGGTTGAAAAGGTGAGAGGCGGCGTTGTCACCGCCTATCCGGTATTTTTAGCAACAGGGATTAAATAACTTCCTCTGCGGTCTGTGTATGTTTTTTGTCTCTGAGCAGATGTACCAGAAGATAAACAACAGGCGTATCCAGAAGTGCTATCACAAGTTTTATTGCCCATTGACCGAGAATCAGGGGTATCACAGGCATCTGTCCGTAAAACGCGATGGTTATGAATATCACCGAATCAAGAAGCTGTGACATTGCCGTGGAGACGTTGTTTCTTATCCAGAGATGCTTGTCTCCGGTTTTGGTTTTTATGAAATGGAACAGCCATACGTCGTGATACTGGCTGATTAGATATGCTGTCAGGGACGCAACGATGATTCTGGACGAAGACGAAAGCACGGATGAATAAGCCTCCTGATTCTGCCAGAAGGGCGCGGAGGGAAGCGCAACCGATATCTGGATGAGCACGGCAACCACAGCAAGGCTGACGAATCCGCCGGCAACTATGTTGTTAGCCGTTTTTCTTCCCCATATCTCCGTTATGGTGTCGGAAATTATAAATGTTATTGAATATGCGAGTATACCCGCCGGTACCACAACTCCCGCTATTGTGATTATCTTGCTGGCGAGAACCGAGGCTATCGTCAGCGATGAAATAAATACTGCCGCGAGAACGGCAAGACTTCTGTCGTTCATTTTTTCCTCTTTTTGGTGTATAAATGCGGAATATAACCCTATGCGGGTTAAAAATCCAGATAAAAGTGAGGTCGATATGCGTTACTGGCTTATGAAATCTGAACCCGGATGCTTTTCCATAGACGACCTGAAGGCGCTGCCAGAAAGCACAAGCCCATGGGACGGCGTGAGAAACTATCAGGCGCGCAATTTCATGCGGGACGATATGAAGGTTGGCGACAGGGTGCTTTTTTATCACTCAAACTGCGACGAGCCCGGTGTTGCCGGTGTTGCTGAGATTGCGAGCGAACCCTATGCTGATTTTACTGCGTTCGACCCCGCGAACAGACACTACGACCCGAAATCCGTGCCGGAAAAGCCTGTCTGGATGATGGTTGACGTGAAATTCATCGATAAATTCGACAGGGTGGTCTCTCTGAAAGAGATAAAGGCGGACGACAGACTTTCCGGTATGGAGCTTGTGAAAAAAGGTTCAAGACTGTCTGTGCAGCCCGTGTCTGAAAAGGAATACGGTACAATTCTGAGAATGGCAGGATATAATGAGAAAAATTAACAAAAAGGTCCCCGAGGGGGAAGCGATCGGGTTTCTTAAAAGAGGACAGGTGGTTTATCTTGCGCTGGCGGACGGGAACACTCCTTATTGCGTACCCATGAGCTACGGATATAAGGACGGTGCGCTCTATATGCACTGCGCACACGAAGGGCGCAAGATTGACATGATAAATAAAAATCCGCTTACGGCGTTCACTGTGGTTGCCGACAGCGAACTGATAAAAAAAGAGACATCGTGCGGCTGGACGATTCATTTTGAAAGCGTTATGGGCGAGGGCAGGATAGAGATACTCAATGGCGATGCGGAGAAACGCGCCGGACTGGATGCCATAATGGAACATTACGGCAGATTTGAAAACAGCTATCCCGACGAGATTCTGGGGAGAACCTGCGTACTGAAACTCACAATAAACAGTTATACAGGCAAGAAATCTCCTGCGCCGTCAAAGGGTGTCTGAGATGTCGAAAGAAAAATTTCCGGTGACTCAGGCGGTGCGTGTTCTGCGGGACAATAAGGCGGAGTTTGAACCCCATCTTTACGAATACGTTGAAAAAGGCGGCACGAAACATTCCAGCGCGGCGCTGGGTGCGGACATACATACCGTTATCAAGACCATAATACTTGAGGACGAAACGAAAACACCCATAGTGGTGCTCATGCACGGGGACAGGGAGATATCCCTGAAAAAACTGGCGAGGGACATTAACGTTAAGGTCCTGAAACCATGCGAACCGGACACCGCCAACAAACATACGGGCTATCTGGTGGGAGGAACCTCCCCCTTCGGAACGAAACGAGCCATGAAGGTTTATATGGAAAAGACCATAGCAGACCTGCCGCGGATATACATTAACGGCGGCAAGAGGGGCTTTCTGGTGAATATCGCTACGTCGGATATGATGCGTATCCTGAAGCCTGAAGAGGTTGAGGTTGCCATCGATAAATAGCGGCTTTTGTTTTGACTATGGTTCGTAATCCGGCTAAACTTGAAGCATGATATACAGTAAAGAGTTGAGCAGACGTGTAGTTTCCGTGGGCGGTTTTTCGTTTCTTTTCGCATATATTCTGTCTTTTCTGTTTGAGGGAAGAGTTCTTTACAGCGTTCTGGAATACCACGGCGTGCCAGAGAACAACATGATACTCTCCGCCATAGTTGCCCATTTTGCCGGGCTTTTCACATGCGGATTTTTTGTACGCTCTCTGGAAGCGGCGAAGAAGAACGTTCTTGCCGGAATGGCGGTAAGTGTTGTCTGCACGCTGCCTTTCTTTTTCAGACCGTCTTTTCTGTGGCTGCCTTCGCTTGTTGTCGCAGGCTATTCGTCCGCTCTTGCCGTCGCCTCATGGGGCTATTTCCTGAAAACCTTCACTCCGAGAAATCAGCGCATAAAAACCTGTGCAGACGTGCTCATATATTCCAACATAATCATGATATTCGTCAATATGTCCGCAGTACATATTTCCGGCACAGCGGGACTTGTTTCGGCTCTGCTTTGCGTTCTGACCGGTGGCTATTTCATACTGAGGCTCCCGCTTAATGTCCAAGAGAAAAAATGCTGCGCGGAAAGCGGGGGCACGAAAAAGCCCATGCTTATACTGTTCCTGTTCGTTTTCATAATCACCATAAATTCAGGGCTTATGTATCAGGTGATGAATCCCGCCTTCGAGCATCTTACAACGTTAACAAGCTGGTACTGGGCAGTACCCTACATAGGTGCGCTCATTGTAATGCGTAACCTGCCGGGCAGGATAAGCCGGTATGCCATACTCTATTTCGGAATGGCTACAATAATTGCTTCATTCATCTGTTTCATGCTGCTTGGGCGGGGCGCTTCAGACTATCTCATTGTGAACACGCTTATGCTCGGCGCCTGCGGGATATTCGACCTTTTCTGGTGGAGCATCATCGGCGATATGCTGGACTATACCGACAATCCCGCCAGGATGTTTGGGATGAACCTTTCCGCAAATGTTCTCGGCGTGCTGTGCGGCGGCGCCATAGGTATGTTCATCACATCGGCGAACCTTGCCGATTCCGAAGTCGCCGTCATTGCCCTTACGGTGGTGTGCATCACCCTTGCCATGCTGCCGCTGCTCAACCGGATGCTGGTTATGAAGCTGAAAAGCCACGCTTATCTCATGGATGAGGAGTTTTTCGTCCCGCAGGAGGCTTTCCGCAGAGACAAAGTTGAAACTTTTGAACCGCTCACCGCAAGGGAACAGGAGGTTTTACACCTTATTCTTTCGGGTAAATCCAACAAGTCCATTGCCGATACGCTGAATATAAGCGAAAGCACCGTAAAAACCCATGCCCGCAATATCTTTTCAAAATACAGCGTCAGCAGCCGCGCAGAGCTTATAAGTCTTCTTCTTCAAAACAGATAGTCGTTTACACCCTTTTCATACTTTAGTATTAGTCATTTTTTAATCAATTTCAGCCTTACGGTCGATGTGTTTCCGGTTTTTATTTTCTATACTTGTATATCAACAGCACAGGAGGAAATGGGATGGCAAGGTCGGTGTCGTTTACATTCGTGCGGATTGTTTTGTGTTCGCTTGCGCTGCTGGTGGCGGGCTGCGGCGGGGGAGGCGGGAGCGCGGAACCTGTAGGCACCGAAGAGGTCTCTCTGTCAGATACGGGCGAAGACAGAAAAGCGGCGGAAAAAGCAGGTGCAATCGCTGTCAGAAAATATATTGAGGCGCGTCTTCTTACTGAAAAATTCATAACATATGATTTTTCAAATCCAGATAGACCTGAGCTTGAAGCTATCATTGACGAGGCGCTTTCCGCATGGGCGGAGGCGGAAGAGATAGCGGAGAAGGCTGAAACTGTTGCAGCGGCTGTGGAGGCGAAAGAGGCGGCGAAGGGAAGAATATTCAGCCTGTCGGGCAGAAATGCTGCTCAGGACTGGGCAAATGAGCTTATAAACAGCTTTGACGCATACCCCGCCGGAAAAAAGATAAGAGGTCTCGCGGCTCAGCTTGGTGTTGACGCGAAAAAAGCGAACGAGCAGCTTCATCTGGCAAAGCAGATAATAAGCGCGGATGCGGAAGACGAAGCGGAGATGTGGGACGACCTGATGAAAACGGCTATGGCTACGAAGACAGTTTGTAAAACAGGACTCTTTGTGACGGGAATGATAGCCACAGGAGGAAGCATAGGAGCCATTGCCGGCGGTTCGACGTCGCTTATGACGGCGGGCGGCATAATAGTGGGCGGTGCGGATACAATAGTTGATATAGGCACGACAACCAGCACTATCATCCTTGGTGAAAAAAACAGGGTGACTGTCGGGTTTAACGATATAAAAGAGAAGCTGGGTCCTTTGTCTTCGGTCGTGGGACTTATAACTTTCAATCCCGCTGAAACGGGGGAGCAGCTTTCTTATCTGGGCGAGAGTATTCTGGATTTTGTCTATGAAGGCAAAGTGCTGGGCGGGTTGATAAAATGGGAGAACGGCACTCCGGCGGGAGTTGACATATCCGAAATGCCGCTGGACGGCAGATCGCTCCAGACTGTTGTACGGGAACTTGAGTCTATGGGGTACACGGTTGACGAGGAAACGGTGGAACAAACTGCGGACAGCATCGCCGAACTGGTGCAGGAAGGGTCTGACATCAGTTTCGAAGAGGTGAGCGCTATAATGGATGACCTTCTGGCGGAGGTTACGCCAGTTGATGATAATGATGACGACAGCACGGGCGGAGAAGACGGAGGCGACACCGGAGACGATACGGGTGACGATACGGGTGACGATGACACCGGTGATGACGGCGGCGGCAACGACAACGACAGCGATGTACCGCTTACGATAGGAGATGTTGCGGGATATTATAACGTAACCATGACCGTGGCAAACCCTGATGATAATCCTGATGCACCGGACAGGAGCGCCACTATAAGGGTGTGGCAGACCGATTCTTCGACTAACATATTGAATGTGAACGTGTCTTCGGGCTATTTCGTGTTCGACAGTATTACACTTACGGCAGCAGGAACCAGTGCCGGTGAGAATCTGTCGTTTTCCGGCAGCATTACCGGAACGATATCAATCAGCGGATATCTCGTATACGGAATACCATATTATGTAAGCGGGGTGAAGATTCCCTGATATAAAATGGCAACATGTTTCACGGCAGCATAACGGGGACCAAAGCGCTTAAAGGTTGTTCTCTTATCCTCCTATAAGATTGAAAGGCTCAAAGGGGGCAACCTGAAAGCAGAACCCAATATAAGGCATGCAACTATATACATTTGTGCTGTCGTGTTATTGCTGAACCTTGGTTAGGGTTCATATTAAAAAAAGCGGGTGTGAAAGCCCGCTTTTTTTCTTGAGGTATGATATGAGCAAGCGCACGCGGAGTTCGCAGCATCCGCGGCGCAAATAGAAATTATGATTTTTAAAGAAATTTGGACAGTTCGGCAAGCTCCTTCGCCGCCTTTTTGTCGAGGCGTGCATCAATACTGTTTCTGATATAGAGGTTTTTAGCGTTTATCACGGCTTTGGATACCGCCTGCATCTGCTGTGCGACATTCAGCTCTTCGTCGCCTCCGATTATCATTTCGATAACCTTAGACAAATGCCCGTTCGCCCTCTGTAATCGTTTAACAATCTCTTCGTTTGCCGTCTGTTCCATATAAGTATCCTATCCTATAGGATAGGATATGTCAATGAAAAAAACTTTAAGCGGGCAAAAAACCTTGACGCAATATAGCGGAAAGTGCATATTTGACTGGTGAACATCTCGGAGGATGAAAATGAAAAAGACGATTTTCCTGCTTATTGCTCTTATGTCCCTTTTTGTTCTGTCCGGCTGTTTCGGCAGCAAGGAAAAGGCAGAGGAAAAACAAGGTATCCAGACCGTTTCAAAAGGTTATCTTGAGGAACTGAAAAAGCAGTATGCCGGAAAGACCCTCGTTGTTAACTTTTTTGCTTCATGGTGCCCCCCCTGCCGGGGTGAAACTCCCGACTTTGTTAAAGCGTATGAAAAATATAAGGATCAGGACTTCGTTATTGTCGGTATCTCCGTTGACAAAACCGCCGAAGACGCGCAGAAGTTTGTTGATGAGTTTAAGATAACTTACCCCGTTGTACACGGCGACGACAGTCTCGGCATGGAGATGAGTGTTAACACCATCCCTGTTTCCTTCATTTTCAAACCGGACGGCAAACTGTTCGACAGGGCTGAAGGTCCCCTTTCCGAGACCCAGCTTGAATATATCGCTACAAAATTGAAATAATATCCGGATTTGCCATTGATTTTATGTTTGGCAAAACTATTTTTATCATAGGTATTACGGTTGATCCGGAGGAATCTTAATGATAGAGACAACGGTTAAATGTGTCATCAGAGAGCCGCTTACGTCCAGATATGTTCTTTTACTGGAAACACTTTGCGGGCACTATCTTATCCCTGTCAATGTCGGAGACCTTGAGGCTGAATCGATCTACTGTGTTTTAAACAGGATCAACACTCCCAGACCCATGACATACGAGTTCATTGCACGCATCATAGACAGCATAGACGATGCAAACCTTGACCGCGTTGTTGTGGACAGGTACGAGCAGGGAAACTATAAAGCGAGCATCTATGTTATCTGCAACAAGTCGGAGAAAAAGATAGACTGCCGCCCCTCAGACGGGATAGCCCTTGCCATGCGGATGGGTATACCGGTTTACGTTGAAGACAATATCTTATGCCCCTCCTGTTGTGTGGACCGCACAAATATCAACGAAAAAGACAATAAGGTGCTTGCCAATCTGATAGACGATCAGGACGGTCCTCTCTGGCACATCTGATAAAATCAAATATGTTTTTCCGCAATGTTATACAATGAAATTGCCGTTTAACGATTTATATGTGTATAATAACTGGAATGACCATTTGATTGTTATTTCGGAGTTTTCCGATGGAGAAAGAGTTTTTCAGGTCCATAATAAATAAAGCCGATTTCGGCTATGTGCTGCTCAGTTCCGAAGTTTTCAATAATTACCGCAACTCTGTGATTGAAGATGCAAACGAGGCTTTCGCTTCGATGGTCGGGTGTGTTTCAGCAAAAATTATCGGTACGAAAACCGTATCTTCAAACTGCCCTTTTTTCGGCGGTGATTTCGAAAATATCGTAAAGAATTCCATAATTATCCCCGTTTTTCATTTTGTTCCGGAACTCGGCAAGGGTTTTCACATCGAATCGGTGAAATCCGCTGAGGGACAGGTTGCACTTATCGTGCGTGACGACAGTGAAATGTCCTCTGCCTATACCGCTCTGAAAGAGAAGCAGGAGCAGCTTAAAACACTCATCGACGCCACGCCGGACATTATCTGTTTTAAAGACAGCAAAGGGCGCTGGCTGGAAGCCAACGCGAGCTGCCTTGCCGCTTTCGCTCTCAGAAAAGAGGATTACACCGGAAAGAGTGACAAAGAGCTTGCAGACTTTACCCTTCCGATATTCAGAGAGGCGCTGGAAGCCTGTGCCCGCTCCGATGAAAGCACATGGCAGAAGAAGGTGATAAGCCGCGAAGAAGAAATAATTTCTATGCCAGACGGCAGCGTTCGGGTTTTCGATGCCATCAAGATACCCTTGTTTTATGATGCGGAGAAGACAGTCCGCAAGGGACTTGTCGCCCTCGGCAGGGACATTACAGACCTGAAAAATGCCTATAACGAAATACGGAGACAGGCAGGGCTGATAAGATCCCTTTTCAATACCATTCCCGACCTGATTTTCTACAAAGATCTGAACGGCGTATACCTCGGATGTAACAAGGCTTTTGCGGAATTTGTAGGGGAAAATACTGAAAGCATCGTCGGAAAGAGCGACTATGACCTTTTCGCGCGTGAAATTGCAGAAGAGTTTGTGGCAAATGACAAAATAATGCTGGCAATGCGTCAGCCGAGAATAAACGACGAATGGATAGAGTATAAGAACGGCTCAAGGCATCTTGTTGCCACGGTTAAAACGCCCTATTACAGCGCCGACGGAGAGCTTTCCGGTCTGCTGGGCATCAGCCGTGACATAACCGAGCTTAACAGACAATCCCGCGAACTTCAGGAGATAAACGCAAACCTACACGACACCATCGTAAGAGAGACGGAGAAGAACAGAAAATACGAACAGATTCTTTTTAATCAGAAGAAGCTGGCGGATATCGGCAACATAATCAGCGCTATGGCTCACCACTGGCGACAGCCTCTTAATGCACTGGGGCTTTATATTCAGGATATCTGTCAGACTTACAGGGAAGACGGGCTTAATAAAAGCTATATAAAAGATTTCGAAACGACCTGTATGCAGCTCATCGGCAGTCTTTCGGATACTATAGATAATTTCAGCGATTTTTTCAGACCGCAGGGCAATAACTCCGCATTCAAAATAATGACTGAAATAAGGGATATTCTTAAAATATACGAGGCGAAACTGGCGTATCACGGCATAAACTTCAGTTCCTCCTGTATCTGCGGCTCCAACTTTATGGATTGTCAGGAATTTTATGAGGAAAGCAGCGCGTGCGGATATCAGAATATAGTTGTTGACGGCTATAAGGATGAATTCAAACAAGCATTCATCAACGTGCTCCAGAACGCTGTTGATGCGCTTGACGAAGAGTCTTATCCGGATTTGAAAGAGAAGATAATAAGTGTTGACGTTACCAGTGAAAACGACAGACTGCTTATAAGAATATTCAATAACGGCAGACAGATACCGGAATATGTAGCCGAAAGGATTTATAACCCTTATTTCACAACGAAAGGCGAGGGTAAGGGCACTGGCATCGGGCTTTACCTGACTAAAAATATCATTGAGAATTATATGCGCGGCAGGTTGTATTTTGAGAATGTGGAAAACGGTGTAGCATTTTATATCTCACTGCCTGTCAGAGATCTGAAACCTGTCCGCGAAACAACTTAAAGTCCATTACTATGGTCAGTCCGCCGAGATGGTTGTTAAATGCTGCAACCTTTCCGCCCAGGCTCTGTTCCGTGAGCACCCTGACCATATAAAGACCTATGCCTGAGAATTTTGCATCATTTTTAGTTGTAAAATAGGGTTCAAATATACGCCCCAGAAGTTCGGGCGGAACACCTGTTCCGTTGTCTTCTATACTGACAGTGACTCTTTCATCGGAGCAGACAATGTTGATAGAGATGTTCCCTTCCATATCCGGCTGTTTCTCCATCCTTTCAAGTATCGCCTCATAACTGTTGTTCAGTATGTTGATTAGCATCTGGCGGAACTCCCCCGGCTGCCCGTAAAGAGTTATTTCGCTGCATCTTTCGCATCCCTGACATGGTGAGAAATGTATGTCCGGTTCCCGTCTGCACATAAATCTTGTTTTGATACTTTTTGATGCAATGTGTACCGAGAGGATTGCGTTTGTGTTTTTAAGTTCCTCAACTACATTGAATTTTTCTTTATTGCCTCCGGTTTCAAAGAACAGCCTGAAATTGTCTATGGTGTCGGACATCTTTTTCACAAGCGTCATGGCAGTCTGTTCAAACTCAGTGTATATAGGAGCGGTTTCGTCGATGTTCAGGCTGTCGGGTATTGACTGAATCATCAGACCCAATGCGTTCAGCGGCTGGCGCCACTGGTGGGCTATGGCGCTTACCATAAGCCCCATATCGGCCAGTTTCTTCTGCTCGGCTAGGACGTGGGACTGCCTGCGGTTCTTTTCAACCTCTTCTTCAACGCGTTTTTCAAGGTTCTTGTTAACAGATTCAAGCTCAAGGTTCAGTTCCCGCAGCTTTTGTTCCATTTCAACGGAACGACTTATGTCCAGACAGTTGAAAAGCAGAGACTTTTCACCCAGTTTAACTGCTTTGGTCATCATAGAAGTCTCTTTTCCTTCACGGTCGACGATATGCAGAATACCCTCGTTGTGCCCTTCATGAAAAGCTCTGGAATAGAATTTATTCAGCTCGTTGCGCCTGTCTGCGGTTATGAAATCATAAAGAGATCTTATCGCCATATCTTTTTTTGCCAGCCCGACTGTCTCAAGAAACCTCAGGTTGGCTTCCGTGAATATTTTTGAATCGTTGGTGGTAAATATTGACATGGGTGAATTGTCTATGTATTCCCGATACTGGGATTCGCTTAAAACCAGCTTGTTAATGGTCTCCTCATGAAGTTTTTCCAGTGCTCCGACAGTTTTGTTGAAACCTGTTCGGATGAGTAAAAGGGACAGAAAGCAGAAGACCAGTGTTACGAATATAACCCTCAGTGTGTAGGAAAGCATTGCTGTGACGTTCGGGGTTACATCTTTCGCGTATATGAATTTTCCAAGCTCCCTGCCGCCGGAGGAGTAAAATCGGATGTCGTCGGAAACCCTGTAGTGCATGTTGCCGACACTGACCATGTCACTCAGGGAATTATAATCTTTTACGGATTCGAGAAGTCTGCGGAACATTGTATTGTTGGTATTCTGCATTAGGGCGTATCTGCCGTAGACAGGCATCCCTTCGATTTTCTGTGCGGAGGTGTCCGCAAGAACAGCCATGCTGTAACCGGTAGACTGTTCCATAGCCTTGCCGTAAAATTCAAGAGAGGTGCCGAGTTCGACGGAACCTATCAGCATACCGTTGTAGTACATCGGCAACGCAGAGAACTGGAAAACGCGGTCTGCGCATACTTCGTATGCAGTTCCCGCCGCTTTGCCGGAAAGGGCGTTCAACACAGCTTCTGATACCGGATCGGGGCAGTGGTCGGCTTTTCTGTCGCTTGAGAAAAGCAGAGTTCCGTCTGCCGCAATTATCCTGAACACAAATGTGTCATCGGGATACTCGAAATCCAGCGCGTTGGTGTGGATAGACATTCTGCCCATAAGCAGCGGAATGTTCCTGCTGTTCACAGATTCCAGAAGGGACGGGTCGGAAATCAGTCTGTTCAGATTCGATTTGAGCACTCTGGAAAGCTGGGATGTCACAAATCTCTGGTTGTTTTCCACCAGATAGCTTTCCTGTGTCAGTTCAGCTTTATATTCCATATAGCGCAGAGATATATTGGACAGTGCGAATAATGTACACGTTGTAATAAGAATCATGCTGGCATAAATAAAGATTTTGTGTTTGATACCTTGGTTATAGTTCATAACGAAGTATAACCTGTGAACCGTGATATTTAAATAGAAGTTGAAAGGAAAGGGGTGTGCTTATCACACACCCCGAAAACGTTTAAATGTGGTTTCTTTTCTTGATAACGTATATTATGGCACTGGCGCACGCAATTGAGGAATAGGAACCGACTATGATACCTATCATCATTGCGAACGAGAAGCCGTTGATAACCTCTCCGCCGAAGAAATAAAGTGCAACAACAGAAAGCAGAGTCAGGAAAGATGTTATTATCGTACGGCTCAGCGTTTCGTTAATGCTGAGGTTCATCAGGTCTTTAAGAGGTACTTTGCCCTCTTTGTCCTCGCGCATTGTCTCCCTGATACGGTCGAAAATGACGATTGTGTCGTTAAGGGAATAACCGACCAGAGTAAGAACAGCAGCAATGACCGTTATGGTTATCTCTTTGCCCAGAAGGCTGAAAAAACCGAGAGTGATGATAACGTCGTGCACAAGCGCAATTATTGCCGCCGCCGCAAATATAAACTGGAACCTGATGGCAACGTATATGAGAACCGCTATGACCGAGTATATAACGGCGTTGAACGCCATCTTTTTAAGATCTTTTCCGACCTGCGGACCAACCTGTTCAACGCGGACTATGGAGAATTTATTATCTTTCATCTCCGTTGTCAGACCGTCTTCTATGGATTCGTTTATCTTTTTAAGGTCTTTGTTGGTCATTTCAACACGGATGAGAACGTCTGTGTCGGAACCGAAGTTCTGAATTATCGCTTCACCCACGTCTATTTTGTTCATTACCTTGCGTATGGTATCCAGATCAGGTGTTTTTTCGAACTTAACCTGAAAAACCGTTCCTCCCGCAAAGTCGATTCCGTAGTTAAAGCCTTTTGTGAACATCAGTCCGAGGCTTATGACTATGAAGAATGCCGAGATGGAAAAGAAGATGTACGCCTTTCCCATGAAGTCGAATTTTGTTCCCTGTTTTATCAGTTCAAGCATTTCTTCCTCCCTCCGGCTATATGCTCAAAGATTTGACTTCCCGTTTGCCCATGTATGTCCAGAAGATCACACGGGTTACGAAGATAGCCGTAAAAAGAGATGCCACGATACCGATTGCAAGGGTTACCGCAAAGCCTTTGATGGGACCCGTACCGAACTGGTAAAGGACGATTGCGGATACGATGTTTGTAACGTGCGCGTCTATGATTGACGAAAAGGCTTTATGATAGCCGTATTCCATCGCATTCATAGGCGTTCTGCCGAGCCTCAGTTCCTCACGCACACGTTCAAAGATAAGAACGTTGGCGTCGATTGCCATACCCACCGTAAGGATGATACCGGCTATACCCGGCATTGTCAGTGTTGCGCCGAACTGCGCCATAACGCCGAGGATTATTATGAAGTTGGTGAAAAGAGCAAGGTTTGCAACCCATCCTGACCATTTGTAGTAAACAGCCATGAATGCGACGATGAGGATGAAACCGATGATACAGGCGTTGATGCCCGCCTTGATAGAGTCAGCACCGAGAGAAGGTCCCACAGTTCTGTTCTCTTCTATTTTAACGGGAGCGGGGAGAGAGCCTGCGCGAAGAACTATCGCAAGATCCTTCGCCTCCTGCATGTTCGACATACCGTCGATATATGCGGAACCGCCGGGTATCTTGGACTTGATAACAGGTGCGCTGTACACGTTGTCGTCAAGAACAATAGCCATGCGTTTTCCGATGTTTTCTCCTGTCAGTTCCTCAAACAGCTTGCTGCCAGCCGCGTCAAGTTTAAACTCGACAATGGGTTGCCCGTAATTGCTGTTGAGGCTGACCTGTGCGTCTGTCAGATAGTCTCCTGTAAGAACCACGTCGCGTTTCAGAACAAAAGGAATTTTGCTTACAGCGCCTGTTTCTTTGTCTGTGTGTTTCTGATAAAGGATGATATCGTCAAAGGGAATATTGCCGCTTGCCGCTTCGCTTTCGGAAACTGTGTCGTCAACAAGGTGAAAGGTGAGCTGTGCGGTTTTACCGATAAGGTTTATTGCACGTTCGGGGTCTGTTACACCCGGAAGCTGAACAACAACCTGATTTGTTCCCTGTCTCTGGATGATGGGTTCTGAAACGCCGAACTGGTCAACCCTGTTGCGTACAACTTCGAGCGACTGGTCAACAGCCGATTCCTTGATATCCTTGACCGCCTTGGGGTCGAGGATATATGAGAGTGTGTTCTCTTCGGATATGCTTACGTCCTGCAATGTTGTATAATTTTTGCTGACGATGTTCTTTGCCTTGTTGAAGTCTTCGGGGGTTTTAAGAGAGATGTTTATCTTTCCCCCGCTGGCTTTTTGAACGAAATTAAAGTTTATTTTTTCGGCAGCCAGCTCTTTTCTGAGCTGCACAACGGTGTTGTCGATTTTTCCGTCGACAGCTTTGTCTGTGTCCACACCGAGTACAACGTGCATACCGCCCTGAAGGTCAAGACCGAGGTTGATCTTGTCTTTGAGCGGAAGCATTGAAAAGAGAGACCAGCCGAGAACAATTAAAATTACTGCCCAGCGGACTTTCAGGTTCATGTTTATTTTTTCTCCTGTTCGGTGACTTTCTGCGCAATTCCGTTTTTGGTGAGCTTAACGGTCACTCCGTCTGCTATCTCAACCAGAAAAGTGTTGTTGTCGAGAACTTTGGTAACTTTGCAATAGATACCGCCTCCGGTGATGAGTTCGTCGCCGGCTTTGATGGCGTTCAGCATGTTCACATGCTCTTTCTGTTTTTTCTGCTGCGGTCTGATAAGCAGGAAGTAGAAGATACCGAATATCACAACCATCATCAGAAGAGGTGCGAAAGGGCTGCCCTGTGCTGCGGGTGCGTCCGCTGCGTATGCGATACTATTGAACATTTATAGTCCTCCTTGGCTCATTTTATCGAGCGTTTCTTTCATAAAATTATCATAAACCCCTAACTTTATAGCATTTCTGGCACGTTTTACAAGTGAAAGATAGAAATGCAGGTTATGAATACTGTTAAGTCTCAGCCCAAGATACTCTCCCGCTTTGTGAAGATGGCGCAGGTATCCGCGGCTGAAATTGCGGCATGTGTAGCATGAACATTCAGCATCCACAGGTTCGTCTGAGAGTTCCCATTGCTTGTTCTTTATGTGCAGCTTGCCTGTTGATGTGAAGAGCATAGCGTTGCGCGCGTTTCTTGTGGGCATAACGCAGTCGAACATGTCCACTCCGTATTTTATACCGTGCAGAAGATCCTGCGGAGTTCCGACGCCCATGAGATATCTGGGTTTGTCTTTCGGCATGTATTCGGTGGTGTATGAGGTTGTCTCATACATGAGCGGTATCTCCTCGCCAACTGAAAGCCCGCCGATGGCGAACCCGTCAAAGTCGATGGATGTAATCTGCTCCGCGCTTATTTTGCGGAGATCGTGGTCTGTTCCGCCCTGAATGATGCCGAAGAGCGCCTGATGCGGGTTGGTTTTTGCCGCGCGGCTGCGGACAGCCCAGCGATATGTGCGCTCAACGGATTTTCTTACATATTCCTTTTCCGCGGGCAGAGAGACACATTCGTCAAACGCCATCATGATGTCGGCGCCGATGTTCTGTTGTATTTCGATGGAGCGTTCGGGGTTCAGAAAGAGTCTGCTGCCGTCAAGGTGGCTGCGGAAGTGAACTCCGTCGTCGGTTATCTTGTTCATCTCGGCAAGGCTGAACACCTGAAACCCGCCGCTGTCTGTTAGGGTGGGCTTATGCCATGAGTTGAATTTTGCCAGTCCGCCGAATTTTGCGACAATTTCGTCGCCGGGGCGCAGGTGCAGGTGGTATGTGTTGCCCAGAATTATCTGAGCCCCCATATCGTCAAGCTCCTGAGGGCTGATGGTCTTGACCGAGCCAACCGTACCGACGGGCATAAATATGGGTGTTTCGATTATCCCGTGCGGGGTTGTGATAGTGCCTGTTCTGGCTCTGTTGTCCGTTTCTTCAAGTCTGAATGAAAACATCTGTGTCCTTATTACAAAAAATGAGACTGCTTCGTCCGTTGTCCTCGCAGAGCCTTGTTTTGCTCACGCAAGCAGGTTTCATCCTGAAACCCTGATACCTTACTCTATATACATGGCATCGCCGTAGCTGAAAAATTTATATTTTTCTTTGACGGCGTGTCCGTATGCCTTCATTGTCAGGTCGTATCCCGCAAACATGCTCACCAGCACCAGAAGCGTGGACTTAGGGAGGTGAAAGTTGGTTATCATACTGTCTATGACCTTGAACTTATATCCGGGCTTAATGAAAAGATTGGTCTCTCCGTAGCCGGATTTTATGTTTCCGTCTTCGTAAGCTGATTCCAGTGCTCTGACAGCGGTGGTTCCGACAGCTACAAGCTGTCTTCCGTCCGCCCGCAGATGGTTTATCTCTTTTGCCGTTTCCGGCGAAATATAGTATTTTTCCCAGTGCATATCGTGGTCTTCCAGCCAGTCCGTCTTAACGGGTCTGAAAGTGCCTATGCCTATATTCAGAGTCAGCTCAAGTATCTGAACCCCTTTGGCTTTCAGCTTTTCCAGTATCTCTGCTGTGAAATGCAGTCCCGCCGTGGGTGCCGCGACGGATGCCTCGTCCCCTGAATACACCGTCTGATATCTGTCCGCGTCGGATTCGGTATCCTCTCTTCGGATATAGGGCGGAAGAGGGATATGACCGAATTTGTGCATCACTTCCGCAGGGTCGGTGCTGAAACGCACCAGACGCGTTCCGTCTTCCCGCATCTCTTCTATGACAGCGGAGCCTTCAGGAAAATTCAGTTGAGTGCCTTCTTTAATGTTCCCTTTTGTAAGGCATAGGCACGCGTTGTCCCCCATACTTTCCAGAACGAGCAGCTCAATGATTCCGCCTGTGGGCTTTTTTGCATAGAGACGCGCCTTCATGACGCGGGTGGAGTTGACCACCAGAAAGCAGTTTTCATCTATCATGTCAATGATATCTGTGAAGACACCGTCGGATATTACGCCGCCTTTCCGGTGGATGTGCATGAGACGCGATGTTCCGCGCGTTTTTGCCGGATTTTGGGCTATCAGCTCTTCCGGCAGGTTAAAGTCGTAATCGGCGACTGGAGTCTTAGATATTATCCGCAAGATATTTCTTAACCTTTTCTATGTTGTTGTCCATAAGGACGCACTTTTTAGGCAGATCCTCAAGCGCCGATATGGCGGACGGAACGGAGGGTTTTACCTTCGCCGCCTTTTCCGCAACTTCCGGGAATTTAGCGGGATGCGCCGTTGAAAGGCAGATGTAGTCCGCATCGTGGAATTCCAGCGCCGCGCCTACGCCGCAAGCGGTGTGGGGGTCGAGGATATATCTGAAAGTGTTGTAGAAATACTGAATGACAGTTTCCGTCAGTATATTGGATGCGCTGAAAGTGCCGAACAGTTTCTGCGTATCTTTTATCTCTTTGTCGGTGAAAGTGATTTTGCCTGTGGCTTTCAATTCCGCCATTTTTTCGATAACTTTAGCGCTGTTCTCATTATAAAGGTAATACAAAAAACGCTCGAAGTTTGAAGCTATCTGTATGTCCATGCTTGGGCTGTGGGTTATCACAACCTCTTTTATGCTGTAGTCGCCGTCGTTTATAAAGCGGGACAGGATGTTGTTCGCGTTGGTGGCGAGGATCAGTTTGTCAATGTTCAGACCCATGCGCATTGCAAAGTATCCGGCGAAGATATTACCGAAATTGCCTGTGGGCACGACGAAGCGTATCTTTTTCGCGCCCTGTTCCTGTGCCCGGAAGTATCCGTAGAAATAGTAGACCACCTGAGCCAGAACCCTTGCCCAGTTGATCGAGTTCACCGCACCGAGTTTATTCTGTTTTTTGAAGTCAACGTCGGCAAAGATAGCCTTTACTATGTCCTGGCAGTCGTCAAAGGTTCCGTTGACAGCGACGTTGAAAACGTTTTCATCGGTTACCGATGTCATCTGCATCTTCTGCACGCGGCTGACCCTGCCTTCGGGGTGGAGTATGAATATTTTTATGTTGTCTTTCCCGCGAACTCCGTATATGGCAGCCGAACCTGTGTCGCCGCTTGTTGCACCGATGATATTCAGCTTTTCTCCGCGCTCTTTAAGGATGTATTCGAAAAGGTTGCCGAGAAGTTGCAGGGCAACGTCTTTGAACGCGAAGGTGGGACCGTGGAAAAGCTCCTGAACGAACAGTTCGCCCTTCTTTATAACGGGTGCAACCTCAGGAGTGTCAAATGAGGCATAGCTTCTGTTTATCAGCTCTTTCAGGTCGTTTGCAGGGATGTCGTCCGCGAATTTGCTTATGACAGCATAAGCAAGTTCGGGATATGTCATTTTTGACATGGCAGCAAGTTCGTCTTTTGTCAGCGCAGGTATCTTTTCGGGGAGCAGAAGCCCTCCGTCCTCCGCCAGACCCATCATGACGGCATCTTTGAAACCGACCGGTGTAGTTTTTCCTCTTGTGCTGATATATTTCATCTTTGCCTCTTCCGGTGAAAAAACAGGGGGCATAAAGCCCCCTTGTCAGATTATTTTGATTTTGGAAAATTAAACAAGTTCAAGCTGAGAGAAGAAGTATGCAATCTCAACTGCTGCCGTTTCGGGAGCGTCGGAACCGTGTGTAGCGTTGTTGTCGATGCTTTCGCCGAACTCTTTTCTCAGTGTGCCTTCTGCTGCGTCTTTGGGGTTTGTTGCGCCCATAAGGTCGCGCCAGCCTTTGATGGCGTTTTCTTTCTCAAGGACCATAACTATGCAGGGGGCGCTGCACATAAAGTTTGTAAGGTCGTTGAAGAAGGGACGTGCCGCATGAACTGCATAGAAGCCTTCCGCTTCAGCTTTTGTCATGTGCATTTTTTTAAGACCGACTATTTTAAAGCCCTCTTTTTCGATTCTGCTGATGATAGCGCCTGCATTGCCTTTCGCTGTTGCGTCGGGTTTGATGATTGCGAATGTTCTTTCCATCGTTAATCCTCTTGTTTGTTTGTTTTATTTGTGCATGTATGCTCTATCATAAGTTAAAAAGATATGCAATTTTTTTCAGACGGCTTACATAAATGCAACATCACCTGAGATAGCTGCGCACTGTCTCTTCCAGCCTGTGCCTCTCGATGCCCAGAACACTGAACGCACTGTCGTCACTGCAGACGTTTCCCTCGGTGAGCATTATGAACTGATCTTTGGTGATGGGAAACCAGTCGGTCTTCCCGAACATCCCTATTGCTGCCCTTATGAATATCTCCGGTACAGGCAAAAGAAGGTGATTCCTGCCCAACACGGCGCTTATCATTTTAAGAAGCCCTTTATATGAAACAACGTCCGGTCCGCAAAGGCTGTAGGTTTTGCCAATGGTTTCAGGTGTATCTATAGCTTTTACAAAGCAGTCCGCAACGTCCTGGACGTATACCGGCTGCATGGGGTATGAACCGTCGCCGAAGTAGCTGAAAACCGGAGTCTTTTTCATATAGTCAGCGAGCATGTTTATGAAAGTGTCCTGCGGTCCGTATATGAGCGACGGGCGGAAGATTGTGTAGTCAAGTCCCTTGGACGTGACTGCGTTCTCCCCGCGGCATTTGGTTATATGGTACATGCTGACCGCATCCTCACGGGTTCCGTTGGCGGACATGTGGATGAACCGCTTGACTCCGTTTTCCGCGGCTGCGGACGCAACGTTTTCGGACGCTCTTGAGTGCATGTTCTCAAAGGTTATCCATTTTTCCGGAAATTCGCGGATTATACCCACAAGGTGGATGACAGCGTCCATTCCGTGCATCGCTTTGGCAAGACTCATATTGTCAAGCACATCACCGTAAAGCTCCACAGCAGGGTGCCCCAGTTTTTTTTCGCTGCCCTTGCGCACAAGGGCATAGGGTGTGTATCCGTGTCTGTTCAGCGATTCAATTACCGCGTTCCCAACAAAGCCTGTAGCTCCTGTAACCAATACTTTTTTCATATGACATGCTCCTTCCTGAAACTGAAAAAACCTGTCCTGCTGACTATTATATGGTCAGCCATGACTATATCCAGTGCGCCGAGCGCTTTTATCAGCTTATCTGTCAGGGCTATGTCGTCCTCCGAAGGGCTCAGATTGCCTGACGGGTGGTTGTGTGCCACTATGACGAAGCTAGCTTTCTTTCTGAGTGCTTCCTCGGCTATCTCCCTTGGATAGACGGAAAGTCTGTCCACAGTCCCTTTAAAGAAAGTGCGGTAGCCCAGAAGTTTCTTATTAACGTCCATGAACAGGGCGAAAAACTGTTCTTTCTGCTCATAGCCTATGCGGAAACGGAGGAACGATGCCGCTTTTTCAGGTTTGTCAATGGTGACCGCCTCAAGTTCTATTTCCTCGTAGCTTATTCTGGAATAGAGCTCTTTCAGCACAGAGAAGAAAAATTTAGCCTCTTCTCCGAGCCCTTCCACATCCGCCATGGAATATCCGGCGACGCCGCTTATGCCGCCCGCTTTTTCTATGAGCGCCTTCGCCTGCGGCTTAACATCCCTGCCTCTGATTACATATCCGAGGAGCAGTTCAATGACTTCATAGTCGTAAAGTGATTCCGGCTCTTTGGAAAACCTCTGCTTGAGCCTCTGTCTGTGTCCGGTGTAGTGTTCTTTCATTACTTAAATATATCATAAGCGGGACAAAAGTGTAAATGATTAGACAAAGTGATGTGCCCGCGGTCAATAAAATATGAGTTGCTTTGCTTGGCTAGCAAAACATCCCTGCTGTTTTATGCGAATTAAATACGAAAAACCTCTGCCATTACTGAAAGGGCGGAGCATTAAATTAAGTTTTTCAACAGTCTTAATTTTTATCATTTTATGACAAAAATTATAGAAGTGTGAGCAAAGGACGGGTTTATCCTGTGTTTTGATTTGCGAAAAAATGACAGGAAGTCATTTTTGAGTGTCTAATCGAAAACGTTTCTTGCTTTTTGCGGTCAATTTAATATTATCTCAATGGGAGGTGAGGATATGTTCGGACTCGGATTCGGAGAAATAATATTGATTCTTGCCATCGCACTGGTGGTTGTCGGTCCAAAGAAGCTGCCCGAAATAGCAAAAGGACTCGGAAAGGCATACGGAGAATTCAGAAAGTATATGGATGAGTTCAAAGATGCCGTTAACGTCGGTGTTGAGGAAGCGGGCAAACCCAAACCAAGCCCCGCACAGAAGGTTTACGAAGAACATTACAAAGACACTGTTAAAGACGAACCGGAGATCGTTGACGCTGAACCGGTGAAGGCGGAACCTGCGAAAGAGGAGCCTGTTAAGGCGGAGGAGAAGAAACAGGATGCCTAAAGAAAAAGATTCGGGTGTTGAAGCAAAACAACCCCTTATGGAACATCTGGAAGAGCTGAGAAAAAGGCTTATCCGCATATTTATAATAGTTATTATTGTTTTTAGTGTTGTTTATAACCAGAGCAAGTTTTTTATGGATTTCATAACCGCTCCCCTTGTTGCGGTCTTGCCTGAACACTCAACCCTGTCCATGATAAAAATCACGGAAGGTTTTTTTGTGGAGCTGAAGCTCTGCGCTGTTGTTGCCGTTTTTTTCAGTATGCCTGCAATATTCTATGAACTGTGGAGGTTCATCGCCCCCGGTCTTTATGCGCAGGAGAAAAAGTATATCGTATCATTCGTGATATCAGCGACACTGCTGTTCCTCGGCGGAGCCGCATTTGCCTATTACGGGGCATTTCCGTTCGGTTTCAAGTTTTTCCTGACATATGCGCAGGGTTCCATAACGGCTAATCTGTCCCTTGAGGAATATCTCGGGTTCTTTACGAAGATGATAATGGCATTCGGATTCGTGTTCGAAATGCCTGTTTTCACCTTTTTCCTTGCGAAGATGGGCTTCATAACATCAGGAATGATGCACAAATACAGGAAATATTCATATCTCGGTATCTTCATCATCGCGGCGATACTCACCCCCCCCGACGTATTTTCACAGATGATGATGGCATGTCCCATGATTATACTTTACGAAGTGAGCGTCTTTGTTGCAAAAATTTTCGGACGCAAACGCGAGATTAAAGAGGAAGATGTCTACGCCTAAAATTACTGACAAATTCGGCAGGGAGATAAGATATCTCAGGATATCCATCACCGACAGATGCAATTTCAGATGCAGATACTGTATGCCGATACACGATTTTAACTTCATACCACACCCGAACATCCTCTCATACGAGGAGATGATGCTCGCAGTGGAGGTGTTCGTCGAACTTGGCGTCCGCAAAGTGCGGGTGACAGGCGGCGAACCCCTCGTGCGTCGCGGGGTCGATGTTTTTCTGGAAAAGATAGGGAAGCTCGAAGGTATTGAGGAAGTAACCATCACAACAAACGGTTCGCTGCTGAAACGCCATGCCGACAGTATCAAAGCGGCGGGTATCAGAAGGATAAACGTCAGTCTCGACTCACTTAAAGAGGAGCGCTACGCCGCCATAACAGGCGGTTTCGGGATGGCTCAGATACTTGAAGGCATACAGTATGCCAAGAGCATCGGGCTTGGCGTTAAGACCAACACCGTTGCAATAAAGAACTTCAACCACGACGAGATTCTGGATTTCTGCGAGTTTGCAAAGGAGAACGATATCAATGTCCGCTTTATCGAGTTCATGCCCGTCGGCAACTTCGATGAATGGAAGGATACGGGAACCATCACAGGCAAGGAAATTCTTGAAATTATCGGCACAAAATACAAATACGAAGAGATTCAGAAAGATAAGCTCGCAGGTCCCGCAGTCAACTACAGACTGTCCAACGGCGCGAAAATAGGCATAATCACGCCTATCTCAAACCACTTCTGCGCCGATTGCGACAAACTGCGCATCACAGCGGACGGAAAACTCCGCCCGTGTCTTCTCTCAGATGCGGAGATAGACCTTATGCCCGCCATCAGAAGCGGAGACAGAGAGGCTGTGCGCAGAGAGATTATCAACGGACTGCACCTGAAAGAGAAAGAGCATCATCTGATGTCGGAGCATAGGGATGAGGGATTCAAAAGAACAATGTCAAAGATCGGCGGATAGATTCAGTCTTGCCTGCGGGAACGATAACGTCGAAATAGCTCTGCCGAAAGCGGCGGAGGTAATAAAAACTCAGAAAAATATGACAGCCATGACACAGGAAGAGATAGATAATGTTCTGTCTGCGGAAGGTGTTATGAGTCCGTCGCTCTATGAAACCATTGACGACGCAGAGAAAATCCTCGTCATTCTGCCCGATGCCACAAGAAAATCCGGCGCGGAAAAGATATTGCCTCAACTCACGGCTTATGCTGAAAACAAAGGTAAACAGCTCGATTTCATAATAGCCGTCGGTACACACAGACAGCCCACAATTGCTGAACTTAACAAGATAATGACCCCTGATATCTATGAAAAATATGCTGACAATATCATTCGCCACGACAGTGAAAACTATGCCGATATGGATTTTTACGGCATAACCAAGCGTAAAACCACCGTCCTTCTGAACAAGGCATACAGACTCCACGACACTGTAATCACCATCGGGTCAGTCAGCTATCACTATTTCGCAGGCTACGGCGGCGGAAGAAAACTTATTTTCCCCGGAATAGCCGGACACAAAGCTATCACTGCGAACCATAAGCTCGCAATCGACCCCATGCTTAGAAAACGCCACGACAAAGCGGTCACAGGAAATCTGAAACACAACCCTGTTCACGATGATATCGTGGATGCGCTGATGATTGCCCGTTCCGGTCACACCTTTTACGCTGTGAACACCATCCTCACCGAAGACGGCAACATAGCGGATATGGTGTGCGGCGACCTCTTTATGTCTCATATCGAGGCCTGCAGCAGACTGGATTCCTATTGCCTTTACGAGGCGGAGAACGAATTTGACCTCCTTTTTGTAAGTGCAGGCGGATATCCTAAAGATATCAATATGATACAGTCCCAGAAATATCTTGACAGAGTTCTGCCCCTTGCCAAAGAGGGGGGGCGTATAGTCTTTTTCGCGCAGTGCCCCGACGGCTACGGCAACAAATTCTTCGAAGATTTTTTCGATGTGCGGTACAGTGCGGAGATGCTTAAAGGGCTGATGGACGACTATAAGATAAACCGCCAGACCGCCTTTAACCTTAAAAGCAATCTGGAGCGGTTCGAAGTGTACCTCTATTCCGATTTCTCAGACCATGACTGTGAGCGAATGGGGTTTCTGAAACTTGCCGATATTTCAGCAGTTTCCGTACTTGCGGAAGGTGCCGACCGGATCGGTTTCGTGCCTTATCCAGCCGATTTGTTTGTAAAATAATTGGTGTTTTCTCAATAAATACAATGACGACGCGATCTGATACGCAGGCTGTGTGGAACAGACTGCCGCGGGCTTTCAGCCCTCGCAGAGACGGCTATTTGTTATTGCAGGCATGTTACAACTCATATGCTGAACATCCTTCCTATACAGTCTCCAATGGCGAAAGGGAATTCCTCCGGTTTGAAGCCTTCCACATCCGTTAAAAGTATTGTTCCGCTGCCGCAGGCTATCTCTATGCCGTCGTCGGATATATTCAAAACACAGCCGGCTTTTCCGTAATCTCCCTGCCATTTTTCCGGTTTTGCCCGCCAGATAACGAATTTTTGTCCATTGCTCAGAAAATATGAGCCGAAATAGGGTTTGCTGTATGCGCGGATGTGGTTGTAAAGGCTGAAAGAATCGCGGTTGAAATCTATAAGTGCATCCCGCGTGCGTTTTCTCTGGAGATAAACGGCGTATGCGTCGTCCTGCCGGACAGGTATGAAGCCTTCAATACCCTTTACATTCAGTGCCTTAATGAACTCCGCACAGGTTACAGCGTATTTTGCCAGGTAATCTTCGGGATAGTCCTCGAATCCGATGCGCAACGGCGTTTGAAAAACTATGTCGCCGCCGTCTATTTTTTCACTGCGAAGGTAAAAAGAAGCCCCGCCAACCGCGACACCCCGCTCGAACTGCTCTGTGACGGCACTGTAGCCTCTGTATAGCGGGAGCAGGGACGGATGGGCGTATATAACCGGAAACTCCGCGCCCTCGAAAAAATCCTTAGTGAAGTCGATGCAGACAGGCAGTCCTATATCACCAAGAATATCCGAACATTCGGAAAAGTTGTTTGAGCTGAGGTAGGTGACTATAAAATCCTTTTCAAACCGCTCAAAATCACAGGCGAGACCTGTCCGCTGGAATCCTCTGGCATAGGTGACAACGCGTGGAAACAGCCCTTCCGCTTTCAGGTCTTCCAGAAGCATCATTCCCGTAACATTGGCTGTGAACAGGGTTATGTTCATTATTTTTTACGCCTCACAATGAGCGCCACTCCGATTATTATCACAATGACGGTTATTATATAGATGTACATATACGACGGTTCCGCATCGCTGTAAAGTCTTATGCCTTCACCTGTATTCAGTACACCCATGCCCTGAAGCGTGTTGTCGTGGAAGATTGATTGAATTGCGCGCACCTGTTTTCCGCCGGAAGTCACCTCCGCGTGGAGGTTTTCCTGTGCCGGAATATCCGGACCCAGAAACTGAATATAATACGCCGCTCTGGCGGGCATGGGCACGTCGCCTGTTCTGGGGACTATGCTGAAACCTTTCAGGGGTGCCTTCATTCCGTACGCGGTGAAAAAACATCCGTTTCCGTCCGGCATGAACCCTTTTTCGGGGTCTGGTTCCCATCCGCATACAGTCTCTTTTATCTCGAATGACGAACGTTCGTGAATAACGTTTATGTCCACCGTTGCCGATGCGAATGCCTGAACGGTGAAAAGAAAGATAAAAAATACAATTGTGTTTTTCATGATATTAAACCCCGGAAATTATAGAACATTGCAACCGTTTTAATGATATCAAAAAAATCAGACAGTTTCCACCAGAGCATAAGTTCATCTTTACTGAATATCATATAGAGCTTAAATCAGCGTAGTTTAGGCGTGTTAAAGGAATTTGCCTACGCTGTTTTTACACTCGGCAAAATCTAACAAAATTATAGACATGGATTTATAATTGTGTTATACGAAATTGTATACAGTATACCATTGCCGTATTAGTGCATATCGGTGCATAAAGATAAATTTCCGTGGAGTGTGTAATGGCACAAGTTTGCTACGGGTACTATAAGGATACCAAAATAGACAACAGAGGAAAAGACAGGTCGGAGTGGACGGAATCGCCGTTCAAAACGCCTGACGAGTACAGAGGCAAACCGCTCAAAGTCTTTATTGATTGGGACGGCTTCCTTGTTTTTGATGAAAACGCAGACATTCTGGCTGCTCTTGCCAATTATATGCTTGAGATAAGCGGGCACGGATGCTGCGGACGATGCTTCCCCGGCAGGGTCGGTACGCGTCTTCTGGCTGAACAGCTCATGAAGATGAGAGCAGGCGCCTGCGAAAGCTCCGACATCGAAAAAACGGTGGAGATGGCGGAGTCAATCTTCAATTCGGCGAAATGTACCGTAGCCCCCACATCCACCATCCCCGTAAGACTTTTCCTGACACACTTTAAAGATCAGATAGCAAAACAGGCGAACAAGGACGGAATGGAGTTCTTCCGCAAGGTCACTGCGCCCTGCACAGCGGGCTGCCCTGCGAACGTTCAGATTCCTGAGTTCATCGAACAGATAAAAGACCACAGATACCTTGACGCACTGGCTACAATCCGCGAGACAATGCCTCTTCCCGGCGTCTGCGGACGCGTCTGCCCCCACCCCTGCGAAGCGAACTGCCGCAGAGGTCTGGTTGACGACACACCCGTAAGCATCATGGTTCTGAAACGCGCACCGTGGGATTACGAATATTACAACAACAAAACTCCGAAACTGCCTGAAAAAGCGCCGGAAAAAGGTAAAAAGGTCGGTATCGTCGGTGCGGGTCCCGCAGGTCTCACAGCGGCTTACTACCTCGCTCTGATGGGCTATTCAGTGAAAATATATGAATGGATGCAGGAGCCCGGAGGTATGGTTGCTCTCGGTATTCCTGACTACAGACAGCCCCGTCACCTTCTGCGCCGCGAAGCGGACATAATCAAGTCCCTCGGCGTTGAGATTGAATACGGCAAAAAACTCGGCGGTGAGAAAGACGACATCACCATCGATTATCTTAAAAAGAATTATGACGCTGTTCTTATCACCATCGGCGCATGGAAATCAAGAGACATGGGCATCGAGGGTGAAAAAGACGGATACGAAGGCGTTTTCCCCAGCGGTATCGGTTTCCTCCGCGAACAGGCGGAAGGTAAGGATACGGGAGTTAAAGGTAAAAAGGTTGTCGTTGTGGGTGGCGGTAACACCGCTATCGACTGCGTGCGGGTTGCCCTGCGCGAAGGTTCCACAGACGTAAACCTCGTATACAGACGTTCACGCGCGGAAATGCCCGCAGAGGACTACGAGATTGAAGACGCCATCGAAGAGGGCATCAATTTCCACTTCCTCTGGAACCCTACAAAGGTTATAGCAGAGAACGGAAAGGTTGTGGGCGTTGAGGTTGTTGAGATGGTTCTGGGCGAACCGGACGAATCCGGCAGACGCAAGCCCGAACCCAAGGCCGGCTCTGAAAAGATAATTCCCTGCGATGTGATCATCCCTGCCATCGGTCAGTTCACAGATCTGACCTTCCTCACGGAAAAAGACGGCATTGCCGTTACGAAATGGAACACGTTTAAGGTCAGAGACGACCTTTATGACACCACCGACCCGAAAATATTCTCAGCAGGCGACTGCGAATGGGGACCCATGACGGTTGTTAAGGCTATAGGCGCTGCGCGCTGGTCTGCCATCATGATAGACCGCTTCCTCGAATCCGGCGAACCCTACCTTACGGAGATGGAAACTCTTGAGGTTTCACTTTATAAGAACAAGGTGTTCGATAAGGCTGAAAAGGTCTGCAATATGGAGACACCCACGATCCACAGAGTGCACCAGCACAAGATGTCGGGCGAGGCAAGACGCAACAACTATGAAGAGGTGGAGAAATCCTTCACACTTCAACAGGCTTATGACGAGGCTACCAGATGTCTTCGCTGCGTGCGCATGGCAATGGTCGGTCTTGGAACGAAATAAGGCGGAGCGGACAAGATGGCTGAAATTATCATAAATAATAAACCCTATTCTTTCAGCGAGGGCGAGTCCATTCTCGATGTCGCAAACAGAAACGGGATAAAGATTCCAACACTGTGCTACCTGAAAGACATCACACCCACGGGTGCGTGCAGACTCTGTCTTGTTGAGGTGGACGGCGCGGACAGGCTTCAGGCTGCCTGCGTAACCTACGCAATGGACGGCATGAAGATTGACACCGAAAACGAAAGGGTGTGGGCGAACAGAAAGCAGATGCTCGACTTCATCCTCATAAAACACCCGCTGGACTGTCCCGTGTGCGACAAAGCCGGCGAGTGCGAGCTCCAGAACACCGCATACGAGTTCGGCATGATGGATGAGATAGTCACATCTGATAAACCGAAAGATCCTGTGGTGAAATGGAACAAGATAGTCTATAACCAGAACCTCTGCGTTCTGTGCGAAAAATGTATAAAATCCTGCCATGAAATGACAGGCTGCTCTGCCCTCAAAATGGAGGACAGGGGCTTCTTTAACCATGTTACACCTGCTAAGGGCGACACTCTGAAATGTGACTTCTGCGGCACATGTATAGACAGATGCCCTGTGGGCGCGCTTCTTGATGCCCAGTTCCACCACTCTGCAAGGGTGTGGGATCTGGAAAACGTCGTTACCTCCTCCGTTTTCTCTCCCTGCGGCGAACAGGTGGAATACGGTATGAAGGACGGACAGATAATGCGCGCAACAGCGGTGGGCAGCGGTCAGATATCATCATCCGACAGATTCGCCTACAAATATCTGGACAGTGAATCAAGAGCCCTTCATCCCGCCATCAACGGCAAGGACACTAACTGGGACGAGGCTACGGCGCTTCTGAAAGGCAAAATTGCCGGACTGAAAGGCTCCGAAGTCGCTCTCATCGCATCAGCATCCCTTACAAACGAAGCATACGCGGCTTATAAGAAACTTATGACCTCTATCGGTTCTTCAAACTATACATGCGAAACCGACCTGTATTACGGCGATTTCTACGCAAAGTATGCAGAAAAGTTCGGCACTATGGAGAATATCGGCACTCTGGACGACGTTGCAGACAGCGACATGGTATTCGTTATAGGTGCTGATTTCCGCAGAGAGTGCGTCGGCGTTAAACATAAGGTCATGAGCGCGGTAATCAAAAACGGCGCTCTGCTCTATACCGCCGGAACAAGAAAATATGAATACGAAACATTTGTCGCCAAGTCATTCATGGCTGAATACGGTGATTTCGCAGGCGCTCTTGAAGAGATGAAACAGGACGCATCTGCTCCTAAGCCCTCGTCAAACAAGAACGTTATCGAAGTCGAAAACGATCCGAACAGATATATTCCCGCACACCTTGCGAAAGCGAAAAAGGTTTCAGTGATTATAGGCAACGAATACATGCTCTCAGGTACACCCGCCGAGGCTGTGCTTGCCTTCTGCGACTTCATCGGTCAGGAAAAACTGAAATCAGTTATTGTTCTGAACGATCAGGTGAACCATATGGGCGCCATCGTCGCCGGGTTCATGGGCGGATACTCAGCAAAACAGCTTGAAAGCGACCTGAACGCCGGAAAGATAAAACTGCTTATCAGCGCAGGGTTTAACGGCGTTAAGAGCTGCCCCCATGCCAAAAACCTTGAGGCTGCTTTCAGCAAAGCCGGAACTTTCGTTGCGGTTGATCTGTTCAAAGACGGTTCTGCGAAAAACGCACACGTTCTGCTGGGCGTCAAGGACAGCCTTGAAACAGTTGGAACCTTCACCACTCTGGACGGCAGGCTTGTTCCCGTTAACCGCGTTGTAATGGCGAAGGGCACACAGAAGACACACGTTCAGACTGCGGCATATCTTGGCGAGATAATCGGCTCGGAAGTATGCGCATGTGCATATGACACATTCAAATGTGAAGTTGCACCCATCTTCGGTGCTCAGGACATGGATATGGGCGAGGTTGACGGACACATCGCAAAAGTTAAAACAAACAAATGGGAAAAGACGGCGTACACATATGCGAAACCCTCTCAGAAAGAGTGCATTATGCCAATCAACCCCAGATATCATACCAATATAATGACGGCGAAATCCTATGTTCCCGCAACCGGCGAGCACAGAGAATATCATTTCCCCGTTGTCGTTGAAAAGGTTACCTCCGCAGAATGTGCCGATATCGCTAAGGGCGTTGTCTGCGTGACAAAAGAATTCTGATAATCAAGAATAATTGATAAAAAAAGCCGACCTTGTGTCGGCTTTTTTTGTTGAGTCGCAGCTTCAAATTTAATGAGATTGCTTCGTCAGCTTACAGTTTTTCGCATTGACACTGATTTACATCTTCGCGAAGAGCACAGACCGAAGGCTGAATAAGTCTGCTCTTTACTAATTGTCGAATACAGCGCCGCGGCGATCTGGTATTTTCATAAGTCTGTTATCACGCGGGATTTTCCGCCGTCTTTTTTCGCTTCATACATGAGACGGTCTGCTCTTTCAATAACTGCTTCGGCAGGAACGTCCGCATTGCTGAAAAGAGTTACTCCTATGCTGGCACCCACACTGCACTCGATACCAGTGCTTGAGATTATCGGTTTCTCCATGTTTCTCAGCAGTTTTTCTGCCAGCGCTGCCGCATCCTGAGGCTCTTTTATATCCTGAAGAAGTATAACAAATTCGTCTCCGCCTATTCGTGCCACTGTGTCTGCGCTTCTCAGCCCGTTTTTAAGTCTGTGTGCGACCTCGCACAGCACTTCGTCGCCGACTTTGTGACCGAATGTATCGTTTATAGGCTTGAATTTGTTAAGGTCTATAAAGAGCAGCGCGCAGATTGTCAGCTCTCTGGTGCAGCGGTGCATTGCAACTTCAATTCGGTCTGCAAGCATCGTACGGTTCGGAAGTCCTGTGAGTGCATCGTGCATGGACTGGTGCAGATATTCCTGCGTTCTGGTTTGCTGTTCGCTGGTCTGTCTGTAGAGTTCAAGAGCATCTTCAAGAACACATGCCAGATTATTTATGTCGAACGGCTTTGTGAGGAAGCGGTGAACACTCGCTTTGTTGATGGCGTCCATAGTGTTGTTCAGATTAGCGTAACCTGTAAGCATTATTCTTATAGTCTGCGGTGAAACGGTTTTTACGTGTTCAAGGAAATCCACGCCGTTAAGTCCGGGCATCTGCATATCGGAAAGAGCTACGGCAAAAGTACCGCTGTCCAGCGCCGCTATTGCCTCGTGCGGGTTGCTGAAGAGTGATATATCGAAACGTCTGAGGTTCCTTTTCATGGAGGCGAGGATATTAACGTCGTCGTCGAGAATGAGTATTTTCATATCTGCACCTATACGAGCACTTTAATAGGCTCTTTAACACCGCATGATTTTCCGTAGTTCACGAGCCGCATTATAAGGACGTCGTTAAGTTCCTGCCCCTTTTTACAGAGCAGAAGGTTGTCTACGGTAAGCACATCCTCATCAAGCACCATCTGTTCACGCAGTTCGGAGATATTCAGCGAGCGCAGAACGTGTCCGGATCTGGTGCCGACTATATCCTGCAAGGCGTTTATGAGGTCTATGCCGTAAACGTTCGCCTTATTCTTTATGGTTGTGAGTGCGCTGTGTATGCCCGCCTGTTTCTCAAGGTCAAGAAACTCCATGACCATATTGAGAATACGCACAGCCACAGGCTGTCTGGATGCTGAATCGGCAAGAATACGCTGCTTTCTGATGAGTTCCGCGACACCTCCCAGTCTTGGGATGTTGGCCACAAGTCCGGCACCGTTTTCAGGATATGCTTCATATATCTGCTGTTCGGTCGGGGTAAGTTCCTTTGCGTCAGTCACCTTTTTAAGGATATCAGATGGGAGGGCGATATATCCGAGATATACCAGCATAGACGCGACCTCAAGCTGCCACTGTTTTTCCACCTTTATTTTTTTGAGAAGACTGTTAACCAGCTTTTTCACATCCTCGCTTCTGCCGAAAATTTCGGGGCTGTGCATGGAAAGGACGTTGACCAGCATTTTGACACTGCCCTGAAGAGTGTCCCTTAATAGCTCTTTCTCCGCCATTACCAGTGAGTATTGCTCAATGCAGGTTTTCAGCGTCTGTTTGAGTGATTCTATGGAGCAGGGTTTTGTGAGAAAGCGGAAGATATTTCCTTCGTTGACGGCGTTCATTGCCGTGTCTATGTCCGCATAGCCTGTGAGCATTATGCGCACTGTGTTTGGGTTTATGCGTTTTGCACTGCGCAGAACATCGATACCGCTTATTTTCGGCATTTTCAGATCGCTTACAACAACTGAGAAGGGATTCTGCGCTGAAGATTTCAGCATTGTCAGACCCTCTTCCGGTGATGCCGCGGTCTCTATCTCGAAATCCCTGCGAAGATTACGCCTGAAAGATGCCAGTATGTTCTCGTCGTCGTCGATGAATAGTATTCTGTTGTTCATGATATTGTCTCGTCACATATATTTTTGCCGAGAGCTTCAAGCTCCGCTATGGACTCTGTCAGACCGATTCTGTTGATATATTCCATGTCGAGGGTGTGCTCTTCATAGTTTTCGTGAAGAACAACGTGTCTGTGCTCGAAAACGTTTGCAAGGTGAACGGCGGTAAGGGGAGATATGTCACCGTTTATACTGAGATTCGGCGTGTGGTGCAGGGCGACTGCCTCCACTATGCTGTTCGGCATACCCCAGAGACCGAGAAGATATGCGCCAATCTCCGAATGGGTTACACCGAGTATATCCTTTTCTGAGACCCACAGGGATTTGTTCTCCTGTTTGGAGTTGTCTATTATGACGTTGTATGTGACCTTGAAGTTGGCTAGCATTATGAGTTTGCCTATGTCGTGGAGTATTCCTGCGATGAAACAGTCATCCACTGTTTTTCTGTCCATTTTGCAGTGCAGGGCGATAGCCTTTGCTATTCGCGCCACGAGTATGCTGTGGGACATCATCTTTTCCAGTGAGAAGTTGCGTGTGTTTTCGTCTTTGAACGAGTGGAAAAGGTGAGATGTGAGCAGAACGCCCTTGACCACGTCCAGCCCTAGAAGACTGACAGCCTGCATCGGGCTTGAAATGTGATTTGAGAATCCGAAGAAGGATGAATTCACCAGTTTGAGCACGTTGGCACTCATGCCTACGTCGCTGGAAATAAGTGCGCCTACTTTTGCAACTGAGCAGTCTTCGCTGTTCATTTCGTCAACGACCTTGAGATAGGTGTCAGGAAGAGAGGGCAGGGAGTCTATTCTGGACACCATGCTTTTAACGTCTTCGTTTTTCAGTATTTTGAGCATACTGTATGCTGAGTTGATGGTATCTTTTATCTTTTCAGCCGGACAGGGTTTTGTGAGGAACTGGTGGGCGAGCTTCACGGACTTCATTATCATCGTTTTGTCGGAGTGACCGGAGAGTATTATCCGTATCACTCCGGGGAATTTTGACTGAACCTGCGTAAGCAGCTCAACTCCGTCCATCTCAGGCATCCGCATGTCGGTTACGATGATATCCACATGCTTTTTCGAAAGAAACTCCAGAGCCGCAGAGCCGCTGTTCACAAAAGTCATGTCCCATTCGCTTTTCATAGTGATGAGCATCCTGCGAAGCCCGTCGAGTATATTTGTTTCGTCGTCTACGAAAAGAACGCTTTTTTTCATCCGATACGCTCCGCTGAATCAGAATGTGCTTTTGAAGGTTCGTTTTCCGTTTCTATGGGTATTTCGATGATGAAAGAGGTGCCGATTCCGTTTTCAACCTCGAAATATATTCGTCCGGAGTGTTTTTTAACGATTATCTGATGGGAGATGGCAAGTCCCTGTCCGGTGCCTTTTCCAATCTCCTTTGTTGTGAAAAAAGGATCGAAAACTTTGTGCCGTATTGGTTCGGGTATGCCTCCGCCCGTATCTTTTATAACCACACGCACAGTGTTTCCCATGTTATGTGTGGAGATGCGTATCTGTCCTTTGCCGCCTGAATCCTTCATTTTTGATTCCACAGCCTGCGCCGCGTTGACCAGAATATTCAGTATGACCTGATTGAAATCACCGGGGTAGCATGGGACATATGGGAGTGTTTCGTCAAAATCCGTTGCTATTTCGGAATAATATTTCCATTCGTTGCGGGTGATGGTGATTGTGTTCTCTATTGCGCTGTTGATGTCCACAGGCTGTTTGTCCTCTCTGTCGGGATGGGAGAATTTTTTCATTGCCCGCACGATGGACGCGACTCTGTCCACCCCTTCGATTGACTGGTTTATTGCGGCGGGAACCTCTTCTCTGATAAAACTGAGGTCTGAGTCCTTCACTATTTCGGTGAACAGGTTGAAAACGTCATCGAAACCCGCCTCCCCCGGTTTTTTTTCGGAGAGCGACCTTGCAGCGTCTATCATTTCCATAAACGATTCGAAAGTGTGCATGAGAAAGCGGGCATTGTCGCCGATATACTGTATGGGCGTGTTTATTTCGTGTGCTATCCCTGCGGCGAGTGAGCCTATGGATTCAAGTTTCTGGGCTATGCTGAGCTGGCGCTCAAGTGTCTTTTGCTCGGTAATATCGAAAAGAATGAGTGCCTGATGGGGTTTTCCCTGCCATGTGACATCCAGAACTGTCTTTCCGGCTGGTATCTTCGTACCGTCTCCGTGCTGGATAAGCACTTCGGAGGAGCTGTTCTGCTCGGCTGCCGCGAAAACCTCCTCAAGGTTCAGAAATTCATCAAACGGCTGGTCGGCATAGTCTGTGTTTTGAAATCCGAGCAGTCTCACCGCCTCATCGTTCATTGCTTTTATATGTCTGCTCGCCGGGTCTGTGATGATTATTGCCGCTTTTATACCTTTAAGTACGGTGTCCATGAACGCTTCGTTCTCTTTAAGCACCATTGTTGCCGTAACCTGATTTGTAACGTCAACCATTACTCCCTGATAGTTGTCTCCTGAATTTTCCCCCTCCTCTTTCCAGAGGTAGTCATCAACCCATCTGTATTCTTCTTTGCTGTTGCGGATGCGATATGTCAGCACTTTAATATCCTTATCTGAAATATTCATGGTATCGTTGCATTTTATGAGATTGTCCGCATCTTCCGGATGGACGAGGCTGCAAAGCTGTATTTTGCCGCTGTAAAAGTCTTCCGGCGTATATCCAAGCCCTTCGATACTCTTTGAAACGAAAAGAGGTCGCCGCAGATTGCTGTTTATCTCCCAGTTGAACGTGACAACAGGACTTTTGTTAACTATCTGATCAAGTTTGCTCAGTTGGGTATACGCCTGTTTCAGTTTATACTGTGTGCTGTTTCTGGAAAGCGTTACGCTGATGCTTGCACTGATACGCTCATAGAATACTATGTCTTCGTATGTAAATTCGCTGTTTTTGCTGCTGAACAGTTTCAGTATCCCTATCATATTGCTGTCAGCGTGCAGGGGGATAAGCGCCACCGCATCGTAACCTCTGTCCAGCATTTCGTAATCAATTTTTGCGGAAGGATTTATGCTGAAAAGCAAAGGGGCGTCTTCAGGCAGATTGTTTGTCCAGAAAGCACCGCGCGGGGTGAAAAACGGCATCGACGGGTCGGTGTTGCCGTCTGTTATGAATCCTGAGATAATCTCTATGATGTCGTACCATCCGGCTGGTTTTGTTTCCTTTGGTGCAGAGATGTCCGAAGTGCTGTAAGAGACGTTTTCGGTGAACTGCACCTCTTTTATGAAAGAGATGGATATTTCGTCTATGCCTGTCATGGACTTTATGATGAAAAGAATATCGCTGACCGCCTGTTCGCCGTTTTCGGCTATGTTGAGAAGCTCCAGAACCTGTGTGGAAAGACGCAGTTTGCCCTGACTTTTCAGAAGCATCCGTTCGGTTTCTTTCCTTTGCAGAGCGATTTCTATTATGGCGTTGAGCATGGACATCCTATAGGGTTTCTGTATGAAACCGTAAGGTGTTTTTGAGAGCATCTCCCTCACGATGCCGTCGTCGTCGGCACCTGTAAGGAAGATAACGGGTATGTCCTGGTGCGCTGTTATTATCTCTGCCGCCTCAATGCCGTTCATACCGTTTTTCAGAACGATATCCATAAGGATCAGATCGGGCGGGTTTTCCGCAGCAGAGCGGATTGCCTCATCACCTGAATGGCATATTTCCGTTATTTCATATCCCGCTTCAAGTAAAGCAAGTTTAAGAATAAGCGCAGTGCTGGATGAATCATCCACAATCAATATTGTTCTGGACATAAATGCTCCAAATATAAAAGATTTCGAATTGTGTCTTTTTAGATATACCTAAAGTAGTAGTTTATAAAAGTCCGTCAATATTGATTTCAAAGATATTTATGAAATTACAGGTTAAAAAAATATTAGCGCAGAAAGCAAAAAATTACGTAACGTCAAAAAAACATTTGATTACTGAAAATTACATCAACGGAAAGATTAAACATACCTTTTCACTGTTTTTTATTGCTTAGCTGACAATGAAATATTATACTTTCGACAGCGGGGTACGGATGAACAAAAAGATTTTAAGCATATCTGCCGTTTTGCTTGCCTTTGTGATTGTTCTTCTCATTATTGATTCAACACTTGAAAGACCGCTTGTGACCAATAAAATCATCAAAGCCATATATCCGGACTGGGATCCTGAAAAAAAGAAGGGTGAAAAAGATGCGGAACCTGAGGCGGAAACCACAGCGGATGATTTGAGTGCAGAACCTGCCGGTGAACCCGCACCTGCGGAGGCAAACGTTCCCTCCTATGCTGAAAGCCGGACGCCGATGATGCAGGCGGTTCTGAAAGCAGATGAAAAGAGGCTCAGGGAGCTGATAACAGCGGACGGTTCGGATATCAATAAACAGGACACGCTGGGTTTTACAGCACTTAATCTTGCTGTTTACATGGGAAAGGGACAGGCTGTTTCCGCACTGCTTATGGGCGGGGCGAATCCCAATATTTCCGACGTTGACGGCATGACCCCCACTGCCCACGCATCCAGACAGAAACAGCTCAGCATCGCAAAGATACTCCTTGAAAGAGGGGCAAACCCCAATAAACCGAACAACGAAGGGCAGACGCCCCTTATGATAGCTGCACACTATGGACACGACGACATTGCGGAACTGCTGCTGCACAATAAAGCCAATGTAAACGCCAAAGACAAACTGGGGCGCACTGCGCTTATGGAAGCGTCTGCAAACGGTTATTCAGGTATTGTGCTCTCCCTGCTCAGTCTCGGCGCGGACAAAACAGCAAGGGACAAAGCAGGGCAGACTGCACAGGACTACGCCTTTCGCTTCGGGCACGAAGACATAGCGGAGATTCTCTCCGGCGAACAGGCACAGGAGGGCACCGTAATCGGCGAGCCCCTGCCTGAGACACCGGCACCGCCTGCCGGAACTCAGCCGGCGGGGACACCGTTGAATCAGCCTGTTCCGGTTCTTCCGGCACAGCCCGGACAGCCACAGACTCAGCCCATGCAGACACAGCCTGTCCCGCAGCAGGCACAGCCCGGACAGTTCAGAAGCAACCTGAAATGATTCTCTCTTCCGTCTTTTTCAACAGAAACGCAATGCTGGTTGCCATAGAGCTTCTTGGCAAGGTTATAACCCGCGGCGCCATGCGCCTTCGCATAATAGAGACTGAATGTTATTTTCTCACCGACAAAGGGAGCCACGCTTCTCTGGGTTACACTGAAAAACGAAAAGCCCTGTTTATGGATGGCGGTACAATATACATGTATTACGCACGCGGCAAACCCTCGCTCAATTTTTCAGCGCACGGTGAAGGAAACGCGGTGCTCATAAAATCGGCGATTGCCGACTGCAAGGGCGAACCGCTTATAATGATGCAGAGGAACAACCTTATGCCCGACGGAAGGATGCGTGATGTGGAAAGACTTGCATCCGGTCAGACACTGGTTTGCAGGTCGCTGGGCATAGACGTGAAGGATTACGACGGAAAACAGATAGATGAAACTGACATCCGCGTTACAGACGACGGATACAGACCGGAGCTGTTTGTTCAGACCGTGCGGCTGGGGATTCCGGTTGGAAGAGACGCACATCTTCCCTTCCGCTTTATAGATGAAAAATATCTTGAAAGATGCACCGTAAAGCCGAAAAAGGGCAGCTATGAGGTGTGCGGATACAATGAAACTGTTTCGAAAAATCAGAAATTTCTTTAGTCCGACGCTGGAATACGCCGGAATCCTGTATGAGGCTGGTCAATTCCGCAAGGCGGCTAAGATACTCCGCAGACACGCGACAAATCCGGCGGCCTGCCTTACACTTGCCACCATGTACGAGAACGGACAGGGTGTTAAGAAGAACGTGCGTGCGGCGGTCAACCTCTATTTTCTCAGTGCTAAACTCGGTTCTCCCCACGCGATGCTCATCCTTGGAAACTACATGCGCCACGGAATATATATGGAACAGAGAGCGGACGGCGCACTCGCCATGTTTGAGGCGGCGGCGCGGAAAGGGCTTGCGGAGGCACAGTATAAAGCCGGACTTTACTATCTTCGCGGGCACACAGGGAAAAAAGACCCGGAAAAGGCGTTCGAATATTTTGAGATGGCTGCGGAACAGGGCTTTGCCGCCGCACAGAACAAGCTGGGGCTGCTCTTTGCCGGAGGCAGAGGAACCATACAGAGCGATGAGGACGCGGTATACTGGTATAAACTGGCTGCGGAACAGGGGCACGGCGAGGCGATGTATAACCTCGGCTGTATGCTGAGCGCCGGACGAGGCACGAAGAGAAACAACAAAGAGGCGCTGCGCTGGTTCAGGGAGGCTGCGAAACAGTACCGATGAAACGGTTTTTTTGTGATTTTATTAAAATCGGTTGAAAATCTTTAAGCACTTCTGTAACAATATCCCAATGAACAGCAGATTCAAACGCATATACAAATATTTTCAACCCAACAAAAAGAAGATCATATTCGCTCTGGTAGCGTCCGCTTTTGTCTCGGCGACGGACGGCGCTACTGCATACATAGTGAAACACGTTCTGGACGATATCTTTATCGCTAAGAAAGAGGATATGCTCCGGCTTATCCCGATAGTTATCGTCGTTATGTACTCTTTCCGCTGCGCCGCGCGCTTTATACAGGTTCATCAGATGCAGTATGCCGCCCAGATGGCAGTGAAAAAGCTGCGGGAAGAGCTTTATGCAAAGATGATATACCTGCCCATGCGCTATTACGACAGCAACGAGACCGGAACAATGATGGCGCGCATCATCAGTGATGCAAACAACATGCAGAACGCAATCCCTGCCGCCGTTAAGATATTCCGCGATTCCCTTTCGGTGTTCTTCCTTATCGGCGTCGTGCTCTATCAGGACTTTAAACTTGGTTCAACTATTTTCATAGCGCTCCCTTTCATGCTGATACTCATAAAGAAATCCGGCAAAATGATAAAACGCTACAGCCGCAAGGAACAGGAGCAGGTGGGCATAGTGTCCTCCGCGCTGCAGGAGAGCTTCACAGGGGTTAAGGTGGTCAAGGCGTTTGCATCCGAAGACCGTGAGATAGATAAATTTGTCCGCCTGAACAATCAGGAAGTGCACTATAAACTGAAAAAACTTGCCGTTTCCGCTCTCAGTTCCCCCATGATGGAGACCATCGCAGGGTTTGCCGTGGCGGGTATCATCTTCTACGGCGGTTTCGAGGTTATAAATGGCAACACCACGCCAGGAACCTTCTTTTCGTTCGTGACGGCGTTCGGACTCATGTTCGAACCCTTTAAAAAGATAATCAGCGACAACACTACTGTGCAGACCGCGCTTGCGTCTGCCGACAGGATTTTCGAGCTGCTGGACGAGCAGAACGAGATGCTGGACAACGATGGCACGCTCATTTGTCAGGCGGAAGGTAAAGAGATACGTTTCGAGGACGTATTCTTCAAATATCAGACGGGTGAGGACATAGTGCTCAACGGGGTCAGCCTGGACGTTAAACCAGGTATGACAGTGGCTCTGGTTGGTGCCAGCGGTGCCGGAAAAAGCACCATAGCGGCGCTGATACCCAGATTTTACGACGTTACCGGAGGGCGTATCACCATAGGCGGAACCGACATAAGGGAGTTCAGCGTAAATTCTCTCCGCCGCAACATCGGTATAGTTTCTCAGGAACCCTTTCTTTTTAACGACACTGTGAAAAATAATATAGCCTACGGCGTTGAAGACGCCGACATGGACAGGATAATATCCGCTGCCGACAGCGCTTATGCCACAGGATTTATAAACGATCTTACCGACGGTTTCGACACCGTAATCGGAGAGCGTGGAGACAGGCTTTCCGGCGGTCAGAAACAGAGGCTTACGATAGCGCGCGCACTTCTGATGAACCCTCCCATACTTATACTGGACGAGGCGACAAGCGCTCTGGACACGGAGTCGGAGCGTATCGTTCAGCAGGCGCTGACCAATCTTATGAAGGGCAGAACCAGCTTTGTAATAGCTCACAGGCTTTCAACAATTGTCAATGCGGACATGATAGTCGTGCTTGAAAAAGGACGTGTTGCCGCCACAGGAAAACACAGCGAGCTCATTAAAAACAGCGATATTTATTCAAATCTCTGCCGTCTCCAGTTCGGAAGCGGAGGGGATTAATCACTTTGACAAAAGCATGTTGCGGTGGTAGCGTTAGTCAGACTTTTGCAGGATTCTGATTGAGTGGGTTTTTCGGGAGCCTCAATGGATTATTTTTCATATGAAAACGGAACAATGTACTGCGAAGGGGTGTCTCTGGAACAGATAGCCTCTGAAATCGGTACGCCTTTTTATGTCTATAGCGCTAAATCATTCTCAGACAGTTTTAATACGTTCAGCAATGCCTTTAAAGGGCGCGAAAAGATAATCTGTTTCGCGGTAAAGTCCTGCCCCAATATCGGCATACTGAGCCTTCTCGGTTCTCTCGGTGCAGGGGCTGACATAGTGTCCGGCGGCGAGCTTCACAGGGCGCTCAGGGCGGGCATAAACCCTGAAAAGATTGTTTATGCCGGAGTGGGCAAAACGAGACAGGAGATACGCGAAGCTCTTGATGCGGGGATACTGATGTTCAACGCGGAATCTGCACAGGAGCTTGATGTTCTGAACGAAGAGGCTAAAAAAGCGGGCAAACGTGCACGCATCGCCATCCGTGTGAATCCGAACGTCGATCCTAAGACACATCCCTATATCTCCACAGGGCTGAAAAAGAATAAATTCGGAATTTCCGTTGAAACAGTGCGTGAGCAGTTCCGGTATGCGGCGGGGCTTGACAGTCTTGATGTTGAGGGTGTTCACTGCCATATCGGCTCGCAGCTTACGGACGTTTCTCCCTTTGCGGATGCCGCAAAGATTATGGTAAGTCTTATTAAAGACTTGCGGGCTGACGGAATTGATATAAAATATCTGGACATGGGCGGAGGTCTCGGCATAACATATAACGACGAGACTGCACCTGAACATGAAGATTACGCCAAAGCGATTCTGGAAGCTGCGGGAAATCTTGATATAACCCTGATTTTCGAGCCGGGCAGGAATCTTTCCGGCAATGCAGGAGTTCTTGTTACCCGCGTTCTTTATACGAAGGACAGCGGAACGAAGCATTTCAAGATTGTCGATGCGGCGATGAACGATCTGGCAAGACCCTCTCTTTATGATGCGTACCACGGTATTCTGCCTGTGTGTGAAACAGCGGAAACCATCACATGCGACGTTGTGGGACCCGTATGCGAAACGGGAGACTTTCTGGCAAAGGACAGAATAGCGGCAGACGTACCCGTCGGAGGGCTTTTCGCCGTTATGAGCGCGGGCGCATACGGTATGAGCATGGCGAGCAACTATAATTCCCGTCCGAGAGCTGCGGAAGTTCTTGTGAGCGGCGGAAATTACTATATAATAAGACGAAGAGAAACCTATGCGGATCTGACCGGACCGGAATCGGTTCCGTCATTTCTCAGGAACAGGTAAAAATATATGAGAAAAATTCCTTTCTACAAAATGAGCGGCTCCGGAAACGACTTTATCATCATCGACAACAGAGACGGAAAGATGAACGGCATCAACGTAGTTGACTTCGTTGTGAAGACTTGCGCAAGATGCGTTTCCGTCGGTGCGGACGGTCTTTTTCTGATAGAGGCGCCGAAGCAGGGAGCGGATTTTTCATGGCAGTTCTATAATTCCGACGGCTCCGTTGCGGAGATGTGCGGAAACGGTTCCCGCTGTGCTGCGCGCTTTGCCTATCTTAACGGCATTGCAGGCGAAAAAATGTCATTCGAAACACTGGCGGGGATCATCGAAGCGGAGATCAAAGCTGAGCCGGACGTGAAAGTGCGTATGACTCAGCCTTTTGACTATAAAGAGTCTTACACCCTTGACGTTAAGGGTGAAAAACTTGAAGTGAACAGCGTCAACACGGGGGTTCCCCACTGCGTTGTCTTCACGGACGATGTTGAAGGCGCGGACATAATGAAATACGGTCCCGCTCTGCGCTACCACGAATATTACGCGCCCAAAGGCACAAACGTGAACTTCTGCGGCGTGGACAACAACGGACATCTCAGGGTGAGAACCTATGAGAGAGGGGTTGAAGGCGAAACTATGGCTTGCGGAACGGGTTCCGTTGCATGTGCCATGTTCGCCGTTTCTAAAGGTCTGTTAAAAAGCCCGGTCGCCATAAAGACAACCAGCGGCAAACTGCTGAAGGTTTATCTTGAAGGTGACAAGGTGTATCTGGAGGGCGAAGCCCGCGTCATTTACACCGGAGAACTGACAGACGAAGCTGTAAATTACTGAAAATTAAAAAATATATCGGAGGATATCCAATGTTTGAAGGCAGTATCGTTGCCATTGCCACACCCTTTAAAAATAACGCTGTCGATGAGGAAGCTCTCAGAAATCTGGTTGAATATCAGATAGCCAGAGGCACGGACGGCATAGTACCCTGTGGAACCACAGGCGAATCCGCAACCCTGACACACGAAGAGCATTGCAGAGTTATCGACATTGTTATAGACCAGACTAAAAAACGCGTTCCCGTTATCGCGGGTTCCGGTTCAAATTCCACACACGAGACAGTATATCTTACTGAACACGCTAAAAAAGCAGGTGCTGACGGCGCGCTTATCATCACTCCGTACTACAACAAACCCACTCAGGAGGGTCTGTATCAGCACTTTAAACACGTTGCAGAGCGCGTGGATATTCCGATAGTTATGTACAACGTTCCCGGCAGAACATCCGTAAATATGCTGCCGGACACCGTTGTGCGCCTTTCAAAGATACCTAATATCGTCGCCATTAAAGAGGCGAGCGGTTCAATGGATCAGGCAGGTGCAATCCTCGGCAACGCCGAGAAAGGTTTCGGACTGCTGGCCGGCGAAGATTCACTCTATTATCCGCTGATGTGCATCGGCGCAAGCGGCGTTATCTCCGCTTCTGTTAACGTTTGCCCTGCGGATGCCGCCGCCCTTTACGACGCTTTTGTCGCAGGCGATATGAAAACCGCAAGAGAACTGCACTTCAAACTGCTGCCCCTGTTCAACGCCCTGTTTCTTGAAACGAATCCCATACCGGTTAAAAAAGCGCTGGAACTTATGGGACTCATCGGACCTGAGATACGTCTTCCCCTCATCCCCATGACAGAGGCTGGCACGGCGAAACTCACCGCCGTTATGAAACAGGTCGGCGTTATATGACGAAAATAGCGATGGTAGGTGCGGCGGGAAAAATGGGTCGCCGCATCATAGCTCTTATAAACGATGACGACAGATGCACCGTTTCCGGTGCGCTGGAACACTCCGCGTGTCCCTTTCTGGGGCATGACGCTGGTGAGGTGGCAGGCATCGGGAAAATCGGCGTTAAGATAACTTCCGATATGCAGGAGGCTCTGGGGGGCTGTGACGCTTTCATAGACTTCACAGGCGCTGAACCCACAATGAAGAACCTCGAAGCATATGCGAAAATAGGCAGACCTGTCGTTATCGGCAGCACGGGACTCAGCGCGGCACAGACTGAAGAGATAAAAAAACTGGCTGAAAAGATACCCGTACTGTTCTCGCCCAACATGAGCCTCGGCGTAAATCTCACCTTTAAGGTGCTTGAGATGGTCACCAAAGCCATAGGCGAAAGGTATGACATTGAGATAGTCGAATCCCACCACAGGCTGAAAAAGGACGCACCCAGCGGCACAGCCATGAAGATGGGCGAAGTTATCGCAAACGTTCTCGGCAGGGATATCGAAAAGGACGGCGCTTTCTGCCGCCACGGCATCATCGGACCCAGAACAGACAGAGAGATAGGTATGCAGACCCTGCGCGCGGGTGACATCGTGGGCGAACACACAGTGATGTTCTGCGGACAGGGCGAACGCATAGAGATAACCCACAGGGCGCACACCAGAGACACTTTCGCAAACGGAGCCATATCCGCTGCAGTGTGGCTGGCTGGAAAACCTGTCGGTTTCTACAACATGTTCGACGTTTTAGGACTGTAAAATAAAATGAGACCGCTTCGCACTCTGCAAACAGGAGTAGGAGCGGTCTTTTATGTTCCCGCTGTCTCATTCATGCTCTTTTTCATCTCACTCTCAGCCTTGGCTTTCAATGCCGGAATCAGATATTATCCCCTTTCTTACCACGGGCATGACTTTGAATACGCTCTCTGGTACCCCACAGACAAGACCGAACGCAAACAGGAGAAGGGGCTTTATGAGATATCCGCGGCGGAAAATGCGCCTGTTGCCGCGACGGTGAAGGGTGTGGTCATCCTCGCCCACGGTTTCGGCGGAAATATGTACGGGCAGCACGACACGGCGGAGTATCTGGCGCGGGGCGGATATGCCGTGATAACGGTTACATATCCGGACATGTGGAGTCTGAAACAGAACGATGCGGTGTTCCATCCTGTGCATCTTCGTCCGAAACTTTCTGCGCTTGCTCTTGAAAACCTGCGCTCTGTGCGCGGTATTAAAGCCGATGCGTTTAAAAACGTTTATGCAGCGGGCTTCTCAATGGGCGGCTATACGGCGGCCGTTCTTGCGGGAGGAAAGGCTGATCTTGGCATATTGAAAGACTACTGCGGAAAGGACGATGCGCAGATACTCCTCTGTCTGCCTGCAAACCGCAGAAAGCTGGAAAAGCTCACAAACTCAGATATAAATATCACTTTGCCGGATCTTCGAGCTGCTGTGCTCATGGCTCCCGCATACGGTATTCTTTTCGGAAAAGATGCGTTTGATAACGTAAAAATCCCCGTCTCGGTCTATGCCGCGGAGTTCGATTCGATGGTGACAGGCGACCGCGATTCTCTTTATGTTGCGTCTCTCATTTCCGGCATGAAGCTGACCGTAATAAAAAATGCAGACCATTCTGTCTTCATCTCCCCCTGCGCCGGAAACAAGCGGGAAAAATTCTATAACCTGTGTGAAGATGATGAGGGAGTGGACAGAATTTCCGTTCACAGAAAGATGAATATTGAGTTACTACATCTCTTTGACAATTCACGTCAATAACGCAGTTATACGTGTTAAATTAATCTATCAATTTAAAAACCCTTTTAAATCAATTCGTTATGTAGCTGAAAAATAATGATGTAAACAATATTTACATATTGAATTAACAACGTTCTGTAATATGTTAGTTGTCAGAGGATGAAATTAGTCCGATTATAAAGCCAAAAAAAGGAAGTAATTCCGGGACGAAATCATCTGAAATATACACCCTGAAGGTTGTGATTTGCTGTCTTAATTTCAAAGACATGGGAGGAAGCAAAAGTGATTTGCAGTGCAGCTGAGGGTGCCTGTGATCGCAGGAGATTCTGCCCGATTATGGGCAAAACAAAAGGCGGAGGACCTGAAACCTCCGCCAAATTTTTGTAAATCTACAGAATAACTTTTTTAACCAGCTCTTCCCATCTGATATCATCATCCTTCACATAGCCTGTAACGCTGTCGTACCAGACGGTTTTCTGTCCTGTTGCTATGCTGAACCAGCGCCAGTCGTGGAGCCTGTTCAGAAGCAGCGCAGTCTTTTTTCCCATTGCTCCGGCAAGGTGCGCAACGGCTGTGTCCGCGCTTATCACCATGTCCAGATTGGCGATTATGTCCGCCGTGTCAGCAAAGTCGTTTATATGAGGGCGCAGGTCTGTGATTGTCCGTTCAAGCGGTGCGTCGGGTTCCTGTTTTGATATATAGAACAGTTTAACTCCTTCCGATGCGGCAAGCTGTGTGAAAGCCTCCTGCGGGACGGTGCGTGTTTCGTGCTTAACGTGTGATTTATCCGTGGCGAATGCGATACCTATATTTTTAACTGTTTTATCAAAAAGGTCAGCTCTTCTCTCGCCGCCCGCCTTCAGATATCCGTTTGCGCCTGACATTGTTTTTGCTCTGACGTTCAGGACAAGAGGAAGGCTTAAAAGCGGTGAATGTACATCGAAAGGTTCATGGTTTTCGGAAACTACGTCCACCTTTTCAGACATATTTGCAGCAATGAGGGAAACCAGTTCCGGCTGAACCCGCAGAACTATCCTTTCAGGACTGTATTTTTCAAGTTCTGTGACGAACCGGACGAACATAATTGTGTCGCCGAAACCGCCCAGACCGTCTTTTTCGTCGTAAACGTATATAGTCTTTCCTTTAAGGTCTGTTCCGCGCCAGAGTGTTTTCTCGTCGCCCTGCATTATGTGGGGCAGGTGTTTCAGCCTTGATTCAAGGAGTTGGAAACCTTTGCGGAAATCCTTATTTCTAAGGGTTATGAGGGCGAGATCAACCTTTTCCCTGTGCATATCAGGCTTGCCCGCTGTCAGTTTGCTGAGCATTGCTGCCGCCGTGTTGTATTCACCTTTTTCATAAAAGCTCTGCGCACAGCCACGCAGGGCGGCAGGGTTGTCCGGTGAAATTCCAAGCGCCGCCACGAAACATTCGCCTGCGTCGTCATACTCTCCAAGGGTTAGGAACAGGTTGCCAACGTTTATTATAGTGTTGATGTTTTTAGGGTTGAGATCCAGAGAGCGGGAGAAATACAGTTTCGCATGGTCATAATCGCCATGCGCTTTGCATATAAGCGCCAGATTGCAGAAGGCATCCGCCTGATTCGGGTTCATGATTATGGCGTTGCGTATGTAATATTCCGCCTGATCCAGCATCCCGTCCTGTCTGTACATTTCGCCAAGATTGTTGCTGTAATCCGCATTTTTAGGATCCAGCTCCAATGCCCTTTTAAGGCATGTTTCAGCATCAAAATGGTTTTTTTTCGCATAATATATCATCCCCAGATAAAACCACGCCTCCGCCGAATGAGGCCTAACCTCTATAACTGTTTTGTAAAGTTTTTCGGCGGCGTCCAGATTGCCCTCTTTGTGGTATTGGGTGGCAACGCGCAGTATCTGTTCGGGAGTTGCGTTCTGCATTTTCACGTCCGTTATGTTTTTTTCAAAGATAACACATCGCGGCGGCGAAGACAAACGGTAGAAACGGCAATGCTTATTTATAATGATTAGCGTATAACAAAATTTTGACAATTGCATGAATTTGAAATCTTTATTTACGGACATATGTTCAGATGGTATAATTTAATACATAAACAAAAGGAGGCAGGCTATGTTTAAGAAATTTTTTCTTTTTGCACTGGTCGCGCTGTTTGTTTCGGCTCTTTTCGGATGCGGAGGCGGAGGAAGCAGTTCTTCCGAGCCGGCATCTGAAATTACTGTCAAAACAACTGTTGAAATGGACGGTGCCAAAGCGGCGGCAAAAGATGCGGTTGACATGGTTGTCACACTCACCCTTCCCGATGGAACAGAGGTGCGTATGACCAGCACGGGTAACGGAAATGAGTATGCCTGTTCGGTTGCATACACAGAGGGCGACCCTGTGTTCATCAGAGCGGTATACGGAGATCTGGTTCTTAAAAACTTTTTTGAATCCATTGACGTTTCAGGCACAAGCGCAGATCTGGGCGCGACAACACCTATAACAACCCTTTTCGTGGACGTTCTTGAATCCATGGTTGCGGCTGTGGACAGCAGTGTCGGCACACAGGACATGGTTTCCTATCTGCTTGAGGGTGTAAAGGAAGCGACTCTTGCCATAGACGTAACAACTGTTAAAGAGGCTGTTACGGACACAGGCAACAGTACATACACGACACTTCAGCAGGCGTATTCCGCAGCCATAACATGGGACAATGCGGGCAATGCGCAGGCGTATGAAACTGCCATGACTCAGGTTCAGACAACTGTCGAGGCCGGCGGCATTGAGATCCCTGTAAGCGAAAACGAACAGGCAACAATAGAGCAGACAGCACAGAATATGGTAAATTCCTATTTCGGCGGTGATGTTGCGGCTCTCACAGCTATGATATATTCAGACGGATTTCTTGACAGAGGCTACGGTGCGGCAACTTTCATAGCTGATATGACCGCCGATCGCGAAGAGATACCCGTCGGCGTGACAATGAACGTTGTTTCAAACGCTGCCACAGCGGTTAAAATGACTGCCGACGATCCGGCATATGCGTCGCTTTCAGGACACGGTACTCTTATGTACCGGATATATATGGACAACCACATTCAGGGTGTCATGAACAGCCAGGTGGTTTATGAAGAGGCATACAGCGACACGAAAGCGGGCGACGCAGGTATGGTTCTCCAGAAGATAAACGGGGCATGGTATCTGCTCGGAAATCAGGAGAAGGTCGAGTTCTGGACAACGCTCAGCACCGATGCCAACTGGCAGTACAGATATGCCTATGCAGAGGTTTGTCAGGGCGCATCTGCTGTCACATCTGCAACAGTGACATCGAACGCCTTTTCCGGCACCGTAAGTCTGTCTGTTAACCCTTACGACACTGAGTGCAAAAGTGTTCAGATATTTGAAAACGGTCAGGTATGGAGTTGGAGCTCGTCTCAGTTCATACAGACAGGAACAGTGACATTTTCCGCACAGAACCTTTGCGGAAGTACCCTTACTTACAACGTAACTCTGGCAGACAGCACAACAGCCACAAAAACAGTTACGCTTCCGTCATGTGTTTCCAAATCTGTGACAGCATCTGCCGTCAAGAACGGCGACGGAACTGTCACAGTCACCTATACGCTCCCCACAGACGAGGATGTCAGCGATATCGATATCCATGTTGACAAAAAACAGGGCGTAAACTATATGGGCACTGTTATCGATAAAGAGAATCTGCCTTTTGCTGCAAGAAGTTATACTTTTGAGGCAGGGCTGTTCGAAACAGGTTACACCTATGAGTTCAGGCTCAACTACACAGACAAATATGCAAGGCAGTATGTCACTCAGGCAGCGGAGGTTGCATACTAGGTTTATCATTAAAGGGCGGGCAACCGCCCTTTTTTTGTTCACATGCACAAAAAATGTGCAGTAAATATGTGTTGCTATTCATAATTTATTTTAATACAATTGTTTTATTCATCTGATTAATGAGGCTGCACATGCAGACTATAGCCCATTCAAACGTTTTTGAAATGCTTGCTGCCGATCTTGATATGTCTGAAGGCGCGCTCCGCGGCAGACTGGCGCTTCAGGGTGCGTCCGAATTCGTTAAATATCTGAGATATCATAATATCAGCATTTTCAGCCACAATATGCCCATGGCTTCGGAGCTCCGTGATATGGGCGGGAACATACTTATAAACAAAGACGTTCCTGTTGAAAAATATATAGAATCCCTCCTTGAGCGTTATGTTGTCAATCCAGCGTTTATGACCACCTCCTTCTCTGTTCAGGTTTCCGACGAAGTTCTGGAACTGTACAGGCTCCGTGTTGACGGGCGCATAGGCAGAGCGCTTGAAAAGGTTAAAAACTCAGGCGGAAAGTTTAAAGCGTTCCATGAATATGTGGACGGCAAAACAAAGGTAGGCAAAAGTCTGGAAGGCTTCCTTGCAAAGGTTATGGACAATGCAAAGGGCACCGCTGTCATGCTTAAAATGGTGCGCAACATCGACAGCCACATGGACATGTTTTCAAACTCGGTGTATACGACTTTTCTGGGACTGATAATCTCATCCATGCACCTCAACCGGCTTTCTAACCTCACGGATAAAGAATATTTCATCCATAACATGACCTTCACCACCTTCATGCAGTATTCCGGCATCTTCTCCGGTTATGCCATGGAGGATTCAGACGCGGCGCTTAAAAGCCACCAGTCCGCACAGATAGCGGCAGACCTCTGCCGGGACCCGCAGGTTTACAGAGCTATACTGAACAGATACTGCTATAAGGATGAGAACGGTATACCCGTTTTCAATATTCAGGAGAACGCGGAGAATCCTTTCATGCGCATCCTTATGACCGTGAACCTGTTTGTGGATATAGTTAAAAAGAATAAATACACTACCGGAAGCATTGAGATACATAAGATAATGTACGAGCTCGCCTATGCCGGATACGCTGATATTGATTCAGTTAAGCTGCTGGGCAGGCTTTTTCTTCCGGCGATGAAGCAGCAGCTTCTGGAATACGCGTTCAAGCTGCGTCAGGCATGTCCGCAGAAACCTCTTGTGTGGGGAATCACCGGCGATATGATGCCCGTAAGACTGATATGCGACAAAGAGTGCGCCTACTCAGGTCTGCACAAGACATTTATCCCTGAAAGACAGAGCATCGTAACCGATGAGGGTGATTTCGGGGTGGGAAACGCCGCCGGAATATATTATCCGTGCGAATTTCTGACAGATAAGATGCGCATATACTATAACAACCTCCAGAAAAAGGACTGATTATTTCTTTTCAGCCTTTGGCAGCTCTTCCTGTTTCTCTGTTGTCTGCTGTCCGGTCTGTTCCCCAGTTTCCTCCTCTGTAACGGGGGCTTTGGTCTCCGCGGTCACAGACATGTCGTATTTAAATTTTGAGGCTATGAATTTGGTCAGCATTGCGAGTTCCTCCGGAGAAACGGGTGTATCTCTTATTACGTTCAGATTGAGGACAGACGACCCGTCGGATTTCAATATGACCGCGTAATCAGCAATCTCTGCCGGGGCGAGCAGTTTTTCTATCTCCCGCAAAATATCCCCTGTCTTTTTTCGGAAGCCTTCGGAAGAGGTTCTTACAGTTTCTTCAGGAATAATCTGTTTCTCAGCTTTAACGACTGTTCTGGTGTTGCTGACGATATCCTCTTTCAGAGCCACCTGCGTGATGTTTATCTCGCTCTTCTTGCCCAGTCTGTTTTCAATTTCAGATTTCAGCAGAAGGGTTTCGTCGTGAGTCAGAGGTTTACTTGAGGCGAGGGCAAGGTTAATCTTCAGCTTATCTTTGTCCATGCTGTAGCTGACGTTGAACACGGTGGCGTTCTTTATGCTTCCCACCGCAGTGTTAACGATTCTTCGTATTTTAAGGTTCTCCACTGACTGTTTCAGTGTGAAAGAGAGAGGCAGACAGGTGAGAAGTATCAGCAGAACTATCATAACCAGGCGTTTCTTAACGTAGTTGAAATCTTTAAGATGCTGGAAATACTGGTTGCCGAAAAGGATGCCGCTGAGTGCAGTCGTTGCCACTATTGCCGTGAAGTTGGTGAAAAAAAGCAGGAACGAACCGACGGAGACCGCCCAGTTTCCGGTTCCTATGCCGAATCCGACAACGCTCAGAGGCGGAATTATGGATGTTGCTATTGCCACACCGGTTATGATGGAAAAGGAGCTTGCGCGTTTTGAAAGGTAGCTTACGGCGACTGCCAGACCGGAGAAAACCGCGATGAAAAGGTCGTAAAGGTTCGGTTTTGTCCTCGCCATAATCTGTTCGTTCAGCTCGTTAAGCGGTGAGATGAACGACAGTATAGCTGCGGACAGGATAACGTATACAAGGCTGAGACCGATTGTGCGCAAAGACTGCGTCATCAGCATACTTTCCGATGTTATGTATGCGAAACCGAAGCTGATTATTGGACCCATCAGTGGCGATATAAGCATTGCGCCGATTATCACCGCAACACTGTTGGTGATAAGTCCGAAAAGAGCTATAAAGTTTGCCAGAAGCAGAAGAACCGTGTATGTTTTAGTCATTTCAGACTGGAGATACAGGTCTTCGAAGAACTGAGGTTCGGTTTCTATATTGAAAAACTGGAGAAATTTCTCAAATTTTGTCATATTATACTCCTATGCTATAAATTGTATCAGTTAAATATATATGCTGACAATAAATATGAAGAACGGTTATGAAATTTAAAATATTCTCACTCATAGCTATTGCGCTCCTGCTTTATGCCGCGTTTTTTCCGGACACGTATGTTTCGTTTCTGAACAACAGCACGGCGCTGAAAAAAGTCGTTAACGCAGGACACGAGCCTGTGCAGACAGTTGTGGAATCGGTTGAGGAACCGGAAGCGGAGACCCTGCCCATTAAAACCTTTCTGGAACCGCCAAGCCGCACTTCGCCCTTTTATGCCTACAGTTCAAAGGTGTATAAGGACGACCCCGCTCTGGAGGCGCTTGTTGCAAACATAACCGCACCCTGCGGCGATGACGCATACTGCAAGATTCAGAGCGTTTTTGAATACGTCCGCAGAAACGTACCCTATGTCGGGGAACCCAACGGCATAAACAACATTCTTCCGCCTTACGAAACACTGGGGAAAGGCGGGGACTGTGAAGACCTTTCAATTCTGCTCGCGTCCATGCTTAACTGCATAACAGGGATTAAGCCCTATCTCGTGGCAGTTCCCCGTCACATGTATGTCATGGCGTGCGGACTTGAGGGCGGGCATGTGTTCAAGCCCGCCTATAACGTTGTATACGATAAAAGCACATTTGTTGATGAAAGGCGCTATATGCTCATGGATCTGGGGAAAAATAAACATGTGCGGATAATGGCACAGTCGGACGAGCGGTTCGGCATAATGGTGTTCCCTAATAAATTTGATCAGCAGAAACATATGGAGAAGAGACCTTCCAGCTATTTTCCTGACTGTTCCGCGGATGGAGTTACGGTTTTCAGCAAAGAGTGCGTGTTCCCTGCCGGGGGAGCTGTGCTGATGATTTCGGCGGAACGACCAGCAGGCGTCAGTATGCAGATAGAATCGGTGCACGTTCCGAACACCCGCCAATATTCTTTCGACAATATGCCCTGCGTAATGCTGGATCCTTCATACAGAGGTTCGGGTGCGGATATAGGAGAGGAGATGCCGAAATTTGTTCACGGGAAGAAAGAGGTTGTCAGGGCGTGGTGATTTTTCTATAGGTCTGGGATGTTCTGCCACGTCTGAAAAGTTTCAGCAGCAGAAAATATACCGCGGGAGCGGTCAGTGCCGATGCGGCTGTCACAAGCTGGCTCTGTTGCACAGCATCAGCAGCAATAGCAGAAATAAGCATGAAAAGGAGCGGAACGACATAGACTGTTAACAGCGAGCGGAAAAAGTTTCTGCTGTCGATAGATATCTCAACACGGTCGCCCTTTGAAAGGTCACGGGCGTTTCTGAATGTTATGCGTACGTTGTTCCCGTCGGACATGGTGCATGATGATTTTTCACCGCAGCCTGTGCAGGCGTGCTCACGCATAACCTCAACAGTTGCCGTGTGATCCCCGTCAACGTTTACAACGACACCTGTGTGTCTTAAAATTTCTGCCATCTCTTAAAATCTGCTCCGTATTACTCTGAATATGACAAACGCCATCAGCGCATAGTTTAAAGCAAGCACAAAGCTGTAGATAAGAATTACGCCGTCGGCATGAAGCCCGAACAGCCCGCATACTGAAAACAGCGCGACTATGCTTACTGTGCGTACTATGTTGAACATCAGAAACATCCTCTGTTTTCCGAGTACGCTCAGTACGTTTACGATAGGCACAACGACAAACTGTGCAAGGAGGGATACGGAAAGCATTGACGCGAAAGTGCCGGACTGGTGCCACGCCTTGCCGAAGACAAGAACGAACAGCGGCTCTCCCGCAAACTGTAAGACTGCAAACGGCAGCAGGCTTACGATGAAAAGTTTTTTAGCTATCTTTTTGGAAAGATCGTATATTTCGCGGGGATTGTTCGCTCCGATGCGCGCCGCTTCGGCATAATATGCCTGTCCGGCGGAAACGCCGAACAGAATTACGGGTAGCGAGAGAACGGAGGTTGCAAGTCCGAGCTGACCGACGGTCGCCATGCCGAAAAGTTTTCCTGTCATGAGCAGCGGCGCCTGTATGGAGAAGGTCAGCAGAAACTGCGAAGGCAGTCTGTACATGGGGAAATCCCTGTATATCTTCGCGGTTCTTATCACCCTTTTCAGACTGACCCTGTGCATGGATTCTTTCAGTTTTTCCTTAAACGCCCTGTAGTATACAAAACTTCCGCCCGCCTGCGAATACGCCTGACCTATGACAAGCCCTGTTACGCCGAAATGGGCGAAACCTGAAACTATCTTTACAATGGCTCCGAAAAACGCCTGAATCATCTTCGTGCGGGCAATAGGTCTGAAAGCGCGCTCGCGGGTGGCAAAGCCGCTAAGTGTCTCGTATATCCCGCCGAAAAACTGGGTTATGATAATGAGCCAGATGTAAGGCTGCAGCCCGTCAGCATTTGCCGCGCGGAAGATATAGTCTCCGGCGAAGATGAAGGCGAGTGCCGTAAGCATCGTCATGACGGCGGTTATGCCGAAGTTCATCAGGATTATGTTAACCGCCAGATGTCTGTTTCTGGGCAGCGGAATGGCGTATGAGTAGCAGAGTGTAGAAAGGGGCGCTATCAGCGATGTGAATGCTATGAAAAGGGACATTATGCCGAAACTTTCCGGTGTGAACAGCCTTGTGACCACCAGCGAAGCCAGAAAGCCTATCGCTTTCGCTGCGCCTGTCCCTGTGGCAAGGATCAGCATGTTGCGGAAAACCCCCGCAGCTCCGTCGCCCTGCAACCTTTGTTTCAGTTTATCAATATATCTTTTCACTCAGTCCAGCTTAACTTCGGTCACAACCGCTTCAAGCACAGCGTCGGTTTTGAGTTTTTCTATTTTTCCGGTGGCTTTGTTGTAAACGAACTTTCCGGCTCCTTCGGTTTCAGCAAAGTTCTTTTCGGTTCCGTAAAAAACCATGATGACACCGTCGTGCACCGACTGGTCAACGCGTATGAACGGCATGGGGTGCATGGATGATTTTATCATCTGCTCAACCCGTTCGTCCATAGTCTGAAATTTTTTCATCAGAAGGGTTCTGGAGGTTATGATGGATTTCAGCTTTGGGTTTTTCTTTATGTCAGGATTCATTTTAGCCAGTTTGCGTATCTTTTCGTCGGCATCCCTGATTATCTGCTCCAGCTTGTCTTTGTCCGCCATTGCCGCTTCCAGTTTGTCCTGAAGGCTGTGTTTCACACCGACGAAAACCCTGAACTGAGGTCCCTGATCAAGTCCCAGCCTGCGGGCATGTATGGATGAAAATGCTCTTATCTCCCCGCCGCTTATAATGCCGTCGCCCGCTGTGGCGTTTATCTCGCCTTCGCTGCGTAGTTTTGAGTTCAGACAGTAGTTTTTTATCATGATGGACGAACCCGCTTCAACTTCCGAATTTTCTATGAATCCGGCGGTGATGTTTCTTCCTGCCTTCAGGATACATTTACCGGTGGATTTCACACCCGTCTTAACTGTGATGTCGTCAACGGCGGTGAGCAGAGCGTCACGCACAACGCCCCAGACAACGATGCTCTTCGCTTTTATCTCAAATCCGCTGAGGACGTCGCCGGAAACGGAGACTGTGCCGTCGAATTTTATATTGCCCACGGAATAGTCAACGTCGCCGTATACGGAGTATATGGGGTTGACGCTGAGCCTGTTGTTTTCAAATATGACGTAACCGCCGTCCTTTGCGGCGTATCCCTGCCGCTCGTCGTCGAAATAGACGCCTCTGCCCTTGTGTATCACAAGTTTTTTGCCGCGGCGTGCCTGTATTCTCTCACCTGTGACCTTAATGCCTTCCCTTCCGGCGGTTTCCGGATGAAAGGATATGAGAAGCTGATTCTCCTCTACGGTCACAATGTGGTTGATATCCCTGAAATCGACACTGCCGTCGTCAAGCTCACGGGGGCGTCTGTCGTCCAGCTCGAAATGGAGGGTCATCCAGGCATCCTGTCCGTCCTCTGCGGGCATACCCTCAGCAACGACGACTCTTTCAACTATATAGCCGGCAAGGTAATACTGTATTGAATGTTTTATACTGTCCCAGTGGAAAAGCTCCGTATAAAGACGTTTTTCTTTTATCAGATAATTTTCGATGGCATCGTTGTCCAGAACCTTGCCTTTGTTTATGGCCGGAAAGAGTGAGAACTCAGCCTTCATTCCGCCGTCGTTTATGCCGACGGATACGCGGGAATCTATGTCCATCTCAGTTTCAATTTCGATGGTTGCCAGCCGCTCTTCGTCAAAGGTTATCTTTATCCATTCGGGCTGGATGCCGTAAACATGTTCGAGCAGCTTTCTAAGCTCGTGGTCGTTGTGGGGTGAAAGTGTTTTAAGGGTTGTGACTGGCATGGCGCGGTCTCTAATTGAGTTTGTTGAGCGCTTCCATGAGTTTCTGCGCTCTCTGATGTCCTGGGGCAAGTTTCATACAGGTTTCAAGCTGCTTTTTAGCGCTTGAAACGTATCCTGTGAGTGCCAGTGTCTCCGCCAGAACGTACCTGTATTCGGCATCTTCCGGATGTATCACCGATGCGCACGCAAAAAGTCTTTTCGCTTCTTCAATGCGCTCCTCTTTCTGAAGTTTCAGCCCGTCTTCGAAAAGTTTCTGTGCGTCGCTTTCCGGTTCGCGGTTTTTCAGTGTTGAGAATATCTCGTTGTAAAGTCCTGTGTCGTTCATGGATATTGAGAGGATGTTCACCTCTCCCAGAAGATCCCGCCCGCGGAATATGTGGGCTATGGAGTTGTCGCCGTCGGATTTTTCCAGCAGAAGCGACATGCCGCCGACATCCACTCTGTCATATTCCTTAACGTTCATGCTGGTCATTGCCTTGCGCAGATAGAGCGGTATGAGACCTGTCGTCTCTCTGAAAAACCTCTGTGTGAAGTCCAGTTCGTCCTGAAAACCAAGTATGCGCATCCGTTTGAAAACGGGTGTGATGGCGGAAAAGTTGCTGAGTATTATGTATCCGTAATCCGGGTTATGGAATGTAACGGAGAGACTGCCCGTTTCGTTTTCTATTGATGAGAGATGAAAATTCGGAGGAACGCGCAGACCGAAGCTGAAAGGCAGAGGCGTAAGCTCCACGTTGTAGGGTGCTTCGTCGAATGTTATTTTGTTTATGGCGGGTATGGCATATCCGTCTTTAAGCCTCATGTACGCATAGCCTGCAGACATCATTACCATTACCCATGTGAAAAATACCGTAACACCCAGTATGCTGCGTTTATATTCGAACCGCACGCGGAACTGTTTCTGACCGAGATAAAGGAGCGCACCGGCAAGGAACGCCGCCTCTGTGTATATTTTCCACGGCGCAGGCTCTATGCCCAGAAGAAAAACGCGCACAAGAACCGCCGTCAGGCAGGCGTAAATAACAATACTTGCGTAGTATCTGCTGTAAACCATCCCGCTGTAAAGCAGATATCCGGCGTGCATGAGCAGGAAGCTGAAAAAAGCGGTGGCTGTGAAATAGGCGACAGCGAAGTTCCGGCTCATTTCGTCCAGCACCATGTCCGGATTCAGGGCATAGGTAAGTCCCGTGTCCGAAGCGGAGAGCATCCCGGCAAATATAAGAATGGGTCCCAGAAATGTGAATCCGGGGACTTTTTTTATATAACTTCTGTACGCCATACTTTATTTTATCAAGAAAAGACAAATTTTAAAAGCACTTAATCTTTATTGAGATCGTCGAGGTACCTCTGCCACTGTTCCATCTTTGGTCTGTGCATGAAAAGATGCACAAGGGAGAGCACAAAGAAGAGATAGAAAAAGCGCGTATCAGCGGATACGATATAAATGACAAGTCCGAACAGAGCGATCGTTTCCGCCATTGCCGCGGTTATGACTGCGGCTATCATCAGCTTTTTGCCCAGATCGCAGGATCTGCCGCATTTCCTGCTGAGCATTGGCAGAAGCATGTTTGAAAGCGGAAAAAATATCACAGAGATAACAATGAAAGCGATGCCCATATGCTCCACAGTGGGTCTGGGCAGATAATAGTGCAGGTTCATGTCTAAAGTTTCGCAGAGCGCAACGAACAGCGGATAGAGAAAAAGCCCTATCGCCATTGATTTGAATGTCTTTACCGCCATATCGAAATAATTTTCAAACGTCATATTTCCCCCGTAAATATACATCTTTATATCATGCGGGAGATGGTAAGACAATTGATATTAGATTTTTCCGCTGAGACCTTATAAACAGCCTCCGATACCGAATATGTAAAAAAACATATTTGCGGCACTGTTTTTTAACATTTTGGTAAGATGGAGAAAAAAAGTGACCGACTATACTTTTTGTTAAAATTCACATACGTGCGATATTGACAACCAAATATAACAATGTTTTCCTTGTTGAGATGATTCTTATTATTTGATATGCGGAGGCAGATCATGCGCTTGGTTTACTATCTTGTTTTCTCGTGCTTTCTTGTGCTGTCAGGCTGTTTCGGTTCAGACAGCTCTTCATCGGATGAAAATCTGAGTTCCGAGGTTACATACAGCGGAGACAACGTGTCCGCCGTTACGGACAGCTCCGGAAAATCCTACATAACAAGCAGTTCTTTGGGTATTGTTTATGAAGTTGCCGCTCTGAACGAGGACGGGCAGCCGGTCAGCGGCATTAAGCTGACTTACACTGAAAGCGGCGGCAAATCCATTGTTTATCTGTCGGACGACAGCGGGAATTACGATGATATAGTGCTGATAGGCACCCCTTCCGAACTGGCGGCGCAATATCCCAGAAGTAAAAAGACCACTTATCGCTCCGAAAGTGCAACATCTTATAATCTCGGTGTCATTTTGAAGTCCGGCAGCGGTTATCCCACAGGCTTCAATTCCGATGCGCGGAATCTTAACAGTGCATATATGGGTTCATCAGAGCGCACCGGCGCGGGCTGGACGACAGACTGTTACACCGCAGCGGAAATATCCGGCACAATATCAGCCGTCGGACGGTCAAAAATATTTATCTTCGGCGGTCTGACAGTTGACAGCAATATTTATATGAAGATAGGCAGTTCATGGAGCGGTGATGCTCTTGAGACCGCCATGACAACAAAGCTGGCGGAAGTCTACGGAATGACCTATGCCAACGCTGCTCTTGCGAGCTATCAGATGACCTGTTATATCCCGTCCGGCGGGTTGGGCAGTCTTGGTGCGGTATGCGAGATAGTAAAAAGCAATGAAGTCTGTCAGACGACGCCCGGTGACGACGAGCCTGTCAACACTGCGCCGACCATCGGCGGAACGCCCGCGTATACCATAGGCGACGGTGAAAGCTACAGCTTCACCCCAACTGCGAGTGATGACGACGGCGATACTCTGATATTCAGCATAGAGAACAAACCTGACTGGGCGAGTTTTGATACGACAACCGGAGCATTAACCGGAACGGCTGTTACAGGCACTTATACAGGAATAGCCATAAGCGTATCGGACGGCACGGCGACGACAAGCCTTGCACCGTTCACCATCACCGTGGCGGATGTCGTTCCCCCGAACACTGCACCGACCATAGGCGGCACGCCGACGACAGCGGTTTACCGTAACGCTTCGTACAGTTTTATCCCCACGGCAGGCGATGCTGACGACGATACACTCACATTTGATATACAGAACAAGCCTGACTGGGCAACGTTCAACCAGTCAACAGGCGCTCTCTCAGGCACGGCGGAAGTTGGAACTTTTAGTAATATAGTTATCACAGTTTCAGACGGAACGGACACCGCGAGCCTTACGGCATTTACAATCACAGTGACAAACCGTGCGCCTTCAATAAGCGGCACTCCGTCGACATCGGCGGATACAGGGACATCGTACAGCTTCACCCCTGCGGGAAGCGATGCAGACGACGACACCCTGACCTACAGCATACAGAACAAACCGAGCTGGGCGACTTTCAGCACAACAACAGGTGCGCTGACAGGAACGACCACGGCGGGAACGTTCACCAATATAATAATAACCGTAAGCGACGGCATAGCCACGATAGACCTTGCGGCGTTCAGCATAACGGTTGAAGATCCGAATAACGCTCCGACCATAGGCGGGACACCGACGACATCCCTGTATGTCAATACGGCATACAGCTTTACGCCGACGTCCGGTGATGCGGACGGAGACACTCTTACTTTCAGCATTGAGAACAAGCCCGACTGGGCTGCGTTCAGCGAAACCACGGGAGCGTTGACAGGCACCCCCACGGTGAGCGGTACATACAGCGATATAGTTATCAGCGTTTCAGACGGCACGGCGAGCGTATCCCTTGCATCGTTTGATATAGAGGTTCAGAACCATGCGCCGAGTATCAGCGGAACGCCCGTAACTGTAAAGAACGGCGAGGCTTTCAGCTTTACGCCTACAGCAAGTGATGATGACGGCGATACTTTGACGTTCAGCATATCCGGCAACCCGTCATGGATGAGTATAGATACTTCCACCGGAGAGGTTTCCGGAACAGCGGAAGCAGGTGTATATGAAGATATCGTCATAACAGTATCCGATGGCAGAACAGGCGGTGTAAATACGCTTACATTTGACCTGACAATAGTTTCATGGGTAATGACAAAGACAGGGCAGGCGAGCTGCTGGGACAGCGCAGGAACTCTTCTTGATGCTGCGGCATGTCTGTTAAGCGGGCAGGACGGAGCATATCAGGCGGGTGCTGATCCCGATTTCACCGTAGACAGTGTCGCCGGCATAATAACGGACAATGTTAACGGTCTTATGTGGCAGGATAACGGGGATGATTATTCGGATACGTGGGATAATGCGGTAACTATCTGTTCAGACCTTACCATCGGCAGCTACAGCGACTGGAGGCTTCCGTCAATCGAAGAACTGGAGACCATTGTGAATTACGACGGGTTCAGTCCGGCGTTAAATTCTGCCTTTGTAAATATCGAACAGTCATATTACTGGTCGTCAACAGCAGAAGGCGATGGTACGTACGGAAATTACTGGGGAATGTATTTCCGTGACGGTCTTTCGCAGACTTATATCGGAACTGATTTGCATCATGTCTTATGTGTCCGCGGTAATTCATATCCCGCTGCAGATTTCGTGAGGAATGATACGAAAGAGATAGTGACTGACAATAACACAGGACTTATGTGGCAGGACGATGCAGAAGCCGCATCAGTTTCGGATGTGTGGGCAGACGCAATAAGCTATTGCGAAAATAAAGAACTTGGCGGCTATACTGACTGGAGAATGCCCAACATCAGAGAGCTTTTGTCTGTCAGGGACGAAAGCGTTCACGAACCTGCAATAAGCTCAGTGTTCCAGAACACCGCTTTTAGCGGCTACTGGTCTTCATCCACATATAAGGTTTACGGCGCAGTTGAGGCTGCATGGACAATCTGGTTTGATTATCCCGGTATGTATTTCGGTGTCAAAGCTAGCGAAAGTTATAATGTCCGGTGTGTCCGGGGCGGACTGTAAAAATCAATTCAGGGGTGCAGAAATGCGCCCCTTTTTTTCGCTAAAAAGATGATTTTAGTGTTTGATATACTCCCCATGCTGTGATAAATTATATGACTTAAATTTTTTAAGTCGCCCTGAACTTTTCGGGGCGTATTCAGCACCGAGGTGAAAGTCTCGGAGGCGCAGGACGCGCCGACACGGAGTGCTGGTTGAGCCGCCTTGCGGTGAAACCAAGCGGAGTGTGAGCGTACACAGGCTTCTGCCTGTGTTAAGCGTTTGATAAAAAACTGCACGACGCAGTTTTTTATAAGAGGTAAATAGGAGGCGCAGGACGCGCCGACACGGAGTGCTGGTTGAGCCGCTTTGCGGTGAAACCAAGCGGAGTGTGAGCGTACACAGGCTTTGCCTGTGTTAAGCGTTAAATAAAAAACTGCACGATGCAGTTTTTTATAAGAGGTGAATATGAGAAGTGACAGAACAAAAGTCGGCATAGACAGAGCACCCGCCAGAGCACTGATGTACGGCACGGGTATGCCGGAAAGCAGCATGGGCAGAGCACACATAGGCATCTGTTCCAGTTTCACCGATCTCATCCCCGGACACGTGGGCATGAGAGACCTTGAAAGATACATTGAAAAAGGCGTTCACACAGGCGGCGGTCACTCGTCCATCTTCTGTGTGCCCGGCATCTGCGACGGAATCGCGATGGGGCATATCGGTATGCACTATTCGCTCCCCTCAAGAGACGCCATCGCCGATATGATAGAATGTGTTGTGGAGGCGCACGCACTTGACGGCGTGGTGTTCCTCACCAACTGCGACAAGATTACCCCCGGTATGCTCATGGCGGCTGCACGTCTGAACGTTCCTTCGATAGTCGTTACGGCAGGTCCTATGGCGACAGGAAGCTACCGCATGCAGAAACGCTCGTTCATCAAGGATACCTTTGAGAACATGGCGAAATGCCGCACAGGCGAGATAAGCGAAGGCGAAATGAAAAATATAGAACAGTGCGCCTGCCCCGGACAGGGAGCCTGCCAAGGATTGTTCACTGCGAACACCATGGCGTGCCTCACCGAAGCGATGGGCATGTCACTGCCGGGCTGCGGAATGGCGCTTGCAGGTTCGGGCAAAAAACGCCGCATAGCTTTCGATTCAGGCGTTGCCATCTGCGAACTGGTGGAAAAGGACATCAAAGCCCGCGACATCATGAACGAAAACGCATTCAGAAACGCAGTGATGCTGGATATGGCGCTTGGCGGCTCAACAAACACCGCACTGCACCTTCCGGCGATAGCTTATGAGGCGAAAGTTCCTTTCAGCCTTGCGCTTTTTGACGAATACAGCAAGACCACTCCCCACATCACAAGCATCAACCCCGGCGGCGAGTTCTTTATGGAGGACGTTGACGCGGCAGGGGGTATTCCCGCTTTTCAGTACAGGCTGCGCGACAGGCTGTATGACAACCCCACGGTGTGCGGCAGAACGGTTAAAGAGATTGCAAACTCTGCAATAGTTTACGATGATGATATAATCAGACCGCTGGAAAATCCCTACCACAAAGAGGGCGGAATAGCGGTTCTCCACGGAAACATAGCGCAGGACGGCGCGGTTGTTAAACAGTCTGCCGTCAATGCGGACATGCTCCAGTTCACAGGCACAGCCGTATGTTTCGACAGTGAAGAGGCGGCTATGGAAGCAATCAAAACCCGCCAGATTGTGAACGGACAGGTTGTTGTTATCCGCTATGAAGGACCCAAAGGCGGTCCCGGTATGCGCGAGATGCTCGCTCCCACTGCGGAGATTATGGGGCAGGGACTTAACAAGGTAGCTCTCATCACCGACGGAAGATTTTCCGGCGGCACAAGGGGACCCTGCATAGGTCATATCTCCCCCGAAGCGGCTGAGGGCGGCGACATAGGGCTTATCAAGGATGGCGACAAAATAGTTATTGACATTCCCGGCAGGACGATTAATCTTGATGTTCCCGCTGAGGAGCTGAAAAAACGCAGAGCCGAGTGGGTTAAGCCGGAGCCGAAGATTAAAAAAGGTTATCTGGCAAAATACGCTTCCCGCGTTTCAAACGCGGCACAGGGCGCAATCTGCAGGATTGAAGACCTTTAGTCCACAAACGCAGGATGCGTTTGCACGGAGCGAGGCTGAGGTGTTTTCCACCGAAGCCGAACAGAGTGTGAGCGTGTACAGGCTTTGCCTGTGCTAAGCGTTGCGAAAGAATGACACGACGTCATTCTTGAGGTGGTAGTTGTTACACAATTTATAGCCCCGTCTCGGCGGGGCTTTATGAGACATTTAAAAGAAATATGCCGGAGCACAATTCCGGTGCCGACAGCGCTGTCCGTGACAGAGCGATAGGGGTTTCTTTTGGATATAAAAAGGCTGTCGTACCGGAGTAGGTGGGCAGGGGTATTTGACCCTCTGTTTGCACAAGTCGGCGGTCAAATATCTTTTATGGAGTTACATTATGATGACAGGTGCTCAGATTCTCATCGAATCACTGAAGAGAGAAGGTGTCGATCTCATCTTCGGTTATCCGGGCGGCGTTCTGCTCGGTGTCTACGACACTCTTTATGATTCAGACATCACACACATTCTCCCCAGACACGAACAGGGCGGTATCCACGCAGCGGAAGGCTATGCCAGAGCAACAGGCAAGGTCGGCGTTTGCTTCGGTACGTCAGGTCCCGGCGCAACGAACCTTGTTACAGGTATCGCAAACGCGCATATGGACTCTATCCCTATGGTCGTGTTCACCGGTCAGGTCGCAACAAGCCTTATCGGCGGCGACGCATTTCAGGAAGCTGATATCATAGGCATCACAAGACCGATAGTTAAACACAGCTATATGCTGACAAACGTTGAAGAGACGGCTTCGGTTATTAAAGAAGCCTTTCACATAGCAAGAACGGGCAGACCCGGTCCCGTTGTAATTGACCTGCCGAAAGACATTATGGCGGCGAAAGCAAAATTTGAATGGCCTGAAAAGGTCAATCTGACAGGGTATAACCCCACTGTCAAAGGTCACCTCGGACAGATTAAAAAGATGCTGCGTCTGCTTGAATCGGCTAAAAAGCCCGTTATCTATATGGGCGGAGGCGTGGTTCTTTCAGAAGCGAACGAGGAACTTGTTAAGTTCAGCGAAATTACGGGCGTTCCCGTTGTTTCATCGTTCCTCGGTCTCGGCGGTTTCCCCGGAACTCATGAAAATTTCGTCGGCTGGCTGGGAATGCACGGAAACTACGCATCAAACATGGCTGTTTCAGATCCCGACTTCATCCTTGCGATAGGAACACGCTTCTCAGACCGTTCCACCGGACGTCTGGACGGTTTCGCTCCCAACGCGAAGATTGCCCATATCGACGTAGACCCCGCGAGCATAAGCAAGAACGTACAGATTGAAGTGCCTATAGTAGGTGACTGCAAAGCCGTTCTTAAACAGGCTCTTGGCGAAATAGACAAATTCAACTGGGATAAGAACGCTTCCGCCAGAAAAGAATGGCGCGAGCAGATAAAGGCATGGGACAGGGAACATCCCTTCGACTATGACCGCACGGCAGATATCATCAAGCCTCAGTATGTTGTTGAAACAATATACAAAGTTACGGAGGGTGACGCCATCATTACCACCGAGGTGGGACAGAACCAGATGTGGGCAGGACAGTTCTATAAGTTCAAACGTCCCCATCAGTTCATCTCCTCCGGAGGCTTAGGCACCATGGGCTACGGTTTTCCCGCGGCAATCGGCGCAAAGCTCGGCTGCCCTGATAAGGAAGTTTTCGACATCGCAGGCGACGGCTCATTCATGATGAACATGCAGGAAATATGCACCGCCGTACAGAACAAGGTAGCAGTTAAGGTTGCCATACTGAACAACAGATACCTCGGCATGATACGCCAGTGGCAGAACATGTTTTTCAACGACAGATTCAGCCATTGCGATCTGAACTGTCAGCCTGATTTCGTTAAACTGGCAGAGGCATTCGGTGCGGTCGGAATGCGCATCGACAGGAAAGAGGATGTTGAGGCGGCTATCAGAGAATCCCTCAAAGTTAAGGATAAACCCGTTATTATGGACTTCACTGTTGACAGAAACGAGAACGTTTTCCCCATGATACCAGCGGGTGCGTCCGTCAGCGAAATGCTGCTGATGCAGAAATAAGGGAGGGATACCGCAATGATGAGACACACTATATCAGTTCTGGTTGAGAACAAATTCGGCGTACTTTCCCGCATTTCGGGACTTTTCAGCGGCAGAGGCTACAACATAGAATCCCTCTCCGTTAACAGAACAACGGACGAATCCGTTTCGATTATGACCATAGTCACCATGGGCGACGACAGGGTTGTCGAGCAGATAATCAAACAGTTGCGCAAGCTGGTGAACGTGATCCGTGTCCGCAACGTTTCCGAAATGGACCACATAGAACGAGAGATGATACTTGTTAAGGTACATGCAACACAGAGAACACGCCCGGACGTATTCAACATCGTCAGCACCTTCCGCGGGAAAACCGTGGACATAACCAATGAATCGGTTGTTATAGAGCTGACAGGGGCTAACGATAAAATACTCGCTTTCCTTAACGTAATGGAACCTTACGGTATCATCGAAGTTGTCCGCACGGGCGCAATAGCCATCGGACGCGGCAGCAAAATGACGTCTGAAATGAAATAGTTTTGTGGCTGCGACGTTTATGATACTGCCAGGCGGTGACGCTATTGCTGTAAACGGCGAAGCAATCTGAGTTTTTGAAATAATTTCCGGAGGAAACTATATAATGAAGGCTTACTACGAAAAAGACACGAACCTTGAGCTTATCAAATCTAAAAAAGTAGCTGTAATAGGCTACGGAAGCCAGGGCTACGGTCACACAAACAACATGAAGGACAGCGGCGTGGACGTGTGCGTTGCACTTCGTAAAGGCAGCTCCTCATGGGCGAAAGCCGAAGGCGCCGGTCTGAAAGTTATGGAAGTGAAAGAGGCTTGTAAATGGGCTGATTTCATCATGGTTCTCGCTCCCGATGAAATTCAGGGCGATATTTACAAAAACGATATCCTTCCCGGTCTGGAAGAGGGCAACTACCTTGCCTTCGCACACGGATTCAACATTCACTTCAACCAGATCGTACCCCCGAAAAACGTTAACGTTGTTATGATCGCGCCCAAAGGCCCCGGTCACCTCGTTCGCGCCGAATATCAGAAAGGCGCAGGCGTTCCCTGTCTCATCGCCATCCATCAGGACTTCACCGGCGACAGCCGCGAAGTTGCTTTGTCTTACGCTAACGCTATCGGCGGCGCAAGAGCCGGCGTGCTTGAAACTTCTTTCAAAGAAGAGACAGAAACAGACCTTTTCGGCGAACAGGCGGTTCTCTGCGGTTCTCTTGCACAGCTTATCCAGTACGGATTCGAAACGCTGGTTGAAGCCGGCTACGCTCCCGAAATGGCATATTTCGAGTGTCTGCACGAAGTTAAACTGATAGTTGACCTTATCTATGAAGGCGGTATCAGCAACATGCGCTATTCTATCAGCAATACTGCACAATACGGCGACCTTACAAGAGGTCCGAGAATCATCACTCCCGATGTGAAAGACCGTATGAAAGAAGTGCTGTACGAAATTCAGTCAGGTCAGTTTGCGAAAGAGTGGATGCTTGAGAACAAGGCTAACTGCCCCACATTCAACGCTCTTACAAGAATGGGCGCTGAGCACCAGATCGAAGAGGTCGGCGGGAAACTGCGCGGCATGATGAGCTGGCTGGGCAAAAGCAAAATCGTAGACAAATCTAAGAACTAATCACATGGGGGCGGCTTCAACCGCCCCTTACTTTTTGCCTTTTATATGCGGCGCATTACTGTGTCAGCTGCTCTTCGGAACTGCTCACATACTCAGTTTGTATGCTCGCAGCCCTCTCATCGCCCCTTCCTTGTACTGCTTGCATCTAAAAGGCAAAAAAGAGAACCCACACATTCTTTTCTGTCACAATTACCATCCGAAACTAAATCAAATTTACACCGTCACCGTAATATGCTACTTTTGTTTACCGTTTTAATAAGGGGTCTATATGAAATTAGGTATAATAATATTGACATGCTGCCTCGCGGCGGGCGCTGCATTCGCTTCGGATACGGTGGTCAGCAGAATCGAAGTTCCGGTTCCGAAATGCTATGCACCGGATGCGGAGCATCCTATGCTGAATGTCGTCATAAACGATATCGACTGCAAAGCGGCATCGTGCCAGAACGGAACAAACGCCGGTGCACAGATGAAAGGCGGTATCAGCGAGCTTGCCAAAGTGTTTTCAGGCTCCGGCGGTGTCCAGAACGTTGGAAGCGGTGTTCGGTCAATGCTTTCAAACGCGCTGAAAGAGACTAAATGTTTTAATATAGTTGATACTGAACAGGTGGAAAAACTGAGAAAGATAGCCGCAATAACCGGTCAGGAGATAAAAATTCCAAAGATAGACCTTTTTGTCGACGGCTCAATAACATCCATAGACGTAACCCGCTCCGGCGGTGCTCTGGCTGGCGGATATATCCCCGTCATAGGACTTGTGAGCAAGACGAAAGAGGCGGCGCAGATGGCTTTCGACCTCAGTGTGCTTAATCCGTCAACGGCGGAAGTCGTGGATTCCAAATCGTTTCAGGCGGACAGTTCAAAATCCTCATGGGGATTCGGTGCTGCTGCGGTTAACGGAGCTGTCGGCGGCGGCGGCTGGAGTATATCCAAATCGCTGGTGCTGGATTCGGTTGTGCGCGACGTGGTTTTCGGGATTGCAAACTATATGACGGAATCATTCGCGTCGGCAAGGATAGAGACACGCCCCACACCGCAGGAACCGCAAAATGTTGATAATATGCCAAGTAATGAATAGCAAAAGGCGGTCTTTCTGACCGCCTTTTTATTTTTCTTAAATTTCCCGCTTGACTTCTGATAAAACATCACTATTATCATGATAAAGGTGATGAATGAAGATTACAGCAAAATGCTACTATGCACTTATCGCGGCGGTTGAGCTTACCGGAAGCTACGGCAAAGGACCTGTCAGGGCAGCAAAAATTGCCGAAATTCACGGTATCCCCGTACGCTTTCTGGAACTCATTCTGAACGACCTGAAAAGTGCGGAGATAGTGGAATCCAAACGCGGCGCTGACGGCGGATTTTCACTTAAAACTGCACCTTCCGAAATACGCGTTTACGACATCTTCAAAGCTATAGACGGTGAGCTTGTCATGGTGGACTGCGACAAAGTTACCACCGGCGAATGTATGCTCAAGGAATATATGCACGGTCTCCGTGCAGTTATATTTAATTACCTCAACAACACAACTTTACTTGAGCTTGCAGAATCCTGCAGAAATGATGCGAAAGTTTTAAACTACATCATTTAAAAATTTTTTATTATATATATCATAAAATCGGTGATAAAAATAGGAGTATTGATATGAGCCACACAGACACACAGCTTCTTCATTCAGGTTATACCCCAGGCGAAGATGGTTCCCGTGCGGTACCCCTTTACCAGACCACAAGCTATGTCTTCAAATCTAACGAGCACGCTGCTAACCTTTTCGGGCTGAAAGAGTTCGGAAACATTTACACCCGCATCACAAACCCCACCACGGCGGTTCTTGAGGCGCGTCTCGCGGCTCTCACAGGCGGAACGGCGGCTCTTGCTCTCTCTTCCGGTCAGGCGGCGATAACCTATTCCATATTAAACATCGCGGAAGCCGGACAGAACATCGTAAGTACGACAAATCTTTACGGCGGAACATACAATCTTTTCAAATACACTCTGAAACGTCTCGGAATCGAAGTTCGTTTCGTCGATTCAGCCGACCCTGAAAACTTCATCAAGGCGGCGGATGAAAACACCAGAGCGTTTTACATCGAATCAATAGGCAACCCGAAAAACAACGTTGACGATCTCGACAGGATTTCGGAGCTTGCCCACAGCATAAATATACCCCTCATCGTTGACAATACAGTGGCGCCCCATATTTACGACGTTTTTGCCCGCGGTGCGGATATAGCCGTCTTTTCGCTGACAAAATTCATCAGCGGAAACGGCACCTCCATAGGCGGCGCGATAGTTGAGAAGGGCGATTTTAACTGGGCGAACGGAAAATTCCCTGAACTGACAGAGCCTGACCCCAGCTACCACGGACTGAGCTACTGGGCGGCGTTCGGAAACCATGACGGCGCGGTGGTGAAGGGTATAGCTTATGCCATCAAAGCCCGTGTACAGCTCCTTCGGGACATGGGTTCCTGTATAAGCCCTTTCAACTCCCATCAGATAATTCTGGGACTTGAAACTCTGACCCTGCGCATAGCGAAACATTGCGAAAACGCGCTGAAAGTGGCGCAGTATCTTGAAAACCACCCGAAAGTGGCATGGGTGAACTACCCCGGACTGGAAAGCCACAGAGACCATGAGAGGGCAAAAAAATATCTGCCCAAAGGTTTCGGCGCAATAATCGGTTTCGGTGTTAAGGGTGGACTTGAAGGCGGCGAGAAGGTGATAAATAACGTTAAACTGTTCTCAAACCTTGCGAACATTGGCGATTCCCGTTCGCTGATAATCCATCCGGCAAGCACAACCCACCAGCAGCTTACTCCCGAACAGAGGGTTTCCGCAGGTGTGACAGATGATTTTATCCGTCTTTCCATAGGTATAGAGGATGTCGCGGACATCATAGCCGACCTTGAACAGGCTTTAAACGCGTAACACCTCCTGCGTTATGCAGGGATTTTTAATATACTGCGAGTTTGGGCGGAAGAGGGGGACTCTGACATGGGATACGCCCGAACTCCGGTATTGTTTCCACCTCCTTATAGTAACAGAAGAGAGGCTCGACGGACTCATCCCCGTCGGGCTTTTTTTCTGTCTAAACCACAGGTTTGCCTCTGTATATCAGCAGCCCCGGTATGGCGAGTCCGAAGGCGATTGCGCCGAGGATAAAGAACGTCTTCAACCCGTTTTCAACGGCGGACTGCATCATTGCCATATCGTAACCGCGGTTGGCAAGCTCCACGATGGCTATCATTGTTTTATACGCGTAAACACCGGGTATCATGGGAATTATGGACGCAACGCTTATCACCCGCGGGTGCGCCATGCTTTTTTGTGCCCATAAAACGGCATAAAAGCTCACCAGTATGGAAGCGGTGAACGTTGCCAGCGATATCTGCACCCCGTATTCCATCATGACAGACCGCACCAGAAACCCCAGTGCGCCGCCGATTGCACAGAATTTCAGGTATTTCGGCGGGACGTTGAACGCGACTGCAAATCCGACGGCGGGAACGGCAGCGAAAAGACATTCAGTTATTATCTTAAAAGTGTTCATATGCCCAGTAACCCCATGGCGGAGAGTATCCCCAGCGCCGTTGCCAGCGTAAGCAGCGTCGCTGAGACCAGCCGTGCCACCCCCATATTTTTAAATCCTTTAAGCATATCCGAAAACGAGTTAACCAGCGGAAACCCCGGAACGAGCATGAGTACGGCGGAATAGACTGCGGTTTCCGGTTCAGCGCCGAAATGTTTCAGCATGGCAAATCCCGCCAGAAGCGTGCAGATGAACGCTGCTGCGAAAGAGCCGATAACCGGATTGAACCTGTCGCGGTTCAGAACAGTGAATACTATCCTCCCGACGGAAGCCGCTATGAAAGTTGTTATGAAAACCGGAATATCGCCTCCGGCAAGGAGGCTGAAAAAAGCGCATGAAAGCCCGATGGCGGGTGCAGTTATCCATAGAGGATAGCGCATTGCGCTGACATTTTTAATCCTCTGTTCCATCTCGTCGCGTGTGATGTTCCCCCGCTCGCAGTGAACCACCGCCTGCTGAAGCTGAGTGACGACGTTCATGTTCACCCCGCGTTCGGGACAGCGTGAGGTAAGGGTTGTCCATCTGGAATCTTTGTATACGGTCAGTACCATAGAGCTTGACGAAAGTGATATCTCAGTGTCGTCGGCACCCATGATGCGTGACGTGCGCAGCATAAGTTCGCGGATGAGGTTGCTCTCCGCTCCGCTTTCAAGGAGCCTGCTGCCAAGAAAGATTACAAGCTGTATGCACCTTTCAAGCTCAGGGCTGACAGTTGTTTCCGCTGTGTTCATTACTTCTCCCGCGGGCGTTCATTTCTGTGGTTTCATTTGAAACCGCTCTGGTGTATAATAATCTAATAATGGCGAGGCTCATTGATGAAAGACGTACTGCTTAAAAAAGAGCTTTTCGACGGTTTTGTCGAGGCTCTTATGAATTCATATAAGGTTGCGGCACCCACAAGACGGGGGGATAAAAGTTTCGCGTTCGATTTTATCACCAATCCGTCCGAGGTCTGCCTTGACCACATCCCCACCATCCTGCCGCCGAAAAAATATTTTCTGCCGCAACACGAAACCCTTCTGGAATATGATACCACCGAAGGGCAGAACATGCAGGCTTTTGTTGAGATTGAACCGATGGTCATCCTCGGTGTACATTCATGCGACATAGCGGGCATACAGTGTCTGAACCACGTCTTTATGGACAGACCGAAAGACTACCATTATCAGGCGCGCCACGACAAGATTCTGCTTATCGGCTACGAATGTCTGAGAAAATGCGACCAGTACGCTTCATGCGGGCTGATGCAGACCCACACGCCCACAGGCGGCTATGACATCTTCATGACGGATATGGGCGACCACTACTATTTCAGTATAAACACCTTCGCGGGAAAGGGCATGGTTCAGCTTTTTGAAGGCTTTGAGCCGGCTGACACCGTGGCGGAAAAGACGCTGAAAAAACTTCGTTCGGACAAGAAAAAGCTGTTCAAAAACGAAACCGACGTGAGTCTTGCGGAGATACCGTCTATTTTTGAATGGGGATTCGACAGCCACGTTTGGGACAGGACGGCGGAAAAATGCCTTTCGTGCGGCAACTGCACGAACGTATGCCCCACCTGCTACTGTTTCGACGTCAACGACGAGCCGGAGCTCAACCTTGCCAAAGGCAGGCGCGTGCGGGTATGGGATTCCTGCCAGAACGAGACCTTTGCAATAATCGCGGGTGGCGAAAACTTCCGTCCTAAGCGCGCACAGCGCACGCGGCACAGATTTTTCCGCAAATTCAAATATCCTGTCATGCGCTACGGGAAATTTTTCTGCACGGGCTGCGGAAGATGCAGCAGGCAGTGCATGGCTTCCATAAACCTTAAAGAGACCATATCGAACCTGAAAAGATCGTGGGGTGAGATATGAGAATACCGCTGAAAAAATCCGGCTACGAGATAATAAAGGCTGAAGTGGTTAAGATAACCCCCATGACCGCCACGGAAAAGCTGTATGAGATACGGCTGAAGAACGGCGAAAACCTGGACCACGACCCCGGTCAGTTTGTGGAAGTATCCATATTCGGCGCGGGTGAGGCTCCTATATCGGTGTGCTCGTCACCAACCAATCAGGATACCTTTGAGCTTTGCATACGAAAGGTGGGGCGAATGACCTCGGTTCTGCACAACCTAAAGGTCGGCGACGAGATAGGCATCCGAGGTCCATTCGGGGTGGGATTCCCTGTCAACCTGCTCAAGGGCAGGGATATGATATTCATTGCTGGCGGGCTTGGCATTGCGCCTCTGCGTTCGCTGATAAACTACGTTCTGGACGAGCGGCGCGACTTCGGAAAGGTGGATATACTGCTGGGCTGTAAGACTCCGGACAAGATGCTTTTCGGCAGCGAGGTTGCCGTCTGGGCGGAGCGTATGGACGTGAATTTCTGCTGCACTGTGGATAAATCCGATCCGGAATGGAAGGGTAACGTGGGACTTATCACAACCCTTATTCCGGGGGTGAACTTCAACCCCGACAACACGTTTGCCGTGGTCTGCGGACCGCCTGAGATGTATATATACGTCATTCAGGAGCTTCTGAAAAAGGGGATGCCTGAAAGCAGGATTTACGTTTCGCTGGAAAGACATATGAAATGCGGTATGGGACGCTGCGGACACTGCCAGATACACCAGTATTACTGCTGTATGGACGGTCCCGTGTTCCCCTATGACAAGGTGAAAGACCTTGAGGGGGCGATATGAGTGCGCCCAAGGTTGCATTTTTCGACCTTGCCTGCTGCGAGGGCTGTCAGCTTCAGGTGGCAAACCTTGGCGAAGAGCTTCTCGACCTTCTGGGACATATCGAGGTTGTGGAGTTCCGCGAGTTGATGAGTGAGAAATGGGATGGCGAATATGACCTTGCCATAATAGAAGGCAGCGTCACCAATGAAGAAGCGGAAGAGAAGGTTAAAGAGATACGCCGCCGCTCGAAAATGGTTATGGCATACGGTGCCTGCGCCGTTAACGGCGGCATAAACGGTATAAAGAACAAAACTCCAATGGAGGAGAACGGCAGGATTGTTTACGGCGACAGGTTCAAAGATTATCCTTCCATGCCAACAAAGGCTGTGGGGGATATTATCGAGGTGGACTACATTGTGCCGGGCTGTCCCATATATCCGCCGGAGTTTCTGAAAGTGCTCAAAAGCGCGCTGGCAGGGCTGGAATACGTCATTCCCGACCATGCTGTGTGCGTTGAGTGCCGTTTCAACGAGAACGAGTGCATGTACGAAAAGGGGATAAACTGCATGGGACCCATAACCAGAGCCGGCTGCAACAGTTGGTGTCTGAACAACGGAAACCGCTGCTACGGCTGCCGCGGACTGCTCAGCAACCCCAACATCCACGGAGCGAGGGACGTTATGAAAAAATACGACCTCGACCCCGACGTGATACTTAAATCCATCGATATGTACAACGCAGCGGCAGGGGGCAAAGATGAGTAAAAATCTCTCTGTCAACGTGGAGTTTCTCACACGAGTTGAGGGGCACGGACATATCGTCGTCGATATGAAGAACGGAAAACTGAACAAATGCGAGCTGAAAATCGTCGAGGCTCCACGTTTTTTCGAGGCTATGGTGCGCGGCAGAAGTATTTTTGAATTGCAGCACATCACCTGCCGCATATGCGGAATCTGCTCATGCGGGCACAGCCTCGCAAGTATTCAGGCGGCGGAGGATGCCATCGGCTTCACGCCATCCGAGCAGACGACACTTCTGCGGAGGATAATGCTCCATCTTGAAAACCTCGACAGCCATATTCTGCACATATATATGCTTGCGGCACCGGACATGCTGGGCAAAAAGAGCGCCCTTGCTATGACAGCCACCCACGGGGAAGCTGTGCGCCGCGCACTGCGCATGAAAAAATGCTGCAACGACGCCTGTTCAGTTCTGGTGGGGCGGCACGTTCACCCCATCTCGTCCACTGTGGGCGGGTTCACGAAGATACCTTCCGAGGCAGACCTGCTTGAGATGAAAAAACATTTCTCGTCCATAAAACAGGATCTTCTGCCCACGCTGGAGCTTGCAAAGACCTTCGTTTTTCCGGAATTTGAGCGGGAGACCGAATACGTTTCGCTCACAAGCGACGCAGGATATGCCCTTCTGAACGGAAAAGTTAAATCCAGCAAAGGGATAATAAAAGATAAATCCGAATATAAAAGCCTTACCAACGAGTATCTTGTGCCCCATTCAACGGCGAAGCACTGCAAACTTTCGGGCGATTCGTACATGGTGGGTGCGCTGGCGAGATTCAACAATAATTACGATATGCTCCATCCTCTGGCGAAATATGCGGCGGATGAGCTGAAACTGAAACCCGTCTGCGCGAACGCATACCTTAACACTGCGGCACAGATTGTGGAGTGTTTCCACTTCACGGACGATGCCATACAGATAATAGACAGGCTGCTGGAAAAAGGCACGGACAAGTCCGAGGCGGTCATAGTGGGGCTGAACGAGAATGAAGTGATAAAGGTGAAGGCGGGCAGGGGTGTCGGCGCGGTCGAGGTTCCCCGCGGACTGCTCTACCACAGCTATGAGGTGGACGACAAAGGAACCATCCTTTCTGCCGACTGCGTTATTCCCACGGGGCAGAACCTTGCCAATATAGAGCTTGATATGCGTCAGTTGGCAGGTATGGTCTGCGGCAGACCGCAGGAAGAGGCAACCCTTCTGTTCGAGATGATGGTGCGGGCATATGACCCGTGCATCTCCTGTTCAACCCACGTTCTGGAGGTGGATTTTGTCTGATACCATAAGAGAGATTCTCCCCTCCGCAAAAGGTCTTACACTGTATATCGGGCTTGGAAACTCCATGCGCGGCGATGATTTCGCAGGTTCGCTGATCGTTTCGCTAATTTACGAACGGGACGGAATCGCCGTTTTCGATGCGGGAGAAAAACCTGAAACTGCCTACGACAAAGCCCTTGAGGTTAAACCCGCAAAGGCAGTGTTCTTTGATGCTGCGGACATGGGTTTTCCGGCGGGCACGATACAGATATTGTATGAAGATACCCTCTCGGTGCGCTCAGTGAGCACTCATAAAGTTCCTCTGCCCCTCATAACAAAGCTGGTACGCGAGGAGACGGGAGCGGAGATAGTTATCTGCGGCGTGCAGCCCGCGAGCGTTGAATTTATGCGGAAGATGGACGAATCCGTTAAGGAATCCTGTGAAACTCTGGCGAAGATCATCAACAACAGCCGCTTCTGACAGAGAGCTGACGGCGGGCGGCATCACATTCACCCATGAGATAAGACCCGAACTTAAACGGGTATACATCCGCATCGGCGCGGACAATCGCGTTGTTCTGCGTTCCGCACACCTGTCCGAAAAGGACGCTATCTCAATAATTTTATCAAAATCAGCGTGGATTAAGTCGAAATTAGAGGAAAAAAACCGTAAGGTCACATTAGACCCCCTTCAAAACATGTATTATCTCGGTGTTGAATACGAAAATCAGTGGATATTCAACGAAAAGATGGGTATTGGTGCCGTAAAAATCGGTTTTAATGCCGGAAAATGCGTTTTTGAATATAATCCGAACATGATGCGCGACGAAATACTGCTTGATAAGCTGGACGCTTTTTACCGGAAAGAGGTGAAACATATAGTGCCGCCGCTGGTAGAAAAATGGTCTGAAATTATGGGGCTGAAACCAGCAACTGTGACCTTTCGTAAGGCAAAAAGCCGCTGGGGCAGCTGCTCTTCAAAGGGCGGTCTTTCGTTTAATATCTATCTGGCAAAGCTCCCAGTTGAGTGCATCGAATATGTTGTAGTGCATGAGCTGGCACATCTTGCCCATCACAACCACGGAAAGCTCTTCTGGGCGATGGTCGGGCGATATATCCCGAATTACGCCGCCCTGCGCAGGTTACTCAGGCATTATCCGGTATGATTTTTCATTGTGTTTCAGGTCTGAATTTAGTATTATATTAAGACTGGAGGCGATATGGACATCAAAAACAACATCAAACCGATTTCTTATATTAAGGCGAACGCGGCGGAGGTTCTCAGGCAGGTTAACGAAACCAGAAGCCCCATTGTGATAACTCAGAACGGTGAATCCAAGGCGGTTCTGATGGATGCAGGGTCATATCAGGAGATGATGGACGCCATGGCAATGCTGAAAATAATCGCCATGGGGGAAAAATCTGTTGAGGAAGGCAGAATATACTCACATGAAGAGGTCGGAAAAATGTTAAAGGAACAGCTTGATGCCCTTTAATATCATATGGACCGAGCCTGCGAAAAATGACCTTAAATCATTGGTCAATTATATTTCTTTTGACGATAAGGAAACTTCACGCAGGATAGGTGGTGAGATATTTTCGGCGGTCGGGAAACTTTCAGAATTCCCGAAGCGTTCAAGACTTGTGCCTGAGCTGAGAATATATAACAACATTAATTTCAGAGAGATTATAGTCTCTGTATGGCGTTTAATATTTACGATTATCAACGATACCATTCTGGTGTATGCTGTTTTGGACAGCAGACAAAATGTCAGTGATATTTTATCCAGAAGACTTGTTTTATAGAACTACAGGTGTTTTATGCCAAATAAAGAACAGCCGGTACTGGCGGCGGTTTGCGGGTTATACTGCGGCGGATGCGCGGTGTATATCGCAACTGAAAATAACGATATCGAAAAATTACAGCATTTCGCGGAGATGTTCGGTACTGACATCGAGGACGTAAAGTGCGAAGGTTGCCGTTCAGGCAGAGTTACGGGTTTCTGCCGCAACTGCGAGATGGTGAAATGCGCAAAGTCAAAAGGGATAAGCTCATGCGGTGAATGTCCTGATGTGCCCTGCGAACTGTTCGCCACCTTTCAGGTGTCAAAACCCCACAGAAAAGATATCTACAAAGACTTTGCCCGTATCGCAGAAGTCGGTTCGCACCAGTGGGTGCTTGAGATGCGCCAGCGCTACGCTTGCCCTGCCTGCGGATATCCAAACTCTGCGTATGACCTGAAATGCCGCAGATGCGGACATGAACCGTCGAACGCATACGTTGCGGAGCATATGGACGAGATTAAAAAGTATCTTGCTCTGAAAAACGGCTGAAAGGGAACGCGTCCGGCAGGGGCGCGGTCACTGTTATAAATTCTTTCGATACCGGATGGACGAACGCCATTCTGTAGTGGTGCAGTGCTATTGCACCGTTATCCATGCGGTTTCTGCTGCCGTATTTTTCATCACCGAATATGGGATGTCCGATATGCGCGAGCTGGGCGCGTATCTGGTGATATCTGCCCGTGTCAAGTGTCACCTCTACAAGCGACCTTCCGCCATCAACCGCCTTCACCTCATAGCTTAAAACCGCCTCTTTTGATCCTTCATGGGGCTTGTCGGTTATCCTTGCCATAAACCGCATGTGTGAGTGGTGATGGCTCAGAGTACCTTTCGTATTTTTAAAAACACCTTCGACAACAGCCAGATATATTTTTTTATGTTTTTTGTCCCGCATGGACGCGTTAAGGCGAGAGAGTGCCTTGTCGGTCTTTGCAAAGAGCACGGCGCCGCTGACGGGGGTATCGAGCCTGTGCAGGGCGTGGAGGAAGACGTTGCCCGTTTTTCCGTCCTTTTCACGCAGCCATTGTTTCACTCTGCCCTCAAAGCTGTCCTTGTGCCCGTCGGATGGCTGTGTGGGTATGCCTGCGGGTTTGGACGCAGCTATGACGTGGTTGTCGGCAAAGAGTATTTCCATCAAAGCCCCTGCTGTTTCCATGCGGCGAAGAACCCCGCCGGAACGGGTATCTCCGTTTCGCCACGATCCAGAGTCAGTTCCGAGGTCTCTATGTCGCCGTTCACTCCCGCCATCATTTGCGTGAGGAGGTTTTTAAGCGTCATTGGAGTGTATCCGGGTGTATGGCATGTGAGCACCACGAACGAAGGGTTCGGGTTGAGCACTTTTTTTATCAGTTTCAGTATTTCGGGGAGATGTGTATCTATCTTGAACACCTCACCCTTGCTGCCCCTGCCGAAGCTGGGCGGGTCGAGTATCACGCCGTCGTATTTAGAGCCGCGTTTCTCTTCCCGTTTAAGGTATTTTATAACGTCGTCGGTGATGAACCGCACCTTCTGCGGATTGATTTCGTTGAGTTTCATGTTGCGCTTTGCGAGGTCGTTAATCTTCTGAGACGCGTCAACGTGGGTCACGTCCGCGCCCTCTTTTGCGGCGGCAAGCGTTGCCGCGCCGGAGTATGAGAAGAGGTTCAGTACGCGCAGGGGTTTCTTTGCGTTCTGTATGCGTTCGCGCACCCATCCCCACGAATATCTGTGTTCAGGGAATACGCCGAGGTGTCCGAAATCGGTGGGTGAAATATAAAATTTCAGTCCGTCGAGGTCGATTATCCATTCCGCAGGCATATTTTTTCTGTACGACCAGCTGCTTCCGCCCTCGCGGGAGAATATGGCGTGCACTTCCTGCCATCTGCCGTCTTTAAGGGTTTTCTCCCAGACAGCCTGCCCGCAGGGTCTGTCTATGATAAATCCGCCCACGTCCTCAAGTTTTCTGCCCAGTCCGCTGTCCAGCAGACGGTATGATCCTGACTTCGACATTTCATCCTCCGAAAAAAATAAAGTAGCACATTACGTATTTAACTCAACAAGTTTAATTCGGCGGGTGTAGAATGGTTCAGACACGGTCAGTTGACAATAATTTTTCTTAGGATTAAAATTGTCGCGTAAATGTTTGGAGGCAAATATGTCTATCAACTGGAACGAATATGAACCCGGAAGATTTTACGACGAGCTTTTCCAGTCCAAAGGGGTGCCGAGAGAGGCGAGCCGCGATGTTTTCCGCCACCTGCAAAACCTTTCCACGCAGGACATCTATAAGAGAAAAAAGACGGCGGATGCCGCCATTGTGGAGCTTGGCATAACCTTCACGGTGTACAGCGACGGCACGAACATAGACCGCGCGTGGCCGTTTGATATTATCCCCAGAGTGATATGCGGTATGGAGTGGAAACGTGCCGAAGAGGGGCTTAAACAGAGGCTGAAAGCCCTGAATATGTTCATCAATGACCTTTACAACTCTCAGGAGATAATCAAAAGCGGCATAGTGCCTGCGGATGTGATAATGACGTCCAGAAATTTCCGTAAGGAATGTATCGGAATGACCCCCGCCCACGGAGCATGGGCGAATATCTGCGGAAGCGACATAGTGCGCGACGGCGACGGAACACTTTATGTTCTGGAGGACAACCTCCGCGTCCCCTCCGGTGTTTCCTATATGCTGGAGAACCGCAAGATAACCAAGAGGGTGTTCCCCGAACTCTTCAAGGACATCAACATCATACCCGTTGACGATTACCCCGCGAAACTTTTTGATATGCTGACCTCAATTGCACCCGCCTGTGACAAAGAGCCGGAAATAGTGGTGCTCACCCCCGGAATATTCAACTCTGCGTATTTCGAGCACGCTTTCCTCGCTCAACAGATGGGAGCGGAACTTGTGGAGGGCGCAGACCTTTTTGTTGATACCGACGACAAGGTGTACATGAAGACCATCTCCGGTCTGACACAGGTGGACGTTATCTATCGCAGGATAGACGACGATTTTATCGATCCGGAAGTTTTCAGGGCTGATTCCGCTCTCGGGGTGCCGGGGCTTATGCGGGCATGGAAAAAAGGGAACGTCGCCATTGCAAATGCACCCGGAACAGGCGTTGCCGACGACAAGGTGGTATACGCATACGTTCCGCAGATGATAGAATTTTATCTGGGCGAAAAACCGCTCATTCCCAACGTTGAGACCTATCTCTGCCGCGAAGAAGACCAGAGACTGTTTGTCCTTGATAACCTTGAGAAACTGGTGGTAAAACCCGCTAACGAATCCGGCGGTTACGGTATGCTTGTGGGACCCCACTCGACGGAGGAACAGATTGAGCAGTTCCGGTATCTCATCAATGAAAATCCCAGAAACTATATAGCACAGCCCACCCTCGCCCTGTCGGTCACGCCGACGCTCACGGACAAGGGCACCCTTGCCGGACGGCACGTTGATCTGCGTCCGTTCATCCTTCAGGGCGAAAGCTCATACTGCACGGCGGGCGGTCTCACCCGTGTTGCCCTGCGCGAAGGTTCCCTGGTGGTGAACTCATCACAGGGCGGCGGAAGCAAGGACACTTGGATAATCGATCCGGAGGAGGCGTAAGATGCTGTCAAGAGTTGCAAACAGAGTATACTGGCTGGCGCGCTATATGGAGCGTGCGGAAGATATGGCAAAGCTGGCAAATGTTTATGCCAACCTTATGCTGGATATGCCCAAGGGCACGGACATAGTTTGGTATAACCTTATAACCATCATGGATGCGGAGGAATCCTTCGCGGAGCTTTATGATGACAGGTCGGAAACCAGCGTAATGAGCTATCTCATAAGTGACGAGCGCAACCCGTGTTCGCTGTTCTGTTCCCTCGCCTTTGCACGGGAAAACGCCAGAACCACCAGAGACATGCTGCCCAGCGAGGCGTGGGAGGTGGTGAACGAGCTTTATCTTCTGGCGAAGAAGGAAAAGGAACACATCGGCACCAGAACCAAAAGATATCAGTTTCTCACGCAGATAATAAGGGGCGGGCAGAGACTTGAGGGGATGCTTGTGAGCGGACTTTCGAGGAACTCAACATATAACTTTTTACAGATCGGCAGACTCCTTGAGCGGGCGGATACCACCACCCGTATTCTGGATGCGGGTTCTCTTCTTTTGCGGAGCAGTAAGCTGAAAGGCACAGAGGGGATAGTATGGATGAACCTGCTGAAAGCTATGAACGCTTACCAGATGTACCGTCAGGCTGTGCGCCGGAAGGTCGCCAGCGCTGATGTCATTGACTTTCTTCTGAAAGATGCTATGTTTCCCAGAGCGGTTGCCTACTGTGCGGAGAGCATTGCCATTCTCGCCGGAAGGCTGCCGAACTGCGCACCTGTCGCCGAAAAAGCGAAGGCAGTAAACTGCCTTTTGGAGGGGTTCACGGCGAAACAGGCGGACGTTAAGGATATACATGATTTTATGGATAAGACTCAGATAGCATTATACGAAATAGACGCTGCCGTTGCTGACGCATGGTTTAATGCGGCGATAGGCTGATGAAAAGATTTTTCTGCTCCTGCGGTGCGGAGATTTTTTTTGATAATACAATATGCGTTGCCTGCGGGAAGCTGGTCGGAATTGACGTTGTCGGTGCGGAGATGTTTACCCTGAGACACAAGGGAAAGGGTCTCCTCGCCGCCACCGTGGGTTCAAACACCCGTTATTACCGCTTCTGCGAGCACCGTTCACCCGATATTCTCGGCTGTAATCTGCTCATTCGTGAGGACGACCCTCACGATCAGTGCGTTTCGTGCAGGCTCACAAGAACAATTCCCGTTCAGGACATACCGAGAAACGTTAAACGCTGGCGTACCCTTGAGGAAGCGAAAAGACGCATGGTCTTCAATATGTTCCGTCATCACCTGCCGTTTAAGGGCAGGGAGGATGACCCTGTGCGGGGGCTGTGTTTCGACTTTCTTGAGGACAGACGCTCAAACCCCAACGTCGCGCATGAAGTTGTTTATACCGGTCACAGCAGCGGCGTAATAACGATCAACGCGGCGGAAGCCGACCCGGAATACCGCGTTTCCATGCGGGAGGAGATGAACGAACGGTACAGAACCACACTCGGACATTTCCGCCACGAGATAGGGCATTATTTCTTTATGACACTGGTGGAGGGCACGAAGTGGGAACGACAGTTCGACGTGCTTTTCGGCAATCATAAAATTGACTACGATGCCGCTCTGAAAGAGTATTACGCAAACGGTCCATCACCTGACTGGCAGGAACACCACATAAGTGCGTATGCCTCCATGCACCCGCTGGAGGACTGGGCGGAAACGTGGGCGCACTATCTGCACATGATGGACACGCTTGAAACCGCCATTTCGTTCGATGTCTTCAATATTGATATTGAGCACAGCGATTTCAGATCCGTAATAGGAAAATGGGTGGAACTGACCATAATAATGAACTCGCTCAACCGCAGCGTCGGCAAGCCGGATGCCTATCCCTTTGTTCTCAGCAGTGAAGTTTACGATAAGCTGATATTTGTCAGGAACGTTATTCTCTCCGTAAGATGATGATTAATAATTAGTCAAACGATTAATTATTGACCGATTATTTCATTATTAGCTGAAAAGTTTTATATGTGGCTATAGAAAATATCAATAGCATAATATTTGCATGTTTTTGAAAAAACTGATGAACTCCCGACGGATAAATATTAGCCCGAAATTGTAACTCTTTTTTATTTTTAGCCTAAAAATAATTTAATTGCTAAATTATACTTATCCCCTGATCAATGTGATTAGCTGCCGAATCTGTTTAAAGTTAAATATTTGAGTTAAATTTAACATTTCCGGCTTAATTGAATGATGCTATTGGTATTAACGATGTGGCACGTTTCTAGCTAGTTCACCTTCTCGAAACGGGGGTAATTTATGTCTGCTGAAGAAATAGTCACATATAAGGATATCGAAATACCTAAATCGCTGCTTGGTGTAATCAACCACATGGACAGTGTTGACGAATACCGCGAAGAGCTGCTGCGGCTTGGCGCGCAGTGGGATCTGCTGACGATTCTGGGACAGATGGTGGGTACCGGAACCGATATGACAGGCACCCGCAGGGGTTTTCTTGATTTAACGAACAGGCTGCTCTGTCAGCTTGCCATGGAAAATATCAGGAAGACCGTTCAGGAGATAGCTTCAAAGGCACAGGTTGCCGTTGATATTATGATCCGCAACCTTTTCGAGCGTACAGCAGACATTGGTTTTCTTGCCACCGACGATGATATCCGCGATTTTATAATTAAAAACGAAGAGCTTGACGCACTTTGCAGAAACGGCAGCAACGAACCCGTATGTGACACGCTGAACCGCACACAGCTTCGCGATGAGATGAAACAGGCTCTCATTGAGCGTTTCCGTGAATACGTTGCGAAATATTCAGTGTATTTCAACATCATTCTTCTGGACACGGAAGGGAACGTTCTGGTGCAGATGGATCAGGAGAACAGGGTTACAAAAACTTCCGACCCTCTGGTTCAGGAGGCTGTGAACATTAATGGCGAATATCTTGAGGTGTACAGATATACAGATCTGATTCCTGATAACGATAAATCACTTATATACGCATACAGAGTGACGCGGAGCAACGAGGAGAAGGAGGACGTTCTCGGAGTTCTCTGTCTCTGTTTCCGGTTCCGCAACGAGCTTGAGGGTATTTTCCGCAATCTTACTTCCAAAGGCGACTGGTCCGTTAAGCTCATTCTGGATTCGGACGGGCATGTCATAGCCAGTTCAGACAAATATCACGTTCCCGTGGGTGCTGAGATGGAAATGGCGCTCAATAAGGAATACGGGATAACGGTTTTCGCGGGTAAAAAATACATTGCAAAAACCTGTCCGACGAAGGGCTATCAGGGTTTTTTCGGTCTTGGCTGGTACGGGCACGTTATGATCCCTATAGAGAGCGCTTTTGAGATATCCGAGGACAGCGCGGCGAAAAAGAGCATTGACGATAAGATACTGGAAGCCGTTATGAGCGACCCGCGGCTGTTTTCCGGCGAACTGCGGAGCATTCCGGTTCAGGCGGAAAAGATTCAGAGCGACCTTGAGCGCACAGTATGGAACGGCAACGTGAAAGAGAGCGACCCAGCTTCCAAGGTTCTTTTGTGGAGCATTTCCGGCACAGGCGCCAAGACCAAAAAGATATTCGAACAGTCCATAGGCAATCTGCACAAGACAGTTATAGATTCGATACTGTCGAACGTCTGGTTCTGGGCGGCGCTTGCCGTGGACATTATGGACAGAAACCTTTACGAGCGGGCGAACGACTGCCGGTGGTGGGCGCTCACATCCGCCTTTAAGCGCATACTGGACAAGCCTAAGATAGACGCTGAAGACAAGGAGAAGATAACCGGCATCCTGCAATATATAAACGGGCTTTACACCGTATACACCAACCTGTTCGTATACGATTCATACGGAAGGGTTGTGGCGGTTTCGAACCCCACGGAGGAACATATTGTCGGCAGTGTTCTGAGCAAGGACTTTGTTCGCACCACTCTCGCTCTGAAAGAGAGCTGTCAGTACAGTGTTTCAAAGTTTGAAACAAGCGAACTTTACGGCGGCAGGCATACCTATATTTACGGGGCGGGTATCACCTCTTTCAGACAGGGAAAGAACGTTCTTGGAGGAATAGGCATAGTTTTCGACAGCGAGCCGCAGTTTGAAGCCATGCTCCATGATGCACTCCCGCGGAATGAGCGCGGTGAGGTTGAAGAGGGAGTTTTCGGCGTCTTTGCCGACAGAAAAGGAAACGTGATAAGCGCAACCTGCCCTGAGCTTAAAGCCGGAGCCTGTATCGCTGTTGACAGGGAATTTCTGAACCTTAAAAACGGGAAAGGCATATCTAAAATAATCGAATACAACGGATATTACTACGCTGTGGGCGGGCACGCCAGCAGCGGGTACAGGGAATATAAGCAGGGTGACGGGTATGAGAACGATGTGATAGCGCTTATTTTTACCCCTCTGGCAAAGGTTTCCGCTGAAAAAGCGTATAACGTGCGCAGGCGGGGAGACAACGTACGGGTTAAAGCAAATGCTGACGGCAGAAAGACCATAGAGGCGGCAACATTTTACATCGGCACAAAGTGGCTTGGTATAAAAACGGAAAACGTAGTTGAGGCTATCAATCCCGAAGGTCTAACAACCGTCCCCGGAAGTCATAAATTTGTGAAGGGAAGGCGTATATACAAGGATATGCCGCTGCTGGTGGTGGACATCCGATCCGTGCTGGACCTGCCTGAAAAAGAGGTGGACAACGACAGTCAGATAATTGTTCTGCGGTATAAAGACGACCAGCTCTTCGGACTTATCGCGGACGCTCTGGGTGAAATTCCCCAGATACCTCTGGACAGGGTGGAGTGTTCCGACCATATTCTTGACAACAGCAAATATACCGAGTGTATAGTTAAACCGGATCCAAGTCAGCCGAACGGTGAGATGCTGATGGTTCTCCGTCCGGAAGGAATAATCGGAAAACTCAGGGAAATGATTTAGTATTATATTCCTAGAAATGTAATTGACATCTCCTGCGGATAGTATTATATTTTTCTGCAGGAGTTGTTTTATGAAAGAGATAAACAGGTTTTTTTTACTGGTGGCTGTTTTTGCCGCTTTGTATTTCACGCCTTTTGAATCTGTGCGTGTTTCCTCCGCCATTCTGGAGGGGTTTTATCTGCTGTCGGAATACGTCCGCCAGCACACGCTGACCTGTCTTATCCCTGCACTTTTCATTGCAGGGGCGGTGAGCGTTCTGGTTTCTCAGGCTTCGGTAATAAAATATTTCGGTGCGGACGCGAAGCGCGTTGCGGCATACGGGGTAGCTTCGGTTTCCGGCGCCGTGCTGGCGGTCTGCTCATGTACTATACTGCCCCTTTTCGCAGGTATCTATAAGCGTGGAGCGGGGCTTGGTCCCGCCATTGCGTTCGTCTATTCGGGGCCTGCGATAAATATTCTGGCAATTGTGCTCACCGCGCGCATACTCGGTTTTGAAATGGGTGTCGCACGCGGGGTTCTGGCTGTTCTTTTTTCAATAGTCATAGGACTTGTGATGGCTTTCCTCTTCCGTAAGGAGGAGGCGGAGAGACAGGCGCTTGCCATGCGTGATGTCAAAGCTGAAAATCTTCTGCCAAAAATCCTATTTTTCGTTGGGATGACCGCTGTTCTCATCTTTGCAACATGGGCGAAACCTCAGACGGATGGAACACTGTTCTCCGTTATATACGGCACAAAGTGGTACCTTACGTTTTTAAGCCTGTGTGCGGTTGTTCTGATGGCTTTCACCGTTCTGGATGCCGACCAGCGCAAAATGTGGATGGAGGAGACGTGGGGCTATGCGAAACAGATAATCCCTCTTCTTTTCATCGGCGTTCTGGCTTCCGGTTTTCTTCTCGGACGTCCCGGACACGAGGGGATAATCCCTTCGCGATATATAGAGATGTTAGTGGGGGGGAACGGCTTCGAAGCTAATCTTTTCGCTTCTGTAGCCGGCGCTCTGATGTATTTCGCCACCCTGACCGAGATACCGATATTGCAGGGGCTTATGGGCTCCGGAATGGGCAAGGGACCCGCGCTTGCTCTTCTGCTTTCAGGTCCGGCGCTCAGTCTGCCCAGTATGCTGGTTCTGCGGAGCATCATGGGAACCAAAAAAACTGTGGCATATGTTCTTCTTGTGATTATTATGTCTTGTACGGCAGGAATGATATTCGGAAATATGTGAGGTTAATCATGAAGATAAAAGTTTTGGGACCAGGATGTGTCAACTGTAAGAAAATGCACGAGATGACCCTTCAGGCGGTGAACGAACTGGGTATTGATACCGATATAGAATATGTGAACGATATGACTGAGATATCCAACTATATCATGGTGACCCCCGGTCTGGTGGTTGACGAGGTTGTTGTGCACGAGGGCAAACCCCTGCCCACTGTCAACGAGATAAAGATACTCATCAAACAGAAGATGGCAGCCAAAGGCGGAAGCAGTTGCGGCTGTTCCGGCTGCTGCGGATAATATGAAAAGGGTTCTTTTCGTCTGTGTGCACAACAGTGCAAGAAGCCAGATTGCGGAAAGTTTTCTGAACAGGTTGTCCGGTTTTTCCGCGGAAAGCGCGGGTCTTGAGCCGGGCAGTCTGAATCCTTTCGTCGTGCGCGCCATGTCGGAGCTGGGTTTTGATATCTCAGCGAACAGAACAAAGAGTGTCAAGGAGTTCGCCGGACAGGATTTCGACTACGTTGTGGCGGTCTGTGACAAAGAGGCGGCAGACAGATGCCCCGTCGTTCCCCTCAATGGTGAAAAGCTCCACTGGGAGTTCCCGGATCCGTCGTCGTTTCAGGGGACGGACGAGGAGAAGCTAGCCTTTGCCAGAAGGGTGCGCGACTCCATACTTCAGAAGATTCAGGAGTGGGTCGTTTTACAAAATTTAACATGACAATCTGAAAAATCGGTATATATTGGTTTTTGAATAAATATTACCGAGGTTCAGATGGAAGAAACAGAAGAGAGTCGATTAAGGAACTTTCCCATAACGCTTTTTTCAACGGTTATGGGGCTTTCGGGACTTGCCGTGGCATACATGCGCTACGGAGCCGTGATGAAGGTTGACACGGGTTTTTCAAAATATTTTCTATACGCGGTAACGGTCTGGTTTCTTGTTCTGGTCTTTGTCTACGCGTTAAAGCTCATTAAGTATCCCCATGAAGTGAAACACGAATTTCTGCATCCGGTCAGGATGAATTTTTTTCCGACGATATCGATATCCCTGCTGCTGCTCAGCATCGGATATGAAAGTGTGTGCCACCCTTTTTCCGCCGGACTCTGGTGGGCGGGAACACTGATACATATCACCTTTACGTTCGTTATCATCAATATGTGGTTTTTCAGGGAATATAAGATTCATGCCATGAATCCGGCTTGGTTTATCCCTGTTGTGGGCAATATCCTTGTTCCTGTGGTGGGGGCGAATTTCGGCGGCACTGAAATTTCGTGGTTCTTCTTCTCCATAGGGCTTGTGCTGTGGATAATGCTTTGTACGATAGTTATTTACAGGGTTATTTTTCACGACGTTCTGGTGCAGAAGTTCATGCCCACGCTGTTCATCATGATAGCTCCTCCGGCTGTGGGTTTTATATCATATTCAAAGCTGACCGGCGGGCTTGACTCGTTCGGCAGGATACTTTTCTATTTCGCGGTATTTACCACCCTCATGCTGGTTTCAATGTTTCCGCGTCTTAGAAAGACCCCTTTTTATATGTCTTGGTGGGCGTATACCTTTCCCATGGATGCTATAACCATTGCGACGATACTTATGTATAAAATGACGGGCGCGATGTTCTTTAAGTCAATGGCGGTGATTCTGCTGGTGATTACTACCTGTGTGGTGGTGCTGGTGCTGGTGAGAACTGTTTATGCAATGACGAAAAAGGATGTCTGTATTCCGGAATAAATAAATGAGATTGCCGCGTCGCTCTGCTTCTCGTGATGACAAACAATCGTCTCTGCGAGGAAGCCTTCGGCTGACGCGGCAGTCTCATATTAATTCTTACAGAAGGACGGCTTCCGCCAGAACCTCTGCAACGTCTTTAACAAATATACTTTTGGTATTAAGGTCTTTCATACCGTCGGACATCATCGTCATGCAATAGGGACAGGCTGTGCAGAGCGTTCCCGCGTTGGTATCCAGCGCCTGCTGTGCGCGGTTGACGTTGATGCGCTCGCCCATATTCTCTTCCATCCACATGCGTCCGCCGCCCGCTCCGCAGCAGAAGGCTGTGTCCTTCGTGCGTTCCATCTCAACGGGTGCCTTGCCTGTGATGGCTTTGATGATGTTTCTGGGCTGTTCGTAGACACCGTTGTGTCTGCCCAGATAACATGAATCGTGGTATGTCATTACGGATTTCTTATGGTTGTTGTTCACTTTCAGTCTGCCGTCGCGCACCAGCTCGTCCAGAAGCTGTGCGTGGTGGATGACCTCAACCTCAAGTCCGTACTGTTTATAGTCGTTTTTCAGTGTGGTAAAGCAGTGGGGGCACTGTGTCACTATCTTTTTTACCCCGCGGGCTTTGAACATCTCCACGTTTTTAAGAGCCATCTGCTCGAAGACGTATTCGTTGCCCAGTCTGCGCAGACTGTCGCCGCAGCAGAGTTCGTCTTTTCCGAGTGTTCCCCACGTTACTTTCGCCTCGTCCATAAGCATTGCCACGGCAAGGGTTATCTGTTTGCTGCGTGAGTCGAAAGCTCCGGCACAGCCGACAAAGAACAGATATTCGGTCTCTTCGGGGTTAAAGTCTTTCGCTTTGACGCTTGAGAACACTTTAGTACGTTCGGAGGGTGCTATGCCCCACGGGTTGCTGCGCTGTTCCATGTTTTCGAACAGGTTGAGCAGCTCTTCCGGGAAATCCGAGTTCATCTGCACCATGTTTCTGCGCATTTTGATTATCTTTGGAGCATGTTCGATGAATACGGGGCAGACCTCCATGCAGGCTCCACAGGTTACGCATGACCATACGGCGTCTTTTGATATCTGATGTTCGCCTTCACCCACAAGTGCGGTTTCTCCGGCGTTCATGTTCTCCTTTATCTTGTGGATAAGTGTTCTGGGGTTCAGCGGTTTACCTGTGAGCGTGGCGGGGCAGTTCACCTGACATCTTCCGCACTCCGTGCAGGTAAGGCTGTCCAGAAGGTCTTTCCATGTGAGATCCTGATATTTTTCAGCGCCGAGAACCTTAACGGATTCAAAGTTTTCACGCTGGGGAATAGCCGGTTTGTCCAGCAGTTTGAAGAACACGTTAGGGATAGCGGTGAGAATGTGCATGTGCTTGCTGTAGGGCAGGAAGTTGATGAAGCCCAGAAGCAGCACAGCATGTGACCACCAGAAGAACACCGCTAGTTTGTGCACTCCGTCAGGGGTAAGCCCTATGTATACATACGAGAAGAGGGCGGAGAAGGGGGCATACTGCCACGGAACCCAGCCCATCATTATTTCAAATGCGGTAAGACCGAAATACGCAAGCATGAGAGCGCCGATAACACCGAGTATTATGAACGCCTCCGCGGTGCGCGATTCTTTGTAAAGCGGATGGAACAGTTTTCTGAGTGCCGCCGCAATGACCGCGATAAGCACCAGCACGGAAACTATATCGAAAATGAGTTTCAGCCAGTGGTGAACCGGAGCGGGGAGCATGATGAACGCCGCACGGGGGATAAGTCCGTGGAGCAGAAATTCACCGTTCGCCAGAAGCAGAACGAGGAACGACCAGAACAGAAGCGCGTGGTTGAAACCGAAACTGCCCCTGATAACGCTTTTCTGGAAAATCGCGTTTATGAGTGTTGCCGCGGTTCTGATACCGCCTCTGTCGGTTCTGTTCAGCGGTCTTCCCTGCCTGACCAGTCCTATCTTTTTCGTTAAGCTGTAGGCAAAGAAGCCCATTGAAACAGCAAATAATATGATAAAAGGTATATTAACCATTTCTGCCACCTTTTTCAGCCCTTCTTCTTCTTATCTCTTCAGTGAGAGCGGGAACAATTTCGAACAGGTCGCCGACTATGCCGTAGGTTGCCACCTCAAAAATTGGCGCGTCCTTGTCCTTGTTTATAGCGATGATAACGTCGGAATCCTGCATACCCACAAGGTGCTGGATAGCGCCGGAGATTCCGCAGGCTATATATATTTTCGGCCGGACTGTCTTTCCTGTCTGTCCCACCTGTCTGGAGTGCGCCATCCATCCTGCATCCACAGCGGAGCGGGATGCGGACACTGTTCCGCCGAGCTCTTCGGCGAGTTCCTGAAGTATCTTGAAGTTCTGGGGAGCCATCATACCCCTTCCGCCGGAAACGAGTATTTCGGCGCCGGAGATGTCAACGTCGTCCGCTTTTTTGTCGGAAACGATGCTGAGAACCTTGCTGAGGATATCATCTTCCGCAACAGGGGGCTGCTCGGTGATGACGACGGCTTTGGATGCGTCGGCTTTTTGGGGCATACCCATGACGCGGGGACGTACTGTCGCCATCTGTGGACGGTATTTGTCGCACATGATGGTAGCCATGATGTTTCCGCCGAAAGCGGGGCGGGTTTGCATAAGGTTGCGCTTGTCGTCGATGTCAAGTCCCGTACAGTCAGCCGTGAGTCCCGTTGCAACCTCTGTTGCCACAGCACCCGCGAGGTCGCGTCCCATACCGGTTGCTCCCATGAGTATGACTTCGGGTCTGTATTTTTCCACGAGCCAGCACATAGCCCTGTGATAGCTCTGTGTCCTGTAGTTTTTTAATACCGGCATATCGGCGAGATATACTTTTTCAGCTCCGTATCTGCCTGCCTCATCGGCGAGGTGCGACACGTTTTCGCCCATGACCACCGCGCAGAGCTCAACTCCCAGCTTGTCGGCAAGTTTTCTTCCCTCGCCCAGAAGCTCCCATGAAACGTCTGCGGCAAGCCCTTCGGTCTGCTCCACAAACACCCAAACGCCTCTGTACTGTGCGAGATATTCTTTAAGTTTTTTGTCCTCGTCGGAAAGTTCCTCTTCCGCGCCGCCTGCAGCTTTCTGTTTCTCCCATGCCTCAAGCTGTGCTTTCTGCTCGTCTGTAAGGAACATGTAGAGCGCTTCGGCGGGACATACTTTAACGCATTTGTCGCAGCCGATACATTTCGCTTCGTCTATGATAGGCGAGCCCTCGCCGTCCATCTTAACAGCGTCAACGGGGCAGGCGCTTTCGCACCTTGCTCCGCAGGCTATGCAGGTGTCGGGTTTAAGCCTCGCTTTGCCTCTCGGTTTTTTGATTTTTTCTGCCATCTTCTTTAATTCCTTATACCGTGATAATGTCTTTGGCGACCATCTTGTCCAGAAGGAGCGATGCCACCTGCTTTGGATCGTTTATGCCTGTGCCTATCATTTCCCCTTTGTCGCGCTGGGGCGAGAATATCTTGCTTACCCATGTGGGGGAACCTTTCAGACCTATTTTGTTAACATCAAGCTGAAGAACCTCGTTATTCCACATTTCAACCTGTGCCTCTTTTGAGCGCAGTCTCATGGGAACTGTGGGGTATCTTGGGCGGTTTATCTCCCGCACGACGGTTATCATCGCCGGAAGTACAGTCTGAACCGTCTCGTATCTGCCTTCGAGCTTTCTGCGTACAATGAGTTTTTTCGCTTCAACGTCCAGTTCCACGATCCTGTCAACCAGAGTTAGCTGTTCCAGTTCCATGCGGGTTGCGATTCCGGGACCAACCTGGGCTGTGTCGCCGTCGATGGTCTGTTTTCCGCAGAAAACTATGCCGACTTCGTCCTCTTCGGCAAGTTTGCGGATAGCGGCGGTAAGAACGTTGCTGGTGGCAAGTGTATCCGCGCCTCCGAAAACCCTGTCGGACACAAGAACTGCCCTGTCCGCACCCAAAGACAGAGCCTTCCGCAATGCTGCCTCGGCGTTGGGGGGTCCCATAGAGACAGCAGTGACCTTAAATCCGTATCTGTCCTTGAGTCTCAGACATTCTTCCAGTGCGTGTGTGTCATAGGGGTTGACGATGAAGGGGATACCGTCTCTGACCAGAGTGTTTGTTTTTGGGTCGATCTGCACCTGAGTTGTGTCAGGTACCTGTTTGATACATGCTATGACCTGCATAACTACCTCATTTATATCATTTCACGCCGGTTTAACGTCCGGCAGTGTAAATTTCTCGCTGAGTGAGTTCTGTGGCATAATAATAAAGGTGGGTAATACATCCGCACACATGCCTCCTGTGCGGCGTTTACGTTATTATGAACACAGGAAACAAACGGCGTTTACAATCATGTAAAGTACCATAAAAAAAAGTTAATACAAACTGTTTTTTCGTTTTATTCCGTAAAAAATCTGAAGGTTTAAACGTTACAATCTTCAAGAACTCTGAATCCATAGGAAAAACACATTCCTTAGGGAACAAAATGTAATATATACTGTCATATAGGTTACAAAAGAATACAAAACGGGAAAATAAAGAGAGAAAACACTGATGACATTATTAAGAATTTTTATGTATCTGTCTGTTGTCCTTTCTGTTTCCGGCTGTGCGTCTGTTGGACGGGACTATGTTCGCCCCGATTCGAACCTGCCCGCCGGCTGGCATACGGCACTGAACAACCCTGTTAAAGCGGAAGCGGACAACCCGCAGATGGTAGGACGGTGGTGGACTGTTTTCAGCGACGATACCCTGAACAGACTGGTGGGTATGACCGTTGACGGCAATCTCGACCTGAAAAAGGCATACGCAGTGCTTGCAGCTTCAAGAGCGAAGCTGGGCATGACCGAAGCGGACGGAAAACCGAACCTTTCGGCATCTGCGTCGGCAAAAGGAACCTATTACGGCGATGACAGTCTGTCCGACAGAACGCTGGACAGCTATTCAGCCGGATTTGACGCTTCGTGGGAGATAGACCTTTTCGGCGGAGTAAGACGCAGCATAGAGGCGGCTTCTGCGGATGCAGGGGCATCGCGGGAGGCTCTGCACGACGTACTTGTATCCCTTACGGCGGAAACGGCGAAAAACTATATATCACTGCGTGTTGCACAGAACAGCTTGGTGTATACCGAGCAGGATATAGCTGTCAAATCTGAGCTTTACAACATAGCTAACAGCAAATATCAGGCGGGAACTGGCAGCGAGGCGGATGTTAAAACCGCTTTGTATACACTGGAATACGCCAAAACCGGACTTAACGACCTGCGTGTTGAAATAGCCGGCTATCTGAACCGCCTTGCCGTTCTGACAGGTCAGACGCCGGGCAGTCTGGACGGGATGCTTAAAAACGTTCAGCCTGTGCCTCTTGTGCCTGTAACCGCAGCGGTTGGTGTTCCGGCGGACATGCTTCGCAGAAGACCGGACGTGCGTCAGGCGGAGCGGGAGCTTGCGGCGCAGACGGCGCGCGTTGGCGTTGCAGAGGCGGACAGATACCCTAAGCTGACCCTCACAGGTTCCATAGGGCTTTCGTCAACCCAGTTCGGAAGTCTTTTCGAGACGGACAGCGCAAGCGCCTCTATAGGTCCCAGCCTCACATGGAAGCTGTTTGACTTCGGAGCGATAAAGAACAACATAATAGTGCAGGACGAGACGAGAAAGCAGTATCTTGCGGCATATGAATCCGCTGTGCTGACTGCCATGGAGGAATCAGAGAACGCCATGAAGTCTTATTCAGAGGAGTATGCGAAGACGCTTCAGCTTGCAAAAGCAGCGGATGCGGCGAAGGATGCCTATTATCTTACGAAAAACAGCTACGGTGCCGGACTTTCGGATTATTCAGACGTCATGTCCGCGCAGCAGGCATACATAAGCTATACAAAACAGCTTTCCGCAAGCAAAGGTGCTGCGGGAACAGACCTGACGGCGCTTTACAAGGCGCTGGGCGGCGGCTGGGAATCAACTGTTACAGGGGAGAAGGATAAATGAGCAATATCAACACTTCAGATATAGCCGCAACGGTCGGCTCCAAAAAGAAGAAAGTACGCGCAAAACTTATCTGGGCAGTTGTCATTGCCTGCGCGGTAATACTTGTGCTTCTTAAATTTTTCGCGGGCGGTAGGGGCGAAGTGCCCAGCTTTAAGACCGTTAAGGCGGACAAGGGCGACTTCACCGTGAAAATATCGGCGACAGGCACCCTTGAGCCTACCAATCAGGTGGATGTCGGTTCCGAACTTTCAGGTACCATAAAGAACGTTTACGTCGATTATAACAGCAGAGTGACAAAGGGGCAGGTTCTGGCGGAGCTTGACACGGAGAAGCTGGAGAGCCAGCTTACGCAGTATCAGGCGGCGCTGAAAGCTGCTGACGCGGCTATTCTTCAGGCGCAGGCGACTGAGCGTGAGACCCTTGCGAAACTGAACAGGCTTAAAAATCTTTACGATATAACCGAAGGCAAGTCGCCTTCGAAAACAGATCTTGAGGCGGCGCAGGCGGCGTATGACAGAGCGGTTGCGAATACTGCGTCTGCATTTGCCCAGTCCGCACAGGCGAATGCAAACGTCAAGACAGTGCAGACAGACCTCTCCAAGTCAAAGATACTCTCGCCCGTCAACGGCATAGTTCTGGTGCGCAGCATCGAACCGGGGCAGACTGTGGCGGCGTCCTATCAGGCACCCGTGCTCTTTACTCTTGCGGAAGACCTGAGGGAGATGGAACTTAACGTCGACGTTGACGAGGCGGACATAGGTCAGGTGAGTGAGGGTATGCGTGCGGAATTCACCGTTGACGCGTACCCCGAAAAGGTGTTCAAAGGCGATATAATACAGGCAAGATACGGTTCCGAGACCACGGATAACGTCGTAACGTATACGACAGTAATAAAAGTAGACAATAAAGATCTGCTGCTGCGCCCCGGCATGACCGCCACGGCTGACATAATAGTTAAGGAGCAGAAGGACGCTGTTATGATACCCAATGAGGTTTTCCGCTTTGCGCCTCCCGCTGTGAGTGAGAGCAGTGCCTCCTTCGTCAGCAAACTGATGCCCAGACCGCCGGTCAGAGAGAAAAAAGCACCTGCGCCCAAAGCTGAAGGGATGCAGACCGTTTATAAACTTGTGAACGGAATGCCCGAACCTGTGCAGGTGAAGACAGGCGAGTCAAACGGCAGCAGCAGGGAGCTTATCGAAGGCGATATCAAGGCGGGTGACGATCTTATTGTCGGCACTCTTTCTGCAAAGGAGAAGTGATGGGAAGTGCAGGCGCACCGCTCATTGAGCTTAAAGGTGTGACGAAGGTATACGGCATGGGGCTTTCAGAGATGCACGCGCTGCGTGGCATCGATCTGACCATCGAAAGCGGCGATTTCGTCGCGGTGATGGGTCCCAGCGGTTCCGGAAAATCCACCTGTATGAACATTCTCGGCTGTCTGGACACACCGACGGCAGGTTCCTATAAATTCGCCGGGCTGGAGGTGCGCGGACTGGAGAGAGACCAGCTCGCGAGACTTCGCAGAAACTACATCGGCTTTGTATTTCAGGGGTTTAACCTGTTGAGCCGTACCAGTGCGCTGGAAAACGTGGAACTGCCGCTGCTTTACAGAGGTGTTTCGTCTGCGGAGAGAAAAGAGGCGGCTATGAAGGCGCTGAATCTTGTTGGACTCACAGGCTGGGAGAAGCACAACCCGAATGAACTTTCCGGCGGTCAGCAGCAGCGGGTTGCCATCGCCAGAGCCATAGTTACACATCCTTCGGTGCTTTTTGCGGACGAACCCACGGGAAACCTTGATTCGGCGCGGAGCATTGAGATAATGGAGCTTCTGACTCAGCTTAATAAAGAGAACGGCATCACCGTTGTAATGGTCACACACGAACCGGACATGGCGGAGTATGCGAAACGCTCCGTACATTTCAGAGACGGGCTGGTGGTTTCATGAGAATAATGCTTTTTAATACGATACTTCTGGCTCTGAGGGAGATACGCAGGAATGTTCTGCGTTCGTTTCTCACTGTGCTGGGAATAGTTATAGGCGTTGCGGCGGTGATAACCCTCGTTACAGTGGGCAACGGCACAACGGAACAGGTGACTCAGCAGATAGCAAGCATGGGTAACAACATGCTGATACTTACCACAGGAAAAAGGATGGGCGGTCCCGACAGATCCACGGCTCCCGCCTTTTCCGTTGAGGACAGTGCCGCCATAAAGCGCGAGGTACATTCCATTGCCGCGGTGACACCCACGGCATCATCTTCCGTGACCGTAGTTAACGGCAACGAGAACTGGCAGACCACCGTCACGGGAACTGACAACGAATTTTTCCCCATAAGGAACAGGTCTATAACCAGCGGGCGGATGTTCGAGGAATCAGAGATATCCGGAGGACGCTCCGTCTGCATAATCGGAGAGACGGTACGCAAAGAGCTTTTCGGCGCGCAGGATCCTCTGGGACTTTCAATCAGGATGAACAACTTTTCTTGTAAGGTGATAGGACTTCTCGACGTTAAGGGACAGTCCAGCATGGGAAGCGATCAGGACGACACCGTTGTCATGCCTCTTAAAACCGTTCAGCGAAGACTGACCGGAAGCAAAGATGTTAATATGATACAGATTTCCGTTAAAGACGGGGAATCCACAAGCGACGCTATCAGCGATATCGAAAGCGTGATGCGCGAACGCCGGCACCTTTCTTTTAACGAGGACAACAATTTCAATGTCATGGACATGAAAGAGATAACCCAGATGCTTACCAGCACCACGAAAGTTCTGACAGCCCTTCTCGGAGCTGTTGCCGCTGTTAGCCTTCTCGTCGGAGGCATAGGCATTATGAACATCATGCTTGTGTCCGTTACGGAGCGCACGCGGGAGATAGGCATCAGGCTTGCCATAGGTGCCATGGAGCGGGAGGTTCTGCTCCAGTTCCTTGTGGAGGCGGTGGTTCTTTCGTCGCTGGGCGGTATAATCGGTATAATCATAGCTGTTATCGCTTCACTGGGAATTTCAACTGCGATAAACGTTCCTTATGTTTTCGACGGAGGAGTTGTCCTGCTGTCGTTCATGTTCTCAGTGGCGGTGGGTATCATTTTCGGATATTTCCCCGCTCTGAAAGCGGCGCGGCTCGACCCCATAGATGCTCTGAGACACGAATAGATTATGTTTGCCTCCGCGGGCTAATGGCTGTATATTAAATATTGTATATAAAACATAGGTTCACGGAGGCTCATATGAAAAAACTTTTCATCGGCGGGCAATGGGTTGACACCGGAACATATATGGACGTTCTCAACCCCTATGACGGTTCCCTTGTGGACACAGTCTGCACCGCATCGGCGGAACTTACAAAACAGGCTATAGACGCGGCTTTTGAGGCACGCGAGACCATGAAGCACCTCTCAGCCGCCAGACGCGGAAAGATACTGGACAATATGGCGGCACTCATTGAGAGAGACAAAGAGGAGATTGCCGCGCTGCTCTGTGCCGAGGCGGGCAAAGGAATAATGTTTGCCAGAGGCGAGGCGGGCAGAACGGGCGAAAACTTCAAATTCGCAGCAGACGAGGCGCGCAGGCTCGGCGGCGAGCTTGTTCCTTACGACGCTTCAGAATCCGGAACCAATCGTTTCGGCTATTTCAAAAGATATCCCATCGGCGTTATCGGCGCCATTACACCGTTTAACTTTCCACTTAACCTTGTTGCACACAAAGTGGGACCCGCAATAGCCGCGGGATGCCCTATTGTGCTGAAACCTGCATCCACAACACCCCTTACGGCTCATAAGGTCACAGAACTGCTCCTTGAGGCGGGGCTTCCCGCCTGCGGCATAAACCTTGTGGTGGGTTCCGGTTCCGTTGTGGGCAATACAATGGTGGAATCTGATAAGATAGCCATGATAACCTTTACAGGTTCGCCCTCTGTGGGACTGGACATTAAGGCGAAGGCGGGCATAAAAAAGGTGACTCTTGAGCTTGGCTCAAACTCCGCAGCGATAGTGCACGAGGATGCGGACATCCGCTATGCCGTGCCGAAATGCGTTATCGGAGCGTTTGCAAACAGCGGACAGGTCTGCATCTCCATCCAGAGGATATACATACACGAGAGCAGATATGACGAGTTCCGCACTATGTTTGTTGACGCAGTCAAAGCCAGCCGCAACGGCGACCCCAAAGATGAAAAGACGCTTGTGGGTCCCATGATAGAGGAGAGAGAGGCTGTGCGTGCAGAGGGCTGGATAAAAGAGGCGGTTTCACAGGGTGCTGTCGTTGCAGTGGGCGGACACCGCAAGGGAACGCTCCTTGAGGCGACTGTGCTTGAAAACACAAACGAGAATATGACGATAGTGCGCGAAGAGGTCTTCGGACCCGTCGTTTGCATCATGAAATACAAAACTCTGGACGAGGTTATCGAGCGGGTGAACGATTCCCAGTTCGGACTTCAGGCGGGTATCTTCACAGACAACATCCAGAACGCCTTCAAAGCCATAGACAGGCTTGAAGTGGGCGGGGTAATGATAAACGATATGCCCACCTTCAGGGTTGACCAGATGCCCTACGGCGGCGTGAAGCTGTCCGGCACGGGCAGAGAGGGTCCCAGATTTGCCGTTGAGGAAATGACTGAACTTAAAACAGTTATGTTCAATCTGAACTGATGATATCACGGGTTCCCCGCTTTGTTCGGGGAACCCTCTGCTTTTTTTAATTACGGGGGATGGTGTGAAAAGACTTTTGCTGCTGTTTGCAGTTCTTCTTGTTTCTGCGGCCGGATTTGCCGCCGGGATAACCGACAACGACATCAGAGGGTTTTTCCCTAAGGCGGACGATCTGCCTGGCGGTTCAGAACTCTGGCTTGGAACCGGCGTGCGTGCCACTCCGTCCAAAAATAATACAGCATACAGTGCAACGTATTCATACTACTCCGGTAAATCCGACAAGCTGATGAACATAGTCCGTAAAAAACAGTACCAGACCAACGTTGCAGTATATTCGTTCAATAACTTTGTGGATGCCGAAAAACTCTTCAAACAGCTTACCGACGACGCTCCGAAAAACCGTTCCCAGATGGTGCGTTTCGGTGAGCGCGGACTGTTCTTTATTTTTCCGAAATCCGGCTATATCAACGATGCGGACTTCTATCTTGTGTTCATAAACAGAACCTTCGTGGTATGGATACAGGCTGACGACGGTTTTGCCATAATGGACGTTGCCAACCCTGTCAACGACGCTATCAAAAAATTCATATCGGATAACCCGAAACTCTACATGACCAAGGCGATACACCTTCAGGCATCCGGAAACGGGTATGAGACCCAGACAAAACGTATTGAATTTACTACGGATTTTCCGTCCAGCATAAAGTTGTCCGGCAAGGTGTTCGATAAAAAAATGACCCCTATGCAGGGTGTCAGAGTTACTGTTCTTGAAACGGGCGATTCCGTTCTTACAGGCGGAAACGGCAGCTTTGCAAAAACCCTGCTGCTGGACGGCATAAAGGATATTGAGCTTTCGGCGAACTTTTATATGGAACCGGATGCAGTTTCAAAATCCGGCAGATTCGAAAGCGGACTGGCTGAAACTGTGCTGACCGGTACCGACGGGGACAGCCGCACACAGCTATGGAAACTGGACAGTGTTGCCGAGAATTATTTCGGTACGGCTTATATAAAGACATCCAAGGGAACGAACGGATATCCCGTCTCCGGCAAGATAATGAAGAACGGTCAGGTTAACCTTACGCTGGACTGTTCCAACACCGGCATAGACTTCAAATGTCAGCAGGTTTTCACCGGACAGATGAAGTCCGGCAGGATTCAGGGCAAATGGAACGGAACAGGCGGCGGCGGAACCTTTGTCTCTGATCTTACCAAATATTCGCCTGTTACACGCAAGGTAATGATAACGAAGGATATTGCTGACCTGAGAACGATGATATCAAACAATACGGGAGTTTATACTCAGGCGGATACTCCTTCGCTGGTTGTGTCCTCCAACGCCAATAACAACGCAGTGGTTTACCTCAGACCGGATATGAACAAACTCGGACTGGACGAGGTTTCGACGGCGGGAGTTAAGCTGGTGCTCACCCACGTTCCGAAAAATCAGACTGGAAGTCTTTCTGTGTTTCTGTTTGATGCTGATATGGGTGCGGACAAAAAACTTAAACTGGGCAGGGGAACCTATTCCGGACAGGCTGTTTCCTCCGAGGAACCTTATAAGGCTGAATTTGAAGTGTACGACATGATGAAGGACGGAAACGCTTTCGCTCTGGGTACCGTTCAGGAGGCGAAAGCCAACGGGTTTCACGTTTTCTCCGGTCCTTCGGAGCAGTATGATACGCTGAAACCGTATTTCCTGATAACCGAATATTCCGATAAGGGTAAACTCCGCACTGAGAAACCGTTCACGTTGTCCGGCAATATATCCAGGGGCGGAGATTATGTGGGCGACAGAAACAAGCCACAGCAGGACGGTACTGAGGACTTGTGTTTTGAGGGTGTTTTCGCATATCCGGGCGGACGTCTTACTTCTTTCGAACTTGAGATAAACGGTACGATCAAGCGGGTGTTCAACACCAATCCCGTTGACATTTATCCGCTCATAGGTATTGTTAGAGACGGAAACCTTGTAAACCGGAAGGACGGCAGTCTTAACATCATGCTTACGAAGGCTAAGGAACAGTTCGGTCTCTGTGTGAACGGCAGCTATAAACCGGATAAAAACGAAAGGATAATATACAGATACACCATCGACGGCACGCCATATGAAGGGTTTGCCGAGTAGGAGATGCAATGGAAGATTTTATAGGACTTATAGTGTTTATAGTTCTGGTGATTTTTGTTGCCAGACTTAAACCGGGCGCGGGCTGAGGCTCCATCAGCGGGAGCTGCAGTATCGAGGATCGATACAAAAAAATTAAGAAAGAAAAAGAAAAGGACAAAGATGAAAAACCTTTACAGTGAAATTAAAGACGGGCTGTTTCTGATATCAGGTCCCTGTGTGATAGAGAATCAGGACATGCTGCTGCGCATCGCGGGCAGGGTTCAGCAGATAACGGACAGGCTGGGCATAAAATATATCTTTAAAGCGTCGTTTGACAAAGCGAACAGAACTTCAGTAACAAGTTTCCGCGGTCCGGGTATGGAAGAGGGGCTGAAAATGCTGGCAAAGGTGAAGGCAGAGACGGGGCTTCCCATCCTTACCGATATCCACGAGGCATATCAGGCGGCTCCAGTTGCGGAAGTTGCCGATATCCTCCAGATTCCTGCATTTCTCTGCCGCCAGACAGACCTGCTTGTGGCTGCGGCGAAGACGGATAAAATAGTGAACATCAAAAAGGCGCAGTTCCTTGCCGGAAACGACATGGGGCATCCCTGCAAAAAAGTTACAGACAGCGGAAACGATAAGGTAATACTTACAGAGCGCGGAACCATGCTCGGTTACGGCAACCTTGTAGTTGACTACAGAAATCTTGTGGATATGGCACAGTTCGGTTTCCCCGTGGTGATGGACGTCACCCATGCGGTTCAGAAACCGGGAGGACTGGGAGGAAAAAGCGGCGGAGACAGAGGATACGTTCCCTATCTGGCGAAGGCTGCGGCTGCTGTGGGTGTTGACGGTTTCTTCTTTGAAACACATGAAGATCCGGAAAACGCGCTGTCCGACGGTCCCAACATGGTGACGCCGGACAAGCTGGAAGAGATTCTTAAATCCATCATAGATATAAGGACGGCGATCGGCAAGTGAGCGGATTATACGTCCACGTTCCGTTCTGTAAAAACAAGTGCGGCTACTGCGGGTTTTATTCCGCAACAGACGCATACGACCTGACCGAGAGGTATTTTGACGCTGTTCTTAAAGACCTTTCGGCGCGCAAAAGAAAAAAATACGAAACTTTATATATCGGCGGCGGGACACCATCTTCGGTGTCCCCTGTTCTGCTCTCAGTTTTTCTGGACAGGCTGTTTTCTGCCGTCGGTTCAGATTTCACGGAATCCACAATTGAAGCTAATCCAGAAAGTTTAACGGCTGATTTTCTGTCTGTTGTGAAAGACTTCGGATTTTCACGCCTGAGTGTCGGATGCCAGAGCACCGACGAAAGCGTTTTGAAACTGCTTGGCAGGATACACGGAAGGAACGATATCTTCCGCACCGCGGAATCAGCCCGCAGGTTATGCCCGGATACTGCGCTTAATCTCGATATGATATTCGACATACCGTCAGTTGAAAATTCAGTTCAGATGAAGACCCTTGAGGACATTGTATCAATTTCACCGGAGCATGTATCCGCCTATTCCTACAGCTTTGACACGGAATATCTGAAAAATGCCGAACCTTGCTGTGAGTCGGCTTTCATAGAGGTTAAGAGGTCGCTTGAGGCAGCCGGATACCTTAAATATGAGATATCCAATTTCGCACGTAAAGGGTATGAGAGCAGGCACAATATCGGTTACTGGATGCTGAACGATTACGACGGGCTCGGTTCCGCGGCGTGGTCACTGGAAAATTATGACGGAGGGCGTGTGCTTCGCGGAAAGGTGTCGGACGTTGCAGCCTATATCACCGATCCGACAGCATATGCCGAAACCGATAGAACTGAAGGTGTTCATGCGCTGGCACAGGAACTCGTTTTCGGATTAAGGATGCTTGACGGAGTGGATTTTTCTTCGTTAAAATACAGATACGGGGATATGCTCAATATTTTTAATGAGCGGATAGAAAAACTTGTTTCGGAAGGGATGCTGACATGGCAAATGGAAAAACTGAAAATTACGGAAAAGGGAGAACTGCTTTTGGATTCTGTGCAGGAATTTTTGTGGGACTGTTTGCCCTGACGGTATACGCAGGATGTGCGGGAGACTGCATGACCTGCCACCCCAAGCTGAAAGGGAGCAAAGACCATATAGCCCTCACAACCTGTATAAAATGTCATACTCCTGCCAGTAAAAAACTTTTCGAGTTCGGTTCGTCAAACAAGGAGGGCTGCGGTGACAACTGTTTCGACTGCCACAAAGAGTGGCCGAAAGACGGAAACCATGCTCCGATGCTTAAATGTGAAAACTGCCATAAGAAATACAAAAAATAATTTAGTTTTTTAATAAATTTACGTTATAATCAATTCTTATTATTTAATATTGGAGGAGACATGAAGGCAGAATGGAGTGACAGCCTTATCAGCGGAAACGAAACTATCGACTCCCAGCATAAGGATCTGTTTAAACACATCAATTCCTACTTCGACAGTCTTGAGAAACTGTACGGTCACGAAATTACAATTAAAACACTGAATTACCTTCTGAAATATGTCAGATTCCACTTCGGAACCGAAGAGGATCTGATGAAAAGATACGGTTATCCCGATTTCAACGAACATCTCAACGACCACAGAAAACTGGTGGACGAACTTATGACCTGTTATAAATCACTTATTGCCGACGGTCACAGCGAGGAGATAGTGGAAAGACTCCGTGTGCTGTTGCAGGAATGGCTTGTGGAACACATAATGGGTTATGACAAAAAGCTGGCTTCGTTTATGAAAGAGAACGGCTTCTGCGCCTGACTATTTCGTTTTTCTGTCGGCGGCATCAAGGTATGACTGAATAGCAGAGGCTCGCTGCATGGCGTTTGTTCTGAGCCCGTTTTCGGCGGATGGCATTTCCGCAAGTCTCGTATAATTTTTCAGCGCTTCATCATATTTCTGCTGAACGTCCAGAGAACGGGCAAAAGCATAAAGGAAATAGCCGTCGCCGGGGTTTAGCTGTACAGCTCTGCGGTAAGCGGTTTCAGCCCTTACATAGTCTCCTGTGTTCTCCTGAATAATACCTGCGGTGTAGTAAATCTGACCTCCGCCTGTGCCTGAGGAGTTTCCGGAAAGAAGGTCTAGCGCCCTATCGGAGTACCCCATTTCCGACATTTCAAGTGCCGCCGCGCTTATTACGGAAGCGTCGGCAGTGTATGGATTGTTATTTATTATCCCCTGAATTTCGTTCAGCTTTCCAAGGCGTATCTTCGCGGTGAGAAGCCCTGTGAGGGTGGGTTTTGTAACCTTTTCTGCCATTGCTTTGGCATAAAATTCCTCAGCTTTCCTGTTGTTTCCTGAACGAAGGGCAGAGGATGCCTGTGCGGTCAGGGTGTTGTATTCTATCTTGCGGTCATATTCTTTTTTTGCACGCCCGGAAAGAACGAATGGCTGGCTGGTTCGCTGCGCCGGAACTGCGGCAGGAGTCTGCTGTTGCGGCTGTGATGTTTCCGGTGCGGGTGTTTGCGCAGGCTGCTGCGTTTCAGGAACGGGGACAGCCGCCTGAGGAACCGGCAAAGGTGCGGGTCTGCTGATTTCCGGCAGACTGTTCATCGCTGCAAGCCGCTGTTTGTTTGCAGCCGTAGGGTCAAATTCCGGTGACTGTGCCATTGGTGCCGTCTGAGGTTTGGCTGGTTTCGGATTTGGTTCCTCAGAAGGTTTTGATACCGGCACCGGCTGTGCAGGCTGCGGTATTTTCTGTGCGACGTCTGCCGCAGCGTTGACTTTATATTTACTGTCGCCTGTGGGCATGAAAAGCACTATCAGAAAACCTATGACGGCGACCGCAAGCAGTACCAGAAGGGATTTTCTGGGTCCTTTCCCTCTGCCGCCGGACGGTTTAAGGTTCAGCAGGCTCGGAGGCACCGCGCTGCCGGATTTTTTTGTACTGTTCACTTTTTTAAGGCTGTCAAGTATCAGGCTCATATCTATCCGTCTATCAGGGTTGTTGTTATCAGAATAACAAGTTCCCGTTTCTCTTTTTCTGTGGAGCGAGCTTTAAAAAGCATACCGAGACCTGGTATATCGCCCAGAATGGGTATCCTGCGCTCGTTTACAACATCTTTGTTGGTTATTAGTCCGCCCATGACTATGGTTGTTCCATTCTGTACAGTGAGAACCGTTCCCGCCTCTCTCATATTCACCTTGGGATAGCTTGCAACTGAATATGAATTGCCCTGATCGTCCAGTTCATACTGGTAAGCTATCTCTTCGATGCTGGAAAGGATGGGCACGATGTGGAGCGTTATCCTGTTGTCCTCCATAACGTTTGCCGTGACACCGAGAGTTATGCCGTCGAGCACTGTTGACCGTTCGTATGTCACCGTCTGGGTGTTTTCCTCTGTGTCCGTGTCAACCTTCTTTTCCCAGAACGGGTTAAGCTGACCTGATGTTATCATTGCACTCTGACCGTTCAGAACCCTTATGCGCGGGTTGCCGAGAGATTCTATGCGCCCCTGTGTGGCGATGAACTGGAACAGGTTGTCGTAAGACTGCACTATGCCTACGGGTGTCTGGGAGCCTATCAGGTCGCCGATGAGCGTTACTCCGTATCTGCCGTTTTCACTTGTCCAGTTTATTCCGTATGCGCTGGAGTCTGTGAGCACGACCTCCATTATCTTCGCTTCAATGAGAACCTGTTTGGACGCATCCTTTATGGTCTGGCTGATGTATTCGTCTATTATGCTTACGACGTGAGGAGGTGCGTATACCCTGAGAAGTCCTGTGAGGCTGTTGAAAGAGTATCCGCGCAGACCTCTGTAGTATGAACTTTTTATCTGGGTACCTGAGGATGATGCGGAACCGGAAGAGGATGCGCCGGATGCGCCTTTAGCACCGGAAGTGCTTTTCGCGTCTGATGAACCGGATGCCGCGCCCTGCTGACCTGCCGCTGCGCCGGAATCGCCTGAGTCAGATTTCGGCTGCCCGTTTTCGTCCGCAACTTCGGGAAAAATCATTCCGTAAACTGCATTGAGGATATTAAGCTGCATGTTTGCCATGGTGCCGGATTTTGAATAGACTATCTTGTAATCGCCGCTGAGTTCGGTTGACGTGGAGTCGGAACCGAATATGTTGCCGCCGATTGTGGATGTCTGGTCGGCGTTCACGGTTGTATAAGGTATTTTGTATGTTTTTGCCACATATGCGGAAATTTTCAGTGTGCTGCCTGTCACGGAATATGCTATTCCTGCATTTTCGCATACTGAATCCAACGCTTCCCTTGCGGGCATGTTTTTAACTGTCAGAGTGAAGGGTTTGCTGACGTTTACTTCCGGTCCGATGATGAGGTTCAGCCCTGATTCTGCTGCTATCATGTACAGAACTGAAGAAAGATTCTGCTCAACAGCGTCCACTGATACGTACACATTTTCAAGAGGGTCGTTGTCTACTACCGGTTTAGATATTACAGGCGGAGGAGGAGGCGCGAGCGGTTTAACCGCCTGTGCCCTGGAAAAATCGGGCATGATCACTGCTGCCTGTTTCTTTTCCGCAACAGTCGCGCAGGATGCCAGTGAAATTGCCAGAAGAAAAGTTAATATTGAACGTAATACCATTTTTTTCCCCAGTAACCCTCCAGCAGAACTCTTGAATCGTCAACTGCTGTGAGGCGGCTGTAGTTGTCAACATTTTCGCCCTGATTTATAAGCCTGCCGTTAACCACGGCGCATTTTTTGTTTCTGCCGTTCATTACGGCCGAAACAACGTATTCGGGGGCAGAGGGCTTTTCCGCCTGAATTTCGGCTGAAACTTCCGATCCGGTCTGCGCAGTTGTCTGCTGCGTCACCATCCGGTTGAAAAAACCTGCAATAAAAGGATTCCCAAGGTAGTGCGACATATCGAAAGGCTCAATAGGCTCCGGATTTTTCCCTGTTGTAAGCGCTTTTGTGAATTCAGCGTCTTCTTCGGGGATTGAAATATCGAATACATGCCGCATCTTTCCGAATCTTTCGGATACTATGCTTTCCATGGAAGACTCTATCACAGACCTCAGAAAAAATACACAGAAAAGGACTGCCAGAGGGAGCGACAGCTTTATCAGACTTGCGGCGGGGAGCTGTTTCAGTTTCTTAATATTCATATACGCCGCCGTAATATGGCTGATTTGCACTTATTAAAAAGCGCACTGTATTTTTATCCGTTGATTTTAGAAACGTAAGTTTTTTTACAGTTATGACAGGAGCTACGCTGTTTTCCAGATAATTAACTATAGCGCTTATCTGTGAGGGGTTTGTCGGTTCTATCTCAAATTCCAGTTCGGCAGTGTAGGAACCGCCGCTGTCTGTTATGTCATTCAGCATCTTTCCGCCGTATAGAGTTCGGAAGTTTTCCAGCGTTTCCAGAAGGAGGCGTTTGGCTTCAACAGGCGTCAGATAAGGAAGATTTACGGAGCTTAGAGCCGTTTCAAGTCCGTTTAGCCTTATCTTTGTATCGCCAGCTCTGTAAAGGTTCGCTGTTCTCTGCATGTCTCTTATGCTGTTTTCCATTGCGCCGTTGATAACGCCGAGCATTATCAGAAGCAGCGAAAGGGTGAATATCATACTGCTTAAAGCGACGAGCAGTTTGTAGCTTCTGAAAATCCTCAGAAAGATATACATCATCCGCCCGCCTGCTGCTGAACAGCTTCGCCCTTTTTGAATAGAAGTTTTACAGTGACGGTCATATCGTCGGTTTTAAAAGCTGTATTATCTTCAAGGGTATAGCCGCCCTGTGATTTGATTTTTTCAAGCTCGTAATGAAGGCTGTCCTTGAAACTTTCCATCTGTGCCAGCTTGTTGAAATGCAGCACACCGCCTATTTCCACAATTTTTTCGCCGTCTTTGGACGCGTCGAAATTCACCAGCTCATAATCTCCCATGGCAAGCAGTTCCGCAAAGAGACCGAAATCTCTGGATACGCTCTGCTGTCTTTTTTCCAGCGTGCGGTAATAGTGGAGGTCAAACTGCTTTTCGTGTCCGGCTGAAACCTCCGTCAGATAATTCTTTATCTTTCTGCTGAGGCTCTGAGCCTGCATTGTTATTGTCGATTTATTGTCGTAAAGTGTTAAAACCGCAGAAGCCGACATCAGAAGCAGAACCAGAACACAGGCGAGCGCAGCGCTGTTTACGATTGACGTTGCAAAGTTTTTTGCCTGAGTCTGTATTATCTGTCGCGGAGTCATGTCGTATGCGCTGTCCAGATAACAAAGGGAGATAGGGATCAGATATTCCTGAAAAATATCGTTAGGGCAGTTTTCCACTATGCCCATGGGGATAAGGGTGGACTGAGCCACACCTGAAAATTCGTAGAACATGGTGGAAAGTTCACGCATGTCGGCGAGTTTGCCGGAGAATACGATATTGTCTATCTTCATGCGGAGGTTCTTCGTTGCGTACATGTATGTCAGGTTAAGGTATTCGTAATATGCGCTTAAAAGGTTGGAACCTTTTTCAGTGGGGTTGTTTCTGGTGTAAACTATATAGTCGTTGATGCAGATGGTGACGCATATCTTCGTTTCGTCGGCGTATGCGTGGAAAACGGTCTTATCCGGAAAGTATTTATTCACCAGCGCGCAGAGAGCGAAGTCGGATATTGTAAACATATTGAGCTGCTGCATGGTTTTGTCGTTCAGACCGGAATCGTTATAAAGCACGGAAGAGGGCACCATCAGAACCTTATATGTGAGGTTGCCGGAAGAGTCAGGAATCTGAGCCGTATTAGCCTTGTACGCCATCAGGTATTCCTGTGCCGGGTCTATGTTCTCTTTCAGTTTGTTCATGGAGATTATTCTGAACGTTTCCGAATCTTTAACAGGGGGGAGAGTGATTGTCTCTTCAACTGTGTCGAAATAGCTCATGCCGATATTTAAGGGCATCCCCTTTGAAAGATAGTGGATATTATCAACATCCGTGGTATAATATTTAAGCATAGAGAAAGTTTTCCCTTTCTTTTGCATTACCACAGCCTTAGCAGTTACTGTTTCGGCGGATTTGGATAATTCGGCACTGAATAATTTCATGAATAACAATACTATGGCAGTCAAACTATTTCAAGAGAATTGATGTTTAAATGTTGCGTATTTTAGTTGTAGAAGACGACGAGGCAATCCGTAGCCAGCTTTGCTTCGCGCTTGAAAAAAAGTATGATGTGACGGAAGTTGCTAACGCTCCTGAGGCGATTTCGGAGACCGACAGAGGTGCGTTCGATGTTGCCGTGGTGGATCTCGGTCTGCCGCCGAATGAGCAAAGCCCTGTTGAGGGACTGAAAGTTATAGACCATCTTCTGTCCGTCTCCCAGTGCAAAATAATAGTTCTGACAGGGCAGAGCACCAAAGAGTGCGCAATGAGCGCCCTTGAGCGCGGGGTATTCGATTTTCTCGTGAAACCCGTCAAGATGGAACAGCTCTTCTATTCCATTGAACGGGCGGAACTTTTCATCAGCACCGAAAGGGAACTTCAGAAACAGGGCGTTGAACGCATCGAGTTTCAGGTGAAGATAGGCGACGGGCTGCAGAAGCTCAGGGAACTTGCGGAGAAAAATATCATTCTGCGCGTGCTTAACGATACCGGATTCAACGTTTACCAGTCTGCAAAAATTCTTGGCGTCAAACGGGAAAGCCTCTATTATTTTATAAAAAAATTCAACCTCGTCAGAAAAACAGATGCTTAACCATGTGTTCGTAGCAATTATTACCGCCGGAATCATAATAATCACATCCCACTATGCAATAAACTATGTCACAAACAGATATCTGGGAATAATTTCAGAACTTATCAAAATGAACGAGGTGGACGGCTTTGACCCCGTTATGCTTCTGCGCCATCTTGAACCCTTTCTGAAAAGGCTGGGGATAACGGATTTCGGGTACTATCTCTTTTATCACAATGTCGAATACGTCCGCAGAAACGGTTCCCACAAAAAATCCATAACCAAGTTTGTTCATACGTCGGAATATACGGTTTACATCGATATCGTGCCGGGGTTCAGATTCATCGAGTCGGATTTCATCACCAGAGTCCTGGTGGAGGTCATTTTCCTGCTTTTGAAGGCTGATGTTAACATACAGACCACAGCGGCACAGAAAGCATTCAGAAAATCCGCTGAGCTGCAGGCGTTTATCAATCATGACGTTAAAAACCTGATACAGTTTGTCAACGTGCTTGAGTTCAATCTTTCACAGGTGGACGACGATGCCGGATACCGCAGGTTCGTCAGGTATATGCAGAAGAGTCTGCCGGGACTTAAAGTACGGGCGGACAAGATACTGTCAGCGCTGAACAGTACCCAGCCGGAGATAGACAGTGTTCCTGAAAAACTTATGCCTATGATGATGGCGGTCGATGCCGCCGGAATTTATGGCGTGACCATTCATACGGATACCCCTGCCGACAAAGAGATAACCGCGCGTAAAAGGGGACTAACCGTTATTATTGAAAATATCATAAAGAACTTTTATGATAAGAGCATATCGGAGCACGGCATTGAGCTTTTCGTTGACGTATCCGAAGATGCGAACGCATATGTGATGAGGTTCAGGGACAACGGATCACCCATTGCCGACTGCGAAAAGATATTTGAACCCTTCTTTTCGGGGAAGGTGAACGGGCTTGGCATAGGGCTTTTCCACTGCCGCAATATCGCCGCCGGAATGGGTGGGAAACTGACGGCGGAGAATACCTTACAGGGTCCCGTCTTTGTTCTGTCCATAAATAAATGAGGTGCGCAATGTCTGAAAAAGGCTTCACTCTGGTCGAGCTTGCTATTGTGCTGGTTATCATCGGCGTGCTTATCGGCGGCGTGATAAGAGGTCAGGGGATGATAGAAGACGCCAGAGGGAAAAAGGTCGTCACCGACGCCACAGTTCTTGTGAACGCTCAGTACAGATATTACGAGAGAATGGGAAGATATGCCGGAGACAGCGACAACAACGGAATAATCAATTTTGGAACCCTGAACTCAGCGGCGCCGAACGATGCCAATGTGACGGATAACACAGACGTTGACTTTGCTTTCAACGAACTCAAGACAGTAGGCATATTTCCTGCTTCTTCAACAAATGCGCTGCTCGCCACTACCCAGCGCGGCGGATTTATGTATTTCGCCGGGGGCACAATCACCGATACGGCTGGCAATTCTTTGCCTGTTAACATGGTGGTGCTGCGCAACGTCGAGTGTGTTGCGGCATTCGCCCTTGAGCTGAACGTTGATTCCGATGCGCCTGATTCAGCAACGGGCGCTTCAACAGGCAAGATAAGACGGCTATCCGGAAATGCGTTCGCAGGCGACAGTTGGACGGCAACAGACGGCGATTGTGTTTCAGGCGGCAGAGTTATCGGCACAAACACAACCAACGTGGCATATATTTTCAGCGGACTGTGAATATTGTCTGGTAACATTCACATATTTGTATTCATGTTTGCTTGACTTAGGTGCATAACCTCTTTAGAATAAATTATTGTTTTTTGGAGGTTATTAAATGAGAAAAATTGTATGGTTATTGCTTATCGCATCCCTGACAGTGGTTCTGTCAGGTTGCTGGGATGGCGACAGTTCATCCGACAGCGAAGATTCATCTGACAAGGTCAGTGAAGTTCTTTCGTCTGATGAAAAAACTCTCTTCACTGAAGAAGAGCTTGCCGTTATCGACAGCATGAGCGACGAAGAGATAGTTGTCGCTGCAAACGCTGAACTTGACACTGCAAATTCCGACGGCTCCATAAGTTCAGACGAGCTTGCTAAGGTAAACGCTTTTTACAAAATGGCAGCTGAGAAGAGCGACGAAGGCAAGGTTCTTTATGCTGTCTCAAGCGTTGCAACAGCGACTGACCTTGTTGCATCCATCACAACTCGCGATGCAGACGGAAAGGATCGTATGCCCATCGTGTCAAACGCGACCAATTATATCAAAGGCAGCCTTGTAGATTCATACTACAGCAGCGTTTCTGCCAGTATAGATTCATCACTGGCTCTGCTTGACAATATTGACAGCAGCTTTGCGGTCAACATGACTTTCGGAGGCACCGCATACGATGTTGACTACGGCGACGTGCTCACGCTGAAGGCGGCGCTTGAAGCTGCTAAAATGAACATCGCTTATGCTTACGCATACAACATCAAAAGCGAAACAAACTATCTTTATTTGTATGACTTCACAGCGGAGAATGAGGATTTTCTGACTCCTTCTGCCGAAGCGGAGGCTGTACTTTCTGCCCAGAAAGCGGTTGCTCTTGCAATGCTTGAAAATCTCAAGGCTGCTAACGACTATATTTCCGCTGAAACTGACAGCCAGTCCGACGACCTTGTGCTTATCGATGGTAAATATGCGGAAGACGTTGATTCATATTACAATCAGATCGTTGACTCTATGAACGGTACCGCTGATTTTGTGTATGCTAATATGTCTGCGGATCTTTCAAAACTTTTTACAGTGCTTGCTCTCAGAGGCTATGTTACCTCTACTGATGATGATACACTTGGAGGTCTGTTTGGCGGAGATACGACCAACCTTCAAAATCTTCATATAAATATTTTGGAAGCAGCCGGAATGGCAGGATAATAACAACTGCGGGCGCTTTGCGCCCGCTCTTTTCTTTTCAGGTACAATGAAACATTCTGTCATAAAACGTTATTCCTTTCTTTTAATACTGATTCTTGCGATCATTCTCCTGCTGTACGCCTTTGTTTTCCATCCGTCTATAAAAAGTGAAGGTTCCGATGAGAACGTATTTCAGATGAAAGACGTTCATTCCGGCGCGCTGACGGGTTACGGGTCTTACGAGGTCTCCTTTAAAAGTCTTGATTTCGAAGCGGAAAAATTTCTGAACATGAAGTTCAACGCCATGCAGACAATGTATGTAGATGGCTTTGCACTTAAACTGAATATAGACGATATTGAAAAATTTAAAAAAGGCATGACTTCAGCGGATAGCATTGATACGTTCAGAGGGTTTATGCTGAACGCTGACAGCGGACTTATGCGCGGACGGATGATAAATGCAGTTGAGATGAAAGGTTTTCGCCTGGATATAAATATCGGAGGGGAGAAACGTTATATCGTGGCTTCCGACAGGCTGCTGATGAAACGCGGAAAGCCTGTTATGATGGCGGCAACTGTGATTGCAGACCTGAAAACCGGTAAAACATACGGCACGCTCGGCTGTACTTTCGACCGAGGTTTTTCAAAGATTAAATTCATAAGAGAAGTCTATCTGATGGAAGGGAAGAAACAGACCCCTGCTGAGCTTAAAGATATTGTGCTTTTCTGAAAAAAAAGCCCGCGTGAAGCGGGCTTGTGATGATTCTCTTATCTTGCGCCGACAATGAAGCGCGTGGGGTTAACCGGAACGCCGTTAACAAGCACTTCGTAGTGGACGTGGGGTCCGGTGCTTCTGCCTGTGTTGCCGACCAGTGCTATTCTGTCGCCTTTTGAAACTTTCTGCCCTGCCTGAACAAGGTTATTGCTGTTGTGCGCGTATTTCGTCATATAGCCGAAACCGTGGTCAATTATAACGACCTTTCCATATCCGTTCTTGCGCCCGGAGAAGATAACGGTTCCTTTTGCAGCCGCGCGTATGGGTGCGCCGTATTTAGAGGCGATATCAAGTCCCTCGTGGAAAACGCGTCTTCCTGTGAAGGGTGAAATTCTGTAACCGAAACGGCTGGATATCCATCCGCTTGCGGGCCATATGGATGGAGTGGAGCTTAAAACCAGCTTTTGTTTTTCAAGTATATCGGCGAGTTCCGAAAGGCTCATGGCTCTTTTTTCAAGGTCTGTGCCGAGGCTTGAAAGTGTGTTGGAAAGGTCTTTGAAATAGTCCTTGTCCTTCTGTTCGTTGGCTTTGGTGATATCTGTTACGGGGTCAAGTTCCTTGCCGCCCATAGCAAGCTGTTTCTTTTCGCTTGAGATTTTACCGCCGAGCGATGCAAGTCCTCTGACCTTCTCCTCAAGCTCGACGACGGAAGCCAGTTTGTCGTTGATGACGACCATCTGGTTTTCGTAGCCTGCTATCTGGTTTTTAAGTTTTTCGTTTTCCGATTTATAGGTGAGGAGAACTTCTTTTTCTTTTGAGATCTCGCTGAGTTTGTAAAACCCGACGCATGAGACAGCGGCAAAAACGGCGCTGAAGGCAAGAACACCGGCAACAACGCTGCCGCTGAACTTACGGGTTTTAACTTCGCCGAGCCGTGACTCATCGAAAATCATGACCGTATATTTCTTCTTCATTCCGCCTCCGTTAAAATTTTAATTATCAAGTTTACACGAAACTGCCGATTATATCAAGAAATTATCCTTATCAGGCAATTCGTGCGTAAGTTGCTGTTATATTTTTGTTTACAGGTTTATGACAGTTCTTTGATCAGTTCAGCCACTCTTTCTGTACATTTTTCAACGGGCACCTCTTCCGTTGTTCCCGTTTTTCTGACGGTTACTTCAACGCAGCCTTTTTCCAGCGTTTTTTTGCCGATGGTGACGCGGACGGGTATGCCGATCAGTTCCGCATCGGTGAATTTAACGCCTGCGCGTTCGTCCCTGTCATCTAAGAGGGGTTCAAGCCCCATATCGTTCAGTATTTTGTATATCGTTTCCGCATTTTTCATAACGTCCTCGTCCTTAACGGCGAGGGGCACCACGCACACTTTGAACGGGGCGAGCTGCACAGGCCACACTATGCCTTTTTCGTCGTGATTCTGTTCTATGGCTGACGCTGCGACACGGGTTACTCCGATTCCGTAGCATCCCATGATGAACGGCTGTCTCTTTCCCTCGCTGTCGAGGAAGTTTGCGTTCATTGCTGCGGAGTATTTTGTGCCGAGTTTGAAGATGTGTCCCACCTCTATACCCTTGGTTATGACGTATTTTCCTCCGCATTTGCAGCATTTGTCGCCTGGGTTTGCGTTGCGGAAGTCGTCAACGTCGGCAAATTCGAAATCTCTGCCGTGGTTGACGTTCAGAGTGTGGGTCTCTTTAAGGTTAGCGCCGACGCAGTAGTTCACCATAGCGGCAACTGCGAAGTCGCCGTAAACGGGAACCTTCATGCCGACAGGACCTGAAAATCCCATAGGGCCGCCTGTTGCTTCCTCAATCTCTTCGGGGCTTGCCAGCTCAACGGTTGTTGCGCTGAAATAGTTTTTAACCTTCGCCATGTTCATTTCGTGGTCGCCGCGCACCATGATTCCTACGAGTTTGTCATCGACACGCACTATCATGGTTTTTGCTATGGAAGCGGCAGGGATGTTCAGGAAGTTTGCCACCTCCTCAACAGTCTTGGCTTTAGGTGTCGCCACGTCTTCCGAGGGTTTAAGCTCGTCAGCGGATTTAGTGTATTCGTCAACGCATACCGCTTTTTCAAGGTTTGCGGAGTAATCGCATGAATCACAGCTTATAACGAAGTCTTCGCCTGTGTCTGCAAGCACCATGAACTCGTGGGAGAACGAACCGCCTATGGAGCCAGTATCTGCGTCCACCACTTTGTATTTCAGTCCGCACGCCTCGAATATGCGGCAGTATGCCTGACGCATGTTCTCATAGCTGATGTTTGCGCCTGCGTCGTCCATGTCGAACGAGTAGGCGTCTTTCATCATGAACTCCCGTCCGCGCATGAGACCGAAACGCGGACGAACCTCGTCACGGAATTTTGTCTGTATCTGATAAAGGTTTATAGGCAGGTTTTTATATGAGCTGATGAAGCTGCGCACAACGTCGGTGATGACCTCTTCGTGGGTGGGACCGTAGCAGAACTCCCTGTCGTGACGGTCTTTGATGCGCAGAAGTTCTTTTCCGTAATAGTTCCAGCGTCCGGATTCCTTCCAGAGTTCGGCGGGCTGGACGGAGGGCATGAGAAGCTCTATTGCGCCCGCTTCGTTCATACATCTGCGGACGATATCCTCAACCTTGCGGATAACGATAAGCCCCAGCGGAAGATAGTTGTACACGCCGGATGCGAGTTTTTTTATCATACCCGCGCGGAGCATGAGTTTATGGCTTACCACCTCTGCCTCGGCGGGAACCTCGCGCAGGGTGGGGATGAAAAATCTGCTGTATCTCATTTTTATCTCTCCTTGATAAAAAGAAAAATCTATAACATAATCCGGCTGTACGCGCCAGAGTTAATAATATTCTATAATCCTGCGCGTGTGAAGAAATAATTTTTCTGCTATAATCGCAGAAATATTGATTTACAAAGTCGGTCTGCCGCTTTCAGAGGTTTGAACTATGTCTAAGAAAACAGTCGGACAGCTTCTTAAAGAGCTTGGCTATGTCACAGAGGAACAGATTCAGGTTGCTCTCGAAGTTAAAAAGATAAGGGACAGGCTGCTGGGCGAGATACTCATTGAGCTGTCATTCGTCTCCCCGCGGGAGATCGCCCTTGTTGTTGCAAAACAGTCCGGCAGACCCTACATAGACATAAACGAACATCCGCCGTCAAAGGATTCACTGCGTCTTTTCGACAAAAGCGTCGCGAAGCAGCTTGAGATAATTCCACTTGAGAACAAGCCGGAGAAACTTGTTGTCGCCGTTGCCGACCCGTTCAACATCAACACTCTTGACATCCTCCGCAGAAAGGCGGGGAAAGAGGTGGAGATATACGTCTGCGACAGGGACTCAATTCTCAAAAATATAGAGATAAACTATTTCCTGCTGGAAAAACCAATTGAGGAGGAGGTCAGCAGGATAGTTAAGCGCTATACAGCCTCAGGTTCGTCCGCGGAGATTCCCCAGCTTCTTGAGCACATAATCAACAGCGCCATTATAACCCGCGCAACGGATATACACATATCGCCGGAGAGCATTGCCACCCACGTGTTTTTCAGGGTTGACGGCATCCTGCGTCACTTTTACGTTTTTCAGAGTGAACTGCACAACGCAATTTCGTCCCGCATAAAGATTCTTTCAAATCTGGATATCGCCGAACAGCGTCTTCCGCAGGACGGCTCAATGACACATACCTTTTTCGACGAGAACTTCGACATAAGGGTTTCCACCATCCCCACCATCCACGGGGAGGGAATCGTTATGAGGGTGCTCAGCAAGAACGTATCGCTGTTCAATCTTGACAGCCTTGGTTTTGAGAAACCCACTCAGGTGCGGCTTGAGAAACAGCTCGCACGCCCCCACGGCATACTTCTTGTCACAGGTCCCACAGGTTCCGGTAAAACGACGACTTTGTACGCTTCACTGCGCAAGATAAACTCGCTCCAGCGCAAGGTGCTCACAGCGGAAGACCCAATAGAATACAAATTCCCGTTCATAAAACAGACGCAGGTCAACGAAAAGGCTGGGTACACCTTCGCCCGCGCAATGCGCGCGTTTCTTCGTCAGGATCCTGATGTTATCCTGCTTGGTGAGATGCGGGACGAGGAGACAGCGGAAATGGCTATGCGCGCCGCGATAACAGGTCACCTTGTGCTCTCCACGCTCCACACAAACGACGCTGTTACGGCTATACCCAGACTTCTGGAAATGAACATAAATGATTATATGATTGCCTCCGGTGTGGGCGGAATCCTCGCCCAGCGGCTTGTGCGCAAGGTCTGCATATTCTGCCGCAAAGAGGCCTCCATAAAAGGTTCGGAACTGCTTAAAATGGGCATCCCGGAAGATATGCTAGCGCGCAACGGCATAACGCCGGAATACGATGTTAAGTATATGCGCGGCGAAGGCTGCGAAATGTGCAAGGATACAGGATATTCCGGCAGGGGCGTCATAAGCGAGCTTCTGGAGATAACGGACGAAGTTGGCGATCTTATCGTCGCCGGAGCGTCGCCTCTCAAAATATATACAAAGGCAGTCGAGTCGGGTATGATTCCGATACTCGAATCGGGGCTGCTTAAAATGATGAAGGGTATCACCACCCCTGAAGAAATATTGAGGGTTGCGCTCTAATGCAGGTATACAGAATCAGACTGCTGGATGCTTACGGCAGGGTTAAATCCAAGATAATCGAAGTTGAGAATGAAGAGGATATAAACGGTTACGTTGCCAGCCTCGGCTCAAATGTGATAGGTGTTGCCAAACTTCCATCATACACAAGATTTCTGAATCGTAAAAAGAAAATACAAACCAGCGAAATAGTGGAGGTTATTGACAACCTCCATATGATAGTTAAGTCGGGTCTTCCGGTTAACTCCGGTCTGATGGATCTTGCGTCTGACAGCGAAAACCCCGCCATGGCGGATATGCTGAACGATCTGAGTTACAGGGTGCAGACTGGTATGACCTTTTCACGCGCAATGGCAAAATATGAAAACGTGTTCACCGGAATGGTTGTTAACCTCGTGCGCATAGGCGAAGAGACAGGACAGCTCGACAATACCCTTAAAAATGCTGCAGAACACCTTAAAAAGATGTCGGACCTGCGCACAAAAACAAAATCCGCTCTTATCTATCCGTCGTTTGCGTTCGTCGCCATGATAGGCGTTATGGTGTTCTGGCTCGTTGTCGTCATGCCAAAGATGATAGAGGCTTTCAAATCTTTCAACATAGAGCTGCCGCCCACAACTCGTTTCATCATGTGGCTTTCAGACTTTATGCAGAGCTATATTCTGCTTCTGATTCTGGCTGTGACAGGAGTCGTTATCCTCAACGGCATGATGCGGAAAAAATCAGAGGAATACAGGTTTGCCACGGACAGGATAATCACGAAGCTGCCCGTTTTCGGGATAATCGTTAAGAACTATAACTATGCTTTCATAGCGGAATATATCAGGCTTATGATATCCGCGGGTCTGCCGCTTTATTCGGCGCTGAACATAATGGAGGAGAGCCTGCCCAACCTCGTGTATAAACGCTCCATAGCTTCCGCAAGGGATATGATAGCCAGCGGACGTTCGTTCTCCGCGGCACTTTCCGAGCAGAAGATGTACCCCAGAATAATCACCCGTATGGTCGGCATCGGCGAGCAGACAGGAAACCTTGACAACCAGCTCGGCAACGTCGCCGAATATTACTATTACAAAGTAGATACCATAGCCAACAACATATCCAAAATGATAGAACCTATAGTCATAGGCGTTGTCGGGGTGTTTATGCTCGTCATCATGATAGGGCTTATGGGACCCATATTTACCCTAATCTCCAGTATGCCCACCTAGTTCGGCGGCTATATGCGGCGCATTACTGCGTCAGTGTCTCCTCGAAACTGCTCACATACTCCGTATGTATGCTCGCAGCCCGCTCGTCGTCACTTCCTTGTACTGCTTGCATCTAACCGCCGAACATCGGGCTTTATAACCGTCGTATTTCGTCGTCAGCTTTCGTTCGTTTCACAAAACCTTCCTTGAACTACTCGCTTCTAAAACCAGATGAAGATATCCGTCTTTGCGAGGAATGAAATGACGAAGCAATCTGTAAAATTCAGGTTGCTTCGGGCGAACAGCCCCTGCGAAGACAAAATGTTTAAGTTCTTTCGAAGCAGCCTCATTAATAAAAACTACCCCTTTATTTCTTAAACAGACGGAGGTAAAATCAGTTAAGTAAACAAACATAGGTGAGAAATGTTCCGTCTTATTACACTTATAACCGCATCAATTGTTATCTGCTCGTGCACCTTTACTTATGAAGTGCCATATCAGGATGTATCCGCATCAAAACTTCCTGCTGCGCACGTGATGCAGAAAATGAACATAAAGGCGGCTTATCTGCCTATGGATGAAAATAACCCTTCTCAAAAGCTCGAAGACAACGGTTCCGGTGTTAAGCAGCTCATGATAATGCCTATTGCCAAACAGATAAACAAATCAGCAAAGGATATTCTGCCGCAGTATTTCACAGAAACGGCTGTTCTGGAGTCTGCAAAGTCCGACAAAGGACTGATAATCTCCGTTGAACTTCAGGATTTCGATTTTAATACCACAGTCAGGGGATTTAATACATGCGGCGTGACGCCTAAACTGAACCTCCGTATACACTTCATGGACAGCGGCGGACGGGAACTTTACCGCTCCGACACTGTTTCGTCCATAGACCATGTGGAATACAGCTGCACAAGCACAAAAGAGGCGCAGGAGGTCTGGAACGCCCGATTATACGCAGCAGCGGGTGACGCTTTCATAAAGTCGCTGGACAGTATGCTTAACTCGTATGCCGTTAATAACTATCTCCGCGGTCAGTCTCAGGAGAAAGCCCCTGAACCATCTCCATACGTTCCCGACGGAGCAACGGAAAAGGAGAGGCTGCGCGCCGCATTTGAGCATGGATACATAGATTCCGCCCAGCTTACAAAAGCAATCGGCGAGCTTGGCGGTGACAGGTCAAAACTTCTGGAATCATTCCTGAACGGTAAGATAGACGCGAAAAAATTCGGAGAGCTGTACTGATGAAATCGATTAAATATTTCTTAATATTGTCAATGCTTATAATGGTCGGCTGTGCGAGCCGGATCGACATCCCCATGGTGGAAAACACGACGGTGATACCTGACAGGGTGAACATGGTAAACATGCGGGTGGGTATCGTGCTGCCCGATGAAAATCTGGTTAAGTCCTATGTCATAGGCAGCGCCACAGAGAATATACCCGCCGGAAAACATCTTAGGATTATGGAGAAAAAGTATTTTCCGGTTGCGTTCACATCGGCTGTGGCGGCTGTGCCGGGCAGTTTTCCTGATAACGTGGATGCGCTGATATCTGCCGACATTCAGGACTTTTCATTCGAAGGAGTACAGGTTGCCGCAGGATTCGGAATGAAATACCGAATTAACCTCGGCGTGAAGGTCACTGTTACCGATAAAAACCGTATGACCATCTGGGAGACCACAGCCAGAAGCGTGAAAGAGAGCAGGTCGGTGGTATCTCCGGTCATTCCGTATAAAACACTTATGGCGGAGGCACTCTCCGCCGCCATGGACGACTGCTTTAAAAAACTGAACGAAGAGATAGCCCTTTCCGGCGAGCTTCAGGCATACGCGGCAAATCTCAGGAAACAGCCCGCTGTTGCCGCTGCTCCGGTTCGTCAGACATATGCCGCGCCTGTGCAGACGGCACAGCCTGTACAGACTGCACAGGCTGCACAGCAGAGCGGAGCATATCTGGGAGTTAACATACAGGCTTTAAGCACTGAAAAACAGCTTATGATAACAAGGATAGTAGCGTCCAATGCGCGGTTCAGAGCCGGTCTGTCAGGTGTTGAGGTTGTCGGTGTTTTGCCGAACAGCCCCGCGGAGACCGTGGGTATCCATACTGGCGACATAATAGCGGAAGTGAACGGAACGGCTGTCACGTCAGCAGAATCGTTCGTATCGTTCATCGGGTCGCAGTCCCCTGCTGCCAAAATAACTCTATACGTTATCCGCGGTACACGCCCTTCCTATTTTGACGTGGTGCTCGGCTCAACTGCTGACGCGGGTAAACCTGCACAGCAGACCTATTCATCGGTTCCTGCTCCTGCCGCCGAACCCCAGCCTGCCGAAAACGAACTGCCGCCTTACAGAGAGGACGCATACGCTGTGGTTATCGGTATCGACTATAAAGGGCGAAGCGACATACCCGCGCTGAAATACGCCTCTTCGGATGCGCAGGAAGTATATAACATACTGACAGACAGAAGATACGGGGGCATCCCGAAAGAGAATGCCGTGCTTCTGCTGAACGAGAACGCCACGCGCAACAACATCGTAGCCGCACTCAGAAAGATAAAAACGTGGGACGGATACATGTATGTCTATTTCTCCGGTCACGGCGCTCCTGTAACATCCGGCGAAAAGGTTACGGATGCCCTTATAGTTCCCTACGACAGCGTTCTTTCCGATCCCGATTCGCTGTCTGATACTGCGGTCAGGGTCAGCTACATAGAGGATATGGTGGACTCGTCAAACGCGAAGGGTGTTCTGGTGGCTCTGGACGCATGTTTCACGGGCAGCGGAAAATCCATCGTAGCCAAGGGCGGCAAGCCCATAGTGGGCATGATGGCTGCTCCGGACATCATAAAGACAGTCGGTTCCGGCAGGGTGATAATAACCTCATCGGCTGCAAATCAGCAGTCGTGGGAGGATGACAGCGAATACAAATCCGGTCTGTTCAGCCACTTCTTTAAGGAAGGACTCACAGGCAAGGGCGGAAACGGCGTATGGGTGACCATTAACGACATATCTGAATACATAAAAAACAACGTTGCCAAGGCGGCTTTCAGACTTAAAGGTCAGCAGCAGGATCCGCAGGTGATAGGAACAGGCGATTTCACAGTCAGCCGCAACTGGGAAAAATCCAGACTGATGGATGAGGAGACAGGGAAAAATAAACTGAAAGCGCTCTTTGAAAAGGGGCTTATTAACTCCGCACAGCTTTCCAAAGGCTTGGATGAGCTGAAAAAACCTGTGAAATCCAAACTTATGGACGCCTTTCTGAAAGGAAAGGTCGACGACAAGAGTTTCGGGGAACTTTACTGATGAAAAGATTTCTCTTTCTCATACTGCTTTTTGCGGCGCTTTCCGCCAACTGTGCTGAAAATCCAGTAACAGTGGAGGCGGAGGGTGTTTCTGTTATGGGTGATTCCGACACCATGAAAGAGACAGTCATGCGCGCCCTGAACGATGCCCGCAGGAACGCCATTGAGACAGCGTGCGGGATATTCATAAAATCCAGAACTCTGGTGTATAACAGCCAGCTTGCCGAAGACCTCGTATATGCGTCCGTGAAGGGGCGTATACTGAAATATAACATTATTTCACAGGGATTTGCGCAGGGAAGCAACAGCGAATACTCGGTAAGTATAAGAGCTGTGGTGGAACCTTATCAGCCGGAAAAGACAAGCGGTCTGTCCGTTGATCTTGCCATGTCGAGGGCGCAGGTTAAGCAGGGGGATACTGTCAGCATAAGCTACAGGGTAACGGAGGACGCCTACGTCTATCTGTTCTCCATAGCCTCAGACGGTTCTGTAACGCTGCTTCTGCCGAACAGTGTTCAGAGGAGCAACTTTGCACAGAAGGACAAAACCTACGTCTATCCCGACAGCGAATGTAAAATTGTTCTTACGGCACAGTTCCTTCCGGGATTCAAAGGTAAATCCGCCGAGGAGAAGATAAAAATAATCGCCACAAGGCAGAAGGACGACCTTCTTACCCTTGGATTTCAGGAGGGGATGTTTATAACCTACAGCGCCTCTTCAACAGGTATGATAAGCGATCTCGTCCGCAGACTGAACAGGCTGGACCCGTCCGACTGGGCGGACGACACCGTGACCTATACCATTGTCAGGTGATCAGTAGTTTATATTGCCCAGCGCAGGGAATATCCTGAAAAGGAAGATACTCACCGCCTGCATACTGTCCGTCGCCATAAGAACACCGATTATTATAAGCAGTGCGCCTGATATCTTTTCCACCGCCATAACTATCTTTCCTGCCTTTCGCACTGTGGAGAATACAAGTCCCACAGCCATTGCAGAGAGCAGAAACGGTATCCAAAGCCCGAAACCGAAAACGGCAAGAAGCATGATGCCGCTGGTGACGGTCTCTTTTGCCGCGGCAAGTGACAGAATGCCCGCAAGGATGGGACCTATGCAGGGTGTCCAGCCGAAAACGAACGCCACACCAAGAAGAAACGCATTTACAAAAAACGGAGCGCCCTGTTTCGAGCTGTAGTGCCATTTTTTGTGCATCATGAGTTTATTGATGCGGAAGATGCCCGTCATGTGCAGACCGAGTATGATGATTACCACACCCGCAACCCTTCCGATTATGAGCTTATATTCTTTAAGAAACATTCCTATTTTTGTAGCTCCGGCACCGAGCAGGATGAACACCAGCATGAAGCCTAAGCCAAAAAATACTGCACCTAGAAAGACTTTAAGTCTTGCCGTCTTTTTATCGCCTGTTGTAAGGGTTTCGATGGATTCGCCGGACATAAAAGAAAGGTATCCGGGGAGCAGCGGTAAAACGCATGGTGATAAAAAGGAAAGTACGCCCGCAAGGAACGCTGTGAAAAAAGATACATTGTCCATGTGCAATATTTACAAATTTCTACTTGATTATGCAACTTTTTTTTAACATCATAGTCTATGCTTTAAAGAAGCTGAAAGAGGTCATAATGAAGAAATCGTATAAGTTTATTCTTGCAGGCGTTGTTTTCGCCGGAATTATCGGCTGGCTGTTTATGTCCAGCTTTAAGCAGGAGAGCGTCTATTATCTTGAGGTTCACGAAGTTACCCATAACCCCGAAAAATACAACACAAAGGGGATGAGGGTCACAGGCAACGTCTTGCCCGGAACCGTCACACAGGATTATAAAAATCAGTATCTTCTTTTCACTATTCAGGATATACAAGGTAATCCCGATACGATGAAAGTGGAATATCACGGTATCATCCCCGATACTTTTAAAGAGGATATACACGTTATCGTCGAAGGAAAATACGATCCGGAGAAACAGGTTTTTAACGCGGCAACAGTTCTGACAAAATGTCCGTCAAAATATGAAGCCGAAGTTGAACAAAAATCATAATCGCCTGTCTCTGCTTAGACTGAACTGTGAATAATAATTTTTATTATTTACATACGCTTGTTTAAGACGTGTTAGGTCGTGCTTTATTCAAAACCAATAAGGGAGAATTATGGGACAGTTAGGTAATTTATTTCAGATTCTGGGTCTTTTGTCCGGCTTCGCCGCATTCGGTATGTATGCCTATGCCATGCAGACCCAAAACAAGTCCACAGCAAAGCTGGCGGACTCTATCATGATCGGTCAGCTGGTTGCCTTTTCTCTGGCATCCTGCGTTCTGGTCTATGCCCTTGCGACAGGCTATTTCAAAATGGAGTATGTTGCGCAGTACACCGACTCGAAACTTCCGTTTGTTTATAAGATAAGCGGCTGGTGGGCAGGTCAGGCTGGTTCGCTCCTTTTCTGGGGCTGGCTTGTCACGCTTTTTGCGGTGATAGAAATTTTCCGCACAAAGAATTACGACACAAAATACAGGTCTGCGGTGCTTGCCGTTTCGGCGCTGACATCCACCTTTTTCCTGATACTCACAATTTTCGTTACAAACCCCTTTGCAGAGCTGGACTTCTTCCCCGCCGACGGTATGGGTATGAACCCGCTGCTGCAAAACCCCGGTATGCTGTATCACCCGCCCACCCTTTTCCTTGGATATGTGGGATACACCATAACTGTCGGACACGCCTTTGCTGCGCTTGTCACTAAAGACGTATCCGCAAACTGGGCTGTAGACACACGCAAATGGACCGTTATCACATGGATTTTCCTTACGATAGGTATCGTTCTCGGCGGCGAATGGGCTTATGTTGAGCTTGGCTGGGGCGGTTACTGGGCATGGGACCCTGTTGAAAACGCTTCACTGCTTCCCTGGCTTACATCAACGGCTCTGCTGCACTCCGCTATGATTTACGAAAGACGCGGCAAACTGAAAATATGGACGCATATGCTTGCGCTCATCTCTTTCCAGCTCTGCCTGTTCGGTACGTTCATCACAAGAAGCGGCGTTCTGGATTCCGTGCACACGTTCGCAAAATCATCTCTGGGATATTTCTTCCTGGCGTTTATAACGCTGACGACGGCTATATTCCTTAAATATCTGTTCCCTATGCTTAAAGAACTGTCAGACAAAGAGGAGCACCATTTCACTTTCTTCTCACGCGACGGGATGTTTTTCCTCGCAAACTGGCTGTTCCTCGGACTTACCATAGTTATAGGCGTCGGAACCATGATGCCCATCATTTCCGGTCTGGTAATGCCCGACAAGATTACTGTGGGTATTCCCTACTTTAACAGAGTTTCCGCTCCCTTCTTTGTCCTTATCCTGCTTGCCGGCGGTATAGCTCCGCTTCTGCACTATGGAAAGATGGACAGAAAGGAGCTTATCATGAAGCTCGCGCCTTCGACAATCGCAATGGTTGCCGCTATGGGTGCTCTTGTTGCTGCCGGACATAAAGAGATTCTGCCTATAATGCTTCTCGGATTTACCACTTTTTCTCTGGTATCAATCCTTGTATCCATTATAACGACCGTTAAGAAAGGCGGCGCCAATGTTCTGCTTAAAAACAGAAGATACTACGGCGGTCTGATAATCCACATAGGTGTGGTTATGATGGCTTACGGAATTGTGGCATCTTCTTTCTATAACGATAAAAAAGACGTTACCGTTGCTCCCGGCGAAAAGTTCGAGTTCAGCGGATACACTCTTGAGGTTGGCGAACTTAACGCGCGCGAGATGCAGAACTACGTTTCCGTATATGCGCCCGTGACAGTTTATAAGAACGGTAAAGAGCTTATGACCCTTGCGCCGGAAAGACGCTTTTATGAGAAGAACGAGCAGGCTTTCGCAGAGGTTGCCATCAGCTCGAAACTCTACGGCGATCTTTACCTTATACTTGCCAGCTATTCGAAAGCTGAGAACTACGTCGGTATTCAGGCTGTATTCCAGCCGTTCATCACATGGATATGGATAGGTTGTGTAACCATGGTATTGGGCGGACTTTACGGTATTTCCGGCAGGAAAAAGAAGAATGCCTGAAACTCTGGTTGAGTTTAAGAAAGTAAATAAAAAATACGGACACATCCACGCATTGCGGGATGTGTCCGTTTCCCTTAATAAAGGAGAATTTGTCAGCGTTTTCGGACCCAACGGCGCGGGCAAATCCACCTTTCTGAAACTTCTCTGCACCATGACTCCGCCCACAAGCGGACAGATTCTTTACGAAAATACCCCGCTCAACAAATTACAGGACAGTTTCCGCAGCAGGTTCGGTGTGATATCTCATCAGCCCTTCCTTTACAGCGAGCTGACGGCGCTTGAAAACCTGCGCTTCTATGCGAAACTGTACGACGTACAGAACATTGACGAGCGCATCAAAGTGCTTCTGGACAAGGTTGAGCTTTATAAACGCAGAAACGACAAGGTGCGCGGCTATTCGCGCGGGATGCTGCAAAGGCTCTCTATTACAAGAGCGCTTCTGCACGACCCTGAGATTGTCGTTCTGGACGAACCCTATACGGGGCTTGATACCCACGCTTCGGACATCCTTACACGCATACTTATGGAGCTTTTCGACGACCACAAGACCATCGTAATGGTGACCCACAACATGAAACAGGGTTATGATGCGGCGTCCAGACTCGCCATAATAAAGGGCGGTCAGCTTGTGTTCAACGAACAGAAGGCGAACATAAGCGTGCAGGAGTTTGACGAACGCTATATTGAGGCGGTGAGCAGATGAAATATCTCGGTTCAATCTCCGCCATCGTCAGCAAAGACGTTCTCCATGAGCTGAAATCAAGGGAGATAGTGGTCTCCATGCTCCTTTTCTCCGTGCTTACGGTGGTTGTTTTCAGCTTTATCTTTGAACCCGGTTCTCAGTTCAAAAACGAGGTGGTCGGCGGTATCCTCTGGATGTCGTTCGTCTTCGCGGGGATTCTGGGGCTTAACAAATCCATGATGAGTGAAGTTACAGGCGGGAACTTTTCAGCTCTGCTGCTTGCTCCTGTTGACCGCAGCGCCATATTTTTCGGCAAGGCAATAAGCAATTTCATTTTCATAGCCATGGTGGAGATATTCACCATTCCGCTTTTCATGGTTCTTTATAACGTAAACATCTTCGCATACGGCGCTATGCCCGTAGTGATTTTCCTTTTAGGCACATATGGCTTTGCCATACTTGGCACACTGTTTTCAATAATCTCCGTGAATACCAGAACCAGAGAGGTGATGCTGCCCCTTCTGCTTCTGCCCATAATCGTTCCGGTAATTCTGTCGTCTGTTCAGGCGCTGAATATATACATTCTCGGACACGATCCGGCGGATGCCGTTAAATGGATGCAGCTTCTTGCCGGTTTTGATGCTATATTTACGGTAGTTGTTTTCGCTGTGTTTGATTTTATAGTAGAGGATTGATATGAAGTTACAGAAACCTTTGGATATCGCCGCCATAGTGCTTATCATTGCGGCGCTTTATATGGCCTTCATGTTCGCTCCCGTGGAGCGGATGATGGGCGCCGTGCAGAAGATTTTCTATTTCCACGTCGCATCCGCATGGATAGCGTTCTTTGCTTTCTTCGTAACGTTCGTTTTCAGCATCCTGTTTCTGGTGAAACAGAATTTCCTGTTTGACGATATAGCGGAAAGCTCCGCGGAGATAGGCATAATGTTCTGTACGATAGTGCTCATCACAGGACCTATCTGGGCAAGACCCATATGGGGCGTATGGTGGACGTGGGATCCACGTCTTACGACTACCACAATCCTGTGGTTCATCTATGCGGGATACATCATGCTCCGCAAGTTTATCGAGGAAGCGGACAAAAGGGCTAAGTTCGCGGCGGCAATAGGAATTATCGGTTTCATCGACGTACCGATAGTCTTCTTTTCGATCCGCTGGTGGAGAACTATCCACCCCAACGTGGTTCAGAAAGGCGGCGGCGGTCTGCACCCCGACATGCTGAAAGCGATGCTTTTCGCTATCTTTGCGTTTTCGGTGCTTTATGCCGCTATGATGCTGAAAAGGGTGCGCATTGCGTCACTCTCAAGAAGAATTGATGCTATAGGAGAGAACAATGGGTAATTTCGGATATCTTTTCGCAGGTTATACAGTTATTTTCGTGCTTCTCGGTGCATATTTTTTCAGCCTCGGATCACGCCTTAAAAACCTTGAAACCAGAGTGGACTCACTGGAAAACAAATAATTTCCAAAGGCTGCCTCATTCGGGGCGGCCTTTTTTCAATACAGCTTCAATTCAATATGCTGTCTGTAACTTTCGAAATCCTTATCCAGTGTGAAAACGGGAATGTTGTAGTGTGCTGAAACCGCACATATAAGAAAATCTGTATGAGAGCCTTGGACACCGTTTATACGGCAGGCATTAGAAAACTCAGCCGCAAGTTCATATATTTCTGTGTTAAGAGGTAAATCCTCAAAAGAACGCATCCTGCCTTTCAGTTGTTCAAATTTTTCAGAGGATGATATTCCGGAGAGCAGTTCATGTCTGATAGCTCCGATTATTGCAACACGGGAGTCTTTTATAACATCAGTAAGGCGTGAAACAACATCAATGTCCTTCTCTGCTCTAGGTGTTTTACGCAGAGCAAGATACCGTACGGAAGTATCCACAAGCACTTTCATTTACGATTTCTCAGTTTTTTGTAATCGTAATCACTGTCATAGTCCACGCTGCCGAAAAGTTCAAGTATCTCTTCCTGTTTCTTTCTAAGTATGAACTCTTTAAGTGCTGTATTCACTGTATCTTTTTTGGTCTTTATACCGCTTATCTTCTGTGCTTCTTTAAGGAGTGCATCGTCTATTGCAAGATTTGTTGCCATATTGTCCTCCATAGAGATAACTTACACACTATAATGTGTAAATTAAAGCGGAATCATGTGTTTCTCCTCATATGTCCGCGCAATACGATGCGTCCTGTCAAAATTGCGGAGGTCATGAGCACACCGAGAAACAGTATGAAGCTGTGCCACCCGAAATCCTCGTAAATAAGCCCCGGAAGAATTGAGCCGAGTGCGCCGCCGGAGTAGTAAAATGCCACATACAGCCCGTTTGTTACCCCTTTATGCCTGTCGGCTATCTTGTTGACATAACCGGCAGCCGCGGTGTGCGACAGGAACATGCTGGCGCAGAAAACGAACATGCCGAGGAACATCAGCCGCGTATCACCGGATATGAACAGCACCAGCGACAGAACGAATGAGGTAAGTCCGGCGAACACAGTACGCAGTTCTGAACCAAGCAGTTTTATTATCTTCATGACGTTTACGGACATTGCAATGCCCATAATGTAGCCTGTGTACATTATTCCTATCAGAAGTTCCCCCGCGTCCGGATTTATCTGGCGCAGGCGGAATGGAATGAAGTTGAGCACTGCAGCGAACATGAAGAACATGAAAAAAATCATGATGTAAATCATGGTGAAAAGCCGCTGTGATAGTATTTCCATTGCAGCGTGAGGGTTCATCTTAGCAAGAGTTGTTTTGTTTTCGGGAAGTGTGCGGATGAGATATACCGCAAAGGCGAGGCTGACTCCCAGAATCATGAACATCACCCGCCATCCGGCATAGTGGGCTATCAGACCGGAGAAAAAGCGTCCTGCGAACCCTCCGAAGATGGTCGCGGAGATATAGAGCGCCATGTTCTTCTGAACATTACTCTTTTCCGAAGTGTCGGCAATATAGGTCATGATGCCGGTCAGGACGGCAGGGATAGCGCATCCCTGCAGGAAACGCACGCCCACAAGCAGATAGAAAGTGTTAGAGAAGAAGAACATGAACTGGCATACCGACAGAAATGCCAGCGAGAAAAGCAGAACGCGTCCGGCGGAAACCGATTCAAGTATATATCCGTAGAAGACGGGCGCAACGGCAAGGGGAACCATGGTAGCTGTGGTCAGAAGCGATGCCTGCGACATGGACAGCCCGAACTCCTCCGCAATCATAGGCTGAACAGGCTGAGGCGCATACAGCGACGATATGGTCATCACCGTTGCGAACAGCAGAATTAAAAACTCCCTGCTTTGTTTCATCTGTAGCTGCGCAGATATTGCGGCGGGATGGGCGCTTCCGCTCCAAGCTCCCTTGCGGCATGTATTGTCCACTGATGATTTTTTAGGTGTCCTCTGCCTATCATAACAATGTCCGCTTTGCCTTCGGCAACGATACTCTCAGCGTGCTGTGCCTCAGTGATAAGCCCCACGGCGGAGGTCGTCATGCCTGTCTCTTTTTTAATCTTTTCCGCGAATGGTACCTGAAATCCGGAACCCGCGGGTATTTTTGCAAGTGCAACGCCTGCTGTGGAAACGTCTATAAGCGCCACTCCAAGCGGTTTGAGCATGTTCACCAGCTTAACGGAATCCTCCGGCTGCTGTCCGTCCGGCAGCCAGTCCGTAGCACTGATGCGGACGGATATCGGTACTGCTGTGCCTATGGCAGACTGGACAGCTTTAACCGTTTCTATGAGGAAGCGCGCCCTGTTTTCAAGGCTGCCGCCGTATTCATCTTCGCGCTTGTTGGAGATTGGCGAGATGAACTCACTGAGCAGATAACCGTGTGCTGCGTGCAGTTCTATAATCTGTGCTCCGGCACGTACAGCACGCATAGCTGATTCTGCGAATCTATCGGTCATTTCATGTATCTGGGCAACTGTCATTGCCGCAGGTGTCTGACATTCGGTGTCAAAGGGGATTGCGCTGGGAGCCAGCAGGTCTGTCCAGTCTGTGAGTGGTTTGCCGCCCAGCCACGGTTTGTCGGTACAGGCTTTTCTGCCTGCATGGGCTATCTGTACGGCTGGAACTGCGCCCTGCGACTCTATGAACGAGAAGATTCGGGCGAATCTGTCCGCCTGCTCATCGTTCCAGAGACCGAGGTCGTAAGGGCTGATGCGCCCTTCAGGCGAAACTGCGGTGGCTTCTATAATAACTGCGCCTGCGCCGCCCGCGGCTATGGAACCGTAATGGACCAGGTGCCAGTCGTTCGGAAGACCGTCACTTGCGCTGTATTGGCACATGGGTGGTACGACGACGCGGTTGCGGAGGGTTACTCCGTTCAGGGTGATCGGTTTAAATAATTCTGACATAAGCATCCTCCTATTAATAAAATCATATAGTAACAATAATGCTCATGCGCTATACTTCACAAGTGTTTTTTGGATTGCAGGGCATACGCCCGAAATGTTATAAACAGATGTGCGGTAGAGGTGCTGACATGATATATGAAAAACTGCTGAAGGTGGCGCTTAAAGCGTCAAACGAACAGGATCTTCCGGATACGCTGTTCGCGAGCATAAGATTTATCTGTGAGAATAAAAATTCTGATATTGAGCTGATACACGAGCTTATCGACCATCTGGAAAATTATGAGCCTTTCGGCGACGTCGGATGCGGGAATCTTTTTTCCAGCACAAAGGACGTTGAGCAGTGCGTCGCGAAGCTGCTCAAGATTGCCTGACAGCTCCGTAACGGCATATGGGGATGCACTTTCCGCATCCGGTGCATTTTGCCGTATCGATGCGTATCAACTTGCGGTTGTCCGCATCCGTGAAAAGTGTTATAGCGCATTCGCGGCACTGTGTCACGCACGCCCCGCAGCCTCTGCATCTGCCTGTTACAATCTGAACCCTTTCGTTTGCCATCCGTCTATTATACATCATTACATTTGTCTTGCAATAACGGGACAGCCGGACAAGATTATATAAACATTTGATTAAGAGGGATGTATGGGTATAAGATTTGCAGTTGTTCTGGGCATTTTCGCCCTTATAAATATTTACGCATTTTCAAGGATAATCACCCGCTGGCAGTGGGCGAAAGAGCACTTGGTGCTGGCGTGGGTGATAGTGGCTTTTATATTTCTGCTGGAGTTGCTTGCACCCATAGGCGACAGGATGTTCCTGCCGAGGCTCAAAAACGAAATGGGGCTGGCTTGGCTGTTCATAGCTGTCAACTGGGTTTCATACACAGCTTTCGGAATGGTGACGCTCCTTGCGGCATACGGTGTTATAACTGATGTCGGTGCAATAATCTGGCGGTTTATCGCGCCGCCCACGGACACTGTGGACATGGAGCGCCGCGTTCTGCTTACACTTGGAGTGCTGACAGTTGGTTCAACGGTGCTTGGAATCGGACAGGCGCACGCGGAACCGTCTGTCAAAGAGGTTAAGGTGCCCGTGAAAGACCTCCCGGAGCAGTTCGAGGGATTCCGCATCGCACAGGTGTCCGACCTGCATATTGGACCTACAATAGGGCGAAGGTTCGCTCAGACTGTGGTAAACCGTGTGAACACTCTTGACGCGGATATCGTGGCGCTGACAGGTGACTTTGCCGACGGACACGTCAAAGATCTGCAAAACGATACCGCACCTCTGGCAGAGCTTAAAGCCAGGCACGGGGTTTATTATGTCACAGGCAACCACGAGTATTACTGGGACGCTCCAGGCTGGATAGAAGAGTTTGAGAGGATGGGTGCAAAGCCGCTTATAAACGCCCATGAGATTATAAAAGTGAGAGGTGCGGAGATAGCCGTCGGAGGTGTGAGCGACTATTCAACGAGACACTACGGCGCACTCCACGCATCCAGTGCGAAGAGGGCGTTTGACGGCGTACCGACCGGAATGAAAAAGATAATGCTGGCGCACCAGCCCAACAGCTATGCCGACGCTTATGCCGCCGGAGTGGATCTACAGCTTTCCGGACATACCCACGCGGGTCAGTATTTTCCGTTCAGTCTGCTTATACCGTTCTTTCAGAAGTATTATAAAGGGCTTAACCGCCATAAGGATATGTGGGTGTACGTCAATACCGGAACGGGATACTGGGGACCGCCAATGCGCGTGGGCGTGCCTTCGGAGATAACCCTTCTGACACTGCACAGAGCATAAAAATAATGAAACTGCTTCGTCCTTTCAGTCCTCGCAGAGATGTCTTTGCGAGCCGCAGGCGAAGCAGTCTCGTTATATCGTTATTCAGCTAACAGCTTATTTATCGATTCAGCAGCTTTACGCCCTTCTCCCATGGCAAGAATCACAGTTGCCGCGCCGAGAACTATGTCCCCGCCTGCGTAAACTCTGTCCATTGATGTTTTCTGGTCGCCGTCCGCAAGGATGTTGCCCCACCTGTTGACGTTTATCTCAGGTGTCGTATGGCTTATCAGCGGGTTTGAAGAGTTACCCAGCGCCATGATAACGCTGTCCATCTCAAGGACGAATTCACTGCCCTTTATCTCAACAGGTTTTCGTCTGCCGGAATCGTCCGGTTCACCCAACTCGTATTTCAGACATTCTATGCCGGTAACCTTGCCGTCCTTGTCGCCGATTATACGTTTCGGATTGGTGAGGAACAGGAAGGTGATTCCCTCCTCTTTGGCGTGGGCTATCTCCTCGCGTCGTGCGGGCATCTCTTTTTCAGTTCTGCGGTAGATGACGTAAACCTCTTCGGCACCGACCCGCAGAGCCATACGCGCCGCATCCATGGCGACGTTCCCGCCGCCCACAACGGCTGTCTTTTTGCCTGTGAAAATAGGCGTGTCGGCTTTATCGGGAGTGTACGCCTTCATAAGATTTGCGCGGGTGAGGAACTCGTTTGCAGACGAAACGCCCACCAATCCTTCGCCCTCTATGTTCATGAAATTGGGCAGACCTGCGCCCGTGCCGACGAACACTGCGTCGAAACCGTCTTTCTCTAGCAGGTCGGACAGTTTTCTGGTGCGTCCCACGAGGAAGTTTTTCTTTATTGTGACCCCCATTGAAAGGAGGTTCTCTATCTCTTTGTCGAGGATAACTTTGGGCAGACGAAATTCGGGGATGCCGTATATCATGACTCCGCCCAGCTTATGAAAAGCCTCGAAAAGCACGACCTCGTGTCCCGCCTTTCGAACGTCCGCAGCCGCTGTCAGTCCGGCAGGACCGGAACCGATTATCGCAACCTTTTTGCCTGTGGCGGGCGCTATCTCCGGCAGTGACATTCTGCCCTGTTCCCGCTCCCAGTCAGCGACAAAACGCTCAATACGTCCGATTGCCACGGATTTATCCATGTCTTTCAGCGATTTGCCCACTGTACATTCCGCCATGCACTGTGTCTCCTGCGGGCAGACGCGTCCGCAGATTGCGGGGAGCATACTGTTATTTTTGATGATGTTCACGGATTTCTGATAATCGCCCTCTGCTGCGGCTTTGATGAATCCGGGGATGTCGATTGCAACAGGACACCCCTTTATGCAGGGTGCGTTTTTGCACTGGAGGCATCTTTCCGCCTCAAGTCTGACCTGCTCCTCAAAGTAACCTATGGCGACTTCCTGTATGTTTTTCGCACGGACGGAAGGTTCCTGCGCGGGCATCTCCTGCATGGGGATGGCGAGTCTGTCCTTAGGTTTCAGTGCTGAAAAATCAATTTTTTCTATGAGTTCCCGCGCCTCATCGCGCAGTTTCTCTGCGGGTATGTATGACATTATTTATGCTCCTGAAGTTCGTCCACCGCCTGCTGAAGACGGCATTTGTGGTTTGCCTCCTGCTCCTGCGGCTTGTAAGAGCGCTGGCGGAGCATCATGTTGTCGAAATCGACCTCGTGGGCATCAAATTCCGGTCCGTCAACGCATACGAATTTTGTTTTTCCGCCGACGGTGACACGGCATCCGCCGCACATCCCCGTGCCGTCCACCATAATGGTATTCAGCGACGCAAACGTTTTAACGCCGAACGGACGGGTTGTCTCCGCGCAGAATTTCATCATTATTGCGGGACCGATGGCAACAGCAAGGTCAACGCCGCCCTTTTCGCATATCTCTTTCAGCGGGACTGTAACGAGGTCTTTGCGTCCGTATGAGCCGTCGTCTGTGCAGACGATGAACTCGTCCGCTATGGCGCGCATTTCGTCCTCAAGGATGAGAAGTTCCTTAGTTCTCGCGCCCATTATGATTATCACCCTGTTGCCCGCTTTTTTCATCGCCTGCGCAATTGGATGCAGGGGTGCAACACCAATTCCGCCGCCGACACAGACCACCGTGCCGACCTTTTCAATATGCGTTGGCATCCCCAGAGGTCCCAGAACATTCTCCACAACATCTCCCGCATTAAGCTGTGCCAGTTTCAGCGTGGATTTGCCCACTACCTGAAAAATGACCGTTATGCTGCCGACCGTTTCGTCGGCATCGGCTATGGTGAGGGGAATCCTCTCGCTGTAATCGCTGTCCGCCTGCAAAATGACGAACTGTCCCGCACGCCGTTCACGCGCTATTTCCGGTGCTTCAAGCACAAGCTGAAACACGTCGCGGGAAAGCTGTGTTTTTTCCAATACTCTGCTCATTTTTTACCTCAGATATTTGTTCCGAAATGCTAATTTCAGTCAGATTTTCTTTAATTGCAAGATATTTATGCGCCATAGCCCAGCCTTTGCGCCTAATGATGTTTTAAAACCTGAATGGATGTTATGCTATTTTTTAATATTGCTCAAAACAGATATTTGTAAATAGCTGAGAGGATGAAAAAGGGATTTTTTAGATGTATTGAAAACGTCGTTCTGTTTTGTTGGATTTATGCGCTCATCAGTCGCGATATTTTTTTGTGAGACCGTTGAGAAATTTCCTCATGTGCTGGTCGCCAAGCGCCTGGAAATTGCGGTGATCGGGTCTGCGGAAGTATGCGGACACTTCTGATTTTGTAATTTTCACGCCGCCAATTTCGAATATTTCTATGATGTCTGTATCTTTCAGTTCCAGCGCCACGCGCAGTTTTTTCACTATGTCGTTATTTCTCATCTTTAACGCCCCTTTTGTATGTTATGAAGCCGTCCAGAAAGGCGTTCAGAATCTCGTCGGAGGTTTCCTGATAGTCCTGGTCTTCCTCTTTGGACATGATTGCGGGGATGTCTTCACGTTTAATGGGATGACCTCCCATATCCAGTATTTTCAGGATTTTATTATCGTTAAGGTTCATGGCATAGCGGATGCGGCGAAGTATATCATTGTTGTTCATGGGGGTATAATACAGATTGGCTGGCGATTCGTAAAGTTATTTGTTGCCTTTTATAACGCTTCGCATCTCGGCGTTGTCGGAAGAAAAACCGTCATCATGTACTTGTTTATGTACACTCAGCCGCTTTTTCTTCCTCCGCCTTGATATGCTTGGTTCTAAAAAGCAAGTTTAAGACAGCGTAACTATCAAAGTGCTCTTTGCAGGATGCAGGAGGAAACGTCGGGTGTGATAGCTCCCGTTTCGCCGAGGGCTGTCATGCCGTGGCTTTTCAGCGCGTTCACAACGGCTTCAACGTCGGCTTTTATACCGTATTCGCTCAGCGTCAGCTTAACGCCGATACTGCGGAAGAGTTCCTCTATCTTTTCAATAGTGTGTTCCTCAGTTAAAGCCGCGCCTTCCAGTCCGAAAACGTTTTTGCCCATTTTCAGCAGTTTTTTTGATTTTTGAAGACGCATCTGGCGCAGAACGGCAGGCAGAATAATTGCCAGCGTCTGTCCGTGATCCAGCCCGTAAAGGGCGGTCAGTTCGTGACCTATCATATGTGTTGCCCAGTCCTGCGGAACACCAAGTCCGATAAGTCCGTTAAGCGCCTGATTGGAAGTCCACATCAGGTTTTTCTGCCAGCTTTCGGTGCGTCTGTTTTCCCAGTCTTTAGCAAGTGCGGCAACATTGCGCAGAAGCACCTCCGCATACCCCTCCTGAACCATACCGTCAGTGGGATAGGTGAGATACTGCTCTGTCGTGTGGACGAAGGTGTCCACCATGCCGTTAGCAAGCTGTCTGTCGCTTAGTGTTGTCATTACGGTATAGTCCATAACTGCGAACACAGGGTAGACCGCTTCTGATTTGAAGAAGCGTTTTTCATGGGTTTCGGCCTTCGTTATGACTGAACCGCCGTTGGATTCGGAACCTGTGGCAGGAAGGGTCAGCACAGCGCCTATGGGCAGCGCTTTCTTAACTTTATGTTTCCACTCAAGTATATCCCAGCCGTCACCGTCATACAGTGCCGCTGCGGCAACGTATTTCGCACCGTCGATAACGGAGCCTCCTCCCACTGCAAGTATAAAATCTATTCCGTTTTCCCGCACAGCCTCAACGGCTTTGTTCAGGGTTTCATAGTGGGGGTTCGCCTCAACGCCTGAAAACTCCGTGCAGGTATGTTCTTTCATCGCCTCTGTCACCTGAGAGTATACTCCGTTGGATTTGATGGAGCCTCCGCCGTAAATGAACAGAACTTTTTTGTCTTTCGGGATCAGTTTTGATATGGAACCGATTGTGTCTTTTCCGAAGATTATCCTCGTGGGGTTGTAGTAGTCAAAATTTTCAAAAGTGGTCATATTCCCTCCGTTCTATCTGAATAAAGAATATAGACGTGTTTTCGAAGATTGGAAGTGCGGTTCGTGCAAAATCTTTGCACAATCCTATAATTCTGAGATGTGAATAGTACCGCCTTGTTAAATTTTAAATAGCTGACAACTTGATTAATTTGTATTCAGGTATAATATTAATTAACAAGCAGACTGTTTTTATCTTTTTGAGGTGTGTCATGAAAGCAAACGGAGCATCACCGGACACCTGCATCAGTTTACAGATAACCGACAATGATATAATCCTGCTCCGTTCGCTTATGACGGATCCGGACGGGGTTATTATTTTCGCTCTGGACATGGAATACAGGTATGTTTCCTTTACTGTCAGCCACAAAAATGCCATGAAAGCGCTCTGGAACTGCGACATAGAGCAGGGTGTATGTATGCTCGACTACATCGGCTGCGAAGACGCCAGAAACAGAGCCTGTTATAATTTTAACAGAGCCCTTGCCGGCGAAAGGTTTACGGAAAGGGAGGTTTACGGCGGAAGGTACTGGGAGGACAGATACCAGCCCCTCTATGACGGGCAGTGCTGCATAGCAGGAATAAGTGTTTTCGCCATAGAGGTCACGCGTCTTGCGGAGGCAGAAGAAGAGCTCCGGACGGAGATGCTGGAAATGGAGCGGCTGAAAGAGCGCGAACTCATTTTCAACAGCGTAGGCGAGGGACTCTACGGCGTTGATCTCAACGGCAACTGCACGTTTATAAATCAGGAGGCGCTGCGTATACTTGGTTACGAAGAGCACGAAGTCCTTGGAAAAGAGACTCACGCTCTGTTCCACCACCACCACGAGGACGGCAGGGTATACGAAAGAGACGACTGCATAATCCACCGTTCACTGGCTAAAAACATGAAATCAGATGAGGTTACATGGCTTTTTAAGAAGACCGGTGAAAAATTCCCTGTGCGTGCCATCGCCACTCCGGTTAAAGATGGCGACAGTGTTACCGGTGTTGTGATAGCTTTCTGCGATATGACGGCGAAACACGAGGTTGAGGTGCAGCTTAAAAACGCCAATAAGGTGCTTAAACTGCTGGCAACCACAGATCCGCTCACAGGGATTTACAACAGAAGGTATTTCGAAGACAAGGGCGCGCAGCTCATTGCCGCCAGCAGAAAAGACGGCTCGGAACTTTCCGCTGCCATGTTCGATATAGATTTCTTCAAAAAAATTAACGACAGATACGGTCATTCAGTAGGCGACAAAGTGCTCGTTATGGTTGCTGCAACAGTTACTAAACATCTGCGCAAAGACGATATTTTCGCCCGCATAGGCGGTGAGGAGTTCGTTATACTTCTGCCGAGAGCGGGACTTAAAGATGCCGTGGATATTTCGGAAAGGATAAGACACAGTATTGAATATGCCGTGACGGAGCATAACAACGAAAGGATAAGCTGCACAGTCAGCATAGGGGTGACCAGCGTAAACGAGGGCATTGCAAACCTTGACGGGCTTATAAGAAAAGCAGACGACAGGCTCTATGCCGCGAAGAGGCTCGGACGCAACAGAACCGTGGCAGAGGATCAGCCGGAATAGGTCTCAACCCTGTTTCTCCCGTTTTCCTTGGCTTTATAAAGGGCGTCGTCCGCTTTGCGCACGGCTTCGTCCAGAGTGTCTCCGCTGTCAGGTATAATACTGAAAACGCCGATACTCACAGTCATGCGGATACATACGCCGTCAACGTCCACACATATTTTTTCAATGTCGCTTCGTACCGTTTCCATGTACTGTCTGAGTGAATTCTCTTCCCCGCCAGTGGTGTACACGGCAAATTCCTCTCCGCCATATCTTGCCGCTGTGTCGTTCTCTCTCTGGAAATGGGATTTAATGACGTATGCAGCCTTTTGCAGGCAGAGATCTCCGGTCAGATGCCCGTAAGTATCGTTTATCCTTTTAAAGTGATCAAGATCGAGAATAGCCATGGAAAACCGCACGCCCTCCCTGCGGCATGTGCCGAACACCTGAACGGCGTTAGCAGAAAAATAGCGTCTGTTGTAAAGTCCTGTCAGACTGTCCTTTTCGCTGAGCTCCTGGAGGAGAATGTTTGCCTCGGTGAGTTTTTTGTTCAGCCTTTTCAGTTTTGTGCTCCAGTAAAGCATAACGGCAATGAAGAGTATTGCCATCACCGCAACCTTGATAAGCAGGCTGTAGTCGATCCTCTGGTCATATCTTATGCTGAGCCAGTTGCCCAGTATGCGGTTTTTCTGGTCTTCGCTGATTGTGTTTATCAGTTTCTGGAATATGGCGGTAAGCTGCGGTTCGTCGTTTCTTGCGGCGATACCCATCTCCCAGTCCTGTGAAAGTCTGGCGGATATTTTAACGTCCGTTATCTTCTGCTGGCTTATCTGATAGCCGATCGAGGGCATAGTGCCTATATATCCGTATATCCTGCCCTGCTGGAGCATCCGGATACCCTCTTCGTCGTTTTTGACCTCGACTATTTTAAGTCCCGGATATGTGCGTTTCAGCACTTCGGTTATGGCATAGCCTTTAACTGAGCCGAATGTTCTGTCCATAACGCTTTCCAGCCCGTCGATGAATGGTTCGTTTACAGATGTTGCAACAACGTTCGGAACCACAAGATATGGCTTTGTGAAGTTGAGATATTTCATCCTCTCCGGTGTTTTCATGGCGAGGGAGAGGATGTCGCACTTGCGGCTTTTAACGGCGAGCATGGTCTCCTCCCAAGACGCTGTGGGAACGATGACTATCTCGGCGGGGAGTTTTGGTTTTATCAATGCGAAAAAATCTGCAGCTATGCCGACGTGGGTCTTTCCGCCTTTAAGCTGTTCGAATGGTATCCAGTTCGGGTCAACGCACATGCGTATGACTTTTTTGTTTTTCAGATACAGCAGCTCTTCACGGGTGAAAAGCTGGTTCGGGCTGGCGCTTTCGGGCACCTTTGCTGTTATCCACTGGTTTTCAAGCCGGAGCCTGTCTTCGGGGCTGATGCCCGCCATTGCCTTCTTTATTATGGAGTGCAGCAGCGGATATTTAGGGTTTATGCCGAATCGCAGATCCTCCATGCTGACCCCTTCCGGTGTGAATGCACCGGCTATTTTCAGGTTTACCAGTGCGTATTTCTTTATGATGTTGTTTCCGGCGTTAAGAGCGGTTACAACTGCGTCCAGCCTGCCGAAGGAGAGGTCGCGCATCATCTCGTCCTGCGAGGTGTATTCCTTTGCGGGGCTGTTAAGAAGAGAGTTCAGTGTTTTTGTATAAAATATTTCAGACATGATCCCGACCCGCCTGTTTTTTAGCGATCCGAGACCGGTATATGAACCGAAATCGTCGCGGATGAAGACAACGTTCGGGATGCGGAAGTATTCGTCTGTGAAGAGGGTGTAGTCAGCACGTTCTTTCGTATAGGTGATATCGGCTATAACGTCCAGTTTGCCGTCGCGGAAACCGTGCAGCAGCGACGACCAGTTGTTAACGGAATAGAGGAAGGTGATTCCCGTCTGTCTGCTTATCATATCCAGCAGTGAGAGTGTGTACCCGGCAGATTCGCCGTTTGAAACGAAGCTGAACGGGGAATAGTCCGGCATGAGACCCACGGAGAAAGCAGAGTGAGAACGTATGAACTGCTCTTCCTCATGAGTGAGTTTTATTTTATCCGGTTTTGTGATCTCCCTTCCGCTGAAAGTAGCCCAGCATTTTTCCAGATCCGATATTTCTGATTTAGGAATTGAGTTCAGCGTCTTTTCCATTATGGAAAAAAGTATGCGTTCATCTCTGCGGACGCCTAGTCTGAAATCTTCGTCCTGTAATTTGCCTATACCCGCGTTTCCTGCGGAAATTATGTTTGGCAGACTGTTTTCGCGGGCTATGAATTTACCTGTAAGCTCGCTGGCGACAACGGCGTCTGTCCAGCCGAAAGCAAGGGATTTCATCAGGTCTGCATAGTTGCTGTATTCTACAGTATCAAGCCCTGCTTCGCGCAGTATGGGAAGATAGTAAATGTCCTTTGCAACACCTATTTTCCTGCCTTTCAGGTTCGCAGGAGAATCTGCGGTAAATCTGCTGTCATCTGCCCGTTTGAAAAAAACAGTCTTTCTGTAGTGATACGGTTCTGTGAAAAGTATCTTTTCCGCCCGCTCCTTCGTGTATGATATTTCGTCTATAACGTCTATCTGTCCTGCGAGAAAAGCGTTATAGATATCCGTCCAGTTGCCCATGCGTATTGTCAATTTAAGCCCGGATTTCTTTTCCAGCATACGGAGAAAATCAACAGAGAACCCCTTTTCGGTTCCGTCTCGGAAAAAAGAGTATGGCTCGTTGTCATTAACAACGCCGATAATGACAGACTTCTTTTTAGCTATGAAATTCATTTCCTCCTGACTGAAAGAGGGCGTTGCCCATGCCTGCATCATAGAGGGGAGAGCGAGAAGACAAAAAAGAGTAAAAAATCTGGATAATTTCACCATAATAATGCTCTCCGCTTGTTTTTAAGACCGGATATGACTGATTTTACACTTTACAAAATTTAAATTCCATAAAAAAAGTTGATTTCAGACGCTGCGCGGTGTGAACTACAGCTTTTTTTATGTGAAAAAAATGTCCGGACATAATTGTCCTTTTTGTGAATTTAACAGGTGCATCATGTGGTTAATCATTTAATTGTTTAAGAGACGAATTGTATCTTAATTCTTTTTTCACAGAAATTTACATATTTTATCTGGCTTTTTTATCCGCGATTCACATATTATGACTTACACACAAAAATGACGGAGTGTTATTATCATGGAAATTCTGACCTATTCAAGTATCTTCGACTATTTTTCCGCTACAACGGGTATAAGAGAGTCTGTTCTGCGCGAAAAACTGCGCACGGAAGGGATAGATTCAGTATCAAATCTGCTCCGCAGATGCGGAAAAGAGATGTTTTCAGTTAATACCGTTCTTGCAGAGGATCTTACTGATTCCAAGGGAAAAATCAAAATTTTGGATAGTTCCCGCCCGCTTTACAGACATATTTCACTTTTACTTGGGCTTCATAAAGCGGACGACAATTTTGCAACATCACCCATTGTGCTTGAAATTAAGGATACGGCTATCATCGGTTCCAGACAGTATATGACCAAAAGAGTTACGGACGTTATTATCGAGGCGGCGCAGAAGCACCCCGTTTTCGGCGGATATGCCTCTGCTCTTATACGAAAAGACAAGCGCTTCGAAGGGCTTATAAGTGCGTCTTTCCAGAAGATGTTTGCATCGACTGCCGGTGTTAGGGACGGCATGAGGATATTTCAGGATCTGCACAACAGTCAGCTTCTGCTTGAAAATACCGCGGCTATGGCAGTTCTTTGCGGCAGCGCGGCTCTTAACATGCAGAATTCCGTTACTGTTCTGCGAAGTGACAGTGCCCCCATGCAGCGTTTTATGTGTGCCTCTCTGCTGTTTTATCTGTTTCTGAAACACGGGAAAGGACATCTTTCCCTCTGCCAGAACGACGAAGATATGAAAAGGATTCTTGATATATCCGGCAATACCTCTTTGCAGAAAATCACAAACGACAACTCTGTTGTCAGAAGTATTGTCACCGCACATATATTCATTAAACTTCTGGAGCGCGGCGGTATGGCTCCGGCAGAAACTCAGGTGCACACACAGATTCAGTATCTTGCTGATGAAGGCTATGCAGATGAAGTCTCTGTTTCCCGCCTCAGAGAAATTTTTCTCGGTGAGCGCAGATTTAAAGGAATGGAGATTGCCCGCAGGCTTTCAAAAGTTTGTAAAAGCAAAACCTTAATATGGGGAGCTGATGGGAGTCCGTGTTCTGTGCGTATACTTTGCGCAAATGGAAACTGCGAATATGCCAGAGGCGGTCGGATGTGCATTTCAAAAGATATTACAGTTAAAGCTGACAGGGAATACCCGACAGCTGTCAGTGCCGGTGAATATCATCAATGCTTAAAGTTCGTAAATCAGTTCGAGGACTTTTTCAGATATACGGAAGCAAAGGTCTCGTAAGAGACCTTTGCTTATGACAAAATGATAAAGAGACAATATTTCGGGTTGCTGTTGCCGTAAGTGTTTAAAAAACTGTTTATTTCAGAAATCTTATCAAACTTGGTCATTTATTTCTGCGTTCACATAATATTCACGAAAAATCACATTAAAAATCACATTTCAGAAATTTAGATTTCAGCTTATAAGATTATGAACTATTGATATGTGTTATTGAAATATATTAATTCAGTGCATTAGTGTTTTGTCCCTATTTAATAGTGGCTTGTGCTGATTGATAATGTTGTGTAAGGAGGTTGACGATGAGGTTGGTTTATGCTCTTCTATTAGTTGCAGCTGTGCTGGTTACCGGCTGCGGCGGAAGCTCAGGAAAAGGTTCCGGTGACGACTCTTCCCTGTCGCCGGAAACGTCAGACAAAACTGTTGATTATGCAGTGAGTTCCGACGTCAGTTTGACGCTAGATGATACTTTTAAAGTTGTTTCATCTGTGTCCAGCGGAGACAACGGAACCGTTGAACGTCAGGCGAAAGATACGGTTGCTGTTATCAAAGGTGATGAACTTTTTCTGATGGCTCCCGTTTTTGCATCGGATACCGATGTAGTTATCAGTTATGAGACGACAGCTGTGGCATATGTCCTTATGGATCCGGGGCTTCTTGGAATGAGCGCGGAGGGACAGGAGGCGGCTGTGGATATCATCAAAAACTCAGAGTATTTCGATGATCTTACACTTCTTATCAAGACCAATATAGAGAGCGGTTCTGCGGCTCCTCTTGATCCGCTGGTGTATCCTCTTCTTTCAGAGTATACCGTCAGTATCATTCAGGAGATCAACAATTCGCCGAAAATGAGATCCGTGCTTTATAAAGCTGCTGAATACAAAACTGCAAAAGCGGCTTCCCTTAGTGATGATCAGTTTACTGCTGATGTCGCAAGCGGTGTTATGACAGTTTCGAACCCTAAAGCGGTATTTTATACCGCATATGCAGACAGTGACACTCTTTTCGATACCGTGGCAGCAAAGGAGGGGCTTGTTAACCTTACTTTCTCCGCGGACTGGCCTTATGTAGGTGCCAGATCGACAGAGCAGTCCCGTATCAATCTTTCGATGATACACACAACTTCGGATTCAGCGTATCCTGTTACGTTGGTCAGAGGTGGTGCGGATGACCTTTTGCAGGTTTCAACAGCAGAGGGTGCCGCGGCGTGGTATAATACGATAAAAGGTTTCGGTCTGCTTGTGGAAGGGCTTGGCGTTACAGCGGATTATACGAACTCTACCAAACTTAGAAAGATTTTATATAAGGTAGGAGATGTTGCAGGCGCTATTCAGGAGAACGTGGGCGACGCTACAGCCATCATAGGCGGTGTCGCATATATTGCCAGAGAGATAAACGAACAGGGTGGTATTGATGACCCTGAAATCAACAATATATGTCTGACCATCCAGAGAATTGCAGACTACACTGAGATGTTTTTCGGGAGCCTGCCTGATTCCGCTTATAAAGCTGATGCCATCGTAAAAGATATATACGGAGAAGATTCTCTTAACGATCTTATCAAAAAAATTAAAACAAAAGACAGCGGAACTATTGCAGCTTTAAAAACGCATCTGCTTGCGAGTCTGGACAGCGGTACCGCTTCTTTTAATTGCCTTATAGCCTTCACAAAGAAAGACGTCAGCGATTATTCCTTCTGGGTCAAGAAACTTTCATCATTCTATGGAATGGCTGAGACCTATGATCTGGACGATGCCCTTATGGAGATGGTTGCTGATTCCAGCCAGGATTTCGTAAAGGCGGCTCTTAAAAATATCGCAAAAAGAGTTTTCGGAAGCGGTTTCGCAATAGCTGCATACGGAAACAAGCTGATTCCTTATGCATATGACATGGTTACAGCCCCTGACGATATCAAATTTTTCGTCAAGGATGGTAATATTGAGGACATGTCCATCCCCAGTGTCGGTTCTGTGATCATCAAAGTTAACGGCACAGAAGCATATAACACCAATACGGGAAAGACAGATCCCATAATAGCGGGCGAGGGTGATACGCTTACAGTGTCCTTCACAGCGAACGCACCCGGATATGACGACGTTGCCAGAAAAAATGCCGACGTAGGCTATTTTATCGAGATCGGAGAAATGCTTGCTGCGCAGGCGGATGTGCGATTCCAGTATTCAGATCCGGTTGCCGCAGGCAAAAGCGTTGAACTAGCGTACAGACAGTATCTTTATATCAGCAAGGATAATTTCACAAGCACACCGGACTGGACGAGAGGCATACAGAGATATGGAGAATCGTCGTCTGAAACCACTTTCAGTGACGATGATTTTTCAAAAGATGCCTATTTCAAGGAAGACAGCTTCGGTTCAGAGTTTACGGTTGTACTGCCCCATGATGTGAGGCAGCTGGATCTCTATCTTTCAACGTTCTCCGCTTATATGAACACAAAATTCACAATTCCCGTTGTTAAAAGCGGAGCACCGAAAGTGTCCATAACCAGTATCAGGACGGAAGATGATCCGTCAAAGTATATTTTTAAGGCGAAAGCGACCGACGATAACACTTCATCCGTTAATATGAAATACTACTGGGATTTCGGCGACGGAAACATTTTTGACGGTGAAAGTCTCGTTTCCCACACCTATTCCAGTGTCGGTGAAAAAACAGTAAGCGTTGTCGTTACGGATGAGGATGGCAACACTGCAACCGAAACCGTAAAAGTTTATCCCACATCCAGTTCGACTGTATTTACGGATGTTGTATTCCTTGTGGACGTGTCCGGAAGTTATGATGATGACCTTGGTACATTCAAGAGCCTCGGAACATCAATCATCGGTGCACTTTCAACTCTCGGATCGAATGTTCAGGTTGGTGTTGCATCGTTCTCTGACTATCCGCAGTATCCTTACGGCGAATCATACGACTACTCTTTCCGCTATGATTCCGCGCTGAGCTACATAACAAGTAAATCTGTGGATGCCATAAATGCGCTGGGTATACTCAACGGATACGACAGCCCTGAATCACAGCTTGAGGCTCTGTATCAGCTTGCTACAAGTGACGGATGGCTTGATCAGGCGCAGAAGATCATCTTCCTCGTTACCGATGATTCATTCCATAACTCTGATGTGGAAACCGACTATCCCGGTCACGGATACACGGAGACTCTCGCGGCGCTCAATGCAAAGGGTATAAAGGTTGTGGGACTTATCCCTACCAGCTATACGATAAACGACGTTTCGCAGATAGCCTCAGATACCGGAGGTCTTGTGGTTAATCTAGGAGCTTCAAGCTCAGGTATTGTTGATGCGATCATGAATCTCAACGATACGAAAAGTAAAACCGTTAAGAAATCAAAATATGTTGTGGGAACATCTAAACCTATGACACGCAACAGATAATAAAAAGGTTTTGGAGCCCTGTGAGATTCAGGGCTCCAAAACATTCGTAAGATATTTTTTATTGATATTTAAGGGTTACTGACAGACCGTTCCTGTTTTCAAAACTGATCGTGCCTTTAAGCTGGCGGGCGAGGGATTTTATTATCATAAGACCGTATGACGTCTCTTTTCCGAAATTCTCTATGCTGCCTATGCCGCAGCCGTTGTCACTGAAAATCAGCGTTTTTTCATTCCCTTGCAAAAAGAAACTGATACCTATTTCCAGTTTTTTATCTTCCGATTTTGCGTATTTAACTGAGTTTGTGAAGAGTTCGTTTATGATCAGTGCGCAGGGCACAGCTTCGTCGAGAGTCAGGCTTATGTCCTGAATATCAGTGCTGACAGACATCTCGTCCATAATGTTGCTGGCGCGAAGCAGGTTGTCCAGCATCTTTTCGAAATACAGCTTTGCCCCCAGCTTTGAAAAACTGTTGGTTTCAAACAGCAGTTCGTGGGTGAGCGACATTGAAAGTATCTTCATTACACATTCGTTTATGAAGTCCTTTTCCGGTGAGTTATCAAGTTCTTCCGCATGGAGCGAAAGGAGGCTGCATATCATCTGGAAATTATTTTTTACTCTGTGATGAAGCTCTTTAAGAAGCACTCTGTTCTCTTCCAGTGAACTTAAAATCATCTCCTCGGATTTAAGCTCCTCAGTTATATCTCTGAAAATGAGAACTCCCATGCTGCTGCTTTCGTTTCTCAGGGTACTGAAGTTATAAACGACCGGTATCAGATGTCCGTCGCTGTGTACAAGGCTGTCTCTTCTGTTGCGTATGTTTTCGCCTTTTGAAAGGCAGGAGAGTATCTCACATTCCGAGCTGTGGGTTTCTCCGTTAAAAGTTTTGTAGTGGATCGAACTGTGATGGTCTTTATAAAGCAGTTCATCAGGGTGGTATCCCAATTTTTCCGCAGCGGAATTATTTATAAAGAAGATAGTTCCTTCCCTGTTGATTCCTATTACGCCTTCGTTGAGTGATTCCAGAATGGATCGGTGCAGGCTGCGTATGCTGGAAAGTTCATATGCGAGATAGCTTTCGCTGGTGTTGTCCAGCACGGTTACAAACATGTAGTTTTTTCCGTCGAATTTCAGAGGTGAGGAATGGAGCGTGACGTGCACTGCGGTTCCGTCCGCAATAAGATTTTCGCACTGGAAAGGTAATCCTTCGTCAAAGCTGTTCAGAAAGTCCAGATAGTCCTCATCGGTGCAGAACAGTCTGCGTATGTGCATTTTCTGGATTTCGTCATGCTGATAGCAATAGAAGCTGTTCATTGCAAAATTTGTGTCTATTATGGTCATTGTGCCGATGTCAACAAGCATGGTCATTATGCCTGAACGTTTGAAGATAAGCTCATACCATGTTTTTTCCGATGCCAGCCGATCCATTTCCTGCGCTTTTTCCGTTATGTCGCGGGCTATGCCGATGATGCTCTCCGGTCTTCCGTCCATGCCGTAAATCACTGTCTGGTTCAGGTCGAACGTCAGAACGGTACCGTTTTTCGTTGTTATCCGTGATGAATCGCGAAGATTCTTTTTTATATCATGTCCGTCGGCTATCTTCCTTAGTTCCTTCACTCTGTCGTTGTCCAGTATAGCTTCGAGTCTTTCAGGATTGTTTATAAGCTCTTCCGGGGAAAAGCCGGTCAGGCGCAGGGAGGACATGCTTATGTATTCTATCTGCGGGCGCGGTCTTAGTTTTAATGAGAAAACTATGTCCCTGTTGGTTTCCGAAAGCTGCCTGAGAATACTGTTTGTGCTGTCCAGATCAGAACGCATCTTTTCGAAGTGCATCATAACTATGCCAAGGGCGGATAACAAAGTGAGAAACACAGTCAACTGCATACTTTCGTATGCAATATCAGCATCTTTGTGCAAGATGATCACTATGAACATCATAACGCTCCACGCGATGAAAGATGTTCCTGCAACTTTACTGCCGATGCCTTTTACCTTTCTTATCAGCACCAGACCGGACATTGCGAAAACCGAACCTGCAAAAGTGTAGACTATAACGATTAATGCGTGTTCCGGATCGTCAAGGCGTATGAATCCGGGTAGCAGTGTGACGGTCAGCATCAGAGCGGACAGTTTAAGCGATGGAATTTTGCCGTATACGAAATGATAAACGCCCAGACCTATGAAAATGCTGCTGGCGTAGTTCAACGCCATCGACAGGATGATGAAATGATCCAGCCCTGGGGAAACCATGGGGAGGGTGCGGAAAAGTACAGAGATGGAGTTTATACCCCATCCGATGCTCCAGAGCAGCAGATAGCGCTTTCCCTCACTGTAGTATATGAACAGGAAGGTGAACGAAAGGGTTATCGCAGCTATTATTACAGTGGCGGAATCATTCAGCAGATGGAGCATATTATCACCATGCGGCGCATTGCTTCAGAACAGCGCCGGATATATTTTCCAGAGGGAGAACAATGTCGGCTGCGCCCGCCTCGATAGCCATTTTCGGCATACCGAAGACAACGCTGGTTTTTTCATCCTGCGCGATGTTGTAAGCGCCGGCATCCTTCATCTCTTTCATACCCTTTGCGCCGTCGTCGCCCATTCCGGTCAGAATGACACCCACAGCGTTTTTGCCGACATATCGTGCGCCGCTGCGGAAAAGAACGTCAACAGAGGGTCTGTGTCTGCTGACAAGAGGTCCGTCTTTTATTTCAACGTAATATCTCGCTCCGCTCCGTTTTATTAGCATGTGCCTGTTGCCTGGGGCTATGAGCACCCTGCCGGGCAGGACGGTATCGTTGTCGTCCGCCTGTTTAACGGTGACTCGGCAAAGCCCGTTCAGCCTGTTTGCAAACGAGGCTGTGAAGTTTTCCGGCATATGCTGAACAATCACAACTCCGGGGCTGTCCGCAGGTAGTCCCTGCAGAAATACGCTCAGCGCCTCTGTACCCCCTGTGGACGCACCGACAAGAATGACCTTTTCAGTGGTTTTTATCATGGCGTGTCCTGTGGGCGCCTCAAGCACGGCGTCGGCTGTGAGTTTCGGCGGTATCTCGCGGAATACGTTGCACATCCGGTTCACTTTCACCTTTGCCGCCGCCTTAACCGCGTCGCATACCATTATTCTCGATTCCTCAAGGAATGCCTTTGTTCCTGATTTTGGCTTTTGTATGATATCCACCGCACCGTATTCAATAGCTTTAAGGGCGGTGGCGGAGTTCTCTTCCGTAAGACTGGAGCACATGACCACGGGAATCGGATGCTGGCACATGAGTTTTTTCAGAAAGGTTATGCCGTCCATACGGGGCATTTCAACGTCCAGAGTTATGACGTCCGGCACGAAGGTTTTCATTTTTTCCGCCGCTGCAAAAGGGTCCTGGCAGGCGGCAACAGTTTCTATCGCAGAGTCGGACAGCAGTATCTCGGTAAGCACCTGCCGCACAACTGCGGAATCATCGACAACCAGCACTTTTAATCTGCCCATTTTATAACCCCTGAATTTTTGATATTTTTCTAAGGTATACGGTTCCTGTGTCCAGCGAAAAATAAAGTTTTCTGGTAAACTGCCCTCCGGTGTCGCTTGCGGTGATGACGTATCCGAGTTTTTTGAGAATCGTCATCGAGGCGGTAACGTTTCTGTTTCCCACCCCTGCGTCGTCATCGGAAACTGTGAACATATTGCTCCCGCCGAATATTTTCACTTCGGTCTCTTTCTTTTCCGCGCCTGCATTGATTATTGTTTTGTTCATATACAAAACAGCGCAGTCAACGTATTTCATAATATCCTCCCCGCGTTTAAGGGCTTCTGTGGAGGAGGGGAGCATACAGTGGCTCATCATGCCTATACCCAGCCTGCGGACGAACATGGTGATGCTTACGCAGGAGCCGAGCACTGTGTTTACAACCATAGGCGTATCTGCATAAAAAATTTCGCCCGGTTTTAGATACAGGCTGTCGGCTTGGTTAATCATATCATATCCTGAAAAAAACAGTGGGTGCCACCGTATTCAGAGGCAGTTCCATCCCGTGCACGGATTCGGAATGTCCGAGAAACAGATATCCGCCGCGCACCATGTTACTGCATATTTTCCCTATTATTTCATACTGGGTCTGATGATTAAAATATATTATCACATTCCTGCAAAAAACCACGTTCATTTCAACAGGAAGGTTGTAACTTTCGTTCATAAGGTTAAGCCTGCCGAAAGAGACCTTTTGCCTCAGTTCAGGCTTTATGCGTACGAGTCCCGATGCGGAATCCTTTGATCGGAGCATATATTTTTTCTTAAACTGATCAGGTATATCGGACACTTTTTCTGTTGTGTAAACGGCTTTAACAGCCCGTTCCAGAACGGAATAGCTTATGTCGCTGGCATATACGCGGAAATTGCCTTTAAGCCCGAAATGTTCCGCAAGAACCATGGCAAGGGTGTACGGTTCCTCACCAGTTGAACAGGCGCTGCTCCACACGTTAAGTGTGCGTTCAGTGCCCAGCCCGTTCTTTTCCAGTTGTGGCAGAAGCCTTTCAGTCAGAAATTCAAAATGATTCGGTTCTCTGAAAAAGTCTGTTTTGTTTGTTGTGATGGTGTCGATGAGGTTCATCTGTTCCCTTTCGGCACCGGGGTCTGCGCTGTTGAAAACCAGCGCAATGTATTCCCCGTATGTCGAAAGGTGAAGAGCTTTGAGTCGCTTGCGGAGTCTGCCTTCGACCATATCTTTTTTGGTCAAAGGCAGTCTTATTCCGCACTTGTCTTGTATATATGTTTGGATAATGCCAAATTCATCGGATGTCAGTTTCTGGCTGTAAATATCGCAGTGCAGTTCCGCATCCATTTTCCGTAACCTACTCCGCGTGTTCTTCCGCAGCCGGCTGTGCTATGGCAGACAGCTCGTTCATGGAGAATACGGCGTTAACGTTTAAAATTATCACAAACCCGCTTTCGCGCTTCGCCATTCCGGCGATGAAGGCGGTGTTGAGCTGTGTGCCGATTCTTGGCGCATCCTCGATAACACTGTCTTCGAACTCCACAACCTCCTGCACGGAATCCGCCAGTGCGCCGAGAATGGTGGATTCGCCATCTATCTGCATTTCAACGATTATGATGCACGTGTTTACACTGCGTTCCGTTGCGCCCATGCGGAATTTCTTTTTCAGGTCAACGACAGGCACCACATTCCCGCGAAGGTTTATTACCCCCACCATGAAATCAGGAGTATGGGGAACCTTTGTTACGCCCGCGAAATCCATAACCTCGCGGACTGACATGATGTCAACTCCGTAGACCTCTTCCGCCAGTCTGAATGTCAGAACCTGACATGAGGTGCCGTTTTTTACGGCTGTGTTCTCTTCCATGGTTCTCCCCCTGTCAGAAACTTTCAAAATCTAGGTCGAGGTTATCCTTTTTACCGTCGGAAAGGTCGAGATGTATCCCTTCTCCGTCCTTTTTGCCTGCGGATTTATTGGCGCTCATGGTCGGCTTTTCTATATGTTTCGCTGTCAGTGCAGGTTTTACCGCCTTCTTTGTCAGCGATGCGTATTTGGCGCTGAAGTTTGTGTCCCCCTTCATTTTAAAGAAGGATACCGCGTGCTGAAGTGCCTCGGACTGGCTGGAAAGTTCTTCCGCCGTTGCCGCCATCTCTTCGGATGCGCCCGCGTTGCGCTGGATAACCTGATCGAGCTGCTGGATAGCAGTGTTTATCTGTTCGCCGCCTGTACGCATTTCGCTGCTGCCCGCGGTTATCTCCTGAACCAGTTCAGCCGTTTTCTGTATATCCGGCAGTATCTGGCTGAGAAGCTGCCCCGCGCGCTCGGCTATCGCCACGCTTGAAGACGAAAGCTCGCTTATTTCGCCAGCCGCTTCCTGACTGCGTTCTGCGAGTTTGCGAACCTCCGCGGCGACAACCGCGAAGCCTTTTCCGTGCTCGCCAGCTCTTGCCGCCTCTATAGCCGCGTTGAGCGCGAGAAGGTTTGTCTGGCGCGCTATCTCTTCAATGATGGAAATCTTGTCCGCTATCTCTTTCATGGCTTTGACAGTCTGCTGAACTGCCTCTCCGCCCTCTTTGGCATCGCCAGCCGCTTTCAGAGCTATTTTTTCGGTTTGCAGTGCATTATCTGCGTTTTGGTTGATGTTGGAAGCCATTTCTTCCATGGATGCCGATGCCTCTTCCGCGCTTGCCGCCTGTTCTGTTGCGCCCTGCGACATATCCTGCGCCGCGCTTGAGAGTTCCCTTGAACCTGAGGCAACGTTGTCTGCGGAAGTGCGCACGTCGGTGATTATGCTTCTGAGTTTTCCAACCATATCCCTAAGAGCGTTCGCAAGCTGTCCGACCTCGTCTTTCTGGTTTACGTCAAGCTGCGCGTCAAGATTACCGTCTGAGAGCTGTAAAGCAAAGTTTACACCCTTGAAAAGAGGACCAGTTATGGCTTTTGTGAGCAGAAATCCTATGAAAAGTCCCAGCGCTATCCCGACAACTGCGAAAATAACTATCATAGTTATAGCGCTTGCTATCTCGCTCATCATTTTTTCCTTCTGATCATCAACAGTCAGGGATACGACTTCCATTGCAGAACGGGCGTTCTCGATAAGTGTCTTTTCTATCTCTATCTGTTCCTTTGTCTTTACAAAGTATGAGTCGATGGCGGTCTTGTATTCGCCGAGCTGCTTTACAAGACTGGATGTCAGTTCGCCGGGGTGCTGAACCGAAAGCGCGCGTGCTGTTTCGGCAGTCTGCTCGAAGTTATCCTCATACTGCTGTAAGTATTCGTCTTTGTGGGAGATTATAAACTCTTTTCCGGCAAGCCTGACCTTCAGAAATTCACTGATGACCTTCTGGGCTTCTAAAGAGTTGTATGTTGCCATCGCTCTGTCGGAGAGCTTTATAGCCTCTGCTGAATGACTGTTCACGTCACCCATAAGGGCTATTTTGTCTTTTTCAAGGGCGACATATTTGTCGAAAGATTTGATGTATGAGTCTGCATTCGACATTATGTCGTCCATCTGTTTTTTGTTCACAGGATCCTGAAAGCGGTCTTTAAGAGCCGTGGCAGTGGCGGTTATCTCCTGCGCTTTTTTGTTCAAAAGCTCTGCCGCAGAGAAATCCTTGCGCAGTATAAAGTTTTTCTCCTGCTGTCTGGATTCCAGAACGAGCTTTTCAATCCGGTTCAGATCGTTGCTGTTTGTTGCACGGTTCTGAACGTTTTTCAGTCCGCTGAACCCCATGTATCCTGATAGGAGAATGAGGACGATGAGTAACCCGAAGCCGATGAACAGCTTCATTCCAAGTTTGAGATTCTTCAGCATGTTTGCCCCCGATAAAAATTATTCGATTCCTGTGTATATTTTCTGAACGTCCACAATGAGCGCTACGGAACCGTCGCCCAGAACGGACGCGCCTGATATGCACTCTATGTCTTTGAAAGCCTTGCCAAGTGATTTTATGACCGTCTGATGGTCTCCTACCACGCTGTCAACTACAAAGCCAACACGTCTGCCGTCCAACTCGATTATCACTATCTGCTGAATTTCAGGCGCTTCGCTCTGTATGTTGAAAAAGCTGCGCAGGTGGATGTATGGTATCAGTTCGTTTCGGACCATGATAATCCGCCGTCCTGAACTGCTTCTGTGTGCCGCTTCGTTAAACTCGATACATTCATTTACTATGGAAAGAGGAATTATGAAAAACTGATCGTCTATAACCACCAGAAGTCCGTCTATGATTGCGAGTGTCAGCGGCAGTTTAAGGGTTATGTTCGTGCCTTTGCCCTGAACGCTGGCGATATCTATGGTGCCGCGCAGAGCTTCTATATTCCTGCGCACAACGTCCATCCCCACGCCTCTGCCGGATACGCTGGAAACTTTTTCTGCGGTGGAAAATCCGGGAGCGAAGATAAGGTCGAACACATCCTTGTCAGAAAGTTCCGTGCCCTCTGACACCAGCCCTTTCGCTTTCGCCTTTTTAAGAACGGCTGCTTTGTCGATACCTTTGCCGTCGTCGGATATCTCAATTAAAACACTGTCGCCTGAATGATTTGCGGAAAGGATGATGTGTCCTTTCTCCTCTTTGCCTGCCGCGATGCGTTCCTGCGGCGTTTCGATGCCGTGGTCAATACTGTTGCGGATAAGGTGCACCAGCGGGTCGCCCAGCTTTTCTATGACAGTTTTGTCTATCTCCGTTTCTCCGCCGTGGGTGACAAGCTCTATCTCCTTGCCCAGTTCAGCGGAGAGGTCGCGCACCAGCCTTTTGAATTTGCTGAACGTTGAGCCTATTTCAAGCATACGGATGCTCATGGTGTTGTCCCGCAGTTCCCATACGAGTCTTTCCACTTCTTCGGCGACCTTGAGCATTTCCTGATTGTTCTCTTTAACGGCTATCTGGCTCAGTCTTGCCTGTACTGTTACAAGCTCGCCAACGAGATCGACGAGGAAGTCCAGTTTTTCGGAAGGCACCCGAACGGAGGAGATGTTCTCTGCCGCCGCTTTCTGTTCGCGTATCTGGCGGACGTGCTGCTGCTCTGTAAGAGCCGCGTCCAGAGCGTCCTGTGAAACCAGTCCCTTTTCAACCATGACCTCGCCGATGAGCTTGCGTTCGTCCATGAGCGCCGTCAGGTCTTCATTGTTGATATCTCCCTTTTCAAGGAGTATTTCACCGATCCGTTTCAGATTGTCGCCGCCTCCGGTGAAATCGTCTATGATGTTGATATTTATCTCACTTTCGTCCTGAACGAAGATAAAGACATCGCGGACATCATTCTCTGATTTGTCAGTGGTAAGGATTATCTCCCAGTATGTATAGCATTTCTCCGGTTCTATGCTGTTTAGGTCGGGCATGTGGGTCGTCAGTGCCGAGACGCTTGCCTCGCCGAGCGCCGCCACCTCTTTCACCAGAAGCTCAGGGTTTGAGCCGTAAAGGAGTATTTCAGGTGACGGTTTGAAAGTGATACGGAAGGTTGTGAGGTTCTGTCTGACCAGCAGTGCCTCTTTTGAGACGGGTTCGTGCACTTTTTTAGCCGGTGCCTGACCGCCTGTTTCCGTGAAAAATGCAGATATCTCCAGCGCAAGGGGTGAATCTGCCTTCATCGCCGGATCTGTCAGCATCTCCTTTATGATGTCGCACGCTTTCAGCGAGTAGTCCAGCATGGGCTTGGTTATGCCGAGTTTGCCGTTGCGCACCAGATCGTACGACGTTTCTATGCTGTGCACCAGAGCGGCTATGTTCTCAAAGCCGAACATGGCGCCGGAACCTTTGATGGTGTGCATGGCGCGGAATACCCGCGCAACAAGCTCCATGTCTTCACGGTTGTCGTCCAGCTCAAGCAGCGACTCTTCCAGTTCCTGAAGAAGTTCAGTCGCCTCCTGAATGAATACTTCCTGATGCACGTCTGCTGACATATGTCACCCCAGAACTTTTTTTGTAACCGTAACGAGCTGTTCCGGCTGAAAAGGTTTCACTATCCAGCCTGTTGCTCCCGCCGCCTTGCCCTCCATCTTTTTAGAGTCCTGCGACTCTGTGGTGAGCATTATTATCGGGGTGAAGCGAAATTCAGGCTTAGCCCGAAGCTCTTTTATCAGGGTGATGCCGTCCATGTTGGGCATGTTGAGGTCGGTTACCACCATGTCGATCTTCGAGCCGCCTGTTTTTGCGAGCGCATCCTTGCCGTCTGATGCCTCGATTATGTTATATCCTTCTTTAGTAAGCGTAAATTTTACCATCTGTCTGATGCTGGCGGAGTCGTCCACTGTGAGTATTGTCTTTGCCATATCAGTTCTCCATTACCATTGTGCATGTGTGGAATTTATCCCTTGAGCATCCTTTGTGGCGGATAAAGCCGGATGCCGCACCTTTTGAAAGCAGACTGTTTTTTCCCTGTTTCAGAACGAATTGCCTGTCGTTCGCTGTAAAGGTTCTGTGTGCGCTGCACATAAGCTGAAAAAAAGTCATATCAACGCTTTCTATTTCTTCAACCTGAACGTCAACGTCCAACTGCTGTTCTGCCGCCTCTTTCAGGGCGGAACACAGCTCTGCCGCGTGTTCAACCGTCATGTCGCCTGAAAGGGTCATGACTGCGTTCCCTGTGTTCTCTGTCTTGTCAAGTTGTATGTTCATAAGTCACCTCAATGATTTAAAAAAGTTCAACATTGTCGTCGGGTCTGTGTCTTCCGGTGCCTTTTGCAGGTTTTCCTGCGGAGCCGGTGTTTATCAGCGCCCGTTCCGATTCCATTGTGTATATTCTGTTCAGATGCTCCGTAAGCTCTCTCACGTTCAGCCTGTTGCCCGGTTCCGTTATGTTTTTCAGCCCTGCCGCGATGGTATCCAGATCGTTCTTCATTATATCCAGAGGGTCTATAACGTGTTCAATGCGCTGTCTGTTAATATCCTGATACTGCATGGAAACCACCATTGCGTTTATTTCTTCTGCAAGCTGCATGGAGCTTTGCTGGAGACGCGAAATGATGTCCTGTGAACGTTCGATGGCGCCGTCCAGTCTGTTCAGTGTTCCGTCTACGTCGGCGTGAGCATTTGCAGTGACTTCTGAGATTGTTTCAACCTCTTTTGCCGACTGGTTGTGAATGGTTCTCACTCTGCCGGAAATACTGTCCACAGCTTTTTTTATCTCTGTTGCGAACTGGTTTGATTTTTCCGAGAGCTTGCGTATCTCGTCGGCAACAACAGCGAAACCGCGTCCGTGCTCTCCTGCACGCGCCGCCTCTATAGCTGCGTTCAGCGCCAGAAGATTCGTCTGGTCGGCTATGTAGCCGACGTTTGCGACGATTACCCTTATGTTTTCAACTTCCGCCATCACCTTGTTAAGGTCGGCGTTCGAGCGTGTCGCGTATTCACCAATTCTCTGCATCTCTGTAATTACGCTTATCAGAGTGTGTCTGCTTGTCTGGACAAATCCCTGACTGTCGCCGTCCTCTCCTGTGAAGCTGCCCAGAGCGTCACCCGCCATCTGCGACTGGTTCATCGCTTTATCAACTATGTCTGCAAAGCTGCCGCTGATTACGTTTGACGCATCTTCACTGTCTGAATTGACGCTTTTCAACTGTTCCTGAAAAACCGTCAGGAGCGCCGCATAGTCTGTCAGAACCCTGCTCACCGGAGCGCTGTTTGTTCTGATTGATTCCGTGAAACCTTCTCTGGCTTTTTCGGCGGCATCTGCGACGGCTTTGTCGGAACCTTTCGCCGCCAGTTTTAAGATTACAGCCGCAGCAACTGACAGAACCGCACTGAAAATCCAGCGGAGCAGAACATAATCAATGTTAAGCACGGCTGCCTGTGTCAGCGCCATGACAGCAACGGCAACAGTAATATTCTTATTGGTAAACAGCATCGGAGCCTCCGTGCAGGTCAGAGTTTTTCAGCATCGCAAGCACCTGACCGACCAGCTTGTCGTGACTGAAAGGTTTTTCCATCACTGTTATTTTTTTGATATGGGAACAGAAGAATCTGAGATCGTAGTCCATGTATCCCGTAACAACTATCACGGGCACATCGACTTCGTTCTGAATGAAAAATTCGAGTATGTCTATGCCTGTCAGTCCGGGCATCATTATGTCCAGAATTATGAGATCATAAAGGTTTCCTGTCGCCATGCTCAGGATGATGTTCCTGAGTCCGTCGGAACCGTCCTGCTCGTCCGTGACGTGGATACCCTCCCTTTTAAGGGCGATTTTCACGCTGTTTCTGAATTGTTCTTCATCGTCTATTAAAAGCACTTTTTTTCTCATGGTGAATTATACGCAATGTTTGTGCCAAGATATAATATGCTGATAAATAATATGTTTCACTTTCGGGTTAAATATACGGATGTTAAACAAAGTTGACACGATTAAACAAATATGGCTAACTAACCTATAAACAATACTTTCGTGCTGTAAAATAAAGTTGACACCAGCGTTTTTGTAATGAAAAATTATACATGCACCGTGTTTATTTTGGTTTGAGGCTTATATGTCGAAAAGGATACTTGTTGTTGAAGATGAGGCTGTGATAGGTCTGGATATCGCTTCCAGACTGGAACGCAGCGGTTATGCTGTTATCGGGCTTGCTGTTGACGATGAGGAGGCTTTTGCCATTCTGGCAAAGGAGACCCCTGATCTCATACTGATGGACATCAGTCTGAAGTCCTCTGTTGACGGCATAGAGCTTGTCAGCCGGATACATAAAGATAAAAAAATTCCGGTTGTTTACATAACGAGTTATTCCGACCCTGCCACCATAAGCAGGTCGATGACCACCTCTCCGTACGGCTACATCATTAAACCCTTTACCTCCCAGTCTCTGCTTGCCACCGTATCGCTTTCTTTTACAAGGATTGAACTGGAGCGCACCACAAAAGAGAAGAGCGAGCTTGTTCAGAGCGTTCTGGAACACACATCGGACGGTATCGCTGTCATTAATGCCGACTATTTCATCACTCTGGTTAACGATACCTTCTGCCGCATAACAGGTGTGCCCGACTGCGGTATGGGGGTTAATATCAGAAACATACTCGGAGGCTATACCCACGGCACCTATTCTTCGGTTATCTGTCTCGACAACGGCATGGAAAAGAAAACCGCAGTCATTGGCGTGAGCAGGTTCCGTGACGGGAGCATCATAACTCTCACCGATATAACCCAGACTGAGCTTTTTAAAACCGAGCTGAATATCGCTGAGAAAAAATTCACCAGCATTTTCAAAAAGAAATATATTCCCGGGCTTATCGCATCCTGCGGAGACCTTGTGATAAAAGACTGCAACGAAGCTCTCATGAGGCTTTACTCTCTCGCTTCCGATGCTGAAGGACTGCCTGTTTCAGCGCTCATTGGTGCTGATGCCGCGCAGAAAATTGCAGAGCTTGCCGAAGGTCAGACATATTTTGAACTTCCCAGAATAGAACAGATCAGCCGTTCCGGAAGGGCTTTTACCGCAGATTTCCGCGGCGACCTGATATCGGAAGGGGATACACGGTTTCTCATTATAGATATAGAGGACGTTTCTGAGAAAGTGCGTTTTGAGAACGTCGAGAAAGAACTTAAAATGCGCATGATACAGACAAACAAGATGGCTGCACTGGGCACACTGGTCTCCGGCGTTGCGCACGAGCTTAACAATCCCAATAATTTTATAATGTTCAACTGCTCTATAATAAAAGAGTACATAAACGATTTTATGGCGCTGATTGATGATATTACCGAGGAGACAGGGGAACCCATGGTCGGCAACACACCGTATTTCGAAGCGAAGGGCGATATGATGCAGCTTCTGGAGGGTATATACAAAGGTTCTGAAAGGATACGGGACATTGTGCTGGATCTTAAAAGTTTCGCCAGACAGGATACAATCGCAGCGCATCAGCTTATTTCCGTTGAAGAGCCGCTGAAAGCTGCAATCCACATCCTTGCGCATAAGATAAACAAAAGCACGGACTGTTTCGCAGAGGATATAGAACACGACCTGCCCCTTGTTATGGGAAACAGCCAGAAGTTGGAGCAGGTATTTATAAATATCATAATGAATGCTCTGGAAGCCACTCCAGGCAGGCATCTACCGGTTTCAGTCCACTGCCGCAGACAGGGAGAGGACGTCGTAATAGAGGTTAAAGACTGCGGAGTAGGTATACGCGAAGAGGATATTCAGCGCATCACTGAACCTTTCTTTACAACGAAACAGGCAGAGGGCGGCACAGGACTTGGACTTTCGATAGCCTATACAATCATTCAGGACCATAAAGGCACTCTGAACGTGTCATCTGAAAGAAACAAAGGCACTATCGTCAAAATAACGGTTCCGACAGGTGCCTCTGTATGATTTCAGGAGTTTTTATCATTGATGACGAGAAGATGATAACCGATTCCTATGCCATCTTTATGAAGCGCAGCGGAATCACCGATTACACCATATACAACGATCCCAGAGAGTTTGCAGGGAATATAGACAATATAAACCCGATGATAGTATTTGTGGATTTACAGATGCCCTATCATACTGGCGAGGAACTTCTTGAGCTGATAAAGAAGAAGCATCCCGCCGCCTCGGTCATAATAGTTACGGGGAACAACGACGTCAGCACGGCTGTGCGCTGTATTCATAAGGGAGCCCTCAATTTTCTTGTGAAGCCTCTGGACAGCGAAAGGTTTGCCGCGGCATACCATGCAGCAGTGAATGCAAACCAGATGCACATGGAGATAAATGCACTGAGAAGCGCCATGCGCTTTGAGGAAAACCCTGATGTTGCGGATTTCCACGGTATAATAACCTCAGACGGGAAGATGAAAGAGGTTTTCAGATATATTGAATCGGTTTCTAAAAGCAGTTTTCCGGTGCTCATCACAGGCGAAACTGGAGTCGGAAAAGAGCTTTTTGCCCGCGCTGTACATGAATGCAGCTTGCGCAAAGGGCTTTTTGCCCCTGTAAACGTAGCCGGATTGGACGACACCATGTTTTCCGATACTCTCTTCGGGCATGTTAAGGGCGCATTTACCGGTGCGGACAAACCCAGACAGGGTTTTGTTGCTGCCGCGGAGGGCGGAACGCTCTTTCTTGACGAGATTGGCGACATGGCGGAGAGTGCACAGGTCAAGCTGCTGCGGCTTTTACAGGAAAAGGTCTATTCACCTCTCGGTTCTGATAAATATATAACAGCGAATGTCCGTATAGTTGCTGCCACTAACGCCGGTCTTGAAGAAAGGGTGCAGGCGGGAAAGTTCCGGCAGGATCTTTTTTACAGGCTCACCACACACAGGATAGAGATTCCGCCTCTGAGAGACAGAGCCGGGGATATAGAGCATCTTGCTCTGATGTTTTATAACAAAGCTCTTAAAGAGGTGGGCATGGAGCGCGCAGACCACTTGCCTGCATACATAATAAGGACGCTGAAAAACTGTGATTTTCAGGGAAACGTCCGCCAGTTGCAGGCTGTCATGTCCGACATGGCAATGGTTTTCAGCGGAAGAAAACCTTCGGAATGTGATGCCGCCGCGTTTTTCAGCAGACACGGTATCAGGTCTGCGTCCGCGCAAGGCTCTTCCGGACACACTTTTTCATATTTCGGTGATTTCCCTACTTTAAAGGAGATTGAACATTACACTGTGGAATATGCCCTGAAAGAGTCCGACGGCAATATAAGTTCGGCGGCAAAACTTTTAGGGATAACCCGTCAGGCGCTTCATAAACGTCTAAAAGCAGATTGAGTTTCAGCCTGTTCCGAAATTCATAATTTCTTTCCTTTCAATAACCTCAGCTTATTATCTGTTCAAAGGTGTCTGTGATTGAAAAAATACAGATATTTTTTATTCATATATTCGTCAATCAGCATATATTGTACTTATTGTAAATGCCATAAATTCAGTAAAACTAAACCACTAAAAATAGTCTGCTCAGTATATAAATATTCAATAAAATTAATATATGGAAATCCATGTTGGTTACTTACTGATAAATAATAATTTTAATGTTTAATATTTATGGTTACAGGCTAAATTTACTGTGCTGGGTTAAAAATTATGGGCATATGCCAATTTGAATTAGTTAAGTTATATTTGACATCTGAATTTTATTTGGTATACTCTGTAAAAAAAGTAATGACCGTGTAAATTTAATGTTTTGATTAAGCAAAAAACCTGCTTGTATACGGCGTTTATTTCAGAATCAAGGCTGTGTGCGACAGGCGGTATTTGACATAAAGCAAAAGGAGGCTAAATTTATGTCGAAAAGAATTTTATTTCTTTTGATGCTCGCTTTCACCTGCGCGTTTATGCTCGTAGGTTGCGGCGACGACGGCTCTGACGGTGCTCCCGGCTCAGATGCTGATGCGTCTGCTATGATAGCAGAACTTCAGGCTCAGCTTGATGCCGGTCTTATCACCATCGCAGAATATGAAGCGGCTATCGCGGCTCTTCAGGCTGACCTTAAGGTAAGCTCTGTTAAGACAGAGTCTTGCAGCACTTGCCATGATGCTGCATCAATTCACCAACCTGAAGAACACCCTACAGTTGCTGCCACTATGACTGCTCCTGTTACAGGTGGTTCTCTTGTTCTTACTGCGGTTGTAAAAGATGCTGAGGGAGAGCCTATTACAGGACTTACTAAAACTGAACTTGCCACAATCTACGTAATGTATGATGGTGCAACAGATCTTAAGCGTGCACGTATAACTTCCAGTACGGCTTATTGGGCAGCTGATGTTACAGTTGTTGAAACTGCTACTGCAGGAACTTATACTGTTACCCTTGCAAATGCTGAGACCAACATTACTACAACTGGCGGAGAAGCATTCGCTTTTGCGACATCTAAAGGTCGTTCGCAACTCATTTTCGAAATAGGTGAGTATGAACCAATCAGTAATGTAATGGCTTTCCCTGCTAGCGGCGATGCTGCTAGAGACGCATGGGTTAGTAATGATAGCTGTATTAGATGCCATGGAGATTACGTATTTAAACAAGGTCACCACGGAACAAACGGGGAGGATAATCAAGGTGACGGATATCTTCCTGTTGGAGTTGAGAACTGTGTGACTTGCCACTCATACAATGACTCAGGTCATCGTCTGACGAGATATGTTCACGGTATTCACAATTCTAAAAACATGCCTGATGGTAAATTTGTAAAATCTTCCACTAGCAGCGGTGTTACAACATATGATGAATTTGAAGCAGATTATCCTGCAGATATGACTTCTTGCGTTGTTTGCCATAAGGATGGTTCTGGCAACCTTGTTGCTTCTGTTATGTCACAACCCGCATCAATAACACTTTGTCAGACTTGTCATAGAGGGGATATAGATCCTTTTGACACAGCAAGCGCAAGCTATGATGCTGATGATGTGAAAGAACAAGTTATCGAAGATATTTTTGCTAAAGCCGGAAGGACAGGAACAATTGTTTCAACTCACAAAACTATGGTTGTTACCAATGGGCAGGATTGCTCTGATTGCCATACAATCACAGACTTCCACAGTGGCAAAAGCAAAGAAAATGCTCTTGCAGAAACAATCGCATACAAAATCGACAGTGTAACTGTTGCAGATGGTAAGGCTACTATTAAATGGTATGCTTATAACCCTAATGATGACACTAAATATGACCTTTCTCTTAAAACAGCAACCACAGGTAAACCTCTTTTTATCCACACCGCTCCCTCAACAGACCCTGTTGTTGATGGTGTTTGGCTGCTCGTTGGTTACTATGCCGCAGGCACAAACGATATTATTGGCTACGACTCATACTATAACGCAAGCACAACTACTATATGGAGTGTAACAACTTTTGGATCTGATAAAGTTGCCACATCTGTTGTGCCTCTTAGTTCGACAAAAATAGGAACTCTTACACCTAGCTCAACAAAGGGTATCATCGGTATTATCGGTGCTCCTCTTGTTGATGGCGTCGGAGCAAAAGTAACAAGCGTTACTAAAGATTTTAATCTTTCAACAGGCGCTCTTACTTCCAGTACAGCTATTGCAAATGATGCAAAATGCTCTAACTGTCACGATAATATTCTTCTGCACGCCGGAAGACACACAGCTATAGGCAATGCAATTGCTTGTAGAATATGTCACAACCCCACAAGCTCAGCAGGACACTATGCTCAGCAGTCAAGGTCACTGAAATCTTATGTACACGCAGTACACGAAGGTCAGGCTGACTCTGGCACAGGTGAAATACTTGTTACTGGATATCCTAACACTATGGCTGACTGTAGTGCATGTCACGATGCTGGAACCTATAGTGTGCCCAACCAGACAAAATCACTTGGTGGTGTTGTTGGAACGCTTGGTACATCTAAAGCAACAACCGGTCCTGCTTCTATAGCATGTCTGTCTTGCCACGTTGCATATCAGTATGTAAGACCCAGGAATACAACCACAGGTGCGGTGGATTACGCTACAGGCAAATCAATGCTTCAGCTGACTGAAACACTCGAAACTCTTGAAGCTGAACTTGCGGTTCTTGAAGCGGCAACTACTCCTAATGCAACAGCAATTGCAGCTAAAGAAGACGAGATTGCTGATCAGGAAGAGATCATTGCTACTTATAACTCAGTAGCAGCCACTGAGGCTTATGCTCTGAGAGCACATGCCGGTTCAAACGGATACCTTGTTGATACAACAGTAGCTCCCTATGCAACTGTTCTTAATAAGGCACTTGAACTACTTGGCATCAAATAACAATCTTATTAAGAGTTTCTGACTTTTAGTAAGTAAATTTTAAAGCTCCGTGTTTCGGCACGGAGCTTTTTTATATATTGTTAATTCAATAATAAATTAAGAATAAAACAAATTCTTTTAAACTTCACAAAAATCATACTAAAAATATCCTGTAACATTTTCTGAATATTCAGATTTCTGCATCTTGATAAAATTTACAATTTATGGCACAAGTGTGCCTATCTTATGTTGACAATAACCAGAACCTATTCTAGTCTATGGCAATAGCCGCATTTTAGGCTGTGTTAAACGACTGGCTGGCAAAGTGCATGATAATGTTTCTTGCCCCCCTCCTTTCGTAATGGAGGGCTGGGATGGATTTTATTGGTATATAATGTAAATCCTCTTAATCTATTTCTTTGAGGGGGAGACAAGAGCTTAACAGATTTTGCCGAAAGTCTGGTTTAATCATCTATATTTTGGAGCTGATGATGAGAATATATTGTTTTATTGCCGTCATGGTCTTCAGTCTCTTTGTAACCTGCGCATCGGCACAGGCAGCGGTCACGGATGGTGAAAACTGCATGATGTGTCACAAATACCCCGGTCTGACACGAGTCAATGACGAAGGTTATCTCAGAGTTTTTTATGTCGATTCGGAAAACTATGCCCACACTGTCCACACAAAAGTCAAGTGTACCGGCTGCCACGTCGATATCAAAGAGATCCCCCACAAAGAGATGAAGCCTGTTGACTGTTCAACTGAGTGTCACATCAACAACGCCGGTTCGGAAAAGCCTTTTTCCCACAAAAAGATCGTGGAAACGCTTAAAAAAAGTATCCACAACCCGGACAATCCCGATGTCAGGGCTCGCATAGTTGAGGATTTTCCCAGCTGTACAAACTGCCATAAAAACCCGACATACAGGTTTGACCCCGGCGACGTGGAGTCTGTTGACGAAGCGAGGCACAAAGAGCGCGTATTGCAGAAATGCGCTGTCTGCCACGACAACAACATCGACTATAAGTATTTTTTCAACCACGTTACGCACAGGATAAAAAACCTTGCCCCTTCAGAGGACGTTGTTAAAACATGCAGCAAATGTCACTCCAGAGAGGAAATGGCGACAAAACATAAAATGAAGAACGCCGCGGCTACCTATCTGGATACTTTCCATGGTAAGGCTGTTGAGTTCGGAATGCCCCATGCACCCACCTGTATCGACTGCCACGTCAAAAAAGGCGACTCCGCTCACAACATCCAGAGCTGGAGAAACCCGAAAAGCGCAACGTATGAACCCAACAGATATAAAACGTGCGAAGACGCAGACTGCCATGCCAACGCTTCCCAGCAGTTCGGTATGATAAGGATGCACTCCGTCATCGACAAGGATATCTATCCTATCGAGTTTTATGTCGCTCTCGGATTCACCATCCTGACAATCGGTGCATTCTATCCGCTGCTTGGTCTGATGATTCTGGAACTTATCAGAGAACTGTTCCCGAATTTCAGCCTCAGACGCAAAAAAAAGGACTAAGAGGGTACCGATATGATGAGAAAACTGCCTCTGATAAAAATTAAAAATGGTACTAAACATTACCTGAAAATAACAGGCAACCAGAAGGCGCAGCACTATATACTCATGACCACTTTCCTGATGCTGACCATCACTGGTTTCCCGCTGAAATTTCATTACTATGAATGGGCAAAACCCGTTATTGAGTTTTTCGGCGGGCTGCATGTAACAAGGACTCTGCACAGGATAGCAGGCGTGACCATGTGCGGTCTGTTCTTCTATCACTGGTATTACCTGATAAAAAACATTTACAACTATTACTGGGGTCCCGCGAAGAGAAGCGGAACCTTTTCATGGGGCGAGCTAGGCAAGTTCGTTTACTACTCTCCCATGTGTCCCCGTGCGAAAGACGGAAAAGACATTGCGGACTTTGTTAAATTCGCGCTTTTTATATCCGATGACAGACCCAAGCACGAAAGATTCCACTGGAGAGAGAAGTTCGACTACTGGGCTGTGTTTTGGGGTATTCCCGTTCTCGGCATCACAGGCGTTTTCCTGTGGTTCCCCGTGTGGGCTGCTTCATTCATGCCGGGCTGGGCGATAAACATAAGCTACATCGCGCACTCAGACGAGGCGATGCTGGCGGTCAGCGTTATCTTTATCTGGCACATGTACAACGCACACGTTAACTATGACAAGTTCCCCGCTTCAAACCTGTTTATCACAGGCTACCTGCCTGAGAACCTGATGAAGCACGAATACTATGTTGAATGGGCGCGAATCAACAAGATAGTTGAAAAGGACCCCTCATTCATGGTGGACGTGGATGCACAGCAGGAAGCTCAGAAACTGGAGGATGAGGAAAAGCTCTCCATCATAAGAGATCAGATCAGCTTCCTTCAGGAAAGCGAAAAGAACGACAAGGGGGATAAGTAATGTCTCACCAACACGTTAAGGTCGGACCTAAAAGAATTATATACTGCCTTCTGGGCATAGCTATAATGGTGTACTGCGGCTATATCGTTGAGATACTTGTTATGCACATCTGGCACAAGGCGCCACATGCCGAACATGGCGAGGCGGGGCTTTCCAAAGAGGACAAGCTCTATCAGGACATGATAGCAGGAGTAAGTCAGGACGGCGGACACGGAGCACCCGTTGTGGATATCAACAGCAGCCACAAGCTCTATGATTTCCACGAAACAAAGAGGACTGCCATCGAAGATACGCAGAACCTCTGCGTTTCATGCCACGGCGACGTTCCCCACGACAAAAAGAAAGAGGTCAGGGCTTTCCTGAACATGCACGCATACTTCATGGCTTGCGAAACATGCCACATTAAGGTCGAAAATACTATGACCACCAAGTTCGTTTGGTATGAGAAAACCACGGGTGAACAGAAGGATAAGATAGACCTTTCAACTTATCTGAAAGATACTCCTTACAAGCTGCTGCCCCTTGCTGCGGATGGCGGCAAGCTGTATGACAACGACCAGATGGTCAAATACGTTGACGAGTTCAAAAGTCAGGTGAACAACATGGCTCCCTCCGCGAAGAGCGCAGCAATGAAGGTTATCCACAGACCTATGACCGAGCTTAAAAACGCGGTCAACTGCGAAAACTGCCACACACCCGACCGCGCGAAGGCATACCTGCCCTTCGAAAAGATTGGCTATCCCGAAAGGAGAGCAAATCAGCTCGTCGGCAACGAAGTTGTTGGCATGGTGAACAAGTATAAAGAATTTTATATACCTAATTTCCTGAAACCTGCAGAGGGAACAGAGAGTGAAAATTAAGATATTCGCCGTATTTCTGCTTTTTAATATTGCCGTAATAAGTGATGCTGCCACAGTGACAGCATCACTTCTCTATAAAGTGCAGTTGCGCGGTAATGCAGCGCCTGCCGATGCGGTGGTTGAAAGCGATTCCAGCACAGGGATATACGACGCCTTCACGGGCTCGTATACGGTTTACAGAAACGGAAAAGCCGTAAGGTCAACACAGAAGGGCTTTCTTAAAGGCGGAACCTGCCTTGTTAAAAGCGGTAACTACTTCCTTTTCTGTAATAACACAGACAATACTCTGGACATGCTCACGGGCGGTCTGGACAAATTCAGTTCGTTCGGCGGAGCCGGCAAGGGGAAATATGACCCCACCGACGCTGTTGTTTCGGGAGGGTACGTTTATTCGGCGGATAACGACAACCACCGGATACTCAAAACCCATATGGGAACAAAAGCTGTCGAGGCGACTGTCGGCGGCTACGGACAGGAAAAGCTGCAGTTCTGGTATCCCTTTGCGATGGCGATTGACAAGAAGGGCGTGCTCTATGTTTCCGAGGCTCTCGGAACACGCGTTCAGAAGGTTACAAAGGATTTCAAGTTTTATGAGTTCATCGGACAGTGGGGTATAGACAAGGGTCAGTTCTACAGACCCACGGGCATAGCTCTGCTCAACGGTGAGATACTTTTTGTCGGCGACGGCTTCACAGGAGTTATCCAGTATTTTGATCCGGACGGTAAATACATGGGAGTTCTGAAAGACAAAAGCGGCAAAAAACTCAAGTTCGAATCGATAACGCACATGAGGATAAACGGGCGCTACCTTGCCGTTGTTGACGGTTTCGGCAGATCCGTTTCAGTATACGAACTGAGGGGGGCAAAATGAAAAAGCTCCTCCTCCTTTTAACACTTATGGTTCTTTCAGCATCAGCGTATGCGGCTGACATCACAAAAAGCAATCCCGACGCGTCCAAAGAGTGTTCTTTCTGCCACTATGAATGGATGCCCCAGTTTCTCTATGACCTGAAAGGCACGGAGGTTGTTTCATATCAGAAAGAGAAGGTCGTTGCCAGCAGCAAGATGTGCTACAGCTGCCACAACGGTACTGTTGCTGACAGCCGTATAAAGGTCTGGTCGGGCGGGATGCACAAACTCTCCGACAAGATACCCGAACATATGAAGATTCCCAACAATCTTCCTCTTGATAAAGGTAAAATCGCCTGCCGTACATGCCACTCCGCCCACTCAACCGGAGATCCCAAGAACGACAAGGTAGATAAAAGCATCTTTCTGCGTATGGAGAACACAAACTCCGAACTGTGCATGGCGTGCCACAAAGACATAGGGCACGACGGCAACATCAGTCACCCCCTTAAAGCACCTGAGAGCGGTTATGAAGGAATGGCGGCTGCCGTTAAGTCCAGATACGGCAAACTCGGCAGCAAAGGACAGGTAGTCTGCGAAAGCTGCCACGCCCCCCACTCGCCAAAAGGTGAAAAGCTGCTCATAGAACCCCTTGAGGGCGGCAAAGTCTGCGGCGTCTGCCACGAAAACGTTGTGGATTCCGAATCGGGCGAATATGTTAAAGGACTGCTGAACCACCCGGTTAACGTGAAACACGGAAGACAGGCTGAGATGCAGGCGATGATAAACGACGGCGGAAAATACGGCAAGGACGGCAAAGTTATCTGCTCAACATGCCACTCCACCCACAAGGCGAAAGCGGAAGGACTGCTTGTTGAGGCTAACACCGACAATAAGCTCTGCTACGCGTGCCACAATAATAAGAAAGAAATCGTCGGCGGCAAACACGACATGCTGACTGCTAAAGGATTCCGCACAAAAGACGGCAAATCCGCACAGCAGGTCGGCACATGCCAAAGCTGCCACGCTCCCCACGGCTGGTCTGTCAGCCTCGCGGGTGACGGCGACCTCCTTACAAAAGGATGCGTAGGCTGCCACTCCGAAGGCGGCGTAGCCAATAAAAAGATAATAGACACCAAAAAGTTCAATCACTCTGTGGGCAAGGTTCTGAAAAAAGACATGCAGAAGGACGAACGACTGCCTCTGTTCCAGAAGATAGTCCGTTTCTTCACCACACTGGGCTCCTCTGAAAGTAAAACAGAGATTACATGCGCCACATGTCACGACGTGCATGGCAAAGAGAAAAACTCTCTGCGTGTTGACGCGGCGAACGGAAAACTCTGTGTCACATGCCACAAAGACAAAGAGATGATAGCCAAAACGTCCCACGGCGATAAGAAGAACGAGAAAAGCTGTCTGTCATGCCACAAAGTGCACAACAGCGACAGCGAAAGACTGCTTATCGTTGCTGAGAACGACGGATGTCTCGACTGTCACAAAGTGGGCGGCAGCGGCGAGAAAAAACTCATCGGCGCACACTCCCACCCTGTCAATATGAAGACCAAGATGAAAATGACAGGCGACTTTAAGACCACGAAAGACGGAACCTTTACATGCGTAAGCTGTCACGACCCGCACAAAGCGTCCAAAAAAGGAACTCTGGACAAAGACTTCCTCAGAGGTGGATTTGCGGATCAGGATTCCTTCTGCTCCACATGCCACCAGACACAGAAGGAGATAGCTGGAACAGATCACGACATGCGCAAGAAAGACTCCGACCCTGTGTGCGCATCATGCCACAGCGTTCACAATGCCAAGACCGACGTGAACATGATGACAGTTGACTACGCATACAAAACAAAAGACGATAACTGCATCGCTTGCCACAATCCCAAAGGTGCTGCCGACAAGAAAGCTGTCAGCGGCGGACACAAGATGGGCAAGATAGAGGCGCACAATAAATATAAATATCTGACACAGAAGGACAGCGAATACTATATCTACTGTTCCACATGCCACACCGTTCACAACAACGGACCTAAGAAGGGCGACGAGGGCACGATACAGAACAGCTTCCTTGACAAGAAGATAACCTCCGTTAACGGCAATTTCTGCGCGGGATGCCACGAGGATCAGAAAACTCTGACGACTTCACCTCACAACGTGCAGAAATTTGAGAAAAACACCGACAGGGTTGTTAAACTCAAAGCATCCAACGACACTTGCGGCGCCTGTCACGAAGTTCACGGCGACGGCGGTTACTATCTGTTCAGCAAGTCTTACGGCAAAGACTTCGAGAAGATATGCTCAAGCTGTCACAATACCGACGGCATAGCTTCCAAAACGGCTATAACGTCCAGCCATAAGATGAACGTGAAGCCGAAAAAAGAGATGAACATCTACCTGCAGGACGGAAACATAGTGTGTGCAACATGCCACGAACCACACGGTCCTGAGAAGGGTATGCTCAGAGATATGGGCGAGAAAAATATATGCTTCGCATGTCACGCAGACCAGAAACTTGTGGATATGACAAAGCATAATCTTTCAAAACTTGACTATCTGAGCGAAAAAGATAAAAAGAAAGCTGCTGCGAACGTATGCTACGCATGTCACACACCCCACAATTTCCATAAGGAAAACAGACTGATGTGGGCATACAAGCAGGACGGCAAAACGCCCTTCTCGTTTGAAATGTGTACCGACTGCCACAAAACGGACGGCGTGGGCTATAAGAAGATACCTGAGAAGATAACGCACGACAGGATATTCAAGATATTCCCGTACAGGGAGAAATTCAAAGAGAACCTGTTCGACGACAGCGGAAAGGTATCCGCCGAAGGCTCCATAACATGCCAGAGCTGCCACAACCCCCACGTCTGGAAAGCGGGCACGATGGAGGCTGGCGCATCGGCTGAGGGCGACCTTACAAACAGCTTCCTTAAAAAGGATGTAAAAAGCAAATTCTGCTCTGTCTGCCACGGCGAGACACAGGCGAAGGATCTTTTTGAGAAATACCACGATAAGAAATTCAGGGATAACAGAAGCCAGCTCAACAAAAAGATGCTGGAGACTGAGGTGCTTAGAAATCTTTTTGAGATCCAGCGCAACCTTGAAAAAATAGAGGGGCAAAAGTGAAACTGAGAATACCGGCAGGAATACTTGCGGCTGCGCTGATATTTTCTCAGGCTGCTGCAAACGAACTGAAACCAGTTTTTAAAACGTCGAAACCGCTGGGCGAAAACCGCGCGGTGCTGTATTTTGACAGCAACAACAGATTTAACGTGAGTCTGCTTGCGGACTTTCTGAAGGAGTGTGAATCGCACCCTGCAGTCACATGTATCGGGGCAGAAGGTTCTTCTTCAACTATTGAAAGCGTGGCGGACGGGTTCAGGGGCAGCAGGGACGAGAGCTTCATCTATAAGGGGCTGACAGACCGGCATCTTCCCTATATGGAGTTCTATAAGAAGAATAAGCTCGTCGGATCTATAACAAGCGACGGCAGTTTCAATGTCAGGGTCGGCATATATCTGGACTATATTTCAGGAAAGTTTGATGCTAAGGCACTGGACGACAGGCTGAAAATGGCGGAGAGCGCCGAGAATTACAAGAAAATAGTTCCGCGTATGAACTTCGTGCTCCTCCTTGCGAAAAAGGGAGAGACCGATGCGGCTCTGCGCGAACTGGAATCCATAGACTCGTCAAAGCTGGATGACAAGGGCAAGCTCCTTTTCGGTCAGACATATCTCAGGCTTAAATCGCCGGAAAAAGCGCTTGAGGTGCTTTCCACCTGTTCCGATACCGATTGCAGATTCTACACAGGACTTGCATATTACCTCGGAGGCGATAACGCAAAGGCGCTTGAGATACTCACCCAGCTCAAGGGCAAGTACAGCTCCGTGAACAAACTTAATTTTTATTTGAAAACTATTTATGAAGCAAATGGAGACAAAAAACATGCGGACGAGATCGATCTTCCCGATAACTATAATATTGATTCTGAGTAGTCTGCTGTTTGCCTCCTCCGCATGGGCAAAGATGGAGATTATCTTTCCCATGTCTCAGAATATGAAGGCTGTCAGTAATATTCACGTCATCGGCAGGGCGGACAGCAATCTCCCCGTGCGCATCGATATCAACGGCAGCATCATGGACAAAAAACTTATACGCGCCAAAGACAAAGAGGGGAATGACTATTACATGCTCATGACCATTCTGCGTCTGGACGACGGCGTTAACAATATCACCATCACACAGGGGGAGGACGCTCAGAAATTCGTTATAAACAGGATAGATTCCGCGGCAAAGGTTGCCGACTGGACAGAAGGTCTGAACGGATTTCACTCAAGTACCAATAAAGAGATATGTCTGAACTGTCACAGGTTCGAAAACCTGAGTGACTGTGTTAACTGCCATAGTGACAAGTTCTTAGGAGCATGGGTTCACAAACCTGTCGCAGAGGCGAAGTGTTTTTTCTGCCACGAAAAAGAGAACAATTTCGTTCCTAAGGAGCCTTTTGCGGAAACCTGCCTGAAATGCCATACGGCAATGCAGGAGAAGATAGACACCATGCCTATGGTTCACGCACCCGTCATAGAGGGGTACTGCACCATATGCCACTCTCCCCATAAATCAACGAACAGGACGCACCTGAGAAAGCCGCCTTCGGAGCTGTGCTTCGAATGTCACGATTCCGCCAGTATCCACAGCACCAGCTATATGAAGGTGCATCCGACGTCTGGTGTTAAGGTGGAGAAACTGAACAAAGAGATAGACTGTGCGGACTGCCACAGCCCCCACTTTTCGGATAACGACAAACTGCTGTCCGTCGAGGGCGGACGCGAGGCGCTCTGTGCCAAGTGCCACGAACCTGAAGAAGCAAAGGATCTGCTCGAAGCTCTGGAAGGAATGGCTTCCGAGTGACGGCAATAAGAGGATGATATGAGATTCATTAAATTTCTGTTTGCAGCTATGTCGCTTTTCGCCCTGACAGCCTGTTTGGGCGGCGGTGATGTTAAAAGCTCCATCAATGACGATACCAGTATAATCGTTTCCGTACAGGTTGGTACGGACGGCAAGCTGAACTATGTCGGAACAGGCGATATGGAGGGCTTTTCCATAAGCGCCGCGGCAGAAGAGCTTGCGGGAAAAACTGTGTATATAGAAAAATCGGAGTCATCATATTCGGTTGACGGGTACGTTTCCCTGTCACCGGTTTATACGGTGTCTCTGGCTGAAAAGGACAGCTCTGTCTATCTTGCGAAGATAACTCTGCCCTACAGCGCAAACATTCTTGCATCAGAAGGCGGGGCAGCTTCCGATTCAATATTCTGCTCGCTTTCCGGTTCGTCCGTTACTGAGTTTACAACAATTCATGGCTCCGGCAGCGACGTTGCTGCTCAGGCAACGTTCCCCGGCAGCTTCTTTGCGGGATATAAAAAACAGACTGCGGATTCGTCCGTTTCAGGAATTATAAAGCTCAACGCGGTAAGCTATGCCGCCGCCACAGCATTTTTCACAGACCCTTCGGGCAGGAGCATCCCGGAAACATCACGCGGCACAGACCATGTGCAGCTTGGCGAGAAGGTCATTTTCGATGTTGACGAGATCGTTTTCGGCGAAACCGTGACTTCATACGCATGGGAACTGCTGGTTAAACCGACTGGCTCCAATGCGTCTATGAGTGCAGATGGAACGACTGTTTCAATAGTGCCTGATATCGTCGGCGTTTATATTGTCGGTCTCAGTCTGAACGGTTTAAACGGAAAAACAGAATACGAAACAAAGAACATATTTGCTCTGAATTACACTTATGTAGCTTCAGCTAATAAGTCCATGTGTGTTACTGCTTGTCACGACGGAAGCACTTCCGAGCCTGCTCCCGATAAATACGGCAGAGATATATTGAGAGATATAACAAGTATGTGGAGCGGATCGGTACACGCATCTGCTTATAATGCAACTGTTGCTGCATCACAAAATTCAACTTGTTATCAGTGTCATACTACAGGTTTCAGACCGGATGGAGCATATCCATCCGCGAATGGGTATGATGATAAGCTGAACTGGACAACGCTGGTTCCCTCCGGTGGAACACATCTTCAAGGAGTGACCTGTGAAGCGTGTCATGGTCCTAATGAAGGCAGCACAGGCACTTTCAATCAGAAGCATTATAAGAATACATCTCTTTCATCCAACGTGTGTCTCACATGTCACGATTATTCGGGAGTATCGGATCACTCGTTCAAATATTCAGACGCACACGACAAGTCCCACACTCTGGCGGGCGGAAACGTAGCCAGAAACGCAGCATGTTTCAAGTGCCACACAGGCGAAGGCATGATGGGACGACTCTTTAACCTTGATATTACTCCTTCAAATACAGAAACAATATCCGGCATCGGCTGTTCCGTTTGCCACGACCCCCACGGGGAGACAGGTCTTGACTCGCAGATAAGAGTCAGCGGAAGTTACACTCTGCCCACCGGCACCACAACCGCAAATGTAGGCAACAGCAAACTCTGCTATTACTGCCACAACGCGGAGGTTGCACTTCCCGCAGTGGGTTCAATACCCCATAACACACAGGCGGAGTTTATGCAGGGTGTCGGCGGTTATGTATACGGACAGACTCTCGGATTTACAAAATCCGTTCACGTCTTGCAGAGTGTTCAGTGCGCAACATGCCACATGAAAGAGAACGGCAAGGCGACACATGAACTTGATATGCACGACAACCCCACGGGGCGCATTGTGAACTGCCTCGGTTCAAACTGCCATACCACTTCTCCGACATATGTTGACGGACATTACGAATATGACGGCAGGGTAGCGGCTGTGCGTGCTAAGATGGGTCAACTGAAAGCCGCTATAAACGCGAAAGCCGGCGAATCGGCAGATGCGGCTGTCAAAGCAAGCTACACCGCTTCCACGACTACGCTTACGACAGCACTCAACCGTGCAGCATATAACTATAACTATCTGCTGATGGACAGAAGCGGCGGTTTCCATAACCCCGGTTATGCTACAATATTGTTAGACCTTTCGCTCGCCGATCTGGCGGCAAACTGATAAAAACGGGAGAAAGCCGGTGAAATTTTTTAAATTTGTATTAGCAGCGATTATGGTATGCTCAGGATTTTCCGCATACGCATATAACATCGACGGATTCTTCTCGACCGCCTATGAAGTTTCGAAGGATAAGGGCGAAAGCAGCGAGGGGCTGTGGGAGAACTATCTCAGCATAGACAACGCGAAGCTGTATGACCCATATCTCGGATTCAACTTTTACGGGCGCTTCGCAACGGATTCGGAAGAGGACAGCGACAGCCAGTCCGACGTTTACTCGGCATACCTTGACTATAACAGCTTTCAGAACGCTGTTGAGGTCAAGGCAGGGCGTTTTGCATATATGGGCAACAGATTTCTTACTCTGGACGGAGCTCTCGCAACCGTCCGCACTGACTATAAATTCGGTGTTACGGCATTTGCCGGTAAGCCCCAGTATTTCGATGCCGACGGAAGGCACATAAACGAGGAATTCCGTGAAACAGGCGACAAAATGTACGGCGGACGCATCTTTCTTAACGGGATCAAAGATACCACGGGCTACGTTTCATACTCTAAAGAGTACGACAGCGACACGACATATCAGGAGTTTGCAGGGCTTGGTCTCGGCAGGGTATTCGCCCTTTCCGGCAAAAACGTTCTCAGCGTTGATGCAAAAGGTGAATATGACATGGAGGAGAACAACTTCTACAGAGGCTCCGTGAGAGCCTACCTGAAAATGAACGCTCTCAGACTGATAGCGGAAGGCTCTAAATACAACGTCAAAGACGGTACGAACTATCAGGATATACTGATAATAAGCAACTTCTCCACAGGGCAGGAAGAGAAAATGGCGTTCACTGTTCAGTACTCTGTAACTGAGAACTTCTCTCCCTATTTCACGGTTGTCAGCTCAAAGATAGAGCAGGAGAGCGGCGACATAGTAGACGGACAGATATACAAGGCGGGCGCTGATTTTGACTGGTTTAAAACCAGAGGCGTCACAGCCAACGTTGAGGGCTATTATTACGACAGCGAAACCGCAAACGCCAAAGGTGCAAGCGCAGCGCTGGACTGGAGCCTTACGAAGAAGTTCCGCGTTACTTTCGAGGGAGAAACCCTCAGACTTGAAAACTACGCATCCGAGGATAACATCTATTCTCTTTACGCAGATGCGGAGTATGACATAATGAAGGATCTGACGCTCAGCATCTATGCGGAGAACAGTCAGGAAACGAGATATCTGCCGGAGAACAGATACGGCGTGAAAGCTGCTTATAGCTTTTAAACCATTGCCAGAGAAGAGGATATAATGATTAAAAAGGTATCATGGCTCTTATTGCTGATCGTTCCGGTCATCTTCGGATGCACACAGTTTTACTATCAGTCACCAGTGACTAAATTTAACCACGAAAAACACGTGGACATCCTTTTCCAGCAGAAAAAGGACTGTTTCCACTGTCATAAACTGCCGTCCATCGAAACAATGATAAAACAGGGCGGAGAGCTTAAAATTGCCGCAGATCTGAAAATAGACGGAAAGTGTCACTCGTGTCACAGAGATATAGAAACGAGAGTTTCGTCTGCTCCCCAGAACTGTTCCACATGCCACGAGAACATGAAGGTGCTGAAACCGGCAGACCACCTGAAAAACTGGAAAGAGATGCACGCGGCTCCCGCAACTCTGGACAGCAGGTCATGCCAGACATGCCACGACGAATGGTACTGTGAAAGCTGCCACAGCAAACAGAACTCCATGGAGAATATGAGACACAGCCGCTCTTTCAAGCTGAAACACTCCCTTGAGGCTTCCATTGACCCCGGTTCGTGCGACACATGCCACAGGGTTGAGTTTTGTATTTCTTGCCACAGGAAGGACTGATTATGAAAAAGATATATAAAGCACTTATATATGTTGCCGTTTTGGGTGTCATAGCCCTCACCGCCGCCTGCGGAGGCGGAAGTTCCGGTGACGGCGATTCGCCCACGACTGAAATGAAAGGTAATGCTCCTCAGCTGACCGTACCTGAAAACCACTACGGCGGAACAGCCTGGGGCAACGACAAATGCTACCTGTGCCACAACATCAAAAAACTGCAGGACATCCACGATTACAGCCCGAAACTCGCAGAGAGTTTTTCAAAAGTGGAGGAAACCGATATCGGTGCTTGTCTGTACTGCCATGGAACAAACGGTATTACAGGCATAACCGCTGAGACCTACCAGTGTATGAAATGCCACGGGGACGCAGATATAGTATCTTCTCACGATATGTTCGGCGGAAAGAACATGCACGATTTTGACGGCGACGGCAAAATAGGCAACTCTGACTGCGTAGTTTGTCATGAATGGTCTGATATGGACGGAAATATAGACGTGAACGTGGATTTCAGAAAATCAGGCAGCGACTACGTTACTGCAAACGACCTCTGTCTGTCGTGCCACGACGGTAACGGTGCGTTTGGAATCATGCCTTCGGTGCTCAAATTCGACACAGAGGTCACGAATATCTACTCAACGTTCATAGGCATGGGAAGCACCGCCGCGGAGATGAAATCCACAGCGGACATTCACGGCGCAAGGATAGGTCAGGGGCAGAGCTTCGGCGTGTTCAGAGGCACCTACGTTAACGACATGGAGCTTCCGTGCCTGAGCTGCCATCAGGTTCACTCCTCCGACAACCCCTATCTCATAACTGAATCCGGCAAAACTGCCGTAAATGCCGACGATACCGCCAAAAATGCGAAGGTCAGCGTTACGGAGAACAACTTTTCCGAACTTTGCGCTGTGTGCCATATGAACCCTGACGGTGCCGACACGGCGAACGGACTTAAAGAGGTGGTGCACACCAGCACATACTCTTCGAACTGTACAGATTGCCACTATCACGGTGCCGGACACGGAACCAGCGTTAACGGTTTGTTCTGAAAAAAAAATTCACTTATAATATAAAAAAGGGAATCCTGAAAAGGGTTCCCTTTTTTGTTCGCAAACTGCCGTCAGATGCCGATTCAACTGTGCATCTTCAAAATATCCAATACTATTAGTTAAACCGACGTATCAAAATATCATCTTTGAGTGGAGATATAGACAAAATCAATATGCAGAATAAAATATATTCAAACTAGGTTATGTAATGATGACGGGTAAAAGTTTAATATAAAGTAAAACAGATTGTCATAATCTTTAAAAAACTAAAACAAGCTGGTCTGAAAGTGATTTTTTTACTGGAATGATTATAATAATGTTATATAATTAATCATAATAATCGGGGACGATTATATGGAGGTTAATTATATGAGAAAAGCGATTGCATCTGCTCTGTTTACCATGTTTTTCGCTTTCGGCGCGATGTTCGCATACGCCGAGAATCTCAACCTGACTGTCCCGCTGCCTCTCACAGGCACGCAGGCTAAGTTCGGTGAGATTCAAAAAAGGTCTTATGAAATAGCCGCCGCCGAAATCAACGCAAAAGGCGGTATCAAAGGCAAAACACTTGTTCTTAAATTCGAAGATTCCGGAGCTAAACCTGAGGTTGCAAGAGGTATCGTCGAAAAGCTCATCGACGTGCAGAAGCAGCCGCTTATCATCGGTGAATACACTTCCGCATGTGCCAAGGCGGTTGCCGCAGTCAGCGAGGAACGCAAAACACCTTATATGGTGGTTGTTTCCGGTGCAGACGACATAACCCAGCAGAAATACAAATATGTTTTCAGGCTCAACTCCCCTAATGCGAACTATGCCGACGGTCTGCTCGGTTTTATGCAGGCGGTTGTTAAGCCCAAAACAATGGCGATACTGCATGAAAGCTCGGACTTCGGAACATCCGGTGCGGACGAAATGGCTAAACATGCTGAAGCACTCGGAATCAAAGTTCTTCTGCAAGAGAAATATGAAAAGGGCGCGGTTGATTTCAAACCCGTTCTTACAAAAGTGAAATCACTCAGACCTGACGTGGTTTACATGGTTTCATACGTTATGGACGCCGCCCTTCTTATGAGACAGATAAAAGAGCTCAGACTTGATGCCAGCCTCTTTGCCGGTGGCGCTGCGGGGTTTGCTATTCCTGAGTTTGTTGACAACGCAAAAGACGCATCCGAATACGTTGTGACCTCAACTTTGTGGAGTCCTCAGGTGAAATACAAGGGTTCCAAGGAATATGCCGAAAAGTATAAAAAGATGTACGGCGATTATCCTTCATACCACGGCGCGGCGGCATATGCGGCACTTTTCGTTGCCAAAGATGCTCTTGAACGCGCAAAAACATGGTCTCCTGAAGACATACGCGCGGCTATGAAAGCCACAAAGATGCAGACAGCGTTCGGCAATGTTCAGTTCGTTGACAAGAACGGATATCAGAACCAGAACTTTATCCCCACACTGGCTCTTCAGGTTATCAAAGGCAACCACGAAACCATCTGGCCCAAGAGCATGGCAAGCGCTAAATACCTCTATCCCATGCCCAAGTGGAGACAGAGAAAGTAGCTATTACACAGCGGCTCCCTCTGACACACCGGGGGAGCCTTTTTGTTTGAATTGTCGTGAGTATTTGTCTTTTCATTTAAAAAAAGAAATGTGGATTTCCATTTTTCAGTAACAAAATCCAATTCTGCCCTCCTTTTTCAAAGCGGAGAGCAGGAAAGAAAAGAATGGACGGCAAATGACACGACGTCATTTTTTTAAAAATATACGAGGACACAGGAAGTGTCCCACGGAGAATGTTTTCAGCCGATTTATGGATGAAAACATGCGTAGTGAGAGCAAAGCGTAGTTTATCTGAGCTTTGCGTTAGTAAAAAAATGACAC
>NZ_JAJUIS010000029.1 GCF_029267515.1 Seleniivibrio woodruffii
ATGCGAAGGAGCTTCATGGTCACAGGTACGCCCGTATGCGTGGAATCAGGAAGGTATTTGAGCAGTGTCTTCTTTCCGCAGCGGTTCAGAATATGAAGAAGATAGCCCTTGTGCTGTCGTATTTGCTCTTATATTTCGAAGGAATGCTTGGAACAGGCGTAAATACAGAGAAGAATCGTCTATTTGCCGCAATATAAATCAGAAAAAGAGAATAAAAAAGATAAAGAAACAAAAAAACGCCGTACTTCTTATGAAATACGGCGTTTGTCAGCAATCTGAGGCGACCCGCAGGTCGCCTTATTTTTGCCTTATCAGCAATAGCTTTCTTCAAGAACGGCAGCGGAATGTTTCCTTCTTTCGATTCTGCTCTCAGGCAGAGCCTGTTTGAAGACGCTACATCCTCTCTCCTGAAACTGTACGTTTCCTCCGGAAATGTTCAGCTCGGAACCTTCGATGATGAAAGAAGCGACTTTGATTCTCGCTTTCTCAACAAGTCTTGAGAACGTGGGGCGTGAAATGTTCATAAGAACCGCAGCATCCTCGTGTGAAAGTCCCTGATAGTCCGCAAGGCGGATGGCTTCGAACTCGTCCAGCGTAAGGTTTACCGCTTTAAGTTTTTTTGCGGCGATACCTCTGGGTTTGAAACTGGCGATCTCTGGTTTTGCGCCTATAACTCTAGGCTTGGATGGTCTGGGCATTTTTCTCCTCCGTTTGTAAATAAAATGTCGCAGAATTAGTGTATTATGGACATAAGTTAGCACATGTCCTGAAAATTGCCATAGTTAAATGGTGAAAAGTACACTAGGTATTAAAATCCGAATATGCGAATAAGGTTGGGTTTGGCTCTAATGCCCGCTTTTACGCAGGTTCAAAATATTTATGATACGCACAGCGGCCATAGCCGCTCCGAATCCGTTGTCTATGTTTACTACTGTAAGCCCTGCGGCGCAACTTGTCAACATCGCAAATAGGGCTGTGAAACCATTTAGTGCAGTTCCGTATCCTGCGGAGGTGGGTACTGCTATCACAGGCTGGGGAAACATTCCGCCTGTGATGGACGGCAGAGCGCCCTCCATGCCGGCTATAACGATTATAACATCCGCTCGCGAAATGTCGTCTTTGTGGCTCAAAAATCTGTGTATGCCCGCAACGCCGATGTCGGCATAGAGTTTTGCACCTACTCCGCAAAACTCAAGAATTTCTTTTGCCTCTTTTGCCACGTAAAGGTCGCTTGTTCCCGCGGTAATTACAGCCACCGTACCCTCTTTTGTGTCGATGGGGTTGACGATGCGCTTTACGATGCCCGCCTCAGGAACAAAAGTGCAGTCCGTGCAGAGGTCTCTAAGCCCGTTTATCTTTTCCTCAGACAGTCCCGTGCAGATAAAGTTCACCTGCTTTTCAGCGTAAACCTTTGATATGGCGGCAATCTGTGCCGGAGTTTTTCCCCTTCCGTAAACAACCTCTTCAAAACCCACGCGGTTTTTTCTGTCTGTGTCTATTTTTGCATCGCTGCCGTTTGTGAAACCCTGAATGGTCTCAAGCGCCTGTTCTGCATTAAGAGTTCCCTCGGAAACGAGTTTCAGTACAGACAAAAGATCATTGTTCATTTTTCGGCAGACCTTTGAACCCTTTGAGTATTATATACATTTCAAACGATCCCTTCCGTGTTGCTTCGGGGCGTATGTGTTTGCAGAAATCGAAATGAACCTTCATCTCTTTCACTAGTGCGTCCCTGTCTTCGCCCTCGAAAACCTTGCAGATAAAGTTTCCGCCGGGCTTCAGAACAGAGCAGGCAAAATAAAATATCTTGCGGACAAGCTCGATGGAGTTCACATGGTCAAGCAGCTTGGAACCGGATGTGTTGGGAGCTGCGTCTGATATCACAGCGTCGTAACCGGAGCAGGCGGCAAGAACTTCGTCAACCGTTTCCTGCGTGGTGATGTCGCCGAGGATGAAGGTGAAACGCTCCATTTCCATGTCGCCGGTTTCAAGGAGGTCAACACCCACAACGCGGGTCTTGGACATCTGCAGAGCAACCTGACTCCAGCCTCCGGGCGCGCAGCCCACGTCCAGAACGTTGTGACCGTTGCGGTATATTTCGTATTTCTTGTTCAGTTCGATAAGTTTATAGGCGGCACGGCTTCTGTAGCCTTCGCGCTTCGCCTTTTTGTAAAATGCGTCCTGTCTGTTATACATTCCTAATCCATTGGTGTTACTTCATAATCGTGTATGTGGAAGGTCTCGTTTGGCATAACCTCCACATCTATGTCCATCATAAGCTCTATCTCGTCCAGAGATTCCTTTTCATCGTCGAGTATAAGGTCGACAACGTCGGGATGGGCTTCAATATAGACTTTTTTGCCACGGAAGAAAGGGGCTATCCTGCGCACTTCCCGCAGAATATCGTAGCAGACTGTGAGCTTGCTCTTTACGATGCCGCGTCCTTCGCAATAGGGGCAGGGTTCGCTGAGTGAGCGTGTCAGACTCTCCTGAACGCGCTTTCTGGTTATCTCCACCAGACCCAGCGGGCTGATGTTTACGACGCTCGCCTTTGCACGGTCGTTTTTCAGCTCCAGATCCATGGTTTTCAGCACCTTCTGACGGTTTTCCTCTTTTGCCATGTCTATGAAATCGACGATGATGATGCCGCCTATATTGCGCAGACGAAGTTGCCACGCTATCTCTTTTGAGGCTTCAAGGTTGGTTTTGAGGATGGTGTCTTCAAAATTGCGCTTGCCGACGAACTTGCCTGTGTTAACGTCTATGACGGTGAGTGCTTCCGCCTGGTCTATTACGATGTAGCCGCCTGATTTCAGCCATACCTTTTTGTCAAGGATGCGCCCGATTTCGATTTCGATGTTGTAATAGTCGAAAATGGGTATGTCGTTGGTATAAAGGCTTACCTCGATGTTCATGTCGGGCATGTATTCCCGCAGGAATGATTTTATCTTGAGATAGTCCGCCTTGTTGTCGATGATTATGCGGCTGACATCCGCCGTCGCCGTGTCGCGGAGGATGCGGAATATAAGTCCGTGATCCTCATATATCATACATGGAGCCTTGGATGCCGCCATGTTGTCCATAATCTTTGCCCAGAGGCGTTCAAGGTAGTCAAGGTCGGCAACTATCTCCTCGCGGTCGTGCCCTGCGGACACTGTGCGGGCGATTAGCCCCATGCCGTCCTTTTTAATCTCTTTAAGGATGAGGCGCAGGCGTTCCCGTTCCTCCTCCTCTTCGATTTTACGCGATACTCCGACGTGTTCATATCCGGGCATAAGGACTATGTAACGCCCCGGAACGGTAAGATGGGTTGTCAGGCGCGCACCTTTTTGTCCGATAGACTCTTTCGCCACCTGAACCACAATTTCCTGTCCCTCCTTCAGAAGCTGTTCTATGGGAGGAACTTCTTTCGGTTCGGGTACAGGGGTGTCAACATCAGCCTCATCCTGTGTGCCGTCCATTGCTTCAAGGAAGCTGACACGCTCCCCGTTTTCAACGTATACGTCGGCGGCAGGCAGAAAAGCCGCCTTTGAAAGTCCTATATCTACGAATGCAGACTGAATGCCGGGCAGAACTTTTATGACCCTGCCTTTATATATGTTGCCGGCAACATTTTTACTGTGGGCTCGCTCAATGAGTATCTCGGCAGGGTTTCCGTTTTCCAGAACCGCCACCCGCGCCTCGTTGAGCGTTGAATTTACTATTATTTCTTTGGACATTTATGTTATTTCCGTTGCTATTCATGGATTTCGGTGCGCTGTTCCATAGCTTTGAACAGCGTCAGCTCATCCGTGTATTCAAGATTTGTGCCTATGGGCACGCCGCTTGCGATTTTTGTTACGCGGACGTTTTTGTTTTTAAGAATCTTTGAAAGGTAGATAGCCGTCGTTTCCCCTTCAATGTCAGGGTTGGTGGCTATTATAACCTCAGAGATGTCCTCTTCGGCGATTCGCTCTATGAGCCTGTCGATTGTGAGATCCTGCGGACCGATGCCGTCCAGAGGCGATATGCGCCCGCCCAGAACATGATAGCGTCCGCGGAAAAAGCCTGTGTTTTCAAGGACAAAGATGTCCTTCGCCTCTTCAACGACACAAAGCTGACCGTTTTTGCGGTAGCTGTCCTGACAGATGTGGCATATCTGTTCTTCGGAGAGATTTCCGCAGATTTTGCAGAAAACGGTCTTCTCCTTGAGTTCAATCATGCTTTCGGCAAGGTTTTTAACAAGGTTCGCATCGGATTTCAGAAGATGAAGGGCAAGACGCACCGCAGTCTTTCTGCCGATGCCGGGCAGCCTCGAAAGCTCGCCGACACAGCGTTCAAAGATTCTGTTTTTCATGGCTTACCGGATGTTTAGAACATTCCGGGGAAATTAATTCCGAGATTGCCCGTTACAGCGGACATTTTTTGCTGAACAACTTCCTGAGATTTTTTCAGACCTTCGTTAACGGCAGCGAGAATAAGATCCTGCAGCATTTCAACGTCTTCGGGGTCAACAACGTCTTTTTCGATGGTGATGCCGACTATTTCCTGCTTTCCGTTAACTTTAACGGTTATCATGCCGCCGCCTGCCGTTGCCTCGACAACTTCCAGTGCCGCCTCCGCCTGAGCCTCTTCCATCTTTTTCTGCATCTTCTGCGCTTGTTTCATCATTTGCTGAATGTTCATATATATTCTCCATAAATTATAGTTATAGACTTAGTAATCCGGTGCATTAAGATTTAAGAACTTATCATTATGATGTATTATTTGCTTATGTCAATATGGAATGTAAATATTGACAGTATAACCCGCCTGATACTATTATGCACATGTGAATGATCGCTCACATATTTTGAGATTTGATCGCTTCGTCACGTTGTTCCCCGCGAAAACATGCACTTGTCTCTGCGGGGAGGCTTGCCGACGGGGCAGTCTCATCCGGGGTTAATTTAATGACTGATGATATATTTCAATTAGCAGAACCGGTGGAGGATATGCTCACGGGCATGAAAGACAGGATGCCTCCCGAATCCGTCACGCTGAATATGTCTGACGTCTTCAAAATACTGAGCGACCATACGCGGGTGAAGATACTGTATGCTCTGACTCTTTCCGAGCTGTGCGTGGCTGACATAGCAGAGCTTGCCGGGGTTTCCCAGTCTGCGGTTTCACACCAGCTACGCATCCTGCGCAACTCAAAGCTGGTTACATGGAAAAAATCAGGGAAACAGGTTTTCTATGCGCTTCAGAGCGAAGGTGTCAGAATTTTAATAAAAAAATCAATGGAACATTCCGCCGGATAGTGTATATTGCTTTTAAAGCTCTGTGGTTAAAGACATTCAGATCAATTTAAAAAACTTTAATTTTTTTCAACAAAACTCTTGACATCCATATCGTTAAAAGATAATATTCACCTCCGTTTCACGGTAAGCTGGTGTAGCTCAATCGGTAGAGCAACTGACTTGTAATCAGTAGGTTGAGGGTTCAATTCCTTTCACCAGCTTTTTGTTTCACGGACTCTGTGTGCAGCTTCTGCTGCCATGTGAGGGGAGATACCCAAGCGGCCAAAGGGGGCAGACTGTAAATCTGTTGTCGAACGACTTCGAAGGTTCGAATCCTTCTCTCCCCACTTTTTGACGAAAAAATGCGGGTGTAGCTCAGTTGGCTAGAGCATCAGCCTTCCAAGCTGAGGGTCGCGGGTTCGAATCCCGTTGCCCGCTTTTTTTTTCTCAGAAAAAGCTGTATAAAAGACGGACGATACCGTTACGTCTGTTTTTTTTTATATGCCCACGTGGCTCAGGTGGCTAGAGCACGTCCTTGGTAAGGACGAGATCACCGGTTCGAGTCCGGTCGTGGGCTTTATCTTCTTTTCAGGAGGACAGATTACAATGGCTAAATCTAAATTCGAGAGAACGAAACCGCACGTTAACGTCGGAACCATCGGACACGTTGACCACGGTAAGACATCACTGACAGCAGCAATCACGAACATCCTTTCTAAAAAAGGATACGCACAGTTCGTAGACTACGGTAACATC
>NZ_JAJUIS010000025.1 GCF_029267515.1 Seleniivibrio woodruffii
AATTTAACGGGCGATGCGGGAGTCGAACCCACTACCTCAGGCTTCGGAGGCCTGCACTCTATCCTAATGAGCTAATCGCCCTTTGCTGAAAAGAACAGTACAATAATCTTCATGTATCTGCAAGTCAAGAACTTCCAGTCCGTATTTCATGTAATGCTTTCGTATGTCGTAATGTTCCTCAATGGGAACGCCGGAAACAACCAGCAGACCGCCTTCGTTCAGAGAACCGTAAATGAAATCCGAAATCGCCAGTAGTATATCATAATATATATTTGCAAAGATGATATCGAAAGAGCCGTTTATGCAGGTTTCAAAACCACAGGCAACATGGTTGTCAGTGACGTTATTCAGTTCGTTGCACTGCACCGCTGTGCGGCAGGCATCAAAGGATACATCATAACCGACGACGGAACCTACCCCAAGGAGTGATGCGCATATGCCGAGTATTCCCGTTCCGCAGCCCACATCAAGCATACTTTTGCCGGAAAGTTCCATCCGCTCCAGATGCCCTATGCAGCATTTTGTTGTGACGTGTTCGCCGCTTCCGAAAGCGCCCTGATAAATTTTCGCTGTTTTGCCGTTTCTGAGGGGGATTTCAAATATTATACGTTCCATGGTGCTAAAGAGGTAACATATGCACCATCGTAAAAGCAATAATATAATCATATAGTCTAAAATTCGTTGACAATACGGTTCTTTCAGCATAATTGTATCCAACAACTTTGTATGCGAGGTGCAACGTGGCAGAATTTAAGAAAAAAGCAGCCTATAACGTAGCGATTGCCGGAGCGACTGGAGCTGTCGGCGAGACATTTTTGCAGATACTTGAAGAGAGAAACTTTCCTATTGCAGAGCTGAAACTTCTGGCTTCCAAACGCTCTGTGGGCAAAGAGATAACGTTCAAGGGCAAAACATATAAAGTTGAAGAACTGACGCACGACTGCTTTGAAGGCGTTGATATCGCCCTTTTCAGCGCAGGCGGCGGCAGAAGCCTTGAGTTCGCGCCCAGCGCGGTGAAAGCGGGTGCGGTAGTTATCGACAACTCATCGGCTTTCCGTATGGACAAGGACGTTCCTCTGGTTGTTCCTGAGGTAAACCCTGAGGATGCGTTCAAAAATAACGGCATCATAGCGAACCCCAACTGCACAACAATCATCATGCTTGTTGCTCTTAAACCTCTTTATGACTTTTCAAAAGTTAAAAACGTGGTAGTATCCTCATATCAGTCAACATCCGGCGCGGGTGCGCAGGCTATGGAAGAGCTGATGAACCAGACAAAAGCATGGGCGAACGGCGAACCTATCAAAGTTGAAAAGTTTGCCCACCAGATACTCTTCAACGTTATACCCCATGTGGATTCGTTCACCGATAACGGATATACCAAAGAAGAGCTTAAAATGTTCAACGAGACAAGAAAGATGCTCCACGACGACGAGATTAAGGTCAGCGCGACATGCGTCCGTGTGCCTACGCTTTCCGCCCACTCCGAGTCTGTTACAATAGAAACCGAGCAGCCCGTCAGCCCTGAAAAGGCAAGGGAACTCTTTGCGAAGGCGCCCGGACTCAAACTTCTGGACGATCCCGCAAACAATAAATATCCTATGCCGCTTTTTGTTGCTGGCGGAGACGATTGCTATGTCGGACGTATAAGAACCGACATTGCTCGTCCGAACTGCCTGACCTTCTGGGTTGTCGGCGACCAGCTCCGCAAAGGGGCGGCCACAAACGCTGTACAGATTGCAGAATTGCTGATAAAATAAATACTGTAAAATTCATAAGATTTCCCCCGATTCGCTTGCGTTTCGGGGGAAATCATTGTTAAGATGTATCTTAACTTGATTTTAGAAAATTGAAATGGTATTAACACAGGCATCAAAATGAACCTTAGTTAATTTAATTTGGGCGTTGTTACATGTTTTGCGGACATTCATTCATTATTTATTAATAAATGCTATGCTTTTCTGCATCCACTGACAATAATTGCTTGATTTTAGGGGTTCATGTGTGTATATAATTTTAACTTCTTGATGTTAGGAGGTTGTAGTGAACAAGAAAGAGCTTATTGAGAAGATCGCAGAAATGTCAGGTCTCAAAAAATCAGATGCTGAAAAAGCACTCAAGGCTTTCGAAGAAGCCACAGTAGAAGCACTGAAAGCTAACGACAAAGTTACACTTGTCGGCTTTGGTACGTTCTCTGTATCTGAGAGAAAAGAGCGTAAAGGAAGGAATCCTCAGAGCGGAAAAGAAATGACTATTCCCTCAAAAAGAGTTCCCAAGTTTACAGCCGGCAAGCTTTTCAAAGATTCCATCGGCTAAGACGAATATTTGAAATAGTTTTCGTTATAAAAAAGCCCTGTGCCGAAAGCACCGGGCTTTTTTTTATTGCTATGATCATATTCAGTGTTATATTTAATTAATCCATGTAAAATAATTTTACATATTACTTGTGATGGCTTTTTTTTGAAAATGTGGACAAGTCGTTTATAATGCTTTATAATCGGTTTCGTTAGATGATTTTGCGTTGTCAGAGGCGGTATGAGCAGAGACTTATTCGGGTTTAAAGGAGAACCATTCAGCGTTCACCCCGATAACAGGTACTTTTTTTCTTCCATTTCCCATGACAAGGCTATAACCCTGCTCGAATACGGTATAAACAGCCGAAAGGGTTTTATGCTGCTCACGGGACTTAAAGGCACCGGTAAGACCATGACCTGTAGTATTCTTCAGGAGGGTTTAAGCGGCGTCAACGCTGTCCTTGTGCCCACAGGTGTGAGAGAACCTGAGAAACTCCTTGCCGAGATATGCAAAGGCTTCGGGCTGGATTATTCGTTGGAAAGCTACGAATCTGCGTTCGGAAAACTGATGCAATATTTTGTTGAACAGTATAAAGAGGGCAGAAACAGCCTCATCATCATCGACGACGCGGAAATAATATCCGATGCCTGCCTCTCGCTTCTCAACAGTTTTATGGAGATAGAGATAGAGCAGTGCAAGCTCGTTCAGGTAATATTGTGCGGAACCCCTGCGCTCCACGACAGGCTGAAAAGCGTGAGCAGTCAGCTCGGACCGAAATTCACTTTTACCGTGGAACTTGCAGCACTCTCCATGAAAGACACTGCGGACTATGTTGAGCACAGACTTAAAAAAGCGCTGGGAGAAGATTTTCCTCTCTTCAGAAAAAACTCTTATATCGAAATTTATCACTATTCCAAAGGAATCCCTTCCGAAATAAACCGTATTGCACAGAAAGCAATTGAGATAGCGACAGATAAGAAGGCTTCCAGAGTTACGTCGGTAATCGTTAAGCAGGCGGCTGCGTCCCTTTACGGCGTGAGCAGACGCAGAACTGTAAAACTGCTTCCCGTGTTTGCCGCTCTTGCCCTTGTTTTCGGCGGTGCCTATTATATGATGTTTCATCCCGTTGCAAAAAAAATGATAACCGAACCTGCCGTGACAGTTGCGCCTGAACCTGTCGAACCTGTTCCCGCGGAGGCAGACCCCCAAACGGAGCCTCTTAAAAAGGAAACTCAGCAGCCTGCCGATGTTAAGCCTGTTCCGGCGGAACCTGCACCTGTGCCAGAACCTGTTAAAGAGGAACCACAGGCGCCAGCCCAGCCGAAGTTCGGCTGTGTGGAAGCGTCAAGCGGTCTTAAAATAAGAAAAAGTCCTTCCAGAAACGCTGCCAGCATAGGCAATGCGCCCAATCGCGCCAGGGTTGAACTTGTTAAAAAAACCAAGGACGGCGAATGGTGGGAGATAAGGTACAAAGGAAAGGACGGATACATGTTCGCGGAGTTTGTAAAACCAAGCGAAACAGGGGAGTGTAGAAGATAAATATCAGATGGCTTGCCGTTTTTGCCGCCGCGCTTTTTATTCTGACCGGATGCGGCACAAGGGCAAAATTCAGAAGTTACGACAGGCAACTGGACGAGATACGCTCTGATGTGCGCAATATCAGGCTCATAACTGATCAGATGCGCAACGAGATAGTTACGCTTAAAACCTCTGTAGACGTGGTCGGAGTCAATATAGACAGACAGACCAAGGACATAGAGCTTGCAAAGAAGAATCAGCAGCTCCTTGCCGACTCTCTTGACATCATGAAGGATACTGTTGTTAAACTGGAATCCAGAACACTTGCCGAGAAGAAAGCTGAGTTAGAGAAGCTGGAAAAGGAAGAGAACGACACGCAGATAACGGTTGTAGCCAAGAAAGAGGATGGCGTCACAAAAATACAACCTGTCGGTAAACCGTCTGTTAAAGCACCTAAGACCTCAAGGAAATACTCTTCCGGACCCGAGATTGATACATCAAAAACAGGTTTCGGGTACGCAGTTAAAGACGGTGTTATCCTCTGGCGCGGACCCTCCAAAAACTCTGACGTTATGGAAATCCTCATCGCATGGCAGCAGGTATCCATCCTCGGAAGTGTAAAGAACGAGGGTGAGAACTGGCTTAAAGTGAAAACGCAGGATTATTCGGGCTTCGTCGATTCAAAATTCATTATTTCATCGGAATAAAAATGCTTAAAAAAATCTATCACAAGGCTCTCCGTAATGAACAGATAACTCATGCGGAGTTTGAAATCCTTGTCAGCTCAGATATAATTGAACTGACCTCCTATGCGGAACAGATAAAGATTAAATTTATGGGCAGCGAACCGCAAACCTGCGCAATCATAAACGCCAGAAGCGGGCTATGCTCTGAAAACTGCTCTTTCTGCGCCCAGTCGTCGCATTTTTCAACTGGTGCGCCTGTGTACCAGTATATAGAGCTTACGCGCATAGAAGAGGCGGCGAAAGAGCTTGCAGATAAAGGCGTGGAGCGTTTCAGCATCGTCACCAGCGGGCTTGTTCCTGATGATGCCGAGTTTGAAAAAATAAAGGAATCATTAAAGATAATAAAAAGATACGGACTGAAACCCGATGCGTCCGTAGGATGCCTCAGCTATGATAAACTGATTGAACTGAAAGCTGTGGGGCTTGACGCATACCATCATAATCTGGAAGTGGCGCGCAGTTTCTTTCCGCAGATATGTACAACCCACGACTATGAAGACGACGTTCAGACGGTGTGCGATTCCGTCCGCGCCGGGCTTTATACATGCAGCGGGGGAATATTCGGACTGGGCGAAACGTGGGCGCACAGATATGAGCTTGCCATGACGCTGCGCGAACTGGGTGTGCATTCCGTCCCTATGAATTTTCTGAATCCTATCAAGGGAACACCAAAAGAGGGGACAGAGGTGCTTTCAGAGGAAGAGGCGATGCGCATACTAGCCGTTTACAGATTTCTGCTGCCGGACCGCAGTATAAGAGTCTGCGGCGGGCGCAGTATAGTGTTTTCGCAGGACAGTGCTGAGAAGGTGCTGAAAGCGGGAGCCAGCGGTATTATGGTGGGGGATTATCTGACTGTCAAAGGGGTATCCATTGATGAGGATATGCAATATATCAAACGATTTTAAGCTGCGCATTTTAGAGCAAGAGCACAGAATCAAACTGATATGAAATCGCTTCGGGCGTGAAGCCCTCGCGAAGACTAATAGAAAATCCGTCTCTGCGAACCCTGAAAGGGTGAAGCAGTCTCTACATAATGTTTTAGCTTATTGCCGCTTTTATATCCGCAGGTTTCCCGAAATACATCCATGAAGTTACAAGCATGTCGGCACCGGATGCCGCGTAGTTTTCCGCGTTGTCAATGTTTATGCCGCCTGCCGCAAGCACTTTGACCGAAGGGCTGAGCGTTTTCACCATCTTAACGGTTTCAGCCACCTGTTCAGGAGTCATCTTGTCCGTCTGGATGCTGTCAACACCTGCTTTTACGGCTTTTTCGATATCCTCCAGCTTTTCAAGTTCAATCTCTATCTTTTTTTCGAGGCATTTCAGACGTATTTCAGGCATTTTTGCCAACAGCGAGTCCAGCCCCCCCGCATTATCATAATGTGCCGGAAAAAAAAGCACGGTTTCCGAGATACCGAGCCTGTGTGGTACCGCCCCGCCAGCTATAAGCGCCTGAACTGAGAGACGGCGTGTGCCGGGGAAAGCCTTCCTTGTTCCGCTCACGACAATTTTCGGGTTACCTTTTCTGGCTGCCGCGACCAGATTTCTGGTTCTGGTGGCTATGCCGGATGAATATTCCATAAGATTGAGGGCAACCCGCCAGCCTTTGTGGATAGCCTGCGGCGTGCCGTTTGCCTCTATTATAAGATCTCCCACGGAAACAAACTCGCCGCTTTTAAGGGTGCTTGTAACGGTGCAGCCGACTCTTTCAAGTACACTGACCGCGGCTTCGCATCCGCTGACGCAGGTATCATGTCTGGCTTTGAATGTGATGTTCAGAGAATTTTTTGTGAAATCAGTGATTGATGAAGTCAGGTCGATGAACGGGATATCCTCCTCGATCCATCTGTCTATATCTTGTTGAGTAAAAAACATTTTTAAACGCTCCTCGTTTCCAGTCTCCTCAGCAGGGTGAAGAGGATTACGGAAACACCAAGCAGTATAACGCAGAGAACGCCCGCGCGTAAATAGTTCCCTTCAAATACTGCGTTATATACTTCCAATGAAAGGGTATTTGTCTTCCCTATTATGTTTCCGCCAATCATAAGAGTAATCCCCACTTCTCCGAGCGATCTGCCAAGCCCCAGAGCGAGACCTGCGAAAATACTTTTTTTCACGTTGGGGACTACTACAAACAGGAAAGTTGTCACCTTGCTTTTTCCCAGCGTAAGAGACGCTTCTATTAGGTTTTTTGCGGATGATGCGATTGCGGACTGTACGGGTTTGACAACAAGGGGAAGTCCGGCTGTGAAAGCCGCTATCACAAGGGCTTTCTGCGTAAATATCATCTCTATTCCCATGCTCTGAAGGTGTTTTCCGAGAAGTCCGAACCTTCCGAGTATCAGAAGCAGGATGAAACCTGTTGCAATGGGCGGAAATATCAGGGGAAATGATATGAAGATATCAAAAAAGCCCCTGAACGGGGCTTTCTCACTGCTCAGGTACCACGCTATCAAGATTCCGAAGAACCCGTGCAGGAGAAAAGCCCAGAAGCAGACCTTTGCTGTCAGAAATATCGAGAAGATAATCTGGTCGTTGGTCAGCTCGTTCAGAAACAGACTCATATTAAAGACCGTTTTTCTTGGCTATTTTTTTCATGTCCGGTGTTCCGAGCATACCGATGAACGTTTTAAGGTCTTCGGGAACCGGGCATCCGTTAAGTGTTGCAGCAGCAATTTCAAGTGGAGAATAGCCTTTGCTGACTTCTATGAAACCGCCGAGATTGTCCTTGTTGTTGCCTGCGAATGTTATGTTTACGAAACCTGCATCAGCTTCGCCGGAAAGGACGTATGAACCCGCCTGCGGTACAGTCTGTGCGGGGATGAGTTTTCCCTCGATACCGAGTCCGGTGTTTTTGATAAGCTGAGAACCAGCCTTGCCGTAGATGGCTTTTTCAGCATCCGGGATTGCTATTTTTGCAAATTCGGGTTTTTTCAGGTCTTCTGGGGTGGAAATTTTAAGCCCCTTTCTTACGATGATGGCGAGAACGCCCTTACCAATAGGGTTGTATGACGTGTAGGGGATGCCTGAAGTTTTAAGGAAGCTCTCTTCCCCAATAACGGCGCAGATTCCGCCGCCGAGTTTAACCTGTGCTGCGACCTGTCCCATGTTTCCGTACATTCTCTCCATCTTTTTGCCTGTTTTCGCTTCATAAAAGGCAGCCATGTCCTCAACAAGCGCTTTGTATCCTGCGCCTGCGGCTATGCGGAGATCGTCTGCATAGGCACTGAAGCTGAACACTGCAAGTGTGAGAACCGTTAAAATGATTTTTTTCATGATTCCTCCTGATCGCGTTATGTTAATAATGATATAACGATAAACGTTATATAGCACCAGGAATAACGCATGTCAAACAGTTATTGGGAATAACGGTTTTAACCCTCGGAGCGCAGTTGTGCGTAAACGGGCAGGGGAGTGGAATGACCTTCCGCATCAATGCGGCAGAAAGTGATATTTGTTGAGAAGACTTCTTTTTCGATGGTACCGCCGGGTTCGTCAGCGTAGACTATAACCTGATAAGTGATGGATTTTGTGCCGACGTGTTTTGGTTTTATCTCAAAACGCAGAATGGATCCGTTGACCACCTGATGTTTGAAAACGATGCTGTCCATTGCGACTGTGACGAGTTTGCATCCGGGGAAGTCAAGTGATGCGGTCATCCATGCGGCTTCATCTATCCATTTCAGCATCGTTCCGCCGAAAAGTTTGCCGTAGTGGTTCAGGTGTTCCGGTCTTACATGCTGGTATGTATTCATTAGTTCAGAAAGTCCTGTAATTTATTTTTCATGGCTTTTTTCCGCAGTTTTGCGAGCGCGCGTGTTTCAAGCTGGCGCACGCGTTCGCGGCTTATCTGCATCATTTCGCCTATTTCTTCAAGTGTCTTCGGCGCTTCGCCGTCCAGTCCGAATCTCCATGAGATGATGGAAGATTCGCGCTCGTCCAGTTCGTCCACTATGTCGTCAAGAGCGGCTTTCAGGGTTTTTGCTATGATATCTTCCTCGATATCGGCGGAACCCGATTCCAGAAGGTCTATGAAAGAGCGGTCTTCTCCGTCCTTTATGGGCGCTTCCAGAGACAGATAGTTCCTTGAAACGCGCAGAACGTTCTCAATATCCGATTCCTCCATTTTCAGGTATTCGGAAAGCTCGTGGGAAGTGGGTTCGCGGTTAAGCTGTTTGTTCAGCTTTTCGATTGCGCCGTTAATCTTGTAGAGGATACCCGCCTGTTTGATGGGCAGTTTTACAGTACCCGATTGTTCGGCGAGAGCCTGTATGATGGACTGGCGAATCCACCAGACAGCGTATGATATGAATTTTACGTCTTTTGTGTGGTCGAAGCGTTTTGCCGCCTCCACAAGACCGAGGTTTCCCTGATTTATAAGGTCGGATATGGGCAGACCGGTATTTTTATATCTGTTCGCAATTGAGACCACAAATTTCAGGTTTGAGAGGATGAGCTTGTTAAGTGCTTCCTGATCGCCCTTGGCGATGCGCACACCAAGATCGTACTCCTGTTCCTTCGAAAGGGGCTTATATCGCGAGATGGTGTTCAGATACTGTTTCAGCGAGTTTTCGCTGACAGGGGCAGGCACATCAGCCTGCCCTTCTTCAGCAGTATCTTCAATCTCTTCTTCGTCAAGATGTTCGTTTTCGTCGAGGGTGTCTTCAGTTTCTTCGCTCATAGTCCTCTGCCGTTTTCAGATTATAACACACGATTGCCGAATCCGAAATTAACCTTTAGGAAAAATAATCTCCATAGCGCCGTTTTTAAAGGTAAGTTCGGCTCTGTCGCCCTGTTTCAGCTCACCTTTGATAATTTTTTCCGCTACAAAGTTTTCGACAAGTTTCCTTATGGCTCTTTTCATAGGTCTTGCGCCGTATGCCTGATCGAAACCTGCCTTGGTTATCTCTTCTATGACAGATTTGTCCCAGCTAAGTTCAATGTTATTCTCTGCCACACGTCTGGCAAAGCCTTTCATAAGTATCTCTGCGATATCGGCAATGTGTTCTCTGCCGAGGGGGTGGAACACAATAATATCGTCGATACGGTTCAAAAATTCAGGACGGAAGAATGTGGACAGTTGAGCTGTCGCAATCTTCTGTATATCGGCGTATTTTTCCTGCCAGCTTCCCTCTTTCGCGAAAGACTCGTGGATGAGGTCGCTTGCTATGTTTGAGGTCATTATCACCACGCAGTTTTTAAAGGACACTGTGCGTCCTTTGCTGTCTGTCAGCCTGCCGTCGTCCAAAAGCTGAAGCAGAACGTTAAAAACGTCAGGATGCGCTTTTTCAATCTCGTCGAGCAGGATTACGCAGTAGGGTCTTCTGCGCACAGCCTCTGTGAGCTGTCCGCCCTCTTCGTAACCGACGTATCCGGGAGGTGCGCCGATAAGCCTTGCCACAGCGTGTTTTTCCATATATTCACTCATGTCTATACGGACGATGGCGTCTTCTGTGTCGAAAAGAAACTCCGCAAGGGATTTTGCAAGCTCGGTCTTACCAACTCCGGTAGGTCCGAGGAATATGAACGAACCCAGCGGTCTGTTGGGGTCGTTCAGTCCTGCGCGGCTTCGTCTGACGGATTCACAGACGGCGGCTATGGCATTATCCTGACCTATAACCCTCTTATGCAGCCAGCTTTCCATATTTATGAGCTTGTCTGCCTCTGCCTCCAGCAGCTTGGTTGCAGGGATTCCCGTCCATTTGCTGATAACGGCTGCGATGTCCTCTTCGTCCACTTCTTCTTTCAGCATCCTTTTGCCCTTCTGAAGCTCGGTGAGTTTCAGATTTGCATCGTCCATCTCCTTCTGGAGCTGAACAAGGGTGCCGTATTTTATTTCGGAGGCTTTTGTCAGGTCGCCCAGGCGTTCTGCCTGCGCCATGTCCGTTTTTGCCTGTTCTATATGTTCCTTGATAGTGCGCACCTGCTGTATGACGTTCTTTTCGTTCTGCCATGCGATGCGCATTGCGGATGCCTGTTCTTTCAGGTTCGCAAGCTCGCCCTCAAGTTTCTCAAGACGCTGTCTGCTCGCCGCGTCCTGTTCCTTTTTGAGCGCCTGTTTGTCTATCTCGTGCTGGGTTATTTTGCGTTCCAACTCGTCAAGCTCTGTAGGGAGGCTGTCTATCTCCATACGGAGTTTCGCGGTCGCCTCGTCTATAAGGTCAATAGCCTTGTCAGGCATGAACCTGTCGCTGATGTATTTGTCCGCAAGGTGTGCGGCGGCAACAAGCGCACTGTCTTTGATGCGCACGCCGTGGTGTACTTCGTAACGCTCTTTAAGTCCGCGCAGGATGGACACTGTGTCCTCAACTGACGGCTCTTTGACGTATACCGGCTGGAACCTTCTTTCAAGCGCCGCATCCTTTTCTATGTATTTTTTGTACTCGTCAAGTGTGGTGGCACCGATGCAGTGGAGTTCTCCTCTTGCCAGCGCCGGTTTAAGCAGGTTTGCGGCATCCATTGCACCGTCGGTTTTGCCTGCGCCCACGAGGGTGTGCATCTCATCGATGAAAAGCACTATCTCGCCTTCGCGCTCTTTAATGGCGTTCAGGATGGCTTTCAGCCTGTCCTCGAACTCGCCGCGGAATTTCGTTCCTGCGATGAGCGCACCCATATCAAGCACTGCAACTGTGCGGTCTTTCAGCGATTCCGGCACGTCGCCGTTAACTATCCTCTGTGCCAGACCCTCAGCGATGGCGGTTTTACCCACGCCCGGTTCACCTATCAGCACGGGGTTGTTCTTAGTACGTCTTGAAAGGACGTGTATCACACGCCTAATTTCTTCATCTCTGCCGATAACAGGGTCGAGTTTACCTTTCCTTGCCGATTCGGTGAGGTTTATGGTGTATTTATCAAGCACGTTCATCTTGTCTTCGGGGTTCTGGTCGGTGACACGGCTTGAACCCTTCGTGGCTTCATACGCTTTCAGCAGAGTGTTCAGCGAGTATCCGCAGGAGGAGAGGGCGGTGCGCAGATCGTATCCCGCGTTTTCGCCAACACCCATGAGGATGTGCTCGGTGGAAACGTATTCGTCGCCGAATTTTTTAAGACTGTCAAAGGCATAGTCAAGAGCTTTCTTGGCTTCCTGCGACATGTAAAGCTGAACGCTGCCCTCCACTTTGGGCTGCTTATTTATTATCTTTTCAGTCTCTTCGGTGAGCCTGTTCACATTTACGCCTGCTTTGTGCAGAAGGGGCGTAACGATCCCGTCCTCCTGATTTATGAGGGCGAGAAGGAGGTGTTCTGGCATAAGCTGCTGGTGGCTGCGTTTTTCAGCATCGTCCAGCGCCGCCTGAACGGCTTCCTGTGCTTTGATGGTCATTTTGTTGAAGTTAATCATGTCTCCTCCTGATTTACTCCTTATCTATTCTGACCTTGATTATCCTGTTCTCTGAAACGGGAACAAGTCCCTCTCTCTTTGCGTTTATGCTGTCCGCATGTTCCATTATGAATCTGCGGAGCTGTTCGTTCTGAGCTTTAAGTTCTTCCATCTGGTTTTTCATGTTAATAACGACTTCAACCCCTGCCAGATTAACCCCCATATCTTTTGTGAGGGTGAGGATGAATTTAAGGGTTTCAAGGTCTTCGTCCGAGTATAATCTTGTGTTTCCCTGTGTTCTTTTGGGGTTGATGAACCCCAGTCTTTCATACTGGCGGAGTGTCTGCGGATGCAGATCGAACATCTCCGACACTATGCTTATGACGTAGAGGGGCTTGCTTTTCATGGTTACAGCCTCGCTTTGTCTATGAGCCTTTGCCGTGCGTCGTCTGCATATCTGTGCTGCATGTCTGTGAGGGATTTACGGTCGCCCTCAACGGCAATCTGCGGCACACGCACCTTTATGACAACATAAAGATCGCCTGTAACACCGCTTTTCAGGCTCGGAATACCTTTGTTCTTAACGCGGAACGTCTGCCCCGGCTGTGTGCCTGCGGGTATGTTCATGCTTATGGTGCCGTACGGGGTGGGGACGTTTATCTTCGCACCCAGCGCGGCTTCAAACATATCGACCTCTACGTTAACGTAAATATTGTTGCCCTTCCTCTCGAATACGTCGTGATCCTGAACGTTGGTTATGATGTAAAGGTCGCCCTGCGGTCCGCCGTTGCGTCCCGCGTTTCCTTTACCCGCCACGCGTATTTTCGAGTTTTTGTCCACACCCTTGGGGATGCGCACTTTTATCTTTTCCTGAACGTTCTTGTATCCGCTGCCCTTGCAGACGGAGCAGACGTTTTTCGATATCTGACCGTGACCTTTGCATGTGGGACATGCGGATATTGAGAACATGCCGCCTTTCTGGTTCATGCTCTGTCCCGAACCGTTACAGGTGGGGCAGGTTATTCTGTCGCCGCCTTTACCGTTGCAGGAGGCGCATTTTTCGGTGTGGTTGACCGATATCTCGTATTCGTTGCCGAATATTGCGTCTTTGAAGGGTACCTGCACTGTCAGGTTGATGTCTTCACCCTGAACGGGAGCGTCGGAACGGCTTCTGCGTCCGCCGCCGAAGCCGCCTCCGAACATATTCCCGAAGATATCGTTCATGTCAAAACCGCCGAAGTGGTTTTTAATGTCTTCAAAGTTGGCGCCGGAGAAATCGTATCCGTGTCCGCCGTTTTTAAATGCGTCATGCCCCAGAGAGTCGTATTGCTTCCGCTTTTCAGCATCCGACAGAACGCCGTAGGCTTCGGAAATCTCCTTGAATTTGTCCTCGGCGGATTTGTCGCCGGGGTTCACGTCGGGGTGGTATTTCCTCGCCAGCTTTCTGTATGCTTTTTTAATCTCATCCTCTGTTGCGGTCTTTGCCACACCGAGGATGGCGTAATAATCTTGAGGCATAGTTTATTCACCGTTTATGTTTATTCTGTTTCAACCTTGATGATTTTGGGTTGAATCTCTGTGCGTTTCTGTAATGTAATTTTCAAAAGTCCGTCTTTCAGGCAAGCCTTTACGCTGTTCACGTCCACAGTGTTTGGTATCGCAAACGAACGGTTGAACTTGCCATATGCGCGTTCAAGCCTGTAGTAGTTGTCACTGTCTCCGTCTACGGGATATTTCTTTTCACCTTTGAGAACGAGAACCCCGTCAGCCATCTGAATATCAAGTTCCTCTTCCTTAACGCCGGGCAGCTCTGCGACAATTACTATCTCCGAATCGGTTTCGTAAATGTCAACAGGGGGAAGCCAGTCGCCATAGCTTCCGTGAGCTGATTTGCTCAGGGTTTCGTCAAAGATCTTGTTCATTCTGTCGTGCATTGTCATAAGGTCTTTCAGCGGATCCCATCTTACGATCGCCATAGTTTTGCCTCCTTGTGAGAGTTAATATGATTATGAACGTATAATAAGACTTGAGTCTGTGTGTGTCAAGTTTTTTTATCTGGGAACCTTAATAGAACTTTTTGCCGCAGTTTCAGTCTTGTAAATAAATCTATCTGAGAGTATCTTCTTCTGATGCGTAACATATTCTGGGTATTTCTCTTATTGTCGCTGCTGCTTCACCTTTTGGGTCTGGGTGTATTTCATCTGCCGAAAGAGGAGAAGGAACGTGAAAAACCCATTGATATTCAGATAGTTCCGAAAGAAAAACAGGAACAGCCGCAAAAACCTCTGCCTTCGCAGCCCAAAAAATATATTCCTCCGACACCTCTTGACGAGGAGAAGGATACAAAAATTGAACAGGACAGACCCGCTCCGCCTAAACAGGAGAAAAAAGCACCTGTAAGGGACGGTCAGGATATGAGAAAATCACCTGACAAGACCCCTGTGCCGCCGTCTGCACCGAAAACTCAGCAGCGTCCTGCTCCGCCCGACGCGATACCGCCTAAAAGCGATGCCAGTGTGCCCAAAGTATCGCCCGATACTCCGAAATCACTGCCGGATAACTCCAGAAAGGATGCCGACCGGAAGCGTATCGACGATATCATGAACCCGAAAGAGACTATTGAAAAGTATGCCAACGGCGGGGCGAAGGTTACAGGTGAGGACTCCGTGTCCATGCAGTATGTCAAATTCCGCTATCAGTCATATTTCTATAAATTCGCGTCAAGACTTTACAGAGTCTGGACTTACCCGCCGGAATCAGCCATACGCGGAGAGCAGGGAGTTGTACAGGCTTCTTTTATAATCTCCCGCGACGGGCGGATATCCAGCATCCGCATAATCCGTTCCAGCGGCTATCCGGATCTTGACAACGAAGTTATAACCGCGCTTAAAAAGATGGCTGGCGTGCCGCTGCCGGATTCATACGAGCTTGATAACCTGAAGGTTGACGCATATTTTCAGTATATTATCGGCGGCGGATTTCAGGTGTATTGATAACAGCTCCCTCTTTTGAAACCTGAAACCTCAGATGTCTGTGCATATGGCAAACTGACTGCTTTTTTGTTATTAAATAGTCAAGTAAGATGTCTTGCTTGATTTATAACCAACGAAATAAAGACGTCCTGTCATTATTTCGTCAACGCTCCGGTCGGCAAGCCTCCCGTTGCTCACGCAAGCGGGTTTCTTCCTGAAACCTCAGATGTCTGCGCATATGGCAA
>NZ_JAJUIS010000011.1 GCF_029267515.1 Seleniivibrio woodruffii
CCTTAATCCTACAGGCTTTTTGCGCACCATAATCCACCCCGAATTATTGTCGCAAAATTGTCGCAATACTGCTCAAATTAGCCCTAAAAGCCCAATTTTCATCTGGGAATGCGGGTGTCGCCAGACACCTGCAAACTATTGGTGTTTAGGCGAATTGGCTTGCCCCAGCACGACAAGCATGTAGCGCCTTTGGTTGAAAGTTCTTCGGACGTGGGTTCGATTCCCACCGCCTCCATATAAAAAACGCACCCTTTCGGGTGCATTTTTTATATCAATTCTATCAGGTGGGATAGAACGAAATCACAAATTATTCAGTACCGCGGCTGTTCAGCCGCAGGCATCATCACTCGTCAATGCCGACTTTGGCAGTTATATCAACAACAGTACCGTCATCGGTATAGCTGTAGACTGCTGCTGTATTCTCATCGCCGGTGGTTATAACGGCAAAGGTGCGCTCTGCTTCATCGTATTCATTGTTTTCGTCTATCCATGTTCCTGAGTTCACATAGCACTTACCGCCTGCGGTATCTCTGTGTGCAGGAACGTGTGTATGCCCGAAAACTACTACGTCAACGTTCTCATCCGGATTTTCAAGATAATTCGCCTTAGCGCGCGTATAATACGCCTCATAGTTAACGGCACCCGGAACCGCCTCTATGAAATCGATGGGAACTTTTACCTTATTCAAAGTCTGGCGCTGTGCCCATGAACGCTGAATGTGTTTGTACAGAACGGGCGCCGTAATGGTGCCATCGCCCTCCTGTGCCGGGTAGAAGTCCAGATATGTGTAAACATCGTTAAAGCCGTTAATACGCATATCGAATATCTTCTGGTCAAGGCTTTCATAAGGCGTCATCTTTGCGGATACACTGCTGAGTACCCTATAATACAGATAAGCGCCGTACTGATCTGTGTCGGACTGGTCGGGAACCACTGATACTTCGGGAAGATCTTTTGCCACGGTGGGTTTTCCTTCAAGAACCCATGTTGCCGCGTAACGGGCGTAAAAATATCCCGCAGGCAGGATTGTGTCATCGTTGCCGCAGAGTTCCGCGTTGGTAATGGTATCCGGTGCGGAGAACACATCGTAGCGGTGTCCGTGCTCAATCACTATCTCGTTTCTGTCGCCTGTATAGTAAGCGCCGAGTCCTCTGACATCCCTTGCCTGAACGAGCTTGGGGATTGCTTTCTGCAGAGTTTCAGCCTCAAGGGTAAGGTCGTGGTTGCCCGGTACATAGACCAGCTTTATACCGCTGTCTATAACGTTGTTCAACTCTCTGAACACACCCTTATTATTTGCTATCACATCTTTATAGAACTGAACCTGATCCGTATATGAAGGGTAGTAAACGGGCAGAAACCATTCATCCAGAAAGTCCCCCGCAATCACCAGTTCGCGCACGTCCGAAGTGATTTGCAGTCGCTGCAGAAACTTGATAAGATAGGGACGGTTTTCAAAGGTTTCAGTATATCTGTCGTCGATACCGAGGTGGGTATCGCTTATAACGACGATCTTGTTTCTTGTTTCTCCTGCTTCCCACAAAGGTTCCTCGCCGGAACCGGAATCGAACAGATCGGAAGAGCAACCGGAAGTATTCATCGCAACAAAGCACATTCCTGCGCCCGCGCCGAGTGTTTTAATAAAACGTCTTCTGGAAAATTTCATATAGGACCTCCAAAACCAAGCATTAACATTGGTTCTGAGAATATCCCGAAAAGAGGAGAAAATGTGCATTTGCACTTAAAAGACCCGTTTTTACACTCAAAAAATCAGTGCGGCTTTTTCAGACCAGAAGGCGCACACGGAAAACACCGTTTTCTACTTTATACAGCAGTTCCCCGTCGTATTTCTTCGCGAAGGCTATCACGCCCTTGCTGCCGATTCCGTGCCCTTCGCCGCTGGCGACAGGATGCCCGTTCTCGTCCAGTGCGGTGTCGGCAGGACACGGGTTTTCCATCTCAAGCAGCAGCCGTCCGGCGCTCATACAGGTGAAACGGATATACTGGGGAATATTGTACGGCAGTTTTTCACAGGAATGGATGGCGTTCTCCATCAGGTTTGAAACCACCATGGAAAGCTCAAGAGAATCCACGGTCAGACCAGCAGAGATTTCCAGCGTAATTTCAACTCTTATGCCCGCCTGCTCCGCAATTCCTGCATAGTGGCTGACGGCAGCGTTCACAGCGGGGTTCTCGCAATATACCCTGCTGGTTTTCGGCGCAGCCTGATTCTGATTCTGCAAAAGAGCGGATGCCTCTTCCGTCTGCCCCTGTCCCAGAAGTCCCAGAAGCACGTTGTTGAAATGGCGGCGGTCGTGTGCCGTGCGGATGTTCTGAGCCGACACCTCTTCCATCAGTTTAAGCCTTTCAGACATACCGTCCGCAGCAAGCTGGAGAAATTCACGCTCCGCCTGTATGGACTGATTCTCCTCGCGCATTTCATACTGCTTCGTAATCGTTTTTAGCGAGTGTATAATAGTGACGTACACCGATAAACCGAGGAGGATGAGCAGAAACAACTGAATGTAATTGTTAATAAGCGTTTCTCTGATATCGCCGCCGAAAAAATATCCGATAAAACACGCAAAAAGCAAAACGATAGGTAAAATGTAGATGTGCCAGTAATCCAGCACTTTCCGGTAAAGTTCAGAAACCCATTTACGGAACACAAAAATAACAATCGAAAACATCACCAGCCGCAAAAATGTGTGTCCGTATTTTGGATAAGGCAAAAACCGGCTTAACGTATAGCTCAGGAACACGATTGAGGCGTGCAGATTAAGCATCGTGATATAGCTGAAACACCACTGCATGATCTTATCGGTGAAAAGAGGCTTCATGACAATCCCGATAACCAGCAGCATCGTGAGATCAACATAAAATACTCCGGTGTAATCCTCTGAACGGTAAAAGTAATAGTTCATACTGACGTTGCCGATAAGAACAGCAGCCGTTACAATGATATATATAGCTCTGCTCTTATATTTCGGCATAGCCATGGTGGAAAGCAGTAAAATGAGCATAACATCGGTGACAACCGCCCTCAGCAGATCCGGAAAGTGCTTTATCATACGTTTTTCCCTTTTGCCATAAGGTAATCCATGTATGTATCCCTCACTGCGGGGTATCGTTTTGCCGCAATGGAGACAAATTTACCTCCGCAAAGTGTGAAGCTGTCCCTGTTGAAACGCTCCACCCTGCGCATGTTTACTATGAATGAGTTATGACACTGCAAAAAGTGTCTGTTTTGCAGGATAAGTGCGCAGTATTCCGAAAAATTTTCTCTGAAAGTACGGCTGAGAACCTCTTCGCCGTCTATGAGACTGAATATCACAGAGTGACTGCGGTATTCGCAGCAGGCTATATTAGAAAGTTTGATGACCCGCAGGCTGTCGGCGGTCTTGACAGAGATAGTCTGTTCATCGGCAATATCCGCTTTGGAAACGGCAAGGGTAAGCGTATCGAAAAGCTGTTGTCTGACTACAGGTTTAATGAGATAGTTCACCGGATTTGCCGCATAAGCCTGCAACGCGAACTGAGGTTCGGTAGTGGCATATATTATCTGCGCCTCGCGGTCGAGCCGGCGGATATCTTTTCCTATTTCCAGACCGCTGACCATCGGCATTACGATGTCCAGAATGTAAAGATGAAAGCTCTCCGCCTCAATTGCCGTCAGCAACTCATCAGGATGTGAAAATCCAGCCACTTCCGCGTCAATCCCGTTCATAGACAGGTATTGTTCCGTCATACTGACAAGTCCTCGCAAATCGTCCGGCATATCATCGCAGATTGCAATACGAATCATCAGCTCACTCCGTCTTTAAAACCTGAATCAAGCTATCGCATTTATAACATTGCAATACATGATTTAGAATAGCAATAATTAAACTCTCTGTCAAAATGGTTAAGATAATTATCTTAATTAGTTTAAATCAATAACATTCATTTATAAAAATTCAATATAAACCACACCAAAACTTTAAATCAGTATGCAACTACTTAATAAGAAAATACGGAGGGTTCAGAATGAAATACTTAATCAGAGTATTGGCAGTGTTATTGATAGCTTCCGGCATAGTAGCATGTGGAAGCGACGGTTCCGACGGTTTAAACGGAACGGACGGCAGCAACGGAACGGACGGTACAAACGGAACAGATGGCACAAACGGAGCGGGTCAGGTTATCGGTCTGAGCCAGACAGGGCGCTATTCATCCGGCGTATTTGATGCAAGCGCCGCTGAAATTGTGGCATATGACAAATTGAACAACAGGACATACGTCGTAAATGCAAATTCAGGACGCGTGGATGTTCTGAACAGCGCCACTCTTTCGAATGTTACTTTAATCACAAGTATTTCTGTTGCCAACGACTTAGTGACCGCCGGAGCTGCTGCAAGCACCTCCGTTGTCGGCGCGGCAAACAGTGTGGCTGTCAACGGAAATATCATGGCTGTGGCTGTGGAAGCCGAACCGAAAACCAACAACGGCTGGGTGATGTTTTACAACACGGTGAACAATACCCTGCTGAGAGCTGTTCAGGTAGGCGCGCTCCCCGACATGCTCACATTCACACCTGACGGCAGCAAGGTTGTCGTCGCCAACGAAGGCGAACCTGACGAGGGGTATGTGAACGATCCCGAAGGCAGCGTCAGCGTGATAAAAGTATCCGATTACAGTGTTATAAACGTCGGCTTTACAGACTTTAACACAGGCGGCACGCGCAACTCCGAACTGCCTGTCGATAAAATGGTAATCGACGGTTTCAACGCCACAGTTGCAGAAAGCCTTGAGCCTGAATACATTGCCGTGAGTTCGGACAGTACCAAAGCGTATGTCACTCTTCAGGAAAACAACGCGATAGCGGTGATAAACCTGAGCACCAACACGGTTGACAAAATATTCGGTCTCGGATTTAAAGATCACTCAATTCCCGGCAATGAGCTTGATGCCAGCCAGAAGGATGGCGTGAACATTAAGAACTGGCCGGTAATGGGAATTTATATGCCTGACACAATAAGCATCTATACTTTTAACGGTAAAACATATCTGGTGACAGCAAACGAAGGGGACTCACGCGCGGACTGGCTTGCGGGCATCACAGATCAGGCGACGTGTGAAGCGGCTGGATACTTCTTCTCCACAGACGATACAGAATGTATCGATGAGTTTTCTGCAAAAGACTACTATGACAGCGACAACGTGACCCTTGTCAATGCCGACGGGGATCCGTTTATAACAGATAGCACAGGCACAGCTGTTCACGGCGGCTTCGGCAGCGATAGCGGACTGTATCGCCTGAAATTCTCCTACTTCACCACACAAAAGATGAACGGCGGCACAAATTTTGAAAAACTCTATGTATACGGCGGGCGCTCGTTCTCTATCTGGGATGCAGAAACAGGTATGCTGGTGTACGATTCCGGCAGCGATTTTGAGCGTATTACCGCCAATATTTACGGTGCTGACTTTAACAACGACAACGCCGCAAACGCAGGCGACGACCGCAGCGACAACAAAGGACCTGAGCCAGAGGCTCTTGCCATAGGCGTTATAAACGGTCACACCTATGCTTTCATAGGTCTTGAACGCATGGGCGGCATCATGGTATATGACGTTTCCAACCCCTATGCTCCCAAATACGTTCAGTATATAAACAACCGCAACGTATCAGTAAACTTCGATGCGAGCAACTTTGAAGAGGCGGGGGATCTGGGTCCCGAAGGTTTCGCATTCGTTTCAGCGGCAAACAGCGCCACGGGAACTCCCATGCTCATCGTCGGCAACGAGATAAGCGGAACCACCACATTTTATTCGATACTCTCAACAGCTCTTTCACAATAAACGTTCATTCCGGCAGGGGCTTTCAGCCCCTGCCCCCCTTATATTATTTTCCCGTACGGTAATATAATGCCCTAAATCAACCAAATATCTCATTTTAATTACCTTACGGTAACTATTTATCTTGCATATTCATTTCCATGAGATATAGTTACTGTAAGGTAACCAATATGATAAAAATTACGGACACAGTACAACTTGGACAACTGATAAAACAAAAACGCAAAGAGCAGGGGCTTAACCAGAAAGATTTTGCCGATGCCGCAGGGGTCGGCAACAGGATAGTTTCTGAAATTGAGCGGGGCAAAGAGACCGCAGAAATAGGAAAAGTCCTCATTCTTCTGAAATACGCCGGCTTAAACGTTTATATCGGTGATGAATAATGGAATCGCTTAATGTTTTCATCGAAATAGAAGGCAGATATGTGAAAGCCGGAAATCTTGCCTCCACGGGGCATGAAATCATCTTCGAATATGACGATGAGTATTCATTCAAAGGCATTTCTCTGTCCATGCCGTCCGGTAAAAAACTCTATGAATACAGCGAGGCTCACGTTTTTTTTGAAAACCTGCTCCCCGAAGCCCGTCAAAGGGAGATAATCGCCAGAGCAGGCAGACTGTCCTCCGCAAACGTTTACGGACTTCTGAAAAAATACGGAGGCGAGTGTGCAGGGGCAATTGTAATCACGGAAGACGATAACCTTTCTGAAATAGGCTCATCTTATGAACAGCTTGATGAAATGGAGTTTGAAGAGCTTGTTGAAAATCTGTATCATTCGTCCCCGGCAGTCAAACATAAAGGTTACAGGCTGTCACTGGCGGGCGCGCAGGCAAAAACGTCCGTGAAGATGGACGGGAACAGAGTGTTTCTTCCTCTGGGAACCTCTCCAGGTACCCACATAGTCAAAGCATTTTCGCCGGATTTCGAAGGGCTGCCCGTTAACGAGGCTTTGTGCGCGCAGCTTGCAAAGGCTTGCGGACTGCCCGTATGCAAAACGGAGGTGCGCAAGATAGGTAAAACGTCCGCACTTTTCATTGAGAGGTATGACCGCTATGAAAATGACGACAGGATATTCCGGCTGCATCAGGAAGATTTTTGTCAGGCACTGGGTTATTCATACGCGCTGAAATATGAATCAGAGGGCGGACCGGATTTTGCCCGCTGTGTTGAACTGGTAACAGCAGTTTCGTCCCGCCCGGCAGAGGATAAGCTGCTGCTAATCAGATGGTTCATTTTCAATTTCCTGACAGGCAACGCAGACGCACACGCAAAAAATATTTCTCTGATATATCCGCAGGGCATGAACGGAAGGCCGCACCTTGCGCCGTTTTATGATCTTGTCTGCACAGGCATATATGAAAACCTGTCAAAGGAACAGGCAATGTCCGTCGGCGGAGAATTCGTTCCTGAAAAGGTCACAAAGGAGCATTGGAGAAAGTTTGCAAAAGATTTAGGCGTTAACTTCAGACTGATACAGACAACGTTCAGAGATATAACCGAAAAGACAGACTTTGGCAAAATAGCGGACAGCGACATTAAAAACCGTATCCGGAAGATATATGACAGTCGTAAAAAATGGCTTACGACAATTCTTTAATAAATAAGAGCGGGGGATACGGAAGTCCCCCGCTATTCTGAAGCGTTACATTCCCAGGTAGGCTTCTTTTATATGAGGATCTTTCAGAAGATCCTGTGCTGTTCCTTCGATAACTATCTGTCCCTGCTCCATAACATATGCTCTGTCGCTTATGGCAAGAGAGTTCATAACATCCTGTTCCACAAGGACAATTGTAGTTCCGTATTCCACTGCGATACGCTTCACCGCCGCGAAGATATCTTTTTTAAGCACCGGAGCAAGTCCCAGCGAAGGTTCGTCGAACATCATCACCTTAGGGCTGGACATTATGCCCCTTCCGATGGCGACCATCTGCTGCTCGCCGCCGGAAAGCGTTCCGGCGAGCTGTTTTTCGCGTTCTTTCAGTCTTGGAAACAGGTTATGCACATCCTCCAGATTCTTTTTGAAATCCTTCTGTGCGCGCTTGCTGAAAGCTCCCATCTCAAGGTTCTCGAAAACGGTCATAAGACTGAACAGCCTCCTTCCTTCCGGCACATGGACAAGCCCCTTTCCAACTATCTCGTCGGCGGGAAGTTTTGTAATATCCTCGCCGTTAAAGGTTATTTTGCCGGACGACGGGCTTATGAGACCGGAAAGCGCTTTGAGCAGGCTGGATTTGCCCGCACCGTTCGCACCGATGATGCTCACAACCTCGCCCGCCTCCACACGCATGGAGACGTCGAACAGAACGCCTATCTCACCGTATCCGGCGCAAAGATTTTCAATGGCTATTAGCGACATATTCATCCCCCAGATAGGCTTTGATAACCTCTTCCTCGGCGACCACCTTATGGGGGTCTCCTTCGGCTATCTTCTTACCGAAATTGATAACGTACACTTTCTCCGACAGGTTCATTATCGCCTGCATAATGTGCTCGACGATTACAATTGAGACCCCTACGGAGTTTATCTTGCGGATAACAGGCAGCATCTCCGCCACTTCGGAGGGACGAAGACCCGCCATAACCTCATCCAGCAGCAGCAGCTTAGGCTCTGTTGCCAGCGCTCTGGCAAGCTCCAGCCTTTTGCGTTCCGGCAGAGTGAGGTTCTTTGCGGGAACGTCCTTTTTGTCGTAAAGGTCGATGAGTTTAAGAACCTCCATCGCCTTCTCTTCCGCTACGTCCAGTCTGTTGGTCTTTGCGAAAGCGCCGACGGTTGTGTTATAGAGCACGGTTTTGTTTGCGAAGGGCTTGACCACCTGAAAGGTTCTGGTCACGCCCAGTTTGCATATGTCATAGGGTCTTTTGCCCGCAATCTCTGTTCCGTTGAATTTTATGCTCCCTTTGGTGGGGACGTGTGAACCGGCTATGCAGCTGAAAAGGGTCGTTTTGCCTGCACCGTTGGGTCCTATGATGCCGACAATCTGCCCCTCCTGCACTTCCATATCCACATTGTTGACAGCCGTGAGACCGCCGAACTGTTTCGTTACGCCTTTAACTTCCAAAAGTGCCATGATTACGCCCTCCTCCTGTTCTCAATGCGGTCGAAAATAGCGGTAAGCCATTTCGACACAGGCTCAACAAGCCCGCGCGGCTGATAGCGCATAACGATAATGAGCACCAGACCGAAGATGATGAGGTGCAGACCGGGGAGCGTATCGCCGAGGTATATCCTCGTAAGCTCGCCAACCGGACGCAGAAGGAACGCGCCGAGAACGGGACCTAAGATTGTGCTTCTGCCGCCGATGAGGGCGATGAAAGCGATTTCATAGGACATATCAAGCCCCATGATGGATTTCGGGTAGAAATACAGAACGAGCTGGGCATAGAAAGTGCCGCCCAGAGCTGTGAGAAAGCAGCTTATCGCCATTGCGATGAGCTTATATTTTGAAACCTTGATACCAAGTGCCTCAGCAGCTTCCGGCTCTTCGCCGCCGGCAGCAAGGTAGTAGCCCACTTTTGAGCGCATCATGAAAAAGGTCAGTATCAGCACCAGTACAAGCATGGTGAGAATGATGTAGTAATAAGGAACTTTGCTGAGAAACTGAAAATCTTTGAACGAGTTGCCCACAAGACTGATAAGCAGACCTTTGGGACCGCGAACCTCGAAAGGACCGAGCTTTTCAATGTTCTCCACAAGCACACGAAGACCCTCCGCAAACGCAATGGTTGCAAGTGCAAAATATGCGCCGCGCAGTTTCAGCGTCGGGATACCTATCAGCAGACCGAACGCAACGGCAACTATGCCGCCCGCAATCATGCCTACCCAGGGGCTTATGTTGTATGTCAGATAAAGGAGTGTTGAAGTATAAGCGCCAAGTCCCACAAATGCGGAATGACCCAGCGGAAGAACCCCGGCGAAGCCGCCAACAAAGTTCCATGAAGAGGTCAGATACGCATAGAAGAATATCAGTATGAATATCTGCAGCATAACGGGGCTTTTAATGAACAGAGGCAGCGCATACAGCACAGCCAGCACAAGCCCTGCGAACACTTTGTGAGTTGTAGGTACGTTGCTTAAAAATTTCATCCGTGCGCCCCCTTAATAATCCTGTCTCAAACCGAAGAGACCGGAAGGTTTAACAAACAGAACCACAAGGAAGAACGCATATATAAGCATTTCCGTCCATGTCGCCGCCATAAACTGTGCGCCCACCGTCTCTATGATGCCGATGATGATACCGCCCAGTATCGCGCCGGGGATACTCCCCAGACCGCCGAGAACAACTATCACGAACGCCTTTATATCGAAAGGAACGCCCACCGTGGGGTAAACGTAATAGAACGGGACAAGGACGCACGCAGCAACGCCGCAGCAGGCGCAGCCCATGCCGAACACTATGTTGTAGATGCGGCTCTGTTTGATGCCCATAAGGGTTGCCGCCTCCCTGTCCAGACTGGTCGCGCGGACAGCCTTTCCCATACGCGAATGTTTAAGGAACCAGTAAAGGTATACACCGAGCAGAAAAGTTATCCCCGCTCCTATCAGTTTTGCCACCGGAAAATACATCTCCGCGATATCAATCATCTTTCCTGTTACAGATGTCTGGGCAACACGGAACTCCGCACCGAAGACAAGCAGGGCAAGGTTGTCCAGAACATACCAGATACCCGTTGTGACTATGATGACAGTGATAGGCTCTCTGACATGCTTTTCAGCCTCAAAAATAGGTTTAATGACGATCTTCTGCATGTAATAACCGAAGAAATAAAGCAGAGGGACAACAACCACAAGCGCCAGATAGGGGTTAAGCCCTGTCAGCGTAATAAACCAGTATGCAGCGAACATCCCCACCATGAGGATTGAGCCGTGAGCAAAGTTTACCACCTTCATCACCCCGAATATCAGGGTAAGCCCCACCGCAGTGAGTCCGTAAATCGAACCCATGAGTATGCCGTTGATGACGGATTCTATATAGCCGATCATAATAATAACTCCCGTAAAAACACGGGTCAGGGGGTTAAAACTCCCCCAACCCGTTCTATGAATGGTTCTTATTTATTCGGTTGGGGGAATACTACTTTGTATCCTGCCCTTCTTACGTTTTTGGGCCATACGGTGATTCTTTCCATCTTGCCGTCTTTGCCGCTTCTAACCTGAACTATAACAAGGCTTGCGTTCTTGTTCTGTCCTGTCTGGTCAAACTGGATACAGTTGTATGCCAGAAGACCTGTTTTTCCGCCGCAAAGTTTCGTAGATGCAAGAGCCTTGCGCAGAGCGTTGGGGTCGGTTGATTTTGCTCTTTCCAGAACATCTTTGACAAGGTACATGGAAGCGTATGCGTCAACAGCTTCACCTGTGAGGTTATATCCGTAGAGTTTTTTGAACTTCTCGTTTGTCTCTTTCAGACCGGGTCTGTTGAGGTCTGTCTCCCACTCGACTATGTCGAACAGATATTCAGCACTTTTACCCACAGCAGCCAGATATGAAGGGTCTGCGTGTCCGCCGCCGGATGTTACGATGGCTTTAACGTTTACCTTGAGGTCTGTCATTGTTTTTGTAAGGAGAATCGCGTCAGCCGCGTTTGAAGTCATGAAGACAACGTCGGGGTTGGAGCGTTTCAGTTTCAGAACAACTGGTGTAAGGTCGCTTGCTGTGCTGGGATAGGGTTCGTCAAGAACAACCTGATATCCTGCGGCTTTCGCCAGCCCACGCCATTTTTCAGCGAAACCTGTTCCCCAGTCGCCGTTTTCGTAAACGAAAGCAACTTTTTTAATGGGGGTTTTAAATTCTTTCTGCATATCTGAAAGGAAGCGGAACTGGTCGCGTGTCCACCATGAGTCTTTTGCGGCGATACGGAATACGTTTTTGAAGCCCCTTTCTGTTATGGTGTCACGAACGGAAACCTCAACAACGAAGGGAACGCCGTAGCGCTCTGCAACCTGAGTCGCAGGGTAGGTTACTGATGAGTTCCATGCTCCTGTAAGCATGGCTACCTTTTCGGTGCTGATGAAGCGTTCAGTCTCAGTAACGCCTGTTGTGGGGTCGCCTTTGCTGTCGGCAAAGAGAAGTTTCAGTTTAGCACCGCCGAGTGCCTTGATACCGCCGGCTTTGTTGATCTCGTCAACAGCCATTTCTCTCGCCTGTTTGCCCTGAATACCGACGGATGCCGAAGGTCCGGACAGGGGGAGTATGTTACCGATCTTAACCACTTTTTCTGCAGCGTAAGCAGAAAAAGATGCTGTTCCCATTGCCAGTACGATGGCAGGAACGATGAATTTCTTCAGATTCATAGTGTACCCTCCTTTTTATTTTCACCGCCATAAAGCGGTAATGAGACTGCTTCGGACTGAAGCCCTCGCAGAGACGTTAATTTGCCTTCGCGAGGAGCCGCAGCGACGACACAATCTCATAAAATTGTTACTTACTCAGTACCTTGCGCACTGCTTTTTCGAATATGCTCATAGCCTGCTCAAACTGTGCGTCGGTCAGCACCACAGGGGGAAGCATACGGATAACGTTGCCGAATATTCCGGCGCCTATAAGCAGAAGCCCCTCTTTCTGGCACTCCGCTATTATTGACGTAACACTGTATTTGTCAGGTTCCTTAGTGGTTGTATCTTTGATGAACTCAATGCCTATCATGCTGCCGAGGTTGCGAACGTCGCCTATCACGGGGAACTCAGCCTGAAGTGCCTTAACGCGCTCCACTATCCTTTCGCCGAGGTCTGCGGATTTGTCGGCGAGTTTTTCATCTTCCATATACTTGATGGTCGCCAGCGCCGCTTTGCACGCAACGGGGTTGCCGCCGTATGTGCCGCCGATGCGCCCCGCGCCGACGGAATCCATAACGTCTCTGCGTCCCACCACTGCCGAAAGGGGCATACCGGATGCGATTGACTTAGCCATGGTGACAAGGTCGGGAGAAACGTCATAATGATCCATAGCGAACATCTTCCCGGTGCGGCAGAAGCCCGTCTGAACCTCGTCCGCAATAAGCAGGATGCCGTGTTTGTCACATATTTCGCGAAGCCCTTTCATATATTCTTTGGGTGTGACGTTAAATCCGCCTTCGCCCTGAACGGGTTCGATGATGATTGCAGCGATGTGCGAAGGGTCAACCTCCGCCGCGAAGAACCTTTCGAAGTAGTCAAGGTATGCTTTCACCGCATTCTCTTTGCCGACGTGGAGCTGACCTCTGTAGAGGTTGGGGAATGGAACCTTGTAAACTTCCGGCGCATAGGGACCGAAGCCGTGTTTATAGGGTTTCACCTTGCTGGTGAGAGACATTGTGAGCAGTGTGCGCCCGTGGAAAGCGGACTCGAAACAGATTATGCCCTGTCTGCCTGTGTATGCTCTGGCGATCTTAACTGCGTTTTCAACGGCTTCCGCGCCGCTGTTAACAAGCATCGCCTTCTTTTCGAATGTTCCGGGGGCAATCTCTGTGAGTTTTTTGGAAAGCTCAACGTAGGAATCGTACATGGAGACCATGAAACAGGAGTGGATGAGGTTTTCCGCCTGCTCCCTGACAGCCGCAACAACGGGTTCGGGGCAATGTCCGGCGGTGGTTACGCCTATTCCGGCATAGAAATCTATATAGCGGTTGCCGTCAATGTCCTCGATAACAGCGCCCTTAGCCTGTTTGATGAAAATCGGTACGGATGCGCTTATGCCCGCCGCAACGTAAGCCTCTTTCTTGCGGAGCAGTTCTTTCGTTTTTTCGCTTTGCGGTGCAGATATCTGCGCCAGTTCATCGCCTTTCAGCATTTTATCCTCCAAAGAGTTGATGTTATTTAAATCGATTAAAGCAACGACCGTGCCACAAGATAACCATCTGATAAAAAAGTGCTTTATTCAAATCACCACCAATATGTCAATTTTTATTGAAGTCCGCGTCAACAATTATTGACCCGAAGGGAGACGGATAAACGAAAATTGACGTAAAAAAAGCCCCGTTACCAGTCCGATAACGGGGCGAAATGCACGGGTTGACTTTCGTGCAGTTAAGTCTGTTTATCCTGATGAGACTGCTTCGCGCCGCTCGCAGAGACTTACTTTTTCAGTCTTCGCGAGGGTCGTATACCCGAAGCGATCTCATTCTCTTATCAGTTTCTGTTTATCATCACCATTTTGATGCTTGTCATATCTTCCATGGCGAAACGCACGCCTTCCCTTCCGAGACCGGAGAGCTTGTTTCCGCCATAGGGCAGGTGGTCAACTCTGAACGTTGCGGTGTCGTTAATCATAACCCCGCCAACCTCAAGGTCTTCCACAGCCTCCATTATCTTGTTGATATCTCTGGTGTAAACTCCAGCCTGAAGCCCGAAGTCGGAATCGTTCACGCGTTTGATTGCGTCGCTGAAATTGTCGTATGCAACTATGGACACAACAGGCGCGAAGGTCTCCATACACATAACCTTCATCTCTTCTGTCACGTTTGTGAGCACTGTCGGTTCAAAGATGTTGCCGTTGACCTTTCCGCCTGCGGCGAGCACAGCTCCCTGCGCAACCGCCTCGTTCACCCATTCCTCGATACGTTTAAGCTCTTTGCCGTCTATCATGGGTCCAACATCGCAAGCTGTATCCATGGGGTCGCCCACAACAAGCGCCTTCGTTTTCTCAACAAACGCTTTTGAGAACTCTTCTGCAACTTTTCTGTTAACATATATTCTCTGGAGTGAGATGCACACCTGTCCTGAGTTTGAAAACGCGCTGACGACGCATCTTGCGGCGGCTTTTTCTATATCCGCATCTGCTTCTATGAGAGTTGCGGAGTTGTTACCGAGCTCAAGCGTAACTTTTTTGATACCCGCTTTTTTGATTATCTGGTCGCCTACACCGGGTGAACCTGTGAAGGTAATCTTTTTGCATTTCGGGCTTGCCACGATGGTATCGCCCACTGTGCCGCCGGAACCTATAACTACGTTAAGCACGCCTGCGGGGAGTCCCGCCTCCTCCATTATCTCAGCAAGGATGATTGAGGACAAAGGGGTGCTGGACGCTGGTTTCAGGACAACTGTGTTGCCTGTCGCGATCGCAGGTGCGACCTTGTGCGCAACGAGGTTGAGGGGGAAGTTGAACGGAGTGATTGCTCCGATGACCCCCAGAGGTTCTCTGATGAAGTAGCCCACGCGGTTTTCTCCGAATGCGCTCGCATCCACAGGGATGGTCTCGCCGTGAATCCTTTTTGCCTCTTCGGCTGCGAATTTGAATGTTTCCGCACTGCGGTATACTTCGTTCATGGAAAATTTCCACGCTTTTCCAGCTTCTTTTGATATTATCTCCGCTATCTCCTCTTTTCTTGCGAGGATAAGGTCGGACGTCTTTTCAAGTATCTCCGCTTTTTTATGTGCGGGGCATTTTCTGAAAGTTTTGAAAGCCTCTTCCGCAATGTCTATGGCTCTCTGAGTCTCCTTTTCGTCCGCCACCGGCACGTCGGCGAAGACTTCGTTGTTATACTTGTTCTTCACCTCAAGTTTTTTAGCGGAATCGACCCACTCCCCTCCGATCAAAGTCCTGTAATGCTTCATCGTTCACCTCATGAAATCTGATGAAAAGTCAGGACGCAAGAACAGTGCCAGAAATAATGATGAAAAGGCAGTATCGGCGGCAGTTATGGTTGACGCGGGTCAACTTTTATTGACCCTGCAAGTTGACAGAACACGATGAGATTGCTTCGCTCCGCTCGCAAAGACAACGATATACTCTCTAGTGTCCGCGTTTCTGGATACGCTTATTCAGCGCCTGTTTTGATATGCCGAGAAGTTTTGCCGCCTGCGACTGGTTGTTGTTGGCAGATTTCATTGCGGAGGTCACGGCATACTGGGTTATCTCCTCAAGGGTGGGGAAATGCCCGAATATCTGTTCCAGAGGCTCGCCGGAGAGTATCTGCACCGTCTGCTCGCGGGTCAGCTCGCCCAGCCGCTCGGCAATGAACCTGTCCTCCATGATGTCCGAGGAGCATCTTGCAACCGCATCATAGATATAGGTTTTAAGCTCCCTAACGTTACCTGGAAAATCATGCGCCGTGAGCATACGCATAGCCTGTACGCTGAAAACAGGGGTAGGCTTGCACATACCTTTTGCCGCTTCTTCCGCAAGATACTCTGTAAGGAGGGGAATATCCTCTTTCCGCTCGCGCAGGGAGGGCAGTTTTATGAGATGTGTACTGAGTCTGTAATATAAGTCCCGGCGGAATGTTCCGCCCGCAACGGTCATGGCGTTCAGGTCTTTGTTTGTGGCAGCGACGATGCGTGCCTGACACTGTTTCGGCTTGTCGGAACCGAGTGGATAATAAATCCGTTCCTGCATAAGTCTGAGCAGTTTCACCTGTGAGCTTTCGTTCAGGTCGCCTATCTCGTCCAGAAATATGGTTCCGCCGGCAGCACGCTCAACAAGCCCCGGACGGGTGCTGTCCGCACCTGTATAGGCGCCCTTATGGTGTCCGAAAAGCGTATCGGAGAAAAGTGAATCGTCCAGACCGGAAACGTCAACGGCGACAAATTCGCCCTTCAGTCCGCTGCAATCATGAATAGCTTTTGCTATAAGCTCTTTGCCTGCCCCTGTTTCTCCGAGGACAAGCACGGGCTGCCCGCTTTTTGCAATGGATTCGATATATTGAAATATGCCTGTCATAGTGCTGTTGCATGTGACGATGCTTCTGAAATTTTCAGGGTGTTTCAGTCCGGTCTTGGTTCCTATCCGTTTCAGCGAAAGGAGTTCCGAGCGGAGCGAACCGATCTCGCTGGCGTTTCTGAGTGCCGAACCGAAGGTGCTTACGCTGATGGGCTTCACAAGATAGTCGTGTGCGCCCAGTTTCAGACACTCCACAGCGGTCTCAAGGTCGCTGTTTGCAGTACATATTATCACAGGCACCTGAGGCATCTGAGCTTTTATCTCTTTCAGAACCTCTTTGCCGCTCTTTTTCGGCATGTTCAGGTCGAGAAAAACCACAGGGGAATGAAGTTTTTCAAGTGTATCAAGGACATTTCTGCTGTCGTCAAGGGTGGTGATATCTTTCAGCCCCATGGATTCCAGCAGAAATTTATATGCGGCAAGCTCCTCTTTTTCGTCGTCTATAATGAGAATTGAGGGATTAAAGCCTGTCAGATCAAACAAATTATTCCTCTTTGTGCATCTTGGGCAGGGTTATTATGAAAACCGCTCCGTGTTCATAGTTCTGCGCCGTCAGCGTACCCTGCATCTCGCTTTCAATGATGGTGCGCGACATATAAAGCCCTATACCCGTCCCGGAAGCATACGTTTTTGTTGAAAAATACGGGTTAAATATCTTTGGCATTATATGCTCCGCTATTTTGCATCCCGTATCCTTTACCTTAATCATAACATTATTGTCGTCATGTTCAATCTCTATATGAACGTCCCTCGGTTCGTCCGCGTCACCGTGTTTTTCGGCAATTGCATCCCTTGCGTTTGCCAGCAGGTTCAGAACAACGTGCACGAACTCGCTGCGGCATCCGTTCACCACCAGAGGGTATTTTTCTCTGGGTTTCAGTATCCGCAGATCGATGTTGCTGTCTTTGTAGTTTGGTGCGATGAGCCTTGCTGCGCTCTCTATGGCGTCAACAGAATCGAAAGGCTCTTTTGTCTTTGAAGGTTTAAAAAAGTGTCTGAAATCATCTATGGTTTTGGACATGAACTGAATCTGACTGTCCGCACCGGACACCAGTTTTTCAACAAAATCCTTGTTAACCATATTGTTATAGTACGCCGACTGGATACTCGCCACATAGGTTGAAAGGATGTTCAGAGGCTGCCGCCACTGGTGGGCAATGGCTCCAACCATCTCGCCCATTGCCGCCATTTTCTGCGCCTGTCTGAGCTGCTGTTCAGCGTTCACGCGTTTTGATATATCCCTGATGCTTAAAAGAATAAGCTGTTCGTTGTTCAGACGCAGTTTTTTAAGACTCACCTCAGCAGGGAACTCCGTTCCGTCACCGCGGAGGAAGTTCCAGTTAAAGAACTGCTGTTCACCCTTCTCCGCCTCGGAGATTATCACCAGAGCTTTCTCGTGGCTGCGCACTCCGTCCGGCTGGTGTGCGGGGGAGAGATCCAGCATATTGTTTCCCAATATTCCGTAGTGACTTAACCCGAATATCTCGTTTGCCTTCTCGTTGCAGTCCACAAATATCATCCCCTTGCAGACCATAATGGCGTCGTTCGCAACGTTGAAAAGGGTGTGGTAATGGGTTTCAAGCTCCTTGCGGCGGGTTATGTTCCATTTAAGGTCCTCGTTCATGCCCGTTATCTGCACCTGCTGTTTCTGCATAGCGTTGACAAACCTTCGGTTATACAGATAAAGAATGAGCGCGCTGCCGCCTATACCGAGCATGGTTATCACAACCAGTATCCCCAGAACTTTCAGAACGGACTCGGTTGCAAGCAGCATGGAAGCCCTGCCGGAAAGCTCGTATGCGTTGGCTCTGGTCATGGTTGTGCAGAGGTACCAGTCCACGTTTTCTATCTTCTGAAAGGCGAGTATATACTCTTTTCCGTGCTGGGTATATGAGAAGGAACCTGAGTCCCTGTCCTTCATAACGTTGAGGATATTTTCAAGACTGGGGTCGGCATCCTGTAATTTTTCGCGCATGAGCAGGTTCTTGTCGGGGTGCATTATGATTGTTCCGCCCTGACTGACAACGAAAGTGTACCCGCCTTTTGCGGCTCTGGCATTGACAACGTTCTTCATGAGCATGTCGAGGTTCGTGTCGGCGCTGAGAACGCCCTTAACCCTTCTGTCAGAAATTATCGGCATGGAAAGGGCTATGACAAGCTGTCTGGTGGTCATGTCCACATAAGGGTATGTGAACCCGACGGAATCCGATGATGCCGCGCGTCTGTACCACGGACGGATACGCGGGTCGTAGCCATGCGGAGGCACCCATTCCGCGCCGTCTATCATCTGTCCGTCCGCCATCCCGATGTATACGTCGCTGAAATCACCTGCATCCATCGCCATACGCAGGATTTTCATAGTCTGTTCCATATTCTTTTCAGGCTCTTTTCCAAGGCTGTTTGCGGCAGACGTAAGTATCTTTATCTGCTGCTGAACCCAGATACCCGTGGTGTTGGCAGCCTGTGCGGCTATGTTCTGCTGGTGGTTCATGACGGTGCGGTCGATTATCACCCTTGTGCTGTGGTAGGTCACACCTATAAGAGTGAGGATGGCTATAAGCGCCAGCGTCATGGTTATCAATGAATTTTTAACTTTGAATGTCATCTCGGTTCCGTTCGGGTCATATATTTTACCGAGATATCTTTGCAAGAGACGTGCCAGTTTATTTAACAGAAGAGAACTCCCTTTGGTTTCATCCTCTGTGTTCGTACATACATTTTCGGTTTTCGGCAAGTTTTTTTATGCAAAGACAAGAGATCGCCGCGTCGCTGAGGGGAAGCCTGCGGCTGACGCGGCAGTCTGCTTCATATAATTTTAATGTCCGCCCGCGGAATCCGGTCCCGCCTTGACCTTTTTCGGTCTCGCCAGCCAAACCACGCATATCAGACACAGGATCAGTATTCCCGAAACCTTGAACATCTCCGCGGTGGAAAACATATATGACTGCCTGTTTATCTCGTTCTCAATCATGGCATAAGCTCCGGCTCCCCTGATATGCACTGCGGAAAGAGCATCCAGAGTGTGCTGCCATACTGGTGAATAGGAGTTTATCTCCTCGGTCAGCCGCGCATGGTGCATGGCAGCCCTGTTCTCCCATATGGTCGTGCCAACGGACGCGCTGAAAGCGCCCATCATAATCCGTGCAAAGTTTATAAGCCCCGAAGCCGCGCCAATCCTGTCGTGTGCCAGACCCGCAACAGCCATGGCGTTAAGCGGGGTCATGAATGCCGCCATACCGATGCCCTGAAACAGGTGGTTGAGAGCTATGGACTTTGCATCAACATCCAGCGAAAACCCGCTGCGCATGAAGAACGCCGCGGAAAAAAAGGTAAACGCAAAGGTCACGAACAGTCTTGGATCATATTTAGATATGCCTTTCCCCACAAAGGGCGACAGAATAATTGCAAATATACCGAACGCCGCTGTGACAAGCCCCGCCCAGGTAGCGGTGTAGCCCATATATTTCTGCAGCCACAGAGGCACGAGTACTATGTTCATAAAAAATACGCCGTAGCCAAGACTGAGCGTTATGGTACTGACGGTGAAATTCCGTATCCTGAACAGCGAAAGGTCAATTATCGGGTGTTTTTCAGTGAGTTCCCACACGAGAAAATATGCAAAAGCCACCACCGACACCACAGCAAGAACTATGATGAACGGCGAACCGAACCAGTCCAGCTCCTTTCCCTTGTCCAGCATTATCTGGAAACACCCCACCCACGTTATGAGCAGCGCCAGCCCTATCTTATCCACAGGCAGTTTCCTTGTGACCGATTCCCTGTCGCCGATGACAATCAGAGAAACGATGAGGGAAACTATACCTATGGGGATATTCACATAGAATATCCATGGCCATGATATGTTGTCCGTAAGCCATCCGCCAAGAATGGGTCCTGCTATGGGCGCAACGGTGACGGTCATCGACCACAGAGCGATAGCCATTCCCGCTTTCTCTCTGGGGTAGCACTGGAGCAGCAGTGACATTGACAACGGGATAACAGGTCCTGCAACAAACCCCTGCATAATCCTGAAACCGATGAGCGATTCAATGTTCCATGCCATGCCGCAAAGAAACGAAGACAGGATGAAAAGCGCCACCGACCAGACAAACAGCTTAATCTGTCCGAGCCGCTGTATCAGCCAGCCTGTCAGCGGAACCGCCACCGCGTTTGCAACGGCGAAAAAAGTTATCACCCACGTACCCTGACTGGTGCTCACACCAAGATCGCCTGATATGGCTGGGATGGACACGTTGGCAATGGTGGTATCTATAACTATCATAAGCGTCGCCAGCGAAAGCGACACGGTGGCAAAAAACAGTTTCGCCCCCGTGAGAGGTGCCGGCGGAGCAGGTCTGTTTTCCTGCATGAGCTTCTCCTTTTATATCAGCGGTTGCCTGAGATTATTCCGGAAACGAGCGCATCCGCCTCTTTTTTCCATGTGTCATAAGGTGAGGCGGCGGACACATCCTTAACCGATACGCCGTCCGTAAGCCTTTTGCCGCCGTTATCCCTGACGTTGACCCTCGCCTCCATGGAAAGCCCTATCTGAAGAGGGTTCGCCTCTATCTCCTTTTTGTCCAGAGCAACACGCACGGCGAGTCTCTGAACCACTTTAATCCAGTTTCCGGTGGCGTTCTGTGCGGGCAAAAGAGAGAATGCGGAACCTGTGCCGGCGGAAAAACCCTGTATCACTCCGTGGTATTTTATCTTACTGCCCAGAAGGTCGCTGGAAAGTTCCACTGGCTGCCCTATGCGCATATTTCTGAGCTGGGTTTCCTTAAAATTCGCATCAACCCATATCTGATTGAGAGGAACCAGCGCCATAAGGGGCGCTCCTGTGTTCACCCACTGCCCTTTCTGTACGCTGCGGCGGGCTATGTATCCGTCCTCCGGTGCGATTATTTCAGTCCTTTTCAGTGCGAGGTAGCTCTCACGCACCTGCGCGGCAGCCTTTTCAACGTCGGGGTGGCTTTCGGCAACAGTTCTTTCCGTGAGGCTTCTGCTGGTTTTAAGCTGTTCTTTCGCTTCGTCCAGCGCCTGTTCAGCCAGCCTGACAGCCTCCGCCGCGTGGTCTATCTCCTCCTGCGCTATGGCTCCCGTGCCTTCGAGGGCAGCTCTGCGCGCAAAATCGCTTTTTGCCTTCGCCAGAGAGGTTTCACGCTGTCTCACGACGGTTTCCAGTCTGCTGTCGGAGGCGTAAAGGGTCTTAACCTGCCGCACTGTGCGGGCAAGCTCTGCCTCCGCCTGTTCAAGGGCTGTTTCAGCATCCGATCTGTCCAGCCGCGCAAGAACCGTACCCGCCCTGACAAAATCAGTATCGTTCACCAGAACCTCGGTGACAGAACCGGATGTCAGCGGCGTGACCTGTATTATATTTCCCGAAACGTATGCGTTGTCCGTTGTTATATTGTATCTTCCGGCACTGAACCAGTGAACGGCATAAGCCGCACCCGCCAGAATGAAAATTCCGGTGAGCATCATCATATATTTTACGCGTGAACCGCCCTTCTCTTTATCACTCATGGTCTTTCTCCCTGCTTTCTTTTATCCCTGTGTCCGTTCCGCCGCCCAGCGCCCTGCTCATGGAAACTGCAAGCTCCGTCTGTCTGGATTCAAGGGCGACAATGGCAGTTTCCGCGTTCAGTATGCCAAGCTCCGTGTCAAGCACAGGCAGAGCACTGCCAAGCCCGTTTCTGTAGTTCAGCTCAGCCAGTTTTTTAGCGTTGTTCAGGCTTTCCACCGCCTCTTTTCTGTCATCAAGCTGCTTTCTGTTCTCAACGCCTGAAACGGCTATGTCCGCGACTTCCTGAACAGCGTTCAGTATCAATACGTTATATCTCTCAACCGCTTCGTCGTACTCTGCGTTTTTCATGGCGAGGCTGCTTTTCAGCATCCCTCCGTTGAAAATTGGCAGTGTCACAGCAGGACCCACGCCGAAGACGCCGCTGCCGGATTTCAGCAGGTTGTTAAGTCCTATGGAGCGCAGTCCCGCAAAAGCGTTCAGGTTTACGTTGGGATAGAAATCCGCCTTAGCCGAGTCGATGCGTTTCTGCATGGACTCTATGCGCCATTTCTGCGCGGCAATATCCGGTCTTCTGCCTATAAGCTCTGCCGGAAGATTCTCAGGCAGACCAGAGGCATACGAAGTAATTGCCGGACGCTTTATTTCAAGCCCGTGCGCCGCCCCTTTGCCCGTCATGGTGCCTATGGAGATTTTCAGGAGTTTCTGCTCCTCCTGAAGCTGTTTTATATCCGCTTCCGCCGAGTGCATTGCGCTCTCGGTTCTTTTTATGTTCTCCTGCGAATCAAGCCCCGCGGCATAGCGTTTTTTCTGCAAATCCAGTATCCTGCCGTATCTGCCGATAATGCCCCGTTTTATGTCCTCAGTTCTGAAAGCGCTGTCCAGCCGGACGTAGTCCAGAACCAGTGCGGATACCAGCGTCAGTTTCGCCGCCTCTTTCTCTATCTCGGCAACCCTGACACCGCCGAGTGCGGCTTCATATTCCGCTCTGTTCTTTCCCCAGAGGTCAAAATCGTATGCTGCCGTTACCTGAACACGGTTAACCGTATCTTTTTTGCCGGCAAACTGCGGTGGATAACTCTCGTGCTTGGGGAAACGCTGATAGGTGCTCGCCGCGTCGGCGTTCACCTGCACTGCATCAGCCGACTGCGCTATTCCGGCCGCCGCCTGCGCCTGACGTATCCTCGACTGCGCTTCATTCAGGGTCGGGTGCGACGCCAATGCCTCGTCCACAAGACCGTTCAACTGGGCATCGTTCAGTTTCTTCCACCAGTTCTCTTCTACCCAGTCGCCCTTTTCTGCCTGCACACCCAAAGGGGGAATTTTGTTCATTGTCGATTCAGTGTTCAGCCCCCTGTATCCGGTGCAGCCTGTAAAAAGGAGCAGGGAGATCCATAGCACTGATAAAAACTTAAATTTTTTCATATTCACATCCCTAAAACACAGCCGCCTCGACCTTTGCACGTTCAAAAGCATGAGCGACAAATTCTTCCGCTCTGTCGGGCAGAGCGTCCACACCTTCAATGACTATCGATGAAAAGTTATCGACACCCATGAACTTCATAAGCGTTTTCAGATACGGCACTGAAAAATCGAACGGTGTGCCGTAGTGAAAACCGCCGCTTGAATGGATACTGAGGCATTTTTTACCCTTGCCTACGAGAAGCCCAACAGGTCCCTTCTCGGTATATATAAACGTCTTGCCGACGACGCATATCGTATCCAGATACATTTTAAGTTCAGCCGGAAAGCTGAGGTTCCACATGGGCGTCACGAAAACGTATTTGTCCGCCGCCGCGAATTTGTCTGCGGATGCCCATATCTTTCCGAGTTTTATCTGCTCTGTCTGCGTGAGCGACGCAAACGCCATACCGCCGTGCAGCTTTTCCATACCGGAAAGAACGTCCTCGTCGAACCGCTGTATATGGTCTCTGTAGGTATCGATGAACTCTATGCGGTCGTCAGGGTTAAACTCCGCATACTTTTTAAGAAATTCGTCCGCAACCGTCAGGCTTCTGGACTTTTCTTTCGGTTTCAGATTACAGGTGATGAACAGCACTGTCTTCATTTCCGCCTCCGTTTCATCAGTTGATTAATGCAAACTGTGTGCCAGAAATATAATCATGTATTATAAGCATCTTTCGCCTTCAAGACTGCACATCGCAACGAAATATCGTTATTTAAGTATCTAAATATCGTTACCTGTGTTAAAATAACGATATATCGTTATCAGGACAAAGAGATGAACATAGACAGAAACGAATTTTTCAGAGAGGTCACTCTCAGGATATGCGGAAGTCTGGACATTCAGACCGCAGTGGAAAAAACATACGAATACATAAACCGCGTGTTTAAGGTTGACACAATCTATCTGAACATCCACGACGAAAAGCTGGGGGCGCTGCGCTTCATTGCCGTTGTGCCGGACGGAGCGGGCGGCAGAACCGTAGGAGGCATAATACCTCTGGACAGAGAACTGTGGGAGATGTCGCAGATGCAGAGGACACCGCTCATAAACGACATAGACAACCAACACCCTTTCATTCAGAAAATGGCGGAGCGCACGAACGGTCTCGGCACGTCTTCGCTCATTCTTCCCCTGCACATCGACGGAACAAAGGTGGGAACACTCGTTATCCGTGCTGCAGGAGACAGAATGTATACTCAGGAACATCTCGACCTTATGAGCAGTGTCATCGACCCGTTCACCGTCGCACTTTCAAACACCCTCGCCCACACGGATCTGGTGAACCTCAAAGACAGACTTGTGGACGAAAACAGATTTTTGCAGGACGAACTTACGGCAAAATATCACGAGGACATAATCGGGTCTAAAAGCGGGCTGAAAAACGTAATGGAGATGGTTTCGCAGGTATCACTGAAAAACAACACGGTACTTCTTCTCGGCGAAACTGGAGTGGGCAAGGAAATTATTGCAAACGCAATACATTACGGCTCGCCGCGAAAGAACGGTCCGTTCATAAAGGTAAACTGCGGAGCCATACCGGAATCTCTCATGGACACGGAGCTTTTCGGGCACGAGAAGGGCGCCTTCACGGGGGCTGCATCTCTGAAACGGGGCAGATTTGAGCGGGCGGACGGCGGCACAATATTTCTGGACGAGATAGGCGAACTGCCGATGCAGGTACAGGTGCGGCTTCTGCGTATATTACAGAACCGTGAGCTTGAAAGGGTAGGCGGAACAGTGCCCATTCCACTGAACATCAGAGTCATAGCGGCAACCCACAGAAAGCTGGAGGACATGGTAGCGGACGGCAGTTTCCGCGAGGATCTGTGGTTCAGACTGAACGTCTTCCCCATATACATCCCGCCCCTGCGGCAGAGGAAAGAGGACATACCCGCCCTTGCCCGATATTTCATAGAGCAGAAATGCAGGGACATAGGCTTCCACCAGACTCCGCCTGTTGAGATAGGCGCGCTGGACAGGCTTGTAAACTACTCGTGGCCTGGAAATGTCCGCGAGCTTCAAAATGTAATAGAGCGGGAACTCATCCGATATAAAAGCGGGCGGCTGACGTTCGATTCCATCGCGGCGGACAGGCTTGAGGACAAAAAGCTATCGCGTGCACAGCAGCCGGATTTCACACCGGAAGAGTTGGACAGCCACATGACTAAATACATTGAGCAGGTACTCAGCCACACCGGAGGAAAGATTAACGGCAGAGGCGGCGCGGCGGAGCTTCTGGGGCTGAAACCCAGCACACTCAGAAGCAAAATGCTGAAACTAGGCATCAGAAGATAACGCGACCTGTCAGAGCAGAGAATATTCCCACTTTCTGCTGGGTTTTGCGAAAGAGCGGTTAACATCCCGCGCAACGTATTCAATGCCATAGAACCTGCTGTAGAATTCCTTTGCCTCCGCCTCAATGTCAAAGCTGAAAATTTCCGGATGCAGAGAGCTTGCTATGTGCATCAGTCCCAGTATCCAGCGGGGGCTGCCGAAATCGAAACAGGGCGCTTTGTGATTGTATATCCTCTTGTTCCTGACGGCGTTCACATCCACACCGTGCTTTTCGCAGAGAGAATAAAACTCGTCCGTCTCCGTGTGCATGAAGGAAGAGATAAAGATAACGTCGGGGTTCAACCCGTTCAGAGTTTCCGCCGTGATTCGCATACCCGGTCTGCCGGAAAAACTCATGGAGTTGTTGACGCTGATACCGCCAGCCATCTCCGCCAGCCAGTTTTCAAGCCTGCCCGGCTCAAGAGCGAACAGCGGCGAACTCATGACATAATGAACCCGCGGTTTCTCTGTCAGCTTTCCCACGCCCTCACTTATAATATCTATCTTAGAGCGCATATACTGCGTGAGGTTCCGCGCACCCTCTTCGTGTCCTGTGAGCTTCCCGAAATATTTTATGGTGTCGGCATACTTGTCGAAACTCTGTATATTCCCGTGAAATCTGGGCAGACCACCGTCAACAAGCACGTCCTCCCAGCATTTGATCACTTTTTTTCTGTCGCGGACACCTATGGCGGCGAGGGTGCCTTCTATTATCTCAAGGGCGCGCGTGAACGGGTATCCGCCTTCGAAGTCGTTCTCGTCAAATGACCTTTTCGCGACAGCGCCTTTCAGTTTCAGCTCATGTCCGCATTTCGGACAGTTCTTTTCGTCACCATCTATATGCAGCTTTCTAAGTTTCGAACCCATGGGACCGTAGAAATCCCGCTCGAAGATAAGCTCACCGCAGGCGGGACAAAAGGTGTTTATGCAGTCGGTACCCGGAGAGTTGAACAGATAAACATAGTTGATTATCTTTTTCATCCGTCCGATGAGCTTTTCGGATTCCGCGATGGCTGGTTCACCCTCTATGTCCGCATCGTCCAGCGGTATGAACCGCATCACCTGAAGGGGGATGTCCTTCGATATGGAGGCAACAGCCTCCGCAATCCGCAATGCGGTCTCCTCGTCGCCCTTTTTGTGCATACAGGCGGTTTCCACGTGTACGCCCTTTTCATAAAAAACTTTTATATTGCGCAGAACCGGCAGGTATGAAGGCGCGCCGCAGCCTTTATAGTCCGCGTCACTAAGCCCCTTTATGCCTATGTTTATGAAGTCAAGATAAGGCGCAAGCTCATTCAGCGAATATTCCGTGAAATATCCGTTGGATGAGCATCCGGTTAGCAGCCCGTTCTCCTTCGCCAGCTTTGCCACCTCAAGAAAAGTGTGGAAAGAAGCCAGAGGATCGTTCATCAAAAAAGCTATTCCCGCACACTCAAGCTCAAACGCCTTGGCAATAATCTGCTGCGGAGTGAGTTTTTTCATGGCGGTGCTGTCGGCATCCATCTCCTTTGCGCAGACCGTGGCGACACATCCGCCGCAGTCGAAGTTGCACCCGCTGGTGCTTATCTGCAAAAATTTTGCGCCGGGGTAAAAGTTCATAACCGGCATAGTCTCCGCAGAGATGGGGCACACCACAAGATAGCTGTGGGGAAAAAGCTCCGTAATCTTCCCGCCATCAACCGTATACCGCCCGCAGGCTCCTTTTGCGCCATCGTTTATGGCACATCCTATCTCGCATACGTTACACTTCACGGTCTTCCCCCATATATTTATATATTTACAAAACCTCGATTACGTTATATACAATTAAGCATAATGACGAAAAAGTCAATATCTATCAATTAATTACGCTTGTAATAACGCAAAGAGGCTTAAATTGAAGCTAAAGAGGCTGTTGCGGAAAAAGGATAATAATAACGCTCTTTCACTGAGGGCGTTATTATTGATCCTTTCGGTTCTCCTTGTTGCGGGTTTGATGCTGTCCATCGTCATAGGGCGCTACGACATATCGCTGCACAATCTCCTGGCGACATTCTTTCCGTGGTTCATAAAGGTGAACGGCGGACAGGACGCGGCAATGCTGAATACGGTTGTCTTCAACGTCCGTCTGCCGAGACTTCTCGCCGCGGTGATAGTGGGCGGCGCACTCTCAATGTCCGGCGCGGCATATCAGGGCATCTTCCGCAACCCAATGGTCTCTCCCGACATACTTGGTGCGGCTGCGGGTGCTGGCTTCGGCGCGGCGGTGGGGATACTTCTTTCGTTCAACTTTTTCTGGATACAGATAATGTCTTTCATTTTCGGGCTGATTGCCGTGGGCGTGACATATTTCATAAGCCTGCGCTTCGGGCGGAGCAGCAACCCCACACTGGTTCTGGTGCTTACGGGGCTTGTGGTCGGCACGCTGTTCTCGTCTTTCATATCGCTGGCGAAGTTCGTTGCCGACCCCTACAGCAAACTGCCCGCCATCACCTTCTGGCTGATGGGCGGTCTGTCGTCCGTAACACTTGCCGACGTTGGGCTTCTCGTCGTTCCCGTGGTTCTGGCGGGGATACCGCTTCTGATGCTCAGGTGGCGGCTGAATGTGCTCTCTTTCGGCGACGAGGAGGCGCGGGCAATGGGAATCGATACCAACCGTCTGCGGCTGATAATCATCTTCTGCGCAACGCTCATGACGGCGGCATCCGTCTCCATAAGCGGCATGGTGGGCTGGGTTGGGCTTGTTATCCCCCATCTGGTGCGGATGATTACGGGACCCGACCATAAGGCTGTACTCCCCGTTTCTGTTTTAGTGGGCGGGCTTTATCTGCTCATCGTGGACAACGTGGCGCGAAACACCTTTTCAATGGAAATACCCCTCGGCGTGCTGACATCCATAATCGGCGCGCCGTTCTTCATATACCTCATGCTGTACGGAAAAAAGAGCTGGAGCTGACGGATGAACGCCATACTTGAAATAGACAGGCTCACCTGCGGATATAAAGCAAAAACCGTTGTGAACGGCATCTCCATGAGCGTGAGCCGAGGGGAGATACTCTGTATTCTTGGTCCAAACGGCGTGGGCAAAACCACCTTTTTCAAAGCCATGATGGGCTTCATAAACGTGCATTCCGGCAAAATACTCCTGAAAGGCAAAGATATACGCCGTTTAAGCTACACAGACATAGCCAGAACCATAGGCTACGTTCCCCAGTACCACACGCCGCCATTTCCTTTTAAGGTTCTGGACGTAGTGACAATGGGGCGCACCTCCCGCATAGGTACCTTTGCGGTGCCTTCAAAGGCGGATAGGGAGGTCGCGGAGAGCGCACTTGAGCTTCTTGGTGCACTGCACCTGCGCGACAAGATATACACGGAGATAAGCGGCGGCGAACGCCAGCTTGTGCTCATAGCCCGCGCCATTGCGCAGGAACCTGAGATGCTGGTTATGGACGAACCCACGTCCAATCTGGATTTCGGCAACCAGATAAAGGTGCTGGACAACATAAACAGGCTTGCCGACAGCGGACTGGGCATAATCATGACAACCCACTTTCCAAACCACGCGTTCCTTTCCGGCAACAGGGTTGCGCTGATGAAGCATGGGCGCATCATCGACGAGGGCGACCCGGACAGTGTGATCACCGAACAGAGCATGAAAAACGTATACGGCATAAACGTAAGGATGATGGATATAGACGGCGGCAGGGTTAAGACCTGCGTGCCGCTTCTTGAAGACGGAGGGGAGAAGATGAAGAAGAATTTCCCGTTCATGAATATTAAAGACGTTTCAAAACACAGGGACGAACCGCCCGCGCAGATGAAAAAACCGCAGATGCCCGACACCCGCCTCATAACCGATATGGCGGGCAGAAAGGTGCTCGTCAACTCCGACGTAAGGGGCGTTTTCGGCTATAACCCCATGGTGACGGCAATCACCTATTGTCTCGCTCCGGAAAAGATATCGGGGCTGTGTATGCCCCCCATGCCGCCGGAGCGGATGATGGCTCAGGAGGACTATCTGTCACTGCCTGTGCTCGGCATTATGGGAAAGCTGTTCGGCGGCGGTGTGCACACCTTTAACGCCGAGGCTGTTAAAAAAGCTGCGCCGGACGTGATAATCTCCATGTCCCTTTACAAGATAGACGAAACCGAGGTGCAGACAGCGGACAACCTTCAGGCGGAACTTGGCATCCCGGTTCTGATATACGACGGCACTCTGGACAGAACGGCGGACGTTCTGCGCCGTATCGGTGACCTTTTGGGCGTGAGCGAACGGGCGGAGGAGCTGGCATCATATTTTGAGAAGAAATACGAACGCGTCACATCGAAACTGGCAAAAATACCAGTGAAAGACCGCAAACGGGTCTATTACGCACAGTCACCGACGGGACTTCTGACAGAACCGAGAGGCGCGCGCCACGGCGAGGTCATAGATTTTGCGGGCGGCATAAACGTTGCGGAAGTCTTTGAACAGCGGGGCTGCGGCAAGACAAAGGTCAGCGCGGACGACATTATCCGCTGGGATCCCGAAGTCATAATAATAATGTCCGACGAGATGAAATCGCAGGACAGGCTCATAAACCGGATGCCGTCCGACCCCTTCTGGTCTTGCCTGAAAGCTGTGCGCAAGGGGCACATATACGAACCGCCCGGCGGCATGTACAACTGGTTCGACAGACCGCCGTCGGTGAACAGGCTCATAGGGCTTGTCTGGCTGACTGACATACTTTATCCCGACGTTTTCAAATGGGATATGACCGACGAGGTTATGGAGTTTTACAGTCTCTTCTACAGGATGAACATAAACGAAAAACAGGCTGCCGCAATGCTCGGCACCTCAAAATAGACAGGAGGACGCAATGTTAAAAGCGCTCAGACTCACGATTCTGATGATGTTATTCTGCGTGTCCGCTTTCGCGGCGGATACCTATAAGTTCACCGATATGGCAGGCAGAACGGTGGACATGCCGAAACAGGTCACAAAAGTTTTCTCGACAAACCCCATCGGCACACTTTATCTCTACGCCATAGCACCGGAAAAGATAGCCGGAATAAACTGGCCCATAACCCCCATGGAAAAAAAATACACATCCGAACAATATCAGAAACTGCCCAACCTCGGCGGCAACTTCGGCGGTAAAAAGATAACCATGAACTATGAGGAGATACTCAAGGTCAAACCCGACTTCATAATCCATATCTCCGACATCAACCCGATGAACATCGACACCGCAAACAAACTTCAGGCACAGCTCAATATCCCCGTCATAGTCCTTGACGGCAACATAGTGAAAACCGCGGAAGTTATCTCTGCGATAGGCAGGGTTTCCGGTTCCGAAAAGAAAGCGAAAGTTCTTGCAGATTATTACAGCAAAACCATGAAAGACGTTAAAGCAGCTCTGGCAAAGGTTCCCGCCGACAAAAAGGTAACAGTTTACTATGCCGAGGGCGCAAAAGGGCTTGAGACAGACCCCTCCGGCTCAAACCATGCGGAGGTTATAGACATAGCGGGCGGTAAAAACGTTGCCAGCATTCAGGAGACCCCCGGTTTCGGGCGCACACCCGTCTCCATGGAACAGGTGATGGGCTGGAACTCCGACTTTATCATAGTCTGTTCAGATCAGGGTTTCTCAACCGACAGATTCTATACGACAATTTTCTCCGACCCGCTCTGGGCAGGGCTTAAAGCAGTCAAAGCGAAAAACGTATACGAAACTCCTTTCGCACCGTTCAACTGGATGGACAGACCCCCGTCTGTAAACAGGATAATGGGCGTAATATGGATGACAAACCTCCTTTATCCCAGACAATATAAGGTTGATATCAAAGCAAAAACCAAAGAGTTTTACAGCCTGTTCTACAACATGAAACTCACAGACGCGCAGGTCAACGAGATACTCGCCACCTCCGTCAGAAAATAATCCATTCTGCGGGTCGGTTGAGAAGTCCTCTGCCGACCCTGTTTTTTTCATGTAAAATTTTATCAGATTATGAATTTTAATTCACTTCCGCAGTCTTTAATATTAAGCTGTTTATTGATTTGACTGAGGGGTGTTATGGAAGTGAATAGCAGAAAAAATTCCGGCTGGAAGAATCCGGCACTTATGAAAAGTTTTATTGCCGCTGCGGCGGTGGCGGCTGCCTGTGCGGCTTTCTTTTTATCCGGCGGAAAGGGCTTTTCGCAGGGGAAACAGGAAGAGGCGCAGAAACCTAAAGATAAAAAATCATACGTTGAGACTGCACCGGTAACCATGCGCAATATATCCGAGGCTATAACATCAGTGGGCACTCTGCTGTCCAACGAATCGGTAATCGTCACCTCCGAAACGTCAGGGAGAATAACCTCAATAAACTTCTCCGAAGGGCAGGACGTAAAGGCGGGGCAGGTACTTGTACGCATCGACGATTCCACCCTGAAAGCCGAGCTTGACAGCGCCGTGACCGACCGCGACCTTAACGAGGCGAAATACAGACGGGCGGAAGACCTTGTTGCTTCCGGCGCAGTATCAAAACAGGACAGAGACATTGCATATGCCGACTGGCAGCGCAGTGAAGCCGACGTGAGACACGCAAAGGCGGCACTTGACAAGACCGTCATAAAGGCTCCCTTCTCAGGCACGGTGGGACTGCGGCAGGTGAGCGCCGGAAACTATATCCAGCCCGGCACCCAGATTGTAAACCTTGAGGACATAGCAACCCTAAAAATACAGTTCAGCATCCCACAGACAGAGGTCTCACGCATTAAAGCATCCCAGACGTTCACATTCACAACGGACGCATACCCTGACAAAACTTTCACAGGAAAGATATACGCTATCGATCCCAAAATAGACGAAAAGAGCCGCAGCATGACCGTCCGCGGCATCATAAAAAACACCGACAGAACCCTGCGCCCCGGAATGTTCGCACAGGTGAGCATAGAAACGGGGGCAAAACAGAACGCGCTCTTTATCCCCGAATCGGCAGTAATGCAGAACGCGTCTGGCAAGTTCATTTTTCTGTATGACAACGGGACGGCACTGCAAACCAAGGTCACAACAGGTGCAAGAACCACAGGCTGGGTGGAGGTCACATCCGGCATCAAACCTTCAGACATAATAATAACTAAAGGTCAGGACAGGATAAGGGACAAAGATACCGTAACCCCCGCAGGCGATAACAAATGAAACTGTCTGAAATAACAATCCGCAAGCCCGTACTCGCAACGGTTTTAAGCCTTATTATTCTGCTCATCGGTTTTGTAGCGTACAAAGAACTGACCGTGCGGGAATACCCGAACATAGACGAACCAACCGTCTCCATCCAGACGAAATATACAGGCGCAAGCCCCGACATCATAGAGAGCAGAGTCACAAAGATAATTGAGGACCGGATATCCGGTATCGACGGCATAAAAAGCATCACCTCCCAGAGCAGGCAGGAACAGAGCAACATCACCGTTGTGTTCAACATGAACGTCGACCCCGGTGACGCTGCGGCTGACATCCGCGACAGGGTCGGCAGGGTGCGCGGCTCACTGCCCGACGACATAGACGAACCCGTCATTACAAAGGTGGAAGCGGACGCGTCACCAATTATCTTCATGACCGTCACCAGCACGAAACACTCTCCGGCGCAGATATCGGATTATATCAGCAGGTTCATCCTGAAACGCATTGAGCTTATCGACGGTGTTGCGTCGGCAAACATCTACGGCGAAAGAAGATATGCCATGCGCGTCTGGCTGGATCCGGACAGAATGGCTGCGGCTGGCGTAACAGTCGCCGACGTTAAAAACGCCGTATCCGCACAGAACCTTGAGGTGCCGGGCGGACGGGTGGAAAGCAGGTCGAGGGAGTTCTCCGTACTCGCCGAAACAAGCCTTAACAAGCCGGAGGAGTTCGAAAACATCGTAATAGAGGACAGGGACGGATATCTGCTGCGTATCAAAGATATAGGACACGTTGAAATGGGCGTTGAAGATTCGCGCTCGTTTTACAGGCTGGACGGGCAGAACGCTATCGGTCTGGGTGTTGTGAAACAGAGTACGGCAAACCCGCTGAACATCTCCAAAGACCTCAAAGTCGTCGTTGATGATATAAACAAAACTCTGCCCGACGGCATGAAACTGCTCATAACATACGATTCGTCGGTGTTCATCGACCACTCCATCGCAAACGTTTACAGCGCAATATCCGAAGCCGTGCTTCTGGTTATAATCATAATATTCCTTTTCCTGCGCAACCTGCGCTCAACCATCATACCCCTGGTGACGATACCAGTCTCCCTTGTGGGCGCGTTCGCTATCATGTGGGGGCTTGGGTTCTCCATAAACACACTGACTCTGCTGGCGTTCGTTCTTGCAGTCGGTCTGGTTGTTGACGATGCCATAGTTGTTCTGGAGAACATACACAGACACATAGAGAACGGCGCAAAGCCTTTCAGGGCGGCTATCGACGGTATGAAAGAGATATCGCTGCCCATCATTTCAATGACGCTGACCCTTGCCGCGGTGTACGTTCCGGTTGCGTTCACTCAGGGCAGAACGGGCAAGCTGTTTACGGAGTTTGCCATAACCCTTGCGGGTGCGGTGATAGTGTCCGGTTTCGTCGCGCTGACACTGACCCCCATGATGTGCTCGAAGATGCTGAAAGAGAACCATCACAAAAACCGTCTAAACCGCGCGGCAGACGCGTTTTTCGACCGCATAGACTCAGTTTACGAAGGCGTTCTCCGCCTCTCCATAAAATCGTGGCTGCCCGGCATAGCAGTCATGCTGGCGGTATTTTCACTCGGTTTCTACCTGCTGAAATCGCTCCCGTCGGAGCTTGCACCACTTGAAGACAGAAGCGTTATCTTCGGCGTATATTCGGGACCAGACGGAGCGACACCGGAATATTCCATGGAATCAGCAAAAAAACTTGAAAAGATATATACCACTATCCCCGAACGCACCGCTGTGCAGACCCGCGTGGGCACCCCCGTTGTTGCCGACGGCAGAACTGTCATAAGGCTTAAAACATGGGACGAGCGCACCAGAAGCCAGCAGGAGATAGCGGCGGAGATAGCTCCAAAGATGGCTATGATACCAGACGTGCGGGCGTTTCCCATAAACCCGCCATCTCTGGGACTTTCCGCCACAAAACAGCCTGTGCAGTTCGTTATAAAGACAACGGCATCCTACCCTGAACTGAACAAGATCACCGACGAATTCATCCGCGAGGTGAGCCAAAGCCCCATGCTGTCCTCTGTGCGAAGCGATCTTAAACTGAACACGCCGGAGCTGAAAGTGAGCGTCGCAAGGGACAAAGCGGCGGCTATGGGAATCAGTGTTGAGGACGTTAACAGAGCCATCGAAACCATGTTCAGCGGAAGCACCGTGACCCAGTTCAAGCTGGACAGCGAGCAGTACGACGTTATCCTTAAAACCGAGGATTCAAGGCGCACCGTGCCGCAGGATCTGGACAGACTATACGTCCGCACGCCCACAGGAGAGATGGTTCCCCTTTCAAACCTCGTCGAGATTAAAGAGGGCATAACCGCACAGTCCCTCAACCACTTCGACAGGACACGCGCCGCCATAATCAGCGCCGGACTGAACTCAGGATATTCTCTGGGCGAAGCCCTGAACTATCTCAACAGTACAGCGCAGAAGATGCTTCCCGAAAACTATACAATCGACTACGACGGCGAATCCAGAGAGTTCAGGGAATCAAGCGGCGGTCTGGTCTTCACGTTCATACTCGCCATACTGTTCATATATCTGATGCTCTCCGCACAGTTTGAGAGCTTCATAGACCCGTTCATCATAATGCTCACGGTACCCCTCTCCATGACGGGTGCTCTGCTGGCGCTGAAACTGACGGGCAACACACTGAACATCTACAGCCAGATAGGGCTTATAACCCTCATAGGGCTGATAACGAAACACGGTATCCTCATAGTTGAGTTCGCAAACCAGCTGCAGCTTACGGGACTGACAAAAACAGAAGCGGTCATAAAGGCGGCGACACTGCGTCTTCGCCCTATCCTCATGACCACATCCGCTATGGTTCTGGGTTCAATCCCCCTCGCCTTCGCAACAGGTGCGGGAGCGGAAAGCCGTCACCAGCTCGGCTGGGTTATCGTGGGCGGTCTGCTTCTGGGAACGGTTCTGACGCTTATGATAGTTCCTTTGGCATATAAGATACTCGCCACTGTCAAAAGACCGGACGAGGCTGAAAGTATTTAGTATTTAAATCATTGTGATTATCGGCTATAATCTTTCAGGGGAACGATATGGCACATCACACCGCAAAACACGGCTACAGCAGCCTTGCCGAAAGGCTGAACAGATTTCCGCTGGGCGCTCCGGCATCGGAAAGCCTTTTTAAGATACTGTCGGTACTCATGACGGAAAAAGAGGCGGCACTCATAGCGCAGCTTCCCATCAAGCCCTTTAAGGCGGAGGACGCGGCGAAGATATGGAAGGTGAGTGACCTTGAGGCACGCAAACAACTGGATGCGTTCTGCGACAAGGTGCTCCTTCTGGACATAATTGAAAACGGTCAGATGACCTACGTTCTGCCGCCCCCAATGGCGGGCTTCTTCGAATTTTCAATGATGCGCACCCGCGGCGACATAAATCAGGAACTCCTTGCACAGTTATACTACCAGTATATGAACGTTGAGGAGGACTTCATAAAAAACCTCTTCGTCGGCGGTGAAACCCAGCTTGGGCGAACCTTTGTAAACGAGCAGGTGCTCTCCGAAGACAACAACCTCTACGTTCTGGACTATGAACGCGCAACGGAGGTCATAAAGACCGCAAGCCATATCGGCGTCAGCATGTGCTACTGCCGCCACAAGATGCAGCACATGGGCAAAGCCTGCGACGCGCCCATGGATATCTGTATGACGTTCAACACGGTGGGCAGCTCGCTCATCCGCCACGGATACGCACGGCAGATAGATGTTTCAGAATGCACGGATCTGCTGGCACAGGCATACGAAAACAATCTGGTGCAGTTCGGCGAAAACAGCAAACGGGAAGTCAGCTTCATCTGCAACTGCTGCGGATGCTGCTGCGAGGCGCTCATAGCCGCCCGCAAATTCGCCATTATGAACCCTGTACACACGTCAAACTTTCTACCTGAAATTGAAGCTGAGAAATGCACCGGATGCGGCAAATGCGCGGAACTCTGCCCCGTTGAGGCGATGGGGATGGTCTCCGCAAACGATCCGCACAAGCCTAAGAAAAAGCTGGCAAAACTGAATGAAGACACCTGCCTCGGCTGCGGAGTATGTCTGCGCGGATGCAAGACCGACGCTTTGAAGCTGAAATCCCGTGAAAAACGGGTGATAACGCCGGAAACTGGCGTTCATAAGGTTGTTATGATGGCTGTGGAGCGCGGAAAACTACAGGATCTGATATTCGACAACAGGGCGCTTCTGTCCCACAGGGCGATGGCTGCCGTCATAGGCGCCATACTGAAACTGCCGCCGGTCAAACGCTATATGGCGAGCGAGCAGGTGAAATCCAGATATCTGCTGAAACTTATAGAGAAAACAGGACAGTGACCGTCAGCGGAAACTGAGTTCGTCCACCCAGACTTTAGCTTCGGTTATCTCTTTGTTTTTATGTTTCGGGAAGATGAAACCGCTCATCTTCACCATGTCCGGCGAAAACTTTTTATCGCCGAAATTCATTTTCGAGTTGGGGTTTATACCCTTGCTCAGTGTAAGTTCGTCCAGATTAAGGGTATATTCGCGCCACTCCGTAGTGAGCCAGAACGTACCGGACCATCTGTCAAAATATTCGGAACGACCGTCCTCATCCTCATCATCTACAAAGAAAACACCTGTCATAGGTCTGTCCGCCTTTGCCCAGAAGTTCACCTGAGTGAAGCCGGAAAGATCTCTTTTCATCTTGTTAAGAATTACCGAAGTGTCTGTTATGTCGCGGTCTTTCACCGCCACCATCAGGCTTGAAGATGTTCCTTTTGCTCCTGTGGCAGTGTCAAGAACGGTTCTGCCTGTAAAATTCTGCACGTCGCCCAAAACCCAGCCCTTTGTTTCCGAAGATTCGAAATCGCCATAGTCAGAGGAGGTTGAGCGAATGTCTCTCGTGTCAGCCACTTTCGAGCAGAGGGTGCTTTCTCTGGCGACACCCAGAATTTTTGAGGTTGCCGTATCTATCACTCTTATATCGAAAACACAGTTGAAGCCGGATTTCGTCATATCGCCCGTAAGCATAAGGTCGGCTTTAAGAAGCTGACCGAGCAGTGATGCCTGCTGCGGGTCTGTGAGACCTTTCAGCTCAAGGGCATGTTCCTGCATTATCGCCGAAAGCTCCCTGCGCTCCAGCACAGCAAACCTGCCTGAGTTGGTAAGTTTCTCAGAGAACTCGTCAAAAGCCAGCTTACCTGTCATATTCTTCGAGTTGTCCAGAACTTTCAGGTCGGATATTATCAGTGTCTTTCTGGGGATATAAAGTTCCGCCGTGTCTCCGGTTTTAAGCCCTGCGGAGGGCATTATCATCAGTGTATCCCCTCTTTTTTCAGTGACAGCAGCGCTTTTACCGTTAACGGTGGTCTTCGTTCCTTCGGTAAGGTATGTAAGGTTCAGGATTTTCGATGTAAGCGAGGCGATGGGGTTGTCTTTACTCATGTTTTCAGGAAGCGGGTCTGTCCTCAGCAGTGCCGTATCTCCCTCAACCCTTACAACTGACGCTTTCATATAAAGCGAACCCGCCGCGGAAGTCTGTTTTCCGGCGGACATATCCGCTCCGGCACATCCGAAAATAACTGCGCATACCATAAACAAAGACATTCTTTTCATACCCGCCTCCAGATATTAAATTTTATCAGGCGATATTAAAAAAAGAAACGATTTAATCTTATTAAAGCTGTTTTTTCAGCCTATCCGTATCAGCGATGCGCTGTTTCGCCCTCATGATGGCTGCACCGATTACCTTATCCGGTTTATCGGTCTGCGCGTCCGCCTTCATATAAAGTTCCAGCGCCTCTTCATATTTTGCTTCGGTTTCCCGGCACAGACCGAGATTATACAGAAACGAAGGGGACTGCGGATACTTCGCCGCACCCTCCTGCCACATTGCGCAGGCTCTGTCGAGTCTTTCCGCTTCGGCGAATTTCTGTGCTGATTTCAGGAGATCTTTCCCATCGCCGTCCAGCCCGTGTTTATCCGTCAGCAATGTAAGCCTGACGTTTGCTGTATACGGCGCAACCTGAGTGCGGAACTCGCTCATTGCGGAATCCTCCGCAGATTTCAGGAGGTCGTAATCGGATATAAGCGCAACCCCGCTGTCCCGGCATCTGTCGTCCTCCGCCTCGCCGGTTATCTTTTCGGAATAGACCACCTGCGCGGTGGAAACGTCAATAAGTTTGGGTATGAATGTGATCGCCGCCTTCTTCTTCGTGCAGACGACGGTGTAGTCATAAAAAGAGGTGCATTTGCCCTTGCTGTCGCTTCCGGCACATTTCGTGCGCGTTTCGGTATAGTTAGAGCTGCTGACGCTTCTGTCGGCAGTTCCTGTGAATATGCCCTGAACGCCGATCAGTCTGCCAAGTTTAACGGCTGCGGTTTCGTCGGTTATGCCTGAAACCTGAAGTTTCTGCTCGGAAATCACCCTGTTCAGATTCTGTCTGTCCGCCACTCTGAAATAGCGAGTTCCGTTCACCTCTGCGGTGACAAGAACTTTTTCTGCGGAAGGGGTCAGTTGTGTTCCGTAGCTGCCGGAAAAGGGAAGAACCGCGATGTTTCTCAGAGAGGATATACCGTCCGCTTTTGAAGGCATCAGAACGGATGTTGTGACCTTGGGCGCACAGCCCAGAAGAGCCGCAAAAGCGGCGCAGGCAAGCAGTTTCTTCATATATTACAACCTCATAGGTTATAATATAGCATAAAAACAATATTTTTAATAGTTATATGGTCCCGACGGATTCCACTTGTACATATATCCGTCGTCGGGTCGCTCCGTAGTCTCTACCCTGTCGGGAATAAAGATAAAATCGTTTCTCACGCTGACTGAGACAGGCGAACCGGACATGGTTCTTGACGATTTGTCCGTAAGGTCGGTTTCTCCCTCTTTGTCCCGTCCGACGCGCTTCGCCTTGCCGTATACCTTAACCCAGTCGCCGTTTTTCGTTCCGGCAGGGAGGTATTTAACAGGTATCCTGAACCCCGCCGCTATTGTGTCCGCCGCACAGCATACCATGGCTACCCGCAGCACACCGAAATATCCGCTCTTCTCAAGGGCACTGTCCAGATATACCCTGCCTCTGAAAACGTAGCGCATATCGTGCATCGCAGTCATTTTATCATCGTTGAGAACCAGATACAGCTCGGCTATGTTCAGCTTTACATACTGATCCTCAAATTTCGCCTCCTCCTTTGCCCTGCGGTTATGGAAGATTGAAAATGCCAGAACTATCACCATGATAACGGTCAGAACGGATGTAATATATTTCATATCGACCTCAGAAGGGTGAAAACAGCATATCGCCCGCGCCAAGTTCACGGGCGGGAACAGCCAGCATCAGGATTATAAGAAGCGCTATCACCGCAGTATAAAACGGTTTAGGGTGCTCCGGCGGATAGATCGTGCCGTGTATGCCGTAAACCAGAAGCATCAGCGCGGAGACGAACGTCAGCCACATATATTTCGGGTTCATATACAGACTGTATCTGCCGCTCAGCATGAGAAAAAGCAGAAAGCATCCGTAAACCGTCAAAAGTATCCCTTCAAGTCTTCTGAACATCTTCACACCCCGAATCCGGCATAATCCAGCAGCAGGCACACGGCATACACCAGAGCCGCCGCTGTCAGCACCATTTTTGTCATAGTGCGGTTTGACATCACCGCCCTGTACATAAAGACAAGTTTAAGGTCAAATATAGGTCCGAAGTTCACAAACGCCAGCATCGAGGCGGGAGAAAAACGAACGAATGATGAGGCTACGAAAGAATCCGCCTCGGAACAGACGGAGAGCAGAACGGCAAAAACCATCATAACGGCAACGGCAGCAGCGCCGTGCCCCCCGATGGAATTTATGACGCTCTCAGGCATCAGAACGTGGAACGCTCCTGCAAAAAAAGCTCCGGTTATAAGATACGCAAGGGTCTGAACGAAATCGTCCTTCGCATGGCTGATCACGTTTTTAAAACCTCTGCCGCCATGGCAGCCGCAGGAGCAGCCGTGGGAATGTGTTTCTGTCTTCACCGCATAAAAAGGATCTTTCAGCCGCGAAAACAGAAATCCAACGGCAAAAGCGGCGAGTATACTTATAAACACACGCATAAGGGTCATCTCCGCGCTGCCTTTGAAACCCGCATAGGTGGCTATCATCACCACAGGGTTGATAACGGGCGACGCAATCATATAAGCCGCAGACATTGGCGCGGGAACACCCTTCGCGTTCAACCTGCGGACGATGGGCACTATGCCGCACTCGCAGGAAGGTATGAAAAGCGCAAGGAAAATACCGGAGACTATCTGGCGGAAAACGCCGTCCGGCACGGATTTAACGACCGTTTCCTCAGAGACGTAGACATGTATCAGTGAGGAGACCAGAGAACCCAGCAGAATAAACGGCAGAGCCTCCATCACTATTGCGGAGGATTTTATGACGAATACCTGTAACAGATTATACACGGCAAACCCTTTCCAAATAAAATATCAGACAGTCTGCACCCTCACTGTTTCTATGTCAATATAAGGATAAAAAAAAGCGGAGAGTCACCCCTCCGCCCTGATATGCTGTTTCTAAAGTTCCCGTCGGGCGAAGGCGCGCACGCCTGCCACTCTGCCCTGAAAATCGCCCGCCTCCATCACCTTCACAACTTCGGCAAGCTCGGTAGGAATATCTATACCCTGCGGGCATTTTTCCACACATTCGCCGCACTGCACACACTGGGAAGCAAAGCCTGTGTTCGGATGCTCCGCAAACGCCTCTCCGGTCTGCACCGCATACCGGAACAGAGCTGCGTTGGGGTCGTTAAATATGAACATATTGTTGTAATGCTCGAAACATACCGGTATCTTCACACCAACCGGACACGGCAGGCAGTATTCGCAGGCTGTGCAGTTCACCTTTATCAGCTTTTTGAACTCACCTTCAGCCCTATCCATTATCTCAAGCTCTTTATTCGTCAGTGACAGCGGCTCCGCCTCTGAAGCTATTCTTATATTCTCGTCAATGTGAGCCTCCTCGTTCATGCCGGAGAGTATCACTCCCACCTCAGGATGGTTCCACACCCAGCGCAGTGCCCATTCAACGGGTGTACGCTTCGTTTCGGCAGTGTCGAACACCGCCTGAACAGCCTCAGGCTGCTGCGCACTTCCGAGACTTCCGCCTCGCAGAGGCTCCATTATCACTATGCCCATATTTTTTGACGCGGCGTATTTGAGACCCGCAAGCCCCGCCTGAAAATCCCTGTCCAGATAGTTGAACTGTATCTGGCAGAAATCGAAATTGTATGAATCAACTATGGGCTTGAACTCGTCCGGCGCACTGTGGAACGAAAAACCCACCCTGCGCACGCGTCCGTCCGCTTTTATTCTGTCCATGAAATCCGTTATGCCCATCTCCAGCATTTTTTTCCATGTGTCCCAGCCGAGACTGTGCATAAGGTAATAGTCGATATGATCCGTTTCCAGCCTCTCAAGCTGTGTGTTAAGATACTTTTCCATATCATCCGGTGTCTTCACCAGCCAGCAGGGAAGTTTTGTGGCAAGAAAGACCTTTTCGCGGTATCCGTCTTTCAGCGCCCTGCCGACGAACGGTTCGCTTGCACCGAAGTGATAAGGCCATGCCGTATCCACATAGTTAACGCCTCTGTCTATCGCACCGCGAAGCTGCGCCGTTGCGCGCTCTTCGTCTATCTGTCCGTCCTTCATGGGAAGACGCATACACCCGAACCCAAGAATTGAGAGTTCGTCCCCCGTTTTCGGCATTTTCCTGTAAAGCATCGCGAAACCTCCGTAATAAAAACTATGCTGTCAGAATATACTTTATAATACCATCGACAATACTCATTCCTGCCTTTTTCTTGCCTGTTTCTGCAAAAGGCTGGAATATTGCAGAGAATTGAATTATTCATAACAGCGGAGGAGAGAATGCAGAATACTATGACGGAGCTTCTGAAACAGTTTACGCTGAAACCCGGCGTGACACATTCGCCGCTGCCGGAGGTGCGCTTCATCCGCACTGACCATTCCGTGCGGAAAACGCCCCTTGTCTATGAGCCGAACATCTTCATTCTGGCACAGGGGAGCAAACGCGTGTATATGGGCGAGGAAGTTCTCCATTACGACCCGAACCACTACCTTGTGATGTCCGTTCCGCTGCCTTTGGAATGCGAAACCGACGCATCGCCTGAAAAACCTCTGCTTGGCATATCCATCAAGGTTGACCCTGCGACAGTCGGCGAGCTGCTTCTGGACATGGATTCGGAAATAGGCTATCAGCAGAGCTTTGCGGGCGCTTTCTCCGGAGTTCTGACAGGCGAGATGACCGACGCCGCCGTGCGTCTTCTCAGGTGCATAGCTTCCGAGAGGGACTGCCGCATCTTAGGTCCGCAGATCGTGCGGGAGATAATCTACCGCATCCTCTGCACAAGTCAGGGCGCGGCACTGCGTGCGCTCGCCGTGCGCCACAGCAACTTCAGCCAGATTGCAAAGGTTCTGCGCAGGATGCAGACGGAGTTCGACAGCGAGTTCAGTATGGACGTGCTCGCCAGAGAGGCAAATATGAGCCTTTCCGCGTTCCATCACAATTTTAAGGCGGTAACGTCCACCTCGCCCCTGCAATATCTGAAAAGCATACGGCTGCACAAGGCGCGGCTGATGATGATTCAGGATGGAATGAACGCCAGCGACGCTTCCGGCAGAGTGGGATATGCCAGCCCGTCACAGTTCAGCAGAGATTTTAAAAAGCTCTTCGGCAGAACGCCTGCCAGCGAATCGAAAGAGATGAGAACCGGATTAAACTGATTTATTGGTGAAAAAAGTGAAAAAACAGACCTTTTCCGCATCAATCGTGATGCTTCTTGCCGCTTCATGCGGTCTTATCGTGGCAAATCTTTACTATGCGCAGCCGCTGGTTGCGCTGATATCAAAAGACCTGAACATGGCTCCAGCCGCAGCGGGGCTGCTTGTTACAATGTCACAGGCGGGCTACGGGCTTGGGCTTCTGTTCGTCGTTCCCACGGGGGATATGTTCGAGAGCAGAAAACTCATAATAGCCATAACCTCCCTTGGGATAATCTCCCTTCTGGGCGCGGCCTTCGCACAGAACTCCGCGCAGTTCATCGCCGCATCCCTTCTGATAGGCATAGGCTCGGTGGCTGTGCAGATAATTATCCCCTATGCCGCGGGAATAGCCCCGCAGGAGATACAGGGACGGGTTGTCGGATATGTCATGAGCGGTCTGCTGCTGGGTGTTATGCTGGCAAGACCCCTCGCCAGCATCGTTACGGAGCTGACCTCATGGCACTATATTTTCGTGATTTCCGCCGTTATACTGACACTGCTGATGGCGGTGCTCTATAAGATGATGCCGGAGCGCAAGCCCACAGCTACAATGAGCTATGGGACACTGCTTTCCTCCATGGGCAAAATGTTTCTGACTATGCCTGTCCTGCGCCGCAGGGCGGTATATCAGGCGGCGCTGTTCAGCGCTTTCAGCCTTTTCTGGACTGTGGTTCCCATGTATTTCATGGGCGACGCATACGGCATGACGCAGGGGCATATAGCGATATTCGGTCTTGTGGGGGCGGCAGGCGTGATAGCGGCACCCATAGGCGGTCGGATAGCCGACAAAGGCGTTACGAAGTTTAAATCGGCAATGGCGATACTCACGGCGGCATTCGGGCTGTTTCTGCCGCACCTTGCGGGAGGACGCGGAACGGCGGAAGCGCTTCTGTTGGCGGCGTGTGCTGTTGTTCTGGATTTCGGCGCTATAGCCAGTCAGGTCATGGGGCAGAGGGTGATATTTTCTCTGGGGGCACAGTACAGAAGCCGCGTTAACGGCGTTTATATGGCAGCGTTCTTCGCAGGCGGCGCGGCAGGTTCGGCTCTCGGCGGATACGTCTACGCATCATACGGCTTCTATGCCGCCATGTGGACAGGTTTCGCACTGCCGGTTCTTGCTTTCCTGTATCTGCTGACAGAACCCAAGGGACTGTATAATAAATAACAATTGAAAGAATTTGCAGATAAAACAGCCCCGCTCCGGCGGGGCTGTTCAGTTATACTATCTTCAATTTGGTGGTAAGATACTAGCAGTGCAAGGAAGATTTGCCAAGTGGACTGCGAGCATACAGATTAAGTATGTGAGCAGTTCCGAGGAAAATCTGACGCCGCAATGCGAAGTATATGACCGCCAATATTACCCTCTGAAAAGAATTTCTGCGTCAGGATAAGTCTTCATAACTTCCGCGCACATTGCCTCGCCGTCACCATTCCCGCGCGACCGTATAACGACCTTTCTCATCCCGTCCGGCGCTATGTGTCCGCTGAGGATACTCTCTATCCCGAAGCCGTGGGCGCGTACAATGTTCGCCGCCTCTTTTATGCTTCCTGAACGGTCTTCAAGGATAAAGGTTATCCTGTAACCCTTTTTGTTGCCGCCTGTAATGTCTATCATCGCTTTAAAGATATCTTTATCGGAGATTATCCCCACAAGCACCCCGTTCTCAACAACAGGCAGACAGCCGATTCCCTTCTCAAGCATCAGCATAGCCGCCTCTTCGATGGGGAGCTGCGGTGCACATACGATGACCTCATGCTTCAAAACATCGGTTATCTTTGTGTTTTCAAGAAGATAGTTCAGCTCAAAAACGTCCAGGCTCGTTCCCTTTGACGGTAGATACTCTTTCAGCATCCTGTCGGAAACCAGCCCTGTCACCTTTCCGTGATCCATCACCGGAACGTGTTTTATGTTCATTGCGCGCATCAGTCTGACAGCCGCAACAACTCCGTCCTTTATATCAACAGTGTGAACCGTATGGGTCATCCAGTCTTTAACGTACATATTACGCCTCCGCTTTTATACGCCGAGATATGCTGCCTTGACGTGTTCATCGTTTGCAAGGTCAGCCGCATTTCCGCTCATAACGAGCTTTCCGTTTTCAAGAACATAAGCCCTGTCCGCAATTGCAAGGGTCTGTTTGACGTTCTGCTCAACGATGAGCACCGTCATTCCCTCAGAACGCACCTGCTCAATGACGCGGAAAACCTCTTTAACCAGTATGGGAGCAAGACCCAGCGAGGGTTCGTCCAGCATCATCAGTTTCGGCAGAGACATAAGCCCCCTGCCGATGGCAAGCATCTGCTGTTCGCCGCCGGAGAGGGTTCCTGCAAGCTGCCTGCGCCTCTCCAGCAGTCTCGGAAAAAGTTCGAATATCTTGTCCTTATTAACTTTTCTCTGCTTTTTTGCCTGTCCGCGCAAAGAACCTATATCAAGGTTCTCCTCAACCGTCATTTCCGGAAACAGTCTGCGGGCTTCCGGCACATGCACGAGTCCAAGCTCGATAAGGCTGTAGTTGTGCAGCTTATTAATTGTCTGCCCGTCGAATACGATGTCTCCGTGCACGGGATGCACGAGCCCGGATATGGTGCGCAGAATGGTGGACTTTCCGGCGCCGTTGGCACCGATAAGCGCCACAACCTCGCCCTTGTTAACACCGAAAGACACGTCAAAAATCACCTGAAGGTCGCCGTAAAACACATCGATATTTTTTACTTCAAGCATCCTACGCCTCCCCCAGATACGCTTCGATAACCTGCTGGTTGTGCCGTATCTCGTCCGGCGTTCCCTCGGCTATCTTCTGTCCGTATGTCAGCACCACTATTCTGTCGGATATGGACATGATAACCTTCATATGGTGCTCGATTATCATAACCGTGATGCCGCTCTTTTTTATGTTGCGGATAATCTCTATGGACTTATCCAACTCTGCGGGGTTCAGCCCCGCAAAGGACTCGTCCAGCAGCAGAAGTTTTGGTCTGGTGGCAAGCGCGCGCGCTATCTCAAGGCGTTTGCGTTTGCCCAGCGGCAGCCCTTTTGACAGTGTTTCCCTGTCTTCGTAAAGGTCGGTGAATTTAAGCACCTCAGTTGCTATCTTCTCCGCGTCCGCCTTGTTCTTTGCCCGCAGGAAAGCAGAAGCCAGAACGTTGTCGAAAACGCTGAGTCTGCGCAGGGGACGCACTATCTGGAAGGTGCGCGCCATGCCCGCCTTGCATATCTCATGGGGCTTTCTCCCCGCTATGGATTTGCCGTTCATGATTATATCGCCTTTGGAAGGCTTATAGAATCCGTTGATAACGTTGAACAGAGTGGTCTTCCCCGCTCCGTTTGGTCCTATTATGCCGAGTATCTCGTTCTCGTTCACGTCGAAACTGACTCCGGAAACGGCAGCCAGTCCGCCGAAGAATTTTGATACGTCCTTAACCTGTAAAAGACTCATGCTCTCACCCTCCCCAGACCAAAGAATCGTTTGATCTTACCGAAATCGCCGACAATGCCGTTGGGCAGGAAGATGATTATAAATATCAGCAGCAGACCGAAAATAGCCTGATGGAGCGCGCCGAGACTGCCTATTGAGCGCACCGCCTCCTGAAGCATTACCATGATCACAGCGCCGACAAACGGTCCCCACTGGGTCGCAACGCCGCCCACCATTACTATCATGATTGTAATAATGGAAACGTCGTGAAGCGCAAACACTATATGCGGGTCGATATAGCCCATATAGTTCATATAGAATGCGCCGGCAACGCCGGTTATCATGCCGCTGACCACAAGCGCTATGGTCTTGTAGAGCGTCGTATTTATTCCGAGTGAATCCGCCGCGTCCTGATCTTCGCGTATCGCCACGAAGAAATAACCCAGCTTCGAGCCGATCAGATATTTCATAAGCAGAAAGGTCGCAACGGCTATCACAAGGATTATGTAATAATACGGTTCCTTGCTGACCCAGAGCCTTTTCTGAAGCATGATACCCAGAGTGCCGTTAGTGAGCCATTCCATGTTCTCAGCACTTACCCTGAAAACTTCGCCGGATGCCAAGGTTGCCAGTGCGAAGAAAGGACCGCGGAGCCTGAGGACTATCAGACCGATAATGAAGGCAAAGACACCGACCACAAGCACGCTGAGAGGCAGCCCCAGCCATGGGGAAGCACCCGCCTTGCTGTAAAGTATTCCGGCAGTGTATGCGCCAATGCCGAAGAACGCCGCATGACCGAAAGAAACCTGTCCGCAGTAGCCGGAAAGCAGGTTCCACGACATACCAATAGTCGCCCACATGAGGAGCAGAATGAAAATGTGCATAACGTAGGTGCTGAAACCCAGAAGGGGAAGCACCAGAAGCACCGCCAGAGTTATGAGTGGATAGAATTTTTTCATTTTCCAAACCTCCGGCTTTTAAGGAGAGAGGCGATACCGCCCGGCAGGAATACAAGCGCAGCTATGAAAATGGCAAATCTGCCCACAGGCGCCCAACCCATACCTATGTAAGTTGAAGTCATGGACTCGAAAACACCCAGTATCAGACCGCCGATGATGGCGCCGATGTTTGAGCCGAGACCTCCGAGAATTGTTATAACAAAAGCTATAAGAGTAAACTGACCGCCCAGTGCCGGATAGAGATAGTAAAGCGGGATAAACAGACAGCCCGCCGCCGCAACTATGGCGGAACCAAGCCCGAAGCTGAACGCCCGCACCCTGTTAACGTTTATGCCCATGAGTATAGCGGCATCACTGTCCTGCGACGTGGCGCGTATCTGCTTGCCGATATCCGTGCGGCTGAGGAAAAACCACAGTGCAAGGGTGATAAGCACCGAAAACACGAAAGAAACAGCCCAAAGCAGAGATATTGAAAGCTCTATGGGGCTGTTCTGCCAGAAATCCGACAGATACCATGTCACAGAAGCGTAATCAACAGGGGTTGACCTGTAGTCGGACTTGAAAAACACCGTGGCAAGGCTCGCCAGAACCATGCCTATGCCCACTGTCAGAATAACCTGATTTTCAGGCAGAATAGATTCCACCTTTATTACGGGGGTTATCAGATATTTCTGTATCAGCACGCCCAGAATGAACAGCGCAGGTGACGCTATAAACACCGCAACATACGGATCCACACCCATAAGGGTGAAAAGCCAGTACGCAATGTACATAGCCACCATCATCAGTTCACCGTGGGCAAGGTTTATTATCTTCATAACGCCCATGATAAGAGTCATTCCGAGACCTATAAGAGCATATAGTCCGCCAAGGAGAAGCCCCGAAACCAGCGTTTGTAGAAAGACCTCAAGTTGAACCACCAGAAGCTCCTTAATTATATTTTTAAAAAAATGACGTCGTGTCATTTTTTTACTAACGCAAAGCTCAGATAAACTACGCTTTGCTCTCACTACGCATGTTTTCATCCATAAATCGGCTGAAAACATTCTCCGTGGGACACTTCCTGTGTCCTCGTATATTTTTAAAAAAATGACTTCGTGTCATTTTTTTACTAACGCAAAGCTCAGATAAACTACGCTTTGCTCTCACTACGCATGTTTTCATCCATAAATCGGCTGAAAACATTCTCCGTGGGACACTTCCTGTGTCCTCGTATATTTTTAAAAAAATGAC
>NZ_JAJUIS010000018.1 GCF_029267515.1 Seleniivibrio woodruffii
GACAGTGCAGCCGAGTTTGTAGCACAGACAGATACTCAGGGCTCATACGGCAAGTTCAGCATCGGCACCGATGGAACATGGACTTATGCAACTGACACGAATATGAACAGCCTTGCAGAGGGCGAGACTGTAACGGAAACGTTCACAGTAAGGTCTGCTGACGGAACAGAAACAACTGTCACAGTAAACATCACAGGTACTAACGATGCTGCTGTAGTAAGCTCTGACACAGTCAATCTTACTGAGTCAGACACAATCCTTACAACTGGCGGTGTTCTTTCAATCACTGACGTAGACAGTGCAGCCGAGTTTGTAGCGCAGACAGATACTCAAGGCACATACGGCAAGTTCAGCATCGGCACCGATGGAACATGGACTTATGTAACCGACACGAATATGAACAGCCTTGCAGAGGGCGAGACTGTAACGGAGACGTTTACAGTAAGGTCTGCCGACGGAACAGAGACTACAGTTACCGTCAATATCACAGGTACTAACGATGCTGCTGTAGTAAGCTCCGACGTTAAAGACCTTACAGAAACCAACGCAATCCTTACAACAGGCGGTGTTCTTTCAATAACAGATATAGACAGCGCAGCCGAGTTTGTAGCACAGACAGATACGCAGGGATCATACGGCAAGTTCAGCATAGACGCCGAAGGAAACTGGAAGTTTACAACCAGTTCAGCATTCAATGAGCTTAACGTAGGGGATTCTTATACGGAGACATTTAAAGTAGCAGCGGCTGACGGCACAGAAACTTCAGTTACTGTAAAGATAAACGGCACAAACGATGCGCCTGAAATACACGAAGTCGGAATCAGCGCTGTTGAGAACAAAGCCGGTTCGGGAGTGTCGCTCCTTGCAATTGACCCAGACAGCACAGACCTTACCTTTGCTATTTCCGAAGGGCAGGATCTGCCTGTCGGCTTCAAATTTGACTCTGCCACAAACATGGTCAGCATTGATGCCAGCACAGGGTATGATTACCTTGAGAAAGGACAGAAAGAGACTTTCAGGGTGGAATACACCGTTACGGACAGCGAGGGAGCAACCTCCGTCAGCTATGTCAATATCACCGTGACCGGTTCTGCCGACAAGCCTGTTGTCGAGGTTGACAACAATGTAAGCGATGTAACGTTTGTTTCAGACGGAGCCGGATACACCAACGCTCTTGGTATCTATACCACTGACGAAGATGGCAACCCCGTTGCGGGCGAGCTGATATTGCTCAATTCCGACAAAGCTGCTGTAAACGAGCTGCTTGCAACATATCAGGGCGAGGATGTTCAGTTCTTCATCGTCACCAATGTAGGTTCAGACTTTGCAGGTGGCGAAGTTTCGTTCAGCATAGGTGCCGACGGAAATCCCACTTTGCTTCTGGACGGAACAGCAACAGGCAAGAACGTATTCTATTCCGACGAATCGCTTAACGCGGACGGAATAGACCATTTTGTTACGAACGCTGACGGCAGCATCGGCATTGAAGATCTGTTTTACGGAACTGGCGGATATGACGGTGATTTCAATGACCTTGTTATAAACGTTACAGAGCGCCCGATGGTATACACCGAAAACGATGGTCCTGTGTATGTCTTCTCAAACATGAATGTTACGGATGTTGACAGCACAGAGGCAAAACAGATGAAAGTGTATATGGATGCTTTCTATTCCGCGGAAGATAAGATAACCGTAGATGAATCAAAGCTCCCCGAAGGCATAACATATACTATAAGCAACGGTACCGTGACTTTCACCAGTACCGAGGCACTTCCCTTCTCAGTATACGAGGAGGCTGCTAAGGCTGTTATGTATGAAAATACATCCGAAACACCCAGAACGGACGACAGGGTGTTTAATATAAGGGTTATGGATTCTTCCGGGCTTTACAGCGATCCGGTTTCCGTGAGCATGAAGGTTGTGGATGTCGTTGAAACATACGAGCCGCCTGTTGCAGTTGACGATTCCGCCGCTGTGACAGAGGTCAATGACGTTGATATAACTGGATTGGCGTTTGTTTCCAAAGAGGTTGTCTCCTCCGGTGAAAACGAGGACATATCTCCTTCGTCAATGGGATTTGGCGAGGCAAGAGTCATTGTTCCCGATCCGAACAATCAGAACGCGACAGTCGGAGGGGAGTACGTACTTATAAACAGTGTCAGCAGCAACTTTGCGCTTAGCAATACCTCTAATACCAGCTCTTATATAGAGATTGGCGACGTGGCAAGAGGGATACAGGTGAATGTGAACCTGAGCGGCGGCAATGACGTTGTTTATTTGTCGGGCACGAACAGCGGCTCGGTCAATATCAACGGCGGCGAGATGTCCGGCGGAAATGACCACGACATCGTGGTGCTCCCGGGTTCTGCTTCCGATTACACATTTGTGGTAAACGGCAACGTGGTGGAGATCGGTTCCGGCGACCTCACAGCATATAATTCTAACATAAGCGTATATTCGAAAGACGGTACGTTCACAGGCACCATAGTCCTGAACAATATTGAAGAGGTGCGTTTCGGCGGCGTTTCAACAGGCTCATACGAATACGTTGTGGATGTTGAGACCAGCCAGGCTCTTACAGACGACGGCTATGTAGTGCTTTCAGTGGTGGACGGTATACTCAGTGCCGGAACGGACAACGGCGACGGCACATGGACGGTTGCTGCGGAGGATATCGACGGACTGCTGATAACTCCCACAGGCACTACAGATCCTCAGGTTGCTGTTGTTGACGTTGTGGATTCAGGATACTCTGCCGACCTTAGCGCATCTATAGCCACAGGAAACCTTATAACTGGAACGGGTGCGGATTACGACAGCGACACTTCCACTTCAAACCTGTTCATATCCTCTGTTGAAGGCACTGCGGTTGCCTCAACAGGCGAAACTGCGGTTAAGGGCGAATACGGCACTCTTTATATCAAAGAGGACGGATCTTACCGCTATGAACTGGACAACGACAGCTCTGAACTTGATACTGTAAACAAGGGCGACACAATTACCGAAGATTTCACATATACCCTTTCCGACGGCACGTCTACCGATGAAGCGGTGCTCACCGTTACTATTAACGGGGCAGACGACGTAAGTGTTTCTACAGGAAATCTTGTTATCAGCGAGGGACATACTTCAGTTCCTGTGGCAAACCTTCTGTTTATGATAGACGTTTCCGGAAGTATGGGTGATACGATCACCTCCGAAGGAGATTCAAGACTTGATGTGCTCAAGCAGGCACTGTCTGAGCTTATTGATAAATATGACGAAAAGGGCGATATCGGTGGAATTCAGATAATAATTTTTTCCACAGACGCAACATCAAAGACAGTGAGCGGAAGTGTATGGCTTACGGTTGATCAGGCTAAAAGTATTCTGAACTCTCTTAATGACAACGGTTATACAGATTATGACGATGCTTTGAGCAAACTGATGACCACTTATAGCTCTTCAACAGCTCCCGAAGCCGATTATACTCATGCATATTTCGTTTCGGACGGTGCGCCTTCCAGTGAAGATTATAAGATAAACAGCACTGAGCTTACTCAATGGAGAGCTTGGCTCGGCGAAACAGATATTGATGAAGTTTACTCAGTCGGCATCGGTTCCGGTACAGACAGCCAGCAGCTTCAGATAGTCGCATGGAGTTCAGACGGAGAGGGATATCTGGACAACGTTCTGGTTGTTCCAGACGATACTCTCAATGCGGACATCTCGGCTGCTGCAGAGCAGAACAGCAGAGAAAGCAGCGTTTTCAACGATGTGGACATCCCTGCCAATCTGACGGCGAATCTGACTGCCGTGTACTATGCAGGGCATGAATATTCGTTCTCCGACACAGACCAGCAGACCATCTCCCTTGGCGAGAATGGTTCCCTGGTGATAAATTCAGACGGTACCTATGTTTTCACCGCCGGAACAGATGTGGATGCAGACATAACTTCTCTGCTGCAGTACAAATTTGAGGTCAATGGCGAGGATTATGCAGGCTCACTCAGTCTGACAACCAATCATATTGTCGATAGTGTCGGTGATTTCAGCATTGCAGCTTCCGGCACGGTTTACGAGAGCACCAGTGGCTACGGTGTCGGAAATAACGGTGTAGGCAAAGGTGAGAGCCTTACGTTCAACTTTGACAGCGACGACGTTACCAGCGCCAAGTTTGAGATATCTGGCACTGTTAAGAGCGGAAGCGGCTACACAGTGTATGATACGGAAGGACACAGCACTTACTATTCAATGCCTACCTCCGGCGGTGAGATAGTTGTCACAAGCGAAAGCGGAATCAGCCACGTTGTTTTCAACGGCAGTTCAAGCAGTGCATACTATGTACAGCCTGTTTCCGCTGAGGCGACAGCAGATAATGACAACGTATTTGCCGTATTCGGCGATGCAAACTCAAATGATCTGGATTTCAGCGGACTGCAGGATCTTGACGCAATCCAGATGAACAACGACAGCAAAGAGCAGACAGTAACACTGACGGCATCCGATGTTCTCAGTATTTCCGATACTGATACCCATACCCTCCAGATATCAGGAGGAGAGGGCGACAAACTGGTGCTTTCGGGAGACTGGAAAGCTGTGGGGAATAATACCTACTGTGCGGATATCAACGGAAACGAGGTCTGTATAGAGGTAAACAACGACGATCATAAACTTAAAGTGTTTACAGATGACGGAAACCAGATTGGCTAATATGCTGTAAACAAAGAACTAAATTAAAAGACCGCATCCCTGAGGATGCGGTCTTTTTTGTTTGTATGCAGATAGAAGGTTTGAGAATTCAAAAAGGTAATAAGCTGTGGGAGATAATTGTTTATTTAAAGTGCAGAGCCAGAGCCAGACGGTCGCGAAGACCTGTCTTTGAGAAGATGGATGTCAGGTGTGCCTTGACCGTGCGGACGGTGATGCTCAGGATATCGGCTATTTCCTGATTGCTTTTTCCCTGTGCGACCAGTTTAGCGACCTCAGTTTCCCTCTCGGAGAGTTCTTCCGTATAGTTCAGTGGTGTGTGGTCGGCAGGCAGAACGTTTATCAGCCTGTTCACAATATCCGGCGGCAGCCATATCTGCCCCGTTCTTACGGCGGCGACCATCTGCTTCATGTTGTCGGGGTGCATCATCCTGTTGCCGTATGCCTTAACGCCCATTTTAAGCATTTTGAGCGCCTCGTCAAATTTTGGCACGGATGTCAGTATCACAACCCTGCAAGGGATATTCGCAATCTCAGTAGGGGTCAGATAGGGCAGATCAAGTATGGCAACGTCTGTTGCCGAAACCTCGTGTCTGCCTTTCAGGCTGGTGACGAGCCCCACGGAAACTGTATCCTTCTGTCCGAAGATGTCTGAAACTGTGCGGCAGAAATTTCTGTCGCAGCTAACTGCTATTATCATTTTATCTCTCCCGCAGTGCATTGTACTTAGCCCGTAAGATGGGTTTAAGCAGATACTGCATAACGGTTTTTTTGCCTGTAACTATGTCCACCATGGCTGTCATTCCAACGATGATCTGTTTTTTGTTGTCTGCTTCGCCTATGTAGCTCTTGTCGGTTTTAACACGGACAAGGTAGTAGCTTTCTTTCTTTTCGTCCTCGATGGTGTCGGCGCTGATGTGTGTCACCTTGCCTTTGAGTCCTCCGTATATGGCGTAATCATAGGCTGTGAATTTAACTATCGCCTCCTGCCCCGGATATATAAAGGCTATGTCTGATGGTTTAATTTTTGCTTCGACAAACAGGGTATCTTCGCCGGGCACTATCTCCATTATGTCCATTCCGGGCTTAACAACGCCGCCCACAGTGTTCACCAGTATCTGTTTGACTGTTCCGTCAACGGGTGAGCGTACCTGCGTACGTTTTACCCTGTCTTCAAGTGCAACCTGAGTTGCGGACGTTCTGTTCAGTTCCGCGAGGTTCTGGCTCAGCAGATCCTGCGCATCGCTGCGGAATTTTACCATCTGTTCGTTTATCATGTTCCTTGCTTCGGCAATCTTTGACATGGCGGAACTCATGGTGTTATGCTGTGATTCCAGTTCATTTTGGTTTTCCAGAAGTCTCTGGCGGAGCTGAATATATTCAACCTCAGAAACCAGTCCTTTTTCGTAGAGCGGTTTTGTGAGGGACATCTCCTGTTGAATGAGTGCCTTGCTCTGGTTAAGATTTTTTATGCGGTTCTGCGCGTCGGAATATTCCATCTGCTTTTGTGAAAGCCTTGCCTGAAGTACCTGCAGTTCACTGTCCAGCCTCTGCCTGTTGATGTTGTAAAGGTTTTCTTCCGCATTGACCAGATTCGGGTTGTTTTTTCTGATTTCCGGGTCAACTTCCATTGGTTTACCGGACGCCTCTGCCTGAAGTCTGGCGATACGCACTTTCAGTTCGTAATATTTGGATTCACCCTCTTTATATGAGCTTCCGAATCCTGTGTCGTCAATTTCAAGGAGAATCTGGTCTTTTTTGACCCTGTCGCCTTCCCGCACCAGCAGTTTACGGACTATGCCGCCTTCAAGGTTCTGAACAACCTGAATCTGGTTGCTTGGTATAACCTTGCCCTGTCCGCGGGTAAGCTCGTCCAGAGAGGTCAGGCTCGCCCAGATGATGAAGATTATTATCAGTGCCGCGATTATGTAGAGCATCCGGTTCATTTTTGATGAGCTTTTTTGCAGAACAGCGGCGTTAAGACTCTTCATAAATTCTATGTCTTCCGCGCTGAGGCGGCTTTTTTTGTCTTTGTTCATCATTTGCCCCCCAGTTTTTTCATCACTTCATCTTTGGGTCCGTCCATAACAACGGTTCCATTGTCCATAACGATGATTCTGTCAACTATGGAAAGGATTGACGGTTTATGTGTAATGATTATCGTTGTTTTACCTTGTGTGGCGTTTTTAAGGTTCTCAATGACCTTGTTTTCGGATGCGAAGTCCATGGAATTAGTCGGTTCATCCATAAGTACGATGGAACTTTCCGTCAGCATTGCCCTTGCGACGGCAACGGATTGTCTCTGTCCGCCTGAGAGGTTTGAGCCTTTTTCGCCTACATAAAAATCCAGCCCCAGTGCATGTTTGTTGCTGAATGATATTACGTTTCCAATCTGCGCCGCTCGGATTATTGCGTTGTCGTCGCTGTGCGGCGCTTTAAAGATAATGTTATCGCGGATGGTGCCTGAAAACAGCGTAACATCCTGCGGTACATAGCCTATGTTGTGGCGAAGGTCTGCCGGGTCTATCTGCTTGCAAGCGATGCCGTCAATGAAGATACTGCCTTCGTCGGGATCGTACAGCCCAAGAATCAGCTTGCTCAGTGTGGATTTGCCTGAACCCACTGCGCCGATTATACCCACGCGCTCTTTGGGGTTTATCTTGAACGAAATATTTTTAAGTGCCGGCTGCGGTTCTTCGGGATAGCTGAAAGTAACGTCGTTGAACTCTATTGCGCCCTCGAATATCGGGCGGCGAAGGAAGCCTTTCTTTTCGGGGCGCTCCACGTCCTTTTCCATAAGGGCGTTAAGCTGCGAGAGTGAGGTACGCATCTGCTGGTAGTTGGTGAGCAGTGAAGCCACCTGAGACATTGGGGCTATGGTTCTGGACGAGAGCATGACAGTTGCTATTAGTGCGCCCATGGTCAGCTCGCCCTCTTTTATAAGGTATACGCCCGCAATGACCACCGCGACGCTTCCGATCTGTGCCAGAAAGGCGGATGCGGAAGTCAGCGAGTTTGAAAGCATACGGGATTTTACGCTTTTTGTGGCGATGTCGCCTGTGCTTTCTTCCCAGTTCCACTGGATGTAGCTGCTGGCGTTGAAAGTTTTTATCGCCTCAAGGTTGGAGAGCGATTCTATAAGCAGACCGTTGCGTTTTGCGGACGATTCGTATGTGCTCTCTATACTGCGTTCAAGGGGTTTTCGGATGAAGAGACTGTATCCGATTATAAGAGCCATGGTGAACATGGGAATGAGTACCAGAAGACCGCTGATATAGTAGATAACTATCAGGAAAATGAGCACGAACGGCAGTTCTATAAAAGCCGTTATCGCCGTTGAGGCATAGAACGACCGGATGCTGTCGAACTCTTTTATGTTGCTGGCAAAGGAGCCTACCGATTTCGGTTTCTCCTTCATACGCAGGTTCAATGCCTGTTCAAATATCATGGACGAAAGGATAACGTCACTCTTTTTCGCTGCGACCTCAAGGAAATATGTTCGCAGATATTTTATGGTTATGTCGAACAGATAGATTATGCACACACCTGTAGCAAGCACCCAGAGGGTGTCCACTGCGTTGTGCGGGATTACCCTGTCGTAAACGTTCATTGTGAAAAGCGGGCTGACCGTTACGAAAATGTTTATCATAAGAGAGGCGAGGATAACGTTCACATAGAGGTCGCGGAAGCGCCAAAGGGTGCCGAAGAACCAGTGTTTCTCCTCCTGTTTCTCCTCTTTCGCTGCATCCATAATGTCCTGTTTGAATACCCTTTTCAGCAGGAAACAGAACCCCATGTATTCTTCGGAGAGTTTTTCTATGGTTATTTCCTGCGGTTCCTCGTCTATGGAGGGTATGATTATTTCAGCCACGCCGGCTTCGAAATCTATGTCTGTGAGCACGCACGCGCTCTGGTTTTTCAGAAGGAGAATGACCGGAAGCACAACGCTTGGTATCTCGTTCAGTTCGCGCTTCGCCAGCTTGGAGTTAAAACCTGCTCGTGCCGCCGCACGGGAGAAGTTTGACTTCGCGCCCTCTATTGTGAAGAGTGACTGCTTCTTCTGGTCGGGGTCAAGCGGCAGCCCGTATGCAAGCGCCTCTGCGCTGGCGGGTTTGTTGTTCAGCTTTGTCAGCGTCACAAGACACTGCATTAAAGGGTCGATAGCGATATCTCTGTTCATTTTATTTATCCAGCGGTGTTATTTCTGCTACGCCTCTGCCTTGGAAGTATTTGATGTTTTTACTTGCAAGCGCGTTTCTAAGCTCCTGATTTTCAACCTTTGTGGCTATGAGCTTTATTCCGAGGCTCTCCGTGATTGTCTGGAGCGAGTTCAGAGCCGTGTCGGCATCCGCCGCACCGATGAGGTAGTCGTAGTCAATCTTTATGTAGTTCGGTTTCAGTTTCTGCAGGTTTTCAAGTGACTTGGGACTCATTACAAATCTGTCCACACCGAAAGTGAAGCCCAGACCTTTGATGAGTCCGGCGAAGTCGAGACAGATATCGGCGTTGTTGTTGATGGCATTGTCGGATATCTCGAATGTCATTCTTTCTTTAAGGTGCTTGTTGTTCAGCAGAAGCTGACGGAACCATGAGAAGGACGCCCTGTCGTTCAGGAATACGTCGGTTATATTTATCGCCAGAGTGCTGTCCTCGTTTGCGGTAAGGTACTCTGTGGACTTTTCAAGGACGTATCTGTCCAGATTGTTTGCGAGGTTAAGGTTAACCACCATCGGCATGAAAAATCCTGCCCGCTGGATGTTGCCATTTTCATCTTTCAGGTTGACGAAAATCTCCTGATGCAGTTCTCCAGTGGGGGATTTGACCGCCTGAGAGGTGAGCACGAATCTGTTTTCGGCAAGGGCGGTCTCTATCATGTTCTTCCACTCAAGTTTTCCGAGCACCATCTGGTTTGAGCTGTCGTTGAAGCGGCTGATGTCGCCGTGTTCAAGGCTCTTAGCCACCGTAAGGGCGTAGTCTGCTTTGGAGAGCACCTTTGCTGTGTTCTCGTCGTATCTGTATGCGGCTATACCGGCTTTAACGCTGATTATACCCGATATCTTGCTGTCGGCTGCTATAAGTTCGTTCGCCCATCTGACGAACTGCCTCAGTTTTTCGTCCGACTGTTCAAGTGTTGCTGCTGGCATTATTACTGCGAACTCCTGTCTGTTAAAGCAGGCGGGGAGGAAGCCTTCGGATGAAAGGTTTCCGTTCATATATTTTGCCACAGCGTCATAAAAGGGTCGCATGTTCGGGTGTCCTATTTCGGATATCGCGTTGTCGATTCCCTCGAAAGAGATTATCGCCACCTCACCGTCGGAGTTTGAGGATTCAGATTCAATATATTCGTTCAGCTTGTTCACAAAGTATTTGCGGTTGTAAAGTCCGGTAAGCTGGTCTCTGTAAAGCAGTTCCTGATATTTTTTCAGGGTGTCTATCTCTCTGTTGTATATGGACTGAACCTTCTCGGTCATCTGATTCATTGCTGTTACCACCTGTTTCAGTTCAGGTGTACGCGGTATTTTTTTATTTACTATAAATTCGTTCTCTCCGATGGCAACAGCCTGTTTGCGGATATTCACAAGGGCGGAGAGAAGCAGTTTCAGTATGAAATGGCTTACCACCACCGCGATGGCTCCTATGATGAGGAATGAGATGCAGAGGTATTTGAAACTGTCCCATAGCTGGATATATGAGAGTCCGGGGTGCCCTTTAACGGTGAGTGTGCCCGCTATGTTCCATCCGTTTGAAACCTGTGCTTCAGCGGCGGGGGTTTCCAGATTCACAAGGTTTACGAAAAACGCCGGAACGCCCTCTATTTTAGGCTTCTGGCTGACCTTATAGATGTCTTTACCGTCCATTCCCGTCAGTTTTATCTCTTCGAAATAACCGCCGTCGTACATCGCATTTATCATGGTCGCCATCATAGCCTTGTCAGCCGTGAAGGGGCTTAAAGACAGAGACATCGAGTTTGCGGTGTTCTTTGCGTTTGAATACATCTGGTTGCGTATGAATTCCGTGGTGTTGTCAAAGTTTATCTTCAGCACCGCGGCGAGCATTATTATTAAAATTGATGTGATAAGAAGCTGAATCTGTCTGAAAAGTGTCATCTGCCTACCTCTTCATTATCTCAAGATCTATAGCTTTAAGTTTGTTCAGGTTTTTCGACTGCGACGGGTCAACCCTTTTACCAAGACCCTGCTGCTTTTGCAGAAAGAGGTCGTTTGCCGTGAAGCTGTAAACTGGCGACAGGTCTGTTCTCTTCGTTGCCGGCTGTATGGACTTGTCGTAGTTGTCCAGAACAAAGGGAACCGTGTTCGGTTCTTTGTAGTAGGTTACGACCATGTGCGATTCCGCGCCCCGCTTAACGTATGTAAGGAAAAGTTTTTCCTGCGGAATACCAAGCTGTATGAGCGTCAGGAACTTTGAAACGGCGTAGTCTTCGCAGTCGCCTGCACCGATGCCGAGAAATTCCAGTCTGCTTGCCCAATAGTCGCTCTGCCCCCATGTTTTCATATCAGTCTGGTACTGTACCTGATTGAAAAACCTGTTTACCTCTATAACCTTCTTGTCGTCGGTGGCTTCGCTCAGCCCGTCCATAAGCGCCAGAAGCGAGTCTAGCCTTGTTTCCGCCTGCTGACCGTATTTCTTTACATACTGCGAGTAGACGTTCTCCGGAACGTGAAACTTTGACGCGGCAGCGATACTGCCGAAGATAAGTATGGCAATCAACGGTATTGTGCACGTCAAAGTTGCTAAACGCATAACACCTGCAATTATTTTATTATTTTCAGCTCTATCCGCCTGTTTTTGGCTCTGGATGAATCCGAATCATTGGGGGCAACGGGCATACTGCTGCCCTTGCCGTATCCCAGCATAACACTTTTCGGAATCCCCATCTCTAAAAATATAGAGTGAACTTTAATAACCATGAGTTTTGTTACCTCTTTGCTCTGTTCTTCCGGAAGACTGTTGTCCGTGTGTCCGTAAATTTTAAGAGTATAAGGTTCTTTTATCCCGCGCAGTTCCTTTGCGATGCGGATTATCTTTGCTTTCGCCTCATCATTAAGTTCGAAACTTCCGGGTTTGAAAGAGCTGCCGGTGAAAATAACCGACTGCTCGCTGAGAGTCGGGTCTATCAGTTTTTTACCGCGTTCTGCCGGAATCTTTACTGCCGCTCTTTTTGACGGGATGGCTGAGGGCAGGGATTCGGCTGCGGGAAGTGTCTCCGGAAGACCGAGACTGTCTGCCGTCACCACTGTTTTTGTTCCGCCTTGGACTGCGGGAAGACTTTCAAGAGAATCGCTGCTGTTCTGCGGTTTTATATAGGGGTCGAATTTATCAGGTATCCTGTAGCCAATTTCTAGTCCTTCCGTGCTGTCGCATCCATAAGGAGCATTATCAGCGTTAACAGACTGCTGGCACTGATCATTTCTGTCGTCGGCAGAGTCCCTGTCCCTGTTGTGGTCAAGGTTTCCGTATTCTTCAAGAGTGTTCAGTTTTATTTTTTGGGTGAGACCGACCTTTTTTGTCAGCGCATCGTCATATTCGCCCATAAGAACGCCTGTTGCCTGCAGAAGTCTGAAATAGGCGATCATGACTGTATATTTTGATCTGGCCAGAGTGGTTTTAGATGTGTTGTAATCGTTCTCCATGTTGAGAACTTCGGTGAGGCTTCTTCGTCCGAGCCTGTTTTCTTCAAGAAACGCATCCCTTGTCTTTCGCGTCAGGTCAACGTAGTCTTTGAGAAACGGCATCTTCATCTCTTCCGCTTCTTTTATGTTCCATGCCAGACGAACCGCTTCGATAAGGTTTCTGCGCTCTATATAGCTTCTTTCATATTCCTTCATCATGTCTGCTGTTTTAAGCTGTTTTTCCGCACCGCGTTTTCCGCCGTCGTAAAGGTTATAGTTCAGCGAGAGCATTGCGGACTGGATGTCGGTGGACCCTTCGTCTCCGCCTGTGTTGTTGTTATGGGTAGCCTTCAGTTCAAAGTCCACTATGGGGTAATACTGTGCGTTCACGCGTTTTTTGCCGTATTTCTTGGATACTATATTATAGTCGGCAACGTTTATTGCAGGATAGTTAACGAAGGCGATGTCCACCATCTCGTCAACGTTTCCGGGGAGTTTATAGGTCATTTCCGGTATTTCAAGCTCTTCTGCTTTAATGAAGCGTCCCGTCTGTCTGTGGAATTTGACCAGAGCCTGTTTAAGGTTCTGCTGCTGGGAGATGTAGTTTGCGCGGGAGAGAGCCAGTCTTGCCTGAGAGTTTGTAAGGTCGGATATCTTTCCGAAGCCGGATTTTGTCTTCTCCTGTATCTGCTCAAGTATCTGCGCCTGTGTCGTCACGTTTTCAAAGGCGATGTCCAGAAGCTCTTTTTCCTGCAGAACGGTGACGTATGCTTCTGCTGTCGAAAGAAAGACCTGATTTGCAACGTTCAGAACGTCGTATGAGGCGGACATTACCCTTGCCTCGGTTTCCCGCACGTAGTTTCTGGTGCCGTTTCCGTTGAATACGTTCTGTTTAAGGCTGATGCTGGCAGTAGTGGCGTTCAGGTCTTCCCGTTTGCCGTCAGTGTCAACACCGTCGGTGATCTCCTTTCCGCCGGATAGATATGCCGAGATAACAGGGTTATAGCCTGTTTTCGCCATTTTAAGCTCGGCTTTCAGCGAGTCGTAAACGTTAACGGATTCCCGTATCTCAGGGCTTGTTTTAGATATCTCAGATATTACGTCTTTAAGTTTTACAGCGCTTTTATCTGCGGCGTATGAAGGCAGTGTAACCAGCACCGCAGCCGCGATAATTAGTGAACGAAGAGAGACAGACATTGGAACCTCTTTAATTAAATAAGTAAATGTTCTGACCGCATGAGTCATACAACATTAAAGTATCTATACCATAGGTTTTATGAATAATAAAGTCCTGTTTTCTGAAAAAAGTTCTTGTTTGACAGTGATTACGGTGATTGTAACTACCATTAATGGTAGGTATTTGGAAACGATAAGTTAATATTTCTGTAATACGTCCAATGTGGTAATAATTGTGGGTATAGTAGTTTGTGGAGACAATGTGTCCGGTTTAAAAAATATTTACTTATCAGAAATTGTAGGCTGAAATTTTTTTTGCGGTTTTTTATTGAGCGGATGTGATTAGTACCATAAAGAAAAAAGCCCGCCGTGACAGGCGGGCTTTAAAAAGGCGTTTATTTCAGCCCCATTAGTTCTTTTGCTATTTCGTCGGACTTTGCGGCTATCTCTTTGTGGAGTGAGTTGCCGTGGCTGTCCATGGTTACGACACAGGGGAAATCTTCGACCTGAATCACCCAGAAGGCTTCGGGGGTGCCGAACTCTTCCAGTTTGAAGACAGTCTCGACCTTTGTGCATCTTTTGGCGATGAGTGTTCCCGCGCCGCCCACAGCGTGCAGGTAAACGGCACCGACCTTTTGCAGACCTTCAAGTGTTTTGGGGCCCATTCCGCCTTTGCCTATTACGGCTCTTACGGAGTATTCCTCGCAGACCGCAGCCTGATAAGGCTCTTCACGGGTGGAGGTTGTGGGACCCGCAGCAACGAAGCTGTATGAACCGTCCTCGTGTTTCTTAACAACGGGACCGCAGTGATATATCACACCGTCTTTCATATAGGGACGGGGAAAATCCGGTTTTTCTTCGACCATAAGTTTATGCGCAGCGTCTCTTGCGGTTACGATTGTGCCTGAAAGCAGAACCTCGTCGCCCACTTTCAGAGATCTTGCGGTTTCCTCAGAAATGGGTGTTGTCAGCTTAATCATAGGTCACCTCGCTTCCTTTGATGATCATCTGTTTTCTTCTGTACACCCAGCAGGTGTATGAAATTGCAACATAGAAAGTTGCGGGGTGTCTGTGCTGTGCGGCAACGTTCACGCCGAGGCAGGTCGTTTTTCCGCCGAAGCCCATGGGACCTATGTTCAGCTTGTTAAGGTCTTCGTAAAGCTCTTTTTCAAGAGCGGCAAGGTCGGAATTTGCGCTGGGCTCGCCCAGTTTGCGGAAGAACTGCTCTTTGGAAAGCGCATAGGACGTCACTCTGTCGCCGCCGATGCCCACACCGATGATACCGGGTGCGCAGCCCTGACCCTGTGCTTTGTTCACAGCGTCGATAACGACTTTTTTAACGCCTTTCAGGTCGCGTCCCGCTTTAAGAGCGGTGTCGGGAAGTTTATACTGTGCGCCGACGTTCTCTGAACCGCCGCCTTTCAGCATAAGGCGGACTCTTACCTCATCCTTGTCCCACTGATGGAAGTGAAGGTAGGGAGCGTTCACGCCGACGTTGTTGCCGGAGTTTTTGCCTGTGATGGGGTCAACGGCGTTGGGGCGGAGATACTGGAGCTTTGTCGCTTCCATTGCAGCCGCCTCGGCAGCCTCTTTGTAAACTTTTTCAGAATGTCCCACGGGGAAATCGATGTACATGATCACCGAACCTGTGTCCTGACAGACGGGGGTTGATGCTTCTCTTGCCAGTTTCACGTTTTCAAGGATTGTTCCGAAAACGCTTTTGGCGGGAGTGCCTTCGTCCTCTCTGTCGTATGCCTGTACGAGAGCCGCTTCCACGTCGGGGGAAAGATCGGTGGAAGCTCTGCGGATCAGCTCAAGCATTGCGTTTTTGAGTTCCATAGCCACCTCGCAATAGATTTATTGGTTTTGCCCTAATGTTAACCAAAATACCCGATATTATTACTCAAAACGAACCTAAAAAACAAGGATATTTATTGAACGGAGTTTTAAAATCCGATTATAAACTATTTCTATGGAGAAAAAAGAGGCTTATAGTATACTTAATGATATAAATAATTCGGGGGCTGTTATGCAGTACAGGAAAGAAAAGGACACTATGGGAGAAATCGACGTTCCGATAGATGTTTACTGGGCGGCGCAGACACAGAGGAGCCTTGAGAACTTTAAGATAGGCTGGGAAAAGATGCCCGCAAACCTCATAAGCGCATTTGCAGTGCTCAAACGTTCGCTTGCGGTGGTGAACAACCGTCTGGGTAAGCTGGATGAACAGAAATGTGAAGCTATAACAAAGGCTTGCGACGAAATTCTCGGCGGGCAGCTCGAAGGTCAGTTTCCCCTTGCCATATGGCAGACGGGAAGCGGTACCCAGACCAATATGAATTTAAACGAAGTTATAGCAAACCGCGCCACTGAAATCTTAGGCGGCGATTTCCGCACAGAAAGACTGACCCATCCCAACGATCACGTCAACATGTCCCAAAGCTCAAATGACACCTTTCCCACGGCAATGCACATCGCGGCTGTAATCGCTGTCGAGGACGACCTTCTGCCCGCGATATCTGTTCTGCGGGACACTCTGGCGGCAAAATCCGAGGAGTTTTCAGGAATAGTAAAAATAGGCAGAACACACCTTCAGGATGCTACTCCGCTGACTTTGGGACAGGAGTTTTCCGGCTACGTCGCCATGCTGGACACGAACGTCCGTCAGATAACAGAGGCTGTTGAACATGTGCGCGAGCTTGCCATCGGCGGAACCGCAGTGGGAACAGGTCTTAACGCCCACCCGAAACTCTCCGTTATGGCGGCGGAGGAGATATCTAAATTCACCGGAAAAAAATTCAAATCCGCATCCAATAAGTTTCAGGCACTCACTTCCCACGATGCCCTAACAGGCGCAAGCGGAAGCCTTAAAGCCCTTGCGGCAAACATGATGAAGATTGCCAACGATATCCGCTGGCTGGCATCGGGTCCCAGATGCGGCATCGGCGAGCTTGAGATACCGGAAAACGAACCCGGCAGTTCCATCATGCCCGGAAAGGTGAACCCCACTCAGGCGGAAGCTGTTACAATGGTCGCCTGTCAAGTATTCGGAAACGATGCGACCATAGGCTTTGCCGCCAGTCAGGGTAATTTTGAGCTGAACGTATTTAAACCTGTGATAATTTACAACTTCCTGCAGTCCGTTAAGCTGTTGTCCGATGCAATGCTTTCGTTCAACGAGCATTGCGCAGTAGGCATTAAAGCCAACAGGGACAAGATTGACCACAACCTCAGAAACTCTCTGATGCTTGTTACGGCGCTCAATCCGCACATCGGCTATGACAAGGCTGCGAAGATAGCCAAAACCGCACATGCCGACAGGAGCACTCTGAAAGAGGCGGCTGTTAAGCTGGGATTTCTTACGGAAGAGCAGTTTGATGAGTATGTTGTGCCTGAGAATATGACCGGACCTAAATAAGTTTATGCGGGATTTCCCTTCCTTGGGAAATCCCGCTAACGCTCCAGTCGGCATAGCCTTCTTACGCTCACGTTACTTTCATTCACCCTGCAAAGCAGGTTTCATTCATTCCACGAACGTCATCCTGACGTTTTTACTGCTTATACACTCCGCCTTGAACTGCCCGCTTCTAAACAGTGGTGAGAAGACATCACTTGACTTTTCTTGGTTGCCTATCTTAAACTTATGCTTATGAAAATCATTGACCTTACACATGAAATAGCTGAAGGAATGCCTGTTTATCCAGGTACGGAAGCGCCTGTTCTGAAACAGGCGAACACTGTTGCCGAGCACGGGTTTGCGGAAAAGCTCATAACTATGGTGTCCCACACCGGAACTCACATGGACGCTCCCGCCCACGTTCTTGAGAACAGAAAAAACCTTTCTCAGATAGACCTTAACGACCTCTTCGGAAAAGGATGTCTCATTGATGTCCGTGAAGTGCAGGGCAAAATCACGGCAGATGTTCTTAAACCTTATGAAGCTGCACTGAAGAATTCTAAAATCGCAGTTTTTTTCAGCGGATGGGACAGATACTGGGGCGACGAAAAGTATTTTGAAAACTTTCCCGTCATGGATGAATCCGCGGCAGAATTTCTTGTGTCAACAGGTGTTAAAGGCGTAGCTTGCGATATGATATCTGTTGATACGGTGGATTGCGTTAACCTTGATATTCACAGGATACTGTTTGCCGCAGATATGTTTTCCTGCGAAAACCTGAAAGGTCTGGGAAGACTTTCAGGCAGGGATTTTGAGATAGGGATATTTCCGCTCAATATAAAGGACGGCGACGGTGCACCTGTCAGGGCTGCTGCGTTTCTGAGCTGATGCAGGGCAGTTCTATAGTGAACTTCGCGCCTATCTCAGTGTTTTCCGCCCATAACCTGCCGTTCATCTTGTCTTCAATTATGGTCTTGGTCATATAGAGTCCCATGCCTGTTCCCTCTTTCTTGTCGGAAGAGTACGCTTCGAATATATGGGGGAGAAACTCGGTGTCTATGCCGCCTGCCGAGTCGGTGATGGCGATGGTGAATTTCCCTTCGCCTGCGGACATATCGATATAAATATCCCTCTCCGGTCTGTTCTGTTCGGTAAGCGCCTCTTTGGCGTTCTGGAGAATGTTCAGTATTGCATGTTTGAACTCGTTTGCAATTCCGCTGACAAGGTTTCTGCAGGGAGGGTTGCCTGGGTCGAAATTGTTAGAGCAGGAGAACGAACGCTTCTCGCAGGTGCAGTTTACATGGTATGTGATGTTGTTTGCTTTCATCTGCGGCGCAAGCATACGCAGTATCTGCGTGACGGTGCGCGGAGCATCGAAAGGTTCAGGCTGTTTTCCGGTTTTAAAGAAATCACGAAAATCTTCAATAGTATCAGACATGTGGTCGATGAGTTTCATTGAGTCTTCAATATATTTTGCAATTTCCTCTTTGTTTTCGGATTCTTCCATGAGCTGCATATACAGATAGAGAGTGTTCAGGGGCTGACGCCACTGGTGGGATATAGCGCCTATCATTTCGCCCAGCGATGCGAACTTTGCCTGTTGGGCTATTATCTGTTTCTGGACGGCTTTTTCATTTTCAGCATTAACCAAAGGAGTGATATCACTTATGATTCCTGAGATGAATACAGTTTCACCGTCACTGTTTTTAACGGGTGCATAGCGGCTCAGAACCCATCGTATCTCACCCGTCTGCCTGTTTATGACTCTGTGTTTTATGTTGTTTTTCGGAACCGTAACGTTTCTGTATCTAAGAGTAAGATCCGGCAGATCATCGGGATGGATACATTCAATGTACGATTCGGGATTGTTGTAAAGGCTTTCCACAGATTTTCCGTAGATCCTTTCGTATGATTTATTTATGTATACCATGCGGCGCAGCTCAGTGTCTGTGAACCAGATGATATCATCCAGATTCTCTGCCATTGCTGTGAAACGAAGTTCCGAGCGGGTGAGGGCGTTTTTTGCGGCGATAAGCTCGTCGTTTGCTTTTTGAAGCAGTCTGTTCGACTTTTTTTCGGATAAATATTTCAGTATCAGTACAAAGAAAACGATCAGAATAAGACCAAAAGAGATTGCGTGCGTTGCCATACCTGATGCTGTTGCAATGTTCTGTGCAAACGCTTTCTGCCCCATCGAATCAAAAATCAGTAGTAATGTCAGAATATGTCTCATATTAAATATTTACCTTTATTTATTATGACACAAATTATTAGTTTTGAATAGAGGTTCTGAATTAATAGTGAAATTTTCGTCAGGATAATAGCGTTTAAATGTGCGCTATGTTTCATAGTTCAAATATGACAAATGTTTAAGTTGCAACGCCTGTTAAACATCCGTGAAACAGGTCTGTTAAAACCGGAATCACTAGAAAAATGTTCTAAAACATTTTGACAAATCCGAGGGAAAATTGTATACAGAATACAATCTGATACAACAAAAGGTCGTATTGCGTCCTTAAATACAGGAGTATGTTTATGTCAATGATGCAGGAATACCTGAAACAGGTTGAAGACAGAGCAAAAATGGGAATCCCCGCTCTGCCTCTCACACCCGAATTCACTGCCGAAGTCTGCAAACTTCTTGAGCAGCCTTCCGCCACAAAAGACCTTGTGGACCTTATTGAAAACAGAGTCGCTCCCGGTGTTGACCCTGCATCGGAAGTTAAAGCGGCCTGGCTTGCAAAAGTTGCAAAAGGCGAAACTAAATCCCCCCTCATCGACAAAAAAAGAGCAGTGTTCCTTCTTGGCACAATGCTTGGCGGTTACAACGTTAAACCTCTCGTTGATCTTCTCAGCGACTCTGAACTTGGTGTGGACGCTGCCGAAGCCCTTAAAAAGACCATCCTTGTCTATGGAGCTTTCGACGAAGTGGTTGCTCTTTCCAAAACAAATGCAAACGCCATGGCAGTTCTTAAATCATGGGCTGATGCTGAGTGGTTCACATCCAAACCCGAACTGCGCAAAGAATACAAAGTAAAAGTTTACAAAGTATCCGGCGAGATAAACACAGACGACTTCTCCCCCGCTAAACACGCGTGGAGCCGTCCCGACATACCTCTTCACGCGCTTGCAATGGGCGAAACAAGATTTCCCGACGGCAACGAAACTATGGAGAAATATAAATCCGAAGGTTACGAAGTTGCTTTCGTCGGCGACGTTGTGGGTACAGGTTCTTCAAGAAAATCAGCCTGCAACTCCGTAATGTGGAGAATAGGTTCAGAAATTCCCTTCGTTCCCAACAAAAAGAACGGCGGTACAATCATCGGAAACGTTATCGCTCCTATCTTCTTCAACACAACACAGGACTCCGGCGGTCTGCCCATCGTCTGCAACGTTGACTCATTCAACACAGGCGACGTTATCGTCATAAATACTGAAAAAGGCGAAGTTAAGGACGAATCCGGTAAAGTGCTCTCCACTTTCACCGTTAAACCCGCAACACTGAAAGATGAATACAGAGCGGGCGGACGTCTTAACCTTATCATCGGTCGTCAGCTCACAGCGAAAGCAAGGGCTGCTCTCGGTCTTGGCGAAATATCAGTGTTTACTCTTGCTGAGAATCCTGTTGCAAAACCCGGTCAGGGCTATACTCTGGCTCAGAAGATCATCGGCAAGGCTTGCGGTCTTGCGGGCGTTCTTCCCGGTGCAGCTTGCGAACCCAAAATGACAACAGTAGGTTCACAGGATACGACTGGTCCCATGACAAGAGACGAGATCAAAGAACTCGCTTGCCTTGAGTTCCTCTCTCCCATGTTCATGCAGTCTTTCTGCCACACTGCGGCATATCCCAAAAAAGCCGACGTTACCATGCACAAGTCTCTCCCCGCTTTCGTTGCGGCAAGAAAAGGCGTTGCGCTTCGCCCCGGCGACGGCGTTATCCACTCATGGCTGAACAGACTTCTGCTCCCTGACACTCTGGGAACAGGCGGCGACTCCCACACACGTTTCCCCATGGGGCTTTCACTGCCCGCGGGTTCCGGTCTCGTGGCTTTCGCAGGCGCTCTGGGCTTCATGCCCCTTGACGTTCCGGAATCTGTCCTTGTCAAATTCAAAGGAAAGCTGAACCCCGGCATAACCCTGCGCGACGTTGTAAACGCCATCCCCTACTGGGCAATCAAACAGGGACTTCTTACAGTTCCCAAAAAGAATAAAGTGAACGTGTTCAACGGACGCATCCTTGAGATGGAAGGTCTGCCCGACCTCACAGTTGAACAGGCGTTCGAACTTACAGATGCGACTGCCGAGCGTTCCGCTGCGGGCGGTACCATCAAACTTTCCGAGGCTTCCGTTGCAGCTTATATCAAATCCAACATCGCTCTGATGAAAAAGATGATAAAAGCAGGCTATCAGGATGCCAACACCCTGCAGAAACGTATCGAAGACTGCGAGGCATGGCTTAAAAAACCCGTTCTGCTCGAAAGAGATGCGAACGCTGAATATGCCGCTGTAATCGAAATCGACCTTGCGGACATTAAAGAACCTATCCTTGCATGTCCCAACGACCCCGACGATGTTAAACTCCTTTCCGAAGTTGCAGGAACAAAAGTTGACGAAACTTTCATCGGCTCCTGTATGACTAACATCGGTCACTTCCGCGCTGCTGGCAAAATATGGGAAGGCGCTCCCTATCCCAAAACACGCATGTGGCTGACTCCTCCCACTCTGATGGACGAAATGCAGCTTAAAGAAGAAGGCTTCTACAGCATCTTCTCCGCTGTCGGCGCAAGAACTGAACTTCCCGGATGCTCACTCTGTATGGGTAACCAGGGTCGCGTTGCTCCCGGTGCCACAGTTCTTTCCACATCAACGAGAAACTTCCCCGACAGAATAGGCGACGGCGCAAACGTCTTCCTCGGTTCTGCCGAGCTGACAGCCATTGCTGCTGTTCTGGGTGAAATACCTTCTGTTGATAAATACTTCGAGTATATGAACACAAAAGTTGCTCCTAAGGCTTCTGAGATATACAGATATCTCGAATTCGACAAAATGGGCGATTTTGAACTTTCATACGTCGAAACTGTAGCATTCTAAGGTTTTTTGACCTTCAGATATCGAAAGCCCGCCCGTCAAACGGCGGGCTTTTATGTTTTGTCAGAACTTTTGTCCTCCGGTGGAATCTTTTTATTATGAAAGCATTGTTAATGTTGCTGTGTATATTTTTACCCGCTCTTCCTCTGTCTGCCCACCCTCATGTTTTCATTGATGCGGAAGTTAACGTCGAGACCAGGCAGGGGCGTATTACTGCATTGGAAAGCCAATGGGTGTTTGATGAAATGTTTTCGGCAATGGTCTTAATGGATTACGATACAAATCGCAACGGGCGCATAGATGCCGGGGAGATTACCGCCCTTCGTAAGGATTATTTCGACTACCTGGGCAAGAGTTCATTTTTTACATTTGTCAAAAGCGGAAAGAATACAATCAAATTCGCCGGAGCAGTCGATTTTATGCCAAATGTGACAGGCGGCAGGCTTTCGTATGTTTTCAGGCTGGAAATGCCGCAGGCGGTACCGGCAGTGGGCGCAGACATCCTTGTTTACGACCCTTCATATTATTCCAGTGTAAAGATAATCCGGGCGTCAATATCAGGTGACGGCGGAAAGGAACTGGCTGCCGGAATAGGTGTTTTTCCTGCAGTCAGATATTATTTCGGACAGGTCAGTCCGGATGCAGTGACAATAAGGAACAAAAAATGAAAAAATATGTAACCTTATTTATTATTATACTGGCGGTGATTGCGTTATATAAGGTCTTAATCGGAAGTAGCGGTCAGAACCTGTTCGGTCTGATAACAAAGACGCAGGGCAATATCAGAGATATGATAGTCATGAAAGCCGCGCTTTACAGGGAGATGGGCGGTTATGCGCAGATTGGCGTAATAATGCTGTTTTCTTTTTTATATGGAGCTGTTCATGCCGCTGGACCGGGGCACAACAAGGCTGCTGTTTCAGCCTATGCGGTTTCTGGAGGCATCAGCGGTGTTAACGCCGCCGCTATAGGAGCTCTTTCAGGACTGTTTCACGGCGTTATGTCAATAGCGCTCGTTTTTGTACTGTATTATCTGACAAAAATGCGTCTGAGTTTTGCGATAGAGCATTACGGAAGTACGGTTGCTGCAGTGGGTTCGGCTGGGCTTGTCATATTCGGGCTTTATCTTTTCTTGTCAACTTTCAGGCAACGCAGCCAGAAAACGGAGCGTAACATGTTATTTCCTGTAATCGCCGGAATGATACCCTGTCCTGCAACATTTACCGTATGTGTTTTTTTTCTGTCCATGAATAAACCTGTACTTGCTTTGACTAGTTCAATGGCTCTCACGGCGGGAATGATGGTTACAACCGCTCTGGCTGCTTTTGCTGCCGGTTATGCCGGAGAGGGTGCGCTCTCCGCCTTCGCCGGCAGACGTTTGCTTATTTCCAGAATTTCAGCTCTGTCACTTTCTTTCATGGGGTTTCTTCTGTATTTTCTGTACTGAAACGGGAAACTTCCGCTTCTCAGTCATAAGTTATTTCGAACCGATGATGTTTTTTTCTGTCATAGTCTGTGTGAAGACAAACACCGTTTAATTATAAAGTGCAAAGGCGCCATTTTAAAACGAGGTTTATATAGAAACGTCATTTTTGTAACAATATTTCAATTTGATATTGAAATATTCAATATATTCTATAGTTCTTTCTTGGCAAGGATTTCAGAGGCTTGTCATGCCGGATTTTATATGTTAAAAAAAATCCACTTGCAAAAGATTGGCAATGTGAGGAAAATAAAATCTAAATAATGTTTTATCATAGAAAAGGGCAATAATGCTTGACAAAAACTTAGTAAAATATATAACAGTATACTGTATACAGTTATAAAAAATAATAGCATTATAGAAGTCGTCGGGGCAGATAAAACGTCAGGATGGCGTTTTTGAATACGGTTAATAATGCACATAACATAAGAAGAGGATTTTCGACGAATTAATAATCGCAAAAGGAGAAATCATGTCAAAGCAACTCATTATCTGGACAGAAATTGACGAAGCACCTGCGCTGGCGACCTACTCGCTGCTCCCCATTGTGCAGCAGTTTGTTAAAAACGCCGGAGTCTCCGTCGAAACAAGGGACATCTCCCTTTCAGGAAGAATCCTTGCGAACTTCCCCGAAAAACTTAAAAACGACCAGAAGGTTGAAGACTACCTGACTCAGCTGGGCGAGCTGACTCAGAAACCCGAAGCGAACATCATCAAACTCCCCAACATATCAGCGTCCATCCCCCAGCTTAAAGAAGCAATCGCTGAACTGCGCTCCAAAGGATACGATGTTCCTGAATATCCCGAAGAGCCTAAAACCGAAGAAGAAAAAGAGATCAAAGCAAGATATGCAAAAGCTCTCGGTTCTGCCGTTAACCCCGTTCTGCGCGAAGGTAACTCCGACAGAAGAGCTGCCGCTTCCGTTAAAAAATTCGGACAGAAAAAACCCCACAGAATGATGAAACAGTGGCCGGTGCCCTCTAAAACACGTGTTGCTCACATGGATGCAAACGATTTTTACGGCAACGAAACTGCACTGACACTCGATAAAGCTACAAACGTTAAATTCGAATTCGTCGGCAAAGACGGTTCCGTTCAGGTTCTTAAAGAGAAACTTGCACTTCAGGCAGGCGAAATCATCGACTCCACACACATGGACGTTGAAAAACTTCGCGAGTTCTTCGCTAAAACAATCGAAGAAGCCAAAGCCGCAGGCGTTCTGCTCTCTCTCCACCTGAAAGCGACTATGATGAAAATTTCCGACCCCGTTATGTTCGGTCACTGCGTTGAAGTTTACTACAAGGCAGTTTTTGATAAATATGCCGCTGAATTCAAAGAAATCGGCGTTAACACCAGCAACGGTCTCGGCGACGTTTACGCAAAACTCGGTAAACTTCCCGCTGACAAAAAAGCTGAAATTGAAGCGGCTATCATGGCTGTTTACGAAGTTCAGCCCGAGCTCGCTATGGTTGATTCCGCAAAAGGCATCACCAACCTGCACGTTCCCAACGACATCATCATCGACGCATCCATGCCCGTTGTTATCCGCGACGGCGGTCAGATGTGGGGTCGCGACGACAAACTTCATGACACTATCGCAATGATCCCCGACAGATGCTATGCAACCATCTATCAGACAATCATCGAAGACTGTCAGAAACACGGCGCCTTTGACCCCGCAACTATGGGTTCAGTTTCAAACGTAGGTCTGATGGCTCAGAAAGCTCAGGAATACGGCTCACACGATAAAACATTCTTCGCACCCGCAGACGGCGTTATCCGTATAGTGGATGAGTCCGGAAAAACACTGCTTTCTCAGGAAGTTAAAAAAGGCGATATCTTCAGAGGATGCCAGGCTAAAGACGCTCCTATCCTTGACTGGGTTAAACTCGCAGTTACAAGAGCAAAAGCATCCGGCGCACCCGCTATCTTCTGGCTTGACGACAGAAGAGCACACGATGCCGAGCTTATCAAAAAAGTTAACGAATACCTTAAAAAATTCGATACAACAGGTCTTGATATCAGCATAAAAAGACCTGACGAAGCTATGCAGATTTCTTGCGACAGAGCGAGAAAAGGACTTGATACCATCTCTGTAACAGGTAACGCCCTGAGAGACTACCTCACTGACCTTTTCCCCATCCTTGAGCTCGGAACATCCGCAAAAATGCTTTCAATCGTTCCGCTGCTCAACGGCGGAGGTCTTTTTGAAACAGGTGCGGGCGGTTCTGCACCCAAACACGTTTCTCAGTTCCTGAAAGAAGGTCACCTGCGTTGGGATTCACTCGGTGAGTTCTGTGCGCTTGTTCCCTCTCTGGAGCACGTTGCTGCAACATACAAAAACGAAAAAGCTCAGATCTTCGCTGACGCTCTTGATGCTGCTGTGGGCAAACACCTTGAAAACAGCAAAGCACCTTCAAGAAAAGCAGGCGAAATCGACAACAGAGGCAGCCACTACTATCTTGCACTGTACTGGGCAGAGGCTCTTGCCGCTCAGACAAAAGACAAAGAGATCGCTGCTAAATTTGCACCCGTTGCAAAAGCGCTTGCTGAAAACGAAGCGGCAATCACCGCTGAAATCGCAGCGGCAGAAGGCAAACCCACAGACATCGGCGGATACTACAAACCCGATGCTGCTAAGGCTTTCGCAGCTATGCGTCCCAGCGCGACACTTAACAAGATAATCGATTCTATATAATGCAGCTTTGGTGCCCGTTTAAAGAGGGCGGGCACCTTTTTATACCACTAACAAAAAATATGTAGGGGGCTTAAATGGCTAATTTCACCAGACCTAAAATCGCTCTTGTGGGCGGCGGTAATATCGGAGGCGTTCTTTCTCAGCTTGCAGCTCTTAAAGAACTTGGCGACGTTGTAATGTTCGACATCGTTGAGGATCTTCCTCAGGGCAAACAGCTCGATATCGTTGAAGCGTCCAGAGTTGACGGTTTCGACGTATTCCTCACAGGTTCTAACGACTACGCATGTCTTGAAGGCTCAGACATAGTTATCGTTACCGCAGGTCTTCCCAGAAAACCCGGTATGAGCAGAGACGACCTTCTGACAACAAACGCAGGCATCATTAAAGTTGTTGCTGAAAGCATTAAAAAATATTGCCCCGAAGCTCACGTTATCGTGATCTCCAACCCGCTCGACGCGATGGTAACTCTTCTTCAGGAAGTTTCCGGACTTCCCGCTTCAAGAGTATACGGTCAGGCTGGCGTTCTTGACTCTTCAAGATTCGCAACATTCATCGCATGGGAACTCGGCGTATCCGTTAAAGACGTTAACGCAATGGTTCTCGGCGGTCACGGCGACACAATGGTTCCCCTCGTTCGCTATGCAAACGTGAACGGCGTTCCGGTTATGGAACAGCTTATCAAAAAATACGGCAGCGAAGCGAAAGCCAATGAAGTTATGACTGCAATGGTTGAGCGCACAAAAGCAGCAGGCGGCGAAGTTGTTGCTCTGCTTAAAAAAGGCTCTGCATTCTACTCACCCGCTTCATCCGCTATCCAGATGGCAGAAGCAGTTCTTCGCGACCAGAAAAGAGTTCTTGCAGTTTGTGCAAAACTTGACGGTCAGTACGGCGTTAACGGCTACTATGTAGGCGTTCCCGTTGTTCTTGGTAAAGACGGCGTTGAGAGAATCATCGAAGTTGACCTGAACGACGAAGAGCAGAAAATGTTCGACGTTTCAGTGAACTCAGTTAAAGGACTTGTTGAAGACCTTAAAAGACTTGGCTTCCTGAAATAAGCATAAGTCAACTTTGTTTGACTTGTAATTAAAGTATAAAAAACATGGCTCGCCCTTTGCAGAAAAGGGTTGCAAAAAAGGTATTTATGAACGTAAATGCTAAAATTCTTATCCGTAATGACTACAGGAGGGTGAGCCATGTATTTGCATGAATTTCAAGCGAAGGGTCTTTTGAGATCCTATGGTGTTCCCGTACCCGATGGCGGAGTGGCATCAACGGCCAGCGACGCTCTCAGGGTGGCAAAGTCGCTTAAAGGCGAGAAATGGGTCATTAAGGCTCAGGTTCATGCCGGCGGCAGAGGCAAGGCAGGCGGCGTGAAGGTTGTAAGCGCATACGGAGACGTATACGACGAGGCAACCCAGATGCTTGGTATGAAGCTGGTTACCAAGCAGACCGGAGAAGAGGGCAAAATCGTCCACAGGATACTGGTAGAGAAAGCGACTGACATCCGTCAGGAGATATATCTTAGCTTTCTCGTGGATCGCGACTCAGAGCAGCATATGATAATTGCAAGCTCAGAGGGTGGCGTTGAGATTGAAGAGGTTGCAAAGAGCAACCCCGCAGCGATTGTTAAAGAACACATCAGTCCCGTTCTGGGTCTTTCCCAGTTCACCGGACGCAAGATAGCGAAGAAGATAGGACTTCCGTCCAACCTTCTGAACAAGTTTGCTGACATCGCAGAGAGACTCTATCAGTGTTTTGTTAACCATGACGCTATGATGCTTGAGATAAACCCTCTGGTTGTCACAGGCGAAAGCGAGATAGTGTGTCTGGATGCCAAAATGACAGTTGACGACAACGCTCTTTTCAGGCATCCGAAAATTGAAGAGATGAAAGATTACGGCGAGCTTGAACCGCAGGAGGTCAGGGCATCCATTTTCGACCTTTCATACGTTAGCATGGAAGGAAATATAGGATGTATGGTCAACGGCGCGGGTCTTGCGATGGCAACCATGGACATTATCAAGTCCTTTGGCGGTCAGCCTGCGAACTTCCTCGACGTAGGCGGCGGCGCAGACGTTAATAAGGTTCGTGAAGCGTTCAAGATTATCCTCACCGACCCAAAGGTTAAGGTGATATTCGTAAATATATTCGGCGGAATAGTCCGCTGTGACCTCATAGCCGAAGGAGTTCTGAAAGCGTCAGACGAGGTGCCCGGTGACAGGCACATAGTCGTAAGGCTGGACGGAACCCATGTGGCGGAAGGCAGAAAAATTCTGGAAGAGGGCGCGAAAGCTAAAGGTATCAACATCGTAACCGGAGATACCATGGCTGACGCCGCACAGAAAGCTGTTGAACTTGCGAAATCAGAGCCGCACAAACGCTCTGTTAAGAAGTAAGGAGGGGTCACATGAGCATACTTGTAAACAACAGAACCAAAGTTGTCGTGCAGGGTCTCTCCGGTTCACAGGGAAGATTCCACGCCGCCAGAATGAAAGAATACGGAACCAACATTGTTGCAGGCGTTGTGCCGGGCAAGGGCGGAACCGAGGTGGACGGAACTCCGGTTTTCGACACCATGATGGAAGCTGTCAGAAAGACAGGATGTAACGCATCGATAGTTTACGTCCCGCCGGCATTTGCTGCCGACTCCGTAATGGAAGCTGTGGACGCCAATCTGGATCTTTGCGTGTGTATCACCGAGGGCATACCAGTTAAGGACATGCTCAAGGTCAAAAGAATGATGAAGACGGGCACATCCCGCACAATGCTTGTGGGTCCCAACTGCCCCGGCGTAATTACCCCCGGCGAATGTAAAATGGGCATCATGCCGGGAGAGATACACACACCAGGAACAGTGGGTATCATTAGCAAGTCGGGAACCCTTACATATGAAGCTGTAAAACAGGTAAGTTCTTTCGGGTTCGGTCAGTCAACATGTATAGGCATAGGCGGCGATCCCATAATAGGGCTTAAATACATAGATTTGCTTGAGATGTTTGAATATGACGCCCAGACTGAAGCTGTTGTGCTTATCGGCGAGATAGGCGGGCAGGCTGAGGTTAAGGCGGGCGAGTGGATAAAACAGAATTTTTCCAAGCCTGTGGTCAGCTTTATCGCCGGACAGACAGCGCCAAAGGGAAAAAGGATGGGGCACGCTGGAGCCATTATTTCAGGCGGAGACGACACTGCCGCTGCGAAGATGGAAGCACTTGAAAAGTGCGGCGTCCACGTTGTTCACTCCCCTGCGGATATCGGCAGGAAGGTTGCCGAGGTTCTGGGGAAATAGAGAAGAGAGATCGCTTCACCCTTTCAGGGTTCGCGAAGACGGATGTTTGTCTTCGCGAGCGTAGCGAAGCAATCTCAAGGCTTCAGGAAGAAGCCCGCGGAGAGAGTTTGGGCTGCTTTAGCAGACCGGACGAACAGAGCGTGAGCGAAGGAAGGCTTCTGTCGACCGTAGCGTTGGCGAAATTTTTCTATGATTGAAAAATTTCATGTTAAATCTGGCTTCAGGAAGAAGCCCGCGGAGCGAGCGAAACGGGTTCTACCCGTTGAGCGAACAGAGCGTGAGCGAAGGAAGGCTTCTGCCGACCGTAGCGTTGGCGAAATTTTTCTGGGATTGAAAAATTTCGTGTTAAATCGGAGCGATAGCGCAATTGTCCGCAGGGATGGGGCAATTGCGAAAGTTTATAAGGAGAGGTAAATGGCTAAGGCAGAAAAAATTGAAATTTACGTCAATCTCTGCAAGGGTTGCGAGATTTGCGTAGAACTTTGCCCTGTTGACGCCCTTGAAATGAAAGATTTCAAGGCCGCCGTAAAAGATCTCGAC
>NZ_JAJUIS010000008.1 GCF_029267515.1 Seleniivibrio woodruffii
ATGAAGAGCATCTTGAATAATATTACAGGATGGATACCGGGGCGACCGGTTGTGCTGTATAAGTCTTTCGTCTTTGCCTCTATAAAACGAAAGTCGATGCTCTTAGCTATCTTGCGAAGAAGATGATCATGAGGGACAAGATCATCAATATTCAGGTAAAGTTCCGTTTCAAATTGGTCTTCTGTTTCTTTAAGCATTATATACAATAACAAAAACCCCATGTATTTGCAATTACATGGGGTTTGTCAACAACCTGAGGCGACCTGCGGGTCGCCTTTTTTATTAATCATTCGTAAGTGATGTCGTATAGAGAAAAGAGAGCCTGCTTCAACCCTATGGGGTTCGCAGAGACATATATTTTAACGTAAGCAACAGTCTTAATCTAAACTTTCCGTTCAGAACCGAGCAGTTCAAGGCGTACGAAAAAAAATATGCGCAGTGTACAAAACATAGTACATGAGCAATATTTTTTTGAGTGAACGCAGAAATGCGATGCGTTATGAGCGGAAACTTCCAGCTATCACAAGTACAAACGGTTTTTTGACCTTGTCAGGTATCGCCGCAGCTATCTCCTTCGCACTTCCCCTATAAGTCTTCTCGTCAGCCATGCCGAGGTTAAACGACATGCTCATGGGGCGGTCGATGAAGACAACCTCTTCGATAAGCTGGTTTGCGTGGTACGGTCTTTCAAACAGCACGACAGTGTCCCTGCTGTTCATAACCCTGTCCATGAATTTCTTTCTCTGGACGCCCTCTTTCGGCGGAAATCCCATGAAATGAAATCTTTCGGAAAAGTATCCGGAAACGGACAGAGCCGCAGTTATTGATGAAGGTCCGGGGACTGAGATAACGTTAAATCCCGCGTTCCATGCCATATTCACAAAATCATATCCGGGATCGGCAACGCAAGGCGTGCCGGAATCGCTCATTATGAGTACGTTCTCGTGTCCTTTGCAGATATCCAGCAGAAATTCCTTATCGCGGTCGAGAGAATGTTCGTTCAGCAGCATCTGCTCTTTGTCTCGGAAGCCTGACGCTGCAAGCATTCTGCCCAGATTGCGTTTGTCCTCACCGACGATGAGGGAGCATTTTTCAACTACTTCAAAAAGATACGTCGGCGAACCTGTATATTCGCCGCTGATGCTTGTGCCCGCTATGTAAAGTGTCGTCATGCGGTTATCACTTCCAGACCGCCGAGGTATGGTCTGAGTGCTTTTGGAACGGTAACTGAGCCGTCCTCGTTCTGATAGTTTTCAAGTACGGCAACAAGCGTTCTGCCGATTGCAAGTCCTGAACCGTTCAGCGTATGGGCAAACTCGACCTTTTTGCCGTCCTTTCTGCGGAGGCGTATGGATGCCCGGCGCGCCTGATAGTCTGTGAACGTTGAACAGGAGGAAATCTCCCTGTAGGTATTCGCAGACGGCAGCCACACTTCAATGTCGAAAGTTTTTGCGGATGAAAAACCTATATCGCCTGAGCAGAGTGTCATAACTCTGTAGGGCAGTTCCAGCGTGCGCAGTATATTTTCAGCGGAATCAAGGAGTTCCGCAAGCTCCGCTTCTGAATCTTCGGGAGCTGTTATCTTAACAAGCTCAACCTTGTTGAACTGGTGCTGACGGATGAGTCCGCGCACGTCCTTTCCGTGTGAACCGGCTTCTCTGCGGAAACATGCGGAATATGAGCAGTGACGGATAGGCAGTTCCGTTTCGGAGATTATCTCTCCGCTGTAAAGGTTTGTAACGGAAACCTCTGCCGTTGGGATAAGGTACAGTCCGTCCCGTTCGCATTTGAAGAGTTCCTCTTCAAACTTGGGGAGCTGTCCTGTTCCGCGCATTGCGTCGGCGTTCACAAGGTAGGGTGCAAGCACCTCTTTGTATCCGCGCTGTGCGTGGGTATCCAGCATAAAGTTGATGAGCGCCCTTTCCAGTTTCGCGCCCATACCCATGTATGCGGTAAATCTTGATTTCGCAACTTTTGTTCCGCGTTCAAAATCCAGAATTTTCAGGTTTTCGGCTATATCCCAGTGGGCTTTCGGTTCGAAGGAGAATTTTTTCGGTTCGCCCCAAGTCTTGCTGACCACATTCTCCGTTTCGTCTTTGCCCACAGGTACTTCGTCTTTAACAAGGTTCGGCAGGTTGAGGAGCATATCCTCCATCTTTGCCTGAATCTCAGCTAGGATCCTGTCGTTGGCGTCTATCTCGTCGCCCGCAATGCGCATCTTCTCCTGAATTTCGGAGATATCGCCGCCATCTTTGCGGATTTTGCCTATCTCTTTGCTGACGGTGTTGCGTTCGCTTTTCAGATCGTCGTTTTTCGCCTGCAGTTTTTTGCGCTCCGCATCCAGAGCCATAAGCCCGTCGAAATCAAACTGAGCACCTCTGTCTGCGGTCTTTTTCCGCGCTATGTCCTGATTTGCGATTATATATTTAATGTCAAGCATCTTCGTTAAGCTCCCTTCTTTTCCAGTCTCTTCTGAACCCTGTCGAGAAGTGATACAAGCTGTTTCGCAACGTCCTTTGCATATTTTGTGTCGGGCTTCTCTTTCATGAGCTGGTTGAAATATCTGAGGGCATCGTTCTCTTTGCCCTCCTGTGCTGCATAGTAAAGCCCGTACTCATAGAGTGCGTCCTCGTATGCGTTGGTGTCCTTGTATCTTTCTATGATGTAGTCCAGTCTCTTTACACCCGCCTGCGGTTCTTTTATGCGGATATAGAATTTCGCCACATAAAGTTCGCGGTCTGCAAGCATGTTGCGAAGTTCAACAATCTTTTCGGTAAGTTTGAATTCTTTTGAAAAACCGGGGTCTTTCTCCCTTAATGTCGTAAAGCTCTTGAGGGCACCTTCCGCCGCGGACATATCCCTGTCCATCTTGTCTATGAGGGCATAGTGTGAAAGCCCAAGCCTGAGAAGCGCGGTGTTTGCGTCTTCGGAAGAACCGTAAACGTCAAGATACTGCTGATAGGCGGGTATCGCTTCGGGGTATCTCTTGCTCAGGAAATAAGAATCCGCGAGGAAAAGCTGTGCTTTTGCAGCCATATCCGGTGATTCAGCTTCCATAATGGAGTTTTCGAACATCGGAATGGCATCTTCGTAGTTCTTTTTCTGAAAATAAGCCAGACCTTTCTGCATACTTTCGTCGGCATTGAGGTGGGGCTGGGGTTTCGTACACGCAAAGAGTGTGGCGGCAGCCAGCACGAAGACAAGAAGTTTTTTCATCATATCACCATATGTTGTCTGTTATTTCACAGTAAATGTCGGGGTAAACGATTCTTTTTATTCTGCATCTGTATGGACCGAAACCTCTGTCGGCGAGTCCGCCGATGATATAGGTGCGTCCGTCTATTTCAGGAGCCTGAAAAACGGCTCTGCCCTGAAGAATGAACTCCGATTCCTCGCTTTCGCCCTCAACGTAGGCGATTATGTCGTCTTTTCTCATGGATTTCAAGCGTGTATTGGTATTCTCTTTCTGGAGTTTCTGTAAAACCTTTATGCGCCTGTTCACCTCACGCTTGCCGGCGGGCATTCCAAGGTTATAAGCGGAGGTGCCTTTTTCCCTGTAGTAGGGGAAAAAACCTGCGAAGTCAGGCTTATGCTTTTTCAGAAAAGCAACAAGCTCATCAAAATCCGCATCCGTTTCTCCGGGAAACCCAACGATCATAGTGGTGCGCAGAAAACTATCGGGGTCTTTCCTCCTTATGGCGGTGAAAACCCTGTCTATCATTTCAGGGTCGGATTTCCGTTTCATAGCTTTAAGCATCTTCGCGCTGTAGTGCTGAACAGGAATATCGAAATAGCTCAGTATCTTATGCGAAGAACATATAGTTTCAATAAGCTCGTCGTCCACTCCGTCGGGGTTCATGTACATCACTCTGACAGAGAAATCGCCCTCAATGTTCTCAATTTTTTTCAGCAGCGGCACTATCTCTTTCCGTCCGTATAGGTCGGTTCCGTACTTTGTGTTGTCCTGTGAAATAATTATTATCTCTTTAATACCCTGCTTAACGAGGTTTTCAGCCTCCGCCAGAATGTCCTCTGCGGGTCGGCTGACAAGCTGACCGCGGATGCCGGGTATAGCGCAGTATGAGCATTTGTTGTTGCACCCTTCCGATATCTTGAGATACGCGAAATAGGGCGTATTGGCGATAAGGCGGGATGTGCCGTAGTTTTTCGGGCGCTCGCCCGTGCCGTTCAGGAAACCTATTACCTTATCAAGTTCGCCCACGCCTGTGAAGAAATCTATCTCCGGCATCTCCTTGAGCAGTTCCAGCTTATAGCGCTCGCTCATACATCCGGTGACTATGAGTTTTGCGTCCTTCTGTTTGCGCCGGCTCATTTCCAGTATGTTGTCGATGGCTTCCGCCACGGCAGGTTCGATGAATCCGCAGGTATTAACCACTATTGCGTCGGAATCTTCCGGAACATGGGTTATCTCATACCCCTCGTCCCTGATTGAACCCATGAGATATTCAAGATCCACCTGATTTTTTGAACAGCCAAGGCTGATAAATGAAATTTTCTTATTTTTGTCCTTCAAAAAACACCTTTATGTTGTCGCAGTCGGTCATAATCTGAGTTTTAAGCTCATCCACCGACCCGAATTTTCTGTCGCTACGCATGAAGTGAATCACTTCAGCTTCGATGTATTTTCCGTAGAGGTTCCCCGAATAGCCGAACAGGTTGACCTCCACCCTTTTTTTAAGTCCTTCGCCCACTGTGGGGCGTTCCCCTATATAGAGCGCGCCGTTATAAACGCCGCCGTCCGTGTGCACCCTTGCCGCATATATGCCGTTCATGGGTATAAGTTCGTTGACAGGCTCGATGTTTGCTGTCGGGAAACCTATTCCGGTGGCTATGCCGTCGCCCCTTACCACAGTTCCGCCTATGGTGAAACTGCGTCCCAGAAGCTGCGCAGCAGAATCCGCATCCCCGGCCAGAAGAGCCTTACGGATATTTGTGCTGGATGCCGTAACGCCGTCCACAACCACCTTAGGCACCTGAACAGCCGTGAATCCGAGCCTGCTGCTGAGATGCACCAGATATTCGTATGAACCGGCTCTGCCCCGTCCGAAGCGGTAGTCATACCCTACCACGATGAACGAAGCACGCATCTTTTTCACCAGAAACTCGCTGACGAATATCTCAGGATTTATGCCCGCCAGATGCTCGTCAAATTTCATTAGGAACAGCTTATCCGCTCCAAGCCTTTCAAATTCGCGTATCTTCATATCCAGCGTGGATATAAGTTTCACGTCCGCGCCGAAAAATTTAAGCGGGTGCGGCTCAAATGTAACAAGTGCGCTTTCCAGCCCCTTTTCCCTTGCAAGGCTCACAGTGCGGCGTATAAGCCGCGCGTGCCCCGCGTGCACCCCGTCGAAGTTGCCAAGACTGACAACCATATTTCTGTCCGACTGAAAAGAGGATATGTCCCTGATTATTTCCATCTAAGTAATATGCCAGACACATTAATTTAATCAATCAGAATTTAACGCGAAAACATCAATTCTTCACGGTTTTTTCACCAAACGCAGTAAAATGAAAAAAGATAACGTTTTGAATCTGTTAAATGCAAGTTTAAGGTTGACATATATAAGTCTTGTCCATAATATTCATATATTCATTTTTCTTTGGAGGTTTTTATTATGGAAGAATGGTTCGCAATGTACTCCGAGAAGCTCAAGGCAATAGGTCACCCTATCAGACTCAAACTGATGGTTGGTCTCATGAGCAACGAGTGCAACGTTACCAAAATCTGTAAAGGGCTTGATATCCCTCAGGCCACCACAAGTCAGCACCTTGCAATACTCAAAAACAAAGGGCTGATCAAAGGCAAAAGGTCCGGAACCAGCATTTGCTACAGCATCGCCGACGACGGCATCAAAGCTATGATTAAAGAACTTATGGAGAAGACAGGATGCGTTTCCCCGTGCGAGGGTTCACACTAAGCCTTGCGCTGCTTTTTGCGGCACAGGCACACGCGGCTTCACTCACCTTTGCTCAGGCAAAGGAGATGGCGCTTAAAAATTCGAACGTCATAAAATCATATAAGGCGGACGAAGAAGCGGCAGGCTACGTCAAAAATCAGGCTGTGGGCAGCTATCTTCCAAATATCAGCCTGCACCAGACTCTCATGAAATCCGATGAACCGGGCACCGCTGCATTTGCCACGGCAAAGCAGGGCAGGTTCGACATGAACTATTTCATGAACAATATGGCAAGCCCCGACACCGTTACAACCTATACCACACAGGTTCAGGTTATGCAGCCGATATTTATGCAGGGACAGATCTATTACGGCATAAAACAGGCGGACAAAGCCTATCAGGCAAGCCGTATGCAGACAGAACGGGCGACGCAGTTCACCCTGTATAATCTGCACATGGCGTTTTACGGGCTGGCTCTCGCTGAAAAGGCGCTGGACACCGCAAACCACTCATACGAACGCACAAAAAGATACTACAGGAACGCCGCAGACTTTTTCAACAACGGTCTCATCGTTAAAAGCGACCTGATGGTATCTGAAAGCTACATGCTTATGAACGAACAGGCGGTCAAAGAAGCCGAAAAGCAGCACGCGGTTGCCATGAGCAACCTGCAAAGGCTTCTTGACTCCGATGAACCCGTTAAGGTCGTCTGGACGACACCGGAACTGGAATTCTCCGAGGATATTTCCAAATATACCGCTACTGGACTGAAAAACAGGCAGGATCTCTCTGCTATGCAGAAATATCTGGACGCGGCAGGATATGAAACCAAAAAGGCAAAGGCGGCTCTTCTGCCCTCCGTTTACCTCTTTGCGGACTATCAGCGCAACGACGACAAGTTCCTCGGCGACAACGGAGACGGTACGACATACGGGATTCAGGCGGATATGAACCTGTTCAAAGGCTTCGGCGATTATAACAAAATTGCCGAAACAAAGAGCAGACAGATTTCCCTTATGCACCAGATATCAGACAAAAAACTCGAAATAAAATCCGAGATAAAGAATTCTTATTACGGCGTTATAGCCGCATCCAAACAGATCGAGGCGTCAAAAAAACGTGTTGAGGCAGCGCAAACGGCGCTCGCTATTACGGAAAACAGGTTTAACGAAGGTCTTTCGAAGGTTACTGAGCTGCTGGACAGGGAAGTTGACCTGAAGCAGGCTGAGCTTTCGCTCTATATGTCCGAATATCAGGAGATAGTTGAGAAAGCGGGACTTCATCTGGCAGCCGGAGATTTACACTAAAATTTAAAGAGACTGCTGCGCCACTGCAATAACTGCAAGGACGTAGCAGTCTCATTTTCATTTTTAAAACAAACGGCTTGAAAACTGTGCACTAAATATTATAATATTTGAATATAATAAAATTAAGAGGATTAAAATGCTTCGTAAGTTCATTGCCTCGGCAGCAATTCTTGCACTTCTGACGGCGTGCGGCGGAAATGACAAAAAAACGGAAACTGCCCCTGCACCAGCAACCGTAAAGGTGAAACTCCACTCCGTTTCCGAATCGGACGTGGACGCAACACGCGTGTTCACAGCCACCGTCTCCAGCGACAAGACAGCGATCATCATCCCAAAGGTCACAGGCTATGTTGAACAGATACTTGTCACCCCCGGACAGCAGGTTAAGGCAGGACAGCTCCTTGCCGTTATAAAAAGCGGCGAACTTGAGCAGAAGATGGCTTTTGCAGCCTCAGGCGAAATGGAAACACAGAACGCGCTGCGTCAGGCAAATATAGGCTATAAAATGGCTCAGTCAGAGTTTGACCTGGCGGAAAAGACATACAACAGGTATGTGAACCTCATCAGAAACAGCAGCGTTTCAAAACAGGAATTCGATCAGGTGGAATCTCAGTATAAGGTCGCAAAGGAGAACCTTGACCTTGCTGCGGAAAAGGTTCAGCAGGCAAAGATAAAGTCCGGTCAGGCGGGAGCCATGAAAAGCGAAGTGGACACATATCTGTCATACACCCAGCTTCGGGCACCATTTGACGGCATCGTACTTGAAAAGAACATGGATGCGGGCAACCTTGCAAACCCAGGCAGCCCCGTCCTTAAAATAGGCAACAACGTCCCTGTTGTCGTGGCGTACATCAGCCAGAATATGATAGAAGAAGTTAAACTCGGCACAAAAGCAGTGGTCTCCATAGACTCGCTGGGCGACGAGTTTGACAGCACCGTTCTTGAAATAAGCCCCGATATCGACCCGGCAACAGGCAACTTTAAGGTAAAGCTCTCCGGCTGTGAAAAAATGGCGCAGGGCATGTTTGCCAAAGTACGCTTCATCACAGGCAAGGAGAAGGTCATAGCCGTTCCTTCGTCCGCAATAGTCACACGCGGACAGCTCACCATGGTGTTCGTTGAAGACAAAGGAAAGGCTGATATGCGCGTTGTTAAAACCGGACGCGATTTCGGCGGGTTCACAGAGATACTCTCAGGTCTCTCCTCCGGTGAAAAGGTTGTTTCCGAAAACGCCGCAATACTGAAATCCGGCGACATCTTAGAGGCTGAGTGATGGAATATCCCGAAAAAAAGAATCTTGCGTCAAAGATAGCCTCGGCGTTCATAACGTCGAAGATAACGCCGCTTCTGGTGATAGCTACGCTGTTCATCGGAATGGTGTCCATAATAATGACGCCCAAAGAGGAGGAACCCCAGATAGTGGTTCCGATGGTGGATATACTCGTCCCCTATCCGGGCGCAACCGCGAAAGACGTTGAAAAATCAGTGACAGAACCGCTTGAAGACATAATCTGGGAGATACCCGGAGTCGAGTACGTCTACAGCACCAGCATGAACGACATGAGCATGGTTATAGTCCGTTTCAAGGTGGGCGAGGACGAGGAAAAGTCCATAACCAAGCTGAAAGACAAGATAGATTACAACATGGACAGGATGCCCCACGGCGTGGAGCCTCCGCTCATCAAAAAGCAGTCCATCGACGACGTTCCGCAGATGGCGTTCACCTTCTGGTCGGACAAATACGATTCATACCAGTTGAGACGCATAGTTTCCGAGGTTGAAAAGAACCTCAAGGAAGTTGAGAACGTATCGAAAACAGATATAATCGGCGGCTATAAGCGCATGGTGCGCATAGAGCCGAACATCGAAAAGCTGAAAAGCTATAACCTTGACCTGTTCAGGCTGTTCAAAGCCGTCGAAATGAGCAATATGTCCCTTAACACAGGCGAGATAACCAAGAAAAACAAGGTTCTCTACGTCAGCGCAGGCGGATTTTATAAGGATGCGGAAGCTGTCAGGAATATGGTTGTGGGCGTTTCACAGGGCAAAGCAGTCTATATGAAGGACGTTGCCACCGTAACCGACGGTCCTGAAATTCCCGACCATTTCCTTCTGATGGGCTTCAAAGCGTCTAAAGACATGGAACGCTATCCGGCCGTAACCCTTTCAATCTCAAAGAGACAGGGCAGCGACTCCGTGGTGGTTTCCGATGCGGTTCTGCATAAGCTGGACGCACTTAAAGGCTACATAATCCCCTCGGATGTCAACGTCGAGGTTACAAGAAACTACGGCGACACAGCCTTCGTTAAGGTCATGACCCTCATCGAACACCTTGTAGGCGCCATCATTGCAGTTATTCTCGTTATGAGCTTAACAATGGGCTGGCGTGCCGGAGCGGTTGTTTTTGTGGCGCTTCCGGTGACGTTTGCACTGACGTTCTTCGTCTATTTCATGTTCGACTACACACTGAACAGGGTAACTCTGTTCGCCCTCATATTCGTTGCGGGACTGGTGGTGGACGACGCCATCATTGTTGTGGAGAACATGGAACGGCACTTCCGGCTTGGCGCTAAAAACCTGCTGCAAAAGGCTATTTATGCAGTCGGCGAGGTGGGTAATCCCACCATACTTGCAACCGTAACGGTCATTGTAGCAATTTTCCCCATGGCGTTTGTACGCGGACTTATGGGCCCCTACATGAAGCCAATGCCCATAGGCGCTTCGCTGGCTATGATATTCTCGCTTTTTGTGGCGCTTATCATAACCCCCTGGCTCGCATATAAACTGCTAGCCGGACACGCTGCAAAGAGTGTTGAGGCACCCGTTGAGGATGAAGCGGCATACGTAAAAACGACAAAACTTTACAGGATATACAACAGAACGTTCTCCGCACTGATAGACAGCGCGCGCAACAGGATAATCTTTACCATCGTGATTCTTTCGCTCTTTTTCGGCGCATTCATTTTCATCCCCACAAACCTTGTGGTAATGAAGATGCTGCCGTTTGACAACAAGAACGAAGTTCAGATAGTTATAGATATGCCCGAAGGAACACCACTTGAACGTACAAACCTTGTTGCGTCCGAGGTTGGAAAATACCTGGCTACAGTGGACGAAGTTAAAGACTATCAGATATATACCGGTATCGCATCACCGTATAACTTCAACGGTCTGGTGCGCCACTATTTCATGCGGCGCGGGCACAACGTAGCAGACATTCAGGTGAACTTCGTTGACAAGAGCGAAAGGAATCTGGACAGCCACGAGATGGCAAAGAAGCTGCGCAGACCAGTTCAGGAGATAGGCAGCAAATACGCCGCAAACATAAAGATTGCGGAAGTTCCGCCCGGCCCCCCCGTTCTCTCAACACTGGTTGCTGAGATTTACGGACCCGACGAAAAGACCCGCTCCGACATAGCAAAACAGGTTCTCGGTGTGTTCAAGTCAACGAAAGGCGTTGTGGACATTGATACTTACGAAGAGGACGACATGATGCAGTACGACCTTCAGGTTGACAAACAGAAGGCGGCTGTGATGGGGATCTCTGCCGAGATGGTATCAAAAACCCTTTATATGGCTCTTCAGGGTGCCAAGGTGGGTATTCTCCACACGGAAGAGGACAGGGAACCCGTTGATATTGTTATCAAATTGCCCGAAGATAGGCGAAATATGATAGAGACCCTTCAGGAGATAAACCTTATCTCCATGAGCGGTCAGCCCGTCAGCCTCGGCGAGCTTGTTACAGTACGCCAGAAGCTCAAGGACAAAGCTGTTTATCATAAGAACATGAAGCCCGTCACCTACGTCGTAGCAGACGTTGCAGGAGAGATTGAAAGCCCCGTTTACGCCATTCTGGGCATGAAAGAGAAGATGTCGCAGATAAAATGGCACGGGCTTGACGTTAAACAGTACTGGACAGGACAGCCGGACACATACGACCTGCCCTCCGTCAAATGGGACGGCGAGTGGCAGATTACCTATGAAGTGTTCCGCGACCTCGGACTTGCGTTTGCGGCGGTTCTGGTGCTCATGTATTTTGTGCTGGTTGGCTGGTTCCGCTCGTTCGCAACACCGCTAATCATGATGGTACCCATTCCGCTTTCCCTTCTGGGCATCATACCCGGTCACTTCATATTCGGGCAGTTCTTCACTGCCACCAGTATGATAGGCTTCATAGCACTGGCGGGTATCATGGTGCGCAACGCGGTGCTTTTGATAGACTTCATTGAGCACGCGCTGGCGAACGGAAGAACACTGCGCGAGGCGGTAATAGAATCAGGAGCCATAAGAACGCGCCCCGTGGTACTGACCACTGTTGCGGTTATAACAGGCGCGCTGTTCATGCTGCCCGACCCGATATTCGCAGGTCTCGGCGTATCGCTTATCACGGGTGCTGTTGTTTCAACGGTGCTCACACTGCTTATTATTCCTCTTATGTACTTTTTCCATAAGAGGTTTTGGGATAAAAAACACAGAATGGAGGAATACAATGTCCATTAAGGATATTTTAAGACTTGTACCCGGCATATTCATACTTCTGAGTGTCGGACTGACAGTTGCCACTGACAATAAATGGTGGCTGGCACTGGCGGCTTTTGTGGGGCTTAACCTGCTTCAGTCCGCTTTCACAAAATGGTGTCTGCTGGAAGACATCCTGCGCAAAATGGGTATCCGCGAGGTTTAACAGAAAATAAGCCCGACAGTTTCTCTGTCGGGCTTGATTTTTTTGTGTTATATAATGCTTCATGAGCATCATCAAACTTGAAATAAACTACAAAAACCTTCTTATAGCTGCATTGGGTGTAGGCGTTATAGTCCTGCTGTTCAAACTCCAGACCATCATCACGGTCTTTGCCATCTCTTTTTTCATAGCTTATATGTTCGATCCTGTGGTTGATATCTTTGAGGCACGCAGGATACCCAGATATCTCACCATTCTCGTCATGATGGCAATAGCCGCTGCCCTCATCTCCCTGTTTCTTGCATGGCTGATACCGGTTGCCGCATCGGAGCTTCAATATCTTGCGAACAATTCACAGAACTATATTGATTCCGCATTCGGATTCCTCCAGCACTCAGCAGCACTGCTGAACATCCAGCTTGACGTCGAAGCAGTCAAGCTGCATATAGCGTCCCGCAGCACCGACTATATCCGCGAGATATTTTCAAGCATGTCCTCCATAATGTCCTCTTTTACAAAAGTCACAGGAGTGCTGCTCAATATCGCTCTGATTCCCATTCTTGTTTTCTACTTTCTGAAAGATTTCGATAAGATACTTGCCCGCGCGCTGGAATTTCTGAACAACAAGTTTAAGATGGATTTTAAAGGCTACTACTCAGAGTTTGACGAAATACTCTCAAAATATTTCAGAGGACAGATAATAGTCGCCATGATACTAGGAGTGCTGTATACAATAGTTCTGCTCATCGCCGGGGTTAAACCCGCCGTCATACTGGGTGCGGTTTCCGGTATACTCAGCATAGTTCCATATCTCGGATTTATCGTCGGTTTTTCCACATCCGTTATTCTCGCCGCTCTTCAATACGCGGACATGCTCCACCCTCTTCTGGTTATAATCGGTTTTTCCGTAGTACAGTTTCTTGAGGGCAACTTTATAACGCCTAAAATCATAGGCGGCTCTCTGGGACTGCATCCCACTGCTGTAATATTTGCGCTTATGGCTGGCGGATCGCTATTCGGCATCGGCGGAATGATCATTGCCCTTCCTGTTGCGGCTTTCATACGCGTTCTTATAACCGAACGTTCATCAGACTAAAACACCTTAACTAAGTTTTAACATTTTCTCTTGCAAATGCGTTATGTTCTGTGTTACATAACGCTTATGAAAATAGACGGTAAACTCTGGATAGATATCAACGGAAACGGAATTGCAGGACACGGCAGGATAAAACTGCTTGAACTGGTGCAGGCTACCGGTTCCATTAAAAAAGCCGCAGAGAGCATCAGAATGAGCTATAAAGCGGCATGGGACAGTATAAACCTGCTGAACGAGATATACGGCACACCGCTGGTGGAGAGGCAGACCGGAGGTAAAGGGGGCGGAGGTACAACCCTTACCAAATCCGGACTGGAACTTATTAAAACCTATAACCACTTGAGCCGGCTGCACATGATGTATCTCGGCACACTTACGGAATCAAACAAACTGGGCGGCGTTATCAAATCCATCGCGGACACCTATGCCCTTGCCGAAACCGACAACGGCAACATCATTGCAGGAACAATGCTGGACTCCGACCTTAAACCAGGCGAAACAGTTTCTATATTCGTCAACCCAAAAGATATCATACTTGTGGATAGCGACAAACTGAAAACAAGCGCCAGAAACATCCTTAAAACAACTACCGAGTCGGTCTCCCCTGAAAAGGATATGACGGAAGTTATCTTGAAGACTGCATACGGCACTGTGCTGAAACTTAACATCACAACCGCAAGCTCTGAAAAACTCGGTCTTGCACCGGGAAGAGAGATATTTGCACTTTTCAAAACCGCTTCCGCTTTAATAATGAGGTGAAATTATGAAAAAGCTCCTGATCATCGCTCTTGCGCTGGCTCTCTCAACAACTGCCTTCGCAAAAGAGCTGAACATCTCCGCAGCGGCAAACCTTCAGTTCGCTCTGGAAGAGGTCGGAAAAGCCTACAAAGCTGAAACAGGCACAGAAGTTAAAGCCGTTTACGGTGCTTCGGGCAAACTTGTTGCCCAAATAATCAACGGTGCAAAATTCGACATCTTTCTTGCCGCAGATATGAGCTTCGCTCAGAAAGCGTATGAAGCAGGTCTAACAACAGACAAACCCGTTATGTACGCGGAAGGGCTTCTCGTTCTCTGGTCTAAAAAATACGACATAAAAAAACTTTCCGATCTGAAAGATCCCAAATATGCAAAAATAGCCATAGCAAATCCCGCAACAGCACCCTATGGCAGAGCAGCTGTTGAAGCTATGAAAAAAGCCGGCGTATACGACACTGTCGCTGACAGAATCGTACAGGGCGAAAGCATCTCCACGATGGACACATACATCCAGACAGGCGCAGCCGACGCAGCTTTTGCTGCTAAATCACACCTTGCCAGCGGTAAAGTTAAAGACGCAGGCGCATGGTTCGATGTTGACAGAAAACTTTATGCACCAATCGAACAGGGCGGTGTAATTCTTAAAACAGGCGACGTTGCCGAATCCCAGAAATTCATGGAATATCTGATGAAAGGCAAAGGCGCGGAGATCATGAAGAAATACGGCTACGCAAAATGAATCAGCTAGAGGCAAAGGTTCTCCATTACCGAACCTCCGGTCAGATTATCCTTTGCGAGCTTGAAACTTTCGGCTCGGAAGTCACTGCTGTGATTCTCGACAGCCCCGGCGAGCTTGCTTATCTGAAAGAGGGAAATTCGCTGAACATCCTGTTCAAGGAAACGGAGGTAATAATCGCCGCAGGCGAGATAGGTCAGCTCAGTCTGAACAACAGGTTTAAAGGCACCATAACGGCGATGGAGAAAGGTGATATATTCACCAGCCTTTCCATAGACTTCGGTACGGGGATAACATCGGTGATTACGACAAAATCCGTAAACAGGCTCGGACTTGCGGTCGGAAAAGAGGTCACCGCCCTTGTTAAGGCAAACGAAATAGCAATAGGCAGGAGAGACTAGATGCGAGAGCTTCTATCTCCGCTTATCCTGACATTTGAACTTGCGGCTGTGACAACATTTCTTCTGGCTGTCACAGCCATTCCTTTTGCATATTGGCTGTCATCTGTAAATTTCAGAGGAAAATCCATAGTGGAATCAATAACCGGACTGCCGATAGTTCTGCCCCCTTCGGTTCTGGGTTTCTATCTTCTGGTTTTCATGGGTCCCCACGGTCCTCTTGGAAGTATTCTGGAAGAGTTTAATATCAGGCTGGTCTTCACATTCGAAGGTCTTGTCCTTGCATCGGTGATATACAGTCTGCCATTTATGGTGCAGCCTGTTCAGGCAGGCTTTGAAGCGCTGCCGGTCTCTCTTAAAGAGGCTTCTTACACCCTCGGCAAGTCAAAATTTCAAACCTTTTTCCGTGTGGTTCTGCCCAATATCAAACCGTCGCTTATCACAGGCATCGTCCTCAGCTTCGCCCACACCGTCGGCGAGTTCGGAGTGGTTCTTATGATAGGCGGAAGTATTCCCGACCAGACAAGGGTGGCATCCATTGCAATTTACGATCAGGTGGAAGCAATGAACTACGGTACGGCACACTTCTATTCGGCGGTTCTGTTTGTTCTCGCCTTCCTCGTGCTTGTGACAGTCAACATGGTCAACAGAAAGATAAGCGGAAAGACAATATGATTGAAATTGACGTTGTAAAACGTATAAAAACCGCCTCCGGCGAGGTCGATATGCACGCTAAAGTGGATATCGAAAAGGGAGGATTCTGCTCGCTGTTCGGAAAATCCGGCGCTGGTAAGACGACTATAATGCGTCTTCTGGCAGGGCTTACAGACCCCGACGACGGCGTTATAAAAATATCCGGCAAAACATGGTATGACAAAAAGAATAAAATAAATATTCCGGTAAACAGGCGTAAATGCGGCTTCGTTTTTCAGGACTATGCGCTGTTTCCAAATATGACGGTACGCAGAAACGTTGATTACGCATCGGTTAACAAGTCAAACGTGGATATACTGATAGATATGGTCGGCATGACGGAGCTGAAAGACAGAAAACCTGCGACACTTTCCGGCGGACAGCGCCAGAGGGTGGCGCTTGCGAGGGCGCTTGCTGCTGAGCCGGAGATTCTGCTTCTGGACGAACCTTTTGCGGCACTTGATGCAGATATGCGGAATACTCTGCAAAACGAGCTTAAAACCATACACGACACCCTCGGAGTGACCACCATACTTGTAAGCCATGACAAGGGCGAGGTTTTTAAACTGGCAAACAAGGTATACGTTCTCGACGACGGAGTTATCACCAACGTTGGCAGTCCCGAAGAGGTCTTCACCGACAACACCATAAGCGGAAAATTCAAATTCACAGGACGGGTCTTAAAGGTTGAAAAGGCGGACTGCCTTTACATTCTCACCCTTTCAATAGGAACTGAGGTCGGGCATGTTGTGGCGACACACTCCGAGGCTCACGATTTAGCCGCCGGCGACAGGGTTCTGGTTTACACAAAAGCGTTCAACCCTTCTGTAAGAAAGATATAAAAAAAGGCACGTAAAACCGTGCCTTTTTAGTTCTTATTTGTGTTTTTATGGAAGGTCTCTTTTTTGCTGCTTAGATGCAAGCATTTTAACCATGCGTTACATGGAACCTGCCTAACTAACAGGCGCTGCTTAGAGCCGAACAGCCCAAGGCGGCTTGTAAAAAATCTTTTGACGTGTACACAGAAGTACACAAGAAAGATTTTTTACAAACAACGAAGGGATGTGATGTGCTATAAGCGGCGGCAGAATCAGTCTACTGCTACTATGATTGAGGACGCCTTCATAATGGTATAAACCTTTTTGCCTTTAGCAAGTGCAAGGTTGTCGGAAGACGCTTTTGTAATGACGGAAACCACTTCCTGACCGCCTGTAAGCTCAACAACCACCTCAACGTTAACGGGTCCTTCTTTTATCTCTTTAACTTTTCCTTCAAGTACGTTTCTGGCGCTGAATTTCATAACGAACCTCCTGTGCTTTATTTGATAAACAAAATATAGATCGGCATTCGCTACACGTCAACAGAATTTCTTCTTAATTATCAATATAATAACGCTTCATGCGTTATTCGGAAAACGCTAAGATGCTGATTTTGATGGATAAAATATTTAATAGAAAAAACCGGAAAATAACGACACTATTTCAACGGGAAGTTGAAATAGGTATCGCTGAACGGCTCGTTTTTCAGCGTGAAGTGCCACCATTCCTTGTCGTAGTTATAAAAACCGTACTTTTCCATGGCGTTTTTCAGAATGTATCTGTTTTTCCGCTGAATACCTTTTATATCGGGATTATCAGTTGCGGCAAGGGGACTGAAACAGTCGAAACCCGTTCCCATATCAAGGGAATTATCACCGAAGCGTTTGTCGGCGGGCGCGTCGCAGCGCTTCATGTTTTTATACGGGATAAAGTTCTCTTTCGGTTTGCTTCCGAATGGAATAACGGTCAGATCAACGGTGCTTCCTCTGGAGTGTCCCGATTTGTGTGCGATGAAACCGCGAACAAAAAGTGTCTCTTTAGGTTCATCCGGGTAAAATTCGGCTTTGGTCTTCGTGTCGTTGATGTCCTCCGCCCATCTTGCGAAGTGATCAACGGCTGTCTGCGGACGGTAGCAGTCGTAAACTTTCAGCCCAAGCCCTTTAGTTTTAAGTTCCGCCTGCACCTTTTTAAGTGCCTGCGCCGCCTGAGCGGTGAGCACACACTCCGGTTCGTCGTAACCTTCAACAGGAACACCGACAAAGTTATGATATCCGAAATATCTGATATCATATGAAATATCCGGTACAACATCCCTCAGATATACGAAACCGTCGGGCAGTGCAAAGCACACGGAAGAGACGAAGGTCAATAATGCCGTTAAAAAAATTTTCATACGAGCCTCAAAAAGCCTATGCGTATTTTTTTTAGTCCTGTCGCCTTGAAGAACACGTCAGCGTTGGCTGTGTCTCCGGTTCCGGCGATGGCGACAACCATACCTTCTCCGAATTTTTCATGGAAAACCTTGCTTCCGCTTTTGATGCCGTTAACCTCTTTTGCTGAAACGGCGGCTTTGCGTTCCTCTTTTATATAGCCCGGAACCGGACGCTTAGGAGCTGCCGCCTTCATGCCGACGATACCCATCTCGTCCAGAAAAGTTGAGCGGCGCTGCGGCATACGGTTTCCGTAAACCATCCTTGTGGATGCGTATGTCATGTGGAGGTTCTGTTTCGCACGGGTTACACCGACATAGCAGAGTCTGCGCTCCTCCTCAAGCTGTGCAGGTTCGTCCAGACTGCCCTGCAAAGGGAACAGCCCGTTTTCCAGCCCTGTAAGGAAAACGTTCTCAAACTCAAGCCCCTTCGCGGAATGGATGGTCATGAGTTTTACGGCGGGTGCGGAATCCGCCTCGTCAACAGAGGTGGTAATCGCCGTTGCCGCGAGGAAATCGGTTATATTGCCGTCGGGCAGTGCCTGTTCAAACATCACCGCCGCGTTATAAAGTTCGTTTATGTTTTCGATGCGTTTTTCCGCCTCATGCTCGTCCTCGTAACGCTTGATAAACGCCTCGTAGTCGGTCATGTTTATGACCAGCTTCACCATATCACTTATTTTGGGCGTAACGGAAAGCTCTTCGAATATCATAAGATACGGTTCCATACCCCTTCTCTGGGCACCGCGCATCTGAGGGAGGAAACGTTTGCACGCCTCGATGAGGTTTATACCCTCTTCCGAAGCATACGCGGTTATGCTGTCCACAGCAGTTTCGCCCACGCCGCGGGGAGGAGCCTTCACGCTTCTGGTGAAGGAAACTGAATCGTAAGGGTTATCGTAAAGCCTCAAATAGCAGAGGATGTCCTTAATCTCTTTTCGCTGATAGAAACTTATGCCGCCTATGACTTTATATGACAGGTTGAGCCTGTTCAGGAACACTTCAAAGTTCCGCGACTGTGCGTTGGTTCTGTAAAGAACGGCTATCTCGTCCGCAGGCACTCCCTTGTCGATATAGTCCCTTATGTTGCTGACAACGAACTCCGCCTCGGCGGTTTCGTTTGAAACCGGCATAACCTGCACCATGCCGCCCTCATCGCGGAATGCTTTCAGGTCTTTTCCCTTGCGCATACTGTTGTTGCGGATAAGCTCGTTTGCCGCAGTCAGAATGACGGGACGGCTTCTGTAGTTTTCCACCAGACGGACTATCTTTGCCGTGGGGTAAACGGTATCGAACTCAAGGATGTTTCGGATATCCGCACCGCGCCAGCCGTAGATAGACTGGTCGTCGTCGCCCACAACACAGATGTTGCCGTTGTCGCCAGACAGAATATTCAGAAACAGGAACTGGATATCGTTGGTATCCTGATACTCGTCAACAAGGATATACCTGAACATATTCCTGTAATACTGAGCAATGTCGGGGTTGCGGCGGAACATGCGGATTGTGAGTGCCAGCATGTCGTCGAAATCTATAAAATTCTGCTCTTTCAGCTTCTGCTGATAGAGTTTGAAAACGTCTTCCATCATGTAAAAAGGGTCGGTGCCGGGGTTCAGTTCGTCAACGTATGCGCGGGTGTTTTTAAAATTGCTGATGCGCCACATATACTGTTTCGGCGGATATTTTTTTACGTCTATGTTCAGACCCTTCACGATATCACGGACTACGGACAGTCTGTCGTCCTGATCCAGTATGCCGAATCCGGCGCCAAGGTCTATAAGGTGTCCGTCCCTGCGCAGAAGGCGCAGACAGATGGAGTGAAAGGTGCCTATCCAGATGTCGGAATCCCGTCTGTCAACTAGTTTAAGAATACGTTCCTTCATCTCTCCCGCCGCCTTATTTGTGAATGTGACGGCAAGTATATTCTGGGGTGCAACACCCAGATTGTTTATCAGATGAGCGATACGGTAGGTTATCACACGGGTCTTACCTGTGCCTGCACCGGCAAGCACCAGCAGGGGACCTTCCGTCTGTTCCACCGCCGCATATTGTTCCGCGTTAAGTTCTTTTGAATAATCAGGCATGAAAATTAATCCTCAAAAATGAGACTGCCGTGTCGCCCTGATCCTCGCAGAGACGGCAATTGTCTTTGCGAGGGCATCGCCCGAAGCAATCTGAAACGAAATCAATATCCTTTAGCTTTGAAAACGCCGTATGCCGCCAGAGGTATGCTGTGCAGGATGGTTCCGTCGGCAATCATAGCTTCAAGCTCCTGCCGCGTGACCTCCACAGGCTCAATGTCCTCGAACGGGTCAAGATTCAGTTCCTTCACTTTTTCGCACCCTTCCGCAAGATAAGCATAGCAGAAATTGTCCATGAATGCAGGGTTGGGGCGCATTTTTGACAGAAGGGTCAACTTTCCCGTGAACCCTGTCTCCTCGGTGAGCTCGCGAAGCGCTCCCGAATCCGCATCTTCGCCCGCTTCAAGAGCGCCGCCGGGAAACTCGTATGTAACCTCTCCCGTGGCGACACGGAACTGCTTCACAAGGATAAACTTTCCCTCTTTAGTAACAGGGATTATAACAGCCCAGTCCTTCATGCTGACAACGGTGAATGTGCCCGTCTGTCCGTTTTTTGAAAAGTGAAAATCCCGATGCTCAATTTTAAGAACGGCGTCTTTAAATCTTTCGCGCCGCTCTTTCAGAAACCAGCGGTCTTTCATATTAAAGAATAAGCCCGCTGTCGGATTTGCCGCCGAGACCGCCAAGGTTTCCGGCTATTCTGATGTTGGATTTTGTTTCTATGTATTTGTTCGCAAGGTCTGCGGGGGTCTCTTTATATTCGTAAACGACATGGTCGAGTCTGATGCTTCCGCGTACCTCGTCCTCAAAAGGGAAACCGAATGGAACTATGGCAATCTGAAGTGAGCCAGTGTGTGTAGGCATTGCCTGAACAAGAACAACGTCGTTAACCATGCCTGCGGCTGCGTCTTTGATACCGATGATGGTTTCGCCTGAAACCAGCTTTGCGAACATTATATTTTCAACCATTGCTATTCTCCTTTTTTGCCTTATTAAAGGATGAACACTGTACCACATCAAAAAAAAATATTCAGCATAAAATATCTCAAGACACTGAAAAATATGGTGAAAAGTCATGTTTTTTCTGAAAATGGTTTTCAATAGGAGGTTGGCACCTTTTTCTTATTGACAATAGCGTACTTAGACCTTATTAAACCCTTAGAAGACATTATGGAGGTATGATATGGCTTACACTATCAACGACAGCTGCACAAACTGCGGCGTATGCGAAGATGAATGCCCCGTGGGCGCTATCAGCGAAGGCGACGACTGCAGAGTTATCGATCCCGACACCTGCACAGACTGCGGCGCCTGCGCAGAAGTATGCCCTGTTGACGCAATTGATGCGTAATTAACGGCAAAAAACGAATTTTCATATAGCCCTGTGTAACGCAGGGCTTTATTTTAAATATAATTACTACAAGGCAGCTAGGATATGGGAATAATAACCACTATAAAAGAAGAGATAAACACCGTTTTTGAACGCGACCCGGCAGCGAAGAGTAAGATTGAAATTCTGCTGTGTTATCCCGGTCTGCACGCCATGATTTTTTACAGAGCGGCACACTGGTTCTGGGTGCGCAGAATGTTTCTCATAGGAAGGGTGCTTTCGCATCTGGGCAGATTTCTCACCGGTGTAGAGATTCACCCCGGCGCAACCATCGGCAAGCGGTTCTTCATCGACCACGGCATGGGGGTTGTCATTGGCGAAACTGCCGAGGTCGGAAACGACGTAACCATCTATCAGGGAGTGACTCTCGGAGGTGTCAGCCTTGAAAAAAAGAAGCGTCACCCCACCGTCGAAGACAACGTTGTCATAGGTTCAGGAGCAAAGGTGCTCGGTTCGTTCACAGTGCACAAAAATGCGAAGATAGGTTCCAACTCCGTCGTTGTTAAGGAGGTGCCGGAAGACGCAACAGTCGTTGGCATCCCCGGAAAAATAGTAACAAACGGAAAGGAACAGTCCGCAAGATTCGACCATAACCTTTTGCCGGACCCCGTGGCAAGGACTATAACAGACATGGCGACAAGAATGTGCCATATGGAATCAGAGATAAACAATCTCAAAAAGAAGCTGGAAAAGTATGAAAATAACGACTAAAAGCAGATATGCCATCCGTTCCATCTTTGCGCTTGTTCTGCTTGGCGGCGACGAAAGACCCGTCACCCTTACACAGATAGCCGAACACGAGGACATCTCGCGCAAATATCTCGAACAGATATTCATAAAGCTGAAAAAAAGCAAAATCGTCGAAGGTTCAAGGGGCGCACAGGGAGGATACATCCTCGCCAAACCTGCGAATATGATAACTCTGAAAGAGGTTATATACGCCATGGACGGTCCGGTTTCGGTGTCGGACTGCACAAACGAAAGCGTGTGCGGCAACTTTGACCACTGCGGAATAAACTGGCTTTGGAGCGGACTGAAAAAAACTGTGGACAATTACCTTGAGAATATTACTATATATGACCTAAAGAGACAGGCAACAGGAGGGAAAGATGTCAATTTATCTTGACTACAGCGCTACCACGCCCATTGACCCGCGGGTCTTTGAAGCGATGATTCCATATTTCAAAGAAAAATTTGCCAACCCTTCGAGCATCCACTCGCTCGGACGGGTCGTCCGTGAGGATGTTGACAAAGCCCGCGCGACAATAGCGAAATCCATCGGCGCGGAACCCCATGAGATAATTTTCACAGCCAGCGGCTCGTCATCCGACAACATGGCAATCAGAAGCATCGCAGAGAAATTTGCCGACAGAGGCAAACACATCATCACCTGCGCCATCGAGCACAAGGCGGTTCTGCAAACCTGCAAGTATCTGGAAAAACACGGATATGAAGTGACCTACCTGCCTGTGGACAAGGAGGGTCTGGTCAGCATTGAAGACTTCAAAAACGCTATCAGACGCGACACTATCCTTGTTTCAATCATGCTGGTCAACAACGAGATAGGCACTATACAGCCAATCCGCGAAATATCCGACATAGCAAAAAAACATCAGATATTCGTCCACACCGACGCAGTTCAGGCTATGGGCAAAATGAAGATAGACGTTGGCGAGCTCGGCGTTGACCTGCTTACCTTCTCCGGTCACAAGATATGCGCACCCAAAGGCATAGGCGTTCTCTACGTTGACGAAAACCTCAAAGACGATATGGTACCCCTCGTTTTCGGCGGAAGCCAGGAATTCGGACTGAGGGCAGGCACAGAAAACGTGCCCAATATCATCGGTCTGGCAAAGGCTTGCGAAATAGTCATGGATGAGCTTGACGAAGAAACCGCGCACATCAGACATCTGCGCGACCTTTTCGAAAACAGGATTCTTAACGAGATACCCAAAACCTATGTCAACGGCAGCAGGGAAAAAAGGGTATGCAGCGTTACCAATATAGCTTTCAAATACATTGAGGCGGAAGCCCTCATGATATACGCTGACGAAATATGCTGCTCCACAGGCAGCGCGTGTACTTCCGAAAGTGTTGATGCGTCACATGTTCTTTACGCCATTGGGGTTGACCCTGTTGACCTTCATGGTTCCATCCGTTTCAGCTTCGGCAGATTCAACACCGAAGAGGAGATTAACCGCGCCGTGGACATGATTAAATCCAGCGTGGAAAAACTCCGCGCAATGTCACCCCTTGCTCAGTAACGATTCAAACGATAAAGCGGCGGCGCGGGACAAATTTTTAATTCCCGTGCTCGCCGCATACTATTTCCTGCACTACTGCACTCTTGGGATAATCTATCCATATTTCGGCTTCTACTTCAAGCAATCAGGCTACACAGGCACCGAGATAGGAATTTTCCTGTCCATACTCCCCATTGTATCGTTCACATGCACAAGCCTATGGGCGGATATCTTCACACGTGTGAAGCGGCGCAGACTTTTCATGGTAACGGGAATAATCGTCTCATCGTTCGCACTCGTGCCGATATATTTCATAAACAATAAGCCGCTCACGGCTGTTCTTCTTGCTGTGTTCGCGCTGTCCCGTACGGGGATTCTGCCTGTAATAGACAGTTTCGCATCGTCTCTTAACGACCGCATACCCTACGGAAGGATGCGGATATTCGGCTCCGCAGGCTTCATAGTGACATCCGTTGCCACCGGATTCTTTTTTGACAGCTTCGGAGCAGGCGCATTCATCCTGCTCTATACAGTTTTCAGTCTCCTTTCGGCAGTTCCGGCTCTGCTGGCAGATTACGACACGGGGATTTTCAAGCCAAGAGGCAGAGATGAAAAAAAACTCAGCCCGCAGTTAAAAATTTTCTTCGCCGGAGTCACCATATATCTGTCGTCATACGCTTTTTTAAGCAATTTCTTCAACATAAAGGTTGCAGAAGCGGGTTTCGGGCAGACCTATGCCGGATACATGTGGACGACGGGTGTTCTTGCCGAGATGTTCTTCATGTACAATCAGGAACGGGTGCTGAAAGCCATGCGCGTTGAATATATAATGATATTCTCAATGCTCCTTGGCGGCGTGCGCTATTTTGCCACAGCAGTCACGGATTCCCTCTTTCTGCTGTTCTTTTTCTCCGCTTTCCACGGTTTTGCATATGGAACCTTCCACATAAGCATAATGAAATTTTTCCGCACGAAACTCCCGGAAGGACTGCGGCTCAGAGCACAGACCATCTATTCCGGCGTGGGCTACGGACTGGGCACGGTGGCTGGTTCTTTCGTCTCCGGTCTGGTTTTTGACCACATGGGACTGAAGCCTGTATTTTTCACTGCATTTTTCTTTTGTGTCGCCGGAGCATCTGTAATATATTGGTACATGGGCATAGAGGAGAAAAATGGCAGCAAACAAGGTTGATACGCTCCTTGCGGAGCTTGAAACACTGGCACAGCAGTTGGGCATCCGCCTGCGCTATGAATCTACGCGGGCAAAGGGCGGTTTATGCCAGCTCGACGGTAAATACCAGTTTATTCTGGACAGAAAAGCGGCGAAGGACTACCGCCTGCTTATGCTGGCGCGCGCCATAAAAACTTTCGACCTTTCTGACATGTACATCAGCCCTAAACTTAGAGAGTACCTTGATGAAGAGGTCTGACATAAAAGAAGTGTACGACCTGCTGGAAAAGGCGTACATCGAAATGGACGAGCCTTCCGTCACAAAAATATCCAAACAGACGAAACGTGACCCGTTCAGAGTTCTGGTGAGTTGTCTTATCAGCCTGCGCACGAAGGATGAGGTTACTCTGGCTTCCTCCGAACGGCTCTTTGCGAAGGCAGACAACCCGGCGGACATGCTGAAACTTTCTAATGAAGAGATAGAAAAACTCATATATCCCGCAGGATTTTACAAAACAAAAGCAAAAACAATTTTAAACATTTGTCAAATATTAATAAATGAGTATAATTCAAAAGTGCCCGACGACATAGACACTCTGGTGACGCTTAAAGGTGTCGGCAGAAAGACCGCAAACCTTGTCATTGTCGAAGGTTACGGCGAACCGGCAGTATGCGTTGATACTCATGTTCACCGCATTTTTAACCGATTAGGCTATGTGAAAACAAAAACGCCCGAAAAAACGGAAACAGAGCTGCGAAAGCATCTGCCGAAAAAATACTGGATACGAATCAACGAGATACTTGTGGCATACGGGCGCGAAATATGCAGACCCGTTTCCCCGCGCTGTTCCGCTTGCGGGCTTGACAGCTTTTGTGATAAGAACGGCGTAACATCCCGGAGGTAGTATGCGTCAGCATAACATTGATGAAACAGACAAGCTGATTTTGAACATGCTTGTGAAAAATGCCAGAACTTCATATGCGGACATTGCAAAAGCGGCTGATATGAAATCCCCTTCCGTTATTGACAGAATAAAAAGACTGGAATCTCTGGGGATAATCAGAAACTATACCGTTGATATTGACTACAAACAGCTCGGATATGATGTTATCGCTTTCATAGGCATCTCCATCGACAACGCGAAACACATTGACGACTTTGAAATAACAATTCAGAATCTGGACGAAGATATCCTTGGCTGTCACCATGTTACAGGTGACTTCACCTTTCTTCTGCACGTTGTGACCAGAAACACCGACAGCCTTTCAAAGCTGATAAAAAAGATACGCAACGTTCAGGGAGTGGACAAGACAAATACCATTCTGGTGTTCTCAACCAAATTAGACAAGAAGAGACCTGTATGAAATTCAGCGTCGTCATCCCCGTTTACAACAGAACAGACACTCTTCGCACTGCGATCGAGTCCGTTCTTTGTCAGACGTTTAAAGACTATGAAATAATAGTTGTGGATGACGGTTCCGATCTTTCTGTCGCACAGTGTCTCAAGCCATACATGAGCCTGATAAACTACATACGTCACGACAGAAATCAGGGCGTCAGCGCAGCCAGAAACACCGGCATACGCGCAGCAAAAGGCGAATATATAGCTTTTCTTGATTCCGACGACGTGTGGCTGCCAGCGAAGCTGCAAAAGCACAACGAAATATTTCAGAAAGGATGGCTTTTCTGCTTTTCCGATGAATATTGGTTCAAAACCGACAGATTCGTCAACCAGACGGACAAACATGCAAAATACGGCGGGCAGATATTTTCAAAAATTCTGGACATGTGCCGCATCAGCCCTTCAAGTGCATCCATGCACCGCAGTATTTTTTTAACCTGCGGCTTTTTCGACAGCAATATGCGCGTTTGCGAGGATTACGACCTTTGGCTCCGCATAGCGTCAAAACATTATATTCACTATATACAGGAAAAACTTATAATACGCCGCGCCGTCACCGACGACCAGTTGAGCAAGAACATTATGTTCATCGAATCCATACGTCTCGTTTCGCTCGCCAGACTGGTGAGATGCAAAAAACTGACTCTGGCACAGAAAAAAGCGGCTATGACAGAGATTAACAGAAAGTATTCCATCGTACAGAATGGTATAAAACGGTTTTAATTCTTGCATTAAAGGTTTTTTTTATGTATGCTGAAACATTCATTACATTAAAAAAGGCTGCCCTATGAATAAATACATAGTTTTGATAATTTCACTGTTTGCTTTCGCAGCGTGCGCCCCACTTTCACCGCGCCCCGCAGACACCGACGACCTCTCTTCATCCACAGCAAAATCAACAAAAATTCAGGACGAACCGCTTTTTCTCAACCAGCCGGAAGAAACAGCTCCGGACGGGTTTGAAAAGTTTTCCCTGCCGAATTACCTTGATGATATAAACTCAAGAGAACTCGTTATATATGACGTACTTAAAAAGCAGACCGAGTTCCACCTCGACCAGAGCGATTCCGAATACGGCAAATATGACACCATTGCCCTTGTTGAAGAAGACCGATTCAACGCATATGTAAACCTTTTTACCAACAGATATTCCACCATTTTCCAGAAATGGCTGAACCGCTCCAACCAGTACATTTATATCGTCCGTGACATTTTCCGCAGAGAGGGCGTGCCGGACGACCTCACATATCTCCCCTTCACAGAGAGCGGGTTCAACCCCTCCGTCACATCCCACGCAGGCGCTTGCGGCATGTGGCAGTTCATGAAAGGAACGGGCAGAATGTACGGTCTGGACACAGACTTCTGGGTTGATGAACGACGTGATTTCGAAAAAGCCACAAGAGCAGCCGCTCGTCACCTTAAAGACCTTTACAACAATCTCGGAGACTGGTATCTGGCTCTTGCCGCATACAACGCAGGACAGGGCAAAATAACCACTGCTATAAAACGCTACGGCACAAACGATTTCTACGAACTTTCCAGCAGGGAGAAAACATATCTCCGACCGGAAACAAAAGACTATGTACCAAAATTTCTTGCGCTGCGCTATCTTGCACGCAACTATCAGGAATTTGGTTTCGATACACCGAACGGGCTCCCCATGCTCTATGAAAAGGTCACTCTTTACAGTCAGTCCAACCTGTATGTGATCGCTGATCTTCTCGGCACGGATATAGAAACACTGCGCGAGCTCAACCCCGAACTTATGACCCCCATGACTCCCCCCGTTGACGAATACGTTCTGCGTGTCCCATACGGCAAGCGTCTTGAACTTGAAAGCAAGCTGGAACACGTCACAGACGAAGAACTTGCGCAGTTTTACGTTGTTAAAGCGAAAGCGGGCGAAAGTCTTGACACAATCGCTTCCGAATACGGACTGGAATCGGCAGAACTCAAAAAAGCCAACGGGTTCACTGTTAACCGTGTAATGAAAGATACTTACGTTTTTGTTCCGATACCGCAGATTTATGACGAAGAGCTTAACTCCGACTTTGCAGGCGAGCTTAAAAGATACAACCCGAAAGTACACATAGTACGAAGAGGCGAAACGTTTAACGCCATCGCAGCCAGATACGGTCTCACTCCCGATGAACTTTCCGCACTTAACAACGATATGGCGCCCAGACGTATGCGCCGCGGACAGTCACTCGTCATCTCCGATACCTACTACAGCGACAAAGACAAACGCATCGCCATCACGAAGCCTCTTAAAACTCAGACAGAAAGAGCAAGCACATCAGTAAAATATAAAGTCAGATCCGGCGAAAACCTCTTCCGCATAGCCAAGAAATTCGGAACAACAGTTGCCGACATAAGAGAAGCAAACGGCATCAGAGGAAACAATATCATGGTCGGTCAGGTGCTTACGGTTCCATCAACATCAGGAAAAGCAAGACAGGCTTCATCAACCGCTGCAAGATCCACCAAATATAAAGTCAGAAACGGCGACAACCTTTGGGCAATCGCTAAGAAATTCGGAACCACCGTTGACGACATCAAAAGGATTAACGGCGTTGGCAGAGGCATCCGCCCCGGTATGGTACTGAGAATAGACTGAGAAAGGTATAACCTGAAAATATAAAGCCGCGTTTCGAAAGATTCGCGGCTTTTTTTTGCGTACTGAGATCGCCGCGTCGCTACCGCTCCTCACGAAGACGAGATAGAGTCTCGCGAACCCTCAGAGGTGAATAAGCCTCCCTTGAGAAAAAGGAAGATGCACCATACATATTAGTATGTGAGCTGTTCCAAACTTTGGTGTTTATAACCGAGCAGTTCAAGGCGAAGGATAAAAAATATGCGCAGTGTACGAATGTGTACATGAGCAATATTTTTTGACTGCAACGAAGAAATGCGATGTGTTAGAAACGCCAAAAATCAGATGCGTTTGTCGCGGGTGATACTGGCATAGGCCGAGTGATTGTGTATGCTCTCCATATTCTCGCTGGAAACTTCGAACCACACAACGCGGTCGTCTGCCATCAGCTTTGTGGCGGCGTTTCGCACAACATCTTCGACAAAAGTCGGGTTTTCGTACGACTTTTCGGTGACGTATTTTTCGTCCTCGCGTTTAAGAAGGGGGAAGACCGGGGATGATGCCGAGCTTTCGGCAATCTCTATTATCTCCTCAATCCACATAAGTTTTTTCATACGGACGGAAATCGTTATATAGCCGCGCTGGTTATGCGCGCCGTATTGACTAATCTCTTTTGAGCAGGGACACAGGGTCATTACCGGAACACGGACAGACATCACTGCGTCGCGTCCGTCGGGTCCGGAAGATCCAAAATATTCACAATAGTAATCCATCATGGCTTCCTGACCGGAGACAGGAGCCTTTTTCATAAGAAAATAGTTGAACGAAAGTTCAATAAATGATTCCTCGCTGTCCAGCCGTTCCTTCATCTCGTCCAGAATATGACCGACGGAATAAAGGTTTATGTCCTCTGAATGGCGGCTGAGTATCTCGACGAACCTCGACATATGCGTGCCTTTGAAATTGTGGGGCAGGCGCACATACATATTGATACGGGCAACAGTGCTCTGTTTGCCCTTGTCGCGGTCGGAGAGTACAACTGGGTAGCGGATATCCTTTATGCCGACGCGGTCAACGTCGAGATTTCTGTGATCCCGCTGATTCTGAATATCTTTCAATATTACCTTCTCTTGCCCATTCTCTGGTTGGCAAGGAACTGCTGGTAGGGTTTTGCGCCCTGAGGCATCTTAGCGCCAAGGTGCATCTGGAGCCACAGGTTGCCGTAGTTCTGCATTTTAAGTTTTTTACCGTTCTTAACGGCTTCCATAGCTGATTGCAGTCTTTCGTCAAGCGGGTTTTTATCCGCACCTTTTGAAAGTATTACCACAGCCTTGTCATTATCGCCCTTTTCCATAAGGAAATGTGCGTAGAGACTGTATAAAAAGCCCTGTTTCGGAGAGCCTTTGATAGCCTTATCCATTATCTTACAGCACTGTTCGAAATTGCCCTCTTTAAATCTCAGAGCCGCCAGCATAGCCATAGACATCCAGTTTTTTGTAAAACCGTTGTTCAGATAGGGTTCGGCTTCATCGAACTTCTGGTTTGTATAGAGGATGATACCTATCTGCGCATCTATCTGTTCTTTAACGAAAAACTGCCATTTGCCGTAAGGATACGCTTCCTTCAGCTTTTCGATGGCTTTGTCCGCGCGTCCCGCGGTGAGGTCCTTCTCAACCATTTTAAAATGATCCGTGAGCTTGTTCATGAACTTTTTGCCCACGAAAAAATTGATTCCCAGCACGCCCACAACGAACAGAAAAATCGGCCAGAAGATGCTGTATGTGAGAAAATAGAGTATAAGCGCAAGAGCTGTTGAAATTGCAACCGAAACTGCCAGTGTGTACATATTGAGATTCTCCAATTTTATAAAAGGTGTAGGATTATATCATCAAGACCCGAATTTTCAAGCAGAAATGCCGTTATGCTCCGAACGCATTCTTAATATGGGTGATTTCGCCTTCATCTATAGATATCACGTCGAACCGCGCCTGCATAGGCTTTCTGCCGGCCATATAGGTCTGCGCCGTCAGCAGCAGCTTTTCCTGCTTTTTCCGTGTCACCGATTCGAAACCCATCCCGTAGCCTGAACCGCTTCTGGTCTTCACCTCGACAAACACAAGAACGCCGTCCTTTTGGGCGATCAGGTCTATCTCGCCGAATTTACAGCGGTAGTTCTTCTCAAGAACGTCATACCCGTTTGACAGCAGATATTTTTCCGCCCGTTTCTCGCCGCTCTGTCCCAGTCCGAGCATCAGATGAAATTCCCGCAGAAGCTGATTCTGTGCAGCGGAGTCAGCCCGAATTTCTTTATGGCATCAGTATGCTTTTTCGTGCCGTATCCCTTGTTGGAATACCAGTCATAATCGGGATATTCGATGTGCATCTTCGTCATAAGTGCATCGCGAAAAACCTTTGCAACGATTGACGCAGCGGCGACGCACTGGAACTTGTCCTCCGCCTTGAAAGGGTGCTCCATAGGCACCTTAACGTCTTTAAGGTCAACAGCGTCCACGATAACTTTATGATACTCAATGGTTATCTGCCCCAGAGCATCCATCATGGCGCGCTTTGTGGAGTTCAGAATGTTTATCTCGTCGATGGTGGAATTGTCCACCATACCGATACCGATTGCCAGCGCATTTGCACGGATAACACCGTCCAGCAGACGGCGCTGTTTCTCAGGTATTTTTTTGGAATCTATAAGCCGCGTATCTGAAAAATCCTCCGGCAGTATAACGCAGGCGGCAACCACAGGTCCCGCCAGACATCCTCTGCCAACCTCGTCTATGCCGACTGTGAGCATATCAGCCTTTTTTCGCTTTTGTCATTTTTTCGATATAGTCAGCCACCTTATCAAGTCCCTCGCCAGTTCTGCATGAAGTGGTGAAAAACTCAAGCTCCGGCTGGATACCCTTTGCATATTCGATGCACTTGTCCACGCTGAAATCAACATAGGGGAGCAGGTCAATTTTATTAATGATATAAGCTGAGCCTGCGCGGGTCATAACAGGATATTTAGCCGGCTTATCATCCCCCTCGGTAACGGACAGAAGAACGACCTTCGCGTCTTCACCAAGGTCATATTCCGCGGGGCAAACGAGGTTGCCGACGTTCTCAATGATGAGCAGGTCAAGGTCATAACCCAGCGAGCCGAGAGCTCTTTCAACGTCTATCGCCTCAAGGTGGCACGCATTGCCGGTATTCACCTGAAACGCTTCAACGCCTGTCGCCTTTATCCTGTCGGCGTCGTGGGTTGTCTGCTGATCGCCTTCAACAACGGCAATTTTATATTTATCTTTCAGCATCACCAGAACCTTTTCCAGCAGTGAGGTTTTTCCGCTGCCTGGGGATGAAACGAAGTTAAGAACCGCAACACCTTTCAGCTTTTCACGCAGTTCCGCCGCTTTCATCTCGTTTTTGGTGAGTATTTTTTCCTGAATATTAACGGTTTTCATCAGTCCACCTCGATTTCTGAAACAGTAAGTTCTTCGCCTGTAATAAGTTCCACTTCATACGAACCGCATTTTGAACATGCGAAGAACATTTCGTCATACGTATCCGTCGCGCCGCACTTATTGCATTTTCCCGTCACGGGGACGTTGTCTATGACAAGAACGGACTCCGCTATCATGGGATATTCCTCTTTAATGGCGTCATAGGCAAATTTCAGCGCTTCGCTGTCCACAGCGGCAAGCCTGCCTATCTTTGCGGTGACGCTGCGCACAACCTTTGCGCCGTTGGCGTTCGCGTTTTCCAGCACAATCTCAATGAGACTGTTTGCTATTCCAAGTTCGTGCATACCCTCTCCCGTTTGCTTTTTGTGCATTTCCCAATAAGTTTTATAAGCTCAATCACCCGTCTTACCTCCCTCTCCAGCCTGTCGATGTCGGAGGAGTTGTCTATTACAAAGTTTGCGTATTTCAGTTTTTCTTCAATGGACATCTGCGCGTCGATTATCTTTTTCGCCTGTTCCTGCGTGATGCTGTCGCGCTTCATAACCCTTTGCAGTTGCACTTTAGGGTCTGTATAAACCACGATTAGCCAGTCAAACCGTTTATAGCTGCCTGATTCGACCGTAAGCGCAGCCTGGGTTATGATTATCGCTTTGTCGTTTCTGCCTTTTATGCCGCCAACGGCTTTGCTCTCATATTCCAGTATCGCGGGCTGGACAATGCCTTCAAGAACTTTTCGTTTTTCAGGGTTATTGAAAACTATTTCACGAATCTTCGCCCTGTCAAGGGTTTCATCCTCTCTGACTATTTCGCGTCCGAAAGCCTCCACAACGCCAAGGTACGCCTTTTCGCCGGGACGCATTACGATACGGCTTATCTCGTCCGTGTCGATGCAGTGACAGCCGTGTTTTTCAAAGAACATCGCCGCCGTACTTTTTCCGCTGGCAATGTTGCCTGTAAGACCAAGATACATCTATACCCCGTAAATATTTCTGTAGACTGCGACCTTTTCCTCGTCTTTCAGAGTGCTGACAAGGACGCAGAGCTCGTCAGGCTTATAGCCTTTGCAGCCCCAGGGTCTCTTTTCGTATATTGTGCAGAGGTTTTCCGGTGACAGATACCTGCACCGCTCACCCGCTTTTTTGTCTATCTCTTTTATGTCAAACGCCGTACAGCAGGTGCCGCACAGAAGACAGTCTATCTTATTTTCCATCTTTCACTATAGTATTTGTGAGCCTTCCTATGCCGTCAATCTCAACTTCCACAACGTCGCCCGGTTTAACGCTGCCGATGCCTGCCGGAGTACCTGTGGCTATGATATCGCCCGGCATAAGGGTCATTATCTCGCTCATAAACTCTATCAGAGCAGGAACGTCGTTTATCATCATGTCCGTTGTTCCGTTCTGTTTCAGTTCGCCGTTTACGAAAGTTTTTATGCGGGCTGTTTTCCAGTCGAAATCTGTCTCTATCACGGGACCGATGGGCGCGAAGGTATCAAAACCTTTGGCGCGGGCAAATTTTCCGTCCAGCTTCTGCAAGTCTCTTGCCGTATAGTCGTTGATGCAGGTATATCCGAAAATTACGCTCTCCGCGTGTTCGCGTTTAACTTTTCTGCATTTCTGCCCTATCACAACAGCAAGTTCCCCTTCATAGTCCACATGCTGACTTGTGCGCGGGAAGACTACCTCTCCGCCGTGTCCTGTGACGGCAGTGGAGGGCTTTATGAATATCATAGGGACTTCCGGCACTTCGTTGCCCAGTTCCTTTGCGTGCTCCGCATAGTTGCGGGCGACGCACACCAGCTTTGAAGGATACACAGGCGGCAGATACTGTGCTGTTTTCGCATCGCGCACCCTGTCCGTAACAACGTATTCGCCGAAGAACGAACCCTCTATCTCGCGGATAATCTCTCCGTCAACAATTCCTTTCTTCTCTGCCAGTCCGTCCAGAAATCTGCAAAATTTCATATCAGCCTCTATAAATATTTATCTTTAATATACTTTTCTGCACACTCAAGGGTCATGAGTTCCCTTGAAGCGAGTTTGGGGCGCACGTCGGCGATTATCTCACCCATCATCCTGCCGGCAGGAACACCCATGGCCATAAGCAGTCCGCCGTTAATCTTCATTGGCGTTTCAAAGTCCACATAGCCCATCTCTATCATAACACGGTGAACATAGGTTTCAATATCCCATACTTCAACTTTGTCCCGTGCCGCCAGCAGTCCGTAAATATGCAGTGCATCCCGCACCTCGTCGGGATACTCGTATATCAGCCTGCGCAGAGCGAAAGAGTCGCCCTCAACGCTGTTTGCCGTCAGCTTGCCTGCAAGTTCAGCAGTTCTGAGAACGTTTTTGAGAGAGCGGTGTGAAAGCCCTATCTCCTCGACAAAACGTTTGGCGTCAGACTGTTCCGCAGCCAGAGCCGCAAAAAAGAACTCGGCGCCCATTGACAGTTTTGCCGCCTCCACCGCTGCGGCTGAAAGTTTAAGCCCTTTGAAAATCTCGCCGTAAAGCCCGCTTTCATTCATGGAGCAGACAGCAATACCGGCATATTGCCCACTGAACAGCTTTGAAAATTCCTGTAATATACGCTCAGACGCGGAACGCTCAATCATTGTTTTTTCGGAGGATACCTTATTCATTGTCTCATCCGCTATCACAAACCCAAGCTGCGCCTGAAAACGGAACGCCCTCAGCATCCTGAGCGGGTCATCGCTGAAAGTACTCTCTCCGACATGGCGTATCACCCCTGCATAGATATCCGCAGGGTCGCCGATGATGTTCCCGTCAAAATCCATGGCAAGGTTGTTAACAGTGAAATCCCGCATAAGCAGGTCTTCCTCAATGGTTTTACCTCTTGGCTTTGATATGTCCAGCTCTGCATCGGGGCAGACAAGACGTATATTGTCTTTAAATTCCACCCATGCGGAAGGCAAAAGCACACGCACAGCAGATGCAAAGTCTTTGTAATCATGGGAAAGACACACAAGATCTACGTCGGCAACGGATCTTTTCAGCAGGACATCCCGAACGCATCCGCCAACCAGATATGCTCTGAATCCGCATTCGTCAACCAACGCCTTCAACTGTGAAAAGAAAGGTACGTTCATGCCTTATCCCGAATAATTTACAAATATTTAAGCCATATCATAAATCTTTTATGTGTTGACAACAACCATTTTCGAAGAGATATTTGTCAAATGAAGATACTTATCATATCAGATACGCACACTGATTCAATAGCAAAACTGCCGCAGGCGGTCATTGAAGAGGCAAAGCTGTGCGACGCCGTTATCCATGCGGGAGATATTGTGAGTTTTCAGCTTATAAACGAGCTTATGGCTGCGTGCCCTCTGGTTTACCCTGTTAAGGGAAACATGGACCCATATTACAACGACGAACGGCTGCCGGAAAAACGTCTTCTTGAATTTGAAGGGGTAAAAATTGGCGTGGCGCACGGCATGGGAAACCCGTCCGGCATAGAAAACCGTCTGCTGTATACCTTTCCTGATGCAGATATAATTGTTTTCGGGCATACACACAAACCCTTCTGGGGCGAGATAAGCGGCGTGTGGTTCCTCAACCCCGGAAGCCCTACGAACAAAAGAACAGAACCGTTTCACACCTATGCGGTTCTCACCATAGACAACGGCACTTTCAGCGCCGAGATAAAAAGGATTTAATTATGAGAGTAGCGATAATCGGAGCGGGCAGCGCTGGCATGACCGCCGCGTACAACTTTATGAAACATCCGGATATCCATGCGGATATCTTTGAAAAAGGCAAGGATATCGAAAAACGCAGCAGAAGCGAGGTTATGGAAGGTTTCGGCGGTGCAGGAGCCTATTCCGACGGCAAACTGACGCTTACAACAGAGTACGGCGGCTGGCTGCCTGACTATATGCCCGAAGACGTTCTGGAAAATTACATAGACGAAGCGGACAATATGTGGAAAACAATCAGCGGAGTGCTGGAAACAGACTCCGGATTTGATTACGAAACCACTAAAGACCTGCAATACCAGTGCAGCAGACACAAGCTGAAACTTATTCCCGCAAAGATACGCCACCTCGGCACGGATAACTGTCTGCTTTTCATCAAACGCATAAACGAGATGATCAAACAGTCCGACAACATAAATCTTTACTGCGAAACGCCAGTCACCGACCTGATAGTCGAAAATGACGAAGTTAAAGGCATTGTCGTTATAGAAAACGGCGAAGAGGTGCGCAAATACTACGACAAGGTTATCCTTGGCGTGGGGCGCTCCGGCAACGGCTGGATGCAGGATATTGTCCGTAAATACGGAATCGAGAACGGAATAAATCCAGTGGACATAGGAATCCGCGTGGAAGTACCCCGTTCAGTAACCGACAGATTTACCGATAATCTGTATGAATTTAAAATCAAATATTACACCAGCGAGTTCGAGGACGAGGTGCGTACATTCTGCGTCAACCCCGGCGGATTCATATCCATTGAAAAGAACGCGGGCGGGTTGCTCACCGTTAACGGACACAGCTATAAGAACAAAAAGAGCGATAACACCAACTTTGCGCTTCTGGTTTCAACCAAATTCACAGAACCTTTCGACGAGCCTGTCAAATACGGACAGTACATCGCCAACCTCGCCAACCTTCTCAGCGGTGACAACGTTATCGTGCAGAGATACGGCGACTTCATCCGCGGCAGACGATCCACAGAGAGCCGCATCCGCAAAAATTTCGTTGTTCCGACACTGAAAACAGCTCTTCCGGGAGACCTTTCGTTCGTCCTGCCCTACAGATATCTGCACAACCTGAAAGAGACCATTGAACAGCTCGACAAGGTTATGCCAGGCATGGCAGATCCCAACACGCTCATGTACGGTGTCGAGGTCAAGTTCTATTCCGTGCGCATAAAGGTAGACGCGAAAATGAAATGCAGCAGTCTGGACAACCTCTACTGCACAGGGGACGGTGCGGGAATCACCAGAGGAATCATACAGGCATCCGTTTCGGGGCTTATTGCTGCAAAAGACATTATTGAGAATAAATAACACAGATTGCTTCGATGCCCTCGCAAAGACTTCTCTGCGAGGAGACAAGCCGATGAAGCAGTCTCTACAGGAGACTATACATGATAGTTAAAGTTGAAGGACTGGAAGCAACCACAATGGAGAAACCCAGAGGCGGCAAGGGAAGCGCCCTGAGACTGGCATATGAAGCCGCAACAGGCTTTAAAGGCGAGGTAACAAATTTTGCCATGATGTCCCTTGAGCCTCACAGCTCAATCGGTATGCACCAGCACGTAGGCGACATGGAGATATACCTGATGCTCGACGGCAAAGCAAAGACCATCGACAACGGTCAGGAATATGAGCTTGTTTCCGGCGATATGATGATAACAAAAGACGGTGAGGAACACTGCCTCGTTAACGACGGCGAAACACCCGTCACTTTTCTTGCGGTAATCATTAAACACTGATAAATCATAGGCAGGCTTAGGTCTGCCTTTTTAATTCTGATATTCTGCGACAGCGGCGGCTGCCTTCTCTTTCGCCTCTCCATATGCCCTGTTAAGCAGCATATTCCTTGAATCAGATTCAACCGCCGATGCGGGGACTCTATAGAGAGAAGTTGTTTTAGGAACATAGACAAATCTGTTACCATAGGCATATCTCAGCCACAGGTTCCAGTCCTCAAGATATGTCAGGGACTCGTCGAAACCGCCCCTTTCAAGATATAAAGTGCGTCTGAAAAGCACCGACTGAATGGGAAAATAATTATGGTCGAGAAGTACTTCATAATCGAATTCCTGCAAATACCCTTTTAACGACCTGTATTCCTTTTCAGTATAAGAGCTTTTTGAATCACCTTCAAAAACCGTAGGGATCTCGAAAGTAAGAGAATATGCTGCTGCGTGGTCGTCATTGCGGTTTAACGCCGCAATCAGCACCTCAACATGGTCGGCAAACAAAATATCGTCGTCGTCGAGGAACATGCAGTAATCTCCGGAAGCCACAGACAGCCCGTAATTTCCCGCCGCAGATCTTCCCACCTTCTCAAGTCCGAAATATTTAACGTTCATTCTGCTGCGGACGCTCTCAATGAGCGGTGCCATGGTCTGTCCGCCGTCCTCAACGACTATCACTTCAATATTTCCGTAGGTCTGGTTAAAGATGCTCATGAGAGCCTGCATTAGCAGAATCTCACGCCCCTTATAGGTGCGCACGACGATACTCACGGTGCTGCCAGTGTCCGGCAGAGCAATTTGGTACCAGCCGCCGTTACGTTTAAAATCGTAATCTATCCCTCTGAACGGCGCGTAAAATCCTTCCCGCACGCGTCTTGTTCTTCTGAAATAGCTGTAATTATTTATGATTTTCTTTATATTCCTGAAAAGAGCTTTTCTTGAATTTTTGTATTTTTCTTTTGAAAACAGCAGAATCAGATAAATAAGAACTATCTGCAATCTGTCCGCAAAGCGTCCGTATCTGAGTCTCACATACGCACAGCCCAGAGTGCTCAATTCATATTGAAGAGGCTTGACATGCCCCTCCTTCTCGTATGAGAAATGTTCCACAACAGCATCCGGACAATATTTCAGAACGTAGCCTTCCGATCTGAACCTGTAGGACAGTTCCACATCCTCAGCATACATGAATATTTTCGGTTCGTACCCGCCCACCGCTTCATATGAGCTTCTTCTGAGCAGTATACACGCATGTGAAGACCAGTTAGTTTCCAGCGTCACCGGATCGTAATATTTCGGATGCTCGAAAGGTATCTGGCGAAGCTCCCATGATGCGGCTTTTCCCCCTGTGTCTGCAAGGGCGTGCTTTACAACTGTGGAAACAGCGTCCGAAGTAAACACAAGGTCGATATTCGTTATCAGACAGAAATCAGAACTGCCGGAGCTTATCGCTCTGTTGTGTCCGGCACCGAATCCCAGATTATCCTGAACGATTATTTTTACTGAACCGAACGCGTCTGCATATTTCGCCGCATACTTTTCAAGCCTCTCAACAGTATCGTCTGCGGAGCTGTGGTCAACGAAACACAGACGAATCTTTTCGAGCGGATAGCTCTGGTTCACCAGACTGTCAAAAAATTTATCAACCCATGCCGAACTGTTGTATGTAACAACGGAAACATCAATATCAACAGGGGCGAAACCTTCCGCATAAGTTATATCATTGAAAAAATCACCGGCATATAAAAAACGGTTTTCTGTGAGCTTCGCAGTAGCTTTAAGATTATCAGGTGAAGATATCATTCTGAAAGGGACTGAAGAAAGGTATTCTCCGTATCTCCGCAGCGCTCTGTAAATACCCGGGAGAAAAGACACCTTTCTGTAAATAGGGCGCAGAGTACGTTTCAGTTTGTTGGTCATAGCAGCACTATATCTACTATAAGAAACAGAAAAAGGATGCCGAACGGCGCAAACTTTTTCACCATTTTACCGGACACTACGCCGTCGCGAAGATCGAGAAACGGTTTTTCAACATAGCTGTATGTAGTTAAAGCCAGTGAATAGTATGCGGTAAACAAAACCGGATAGAGCAGGTAGGGTCTTGGATATACAAAATCGTATATTCCAAGCGCTGAAAGCAGTTTTATAACGAAAATTATACAGATTATATGCCCAAGGTACAGTGAATACGCCAGCTTGCTCGTCCACGCAGCCGCTTTCTCAATATAACCGGAAGGTTCGCGCCTTATATTGTTGAAATATGGCAGCAGGAGTGCCAGCAGAAGACCATGCAATGTTACGCCGAATACCTGCACCCAGCGCTCTGTTATCCCTGCGGCTCCGAGATAATACCACACGAACAATCCAGCTATGAGAGCAAACCACAGGACGCTCAGCGACCTTATCCTGTTCCAGAAATCGGCGTGATAAAAATTTATATACGCCATCAGAACTCCGAACATTATAGAATCCAGACGGGCAAGAACAACCATTCTTGATTCCCAGTTCCATGCGTTATAGTCCATATGCGGCAGGTGCAGCCTGTAACCTATAGCAACAGCCAGAAGAAACAGAGCCGACAGATAAAACGCTATCCTCTTTGATGAAAACCTGTAAGCCGCAAGAAATATCAGAGGGAACCAGAGATAGAAATGCTCCTCTATCGCAAGAGACCATGATATCGTAAAAAAATCGTCTGGAATAGACCATGCAAAGTTCTGCATAAAAAGCCAATACTCAGGATGAAAGGTCAGGTCATGTTTCCCGTGGTAATCGAAATTAAGAAACGCCAGCAAAGCTATGACATACAGGGGTATCGTCCTCATCCATCTGCGTTTCCAGAAAGTACTGATGTCCTTCATCGTGCCGAAACGTCCTTTTTCTATCAGCCGCACAATGATGGTGCCGATAAGAAAACCGCTCAGCACAAAGAATATCTCAACACCGATAACGGCAAACCGTCCTATGGGTTTTATCCATTCATATACCTGAGAATGTTCCAGCGTATGCCCCACAAGAACGAACAATATCGCCAGCGCTCTCATTATATCAAGACCGAAAATATAATCGGACTTCTGTTTTACGGTGTTATCTGTTTCACTCATTTAATGTAATACTTCCTGATTATCCGTTCGTTGTATCCTTCGTCAAAAGAAATGCCCAAATGCTCTGTGACAGACCTGATGCTATCCGTATCAATAAAATAAGCGTTTCCGCAGGAAATTTTATTACAGACCGCTTTCTTGCCCAGCAGTTTTTCAATCACTTCAACAAACACACTTACAGGATGGGAACAGGAAGAGGCGATATTGATCGTTTCATTCATTCGCAACCTGTTATCTATGAAATAACCTGCAATTTTCGCAACATCCTCAGAATCTATAAGATTTCTGGTTGCGTTTTCCCACACGTCAAAGCTCTCCGACGAGCTTATTCTGTTAAAAAGAAAATTGACGAAGGTCGGGCTTCCTGTCGCACCCACAACCTGCGGAAGCCTGAATATGTAGAATTGTTTATGATTCTGCCTTATCAGCTCCTCCATTCTTAGTTTATGGCGGACATAATGACTTTCCTCCATAGAGGGATCATAAACGCTGCAGGTGCTGAAATATACGAATACGGAGCCGGAATATTCCGACAGGGCATTTTCAAGCAGATCTTGCTCACGCCTGAACGCTGATTCCCTGTTCTCCCGCGAGTCGGAAACACCGCTGGCAAATATCAGCACGGAACTGTCGCTCTGATATTTCTGAAAAGCGTGAGCCATCATTCCCTTTCCGATGATCATCTTTCACCTGATGGTTGCTTCTGAGACGGGGCAACGTATCCTGGAGTGTTCAGTAGCTCGCCGCCGAACCTATCCTCGGTGTGCACAGTCATAACATATTCCAGAGCCTTCCCGGCTTTCGCTTCCGCTGTTTTCCTGTCCGAAAGAATCATTCTCACCGCCTCAACGTATTTATCAGAGTTCTCATAATCCGCGACAGGATATCCCCTGTCGCCAGAGATAACCTCGCCGACACCGCCGACAGCAGACGCCACAACAGGAATACCGGCAAGAGCGGCTGCGATTACCATGGTGGGAATACCATCCCACTGTGATGTATAGAGAAAGAGTGCGTAATCTTCAAATCCAAGAGCTTCAACTCCGTTGAAAGACCCTTTCATATCTACGTTCTTCTGTTTTTTCAACTGACTGATAACATTCTTGGGGCTCTCAAGCAGCGGTTCTCCGTATACGTCAAACTGGACGTCGGGCAGCTTTTCCACTATTTTAAGAAGAATATCAGGACGTTTCTGTCTGTCCAGCCTTCCCGCCCAGAGCACCTTTTTCGACGGAGCCTTCCTTTCGGCAAAGCTCACCGATGCTATAGGCGAATGGAGCACTCTGAACAGTTCCTCAGGATATCCGTATGTCTTTCTGAGCAGTGCCGGAAAAGAGCTGTTGTCACAAAAAACGTTTGTCAGCAGCCTGTAGCACACAGGCAGATAGGTTCTGGCATAACCCACAGGTTCGCCATATCTGTCGTAATCGTCACAAAAGACTGAAGCGAATATCTTTGTCTTGTTTCTGACTGCATTCCCGTAGTTTTTCACGACTTCCCAGACAAGTCTGGAATTGATGATATGCAGCGTCTGAATGTCCAGTTGGAGCAGCAGTCTGGCAAGTACCTGAACCATCTCAGTTTCAGTCATCCTTTTCAGTTCTTTGGAAACGTCGATAACGTCCACACCGGAGGGCAGCCTTTCAAGCCAAGGGGAATCTCCAGGCTCTGTCAGGATGACAAGAACCTTTCCCTCCGGCAGTCCGGCGGCAAAACGCACATGCAGCAGAGCAACATAGTCAGCTCCGCCCCTTTTCAGCCATGGCAGCGCAAAACAGTGCGTATAGGCAGTACCGGAGCATTTTTTTAGAAACCCGCGGTATACCTCTCCTGGTTTTTTATTTATCGGATGCTTATAGTTGTGATAAGTCGCAAGTTTGATCTGCGAAGGGGTCATTTCAGGATAAATTTCAGAGGACATGTTCCTCATTTCCGTAACAATCCATTCGGGCATAGGAACGCCGTCGCCCATTGGCGCGGACGGTGTCACAGCACCGTCAAAAGGAAGCCTGCCCTCTCTCTTTCCGTGTCTTATGTAATGAACGAGCGGATTTATGCCCGCGTTCTTAACGTCTGAGTTTGACTGAAGATAAAAGGATGTGTCAAAATATCGGGAGGGATTGCGCCCCTCTTTCCAGCCTTTGCCGATAAAATGAACGATGGCGGGATATTTCGAGGTTCTGACATCAGGGTACTGTTCGTAATAATATTTACTGCTGAACATCCCGGACTTTAGAATTATGAACAACTCAAGCAGATATCGCATCGCCCGCTCCATTGAAATCTTTGCTGAAAATGCCGGACGGTCTCATAATGCCGTTGGCGCTCGTCTCGCTCATTATCCTGCTTCCCTGTCTGCGTCTGTAAAATCCTACGGTTTCAGGGGTAAGACGGTGAACAAAGCCAGCAGCCACAGTTTCACAGTTCCAGTGCCAGTCTTCAAAGGCGAAACCGGTTTCTTTCACATGGGTTCCGACATAGGGAACTTTCTGATATACGGATTTACGCGCGATAGTCCATGCAGACGTCCAGTAATTCGATGTAAGAAGACCGTCTATGGAAAATTTGTTTTCAGTCTGGTCTATCTGTCTGCCGAAACACTTTATCTGATCAAAAGTCACCATATATTCAGGATGCAGAATTACGTTGTCACCATATTGCTTTAAATAGTACATGGAACGCTCTATCCAGTTTTCTGAATAGAGGTCGTCGCCGTCGAATATCGCGATCGTATCCGCTGAAGCGGCGGCGATACCTTCGTTTCTGGATTTCCCTGCATCTTTGCAGTCCACTTCCAGCATTTTAACAATATCTCTGTCAGCAGGGTGATTCTCCAGCACACGTCCGGTTTCTTCGTCAATATTGTCCAGCACCCATATGTATTCACAGCGTATGCCGTTTTTTTCCGCAAACCTGCGACATCTTTCTATGGAATTAAGAGTTATATGAGCCAGTGTTCCTTCATGATGGAATGTTATTATCAGACTTATATCTATATTCATATTATGCAAAAACCTCTCTCTACCACTAATTCATATGATTTAGCTTTGTCAAGGTAAAACTGGCATCAGACCTATAGTGCTCCGGTCATCAGTTTTTTTAATCTGCCCAGTTTTCGGTACAATTTCCAGAATTTAGTACTATATATGGCGTTTAAAGACGCGCTTGTCGCATCCAACTCAGCTTTCGCCTGTCTCAGTTCCTCACCCCTGATCACGAGTTCCTTTCTGACAGCATCAACATCGGAACATTTTGACTGATAAGCAAAATTAAACTCTGCGTATTTTTTAAAAAAGAAAGCGAACTGTTCGGTATTCACAGCGCAGTCGTGTCCGAGCCTGTCAAACTGTTCCAGAAGCACCGCAAATCTTCCGTAATCTATCTCTTTAAGTTCAAAAAAACAGTAAAGTCTTTCCAGCTTGTCCTTTTCGGAAACGTCAGCTCCGATAAGAACACCGATAAGAGATGCCGGAAAAAAACAGAAGTTTCTGAAAACATGGAGCATCTCGAAATCAATCCTGTTCTTTTTGGCATCCGTCAGCCCCATGCTCAGATTCGCACCGTTGCTCATCACCCTGTAGCATGAAAGTTTCCTCTGCATAACTGCCGCCCTGTCAGTTCTGAGAAGCAGCCTGATCCACATATCATAGTCCTGCGTTTGCAGAAGCCTGTTGTCGAACATGGTTCCGTCTTCAACAAGAGTCCGCCTGAACATAACAGTGACCGCATTGGTTCTGTTCTCCTGCGTTATATAGCTGCGCAGAATATCCGCACCATCAAGCAGTTCAGGCTTGTTGAACCAAGCCGTTACCGGATGTTCCTCAATAAGCTCATCAGACTCGTCCACAACGTTTATCCATGTGAACGAAAGGTCAAGCCCTTTCTCCCGCATGAAGTCAAGCTGAGCAGCCACCTTTTCAGGCTCAAAATAATCGTCACCGGAAAGGGGGCATATGTATTCACCACGACACTCGGAAATTGCAAAATTTGAACCGTAAGAAACAAGGGTGTTGTATTCCATAGGGAAAAACTTTATTCTGCCGTCCTTTGCGGCATATTCAGAAATTATTTCCGCCGAACTGTCGGAGGAACAGTTATCCACAACAACAAGTTCTATATTGCCGTAAGTCTGCCCAAGAACACTCTCAATGGTCTTGCCGATATATTTTTCGTGATTAAAGCAAAGTATAAATACACTGACCAGCGGGCTGTTATTCATACTCATTTACTACCCGCACTATATTTTCAGTCACGCTTTCCTCCTGAACACTGCTAATGGGCAGGCTCAGTACCTGAGCATGTATAGACTCGCTCACAGGATAGCTTCTTTCATTCCATTCCGGATAAGCCATCTGCCTGTGCGGAGGTATGGGATAATGTATCAGCGTCTGTATGCCGTTCTGTTTCAGATATTCCTGAAACCTGTCTCTTTCCTCTGTTCTGACAGTGAACAGGTGCCAGACATGATCCTGTGGATTTCTGACATACGGAAGAACTATTTTTTCATTCTTTATATTCCGCAGGTAATATTCAGCCGTCCTGCGTCTTTTTTCTGTCTCTTCGTCAAGATATCTGAGTTTCACACGAAGCATCGCAGCCTGAATTTCATCAAGTCTGCTGTTGAAACCTTTATAGATGTTGACGTATTTTTCTTTGCTGCCGTAATTTGCGAGGGTTCGCACGGCTTCGCTGAGCTCGTCGTCGTCGGTGGTGACAGCACCGCCGTCGCCCAGACAGCCGAGATTCTTACCAGGGTAAAAGCTGAACCCGCCTGCATCACCAAGACCGCCGCATCTTCTGCCGCCGAAGTACGCACCGTGGGACTGAGCGCTGTCCTCAATCACTTTCAGCCCGTAACGCTTTGCAATAACAGATATTTCATCCATTTCACAGGTCTGACCGTAAAGATGAACGGGCATGACCGCTCTGGTTTCAGCAGTTATCTTTTCCTCTATTGCGCGAGGATCGATGAGGCAGCTTTCGGAATCCGGTTCAACCGGAACAGGCACGAGATTGTTTCGGGATACTGCAAGAATTGTCGCTATATATGTATTGGCGGGAACAATCACCTCGTCCCCGTCCTTCATAAACCCAAGTTCTTTATAAGCTCCAAGTATAAGAGTGAGCGCATCCAGACCGTTTGCAACACCTATGCAGTGCCTCACACCGCAATATTGAGCAAACTCGGACTCGAAACAGGCGCACTCGTTTCCGTGTATGTACCATCCGCTGTCGATTACGCGGCGGCAGGCATCAATAAGTTCGTCCCTGTAAACGGAGTTTATCTTCTGTAAATCAAGAAAAGGAATCATCTCGTCTCCACCCAGTAAACCGGCCGCCTCAAAGCGGACAGTTGATAAAATAAATCTATATCAGATTCCGTTTTTTTGCACTTCATCCATGAAAGAATCATAATTGCGTATGTAATCCTCCTCCCTGTAGTGTTCGTCCGCAAGAACCATAAGAACACAATCGGGGCTGAAATCATACATTTCACGCCATAAAAGACCTTCTATTATCAATCCTTTAGAAGGTGAATCCAGCTTAACATCAACTTTTTTTCTGCCGTCGTCCAGCAAAACGGTGCAGCTCCCGCTTGTACAGATTAAAAGCTGCCGCAGTTTAAGATGGGCATGAAAACCACGCCTGACACCGACTTTCGTATTAAAAATGTAATATACGCGCTTTATATCAAACGGAACGTTTCCGTTCTCTTCCAGAGCTATCAGGGAACCGTTTTCATCCCCGATGATTCTGAGATCTATCAATGAATAGCCGTTCATAACCTTTCAACCTTGTCAAGAAAGTAAGTCCCTTCGTTATAAAACATGGAAGCGAAACACTTTCTGGGTGATTCAAATTCCACCTTTATTGATTCATAATTCATTATAACATCTAAAAACTGGTGATACTGATTTATATCCACGGGATACTCCAGACCGACGTTAAAAGTGTAAACACCGGCTCTCAGCGGAATTTTCACTTTAGCCGTGACAATGTAGCTTTCGCCTTTCTCAACCGGAGGAAAGGTTATACCATCCTGAGCGTTGGTCCATGTGAGCTGCATTATTCCGTCGAGACTGGACAGAGAAAAACCTATCACAAACGTCGGCATGGATTCGTAAAACTCCACGGCAGCCTGCAGATAATATTCATGATTGCTGACAAGTTCATGTACCTGTTTAAAATTTTCATCCAGAAGAACCGCGCCCTTGATTGCCCCTCTGCCGTCCCCGTATCTCTGGGAAACAGCAAGGTCGAGGGTCTTCTCTTTAAACTCCACAACAACAGGTATGACGTTTCCGGAAACAGATGTATCAGCGGCATCGGCAGACTGAACAGCGGAATCGCCTTCAAGCTCGCTGTTGATGTTCAGATGCTGCGCCTCTATGTATTTGTTTACAACATTTCCCGCGTCGCCGTATTGCTTCATGGTTCCGTTTTCAATCCAGATAGCCTTCTTGCACAGCGACTTAACAGAATAGGTATCGTGGCTGACAAAAAGCACTGTAACACCTTTTTCCATCATGGCTCTCATTCTCGCCATACATTTTACCTGAAAAAGGATATCGCCCACGCTCAGTGCTTCGTCAACGATGAGAATGTCAGGTTCCACGTTTATCGCAACCGCAAACGCCAGACGGGCGAACATACCGCTGGAATACATTTTTACGGGCTGGTAAACGAAATCGCCGATATCCGCAAAAGATAGGATATCGTCTATTCTTCCTTCCATCTCCTTTTCGGTGTATCCCATGAAGGATCCCTGAAGGTAGATGTTCTCAACCCCCGTATATTCCATATTGAAACCTGCACCGAGTTCAAGAAGGGATGAGATGCGCCCCTTAACATCCACTTCGCCGGCGGTTGGGGTGAGCACTCCCGTCAGTATTTTAAGCAGAGTGGACTTTCCTGCACCGTTTTTTCCTATAATCCCGACAGTTTCGCCCTTGCCGATGTCGAAACTGATGTCGTTCAGCGCGTAGAACTCCTTGTGGTACTTCTTTCTAAGAGGATGAAGCGTTTCAAGGAGCCTGTCCCTCGTTCTGTCGTACAGGTTGTATACTTTGGTCAGATTTCTGACGGAAATAACAATATCGTTCGTCATATTACATCCGCAAAATGGGGACGCAAACGGTTAAAGATAACCGTGCCCGCTATCAGTATTATAAGTGTTACAACCCAGAAGTTCAGCGTCAACCACGGGTGCTCCCAGAAGCCGACACGGTAGAGCAGAGACTCTCTGAATCCCTCGGTTATGTAATACACAGGATTGAACTTAAAAAATATTCTGTATTTTTCAGGAATTATATGCAGCGACCAGAATATGGGCGTGCCCCAGAAACCGAACTGGATAAACATGCCTATGACCTGCCCGATATCCTTTAGAAAAACCATCAGCGCCGATGTCAGAAACGAAAGACCCAGAAGAAGAACCAGCATAGCAAATATGTAATAAACTATCTGGAGGTTATAAAACGAGAACCCTATGCCGTAAACCGCCATGAAAAAGAACAGCACAAAGATGAAAAAAACATGAATAACAAACGATGACATGATCTTAACCAGAGGTAAAAGGCTCACGCGGAAAACAACTTTATTTACAAGAAATTTATATTCAATGATAGAGTTGGTGGCATTCATCCATGCCTCGGAAAAGAAGAACCACGGAACCATACCCGCCAGAAGCCAGACAAGGAAAGGGACGTCACCTACGGGCTTGGACTTGAACCCAACCTGAAAAACAAACCAGAAAATCATAATCGTAATGAACGGCTGAACAAACGCCCAAAGAAGACCAAGATAAGATCCGAAATATTTTGATTTGAAATCCCTCTTCGCAAACTGAACAAGCAGGCGCCATGACCTGAAAACATCCGCAACGAACGAAAAGGAAACCAAAAAGAACCTAAGCATCTGCCGCCCCTCACATATCATAAGACTATACTATAATACCCGTTATAAATATAGAATAAATTAGAATTAACAGGCATTAGTTGCGAAAACGCGGAGACATCCCCGCAAAGATGAAAGAAAAAACGTCACCCGTTTATCAGGTAATCCGGAACCTTTGTCACAAATTTTGCAGGGTTTCCCGCAACAACCGAATACGGCTTTACGTTCTTTTTGACGATAGAGCCTGCTGCAATAATGGAATTGTCGCCTATAACAACAGACGGCATGAGCACTGCGGACGCACCGACTGAAACGTCATCGCCGATAACAGGACCGGTTATATCACCATCCGAATATCCTGCACGACCGATATTATTGTCGTTCACAGTAACAACGCCGACGCTGATAAAGACTCTGTCCCCGATACGGCAGTTTCCTGTTATATGAGCATTATCCATTATCTTCGTCTCATTTCCGATAGTAACGTTATAGTTAAGAGTCACGTTTCTGCTGATTATACATCGGCTGCCGATGACGGCGCCCTCTCTTATTGATGCGTTGTCCCCCACGAGACAATTGTTTCCGATGCTCACGTCTGCGTATATCACAGCACCGGGGGAGACAACACAGCCGCTGCCTATCGAGACGGATCCGAAATCGTCGTTCAGCTTTCTTGAGGTCGCACCGGCGCTTTTCGGCAAACGTCCTATGACAGAAAACGGGAATATCTCCGCTCCGTCCCCTATTCTGACATTATCCTTTATAACGGCGTAATCGTGTATCACAACGTTTTCGCCTATCTCGACGTTGTTCCCTATTTTTACAGTATCGGCGATATCCGCAGAGGAAGCTATTTTATTCATACAAGTGTTCCGCCGCCGTCTATCTTTATCAGCGAACCGGTCATCCACTTCGCTTTGTCCGAAAGGACGAACGCCACAGTCTCGGCAACGTCCTCCGCCTCGCCTATACCGAGCGGATACTGCGAGTTTATTTTATCAATTATTTCTTCACCGTGAACGGATACCAGTTCGTCCAGCATATCCGTTTTCACAAAACCGGGCAAAACGGCGTTAACGCGTATCTTTCTGGCGGCAGCCTCAGCGGCAAGCGAAACCGTAAGCGCATTTAAGGCACCTTTTGAAGCCGCATATGCAACCGCACCGGGAAAAGCCTTCACCGATGCCACGGAAGAGATGAAAACGATTGATGCGCCATTCCCAACGGTGCATTTTTTATCCATGACACCTCTTGCAAGTTCGGCTCCGGCGTGCACGTTGATGTTGAAAAGTTCCTTGTCCCTGTTCCTTTGTGAATTAAAAGCTATGGTCTGAGATATCCCTGCGCAATGCGCCATACCTTTCAGAAGACCGTTCTCTGCCGCTATTCTCTTAACAAGAGGCACTATTGAGGGGGTGTCCGTCAGATCTGTTTCATAAACAAAAACATTTTCAGGACATGGAGAGTTCTCTTTCATGTCTGCCAGCTTTTGCGCATCTCTTGCAATGGCGGCAACCTTTGCGCCTTCACCGAGGAGTTTGTAAGCAACGGCTTTGCCTATACCTCTGCTGGCTCCGGAAACAAGAAAAAGATCGTCTGAGGAAAAAAGTTTCAAGACAGCTTGTCCTCAACAAGAGCTGTCAGGTCGGAAACCTTTTTAAGCGCCATAAGATCAGCCACTTTCACCGTAATGTCAAACTCGTCTTTAAGAAATGTAAAAAGCGCCATGGCGGCAAGTGAATCCCACTCGTCGATATCTCCAAGCTCCGTGCCTGTCTCTATGTCATATTCTGTATCCAGTAAGGATTTAAGTTCCTCGATAAACTGCTGTTCAGTCATATTATGCTCCTTGAACTCTGTTCAGTATTCCCGATGCCCACGAAAGACCGACACCGAAACCGGAAATAAAAATAGTGTTAATATTTTTGTTATCAATAACTTTCTCAAGCATAACAGGGATGCTTGAGGACACTGTGTTGCCGTAGTCCTCAATATCAAAAACCACCTTCTCCGGAGAAAGACCAAGTTTTTTGCGGAGAGTATCAACGATGAATTTGCTGCCCTGATGAAACATGAAGCAATCCACATCCTCAGCCGATATTCCGTTTACCGCGAGAACCTTTTCAAAGTCCAAAGGAACGTATGCGGATGCAAAGTTGAATATCTCGAATCCGTCCATGAAAAGGACCCCGTCTCGGCAGATAAGGTTTTCATATTTTTTACCGATGGTACCGAACGACATTTTTCCGAGAGTGTAAACAGGGCTGTCGGTGAACAGGGTGACGGCGGCGGCATCTCCGAAAAGGAGTGATGTGTTCTTGTCTTCAGGATCTATGACTCTGGAATACTGGTCGGATGTGAAAAGAAGTCCGGTTCTGAAACCGTTCTCCTCCATAAATGATTTAATTACTGACGCCCCGTATACAAATCCGGAGCAACCAAGCGATATGTCGAAACATGCACAGCTTTCAGGCATGTCAAGTTTTCCGTGAACAACTGCGGATGTGTGAGGGATGTTGTAATCAGGATTTTGCGTAACAACGATAAGACAGTCCACTGCGTTTTTGTCTATTTTTACCTTTTTATCGAGATTCTCATAGGCGAGTACACACATGTCAGAAGAAGAAATGCTCTTATCCACGACTCTTACGTTCTTTATACCAATCTTCTTCTCTATAAAAGATTCGTTTATGGCAAATTTCTCCATCCTGTCGTAGTTGGATATTTTGTCAGGTGCGTAATATGAAGCGACATTTGTTATTCCTATCACCGTATCACCTTCTGAGAAATCAGTTATTCTACACACATAATCTTACACTTTATCAGTTTCCCAATCAAGCATAATTGCTTTTAAACAGAAATATCCGCTTTGCTATAAGCGAATTAACAAGAAATTAAGATTGATGTCAGAACCGTTCCAGAGCGGCTATGAGTCCGCCGTTTATTCTGCGGCGTTCGCCGTCGAATATCCAGCCCCATTTATTGAAATATTTGATGGCGGAGTTGATGTGTATCATCCTCTGGCGGAAATATTTGTATGAACCCCGTCCTCTGTGGTGGTATATGAAAACCGAAGGAACATAATAGCTGCCTGCGGTTTTATTGAAGCGTCTGGAAAAATCCACGTCTTCCATAAGGATGAAGAAACGCTCGTCAAAATATCCTGCTTTTTCCAGAGAAGTTTTGCGGATAAACATAAAGCAGCCGGAAAGATTTGCAACCCTGAGACTTTCAGCACTTTCATATGCGCGAAGCTCATATTTGCTGTCGTATCTTTCCACGACGTTTTCCGGCAGGTACTGGCTGAACATCCTCACAGCAAGATTAACAGGCGTTGGCAGCAGCTTTGCGGCATACTGGTTCTCACCGTTTGCAGAGAGCACCTTAGGCACGATGAGTCCTGCCTCCGGATGATGAGCCATATAATCCGCCAGCTTTGCCGGCACGTCGTTTTCAAAATATACGTCGGGATTGCATATGATGTGGTAATCGGCAAGACTTTCGTATCTGTCTCTGAGGATAAGGTTGTGTCCTGCGCCGAAACCGACGTTTCGCTCGGTGTCGATAACCTCTATGCGTCCGCCATCCTCGTAATCAGGAAGGGGTAAACCGGAATTATTGACAATGTAGATTTTGGATATGCACTCACTGTTCAGCAGGCTTTTTACAGTTTCTGCAAAAACGTTAAGATCCGTATCATAATAGACTATCGAAACTGTAACTTTATATTCCATTAAACAACCCGCCGCAAAATAACTGTATATATTTACGCATATTCAGAATTTAATCAACTTAAAATGACTCTTTTTGTTCGAAATTCACATCACCAGCCCCGAACACTTAACAAAGAATGTATCAGAGTAAAAAAGTTCATCAGTTATTTGCAAGAAAATCAGTTATTTCTTTCCTTATGTTCTCAATAAGTTTAGGGATATTCGCCTCAACCTGCGGACTGAGAGTCATATCCATATCCACGGAAGCAGTCTGGATACCGTACAGCATAACCTCTGCCGGACGCACACCCATAAGCTGTGCCGTAGCCAGCATATCCTTCATCCCCATCTGGTGTGCGGAGAGTTTATTTTCAAAAACAGCGTCTATATCGTTTCCGTCAACACGGACAACGGTTCCGGCTTCCAGTCCGAAATCCACCGCATCGGCTATAACAAGCCTGTCCGCCCACTCTATGTATACCAGAAGATCTAGCCCAAGGGTTCCGCCGTCCATAACGCGCAGATTGTCCCTTTCCGGAAACTCTTTCATCAGTTCCTGTGCGGCAATGACCCCCGCTGCGTCGTCGTTCATAACAAGATTGCCTATTCCAAGCACAAGCAGCTTCATGATTGCTCCTTAATAATTATGGCGGTAGCAAGGGCGGCTATGCCCTCCTCTCTGCCCGTAAAGCCCATTTTTTCGGTGGTAGTCGCCTTTACGGTGACATCCTGCACGTCTATCCCGATAACATCCGCAATTGTCTTGCGCATCAGAGGGATATGGGGTGCCATCTTAGGTTTCTGGGCGATTATCTCCGCATCAACATTTGATATCTCAAACCCCGCCTGCCGTATCATATCAACGGCTTTAGCAAGGAGTATTTTCGAATCTATGCCTTTATACGCCATATCGCTGTCTGGGAAAAGATTCCCGATATCCCTGCCCAGCGCCGGACCGGCTACCGCGTCCACTATGGCGTGTATAAGAACATCCGCGTCGCTGTGCCCGTCCAGTCCAAGGTCATAATCTATCTCAACACCGCCGATAACCAGCCTTCGCCCCCGCGCAAACCTGTGGGCATCGAAACCGATTCCGCTTTTAATCTTCATTATTTTTCTCCTGTACCATTCTATACACTTTATTACCATTTTAAAACATTTTATGTTGATTTAGCATTTCACATAGTTAATATTGGGAAATCGGGGGATAATTTATGCACATACCGATTCTGACTGATATTACCATTATTTTTCTGTTTGCAGCCGGCGCTCTTTTCATTTGCGGAAAGCTGAAGATACCTGAGATCATGGGATATCTTCTCGCCGGGGTTCTTGTGGGTCCCAACGGTCTGGGGCTGATACACGCCGTTAAACAGGTTGATATAATGGCGGAGATAGGCGTTGTGCTCCTGCTTTTCACCATAGGCATAGAGTTTTCCCTCTCCACGCTGCTTTCACTGAAGCGTCCCGCCCTGATAGGCGGCAGCTTACAGGTTGCGGCGTGCGTTGCGGCTTTCACAGGCGCCGCGTATCTGGGCGGATATCAGCTTAACACCGCCGCAGTGATAGGTATGATGGCTGCTGTTTCCGGTACGGCAATTATGCTTAAAGTGTTTGCGGCAAGGGGCGAGGTGGACTCGCTGTACGGACGCATATCCCTCGCCGTTTCGATATTTCAGGACATAGCGGTTATTCCCATGATGCTTCTGGTTCCTCTGCTTGCCGGACAGGGCGGCAATTTTTCCGATGTTGGCATAATCCTCGGCAAGGCGGTCGTCGTCGTCGTACTGCTGTTCGCATTTGCAAGGTTCCTCGTACCCAGACTCCTTTATCAGGTTGCGGCGACAAGAAGCCGAGAGCTGTTTATGATAACAGTGGTTCTCGTATGTCTGCTTGTTGCGTGGATGACCTCTAAAACAGGTCTTTCTCTTGCGCTTGGTGCTTTTCTCGCCGGAATAGTGGTGAGCGAATCAGGTTACGGTCAGCAGGCTCTGGGCGACGTTATACCATTTAAAGACGTTTTCGCAGGATTCTTCTTTGTTTCCATAGGTATGCTTCTTAATCCCGAAGTTGTTATAAATAACCCGATAATGACCATATCAAGCCTGATACTGCTCATCCTCATCAAGTTCGCCGTAACAGGCTTTGTTGTGAATATAATAGGATACCCTGTGCGCACCTCCGTTCTGGCGGGCATGTCGCTGGCGCAGGTTAGCGAATTCTCATTCATTCTGGGCGCTGTGGGCGCATCATCCGGTCTGCTCACTTCTGAACAATACTCTTTTTTCATTGCAGTGACAGTGCTTTCAATGGCATCCACCCCATTCCTCATAATATCCGCACCTCACGTTGCGGAACTGATTGCCAGATTCCCTATGCCTCAGACATTCCGCGGAGGATACCTTTCCGAAGAGCAGAAAGAACCTGAGAAAGAGCTTATAGACCATATCATCATAGCCGGTTTCGGCATGAACGGACGCAACACTGCAAGAGCGGCAAGAGAGGCAGGTATCGAATATATCGTTATCGAGATGAACCCGGACACCGTGAGAAAAGAGAAGCACAACGGTACACCCATCTTTTTCGGCGACGCTTCACAGACCGCCGTTCTGGAGCACGCCTGTCTGAAAACCGCCCGTGTGATGGTGATAACACTGCCGGATCCTGTGGGTGTCCGCAAGATAGTGGAGACGGCAAGACGGGAAAATCCCACCATATATATTATCGCCAGAACCAGATACCTGACGGAGTTCACCGCGCTTAAAGCTCTGGGTGCAAACGAAGTCGTTGTTGAGGAATATGAAACATCCATCGAAACCTTTTCAAGGGTGCTCAAAAAATACAGAGTTCCACGCGAACAGATAGAAGATCTCGCCAATAACATCAGAACTGAAATAATGGGCAAACCCGGAGAAATGATATCCGGCGGTCCGGACGACAACATGACCATAGCAAATATGAGTGTGAACAAGGTGACTGTTCCGGTCGGTTCCAATGCGGCTGGAAAAACCGTGCGGGAGGTGGATATCAGATTCCGCTATAAACTGAACCTGCTGGCTGTCAACAGAGGTCTTGAGACCATATCCAACCCCGGCAGTGATTTCGTTCTTAACGAAAGAGACGAGCTGATACTTATGGGCGAAGAGACGGACGCAGATAATTTCAAACAGAATATCGGGCAGAGCTGAAAGAGCATTGACGTTTTTCCCCACAGACGAAAAAAACAAAGATTATAAGACTTCGCAGACTGAGTGAGCAGAGCGTGAGCGCAGGGAGGCTATTGCCGACTGGAGCGTTGGCGTTTTTTTCCACGGACGAAAAAAAACGAAGATTATAAGACTTCACGGATGAAGTCCGCGGAGCAAGCGAAGGATGCTTCAGCAGACTGAGTGAGCAGAGCGTGAGCGCAGGGAGGCTATTGCCGACTGGAGCGTTGGCGTTTTTTTCCACGGACGGGAAAAAAACGAAGATTAAATTATGTATTGTGCTGTTTAAAGAAATCCACAAGAGAGACGAGGTTCTCTTTCTTAACCGCCTGAAGATTCTCCTCTTTGATAGCCTCGTAAACCTCCTTACGGTGAACACTCACATCTTTGGGCGCATCTATGCCTATCTTGACATTGCGCCCTGCGACCTCGACGATGGTTACTTCGATATTATCGCCGATGATTATGCTCTCGTTTATCTTCCTTGATAATACAAGCATGTGCCTTCCTGTGGTTTATTTATTGAACAGAGGAGTCTTAATCTGCCATTTATCTTCTTCCAGAATAACCTGCTTTGCAAGTTTTTTCTCAGTATTCATAACCATTGGCGCTCTCAGGTTCATAGTAGCGTTTTTAGGCTGGTCCGGAACAACGACGATGCAGAACAGTTTCAGTTTGCTTTCGTCTTCGGCACCGAGAATTTTTAACTCGCGTTTGTTCATTTTGGGTGAGTATTCCTGAACAAAAAGCTCCGGCTCCACAAGGATGAAGCAGATATCCTTGTCCTGAACCGACTGGAACCAAAGGAAAGGATATGATTTTTCGTTCGAGATAAGAATAAAATCGTTAAGGTCGGGGAAGCCCAGCATCGGGGACGACAAAGTTATTATGTCATTCTCGGTGAAGGTGATTTCACCCAGTTTACCGGATACTATCTTTCTGGTTTCCATTGTATCCTCACATATATTGACAGAATTTGCACCCATGAAATTCTCCTTGGTTCAGTTATCATCTTATATTTAATCGGCACTTTTTACAGATAATCAAGCAGACTTACATTTAAAAGCAGCGATGTTGATTTCAACGCATACTGGTAAGCCGTTTCGGCAACGGTAAGATCTGCCGAAGCCTGTGTCTGGTCTATAAGTGTCGATCCTGTATATTTAGCTTTAAGCTCCTCAGTGGTGAGCTTGAGCGATTCATTAAACGTCATTGCCGATTCAGCCTTGCTTGTGCTGTTGCCGACAGTGGTCAGCGCGGCAAGAACCTGAGATTCAGCCTGCGCCAGAACGTCCAGCTCATACTCTATTCCCGAACCGACTGCCGCTGTGAAAGAATCAGTGGCATAAAGGTATCCGGCGTCATAGTATTGATAAACACCGTCAGCCACATAATATTTCTCTCCGGCGGTATCCATCGTATAGGTGTTTATAAGCTCTCCGCTGTCGCCTGTAACCTTCATGGTCACAGCGTCGCCTGCCTTCGCAAAGCCCATAGTGCTTTCGTAGTCTCCTGAAATAGAGCTGCCTGTTACACCGTTGAAAGAAAAGCCTATGCTGTCTGTTCCCACCATTTCAGCCTGAACTATGCCGCTTATACCGGCATCGGCAAGTTTTTCGTTGATGTTGGTTATCATATCTTCATAGGTCATGAAATTTTCCGCATCAACCTCGATGCTGACAGTTTTGTCGGTACCGTCATTATAAGAGAACGTCAGGGTTCTTTCCTGAGAGTTCTTTTCGCTGAGATCCATAGTGACAGCCGTTCTGCTTGTGATGGTATCTGCACCGGCCTTGTTGTAAAAACCGAGAGAACCTGCCGCATCACCTGAAACTATAATATCGGATGTCGGACCGGAAAATGAAATTAATTCTCCTGCTGCCATGGATGCAGTGAGTCCGGTTGCACCCAACTGAGAGTTTATCTCGGCAATCAACGCGGCGTTGTCCGCATAGTCAACGTTCGGAACGGTTACTGTTGCAGTCTGCCATGCAGCACCATCGTAATAGTTAATATCCAGCGTCGCGGGATTATCCAGATTACTGAGTTGCAAAGTGGGTGAAATTTCCGCTGTGGCGGGTTTAAGGTCGTCCATACCCATCACATATGCGGAAAGCTCGTCGTTATAGTTGACGTCTATTTCCATAGCTCCGGAATTTGTGTCGATACGGAGCTGACCGTTATCGTTATAGGCCCGCACGCCCAGTTTCTGCAGATCATAGTCAGAATTTATCTGCGCAACAAAGTCTTCCAGTTTGTCGTCGGAAGTTGCCGCAGAGGAGGAATAGTTCTTCGTAACCTTTCCGTCGTCTGTATTAATAACCAGTTCAAAGCCCACGGTACCGACGTTCAGGTCGTTGAAATTTGATGATGTCCACTCCTGTTTTTTCTGGAGATAGAAATCGCTTTGAGATTCCGAATACTGAACTTCGAAATTAAATATCTCGTTATAGTTGCCCCTGAACTCACCGTCAAGCGATGGAACGGCTGTTGAATTCAGTGTCTCTTTATTCCATGAGCTTGGAGCACCTATCCCCGAATCGGGGATGTTCATCTCAAGAGCGTAGTAAAGGTTTTCAAGGGACTTGAAAACGTTTACGTTTTCACCCTTTTCCGTAATGTTAAGGTCGCCGAAGCTGAGGTTCGAGTTTGCCGTCAGGTCGATTGAGAAAGTAGTCGTAACGGGCGTTGCCGAACCTGCTATGGAACCGAGCTGCATCTTCACGCCGTTTCCGATATCTATGTCTCCGCCGTCATAGTTCGCCTTTAATATCGGGTTGGCGGAATTATCGTATATTACGTTTCCGAGCTTGTCGGTAACTTTCACAGTAATGTCTGTGGCGCCTACGTTTACCACAACGTCCCAACTGTCGTCTTTTTTGGAACTGTAATACCCTGACAGCATGATATCCGATGAGTTTTTCGCATAACCGATACCGGAGTTGTGTTCATCAACAGCAAACGAGAGCTTGCTCGTTCCGCTTCTGAGGTCTTTAAGCTGCAGTTTGCCGTCAACTATGGATGCGTCCACGGCGTTTCCGTACAGGTTTTCAATATATGCCAGCATATCGCTGATATTCTTTTCGTTATCCACCGGATAGTCGCTTCCGCGCGGTGTATCGAACTGATAGTCTGCTCCGACCTTTGTGGCGAGGTTCGTTTCATCGGTGTATTCCGCGTTAATCAGTTCGAAGGTTATGTCATACTGACCGGGAGTCGCCGTGTCTGTTACGGTGCCGTACACATCGAAACCCAACCCGTTGTCCAGCAAAGACTGATTAAGAGCTGACTGAATGTCTGCTGCAGAACCGGAAGCGGGTGTAAAGCCTATGGTCTGACCGTTAACGGTGACCTCGGTATATACGCCGCCTGTTATGGCAACGTCGTTGTGTGTTGTAGTAACCGGACCGACATAATTGTCATATGACAGTTCAAAAGTCGTATCCATGCCGTTTGCCGTAACCGGCAAAGCGTTGAATCCCAGCTTATTGTTCTGGGAACCTGTGACGGATATCTGAACGCCTTCGCCTGTTCTGTTTGAAACAAACATTATTCTGTCGCCGTCGCTGACAGCAGACATCTCACCGCCAAGTCCCTGATTTTCAAGGCTTCTGTTTATATCGAAGATAACTTCGTCCATGTCGGAATAACCTTTCTGCGCAAGGGTCACCTGGTAGTCTCTGTTGGCGTATCTGACAGTTATTGTTCTTTCCTCTTCGGAAGCGGTCGCCATATCAAGGTTCACGTTTGATGGAGCGGAAACTTTCGCAGTACCGATGGCGTATCCGTTGTGGTCCGTACCGGAAAAACTTATGGAATCAGCGGTACTTACGTTTGCACCATCAATCTGCGTGAACTTGGTGGTGTTCGTTATACCTATTCCGTTAACGGTGTTCCTTGTGGTTCCCTTTGTGGTTCTGTAAGTCTCCATAAAGGTTTCCTGACCGTTGACGTTTATTACAACGTCCTGATTTGACGCTATTTTCGATGTTATCTTCCCGTCATCGCCAAGATAGGTGATGTCGTCACCGGGGGTATAGTAAAACTGCATTTTCATGGTTGTACCGTCAACCAGACCTGAGGGGAGCTTGACCCCTACGCCTATGCCTGTGTTTATAACGGTTTCGCCCTCATACGCAGCAACCAGAGTCGTAGTGGTGATGTTGCCTGTGGTGGTGGTCTCATCCGAGCCGTTGCTGTCCAGAAGTACGGTCTTTCCAAGGGAATCTGTCATATTAAGATATGCAACACCGTCGATGATGCTCATATTCATTGTGTACGAACCTTCGGAAAGTTCCGGCATATCGCCGTAAAGTCTTTTGGATATGGCTTCGGAACCTGAGATGTTGGAAACCACGGCGGAAACCTCTCTGTCGCCGCTTACAAACGGCTCCGTCTGGGTTTCATATCCGGCAAAGACATATCTGCCGAGATATTGTGAATTTCCGATATCCTTCATAGCATTAAGTATGGAAAGCACGTCGCCGGCAAGAGCTTTCCGGCTTTCGGCATTCTGGCTGTCGTTTCTGCCCGCGACTGCAAGTTCGTTCTTAGCTTTCGAAAGGTAGTCGTATGCGGTCTGAAGCAGGTTATCCTCGTTGTCCAGCCATGTCACGGCGTTTTCAGCGTTTCTGCCGTACTGTGTGGCATCGTTGGACATTATCTGCATACCGTATGCAGTGACATAATATGTCGGGTCATCCTCCGGATTAAGCATGTTTCTTCCGGCAGTAACCCTTTCATTCGCATCCAGAAGATTTGAAAGACTTCTGGCGTTACCTGACGTATATGTCATATGAACCATATTGGTTGTAATTCTCATGTCAGCCCCCTAATTATCTGCCGCCGGTGCCAAGACCGTTCACAATCTTGTCGATCATCTCGTCAATGACGTTGATGAATCTTGCGCTAGCTTCATACGCCCTCTGGAAACGGATTATTTCCGCCATCTCCTCATCCAGCGAAACGCCTTTGATGCTCTCCAGCTTCAGTGAATATTCATCCACCAGATTCTCTTTTGTGGTAGCATAAGTATCTGCGGTGGCTTTATCGGTTGCTATAGTACCTATGAAGAGTGAATAAAACTCGTCAATAGTTACGTTCTGTTCAAAAACTTTTGTCCCCTTCAGATCGGCAATTGCCGCAGCGTTAGTGTTATCGCCGACAGCACCTGACTGAGAAGTGGCAAGGTAGCTTATGTTCTCTTTTATCAGTGTTGAAACGTCTATATTGGAAGCGTCCTGACCGGAGAAAAAGCCATATGTACCTGACGCAACAAGAATACCGGAAGTATCCTCCGCAAAGGAGAAAGTATAGCCTGATTCAGAGGTTATCTTGAGCGTGTTGCTCTGCGAAAGGGAAGCCTGTACCAGGCCGCCGTTGGGGTTTCCGTCGGCGTACGATATTTTCGATATGATGGAGTTCAGCGAATCCTTTGACGGGTCTATCTCTATGTCAAGGTTCTCCACCACGTTGCCTTCGCTGTCGTATACGGAGATACGCAGCACTCCGGCATTAACGGCTGTAGGCAGTGCACCTGCCGGTTCGTTAAGAGGATATGATGCGTTTTTTACTCCTGTGGAAGAAGTTATCTGAGTAAGCCTGTCTGAACCCTGACCAAGAGCGTGAAGCTCGTTTGTTGCTGTTATAAGTGTGGAAGCGAGATCGTTAAGCTGATCCTTATAGGTCTGAGCAAGGTTGTCACGCACCTCCAGTTCGCCGCCTATCTTGCCGGAACTGAAAGCGGATGTGATGTCAACTCCCTGCGGTCCTGTTGTTTTTGATCCCCAGTAGATGCTCACATCGGTATCGGAACCGGATGTCTGAGCAGCAGTAAGAGTGAACGCATTACCCTCGTCAACAAGGGCGTTACCTCCGACATAAACTGCAACCTGTCCTGACGAACGCTCAGTAACTGTTATATTGGCAAGTTCCGAAAGGTCGTTAAGAAGCATCTCACGCTGATCTCTCAGATCGTTCGCCATTGAGCCTGTCGCCTCTATGAGCGCTATCTGACCGTTCAGATATGATATGTTTTGTGAGATGGAATTTATTTCGGAAACATAGTCTTTAATGTTATCGTTGGACTGGCTCTGCATATCCTCAAGAGCGGAATAGCTCGCGCGTATCTTCTCTGCAAGAACGGACGCTTTCTCAATTACCGTCTGTTTCTTGATGAGCGCCTCGTCGGATTCATCGGTGGCAGTGTTCGCAAGGTCGCTCCACGCATCGAAATATTCCGACATAGCCTCTCCGAGACCGGAACCGTCTTCAAGCTCATTGAAGTATATCTCAATGTTGGTCAGCGTGTCCTGCATCGTCGTATAATACGCCAGATCGGACGTTTCCGTCCGTATGGTTGACGCAAGAACCGCGTCGTAGACCTGCACAACGTTCTCAACGGTTACGCCGCGTCCGAAAACTCCGTAGCTTGTGAGCTGGGAGTTGGAAGTTACAAGGCTGACCCTCTGTCTCGAATACCCTTCGGTGTTGACGTTTGTGATGTTGTTACCCGCAACATCAATCTGCGCCTGCGATGCAAAGAGCCCGGATACGCCTGTGGATAATATTCCTAATATGTTTCCCATGTTCCTCTCCCGCCTTTTTCAGGGGCGAACTTTAGCCTGTCTGACAGATGGTTGACGTTTTGGCAGAGTTATACTGCTTAGTTATGCCGTAGGTGTTTCTGCCTGCGATTCCGAGCTTCTGGAAAAGCCCGTCGATAAGCGTCATATTTGTCTTGAAAAGAATTTTGAGCGAGGTGTTCGCGTCGTTAACCTTTTTTGTGAGGGCAACAAGCTCATTGCGGACTGCCATCAGCTCCGAGGAATGTTCGCCAGCCAGTTCACGCGCGATAATCTCAACACGAAGCCCTTCGCGCCCGTGCTGTTTCTCAATTTTTTTGATGCAGTTGACAAAAGCCTCGTTGATAACCTTTTCCTTGTAAGCAAGGGTGTCTTTGGTCTTCGCAAGCTCGTTTGTGCGGGCTGCGTTCCATTTCATCGCGGCTTCTTTTTCCTGCTGAAGAATGGACAGCATCTCAGTGTAAACTTTTTTCTGAGAGTCCATTATCTCAAGCAATGCTTTGATGTTTTCCATCTCATACCTCCGAATGATTCGGCAGCTATGAGATACAGGCTGTCATACGGGTTTTGGACTAAAGGTTTTTAGAAGAGGTCTTCCACCGATGTCTGTACAATCTTATCCGCAATCTGGCGTCCGGAAACATTATAGGTTCCGTTTTCGATTCTGCTTTTCAGATCAGCCACCAGATCGGTTCTGACATCGGGAGAGGATGCAAGAGTATTTTTCATTCCTGCCAGCACTTTAGCACTGTCAGAAAGTGAAACCGAATCAGAGCCGGATGTTGATGAGGCAGACTCCGCTGAGGAAGCAGATGTCTTCTTCTTTGAAGCCGCTTCGTTCGCCTTGTTCAGGTCGAATCTCATTTTGTCGTCTATTCTCATTTTGAGCCTCCGGTACTAGTCTCTAATCGGACTACCCTCTAAAAACTTTAGCAGTTTTAATCCGGTTATTCCAGTAAAAAAATCTGTTACCCGTTTCCTGCACTCATATAGCGTCAGTTACCTGACTGACATTTCAGAAGCAACATCCGTGCCACTTAATTTCTGCCTTAATTTGACTATATCGTCCCCTGCAGAGGCTGTTTTTTCCTGTGCGGGGAAATTATTTCCTTTCGAGTTGTCCGCATACTGGCTCATGGAATCGTAAAGCATCTTCGCAAGGCCCATGCCGCCGTTTTTAACCGACTCCTGAGCAACCTCGGAATCAAGCATGGAGGTGAAAATCTCCTCTCCTCTGCTCTTTTCGATAAGCCCGCCCTCAACATCTGACTTGCGCATAGTCTCGAACATCTTTGAAACGAAAAGCGCCTCGAAGTCCTCACAGGCTTTTTTCAGCTTTTCACTCTTATCCTTCGCATAGTTTACGGAGCTGTCTACCAAATCGATATTCATTACATCACCTGAAGTTCGCCGTGGAGCGCGCCGGCGGATTTGATCGCCTGAAGTATGGATATCAGGTCTCTGGGGGTCACTCCTATGGAGTTGAGCGCCTTTACAAGGTCGCTTATGGCAACGCCTTCGGGAACCACCATCAGCTTGGCGTTCTCCTCTGTAACGGTTATCTGTTGCTGCTGCTGTCCCTGCTGGTTGTTATTGTTGTTCTGACCGCCCTGATCGCCTATGAAGTTCTGATCCCTGTTCACCTCAACAGTGGAGTTGATGTTTATGGTCAGATTGCCGTGGGATACGGCGACGGTGTTTATGCGGACGTCCGCACCCATAACTATAGTGCCCGTACGCTCGTCAACAACAACCTTGGCAAGGTTGGAAGGTTCTATCTCCGCGGACAGAATATTATCCATGAACACATAAAAGTTATCCATCTGCGCGCGGGGAACCACTATCTCAAGAGTGGAAGGCGACGTTATCTTCGTCACGTTTGAGCCGACTTTACGGTTTATGGCATCCTTCGCCTTTACCATGTCGGAAATGCTTCCGTTCTTAAAGTTCAGCGTTATGTTGGATTCGTCCATGGTGAAAGGTATCTCACGCTCGACAATGGCGCCGTTGGGTATCATACCCACTGTGGGGTGGTTCTTTATCGTGCCCGCTCCGGCGGACGCAACGTTCATACCGCCCACGGAAACCGGACCCTGCGCAACTGCGTATACCTGTCCGTTTGCAGCCGACAGAGGGGTCATAAGAAGTGTGCCGCCCTCAAGGCTCTTCGCGTCGCCGACGGAAGAAACGATAACATCCATCTTAGCGCCGCCCTTTGAAAATGGCATCAGCTTGGCAGTCACCATCACCGCGGCAACGTTCTTGACCTTTACCGAGTTCTTATCTACGGTTATTCCCATTCTTTCCATCATGTTCACCAGCGACTGAACGGTAAATTCCGTACCGCTCTTGTCTCCTGTGCCGTTGAGACCCACCACAAGACCGTAGCCTATAAGCTGGTTGTCCCTGATACCCTCAATGTTTGATATATCCCTTATCTTAACCAGAGCGAAAGCGCTCTGGGCGAATACCGCGATTATAAGTGTTAAAAGAACTGTCCTCATCCTGTCCCCCTTAGAAAGGCATTACCCAGCTCAGAAGCGTCATGAGCCAGCCGGGTTTGTTCGCGTCGGAGAGCATACCTGCACCGCTGTAAGCTATTTTTGCATCGGCAATGGCGGTGGAAAATACCGTGTTATCCGCTGCTATGTCTTTCTGGCGGACTATGCCGCTCAGAGTTATCGTCTGTTTCTCATTGTCAACGATTATCTCTCTGTGCCCTTCTATAACAAGGTTGCCGGAGGGGAGAACCTCTGTCACCCTTGCGGCTATGGTACCTGTCACCTGATCCGTTTTGGATTTTGAACCGCTGCCGTTAAAAGTGTTGGATGAATTAAGGCTGTTGTCGAGGTTAAGCGGGTTGCCCGTGCCCAGAAGGTTTGAAACACCGAGGTTTGTCGGCAGCCCCATCAGATTGGTGAGTGTTGAAGAGGTCGCCTGAGTTTTTGCTGTTGCCGTGGAGTTGGAGTTTGTGGCGGACGTACTCTCTATGATGTTGACAGTGATTATGTCGCCTATGTGTCTGCCCTTATAATCCAGAAACAGACTGCTCTGAGAAGCCGTATCTGTCCAGAGGGAAGCGGTGGGTTTTTTGGATTCCTGCATCTTTTTATAGTCTTCAAGCTCTTTGCGATAGCTGTTTGAAAGTGCATCGTTCTCAAATGTGGGCTTCTTCGCGCATCCTGTTGTGATGAACGCGGTCAGAACCAGCATAAAAAGAATGTTTTTCATCATTGTCATACTCCGCAGCTTATTTTCACTAAGGAGTAATAACAAAATCCGTGCCAGATTATGAATGGATTATGGAGAGGGGTTGACAGTCAAGTGTTATCTTGAGTTTACAATGACTTTCCGTCCTTCGGCATACATCCCGCGGATAATTTTGCCGCTGGCTATGTTTTCCACGCGGACGTTTTTTCCCTCGTATGCGTCTTCGGTCAGTCTGCCCTGTGCGGCTATCTCAAGGTTGTCCGATCTGTATATGATAGTGACGTTGGAATCTTTCAAAGCGTCCGGCTGTTTCTCAACAATGTTGTCGGTTATCACTCTGCCCGCCGGAATGTTTATGGACGCCATGAACCCGTTCAGCTTCATGACGGGTTCTCCGTGAACTTTAGACATATCCATTTTATAGATCGTTGTTTTTGATGCGACGCTGTCTCCCTTTTTTATCAACGAAGACGCGATGTACACGTCTTTATAGGCTCTAAGCAGGACACTGTAGCTGTATTTTCTGGTGCCGTTGTCAACGCCCACTGAGACGTTGCCGAACCTGTTCACGGGAATATCAATTTTGTACTGCATATTGTCCGCCGTGTAGAAGGGTCTGGACATCCGCACGTCCTCAACCTCAACGTTGATATCCGGATACATCACGGCAAGCTGATTTTTAATGTCTTCTTTGAATCGTTCAGGGGTTATCTCTGTTCCGCGCCGTCTGAAAGTCGCCTCGCCCGGCACTGCACCGGCAATCTTATACTTATTGATAATATAGGCTGCCATCTGTCTGTTGATGACCTTTTCCTGCCCGTAGTCCAGCCCGCAGGCGACGTTATCGTTTATGGGCAGATCGGGAAAAATATCCCTCAGCGTTATACATTCGGAATCGATAAGTATTTCGTTTGCCTGCGCTCCGGCAAATACAAAAAAGGCTATAAACAGAATAATCAATCTCATTCTTACACTATATTACCTTTTGAGGCTGTTTACAACCTGAAGCATATCGTCTGCTGTCTGAATCGCCTTGGAATTTATCTCATATGCCCTCTGGGCGGTTATCATATTTACCATATCCTCAACAACGCTTACGTTCGACATTTCCAGAACGCCCTGCGCTATGGTACCGAAGTTCTCCTCGCCCGGTGTTCCTGCAACCGGTTCACCGCTTGCGCCCGTGGGGACGTAGAAATTTTTTCCTATGGATTTCAGACCCGCAGGGTTGATGAACCGCACAAGCTCTATCTGTCCGACCTCCTGCGCCTCGTCCTGATCGGGTGTGACAACACTGATGGTTCCGTCCTCACCGAAAGCTATCGAAGTGGTGTTGTCCGGAATTGTCACTGCGGGATCAAGGAGATATCCGTTCTCGTTGGTCAGGTTGCCGTTCACGTCTATTTTGAGTGAACCCGCCCTTGTATATCCTATATCGCCGTTGGGAAGCTGGAACTGGAAATATCCGTCCCCCTCGATGGCGATGTCAAGGTCAACGTCGGTGTTCTGGAAACTGCCCTGAGAGTGGACCTTCTCAATGGCGGAAACCTTCGTACCAAGACCCACCTGAATACCTGTGGGGTGTGTCAAACCTGCCGCAGAGATTGCACCTGCCGGCTTAATTTCCTGATATATAAGATCCTGAAAGAACGCTCTGGATTTTTTGAACCCGATGTTGTTAACGTTCGCAAGGTTGTTTGATATGGTATCAATGTTTGTCTGCTGTGCCGTCATGCCGGAGGCGGCTGTCCAAAGTGCTCTGAACATTTATCTGCTCCTTAGCTCATAGAGCCGACAGAATTAACTGCTTTGTTATTGAGTTCGTCTATGGTTGTAACGACCTTCTGATATGTTTCGAAAGTTCTGTTCGCTTCTATCATCCGCACCATCTCGGAGACCGGATTCACGTTGCTGCCTTCCAGAAACCCCTGCTCAATGCCTGGATTTTCTGATTCCTCCGGCAGCATGTCCACAGCGGCAAACAGGTTGCTTCCCACCTTTTCCAGCTTGTCCATATCCTCAAACTCCGCAGTTGCTATGCGCATTGTCGGCACGCCGTTCACCAGAACGTCGCCGTTCTCAGCAATCACAAGGGTCTGCGCGTTCTGAGGTATCTGAATGTTCTGGGGCACCGTCAGGTTTGAAAGCACCTTGTACCCCTCCTGCGTGGTCAGCTCACCCTCGGAATCAACAGTGAAATCCCCGTTCCGCGTAAAACGGATACCGAAAGGAGTATCAATGGCAAAATATGCGTTTGGGTTGGTCAGGGCAAAGTCGAGACTGCGCCCCGTTTCCTGCATATTTCCCATGGCAAAATCCGTCTTTATGCCGTCCAGTCTGGATGTGGCGTTAATGGTTTTGTTATATGTACTGTTTCTAATCACGTCGTCCGGGTACTTGCCCGCATTTGCGAGGTACTGCGAAAATACCGCCGTATCAGATTTGTAACCTTTGGTGCTTGCGTTTGCGAGGTTGTTGGATATAACGTCCATCCTCCTCTGCTGTACCAGCAGACCTCCGGTTGCAGTGTACATTCCGTTCAGCATTTTTCAGCCCTCCCTGTTCATTCCGACTTTGGCAAGTGCCTTGTCTGTCGCCGCCTGAAGTTTTGTTCTGTCGCCGTGCGCTTCGGGCAGGCTGTTCGCCATTATATATGCAAGCCCTTTCATAGTAAGTGTCCTGACCGGCATGGCTTTCTTTTCAGCGTAATACCAGAAATTCTTATCCGATTTACTCTCCATCCGCAGACTCGCTGCATAGACGGGTGTGTCATCCTTGTTCATTATGGAAAAATTTACCTGAGACGAGTTCGTTCCATAGTTTCTGTCAAACGATTCCTTGGCGTTGAAAACAACTATATATTCCGCCTGTGCTATTCTATCCACCGGAATACCGTATTCGCCAGCCGCCATAAAATTGCGTATCTGGGTATGCAGCGTCTCGTTAAACTCATATGTTCCGTCGGAATGGATTATCCGCGGCGGTACCACATATATGAACCTGCCGTGATCCAGCTTCTTCGTAACGATATGGGCGTAATCTTCCGCCTTTTCCTTCGTCTTGTCATACAGGAGCGACGAAACGTTCGTATTGGTCTCAAGAACAACAGCGAAAAGCAGCAAACCCGAACTTGGTCGCATAAGCTCCGTTACAGGCTCTATTATGAAACTGTCAATCCTGCTGGTTACGTTTTTGCCGACCGACGTGACGGGGTTGTTCTCTATAACATCAACCGCCTTATTCTTCACTGAACATCCGGCGAAGACCATCACAGCAAGAAGGATGGGAAATAATTTCTTCATTTTTCGCTCCTGAAATATGTAGAAGCAATGGAGATGCCAGATTTGATTGTGCGCAATTTTATCCATCCATGGAAAAATTGCGTAACATTACGGTCGGCGAAGCCTCCCTTCATTCACGCAAGCGGGTTTCTTCCGTGAAACCTGATACATTCTCAGAAACAGCATCAATTCGTCTTCGCGAGGAGTAAAGCGACGAAGCGATCTATTCTTCTTTTTTTGCACTTGCAAATCATTTGCAAAAATGTATCATTAGCTCATGGAAAAATGTAAAGCAGATAACCTGCTAAAAATAACAAATACCGTAAAAACCGAGGCGAGAGAAACAATCCTCCATGCTGTGCTGGACAGCGCAAAGCCAATGTCTGCAAATGAATTGCATCTCATGGTCAAAGACAGAGGGATAGACCTTGCCACCGTTTACCGTGCAATGAAGCTCTTCACAGAAAAAGGGCTTGTGCGCCCAGTCCATGCAGACAGCGGGCTCACGTTCTATGAAAAATCCTGCGAACACAACCCGCCCCACGCGCATTTCATATGCGAAAACTGCGGCGGGATAGAGTGTCTCAAACCGTACGGATTCGACGAGTCCGCGTTCTTTATAAAGCTCGGACAGCAAAAAGACGTTACATCCGTTGAACTTATACTTAAAGGAAGGTGCAGCTCATGCGCAAGTTAGTATTGTTTATGTGTGCCGTACTCATCGCGGCTCCGGCGTTCGCCAAAATGAAGGTGTTCGTCACCATCGCTCCCCAGAAATATTTCGTTGAACAGATAGCAAAGGACAAGGCGGACGTTTTCGTTCTCGTTCCCGCAGGTTCAAGCCCCCATTCATACGAACCGAAACCGAAACAGATGACAGAGCTTGCTCAGTCATCAATCTATTTTTCCATAAGCGACCCGTCCGAACAGGCATGGCTTAAAAAGATTGCAGGCGTGAACAAAAACCTCAAAATAGTCGCCACCGACAAAGGTATTAAAAAACGTCAGATGGCTGAACACCATCACCACGATGAAGATGAGGGCGAAGAGGAGCACGGACACGAACATCACGACCATGAAGGCATGGCAGACCCGCACATATGGCTTGACCCCGTACTTGTTATGGCGCAGGCAAAAAATATTGCCGCAGCTCTTTCACAGGCAGACCCTATGAATAAGAATTTTTACACAGCAAACCTTAACGGGTTCACAAACAACCTGAAAGTGCTGGATCAGCAGATAGCAAGGATCACTCAGGCTTCAAAGAATAAAAAATTCATGGTGTTCCACCCCTCATGGGGATATTTCGCAGACAGATATAAGCTGACTCAGGTTTCTGTTGAAATAGACGGAAAGTCGCCGAAACCCGCGGAACTGGCAAAACTTATCGACACAGCGAAGCACGAAAAACTGAAAACCATCTTCGCACAGCCTCAGTTCTCTAAAAAAGAGGTTGAGACAATCGCCAAGGAAACAGGGGCAAAGGTTGTCATGATTGACCCGCTTTCTGCCGACTGGGAAAATAACATGCTCAACGTGGCAAAAGCCATCGCCGGACAATAATATAACGGGGCGCATCTGCGCCCCTCTGAATAATGACAAAGAAAAAACTGGATTGCTTCGCTTTATTCGACAAATAGTTTAAAGTGGACTCATTTCAGCAAGCTCGGTACAGAAACATTTGCAAAAATAGGCAAATGTTTTCAGCCTTCGGCTAGTGCTCGCAATGACGAAAAGAAAAATCTGTCTCTGCGAGGGCTTCAGCCCAAAGCAGTCTAATGGTTTTGTACGAATCTGTAGTTTGGCAACAACCTGAGCCCGGTCGCAAAACCCGCCTTTTTTATTTCATAAAATAGAAGTTCACGCCGTCCATATCCCTTATTTCTAGTTTTTCTGAGGGTATTTCAGACAGAACAGTTTCAACATCTTCTTTCGGCACGCCGAAAACCATGGAAATGTCAGAAACACTGCAAGGACGCATACTGATAAGCCTTTCAAGCTCCGCGCGTGTCATGCTGCCGCCGGAAAAATCCTTTATATAGTTGCTGACGGGTTCAACCTTAATACCGCGGGCGGAAAGAAACAGCGCCGCCTCCAAAAGGAAAGAACCGCTAACCGTCTTCGCGGAAGAAAACGCAGGCGGGCGGTGAACAGTATTCAACTGAACCTTTTCATATCTGCACCTTTTTATTATGTCCGCTATCTTTCCGAGTTCATCAAAGTTGTCGTTTATCCCCTCGCAAAGCAGAATCTCTATGAGCAGCCTGCCCTGATATTCCTGAGAAAACGTAACAACCGCCTCGTTTATATCCTCTATATTAAGTGACGGATGAGGGATGCACACCTTTTTGAATGTCTCCTGCGTTGCCGCGTCGATGCTGGGCACAACAACGTCCGCCTCCATAAGCTCTTCTCTCACCTTCGGGTCGGTGAAAAGGGTGCTGTTTGTCAGCACGCCCACAGGAACTTTGCTGATTTTCTTTATCTCCCTGATAATATATCCTAAATCTGAACACAGGGTCGGTTCGCCGGAACCTGTAACGGTTACGATATCAAGCCCATGCTCAACGGATGAATAACATTGGCTGAATTCATTTATAATCTCATCAGGGTCATTAAAACGCTGTCTCGAAACTGCACAAAGAGTTGTTCTGCCCACTTCACAGTATATACAGTTAAGGGAACAAACTTTCGAGGGTACTATATCAATACCGAGTGAACGCCCCAAACGCCTTGACGGCACAGGTCCGAATAAAAATCTGTATCCTTTAGTTTTCATATACATATTTTCCACCACGTTTTAGACAAAAGTTTAAATTTATTGTAATACTACTGTGCAAAAACACAATAATGAGTTTATAATGTATTTATATAGAAAACCGTTTCAGGAGGTCTGTGATGAGTCTTAGAGAAGTCCTGCGATCCTGCGGTGTCAGCAGAAGAGAGTTTCTGCAATACTGCACGGCTGTCAGCGCCACACTCGCGCTGCCGCAGACATTCGCTCCGCAGATTGCCGAGGCTCTGGAAAACGAAGATGGTCGTCCGTCCGTTATATGGATGGAGTTTCAGAGCTGCTCAGGTGATTCAGAAGCGATTCTGCGTTCGGGTCGTCCGAAAATTGGAGAAATCGTTCTTGACGTTCTGTCAGTTGACTACATGGAAGTCATTATGGCGGCATCAGGGCACCTTGCCGAAGAAGCAAAAGAACAGGCAATGGAAAAGAATATGGGCAAATACCTGCTCGTCATAGAGGGCGCTATACCCGTTAATGACGACGGCGTATACTGCTGCGTGGCGGGCGACACCGCCATCAACCACCTTAAAAAAGCTGCCGCAGGCGCCGCAGCGGTGATAGCAGTGGGCAACTGCGCATCTTTCGGCGGCATACCCGCCGGACACCCGAACCCCACGGGTGCCAAAGGCGTTCAGGATATTGTCAGCGGCAAACCCGTTGTCAACCTTCCCGGCTGTCCCTGCAACGCGGATAACATAACGGCACTTGTTGTACACTACCTCGTTTTCGGAGATCTGCCCGCTGTGGACAGACACCTCCGCCCGAAATTCGCATACGGGAAAAGAATCCACGATAACTGCGAACGCAGAGGTCACTTCGATGCCGGACAATATGTTGACGCATGGGGCGACGATGCGCATAAAAAAGGCTGGTGCCTTTACAAAATGGGCTGCAAAGGGCCCGAAACATTCCACAACTGCCCCACAATCCGTTTCAACGACGGTCTAAGCTGGCCTGTAATGGCAGGTCACGGCTGCGTCGGCTGTGCGGAACCGGGCTTTATGGATACAATGGCTCCGTTCTATGGACGCCTGCCCAATATTCCGGGCTTCGGAGTCGAATCTCAGGCAACGAAAATCGGCGTTAAACTCGCCGGAGCCGTCGCCGCCGTATTCGCGGTTCACGGCATACTGAACATGATACGCAACAAAGGCATGGTCAAGAAGGTCGAAGCGGAACACCTTGACCATGACAAAACGGAAGAAGGGGGCAAATAATGTCTGACAGGATAGTTGTAGACCCTATCACCAGGATAGAGGGTCACCTGCGCATTGAGGCAAAGGTTGAAAACGGCGTCATAACAAACGCATTTTCAAGCGGCACAATGTTCAGAGGCATTGAAAAAATCCTTCAGGGCAGAGACCCCAGAGATGCGTGGTACATCACACAGAGATTCTGCGGTGTCTGCACCACGGTACACGCCATCGCATCCATCCGCGCCGTTGAAAACGCACTGGATATCCATGTGCCATACAACGCGGAGCTGATGCGCAATATAATAATGGGTTCCCAGTGCGTTCAGGACCACGTTATCCACTTTTATCACCTGCACGCTCTGGACTGGGTTGACATAACCTCAGCTCTTCAGGCTGATCCGGCGAAAACAGCACAGCTTCAGCAGTCTGTTTCCGACTGGAAATACAGCAGTGAAGACTATTTCAAATCCGTTAAAGATAAGCTCACTGCATTTGTGAACACCGGTAAACTCGGTCCCTTCGCAAACGCATACTGGGGACACAGCGCATACAAACTGCCGCCGGAAGCAAACCTGATGGCTGCGGCGCACTACCTGCAAGCCCTGGAGATACAGAAAGAGATAATCAAGATACACGCGGTTCTCGGCTCGAAAAACCCCCACCCCCAAACTTTCCTTGTGGGCGGAATGGCGCTCCCCATCGACCCCAACAGCCAGAACGCACTGAATGCAGACCGCATAGCTATGATAAAGGAATACAACAACATCGCCAAAGAGTTCGTTGAAAAAGTGTATATTCCCGACGTGCTTGCTGTCGCACCCTTCTATCTGGACTGGGCAGGAATAGGCGCAGGACATAAAAACTATATGTCATACGGCGAATATCCCGAAACAAACAAGGGATACCCGAACGACATGTGGATACCATCCGGCATAATCATGGGCGGCGACCTCTCTAATATAATGGAGGTTGACCAATCTAAGATAGCTGAAGACACAGCCCACTCATGGTATGTGGACAAGGACGCGAAACACCCCTATGAGGGAGCAACGGAAAAACGCTACACAGGACCCAAACCGCCTTATCAGTTCCTTGAAGTGGAAAAAGACTATTCGTATGTCAAATCGCCCCGCTATAACGGCGTACCTATGGAAGTAGGACCGCTGGCAAGGGTGCTTGTTGCATACGCAAAGGGGCACAAAGAGATAAAGCCCGTTGTGGATTCCGTTCTGGCAAAACTCGGCGCCGGACCCGAAGCGCTGTTCTCAACTCTGGGACGCACCGCTGCAAGAGCAATCGAAACTCTTGTTATAGTCAACCGTGTTGACAAATGGATCAACGATCTGACAGAGAACGTCCGCGCAGGAGACTACACAACCCACGCAGGCGAAAAATGGGAACCCGTAACATGGCCTAAAACAGCACAGGGCTACGGGTGGCACGAAGCGCCAAGAGGCGCTCTTGGTCACTGGATAGTCATTGAGGACGGCAAGATAAAGAACTATCAGGCTGTCGTGCCATCGACATGGAACGCAGGTCCCATGGACAAAGGTGACATCCACGGTCCTTATGAGCAGTCCCTCATCGGAACACCCATAGCCGACCCCAACAAGCCGCTGGAAATACTCAGAACCATCCACTCGTTCGACCCGTGTCTCGCGTGCGCGGTACACCTTACGGACGAAAAGGGGATTGAGATAACTAAAGTACAGGTACTTTGACAGTTACAGAACTTAATATTAAGAAGGCAGACCCTAGGGTCTGCCTTCGCTTTTATCAGGTTGCAGCACGCATACGCGCGACCTTGTTATAAAATGACTGTCTTCTCCTGCGGGCAGTGAAAACCCTTCCGGATAACCTTCACCGACATCAAGTATAAGCTGGGTATGCTTCCACACTTCATACTGACGAAAATCAATATAAAACGGGCACCCTCCTACTTCACCGAGAAGAACGTCATTATCGCTTATGATGAACTCGTCTTTTCCGAAACACATCGGCAGGCTGCCGTCGCAGCAGCCGCCGGACTGATAGAACATAATTGATTCATGCTCTTCCAGAAGTTTCTTTATCGCCTCAAGAGCCGCAGGTGTGGCGACAACCGCAGGTTCACCTGTTGACGTTTTCATCATGCCACCTCTTTTAAAAGAATCCCAGCGGATCGGGGCTGTAGCTCACCAGAAGGTTTTTCGTCTGGGTATAATGCTCAAGCATCATACGGTGGTTCTCCCTTCCGACACCGGATATCTTATATCCGCCGAAAGCCGCCCCAGCGGGATACATGTGATAACAGTTTGTCCAGACACGTCCGGCTTTTATGGCACGTCCCATCCGATATGCAAGGCTGCCGTTCCTCGTCCATACGCCTGCGCCGAGACCGTACAGCGTATCGTTGGCTATACTGAGCGCTTCCGCTTCGTCTTTAAACGTTGTCACGGCAAGCACGGGACCGAATATCTCCTCCTGAAATACGCGCATTTTGTTATTTCCTTTCAGGACGGTGGGCTTGAAGTAATATCCTTCTGCAAATTCGCCGCCCATAACAGCGCGTTCACCGCCGATGAGACACTGCGCACCCTCCTGTTTACCGATATCCACATAGCCGCTTATCTTTTCTATCTGCTGTTTTGAGACCTGCGGTCCTATCATCGTGGACGTATCGAGTGGGTTGCCCTGAACAATTTTTTCTATACGTTTCAGAGCGCGTTCCATGAATTTTTCATAGATGGATTCCTGAACGAGCGCACGGGAGGGACATGTACAGACCTCGCCTTTGTTGAAGGCGTACAGAACCAGACCTTCGATGGCTTTGTCGAGAAACGCATCGTCGGCAGCCATAACGTCTTCAAAGAAGATGTTGGGGGACTTGCCGCCAAGCTCTGTTGTGGATGGAATTATATTCTGTGCGGCATACTGCATTATCAGTCTGCCTGTGGTGGTTTCTCCGGTGAAGCCTATCTTCGCTATTCGCGGGCTTGTGGCGAGCGCTTTTCCAATCTCTCCGCCGGGACCTGTGATAACGTTGATGACGCCTTTCGGAACGACTCCGGCGATTACCTCCATCAGCTTCAGTATCGACCAGGGGGTCGGCGAAGCGGGTTTCAGCACGGTACAGTTGCCTGCAGCAAGGGCTGGCGCTATCTTCCATGCTGCCATGAGCAGAGGAAAGTTAAAGGGAATTATCTGCCCGACAACCCCCAGCGGCTCGTGGAAGTGATATGCAACGGTATCTTTATCTATTTCTGTTATCGTCCCTTCAAGGGATCTTGCGGCTCCGGCGAAATAGCGGAAATGATCCACAGCCAGCGGTATATCCGCCGCCAGTGTTTCGCGCACGGGTTTTCCGTTTTCCCAGCTTTCTGCCACAGCCAGCATTTCAAGGTTCGCCTCAATTGCGTCGGCAATTTTGTTAAGAACCGCGGCACGCTCTGTAAGAGATGCCGAACCCCATGCGTCTTTAGCTTTGTGCGCCGCATCCAGAGCCAGTTCGACGTCATCTGCCGTGGATTTTGCGACTTCGCAAAAGGGTTTTCCGGTCACAGGTGTGATATTGGGCATATACTGTCCCTTGACGGGAGCAACCCATTCTCCGCCGATAAAGTTATCGTAACGGGCTTTCAATGATACAATACTTCCCGCCTTTCCGGGTGCCTCGTAAATTTTTCCCATAGCTACCTCCATAGCTTTTTCACAGGGTTTTGACATAGGCAGCGCCTCTATGGAAACCTCAGAAGTGTATCCGGAGTGAATTAGTCCGGATGCAATCATTACTAACATTAATAATAGGTCTGCACCCCTTGACAGTCAAGACTGCATAACCCGCTCAACCTCAAACCGGAGAAAAAAAGACTGTTTTAATGCCTGAGTTGTTAACCTCTGTGTTTAATTTATTTTCTGCCCTTCCTTTCATTGACTATATGGAAGCGCTGTAGTATCGTGAAAAGTAATTTTCTCTAAAATGAAGGTGCTTATATGCTGAAAAAATACCTCATGGCTCCCGGACCGACACCCGTTCCGGAAAAAGTGCTTCTGGAAATGGCAAAGCCCATGATCCACCACAGAACAGACGAATTTTCAAAAACCTTTGCACAGTCCGCAGAAGGGCTTAAAAAGGTATTCAATACAAAGAAAGAGGTGCTGATGCTCGCCGGAAGCGGTACGGCAGGCATGGAAGCCGCCATCATCAATACCCTGAACCCAGGCGACAAGGTTCTGGTTATCGATGCGGGCAAGTTCGGTCAGCGCTGGAAAAACATATCCAAAACTTTCGGAATGGACGTTCACGTCATAGAACTCGAATGGGGCACATCTGTTGACCCAGCAATGGTTGAGAGCTTCCTCATCGCAAACCCCGACACAAAAGCTGTTATGCTTCAGGGCAGCGAAACCTCCACAACCGCATATCATCCCGTTAAAGAAATCGGAAAGATAATCTCAACCAAAGAGGACACCCTTTTCATAGTTGACGGCATCACCTCCATCGGCGTCCACGAAACACTCATGGACGAATGGGGCATCGATATAGCTGTTACAGGCTCACAGAAAGCATTTATGCTGCCCCCCGGTCTCGCCTTCATAGCACTCAGCGACAAGGCATGGAAATTCTGCGAAAAGGCAACCATCCCCAGATATTACCTCGACCTCAAGCGCGAGCTTAAATCTCAGCGCGAGGCGACAACTGCATACACTCCCACTGTAACAATCATCAACGGACTCAAAGTTGTCCTTGATATGATGGAGGAAGAGGGGCTGACAAACGTTTACAAACGCCACCAGATAAACGGGGACGCGACCCGTGCCGCTGTTCAGGCGATGGGCTTTAAACTTCTGCCCACGGGAACACCTTCAAACGCAGCGACAGGTTTTTACCTGCCTGACGGTTTCGAGGGAGGTAAATTCGTCAAGTTCATGCGTGAAAAGGTCGGCATAACCTACGCAGGCGGACAGGATCACCTTAAAGGCAGGATAATCCGCATATCTCACCTCGGATATCATGACGCGTTCGATACCATCACCGCCATCAGCGGTCTGGAGATGGGTCTGGCGAAATTCGGCGTGAAATTCGACATGGGTTCCGGCGTTAAAGCCGCGCAGGAAATACTGAAAAACTACATCGGTGAATAAATGGTACGCAATATGATGCCGAACTCCGCGGGAAACATAGCCCCAGGCAGATCGGTCAAAATGAACCGCATCGAAAAAACTATAAAGGACGTTGTGAAGTCATACGGGTATATGGATATTTTCCTGCCCATCTACGAGTATTACGACATGCTCAAAGACACTATGCACAACTTCCGTGACGAAAACATAATCCGTTTCATAGACCGTAACACAGGCAAATCCCTTGTGCTGCGTCCGGATTTCACACCGCAGGTGGCAAGATATTTTGCCAACTACATGAGCGATTTTCCCCTGCCTATCCGTCTTTCATACAACGGAAGGGTGTTCCGCAACGTTGATCTGGACAAGGGCGTTAAGTCCGAAAAGTTGCAGGTTGGTGCGGAACTGTTCGGCAACAGCAGACTGGAGGCCGATACTGAGATGCTCCTTATGGCGAAGCGCGTTTTCGCAAAACTGGACATCGACGGATGCAAATATGTCTTCGGTCACAGCAGTTTCACACGCCGCGCGCTGGAGCTGGCGGGCGACTGCAAAGATGAATATCACAAACACCTTGCAGCAAAGAACATAACTGCGATAGCGGAAATGTTTAAAGGCGACAACGATCCTGAAAAGTTTCTGAGGCATCTGCCAAAGGCTTTCGGCGGCATAGACACCGTTCGGGAACTGGCAGAGAAATGCCGATTTGACAGTGAGCTGGCGGAGAGCGTGGATTACATCGTCACCCTTTTCAAAAGGCTGATAGCGCTCGGTCTCGACCCTAAAGCGCTGGTTTTCGACGCTTCCGAATCCGCAGGGCTTGACTATTACACCGGAATCACACTGAGCGTTCTCCACGCGAAAATAGGCGAAAGCCTCGCTGTCGGCGGACGTTATGACAATCTTACTGAAAACTTCGGCAGAAAAGCCTGTGCCTGCGGCATGGTGTTCTATGTCGAGGAGATATACAGCGTTGACGAATCCGACATCAGCCTTAAAGAGATAGACTGGCTTGTCGTCGGCAGCGAAAACCTTTGCAAATGCGAGGAACTGAGAGATAAGGGCTTTTCCGTCTTCTACGCGGAGGATGAAAAGGCAAAAGCTGAACTTGAGAGCAGTTACAATTTCTTAAATACACTTTCGTGAGGTAGCAAAATGAGCTGTACAGTAGTTCTTGGCGCCCAGTGGGGCGACGAAGGAAAAGGAAAGGTCGTAGACCTCAGCACAGTTGACGCAGACGTGGTTGTCCGCTATTCCGGCGGTCACAACGCAGGTCACACCGTTGTTGTCGGCGATACGAAATACATACTCCACCTTATTCCCTCCGGTATCATCCACAGAGGAAAAATCAACATCATAGGAAACGGCGTGGTCATCGCTCCCGACGCGCTCATCGAAGAGATGGAAATACTGAAAAAACAGGGCGTTGTTTTCGATGAAAACTTCTACATCAGCAAACGTGCACACGTTATCATGCCCTATCACAAGACAATAGACGTCCTCAGAGAAGAAATGAAGGGCAAAAAGAAGATCGGCACAACAGGAAGAGGTATCGGTCCCACATATGCCGATAAATCCGCCAGAACAGGTATCCGTATATGCGACCTTTACGATGACGAAGTCTTCCGTGAAAAACTGGAACAGAACGTCCGCGAAGTGAACTTCCTTATGGAACACCTCTTCAAACAGGACAAAATTGACGCTGAAAGAATCTTCAAACAATATAAAGAATACGCAGAGTACATCAAACCCTATGTCGCTGAAACGTCAGAAATGATTACAGATCTTTACGACGCCGGCAAAAAGATAATGATGGAAGGCGCACAGGGAACAATGCTGGATCTTGACTTCGGCACATACCCCTATGTCACATCCAGCAGCGCATCCGCAGGCGGCGCATGTACCGGTTCCGGTCTATCACCCCGCAAGATAGACAACGTTCTCGGCGTCGTTAAGGCATATTCCACACGCGTGGGCAGCGGACCCTTCCCCACCGAGCTTCTCGGTCAGGACGGCGAAGATCTGCGTCAGGCGGGGCATGAATTCGGCGCAACAACCGGCAGACCCAGAAGATGCGGCTGGCTCGACCTCGTATCCCTTAAATTCTCCGTTTCAATAAACGGCATAAACCTTATTGCCCTTACAAAGCTGGACGTGCTTTCAGGACTGGACAAGATCAAAGTTTGTACCGCTTATGAGTACGACGGCAAGGTTCTCGACAAATTCCCCGCAGAACTTAAATATCTGGACGAGTGCGTACCTGTTTATACAGAGTTCGACGGATGGAAAGAGGATCTTACAACTGTCAAAAGCTATGATGAACTGCCCGCAAACGCTAAAAAATATGTGCAGTATATCAGTGACTTCCTGAAAGTTCCCTATGCTCTGGTGAGCCTCGGAACCGACAGGGAACAGACAATAAAATTAAATGAACTTTTTTGATAAAAAGTAGTTGACATAGATTTATCACTTTGGTATAACCTACCTCTCGCGTGGGTGACCGAAAGGCGCCGGGCGGGAAAAACTAAAGTGATACGAGCCATTAGCTCAGTCGGTAGAGCAATTGCCTTTTAAGCAATGGGTCGTTGGTTCAAGTCCAACATGGCTCACTTTAATATGTCTCCATCGTCTAGCCCGGCCTAGGACATCGGCCTTTCACGCCGACGACAGGGGTTCGAATCCCCTTGGAGACGTTTTTAAAAATAGATGCCAAGGCTTCAGGATGAAGCCCGCGGAGCGTAAGCGGAACGAAGGCTTTTGCCTGAGAGCAGCGGCATCAAAAATTTTCCATTGACGGAAAATTTTTGCAAAGTATAATCGGGTGGTTAGCTCAGCTGGGAGAGCATCGGCCTTACAAGCCGAGGGTCGCAGGTTCGATCCCTGCACTACCCATTTTTTTAACAGGGGGCGTAGTTCAGTTGGTTAGAACGCTGGCCTGTCACGTCAGAGGTCGAGGGTTCGAGTCCCTTCGTCCCCGTCCTGTTAAAAAACCGAAAAGCCTGTCTTTAAGACAGGCTTTTTTGTTTGTATCTATTAATCTTTAATCTCTGTCCATTTTCTGAAGAAATCCGCGACGTCAGGTTTTCCCAGACTGCCTTCTGCAACCGAAAGTGCAACACGATACAGTTCATCATCGCCGGAGTTTACGACATACCCGTTAATATCTAAAAACACCATCGCAGATATTAATCCGGTACGTTTATTCCCATCAACAAACGGGTGATTTTTAGTGATGTGGTACAGATACGCTGCTGCCATTTCAAAAACATCAGCATGAAGGTATTCATCTCCAAAAACAGCAACAGGCATTGCACACGCGGAATCAAGTAAATTCGCATCTCTCAATGAGCTGTCACCACCGAATTTCATAATCTGTAACGAATGAAGTTTAATGACAATTTCAGGAGTCAGAAAGGATACATCCTTCATTCGGCAAGCCTTCTGAACACGTCACTATATTTTTCTGTAATCCTTTCGGCTGCATCCAGAATTTCTTTCTCTCTTTCATCACCCGTAACCGGAGTCAAAATGAGGGCTTTCCCATCTGTAGTAATTTTAAACTGTGTCTTGGCATCTGCTCCTAAAAGTTCAAGAACCGGCTTTTCTATAACCAGAGCAAGGCTGTTGCCGTGTTTTGTGAGATTTTTTATCATAAATCACCGTATATACAATGTTATAACCGAAATATAATTCCTCGCTTATTTATTGTCAATCTTCTGACCACAATTTTATTTTCACTTTTAAAATCTATGCTACAATAACGTCATGCTGAACAAACAGAAATTTCATCTTTTCAAAAACTGGGGATATGCCCTGCAAGGTCTGAAAGAGGTTTTCCTCAACGAAAGCTCTTTCAAACTTGAGGTCTATGTTTTCATTGCCCTTCTGATAGGCATAATAGCCGCTCCTATCCCCGTTCTTCACAAAGGTATACTCAGCACCTCCATGCTCATTCCCCTCGCCGCAGAGCTGGCAAACAGCGCCATAGAACGCACGGTGGATCTTGTCACCATGAGATATGACGAAAAAGCCAAGCGGGCGAAAGATGCCGGAAGTGCGCTGGTCTTCATGAGCTTCATAATCACCGGACTTATCTGGTTCTGGACAATTTTTTCACTCTTTTTTGACTAAAATCAATTTCATCCGCAACAAACCGCCTATACTTACAAAAAACATCAGGGAGGAAACCATGCACGAAGGATGCAGTGGTTCTTTTGAATCAGGAAAACAGGTGGTGGACAAACTGCGGATGATGGGCTTTTCGGAAGGCATGATGCCCCTGCCGCTTCATATATCATGCGATAACTGCGGACAGGAATTTGAAATGTACACATTCGAAGCCAAATGTGAATGCGGGATGGTATACGGTGTAACACCCTGCCACGCTTTCAGCGCCGAACACGTTCAGGCGGCGGGTGTAGAGTATTAAGAATTAAATACAGACTGCTTCGTCATTTCATTCCCGGCAGAGACGGGGCAGTCTGATTTTATTCCAGATTCTTCAAAACTTTAATTTCCCTGCCCTGCACCTCGATATACCCCTCTTCCTGCAACTTTTTAAGTATACGGGAAAAGGTTTCCGCGGTCGTACCCAGCAGAAGCGCAAGTTCCCCTTTAGGGACAGGTAGTTTAATCACTGCGGATTCTTTCTTTTTCTGGGATTTCAGCCAGTTCACAAGCCTTGCCCGCACGTCGTTAACGGTAAGACTCTCTATCAGGTTCACAAAATATTTGATACGCTTTGAAAGCGCGCCTATGAGCCGCATGGATACTTTCGGATCTTTCGAGATAACCTCTTCCAGCCTGTGCGCGTCAATTTCCAGAAGTTCGCACTCCTCCAGCGTCATAGACGTTACGGGATATTTCAGTCCGAGCTGTAAAAGTATCTCGGCGAAAATTTCGCCTGAACGCACGAAATGGACGACAGCCTCTCTGCCCTCGTCGTTGGTGCGGAACAGCTTTATACTGCCTTTAACAAGGAAATAGACCGTGCTGCCCTCCTGCCCCTCGACAAAGAGAATACTCTTCTTCTCCGCCGTTCTGTGGCGGCAGATGGCATCAAGCACCTTAATGAGTTCCGGATCGGCGGAGCCGAAAAACCCCGCCGCAAATTGTTTGATAGCTTCCTGTTTATTCATACCTGCATTATAGCATAAATCACTTAAATGTAAATTTCAGCGTATCTTCCTTTTTGTTGTCGGGGCAGGCGTCCACGCAGTCCCCGCAGTTGTTGCAGTGGGACGTTTCGCCCATTGTCATCGGGTTTATCATCATTGGGCAGCTTCGAACGCAGGACATGCAGTTAGAACATTCGGTGCGGACTTTGCGAACGGTCATTCCGCGTTTCGAGCGGAAAAATGACAGAAAAGTTCCCGTCGGGCAGAAAAATCTGCACCAGAAGCGGAAATAAAATAGTTCCAGCAGAAGAAGCACCGCAACGAACACCAGTTCGAAGGTTACGTAATGGAATTTTACAAGTACCATCGCCTGAGTGGAGATTATACCCGGCGCGGATATCAGGTTCAGTATGGGCACTCCGGCAATCGCCATCAGCACCAACCCCGCGAACAGGAAAATATATCTGACCTTCGACTGTTTTATGTGAATATTTTCCGCGAATTTCGGCTTATATGCCTTCATTTTCAACTTTCTTCGCAGCCACGACATAAACTCAGCGCAGAGGTAGTACGGGCAGAACCAACTGCACCACACACGCCCAAGCAGGAGCATCAGAACAATCGGGATCACCACAGAGCCGAGCATATATTCGTTCACTCGTCCGGCGGCTATCATAGACTGGAAAACCGCCAGCGGGTCTGCCATAGCCGCGTCGCCTATATCCATTGAAATGAACGTTCCTTTTATGAAATAAAGCTCGAAAACGTTCAGAACGGGTATGAAAAAAATGGCAAAGACCGTGAGTATCTGCGCAGTGCGCCTGTATCTTTTTATCTTCATGGTATTACCATTCCTGATCGTAGTTTTCTGTGTTGTACTCGAAATCGGGCTTAGCGTCCGACGAGTCTATCTTCTGCTTCTCCTCAAGGAGTTTTTCACCCCTGAGAGCGTCTTTGCTCTTTTTGCGCTCTTCACCGTGAACCTTTGACCGTCTGCCGAAATATCCGGTGTTCTTGTCAACCGGCATACCTTCAGGATAGATTGAAATGGCTTTTTCCGGCGTGGCGGGGCATTTTTCCGTGCAGATGCCGCATCCGGTGCATTTGTCCGTCACCACAGGGAGAATGAATTTCTCCATGACGATTGCCTCATCGGTGTAGGGGCAGACATTATAGCAGGTGCCGCAGAGCTGGGCTGTTCCCGTGGATGAAACGCCCGTCATCTCGTCCCTGTAATACAGGAAGTTAAGGCAGACGTTCTGGTTTATGACCGCTATCCCCATCCGCACCTGTTTGCCCTCGGTAAGTTTCGGGTTAAGCGCACCTGTGGGGCATACCTTCATACAGCGCATACACAGGTAGCAGGCTTTGTTTTCGGGATAGACGTATGGCGTTCCTATCTGGAGTTTTTCAAACAGGTCGGCTCTCTCGATGGAATCGTAGGGGCAGACCTCTATGCAGCGTGCGCACCTTATGCACAGCTCCATAAAGGTCTCCTCAGTCGCCGCGCCGGGCGGGCGAAGCCTGTTCTTTTTATAATAGTTTTTAAACGGATTACTGTTAAGAAGCCCTTCGAACAGTTCCGTAAATCTGTTTCTCATCTTTCTTCGCGCTTTCTGCTTTTAAAGAAGCCGTCCAGAGACGGAACCTTGTTCCCGGCAAGGATTTCTTCAACTTCATCCTCAAAATGGAAGATATGATGGGCTACTTCGAGAATTTCAGGAAATCCGCGCAGGTCTGCGCATATCTTCTGAAGGTGTTCCTCGTCGTCCGCTTCAATGGCTATGATTATCTGGGTTTTGTCGTCGCTTACGGCGAAAACGTCTATATTGTCGCTGAATTTCAGTATTTCTTTTGCTTTATGAAGATTTTCTGGGTTTACATACACCACGCTGCCTGAAAAAATCATGATTAATCCTCCGATTGTATAAAAAAAGCGCCCCGCCGTCACGGGGCGCAAGAGGCGTATAAACTCCCTTAGGAGTATTTGGAATTTATGTTGCTGATTATAAACTTCTCCGCTACGTTTTTAGGTCCTGAAACCTTTCTGATTTTAACGGCGGCAATCTTAAATTCGGGTTCGAATGAAACTTCGTCCACAGCATCGTTACAAACGAAATTTATCATGCGTATGAAAGCCTGATCATGCCACGGAACAAACAGAACGCCCGGCAGAGTGCCTGTAACGATGTGGGCAGGCATTACACATTTGCCGCGTTTGCTGGCTATCTCAACCATATCCCCCGCTGTGATTCCCGCTTTTTTAGCATCTTCGGGGTGAATCTCAACATACGCGTTTGAGTGCGCTCTGGCTATCTCAGGAATACGCATTGTCATGGTTCCCGTGTGCCACTGCTCAATAACGCGTCCTGTTGTAAGATAGAAGGGATAGTTTGCATCCGGCACCTCTGCGGCTCCAGCATATGGACGCATGAAGATATTCGCCTTACCCTCTTTTTTAGCATCGTTATAAAAGTTTACTTTTCTTGCGGGGTCGAAGTTATGTCCGAACTTAGCCTTGAATCCTGCGTGCTCGAACATGGGGTCTTCGCCGCGGACATATCTTCTCACTGTTCCGGGTTTATCAACTGCGGGACAGGGCCACTGGAGTCCTGCCTTCTCTTTTTTCAAACGTGAATATGGCGCTCCGGCAAAAGTGTGGTCTGTGTCTTTCGTAACGTTTCTGTAGTCGTCCCAAGCCATTTCGTTCATCTTCATAATGTCGTCGCCGTTCCAGGGGATGAGTTTCTCCATGCCCATGCGTTTGGCAAGCTGGGCGGCAATCCAGATATCAGGCTTTGCCTGACCAACAGGTTCAACAGCCTTCTCAGTGAGCTGGCTTCTGCGCTCGGAGCATCCGTAAACGCCTCCCTTCTCATATATGAACGCGGCGGGCAGAACAACGTCCGCAAGCTGGGTTGTTCTTGTGGGGAAGATATCCAGCACAACCATAAAGCTGTCCTGCATACCCTTCACATACCGGTGGAGGTTGGGGAGCGACTGTGCAGGGTTAGTTGTGCAGACCAGCACCGCTTTTATGGGTTTAGACGAATCCGCCTCGCCGCCCAGTGCATCAAACATTTTCATAGTATGGAATCCGGGCTTAGGATCTATTGTTCCCGCTTCAAGCCCCCAGCATTTTTCAACATGGGCGCGCCATGCGTCGTTGGCAACGGGTTTTGTTCCGGGGAGCAGGTGAGAAAGTGCTCCGGTTTCGCGAACGCCTCCGCAGGCATTGGGCTGACCTGTAAGTGAGAAAGAATCTGCGCCGGGTTTGCATATCTGACCTGTAATCAGGTGCAGGTTATGTATAAGGTTGTTCGCCCATGTACCCTTAACGCGCTGGTTAAGCCCCATACACCACAAAGACATGGTGGCATCGCTCTTCGCAAACCACTCAGCCGCTTTTTTAATGTTCTCCGCGGGACAGCGGGTGAGCTTTTCCACCTTTTCGAGGGTGAAATCTTTCAGAAATTCTTTATATTCGGCAATAGTTTTTTCCTCTTTGCCGTTCGTTATTCTGGTGTTCTGAGCCATGAATTTTTCATCGTACAGATTGTTGTCCAGAATGTATTTTATCATAGCGTTGAACACCGCAAGATCCGTTCCCGGATCAACGGGCAGCCAGAGGTCTGCTATCTTTGTTGTTGATGTTTTTCTGGGTTCGCAGACGATTATCTTCACATCGGGGTTGTTCAGCTTGTGGCGCATTATCCTGCGGAAAAGCACAGGGTGGCACTCGCTGGTGTTGGAACCTGTGATGAACAGACATTTTGATTTTTCAATGTCGGCATACGAACCCACAGGCTCGTCAGAACCGAAAGTCGTGATGTATCCCGCAACTGCTGAAGCCATGCAGAGGCGTGGGTTGCCCTCTACCATGTTTGTGCGGAAACCGCCTTTAAAGAGCTTATTGAAGGTGTAGGTTTCCTCAGTCAGAGCCTGACCGGAGCCGTAATATGCAACCGAGTCCTTACCGTATTTCTGACGGTAATATTTAAACCTGTCTGCAACATAGTTAAGAGCCGCGTCCCATGAAACCTCTTTGAATTTTCCGTCCTTCTGGCGGATCATAGGAGCTTTCAGCCTGTCGGGGTGATACATACATTTATAAGCAAGAAAACCTTTCACACAAAGGAATCCGAAGTTAGTTTTTGCGTCTGGATTACCTTTAATGGCAACAAGTTTTCCTTTTTTTACGCCGACGTATACACCGCAGCCGGTTCCGCAGAAACGGCAGGTTCCTTTAACCCATTTGTCAACCGCCTCCGCAGCCTCAACCTGTTTAGGCAGAGCAACGCCGACAGATGCGGCGGCAGCAGCAGCCATTGATGCTTTTATAAAATTTCTTCTGGTAATGTTCATCATATCGCAATCCTTCCTTACTTAACGTCTGTGGGAGTGTATCCCGGCTTGTGTGTCAGAAAAGTATGTGCCTTGTGGCAGGTGATGCAGGTTACTTTCGGCGCAGTGTTGTTCTCCGCCTCGTGGTCGTGGCAGCCTATGCAGGTAAGCTGATCGGGAGTCTTTTTAAAATTCTTTTCGTCGCCGTGGCAAACCTGACACTTAACGCCGACGAAACCGTGAGCGCTCTGTTCCCACTGCTGATACACTTCGGGAGTAACGTCCATATGACACTCGATACAGTCAGCGGTGCCCATTTTTTCAGGGTGCCCTTTAGCCTTGGAACTTTTTGCCGACGCCGCGCCGAATGCGACGAGCGAAAGCAACAAAATAAAAACAGCCAGTCTCTTGCCCATAAAGTACCTCCGGTTCACAAAAATTAGCGTTTCCGGCGCGACTCAAACCGCACAGGGTGCGGCAGTTGGGGTAAGTCCGTCGGAAACGGTTTAACGTTGCGCTATTTCTCCTTTAAGCCTAGCGCTATTTTTGTAAATGAGAGATTAAGGTTGTAAGCATACTGTAAATTATGTAAATAGACCCTCCGCCCGTTATTTCATCACTTTGATTTATTGATTATGCCGGCGCGCGGGGGTATAGTGAATTATAAAACACCCGGAGGGAGTTATGGCTCATTTTGACTTTATTGTGGCGGGCAGCGGCATAAGCGGCATGGTCTTTGCCCGTAAAATGGCTGAAAAGGGGAAAACGGTTCTGGTTCTGGAAAAAGCGGAAAGAGCGGGCGGATGCCTCGCCTCCGCATCATATGATAATTTCTGGCTGGAACTCGGAGGTCACACAGTTTACGCGTCATACGCATCATATATCTCCGCTATGAAAAGCGCGGGAATGGCGGCGGATTTTCTGCCCAGAAAAAAGGTTCCTTTCCGTATGCTCACATCGGCAGAGCTTGTTCCGCTGACAAAATGCCTGAATAAGCTGGAACTCGCCTTAAACATGCCAAAAGCGTTCTTTGTTAAAAAAGAGGGCAGAACGGTAAGGGATTTTTACTCGGCGATACTGGGAAAGGGCAACTATGAAAAGATGTTCCGCCCTATGATAGCGGCGGTAATATCTCAGGACGGTTCCGATTTTCCGGCGGACATGATGCTGAAAAGCAGACCAAAGGACAAATCGCTGCCCCGCAGCTTCACCATCAAAGGCGGCATGGCGCAGTTCATAACTAAAACTGCACAGATGGAGAACATCACCCTTAAAACATCGTGCGGCGCCGAATCGGTCTCTTATGACGGCGAGGCTTACACCGTTGTGACATCAACGGGAGAAAACTTCACCGCCAATAACTTTACAGCGGCATGTTATCCGGCAGAGGCGGGCAGACTTCTTAAAACTACTTCACCGGAAGCCTCGGCTATCCTTTCTTCAATACCATCAGCAAAGGTTGAAAGCATGGGGATTATCGTTAAAAAGGGTGATACGCCCGTTGAAGAACTCAGCTTCATCATTCCGGCAGAGGGAGAATATACTTCAGTGGTGTCAAGGGATGTCGTCGAGGACTCTTATTACCGCGGATTCGCCTTCCACTTCAAACCCGAAAGACTGACAAGTGAACAGAAAATAGCTGTAATAGAAAAGGCTTTGAGAACCGACAGGTCAAAATTCGTGCATACTGCGGAAACGGTTCACTACTGCCCGACACTTAAACTGGGGCACGAGGAGCTGATGGCGATGCTGGATTCCATCATAGTTAAAACCAAAGGACTGTACGTTACAGGCAACTGGTTTACAGGGCTTGCTCTTGAAGACTGTGCCATACGCAGCACGAAAGAGGCGGCAAGAGCCTCACTTTAAACAATAGAATTATCAGGCTGTTCATACCCGGCGGAGGCGAACATCTCTCTTCCGCCGAGGTATTCCTCATATTCAATTCCCCAGTCCTTCATCATATTAAGTATCGGAATCAGTTTCTTACCTATTTCTGTAAGGCGGTATTCCACCTTGGGCGGTATCTGATTGTAGATATGACGGCTTATTACGCCGTCTGCCTCAAGCTCCCTGAGCTGTTTTGCAAGCATCCGTTCCGTTATGCCGTTCATGCCCCTGCGTATCTCGCTGAAACGAAGCACCTCCGCCTCGGCTATATGGTAAAGAATTATCGCCTTCCACTTGCCGGAAAACACTGTCATGGTAAGCTCAAAAAAGCAGTTGTATGATTTCCCGCACAGGTTTTTCGTTTTACAGTTGCCCATAAAAGCCTCACTATACTTTATGTAAGTACATGTATTTTTTTACCGTTCTTGTGTTTACTATAGTATCAGTTTATTATTTGCGCAACAAGAGGAGGAAAAATGTTTATACTTCACGTAACAATGACACTTAAAGACGGATACGCCGACAAAACGCTGGACGGGCTTCTGAAAGTGCGCCCCGACGTGCTGAAAGAGGACGGATGCGGCGAATATACCATAACGAAGCTCAATGATCAGGTTTTCTGTTTCGAGATATGGGAGAGCAACGCGCACCTTGACGCGCACATGAAACAGCCTTATATGGTTGAATTTTTTGAGAAAACTAAGGACTGGCACAAAGAGGATGTCGTCATTAACAAATACGAGGTGGCAAAATGAAGGTTTTAGGTATCAACGGCAGCCCCAGAAAGGGCGGCAATACGGAAATAATCGTGAACAGAGTTCTGGACGGACTGAAAGCCCGCGGGTGGGAAACGGACTATGTACAGATTGGCGGGCATGTGTTCCGCGGCTGCATATCCTGCGGAGGCTGCTTCAAAAATCATGACGGAAAATGCACTCTTAAAGAGGACAGATTCAACGAAGTTTTTACAAAAATGGTGGAAGCGGACGCAATCGTCATCGGCTCACCCACATATTTTGCGGATGTCACCGCCGAAATAAAGGCACTTATGGACAGAGCCGGCTATGTTGCGATAGCGAACGGCCACTTGCTGAAAGGCAAGATAGGCATGGGCGTTTCCGCTGTGCGCCGCGGCGGCTCCATACACACAATAGACTCCATCAACCATTTCCTGCACCTCTCCCGCATGATTCTGCCCGGTTCAACCTACTGGAACATGGTATACGGACGGGGCAAAGGCGAAGTGCTTAACGACGAAGAGGGAATGGCGAATATGGATCATCTCGCGGCTGTTACAGACTGGCTGGGAAAAGCCATCAAGCCCTTTATAGACAGCTACCCGCTGTCAGGCGGCTCCTGCGCGGAATAGAGCATACACAATATATGATTATACATCTCCAGAATTGAGATTGCTTCACCCGTTCAGGGTTCGCAAAGACAGATAGAAAATCCGGTCTTCGCGAGGGTTTTGCGCCCGAAGCGATCTCGTGTTTTGTCTACCCTTTTGACAAAGGGGGGAGCAATACAACATTACTTCTGAAAAACGCTCAGAAACATCAAAAAATAATCTCACGCATAGAATCCACAGCCCTGTCAGCAATGGATGTGTGATCCTCGTCGGCAAACTGCCGGAGAAAATAGGTGAACACGCCTGCGGAACGGGCGGATGTGATGCCCATCTTCGAATCCTCCACCGCAAAACTTTTTGAGGCTTCGATGTTCAAACGTTGCAGGGCTAATAGATATGGCTCGGGGTGGGGTTTTCCGTTAACTATATCATCATTCGTAACTATCGTATCGAAGGCTGAAAAATCCACTATATGCGAGAAAATCTCTATCTCCGCTCTGCTGCTGCCCGTCACAATGGCGCGCAGTATCGGCTTTTCCATAAGCTCGCGAAAGCCGTCGGCGACGACCACCCCGTGATGCGCAAAAAACTCCGCTTTCCGCTCGATAAAGCGCACGTTCAGCTCTTCTGCTGTGATTTTCCCGTATTTATTCGTGATATACCGGAAGATATCCAGCCATGAACTGCCGCTGAAATGCAGAAAATCGTCAACGCGCAGACCATGCCCGTAAAAGTCGTGCATGGCATCGTGAAACGCCTTGAAATTCCCTTTTTCAGTGCCCAGAATTGTATTATCGAAATCCAGAAGAGCAGCCTTGAACATCTATTCTCCGAATACTTCCATTATGTCCTCTTCGTCCGCATCTATCTCAAGGGTCTTGAGTCTTGAGGCATGACCGGAAACCAGCTTTACAGACGATTTGGGCAGTTTGAGCCTCTTCGCCACAAACTTCACCAGTTCGTCGTTCGCCGCGCCGTCCACAGGAGGCGCGTTCAGCCTTATCTTTGGTCTGCCGTCGTGCATACCTGAATGTTCCGTCTTTTTCGCACCCGGCTGAACGTACACGGACAATTTCATATCAATCCCTGCGCAGAGCTTCCACAGGGTCGAGTTTCGCCGACTGTCTGGCTGGGAACAAACCTGCAAGATAGGTTATCAGCAGCGAACAGAATGAGACCACGACAAATGTCATAACCTCTATCTTAACGGGTATTCTGTCCATGAAATACACGTCGGCTGGCAGAGAAATTATCTTGAATTTCATCAGCACAACACAGATAGCAAGCCCCAGAAGGTTGCCGATTATCGTTCCCGTAACACCGATTATCATGCCCTGCCGCTTGAAAATGCCCGAAATCGAGCTTTCCGACGCTCCCATGGCACGCAGAATTGCAATGTCCCGTTTCTTATCCTTTACGGTGACCGTTATCATACTGATAACATTGAATGATGCGACTATGATTATAAGCGTCAGGATGATGAACATCGCGTATTTTTCCAGCTTGAGAGCGGAAAAAAGGTTCTGGTTCATGCTTATCCAGTCCCGCGACCAATAGGGGAAATCCAGCTTTTTCTGTATGTTCGCGGCGATATCCGGCGCATAGTCAAAATTCACTGTGCCTACGCTGAAACCTGAAACCACATCCGACATACCGAAGAAATCCTGTGCCGCGGACATATTTATATACGCCAGTGTGTTGTTGTATTCGTACATTCCCGTATCGAACACACCGCACACCTGAAAATGCTTCATTTTAGGGGTGATACCGAAGGGACCCTTTTTACCCAGAGGTGAGACCATGGTGATGTTGTCGCCAACCACAACGCCCAGATTCGCCGCAAGCTCCTTGCCAAGCGCAATCATCGGAACTTCGCTTTTTATATTCAGGTCAGAGAACGATCCCTCTTTCATGAACTTTGCTATTGTAGTGACCTTCATCTCGTCCGCCGCGTTAACACCACGGATAACGGAGCCTGCCACATTGTTCTGGCTTGTGAGAAGCACCTGACTGATAATAAAGGGTGAAACTCCGGTAACTCCCTCAACGGAAGCTATCTGCTGTTTCACAGTGCGCCAGTCCTCTATTGGGCTGACGTCCATGCGGTTGACAACAATATGGGCGTTCGCACCGAGGATACGGTTTTTCAGGTTATCCGAAAAGCCGCTCATGACGCTTATCACCACTATCAGAGTGGCAACGCCCAGAACTATGCCCAGAACCGATACTCCCGAAATAAACGAGAGTATGCGGTTCGATTTTCTTGACTTTAAATATCTCTCCGCTATAAAGCGTTCATATTTCAATGGAAATTACTCCCACTCGATAGTTGCCGGCGGTTTGGAACTGATATCATACGCCACGCGGTTTATGCCGCGCACTTCGTTGATGATGCGGTTGGATATCCTGCCCAGCACCTCATAAGGGATATGCGCCCAATCGGCTGTCATCCCATCGGTGGATTCCACCGCACGGATTGCAACAGCGTTTTCATAGGTTCTGTTGTCGCCCATAACACCAACGGTGTTGACTGGCAGAAGCACTGTGAACGCCTGCCATATCTTTCTGTAAAGCCCCGCTTTGTGCAGTTCTTCCATATATATAGCGTCCGCTTCACGCAGAACGTCGCATCTCTCTTTAGTGACCTCGCCAAGCACACGCACGCCAAGTCCGGGACCGGGGAAGGGGTGTCTCCAGATAAAGTTTTCACCGATGCCCAGCGCAGCACCCACAGCACGCACCTCGTCCTTGAACAGTTCGCGCAGAGGCTCAAGAAGTTTAAACTTCATATCCTCAGGCAGACCGCCGACGTTGTGATGTGTTTTGATAGTTACGGACGGTCCACGGAATGAGACCGATTCGATAACGTCAGGATAAAGCGTTCCCTGTGCAAGGAAATCAAAATCACCCAGTTTTTTGGACTCCTCTTCAAAAATCCTTACGAACAGGTTGCCGATGGCTTTTCTTTTCTTTTCGGGATCCGTAACGCCTTTGAGAGCTTCAAGAAATCTGTCTTCAGCGTTAACAGCTATCAGGTTCATATGGAAATGGTTTCGGAATGCCTCCTCAACCTGTTTTCCCTCGTCTTTGCGCAGAAGTCCGTTGTCTACGAAAACGCACGTCAGCCTGTCGCCGATGGCTCTGTGGATGAGAACCGCAGCAACGGATGAATCCACGCCGCCTGAAAGTCCGCAAAGGACTCTTTTGTCGCCCACAAGCTCGCGGATGCGCTCTATCTCGGCTTCAACAAAGTTTGCGGGAGTCCAAATCTGCTGGCATCCGCAAACGCCCACAACGAAGTTTTTCAGTATCTGCGCACCGTTGTCGGTATGCGCAACTTCGGGGTGGAACTGTATCGTGTAAATAGGTCTTGTGTGGTGCTTCATGGCGGCAACGGGTGCGTTTTTTGTGTAAGCTATAACGTCGAACCCTTCGGGCATCTTTTCCAGTCTGTCGCCGTGGCTCATCCAGACGGTGAACGATTCGGTTTCTATTCCTTCGAAGAAGGGGTCTTTTTTGCCGATAAAGAGTTCTGCACGTCCGTATTCCCTGTGATCTGCGGCGGCAACCTTTCCGCCGAAGTATTCACCTGTGAGCTGGTGTCCGTAGCAAATGCCAAGCACAGGCGCACCGAGGTCATAGACCTCTTTTGAAACTTTGGGCGCATCCTCATCGTATACAGATGCGGGACCGCCCGAAAGGATTATCCCCTTTGCTCCGAAATTGCGTATTTTTTCGAAATCTGCGGTACAGGGGTATATTTCGCAGTAAACGTTCGCCTCGCGCACACGTCTGGCGATAAGCTGGGTGTACTGCGAACCGAAATCTAATATCAGTACCTTCTGGCTATGAATATCCATTTAATCTCCCATAAATTTCCCCTCCGTGGGGAAATTTCTGATATCGTTCAGCGGGGCAAAGCCCGTGCTTCACTCACTCTCCGTTCGCATCACGGGTAAAACCCGCTCTGCTGCCTCCGAGAACTTCATACTGAAGTTTTATTCTCCCATAAATTGCTTATCAAGAAAATCCACCCCAGCCCTCCTTTGTTAAAGGAGGGAGCAAAAAGCCTCCCTTTGATAAAGGGAGGTTTGGAGGGATTAACATTAAATATATTAAGTTGTAACCCAGTAGTTGGGTGCTTCTTTCGTAATAATTACGTCGTGAACGTGGCTCTCTTTCAGTCCCGCGCCCGAAATCTTAACGAATTTAGCGTATTTGCGCAGGTCGTCAATATTGCGGCTGCCAGTGTAACCCATACCGGATTTCAGACCGCCCACAAGCTGATAGATAGTTCCGCTCAGTTCGCCTTTGTAATGAACCCTGCCCTCGATGCCTTCCGGCACATACTTCTGCTCGTTCATTACGTCGTCCTGAAAATATCTGTCTTTGGAGCCTTCTTTCATAGCGCCTACAGAACCCATGCCTCTGTATACCTTGTAGCTTCTGCCCTGAAAAAGTTCGATGTCGCCGGGAGCTTCCTTAGTACCTGCGAACATGGAACCCATCATTACGCATGAAGCGCCTGCGGCTATAGCCTTGACAACGTCGCCGGAATATTTGATACCGCCGTCTGCGATTATCGGGATACCGTATTTGTCGCCCATTGACGCGCAGTCCATGATAGCTGTTATCTGAGGAACGCCCACACCTGCAACAACGCGTGTCGTACAGATTGAACCGGGACCGATGCCGACCTTAACGCAGTCTGCGCCAGCCTTCGCCAGATCCTCCACCGCTTCGCCTGTTGCGACGTTGCCGGCAACGACCTGAATGTCGGGATATTCTTTCTTTATCCAGCGCACCATATCAAGCACTTTGAAAGAGTGACCGTGAGCCGTGTCAACAACGATGACATCCGCTTTCTTTGCCACAAGTCCGGCAACACGGGCTTTCGCCTCTTCGCCAACACCCACGGCGGCACCCACAAGCAGTCTGCCCATATCATCTTTGGCAGCGTTGGGATATTTGATGCGTTTATTTATATCCTTGATGGTGATAAGCCCTTTAAGCTGATAGTGGTCGTCCACCACAAGAAGTTTCTCTATCCTGTGCTCCTGAAGGTGCTTCATAGACTCTTCCAGAGAAGTTCCAACGGGAACTGTCACAAGGTTTTTGCTTGTCATAAATTCGGACACCTTAGCGGTGTATCTGTCAACGAAACGCAGGTCTCTGTTGGTAAGGATGCCCACAAGTTTTTCATCCTTAACAACGGGAACGCCGCTGATTTTATATCTGCCCATAAGATCGAGGGCATCCTCAACCGTTCTGTCCGGGTCGATAGTAACCGGGTCAACTATCATTCCGCTTTCGGAACGCTTAACCTTGTCAACCTCGTCCGCCTGCGCCTCAATAGACATGTTTTTGTGGATGAAGCCGATGCCGCCCTCCTGCGCCATTGCAATGGCGAGTCTCGCCTCGGTTACGGTGTCCATAGCAGCACTGACAAGGGGAATATTAAGTCTTATTCTGTCAGTGAGTTTGGTTCGCGTGTCCACATCCTTGGGCAGGATTTCGCTCTTTCCGGGAACGATGAGAACGTCATCGAACGTCAGCGCATCCTTCAGTATTTTCTCATGGTACATCCAATCACCTCTATGTAATTACGATTATCGTCTGGCTATTTTTTGTCCCCCTTTAATAAAGGGGGACTAAGGGGGATTTACATTAAATGTTAATCAAAATCCACCCCCGCCCTCCTTTATTCAACGAGTTTGGAACAGAAACATTTACATAAATAGTGTAAATGTTTTCTAAAGGAGGGTGCAAAACCTTTATCTATCAGTAGCCCCAGTCCCTGCAATAGCGGAAGTCACGCCCTATCGTGCGCTGGCTTACCTTTGCAATGACCGTCATATTCCTCTTAAACTGGTTTCTCCGCACCTTCTCCGCAACCTTTTTAACGAGTTCCTCTTCAAAACCCATCCCGATAAGCTCCGGTATGCGTCTGCGCTCGTCCACCATAGCATAAAGCAGGTCGTCCGCCTGTCTGTATGTGAAGCCAAGCTCCTGCTCGTCGGTCTGTCCCACCCAGAGGTCAGCCGTAGGCGCTTTGTCCACAACCGACTGCGGGATGCCCAGATATTCCGAAAGCTCCCACACCTGCGTTTTGTAAAGGTCGCCGATGGGGTTAAGAGCACTTGCAAGGTCGCCGTACCATGTGCCGTAACCCAACAGAAGCTCCGTCTTGTTACTGGTTCCGAGCACCAGCCCGGCAACTTTTGCCGACATATCGAAAAGGCATATCATCCTCTGACGCGCCATTACGTTGCCCATGCGGAGTTTGTCTATATCCGGTATCATGTCGAAATACGGATCCACCATAGGGGTTATCTCTATCACATCGAAATTCAGCCGGAATGTCTCCGCAACTTTCATAGCGTCTTTAAGACTCTCGTCACTGCTGAGTTTATAAGGCATACAATATGCATACACTCTGTTTCCGCCAAGCGCTTTTGCGGCGAGTGCCGCGCTGAGAGCTGAATCTATTCCGCCGGAAAGTCCGAGAACTACGTTTTTAAGACCTATTTTTTCAGTTTCGTCCTTGATGAAATTCGTGAGTATATCCACGGTGAGGTCAAGGTTCAGCTTCATTTTCCGCATCCCTCCTCATTCAGAAAGTTCCTTACAATAAAGCTCTTTTCATCGCGCAGGAAGGGCGTTTCTATGCGTGCTCTGCGCACGCTGTCGTGGTCAACCTCGACAGTTATACCCTCTTCTTTGAACATATCTGCCGCAGCAAGCCTTCTGCCTTTCGCGTCGTATGCCTCTGAGCCTCCCCAGAAGGATACTCCGTCCTCCACACCGACGCGGTTGACGAACACGAGATTTACAGTGAGCACACCTGCAATATACCTGTTGGATGTCTGCCATGTGTTAGATGCGTCGTGCCCCTGCTCAAGATTACCTCTTGCAGGGCTGTTGGAAGGAATGATTATGTTCTGCACGCCGGACTGGGAAAGGATATAAAGCGAGCTTAAATGGAAAACGTCTTCGCAGACGAGTATTCCGCATTTGCCAAACTCAGTATCGAACGCCTCAATGCTGTTTCCGGCGGCAAAGTATCTGCCCTCTTCAAAAAGGGTGTAGTCCGGCAGATAAACTTTTTTGTGCAAATGCACGGTTTTGCCTCTGTGGACGAACGAAGCCGCGTTATAAAACAGCTTCTCTCTGGATTCGTAAACAAAGCCAAAGACTATAGCGATTTCGTTTGAATATTCCAGAAAGCGCTGATAGACCGGATGGGTTTCATCCATGGCAACGTCGTATACGAGGTCGAGAAGATAGTAGCCTGTGAGTGAGAGTTCAGGGAACACCACAAGGTCACAGCCCTCTTCCACAGCCTGCTCAATGATTTTAAAATGGTTCTCGGCATTCTTTTCCAGATTGCCCAGTATCGGTTTCATCTGCGCCAGATGTACTTTCATAAATGCCTCTATTTAACAGCGAGAAAATCCAATCATAGGATTTTTTCGCCAACGCTACAATCAGCCGGAGAATATATCATATCAATGGATGAGACTGCTTCACCCTTATGGGTTCGCAGAGACAACTCTGTCTTTGCGAGGAGCAACAGCGACGCGGCAATCTCATTCCTGTCTTATGTAAGTTCCGCTTTTGCCGCCTGACAATTTAACAACGAGAAAATCCAATCATAGGATTTTTTCGCCAACGCTCCAATCGGCTAAGCCTCATTCCGCTCACGCTGCGCGGTCTGCATCCATGCAGACGAAAAAAACAGGCGACTGTCTCTCCCGTCTCTGCGAACGCAGTAATGCAGTCTATTCTTCCCTGATGTAAGTTCCGCTTTTGCCGCCAGTTTTTTTCATCACTCTTATCCCGCCGATGAGCATGTCCTTGTCGACGGCTTTGCACATGTCATAAACAGTGAGTGCGGCAACGGAAACACCTGTCAGCGCCTCCATCTCAACACCTGTCTTACCTGCCATCTTAACCACAACCTGAATATCAACCTGCGATTTCTCCCTGTCCGGTTCGAAATACACATCAACCTTAGTGATGAAAAGCGGGTGACACATTGGGATAAGGTCGGAAGTGCGCTTAACGCCCATAACGGCGGCAACCCTTGCGACCTCGAAAACGTTTCTGCCCTTCGCCATCTCGCCCTTGATGAGCATATCCATGGTGGCGGGTTTCATCTTTATGTATCCTGCGGCAACTGCTTCCCGCACGGTCTCATTCTTATCGGTGACATCCACCATGCGGCTTCTGCCCTCTTCATCGAAATGAGTCAGTTCTTCCATCTTTCTCCCCCAATTATCTCGGATATTCGGCAAACATATCGGCAAGTTTCCTTGTGGAGCGGACAACAGTCCACAGAGACATTTTTCCCTCTTTTATCTCCGCAAGCTCCTTTGCTGTCGGGCGCATCACAAGGTCGGCGTAAACCGCCTCACCTGCAACTTTTCCTCCGATTCCGAACGACGGTACCATGATTGTCAGCTTATATTCAGCCGCCTCATGCACCAGCATCTTGCGGAAAAGAAGACTGAGAAGTTCCCTCATGTTCTTTGCCAGCGGGTTATTTTTAAGCGAAGGTATCTCCTTGCCGTCCCCGTCTATCCCTGAATATTTCAGAACCGCCTCCGTGGGGCTTTTTGAAACAACCAGTTTGAGTTCGGGAAAAACCTTCTCTTTATCCGCAAAATCCGATTTTTTTACTGTTGAATTGAATTTATTAAGCACACGACTGATCTCGTCACCCGTTTTGTCTTTCTTTTCCGGTTCTTTCGGTTTCACTTTCGACGTTCGAACTCCGGACGCCTTTACATATCCGGCTCCACCGTCCAGCAGCCTGATTTTCAGCCAGCCGCTGCGCGAAGACAGCACCTCAACGGATGAACCGCGCCCCAAAAGCCCCACCACCTCCGATTTTGAAGACGGTTTCGCATAGATATTAACTCTGGACGCCGTTACACTGCCATAGGTGACCTTTGCCTCAGCCCACCCGCAGAAAAACACAAAAAGCAGAGTCAGAATCAGTGTTTTTTTAAACATTAAACCTGAAATAGATTATGTCCCCGTCCTGAACGACGTATTCCTTGCCTTCAAGACGCATTTTGCCCATTTCTTTGGCTTTCGCCAGAGAATTAAACTCCTTGAAGTCATTATACCCCGTAACCTCCGCACGGATAAAGCCTCTTTCAATATCACTGTGAATTTTTCCGGCGGCTTTCTGCGCTGTGGTTCCGCGCGTTATTGTCCATGCGCGGACCTCTTTTTCGCCCGCTGTGAAAAAAGTTATGAGGTCTAGCAGCTTATATCCCTGCTCAGTCATTTCTGATAGTCCTGAGCGGGTCAGTCCGAGGCTGTCCAGAAACTCTTTCGCCTCGTCCTCGTCCAGTTCGGAAATCTCCTGTTCTATCTTCCCGCAGATGCGCACGCACACTGCGTTCTCTTTTGCAGCGATACTGCGAACCCTTGCTGCATATTCGTTATCTTCGAGGATGTTCTCCTCGTCAACGTTCATAACGTACATAACGGGCTTTGCCGTGATGAACGAATACTCGCTAAGTTCCGCAACGTGGTCTTTGTAGCCATCTATGTTTCTTATGAGGGTGCCTTTTGCAACCTCCGCCTGAAGCACTTTCAATGCCTCAAGTTTTTTAAGGAGGTCTTTGTCGCCTCCCTTGCTCGCTTTCTGGGTTCTCTCAACTGCGCGGTCGATTATCTCCATGTCGCTTAAAAGCAGTTCTGTGTTGATGATGTCTATGTCGCGTTCCGGATCAACTCCGCCCTCTACGTGGGTTATATCCGTGTTGTCGAAACAGCGCACGACGTGAGCAACAGCATCCACCTGACGGATGTTTGTGAGAAACTGGTTGCCAAGCCCCTCGCCTTTGCTTGCACCTTTGACAAGTCCGGCGATGTCCACAAACTCCACAGTGGTTCTGACTATTGATTTCGGCTTGATGAACTGTATGATGTAGTCCTGTCTCTCGTCCATGACAGGCACGATACCCTTGTTGGGGTCGATGGTGCAGAAGGGGTAGTTTGCGCTTTCCGCTCCCGCTTTCGTAAGTGCGTTAAAGATGGTGGATTTGCCGACGTTGGGCAGTCCCACTATTCCGCAGTTGAATCCCATTTAAAACTCCGATTATAAAATAAAGGTCTCCCTTTAATATAGGAGACCCTGTTTCACTGTAAAACAAAAAAGGCAGACACGCAAGTGTCCGCCTCTATTTTTTTACACGCTTCTGTTGTTGTAAGCGTTCATAGCCTTTAAAAGCCCGTCCTGCGCAATGGAAATCAGCGCTTTTACGCTGTTGTACATAAGCTCGCGCAGTTTTTCAGTCTCTTCCGGTGTAAAGCTGCCCAGAACATGACCTACGGTCTCTTTTCTTCTGTCTTTTCCGATACCCAGTTTCAGCCTGATGAAATCATCGGTGCCCATCATCTGTATGATGGATTTTATGCCGTTGTGCCCGCCGGAGCTTCCGCCCCTGCGTATCTTCATTTTGCCGAACTCCATGTCCAGATCGTCGTGAACAACCACGATATCCTGAACAGGTATCTTGTAAAACGCGCTGAACGGCTGAACACATTCGCCGCTCAGATTCATATATGTCTGGGGTTTCAGCACATAGTGCTTTGCTCCGTTTATGAAAACTTCTGCATAAAGCCCCTTAAATCCTTCTCTGTAGCTGCCGCCGTATTCGCTCACAAGAGCGTCCGCCGCCATAAAACCAAGGTTGTGACGGGTACGGTCATATTTTTCGCCCGGATTGCCCAGTCCGACAATCAGCACTTATACCTGACCTTTGGCAAACAGGGAGCTGATGGATTCTTTCTGCCATATTCTTGTTATTGCCTCCGCAAAAAGCCCTGCGATGGAAAGAACTTCTATCTTGCTGACAGCCTTCTCTTTCGCGAAGGGTACGGAATCCGTTACCAGCACTTTTTCGAGAGGCGAATTGATTATCCTCTCGATGGCAGGTCCGGAAAGGATGCCGTGGGGCGCCGCGGCTATAACAGATTTAGCGCCGTGGTCTATACATGCCTGAGCAGCCTGAGTCAGCGTGCCGGCAGTATCTATCATGTCGTCAACTATTATTACTTTTTTACCTTTAACGTCGCCGATAACGTTCATAGCCTGTGCAACGTTGGCTTTCTCACGGCGTTTATCCACAATGGCAAGCCCTGTTTCAAGAATCTTGCTGTATGCTCTTGCTCTTGCAACACCGCCTGCGTCGGGAGATACCACAATATAGTCCTCGCCGAGCATCTTATTAGCCACGAAATATTTTTCGAAAACAGGGGAGGAGTAGAGGTTATCCACGGGTATATCGAAAAAGCCCTGAATCTGTCCTGCGTGGAGGTTCATTGTAACAACCCTGTCGATACCGGATTTCGTAAGCAGGTTAGCTATAAGTTTTGCTGTAATCGGCACGCGGGGTTCGCTCGTTCTATCCTGTCTGGCATAGCCGAAATAGGGCATGATAGCCGTTACGCTGTTCGCTGATGCGCGTTTGAGGGCATCCACCATTATCATAAGCTCAATCAGGTTCTCCTCTGCAGGTTTGCAGGTAGACTGGATAACGAATACGTCACGTCCGCGGACGCTCTCGTTAATTCTGACGAATATTTCGCCGTCGCTGAATTTGCGGATATCCGCATCGCCCAGTCTCATTCCCAGCTTGGAAACGATTTCCTGTGCCAGAGGACGGTTTGACGTCCCTGAAAAAACAAGATAGTCCATGTTGTGTACTCCTGAAATTTATATCAATTTGGTTAAAAAACATTTCCAGCCGGGGTTGTCTCCGGCGATATTTCTTTCTGCGGCAAGAGCGCGTTCGAAATCACGGAACAGACCGAAAACCGTTGCGCCGCTTCCGCTCATAAGTGCAAAATCAGCGCCGGCGCCTGTCAGAGCGTTCTTCGCTTTTGCAACAGCCGGATAAAAAGGCAGAACCGCAGGTTCAAGCCCGTTGAAAAGGATGTCGCCGTACTGCTCAAATTTAACTATGTGCGGGATTCTATTCAGTTCCGACCTGTCCGTCAACTGCAAATTGCCCGATGAGAAAACTTGACCTGTTGACACATGAACCGAAGGGTTTACCAACAGCACAAAAGCCTGCGGCAGAAATCCGTAAGGAGTGAGTATCTCCCCCCTGCCTCTGCCGATCATTGGTCTGTCGTAAAGGAAAAATGCAGTGTCAGAACCAACGCGCGCCATGATATCCGTCTGGGCGGAAAGCGGCATCTGTAACCGTTTAATTTTCAGAACTGCTTTAAGGTATGCAGCGGCGTTTGAACTTCCTCCGCCAAGCCCTCCGCCGTCGGGTATGCGTTTTATTATGTCAACCCTGTGGCGGCAGTCAATATTATAATATTTTACGAGTATGTCTCTGACTTTACTGATTATATTGCGTTCATCCGTTGGGATGTCGGGATTGTCGCAGGTTATTGAAAAACTGTCCGCATCTGAAACTGTTATCGTATCGAAGATGCCAATTGGTGCAAAAAGCGTATAAAGTTCGTGGAAACCGTCGTCTCTTTTGCCGAGGATATGCAGAAAGATGTTTATCTTCCCGCAGCTTTCAACGGTCACACTGTTCATTGCAGCCTTATAAAAACGGACTGTTTCGGAGTGACGTATTCCAGATCCTCCGCATGTCCGCCGTTATATCTGTAGGTATAGGTACCTTCCGGTGTTTTGATGGTTCTGATGAGGTAATCGTCTCCGGCGGTTATCTCGACTTTGTCCTTTGTGAGGAAATAATCGCCGTCTTTAAGTGATATGTTAAATGAATCGTCAACGTTCATATACGGATAGCGGATCAGCTCAACCATACTCTCAAGGTTTTTCTGCTTCATTATGTACTGAGCGAGCAGACTCACATCGCCTGTGCCGTCAACAGCAGCTATTTTGCCGTCTCTGTAATCGACTTTTGCAAGTGTTATTCCGAGTGGACCAAGTATAGTCAGCGTAAAATCGTTGTTGCACTTTTTGTCCAGATACCCTTTAAGGCGGATATCCTGCTCTTTGTAAAGATAGCGCACGACAACCTTACCTTTATATTCGCAGACAACCCTGTTGGCGTCCTGTATTCTGCTGATTGCGTCTTCAGGGATATCGCTGACCACCGGTCTGACAGTACAGGCAGCGGTTAAGACGACCAATGCGAAAAAAAGGCTAATCTTCTTTAATGATATCATCTATGCTTTTCTTAATACCGAGTTTTTTCATTATCGCCTTCATATGCGCCGTTATCTCCGGTTCGTCGGGAGCTTTTTTAACTGCACGCTTCTGGTATACGAAAGCGTCCTTGTATTTCCCCTGTTTGTAGAGTATCCAGCCGAGGCTGTCCAGGTATGCAGCCTCTTCCGGGCGCTTGTCCAGTGCTTTTCGGATAAGTCTTTCGCCCTCTTTGAGATTAACTCCCATTTCGGCATACATATATCCGAGAAAGTTCAGGAACGACTCATTGTCGGGGTGATGTTTCAGCCCCTGTTTTATCAGCTCAACAGCCTTGTCCCTCTGTTTCTGTTCGTCGTAGAGCACAGCAAGGTCAAGCCTGAGTTTTATATCCTTGTCATTTTCTCTAAGTGCGTTTATAAGAACGTTCTCTGCGGAAATGTAGTCCTCTTTCTGAATGTACGCTTCCGCGGTTATGCGGTAGAAATCCACATCCTTATATATTTTATCGATATCTGCGAGCACTTTTATTGCTCTTTCCGGCTCTTTGTCGCGGATATAAATCACAGCGAGGCGTTTTCTTGCGTCAGCAAAATCAGGACGTCTCACAAGCAGAGCGTTGTATGCTGCCTCCGCTTCCGTGTCCATCCTTGCCGCCTCCGCCATAAGCGCCATGGAGTATCCGGTCTGGATGTCGTTGTCTATTTCAAATGCACGTCTGAAATAATCGTAAGCCCTGTCGTATTTTCCGGCATTATAGCTGAGCGAGCCGAGCTGTTTCAGCACATACAGCTTTTCGTTTCCCTGTAAATTTTCCAGTATGCTTTCATAAAGCGGGTATGCGTCAACCTCTTTCCCCTGCTTTTTCAGAATTTCAGCAAGTCGAAACTGGGCGATTATATTACCGGGGTTGGTCTGTATTACCATTTTAAGATATTTGACAGCGTTTGCAGTGTCGTTAAGCCCAAGATAATAGTCCGCAAGACGGGATGCGGCAAAAAAGTTTCCGTCAATATCTGCCGCGGTGTGATAGTCCGCCAGAGCCTCTTTGTCAAGCCCCAGCATCGCGTACATTTTAGCTCTGCCTACATAGTATTCGGATTTCTTTTCTTTGGAGATAAGCTGATTATAAGCACTTATAGCACTGTTGAAGTCACGCATCTCTTCGTATGCGTCGGCAAGGGATTCAACATATTTGCTGTCGTTTGAAAGCTCGTAGGCCTTCTTATACATCTCCACAGCCTTAGGCATGTTCTCCCTGTTCATACGGTAGATGTCACCCATAAGCCCAACAAGCTCAACGGAATCGGGATTATGTCTAAGCCCTTTCTCAACGGTGAGCTTAACAGCCTGCAGGTCGTTCAGCTTTATATAGGTTTGTGCAAGTTTCAGGTAGACGTAGGCGCTGTCCGTATTCTCAAGCATCTGCTCGTAAAGATCGGCAGCCTCTTCGTAACGACCCTCGTTATCATACAGCGAGGCGCGCATGTAAAGCGAATCCAGTGAATAGTCCGCAGTGCTTGTGTCTGCCGAGGATATTATACTCGTCAGAAAAAGCCCCGCCAGTATGATAATGAGTTTATTTCGCATTAAAAGTACCTTTCGATGAATGCCGTGCTTATTTCGCCTTTTATGAAAGCGTGATGATCGAGTATGCGTTTATGAAGAGGTATGGTGGTTTTGATACCCTCCACAACAAACTCGTCCAGCGCTCTTTTCATTCTGGCTATAGCCATCTCCCGGTTTTTTCCGAAAACGATAAGTTTTGCTATCATACTGTCGTAATACGGAAGAACTGTATAGCCATCGTAACATGCGGAATCCACTCTTGTTCCGAAACCGCCTGGCGTGTTATACCCCGAAATGGTGCCGGGGCAGGGACGGAACGTCTCCGGATCCTCCGCATTTATCCTGCATTCTATGGCATGACCAACAATCCTGATATCTTCCTGTTTAAGCTCAAGGGGTTCGCCTGCGGCGATTCTGAGCTGGAGCTGAAGAAGGTCGATATTGGTCATCATCTCCGTAACCGGGTGTTCCACCTGAATACGGGTGTTCATCTCCATAAAATAGAAGTTTTCATATTTATCCACAAGGTATTCTATTGTTCCGGCGTTCTCATATTGAAGAGCCTGAACGGCCTGAACAGAGGTGTCGCCCATTTTTTTCCTTGTTGCCTGGCTGATTCCGGTGCTGGGAGCTTCTTCAAGAAGTTTCTGGTGGCGGCGCTGTATGGAACATTCTCTTTCAAAGAAGTGAAGTCCCTTGCCCTTTCCGTCACCGAAAACCTGAATCTCAACGTGTCTGGGTTCCTCGATGAATTTCTCGATGTAAACCTCATCGGAACCGAACGCGTTTGCGCCCTCAGCTCTTGCCATTTCAAAAGCGTTGAGGAAGCTCATTTCGTTATGAGCAACGCGCATACCTTTTCCGCCTCCGCCTGCCGCAGCTTTGATTATGACGGGAAAGCCTATCTGCTTCGCAATTTCGAGCCCCTCTTTAACGTCTGCAACAGAGCCGTCACTGCCGGGTACAACAGGCACGCCGAATTTCTTCATGGCGTCCTTAGCGGCCGATTTGTTTCCCATCATGCCGATATGCTTTGAGCTGGGACCTATGAACTTGAACCCGCTCTCCTCGCAGATAGCGGCGAAGTCTTCGTTCTCGGCAAGAAAGCCGTATCCGGGGTGGATGGCGTCCGCATCGGCTATCTCGGCAGCAGCCATAATGCTCTTAACGTTCAGGTAGCTTGCTCTGGACTGAGCCGGTCCTATGCACACCGCCTCGTCCGCCATGGCAACATGGAGGCTGTCGCGGTCAACGTCAGAGTAGACAGCTACCGTTTTGACATTCAGTTCCCTGCACGCTCTGATTATTCTGAGGGCTATTTCGCCCCTGTTTGCTATCAGTACTTTATTGAACATGGCACGCCCTTATATGGGTTCGACTATGAATATCGTCTCTCCGTATTCTACGGGTTTTCCGTTCATACCGACTCTTTTTTTGATAACGCAGTCAAATTCAGCTTCAATCTCGTTCATGATTTTCATGGCTTCAATGATGCAGAGTGTCTGTCCGGCTTTTACAGTGTCGCCTTCAGAAACGAATGCGGCGGCGCCGGGAGACGGAGCTTCATAAAAAGTTCCGACGATAGGCGATTTAATCTCCGTGCCGGAAACAGCAGGTGCTGCAGGTGCTGCGGCAGCGGGAGCTGCGGCAACAGCAGGGGCGGGTGCCGCCATCTGCATGGGGGCAGCGTACTGCATCTGAGGTGCTGCCTGAATTATCTGGGGAGCATCGCTGTTTTTGGATATGTAAATGCTCTCATTCTCGTTTTCATACTCAAATTCTTTGATGTCTGATTTTTCAATAAATCTGATCAGTTCTTTGATCTCTTTGATGTCCATCTTCCACCCTCCTTATCTGGCGGTTCTGACCCGTTCCATGTATGTCTGTTCTCTCGTGTCTATTTTAAGCACGTCGCCGATGTTGATGAACAGAGGAACGTTAACTGTTCCGCCTGTGCTGACTGTTGCGGGTTTGGAACCGCCGCTTACAGTATCGCCTTTCAGACCGGGGTCTGTTTCAACAACTTCAAGCTCAACAAAGTTCGGCAGGTCGATGCCGATGGGCTGTCCGTTGAAAATCTGCACGCCAACGTGGATATTCTCAGGCATGAACAGTGAGTTATCGCCTACGCTGTCGGTGGGGATCTCTATCTGCTCATAGCTTTCGTTGTCCATGAAATAAAACTTTTCGCCGTCGTTGTAGAGATACTGCATCTCTTTCTCTTCAAAATCAGGCTGTTTTATCTTTTCATCCGATTTGAATGTTCTTTCGATAACCGCACCTGTGCGAAGACTTTTCACTTTTGTGCGGACGTTTGCGCCGCCTCTTCCGCATTTAATATGAAGATACTCGACAACGGCATAGGGTTCACCGTCGAGTTCAATTTTCGCTCCTCTCTTAAACTGGTTGGGAGTGATAACGCTCATAAACACCTCATAAATTCTTATAGATATATCTGTCAAAAACCGCTGTAAGGTTCTCGCATCCGTTTTCTGTGACCAGAACAGTGTCCTCAAGACGGACTCCGAATTTCTCCGGCAGGTAAATGCCCGGTTCAATGGTCACAACCATCCCTGCTTTAAGGACGGTCTCGTCCCGTCTGTTAAGCGACGGTTTTTCGTGGACGTCTATGCCCACTCCGTGTCCAAGGCTGTGGTTGAAATATTTCCCGTAGCCTTGTGACTCTATGTATTCTCTGGCAACCGCGTCCGCATCGCAGGCTCTTACGCCCTCGCGCACGAACTCCGATGCCTTTTTAAGCGCCGTATAGACTATGCCGGCTATCTTTTCCGCCTCAGCGTTCCCGCCCGCTATGACAAGTCTGGTGACGTCGCTGCAATAGTTCAGCCTGCACCCGTAGTCCAGCACCACAGGATCGTTAACCTCAACTTTTTTTCGGGTTGCAATCCCGTGGGGAAGCGCCCCTCTTGCGCCTGAAGCGACGATAGTATCAAATGAGGTTGTTCTCGCACCAGCCAGCTTCATCTGTTTTTCAAGTTCCGCCGCCCAGTGATCCTCCGTGTTGCCGGCAACAAAAACGGGCAGTGAGTTTACGAACCCTTCGTATGCCGCCCTGTACATATCCTTTATCTGTGATATCTCGTCAGCGTCTTTTATCATGCGAAGCCCGCCGATGAGGTTTTCCCTGTCTATGTCAACGCTGCATCCTGCTCCGGTGAGGGTTTCATATTCAAGAAGCCCGCACGAATAAGTTACGTGCACTTTTCTGTACCGTGCAGCCTGCGCAGCGGCAGATTCCTGATAGCTGTTTACAATGATGCTGTCAATTCCTTTATAAAGCTCAGACTTTATCTGTTCTTCATATCTGCCGTCAGTCATGAAGAGTGCGGAATGACCGTCCACAAAAAGCATTGCCGTACTGCCTGTGAATCCGGTCAGGTAGAAGATGTCAGAAAGTGAGCTGACGAAAAGACAGTCTATACCGCTCTGTTTCATCAGTTTTTGAAGTTCATCAATTCTGCCTGTCAAGCAAGCTCTCCGATGAAATAGTCGAGGGCGAGCATATATGATTTCGCGCCAAAACCTGCGATAACCCCTTTTGCGACGTCCGAAATATATGATTTATGTCGAAAATCCTCTCTTGCATACACGTTTGAAAGATGTACCTCTATAAACGGGAGTGAAACCGAAAGCAGCGCGTCCCTTATGGCTATGCTCGTGTGGGTATAAGCTCCGGCGTTTATAATGATGCCGTTCGCGTCGCTCCTGTGTATCATGTCAATTATGTCGCCTTCGTGGTTCGACTGAAAAAACTCCAGTTCGCACCTGCCGTCCGCCCTGTGCTTCATCTCTTCGCAGATTGAGTCCAGAGTTACGTCGCCGTAAATCCCCTTTTCCCTGCGACCGAGCATGTTCAGGTTCGGACCGTTAACAACAAGGATCTTCATCTGTTTCTCCCGTGAGATAATTCAGCTATTATATCAATTAGTACCGCCAAATCCAGCTATATAAATATTAAACACAGCCGTTTCGGGTTACTTTGAGTTATTTTTTATAAGCTCCAATAAGTTTTCAAGCCTGTTCACTTGTTCATATGTTTCACTGTCGAGCTGTTCCGGGTCGTATATGAGACTCTCAGCATCATTCTCACCTGAATCAGTGTTCACATATTCATCGACATGCGGTTTTCTGTCTCTCTCCTCCAGTTCATCCATGGCAAACAGGGTCGCAAGCTCGTCGTTAAGTTCTGTATCCCTGTTTATCTCCTGCTGGATCTCGGAGACAAGTTCCGGTTCCTGTTCAAGTATATCTTCAGGGATGACCTCATCTTCGGGTTCATCCGTGATATCGCCGTCCGGCGTTTCTTCCGCCTCCTGAACGTCTATAACAGGGCGCAGGTTGCTGTTGTGCGGAATGATCTCATCAGCGTATTCCGCCGCGTCCTGCTCCGCATCACCCAGAACATCCTTGAGTGCGTCATCTATTTTTTCATCGGTAATAAGCTCGTCGTGTATCTCTTCAGCTTCATCAGCCTGTATTTCAGGCTGTTCCGACAGTATTTCTTCCGCTTCGTCTTCCGTTGCTTCCTGTTCAGCAGCCTCATCATAGACAGCTGTCTCCTCCGCAGGTTCATCGGCAGCAGGGGAATCATCCCCTGTCACATTTTCAGAGACAGGGTCTTCCGGCTGCGGCTCTTCAGAAACAGGCTCTTCTGAAGCAGGCTCTTCCGGAGCGGTTTCCTCCATGGCTGTTTCTTCTAAAGCCTGTTCATCAGGCTCACCATATCCAGGTGACGCGGAAACAGTTTCATCTTCAGAGACCTCTTCTGTGCTGTCACGTTCTGCTTCCGGTTCTGTAAGTGTTTCTGAGACTTCGGAGCCGATGTCCGCAAGCTGTTCCTCAGCGTCTATCTCATGAGGTTCGGAAGATTCTTCTTCCTCCTGAACGGCTTCAGACACGGGCGCAACAGCAGGCGCAGGAGCTTCCATCTCTTCTCCGTCCTCTGAAACAGGCACGAAGCTGAAAAGGTCGTCTATGGAAGCAAGGTGTTCGTCAGATATTTCTTCTATGTCGCCAAAATCGTCAAATATGTTATGTTCGGCAGGAGTGGCAGGTTCCTCCTGTCCGGATTCTTCCGTCTTCTCTTCTGCGGAGTCCGCACCGGAAAGTTCAGACTCTGTATCATCTTCGTCCGCAAAGGCTTCCTCTTCGCTCTTTATTCCGTCCAGTCCGAAGTCGGCGGAAAGTTCCGCGGCAAGAGCGTCAACTCCGCCGGAAACAGGCACCTCGCGCTCTTCAATGCCGGCAAAGTAGTTCTGTTCGTATTTCTGAACAGCTTCCTTCACTTCATCAAGGCTCTCAGTGGGTTCAACATCATCTGATATTTCAGCGAGCATTTCGGATTCTATTTCGTTTGAAGTATCCGGCGGACTGTCGTCCTCCTCAAACTTGCTGAGATCGGCATCTTCAATATCTGATGAATGTCCGACGATATCTTCAACAGCGGTTTTAACATCCTCTTCGGAAAGGCTTGGGCGCTCGGCAGAATCACCTATTTCGTGTTTGACTTCATCCGCAAGTTCCTGACCGATAGTATCAAGAAGCTCGTCGTCATCCATAAGTTTGCGTTCGTCGCGCAGATCTGAAAGCTCCATTCCGGTTTCGGCAAGGAGTTCCTCGATAAGCTCCCTCAGTTCAGTATCCTCAGGAGCGGAGAAATATGCGTTTTTATATGAAATAATGGCTTTTTTGTATTCGTTTTCGCTCTGATATATTTTTCCGAGCAGTTTTTCGGCGGCATAGTTATTGGGATCAAGAACACGTACTTCGGTGAGAATAGCCTTCGCATCGTCAACGCGTCCCATGCCCACATAGCATTTTGCAAGGAGGGTCTTTGCGGTTGAAACTTCGGGATTTGCATCCAGACCGCGGAAAAGCACCTGAACGGCATCGTCGAAACGGTTCAGTTCAACGTATGCTTTTGCCAGCGGAAGAAATAGCATGGAGGTACTGTCCGCCTCCAGCTTCGCGGAAAAATATTCGATATCGCCCAGAAGTCCGGCTTTTGTTTTTTCGTCCATACAGAGATATGTTACCTTGAAATGAAACAACAGTCAAAGGTTAAGACTCAGGAGAGGATCAGACGCCCGTAAAGTATTGGATCACCTGTTCTATCTGGATGTTCTTAACAAGTTTACCGGTGCCTGTTTTCGGGGCAATCGCGAGCGTCAGCCCCTTTTTGTCCGCTTTTTTATCCGCAGTCATAGCACCGAAGAAAACATTTTTATCAGCTATATTGTATGTAAGATCAAATCCGTATGCAGTCAGAACGCGCCTTATATCATCAAGAGCTTTCGCATCAGCCAGCCTGTGTTTAACGGCATAATCCGTTTCCAGATACATTCCCGCTGCAACAGCGAACCCGTGCTTAACGCTGTGGTCGGAATCTGTCTCTATGGCGTGTGCGAAGGTGTGTCCGAAATTAAGAAGCGCTCTTTCGCCCTTCTCTTTCTCGTCTATGCGCACAACTTCCGCTTTCATTCCACAACAGCGCGTTACGATATAGTCCAGAACCTCAGTGTCACGGGCAAGCACTCTCTCTTTATTATCATACAGATATTCGAGAAACTGAGCATCGTATACCATCCCGTATTTGATAACTTCTGCAACGCCGTTCAGAAACTCTTCATCTGTGAGAGTTTTGAGGAAATCCATATCGATATATACTTGTTTCGGCTGGGCGAACACACCGACGTTGTTCTTTGCTCCCCTGAAATTTATTCCGGTTTTCCCGCCCACGCTGGAATCCACCATTGAGAGCAGAGTTGTAGGTATCTGAACAAAGCTGATGCCGCGCATATAGGTTGCCGCCACAAAACCGCCGACGTCTCCTGTTATGCCGCCGCCAATAAGAACAAGTCTCCCGTCTCTGCGGCATTCTCCGCGGAAAAGGAAGCCAAGCACAGCGACAACCGACTCATGGGTTTTGTTGTGTTCATCCGCACGGAAACGGTATACCCGTTCTGTGGGCATGATATCACTGTACAGCCGGAAAACGTTATCATCTACCATGAAAAAATCGTTGGCAGAGCCGAAATTTTTCAGCGTATCCGCTATAAAACCGCTGCCGATAGTGATCTCATAGGAATCGTCAACCTGTTTTTTCAGATCAACAAATACTTTACCCATTTTTCTCCTGCTTATGGAGGCTAGTTCGCCAGCTCTTCCCTTATAATGGCAACTATCTGATCCGCAGCCTCTCTGGGAGTTATATCGGAAGTTTCTATGATATGATGAGCATTAATATAGAAAGCCGCCCTTTCAAAAAGCAGACGCTTTATCTCGTCCAGGGGTTCTTCAACCTCCAGAAGGGGTCGGCAGGTCTGATCTTGTTTCAGTCTCTCGTGTATGGTATTCGCATCCGCAATGAGTGTAAAAACAAGTCCGGAATTTTTCATGAGCTCAAGGTTTCCGCGTGTCACGACTATTCCGCCGCCTGTGGATACCACTCTTCCCTTGCCCTCTGTAATGTCGCGAAGAACGTCCGTTTCCAGCCTGCGGAACTCCTCTTCCGATGCGTCTTCGAATATTTCACTTATTTTTTTCCCTGTCATATCCTCAATCATTTTGTCAGTATCAACAAAATCCAGTTTAAACTCTTCAGCAAGAATTTTTCCTACGGTACTTTTGCCTGTTCCCATAAAGCCAATCAGGTATATGTTTTTCATCTACTGCCCCTTGTTTGTGTTTTCAGTATTTAACGGTTCCACCGCGGAACGCACACATGGTTCGGGAATGTTGTCTTCCGCAAACGCTTCGGTATAAGTTTTTTGGGAAGTGCACGCATCTCCCGGAAGCACTCCGCTGTAATAATCCACATCTTTTAATACAACACCCGGCGGAATATTAAAATCAATTTTTTGCCATTCATTCCACATTCTTTTCTGAAAAGCCGCTATCACAGGTGCAGCCAGCCCTCCTCCCGTAGCCTCTTCGCCCATACTTCTATGGTCGTCGAATCCGACCCATGCGACAATAGCATAGGGGGGCGCAATGGCGGCTGTCCACGCGTCTTTATAATCGTCCGTGGTTCCGGTTTTTGCCGCTGTTCCCGGCAGAAGTCCAGTGCCGCGCGCAGTTCCTATTCTTGGAACATCCTGCATAATGTGGAGAATCTGATAAGCGCTCACAGGTGATACTATCTGCTCAGGCGAACGTTTAACATAGTAAAGCGGCTCGCCTTTCGTGTTTCTTATGCTGAGGACAAGCCCGCTGTCCTTGCGCAGACCATACCCGCCTATAACAGAATACACCTGTGCAACGTTCTGCACTGTGAGAGGAAAAATCCCCAGCGGCATAGCCAGATAAGGCTTGACGTCGTAGTTCATTCCCAGCATTTCAGCGGTTTCGGCAACTTTTGGGAGTCCTGTCAGCATAGCAAGACGAATCGTCGCATTATTCAGCGAAAATACCAGTCCTTTGCGCAGGGGTATAACCCCCATGTAATAATCCTCAAAGTTAGCCGGATGATATGGTTTGCCGTGATTTTTATACTCATAAGGTTTATCGGTTATAAGCTGATTGGGGCGGAAACCGTTATTGAACGCTGTCAGATACACCATGGGCTTGAAAGTCGAACCTATCTGGCGTTTCATCTGCATTGTGCGGAAGCGGAACCTGTTGTTCGCCGCCAGAGCCTCCACAGATCCGTCTTCAATGTTTACCACTGCAAGAACTATATTGGCACCATCCGGCACAAGCGGCATCCGCTCGGCTATCGCCTCTTTCGCCTTTTCAATTGTGTCAAGATTCAGCCCGGACGTTACGACAACTTCGCCTGAAGGCTGAAATCCGCGTCTTTCCATCTCCTCCAGTATCAATGAAGTATACTGAGGGTAATTATCAGTCAGCTTATTTATATTATATTCAACAGGAACGCGTACTGCATCGCGGTATGAGGTCCTGCCCTGCTCAATCATGTATTCCGCAAACTCACCGGTGCGTCTGAGAAAAATCTCCATATTCTCATAAGGGAGCGTGTTCAGCGTCAGAACACTCATAAGCCACAATATCTGCGATTCGTCGGCAAATTCAGCACTTCTGTCCAGATAGAACAAAGACGCCGATTCCAGCCCCCAAAGGTCGCTCTGCATATAAGCCGTCTGCATATAAGCGTCGTAAATTCCGTTTCTGCCGTGCATCTTCAAAAGGTCTGCCGCCGTTTTCCAAAGCACCAGATTGTAGTGCGCATCATCGCGGTACATGTACGCGGCTTTCTCCGCCTCATACAAAACAATACAGTCGTCAAGCCCCGCTGGAGATATCTCATAAGTTTTCAGCAGCTTGAGTTCATCCTCCGTGTCCGGCTTCTCGCAGTTGAAATAGTTTTTACCCGCGAACTCCAGCAGGGTATAAATATCCTGCGGCAGATTTGCCGGAAGGTCGTCTGAACGTTCGTAAACCTTCCTGTACATCAATACGTCGTCTTTGGAATAGATTGAGACCGTTTTTGTTTTGCGGTCGTTGAAAAAAATGGCTCCCATGTCGGGAGAGTAGAGTTCAAGCCTGACCTTTTGGTTTTCCAGATACCACCAACCGCCGCCTGAACATGCCGCGGCAAGGAGGAGCAGCACCAGAAAAACCTTTAAAACTTTCATTATTTATCCTGTTTCAAGTCCAGATACTCTTTAAGGGACTGAACAGCCATCTTGCGGTGGCTGATGGCATTTTTCTCCTCGTCGGTCAGTTCCGCCATGTGTCTTCCGTCGGGCAGAAGGAAGATCACATCGTATCCGAATCCGCCTTCGCCTTTATATTCCCTTGCAACAGAACCCTGACACATACCGCCGAAGGTGCGCTCCACAACGCCTCCCACAGCAAGTGCGATAACGCAGATATAGCTTGCGCCGCGCTCCGTGTCCGGCACCCTGTCCATAACGGCGAGCAGCTTACGGTTGTTGTCGTCGTCAGCGGCGTTCACCCCTGCGAAACGTGCACTGTATACTCCCGGCGCACCGTCCAGAGCATCGACCGATATGCCTGAATCGTCTGCTATGACATACCCGTCTATAAGTTTTGAAAGCGCCTTCGCTTTTATGGAAGCGTTCTGGAGAAAGGTTTTGCCTGTCTCCTCAACATCCATGTCATTCTCTATATATTCATATGCGCTGACAACCTCGACCCCTTCCAGAATCTGGGCTATTTCTTTGAGTTTATGTTTGTTTTTAGTAGCGACGTAAAGTTTCATTCAATCCCCAGAAGTCTTTTCTGAGCTGCATAAAGGCTTTTTATTCCGTCCATGCCAAGGTCAAGCATCCTGTCCAACCCATCGCGGGAGAAAGCAGCACCCTCTGCACAGCCCTGAATTTCAATAATTTCGCTTCCGTTCTTCATAACAAGATTGAGGTCAACATCGGCACTGCTGTCTTCCGTATATTTGAGGTCCAGCAGGTACTCGCCGTCAACGATACCCACGCTTACTGCACCGACAAAGTCCTTAACCGGATTCTCAGTCAGCACTCCCCGTTCAACCATGCGCTGTGCAGCGATATAGAGTGCACAGAATCCGCCTGTTATGGCTGCGGTGCGTGTTCCTCCGTCAGCCTGAATAACATCACAATCGATGATTATGGTGTTTTCACCCAGCTTTTCAAAATCCACCGCAGAGCGCAGGCTTCTGCCTACCAGACGGGATATCTCCATGGTACGCCCGTCCTCTTTTCCGCGTTTTGATTCACGCTGGTTGCGCGTGTTTGTGGCTCTGGGCAGCATGGCATATTCCGCAGTAACCCAGCCCCTGCCGGTGTCTTTCAGAAACGGAGGCACTCCCTGTGTAAAGCTGGCATTGCATATCACTTTCGTGTCGCCGAACTCACAAAGTACGGAGCCTTCCGGATGTTTGATATAGTCTTTCACAAGGATCACCGGACGCATTCTGTCCGTCGGTCTGTCAGTTCTCAATTAAAGTTCCTATTCGCTTATTATGAGTGCATTTGGATAGGTTTGCAGTTTCCCGTCCTTAAACGCAACGGCATCCTCTCTGGTGGTGAAACCGATTACGCGCACTCTGAAAAATTCGTTTCCGTTGATTATAGCCGGCTCAATGATGGCATTGGGAATACCGCCGGCAACCTCTTCCGCGTTCTGCCGTATTGAGAAAGATGCAAGCTGAACGGAGAAATTGCCGAACTCAGGCTCGTTCGTTTCCTCTTCACCGTTAAGCAGCGTTATGGAAACCTTCGTAAGCCCTTTGCCCACGAGTCCAAGCTCGCTGGCGGCGGCATATGAAAGGTCGATTATTCTTCCCGGCACATGGGGTCCTCTGTCGTTTATTCGCACGATAACTGATTTTCCGGTTTCTTCGCAGTCAACGCGGACAAGGCTTCCCAGAGGAAGCTGTTTATGAGCGGCTGTTTTGTCGAACATATTATATTTTTCGCCGCTGGATGTCATTTTGCCGTGGTCGTCCTTGCCGTACCATGAGGCAAGTCCCTTCTGTTTGAAGCTCTCAACCGATTTCATACGGTAATATGTGATTCCGCGCACGGTGTAGGGTCTGTCGTAGACTGCACCCAGCATTTCCGCCCCTGCGGGTGTGCGCGCGTCTGCTATGGCGACAGTGGTTTCCGAATCGGTTTTCGGCTGCTGCGTCTGCTGGGGTTCATCGTCCGCATATGCGAAAACACAAACAAGCAGCGCAATGCTAAGTATGATTGTTTTGAATATAAATCTGTTCAAGCTGTTTCTTCCCCTCTTCAATGTCTTCATACCTGATTATATAATCTGGTCTTTCGGGTATTGACCGCATGTAAAGCGGGTCGTAGTACGACTCAAGCAGAATCTTAGTGAAGCTCTCGTAGTCCTTTGCATCCAGAAGTTTCGCCAGTTCATCAACTTTTGAGGTTCCGATGTACTTTTTAAGGCGGAGTAATGAACGCAGTATTTCATCTTTATACAGTTCGGGTTTGTAATTGTCTACCGTAAAGCGGATGCGCGCATCCAGCGGAACATCTGCAACAACGCTTACACCTCCTCTCATTCTATTGAAAAGATTTTTAGGAACAGAGACTTTACCTATCTTCATGCTTTCGCCCTCAACAAGATAAACGCCCTCTTTTTCCTTATATAATTTATACCATATCTTCGATTCAAAGTTCTTCTGAGTTACGTTTTCATATTCCGGCTCGTCAACGTCGCCGAAACTGGAACCTTTGTGCGCCGCCGCCTTTTCAAGGTCAAGCACCCTTGCCGTACCCTCAAGCTGTCTTAAAAGCGCAGTCTTTCCGCAGCCTGTCGGTCCGTACAGATTTATGAAAGAATAGCTGGGTGAAAAGTTCTGAAAAAAAGAATTGATGTGATTCCTGAAATACTTATATCCGCCCTCAATCTTTGAGACATCAAGACCTGCCAGCTTCAGAAGTCCGGCTGTGCTCCCGCTGCGCAGCCCGCCACGCCAGCAATATACAACCATAAGCCGCCTGTCTTTAATATCAAGAAAGCTCCGGATAAGCTGTGGAAGTTTCGGACTGACAAGATCAACGCCAAGCAGCCGTGCCTCTCTGGGGCCCGTCTGAACGTAGCAGGTGCCGACCTTTGCACGCTCTTCGTTGTTCAGAAGCGGAATGTTAATCGCAGTAGGTATGGCATCCTCTGCAAATTCACCCTCGGACCGCACGTCAATCAGGTTGAAATGCTCAAGTCCGCGCTCAAGAATGTAGCTTAATGAAAGTTCTTCGTTTACGCTCACTTAAACTTCAAAAGGGTATCGATATAGTGTTTCAGGAGTTTCTTATTCGTCCTGTTTTTGCTGTATACGACGTAAACTTCCTTTTCCACAACGAGGTCTGTGACAGGAATTGCCTTTATACTGCCGTCGCACTCGTCTGTGAGCGCCATTTCAGACATGAAAGCGATCCCCAGTTCTTTTTTGACGGCATTTTTTATTGAGAAGGTGGAGCTTAAAACAGCCACGATGTTGAGGCTTTCAAAGTCATACCCCTTCTGTTTGAAACCGTGCTCAACAGAGGCGCGAGTGCCGGAACCTATCTCGCGGGTGATGAACTCCTCGCCGAGAATCTCCTCAATGAAAACGCTCCCTCTGGTGTAAAATTTGTGATTCTTGTGCACGATGAGAACTATCTTGTCTTTTGTAAGAACCTTATATTCAAGGTCTTTTTTGGGTATCTTCCTCGCGACCACCGCAAGGTCGAGGATACCGTCGGAAAGTCTCTGGATGATTGTCTGGGTGCCGGCATTGTCAATGTTAAAGAAGGTTTTGGGGTAGTCCTCTTTGAACTTTTTGATAACTTCGGGGAGGATGAACTCCGCCGCAACAGTGCTGTAACCGATGTGCAGATTTCCGCTGACCTCGTTAAGAAACTCCTTAACAGCTTCCTGAGAACGCTCGCGTAGATCAAGTATATCAACGGCATACGGGAAGAAAATCTGACCGACCTCTGTAAGAACAACCTCTTTGGAAAGTCTGTCGAACAGCTTTACGCCAAGCTGTTCTTCAAGGGTGCTTATATGCGTGGATATGGTTGGCTGGCTCAAAAGCAGTTTTTCCGCTGCGCGTGAAAACGATTTATATTTTGCGACAAATACGAATGCTTCAATCTGTTTAAAATCCATATCCGACTCCCTCTCATTTCAATATAGGTTGAAAATACCATAAACATAGAAAAAATCAATACCGAAAAGTTAATTATGACCCTAATATGGTGACGTTAGTCTGCAAAACACTCTCTGCCCGCCTTATACACGGCAATAAACGGGTAATTGCGATATACTCTGTGAAAGCATCCTATATCAAGACTACCAATAATAGCCGTTTTTCCAAAAATTGAATTTTCTGTTTTATTGTTAAATACTGAAAAATATGCTCCGTTTCTATGCAGTTTTAATCCTGAATCGGAATTATGTTCAATATTGGTAAAATTTAATCCGTTTGATGAAAAATAACCGTGACTTCCACCCTTAAACGGAACCTCTTCAGTTAACACCAGCCACACGTCATTTCCGCCGCCGATGGTTTTAAGCAGCTTCCTGTCCGGCACCGCCGATTCCATAAGCATCTGAGACATATGCCATTCCTTTTTGAACTGATTTGTTCCGTCAGAAAATGCCTTAACGCCTTTCAGATATTCAAGCACAAAACCGTTGTCCCACTGTGTAACAACTATGCTTTTTTCAGGAATATGCAGTTTTGCGAACTCTGCGAAAACATCGCGCTTAATATATGGCGCAGGGATAAAATACACAGCGGAAAGCAGCAGCGAAAAAAAGAACACTGCCGACATGGACAGCGCACCGCCCAACCGTCCGATGCGCCCGAAAACGGATGAGAAGAGCACTCCGAATCCTATCCCGGCAAAAATACCGAGGTACATTCCGAACCTCTGCCCCTTAAAAAACATCAGACATCCCAGAAGAAACAGCGGCAGCAGCAGATAGGTTCTGCGAAGGGTTACGGCAAAAAGCACCAGCCCTGCAAGAGCTGAATAACCGTCGCGAGTGATCAGCCGGAGACTGTCCCAGAAACCTTTCACTCCAAGCTCCGCCACCTCCGCAGGATATGCTCTCCCGGCATCGGTCATGAACCCAATAAGCCCCTTAAAACTAATGAAAAACTGAAAAGGTGAACAAAAAACAGCAAACAGAACAAGACTATACATAATCAGTTTTTTATTTTTGCGCAGAACAGAAAGGTGAAATGCCAACAGTGCGAACCACACAACGGAAAACCCCGCATGGGCGTACCACCTGTAGTGCAGCCAGCAGAAAAAGCCGGCAAGTGCAGAATACAGAAGCGTCCTGCCCCGCCCGGAGAGATAGATAAACAGTATTACCATCAGCGGGAAAAAGAGATTCAGCATATCCGTGTCAGGCTGAAAAGCTGTGGTGCGCTCAAGATAAGCCATGCACATTCCGCCTGTAATCCCGCCTCCCAAAGCCGCAGCAGACATCCCGTTCAGATACAGATATACCCCAAGCGGAAACACAAACAGACCTGACAGAAATACGGCAAGCAGGCTGGAAGCCGTTTCGATATCCAGCCCCGCAAACTCTGCGGTTTTTTCAATAAGGATGCTTATCATCGGAGTGAAAGGAAAAGGAGTTCCGTTCGAAAGGGCATCACTGCCGCTGACAAAGCTGCCGTCAGCCAGTTCCTTTGCATAGCGAAGCCAGCGGTATGAATCGTTGCCCGCCATTATGATGTGACCCGCCGCGCGGTGGTCAACGCCCGCAAGAATATCAGCGTGCTGACGATACCTGACAGCGGTGTTCGCCAGATACGCCATCACCAGCAGCAGGATAAAAAAAAGGACACCCCAACCGAAGTGTCCTGTCTTATCTTTAAGCATTTTCTGCGTAATGTACTTTTATAAACCTGTTGAGCAGTCTTATTCCGAAGCCTGTGGCATATTTCCCGAATATCGGGTGATCCTCCTCAATATACGAGGGACCTGCGATGTCGAGGTGTATCCACGGCCAATTGTCCACGAACTCCTGCAAAAACAGTCCGGCTATTACGGAACCCGCCTCACCCTTCTGTTTTGCGATATTGCGCAGATCGGCTATGTCGCTTTTAACCCGTTTCTGATAGGATTCAAGCAGCGGCAGCTCCCATATGTCCTCAGCAACGTCATATGAAATATCCGTAATGTTCTTCGCAAGAAATTTCCTGTTGGAAAAAAGCCCCGCACAGTGTTTGCCCAGCGCAATGATACATGCGCCTGTGAGGGTCGCCACATCGATGATAACCTCAGGATCGGATTTTGTGGCGGTATAAAGGGCGTCGGCAAGGATAAGCCTGCCCTCAGCATCGGTGTTAAGTATCTCAACGGTCTTGCCCATTGCGCTTGTCAATATGTCACCGGGTTTGTAGGCGTTTGTACCGATAATGTTCTCAACCATAGGGATGTATGTTTTGATATTCACTTTCATCCCTGTTTCGGCAGCCGTTTTTGTCACGGCGAAAACCGTTGCCGCACCAGCCATGTCGGTTTTCATGTCCTCAATGGATCCAGTGGGTTTGAGATTGCTTCCGCCTGAATCAAAAGTCACACCCTTGCCAACGAGAGCTACATGCTTATCGCTGGCGGGGTTGCCGTTGTACTCCATCATGACCATTCTGGGGGGATAGCTGCTGCCCTTGCCCACTGCATAGACCATGGGAAAGCGTTCTTTCAGCTCATCCATATCGTCTATAACGGTCACTTTAAGCCCTTCGGAGGCGCACTCTTTTATCTTATCCGCAAAAATAGCAGGGGTAAGATCAGCCGGAGGTGTGTTCACAAGGTCTTTAGCGAGATATATATTCTCGAACTGAAAGTTCAGTCCGGCAGCGTTGTCGTCCATTGCGCGCTTCAGCTTCGCATATGAAGTAATGACCTCAACCTCATCGAACTGCCAGTTCTTCTCCTGTTTCGTTTTGTATGCGTCATAACTGTACTGACCGAAGAAAAATCCGTCCAGAAAAGCTGCGGAATACTGCGGATCTTTCTTGTCCATGTATACGTCTTCGAACGCTATCATGGAAAAAGAAGAAATCCTGTCTTTTTTCAGCAGTTTTGCGAACGACGCGCCAAGCTCCATATAATATCTGAGATCCTGCGGGTCTTTTGAGATATTCACCAGATATATTTTTTTGAGTTTTTTACCTATCTCAACGTAAAAACCGGAGAACTCCTTCTCGTCGTATGAAAAATAGTCTGAACCTATCATCTCGTTGATTGCGTCTTCTATCTTTTTCCCGGTAAGGGACTTGAGCGGGCGCATGTTACGGTAAACGGGAATGAGGATGGCGTCTTTTTTGGAATTGAGCGCTGTTTTTTTTCTGCATGATATCTTCATGACAACTAACCTCTGGAACCAATTTATATATGTAGGTATATTAAGCAGCTTTTTAAGCATAAATTCAAGTGCAAAACAGCAAATATGAGCATTTTTATCTGTTATTTTGAACCGCTTTGATGATGTTTTCACGGTTTTCCAACGTAAAGCCCCTCTAAATGGCGCTTTCCGCAAGAGCTCTCTCCTGAGGAAAAATAAATATTAAAAAAAATTAAATTCATTATTGACACTCAGGGATAAAACTGATAATCTTCGTTTCCCTTGACGCGGGGTAGAGCAGCTTGGTAGCTCGTCGGGCTCATAACCCGAAGGTCGTTGGTTCAAATCCGGCCCCCGCAACCAAAAAACAATGCCCACCTATGAGGTGGGCTTTTTGTTTTGGGGAAACAGCGATACTGTTTTCTGCACTTATCTTGTGGGGTTGATTATGTCCGACGTTCTTTTCTATCTTATGATGGTACTTGCCATGGTGAGCTGGGGCGAATCATGGGTTTCCGCGAAGATAGTCGCAAAAATGGCATCCCCCGAAGTTCTCATGTTCTGGCGGTTCTTCCTCACTTTCATATCCTATATTCCTGTTATGATATATCTGAAACAGACATTCACAATCAGCAGAAAAGGAATACTTTTCACATTCGTATGTTCCGTGGTGCTGATACTTTACAACGAAATGTTCTTCACAGGACTTATATACGGCATGGCGAGCGTAGGCGGGATACTTGTAACAACGCTGATTCCTGTGGTGACGTTTCTGCTGGTGAGCCTGCTGACACTTAAATCACCCTCTCTGAAAGACGCATTCGGTCTTATGATGGGCGCGTGCGGCGCAATGGTTATCATTAAGATATGGGATACCGACATAGAAAAGCTGTTCCACAGCGGAAACATCTATTTCCTCACAGCGGCGTTTCTCTGGGCTATACTTACCTATCTTGGTGCATATGTTAAAAAATATACGAACGTCTTCACATACAGCTTCTATCTCTATCTATTCACAACAGGACTTATCGCACTGATAACAATAGCAAAAGGCACCAGCTTTGCTGTTCCGCACACCTTCGTTTTCTGGGGCAACATGACCCTTCTTGCCGTCGGTGCAACCACCTTCGGCTCAACACTGTTTTTCATAGCTGCAGCGCGTCTGGGTTCACAGAAAACAAGCTCCTTCGTCTACCTCGTGCCTGTGAACGCTGTAGGACTGAGCTGGTTTTTCCTCGGCGAGCAGATACACGTCAACACACTGACAGGCGGTCTGCTTGTTTTCATGGCTGTCTACATCATCAACCGGAAGTCTAAAACTTCTTAGCTGTATAGCCCCCGTCCCGCGACAGCCTCGTAAAGATGCATGTACGCATCCGCTGATTTTTTCCAGCCGAAATCCTGTTTCATTGCGCGTTTACGCATCATTTCAATGTGCTGAGGACGGTCGTAATATGTGCTGACAGCCCAGCCCATGGTATTAAAAAGCGCATCGGCGCTGATTGCCCAGAATTTGAACCCTGTGCCCCCGCCCGTCGCTTCGTCATAGTTTTCCACAGTATCGTCCAACCCTCCGGTTGCCCGCACAACAGGGAGAGTGCCGTAAGCAAGACTGTACATCTGGTTCAGCCCGCACGGTTCGTACAGAGACGGCATGACGAAGAAATCACAGCCCGCCTCCACAAGGTGCGCAAGCTCCTCGCTGTAACCGATATATGAACCCGCCTCCCCGGGGAATCTCGCCGGAAGTGCGCCGAAAAACTCTTCATACTCCTGCTCGCCGGAACCAACCACAACGAACTGGCACACCATCTCGTTCATGGCTCGAACACACGCATCACGCATAAGATAAAGCCCTTTCTGGTCAACGAAACGCCCGACAAAACCGAACAGAGCAACACCGGCGTCCTGTTTCAATCCGAAACGTTTCTGGAGTTCCAGCTTATTTTTTGTTTTGGTTTTCAGCGTTTTAACATCATAGGGATACGGGATGTATATATCTTTTTTCGGGTTCCACACGTTTGTGTCTATGCCGTTCAGTATGCCCACAAGGTCGCCGCCGCGGGCGTTAAGCAGGTCGTGGAGACCGGAAGAACCTATAGGTCCCCGTATCTCTCCTGCATAGGCGGGGCTGACGGTGGTTATCTTGTCCGCGAAGGCAAGCCCGCCTTTCAGCAGGTTCACTCCGCCGAAGTTTTCGAAAGCTCCCGCATGAAAGTCTTCCTTCTCAATCCCGGCATATTCCATGAACTCCCTGCCGTATATGCCCTGATAACCTATATTATGGATGGTTATGATACTCTTTGTGCGTTCGAAGAAAGGGTCGCCCCACTTCTTAATATAGTATGGGATCAGAGCCGTCTGCCAGTCGTTGACATGGGCTATGTCCGGTCTGAAATTCAGGTCTTTTGCTGTCTGAAGAGCGGCACGGCAAAGGAAGCTGAAACGGAAAGGGTTGTCGCCGTATTCTCCTGCCTTCGTATGGTAAATACCTGCTCTGTTGAAATATTTATCGAACTCTATGAAATAGAAATCAACTTCGTCGTATCTGGTGTGGTAAAGTGCATAGAACTCCTCACAGTTGCCCATATGCACACAGCAGCCTCCTGCCACCTGTTTTATGCCGTATTTTTCTCTGTTTACGGATGAATAGAGCGGTGAAACGACAATGACATTATTGTCGTGCGAAAGCGCAGCGGGAAGCGCACCGGCGACGTCGCCCAGACCACCGGTTTTGGAAAACGGTGCAGCTTCGCTTGAAACGAATAATATGTTAAATCCTGACATAGACATACCTCACAACCGATTTTACATCGTATGTGATGCCCTGTCCATTGATTATAGGATAAATCTGACGCCGATAACCACGAGAATAAAGGCTCCGAAATACTCCGCATAGTGACCTATATATCCTCTGCTGCGTTTGCCTATGGCAACGCCGAGAAAACTCATAAGCGCACATACTACACCTATCACGCAGGATGCCCAGACAATACCGCCATCCCAGAGAGCGAGGGAAATACCAGCCCCAAGAGCATCCATGCTTGTGGCAAGCGAAAGCATCAGCAGCGAAAACCCAACAGTCGGATCGCTGAGATACACCTTACATTCTTTATGTTTATAGGCCTCACGCGCCATATGAAACGCCACATAGAACAGAAACGCCGCCGCCAGATATTTGATATTGCCCGTATACTTCATTAATATGCGTCCGGCGAAAGCGCCCAGCACAGGCATAAGAAACTGAAAGAAGCCGAATGCAGCCCCAAGGCGGATATAGTTCGATGGCTTATTATATTTCATTCCGACACATATGCACACGCAGAAGGCATCTATGCTCATAGCCAGAGCGATGCCGAGGATATCGTAGAAAGTAATCATTGCAGCACCGTAAGTTTTGAATCGAAACGAATCATATAGGGAGGCGCACGAAAAAACAAGTCTGTATCAGTATAAAAAATACCCTGAAAAAAATCAATCCGCCGTAAGACCGTCCCTTGTAAGAAACATTATCCGCGCACCTATCCTGTTCACAAAATCAAGATCGTGGGAGACAATCAGCATACTTTTGTCTATGGAAGCAAGAATAGATGCGAGCTGCCCAACGGACTTTTCGTCCAGACCGGCGGACGGTTCATCCAGCAGAAGTATATCGGGCTTCATGACAAGCACCGATGCCAACGTCACCAGCTTCTTTTCGCCTCCGGAAAGATGCAGGGTTATCCTGTCTCCGAGATGCCGTATGTTAAGCTCAGAGAGCATAGCCTCAGCCTGTGCCTGCGCCTCTGCCGGTTTGACACGGCTGTTGAGAAGCCCGAAGGCGACCTCTTCAATAACAGTCGGCGCTATTATCTGATCGTCGCTGTCCTGAAAAACGAACCCGATGTGACCGCGTGCCTTTCTGAAATCATCTTCGTTTTCAAGTTTATGGTGAAATATCTCTATTGTACCGGACTGCAAGGAGCAAAGTCCGACGATGGCTTTCAGAAGCGTAGTTTTACCCGCACCGTTGGGTCCCATGACGGCTATTTTGTCTTTATGCCCGACGCTGAGATTTACGTTTTTAAAGAGGATATCGCCGTTTCTTGACAGCGAAAGATCTTTCAGTGTTATGGAACAGCTCAAGCAAGTCCTCCGAAAGTGAGAATAAACTGGAACACCAGAAGCGCCGCCACAACTGCGTCAGCCGGAAAGAAGGGGCGGAAGTTGAACGGATAAAGTCTGCCGGAAAAACCGCGCATCTTCATTGCCTGTGTGAGAGCCTGTGCCCTGCCCATGCTTCGCACGAGAAGCATACCCAGAAGGTATGCGAGTGTTCTGTAGGTGAACGCATCGGTTTTCGGCGCAAAGTTACGCACTTTCAGCGAATTTCTCATTTTTTCGTATTCGTTCCCTATGATTTCGATATACTTTATCACAAAAAACAGTAACACGGTAAATTTATGAGGCAGTTTCAGCGTATAGAATCCGTAATAGAAATCGGATGAGTTCATCCCGCAGAACATTGCCGCAGTAACACACACTATCAGGTTATAGCGCAGGAAGATGAGAAGTGCGTGCTGTGCGTCATCGCCGAACAGATACACCGTGGCACAGATGAACAGTATCATGATATTCAGCTTTAGTATGCGGAAAAAATACTGAGGAAGGCAGTTGACCCTTAGAAGCATAACCCCCGCCGCAAAAACGGCGTCCGCAGGCGTTATATGCTGCCGTAAAGCTATTATACAGGAATAGACCGCTGCACAGAATATACCTGCGGCAGGTGAAAATCTCATTTTTTCCTGACCAGAACGGCTATCCCGAAAATTCCGAGTATGTAGCCTATTCCGGCGATTATCATGTCTATATGGCTTCTGCCTTTATCAATCTCCGCTTTCAGTTCCGCCGTCTGTTTTGAAAGCTCTTCACGGACTATCTGCCTTAGCTGGGTCGTGTCCGCTTCTGCAGATGCTGAAGGTTCTTCATACGCCATGTTCGTGTCAACGGATGAAGTTATGGTCTGCTCCGCCCTATGTCCCATGCCGCCGTCAACGATTATCTTCATATCCGTTGGCGTTTCGCCGTTCTTTGAAAATTCGCCGTTTTTGTCCAGCCTGCCCTCAACGAATACCTTCCCGTCGGCATCAAGCACCTGAAACGTACACTTTCCACAGGGGGTGCCGTCTGCAAAATAAGAATTTATCGTAAGAGTATTGTTCTCAGCAAATGCCAGAATGTTCAGTTTGTGTGCAAACGCATTTGAAAATGAAAGAAGTGACAGCGCCACTATAATAATTTTAGTTTTCATATTCGGTTCTCAGAAAGTCCGGATAGACCTTATTTAAAAAATTAAACAGATACATCGACACAACCCCCTCGATGATTATAACGGGGACGTGCATCAGAAATATTGCCTTGGCGGTATCATACAGCCTGCTGCCGCTGAATGCAAGCACGGCAGAAAGAAGAACCGCCGAAAGCAGCACAGGCATTGATCCTGTCAGAAAGAACATTATCCAGCGTTTTGTTCCTGATGTTTTCATTCCTGCTCTGAAAAGCCAGTAGCCGGCAAGCGCGGGAAGAGCCATCACAAGTATGTTCGTGCCAAGGGTAGTGAACCCTCCGAACTGAAACATAAGTGCCTGAAGAACCAGTGCAACCATTATCGCCGGAAACGCGCAGAACCCCAGCACCGCACCCACAAGCCCGTTCAGAACAAGGTGGACACTGGCAGGACCAACGGGGATATGTATAAAGGATCCAACGAAAAACAGACTGGACATAAGAGCGGTCTTCGCCAGCATCTCGGTCTGCATCTTATAAAAGCCGAAAACAGTCAGAATTGCACCTGCCGCACCTGTTGAAATCAGAACAGGTGCGGACAGAACGCCTTCGGATATGTGCATTTATTTAACACCGTATGTTTTTACCCAGATAAGCGCGCCAAGCTCAACAGGATACTGTTTCCCGTCCTTTTTCAGCTTAACGTCGTCATCTATCAGAGCCGCAAATCCCCACCAGCCTGTGAATGGCATTACATATGAAAATATGCCGTTTCCATCCGCTTTCACAACCTGAGTGATATGCGTATCTGTGGGCGCTTTTATTTTAGACCCTGTGTTGTAAAATTCAACCTCTACTTCTGCTCCGGGCACAGGTTTTCCCTTATAAAGAACTTTTCCGGTGAAAACGTTGCCTGTATAAAGACCATATGGACGAGTCAGCGGCACTATCTCAGCTTTAAGCCCGACAGGCGCATCCCAGCCCTCTTCCATGCCGAAACCGTTCACAACTGTCTTTGTTATATGCTGGATGAAAGTCGATTCGGCAGGTTCAAAGTAGTAATCGGGTGTAACGACGAAAATATGGTCGCCAGGCTTTTTCATCTGGTAGATGAAATCCCATGTACTCTTACCGTTTCTTTTCACCTGTTTTATACTGCCCATGAGGCTCTCTTTCTTACCGTTGTGATAAACATCAACTGCTTTCGGCTTCACCATCTCCATCATTGGACCCTGTTCAAAAGGATGTGTAAAGATCATCTGGAACTTAATATTACGGTTCTGCTGTGTTGCGGCGTCGGTGCCGGGCATAAGCACCTGAAAGTGTGCATTTGCATAAAATGCTGTCAACATGCAGACAAGAACAAGAATTTTTTTCATAAAACCTCCCATTGGAATGAAACATAATCAATACTAACACGACCTGAGTAATAATAAAATATTAAAAGTATGACGATACGGAAAAAAATGTTATTCAGACCTTGACATACGGCTGACATTTCTGCTTAGATTTTCCGACACAAACGGGGTACTTATGAAAAATATTATTACTGTTCTGATACTTCTGATTTCACTTTCCGCACATGCGTTCGACAACGATGATGCAGACAAGTCCGGCGACGCTATGCGGGTTGCTCTGCCACTTGCAGCGCTCTATACCACCATTCTGCACGACGACAAAGAGGGTGCCTTGCAGTTCTCCGAATCATTTCTGGCAAACGTTGCGGCGACCTATGCCCTTAAAGAGACAGTGAAAAAGGACAGACCGGATGAAAGCGGCAACGACGCTTTCCCATCCGGACACGCCTCCGTCACTTTTCAGGCGGCAACTTTCCTGCAAATGCGCTACGGAACTGCATACGGAGTACCTGCATATCTGGCTGCAGGATACACGTCATGGACGCGCCTTGCCGCGGACGAACACGATGAAACAGATATCCTCGCCGGAGCTTTGCTAGGAGCCGCATCGGCATATTTTCTGACCACACCTAATGTAACCATCATGCCCCATATTGATAAAAAATCAGTAGGCGCAAGCATTACATTCAGACTTCCATGACTTTTTCTGAACTAAACAGACGATTGACAGTCATGAAGATATGTTAAAATATATCAGGGGTTATTAACATGAGCATGAGAACAATTATTTTGGGAGGTCTGGCAATACTCTCCCTCTTCAACTTTGCATTTGCCCAGTATATAGGACCAAATGCCGCAAAAACCTATTCAACGGTTGCGGAAGTAAACAAGAAACCTGTGGACGATGCTGAAGTTGTATTCCAAGGCTATCTGACAAAAAAAGTCGGCAATGAAAAATATATCTTCACTGACGGCACAGGTGAAATTCGTGTTGAGATAGACAGCGACATCTTCCCCAACGTCGCAGTAGGGGCGAAAACAAAAGTCGAGATAAAAGGGGAGGTTGAAAAAGATTTCCTTGAATCACCGGAAATTGACGTTGACATCATTCAGGTACTTGAAAAATAAAAGGGAGCTTTTCAGCTCCCTCTTCTATTTATTAAAAAGCGAAAAATAATCCACTCTTTCAAACACTTCCAGCTTTCCGCCCGCCGTTGCGTTGCGTATCTTTCCGCCTGCCCGTTCAAAAAACTTTCCTGCTTTGGCATACCCCTGTTCCATCCTGTCAACCATAGGGTCGTGCCAGCGTTTGCCCTTGCCGAAATAGTCAGGGTGAAAGTGATTGGGGTCATCGCCCGTGGAGGTTATCTTCAAACCCTCCACCTCCGCTTCCTGCGGAATGATATAATGGTGGTCGAAACCTATGAGGTAAAGCTCACGGACACCAAAGTAGTAAGCCAGCTGCATACATACATATGTAACAGAACCGCCTGTAAAAACCTGACGTGCCGCATTCGTTGAAAAATACGGAAAATCAGGGTAGTTGTCATATCTCATTCGGACGTTAAGCCAGTTCGTGCAGTCGTCCGGTTTAAGACAGTAGCGCAGGTAATTTCCGAACCACTTCTGTGTTCCTTTAAGCCTGTTTATCTCGTCGGCTCTGTCTTCCGCAACAAAGTTATCCTCGACAACATAGTGCGTGGGCAGAAACCCCATCTTTTCATAGTTCAGATAAATACTGTTAACACCGATAGTTACTTCATCTTTTAAAAGTGTCAGATCAAGTTTATTCAGACTCGGTCCGTTCCCTATAAGAAACGCACGTCTGCCTTTATGAGCGTTCTGATATTTCAGGATATTGCGGTGGTTCTCCGTAAGCCCTATGCCGCGCCCCGCCAGCTTATAGCCGAGCGTTTCAAAAATAAGCTCCATTGCGGACGAGTCATACTTATCCTTATAAGGTCTTGTATAGCCGTCGATAAGTTTTGAGCGCACTTTCCTGTATGCTCTGTAAGGTACTGAATTTTTAATAAATTCTTTCATCTGCCACCCTTAATTTCCTGATATATCCTTTCATAGTTAGCCGCCATAGTATCTTCCCCGAAAAATTCCTCAACAAACGGGCGGCAGTTCTTTTCAATGCTCTTTATCTCGTCTCTGTGCTCATACAGATACTTTATCTTTTCTGAAAGCTGCTTTGTGTCATAAGGGTCAAAAAGCCATCCGGTGCACCCTTCTATGACCATTTCAGGTATCCCGCCTGTCGCCGCTCCAAGAACCGGAGTCCCGCAGGCGAGACTTTCAAGGACTGTGTTCGGCAGGTTATCCACTATGGACGGGATGCAGAATACGTCGGCACAACTGTAATAACGGCTTATTGCATCAGTTCCCGAAACTGAACCCTTTATAACCAGTCTGGGGTCACGCTTATCGGTCTTAGCAACACTGCCGATAACCACAACCTGCATATCAAGCTCAGGCACCATTTTGACCGCTTCGATCACGGCATCCACGTTTTTACGTTTCCATGCACCCGTTCCGGCGAGAAACAACAGAGTGAACCTGTCGGGGTCTATTCCGACATATTCGCAGGCTTCCGCTTTTTCCACAGGCACGATAGCGCCCAAAGGTATACCGTTGTTAACCTTAACAGCTTTTTTACGTCCTTTAAGAACAGCATCCGCAAGGTCGGTAAGCCACTGGGAAGGTGGTGTGAACATAACGTCAGCCGGCTTATCACCGGCAATATCCTCCGGTTTATAAAGGTGTCTGCGCCATGGTTCAATGGGACAGTAGGTTATCTCCTCTCCGTCCAGAGCTTTTATTTTATAGTTGTACCCGTAAAGTGCGAACTGGTCGTGCATTGTCCAGACAACAGGAAACTCGGATGCGAGCTTCGCTATCTGCTTCTGGGTGAAATAGCAGTTGTGCAGGTGTACCACATCAGGCTTAAACTGTCTGACACGGCTGAGGAAAACCGAAAATATAAGATTCCGGTACACTTCCGTGCGGGTATATCTGGTGATTGTTCTCGCAAGCCTGTACACAACCTTTTTAGGCAGTGAATAGCTTCTGCCGAGGTGCCACGGGCGAATCCCTGTATTTTTATATAAAGAATAGTCGTTTTTCTGTTTTTCAAAAACGTACATGACCTCGTGGGTCTTCGCCGCGGCTGCGGCGAGTCGGTAGGCGGCTATGGAAGCCCCGCATCCGTAATCGTTCTCACTGTATAGAATGAGTTTCAACCAAAATACCTCTTGTAATATTTCGCAAAAATTTCCCGCAGTCCCCGGTAGCTTTCAAGTTTGGCACGGACACTTGTATAGGGCGTTTTAAAGTGTACGTCAATAGCGTGCATGAGTTCCGTGGCAACTTTCTTCTCCTGCTCGTGCCAGCGGCGCGCTATGTCCCCTCTCTCCTTCTCCGCCTCATTCCATCTTGCGAACTTTTCAGCCTCAGCCTTTTCATGTTCGTGCCAGCGGTGAACCGTGGCAAGGTCGTCTTTCAGGTTATTGCGGATTGTGCTGAAATTGTCTATGCCCTCTTTCAGAAACTCCCGCGCAAAAACAAGCCTTTCCAGATATCCCATGATATCCGCATAGTTTGAGGAAATATCCACCGCCTCCGCCGATTCGCACGGTCTGAACACCGCCTCTGCCTTTTCATTTGCGCAGAGTGTTTCGAACCCGCCCGCGGCAAGCACAGCCGTCAGCGATGTTCTGTTGAAATTGTACATGTGCGCATGGATAAGATATTCGAGAAAATCAAAATTGTAAGTGGCAATGTTGCCTATATTACAAAGACCCGGCACCTCTATATACAGAAGTCCCTGCGGTTTAAGCAGTTTTCTTATCTTTGCCAGTTCCGCCCTAAGGTCGGTGAAATGCTCAAAAACATGGCTGAGAATCAGAACGTCATAATTCCCGCCCTTTTCAAGCATCGTATCCAGATCGCCATACACTATGTTTATGCCAGCCTGCCGGCATTCTTCGATACAATCAGTACTGTATTCCGTGCCTGTTGCGTTCACAGTAACACCCTCTTTCGCCGCCTCGGTGGTCAGTTCGATGAGAACGTTACCAGTGCCGGCACCTATCTCAAGAACGGAAAGTTCTTTAGATTTCGTAAGATAGGGTTTAAGCATCCTGTATATTTTGTTCCCCTGCCAAAGACGGAAAAGAGCCTGCTGGTCATGTACGTGCAGATGCCCGTAGTTAAGCACATGGTAGAATGTGTCGTAATATTCAGGCAGTGACTCAGCCGCAATACGCGGCGATGTTATCACCAAGCCGCACTTCTTACAGATGAGAGCACCGAAAGGAAGCCCGAAACGGTCTGTTTCAGCTATTTTTTCAAGGTCAGCAGAACCGCACTGGCAGCCTGCGACCTCTTCGGTCTTTATTTTGCCGTTTTTTATGTATTCCAGAAAAAGAAGTCGCTGCTGTTCGGCGTTTTCGTTCAGCTTTCTGGGTATTCTGCCTTTTTCAAGAAGTATGCCGCGGAACTGAGGAAAGTTGATGTCACTCATATGTCTCCCATTTCTGACCTATAGTCACAAAACCGAAAACCCTCTCCTGCGGTGCCACGCAGAAGCCGCCGTTAAGCTGTCTGTAAAGAAATTCCCGTCCGTCCACAACCGCAATGACAGAAACGTACTGCCCCGGATTGAAAACACATGGGATCTTCAAGCTCCCTTTTACCACATTATTTACATTAGAAAAATGGAATTTTGAGGTGTCGGTGTTAAAGGCAGTCACCAGTGTTCCCTCGGAAGTGTATAAAGGGATGCCGATTATCAGGTTTTTCGGTTCGAAATGCAGCCGGAAAGAGAAGCTGAAAATCATTTCCTCGCCAAGTCTGTATTCCTCTTTGTCCCATGAATGAAAAACGTCCGATATTTTTCCGTCGTTGTGGTAGATATCGCCGTAAAAAGGTCTGACAGGCTCCGCTTTGCCTTCCGGTTTCTGACTTGAAAGGTAAAGCTCTATAGCCTCGTCGGGACTGCCGTTGAAAACAGCCTTCCCGTTCTGTATCACCATAACCTTGTCGCAGAACATCTTAACATCGTTCATGGAGTGGGAAACGAATATTACGGACATCCTCTCCCGCATGGAATTTATTTTCGCAAGGCATTTCTGGCGGAAGACAAAATCACCGACGGCGAGCACCTCGTCCAGAATAAGGATATCAGGTTCAACCGAAGTGGCTATACCGAATCCGAGGCGTGACTTCATCCCGCTGCTGTAGGTTTTCACAGGCTGATTGATGTGATCTTTCAACTCAGCAAATCTGATTATCTCGTCCGATTTGGTTTTCAGCATATCGCCCGAAAACCCGTTTATTTTGAGATTTAGAATTATATTTTCCATTCCCGTCAGTTCGGGTTTCAGACCGGAAGTGACCTCAAGTATTGCAGCTACCCGCCCGCGTTTGTGCACGACACCGGAAGTGGGCTGAATGACCCCAGCAATTATTTTAAGCAGAGTGGATTTACCGTGCCCGTTGCGCCCTATGATGCCAAGCGTTTCGCCCCGTTTCAGCTCAAGCGATACACCTTTGAGGGCGTGAAACTCCTTATGGTGCGCCTTACCCGTGAGGCTGAAAACCTCAAGAACCCTGTCGAAAGGCTTATCGTAGAGCCTGTAAGTTTTGCTGATGTTCTCCGCGCGGACAACTGTGACCCTGTTAGGCATCAAAGCACCTCCGCAAAATGGGGACGCAGTTTTTTAAACACAACAACCCCGACAAGCAGAAAAACAAAAGCGAACACCAGAAAGAACGCAAGCTGGCGGAAATCTTCAAAAAACCATTTATGATAGATGAAGGTATTTCTGTATCCCTCCACAACATAGACCATCGGATTTATATACAGAAAAACGCGGTATTTTTCCGGCACAGACGAAGCCTGCCAAAAGATAGGAGTGACCCAGAACCCGGTTTGCAGGATAACACTTACTACCTGACTCATGTCCTTTGTAAAAACCCTTACAGCACCGGTAAACCAGCCCAGACCAAGGGTTATGAGAAATATGCACAGGAGATAGAACGGAAGCTGGAGCCAGTAGACAGTAGGGTAATAACCTTTATAAATCGCTATTGCAGCTATGATAAGCAGAAAAATGAGATGCAGATAGAAGGACGATATTATCTTAACCAGAGGCAGGATGCTCACACGGAAATCCACCTTTTTAACCAGATGCCTGTTGTTCACAACAGCGTTCATTCCGCCCGTAACGCAGTCCGCGAAATACGCCCACGGAGCATAACCACTCACCAGATATAAGATAAAAGGCACACGGTCGCTGCCTACGCGCTTAAAACCCACGGAAAACACCAGCCATATTGTAACAACGAACAGAAGTGGACGGAAAAGCGCCCAGAGCAGACCGAGGTACGAACCCAGATATTGCTGGCGGAAATCGTCCACCGACAGCGCAAACACAAGCGTGCGCTCCCTGTATATGTTCAGAATAAATTCAAACGAACCCTTTATTATCGCAGACAAATTGCGCTCCAACATCTATTTGATACGAGACTGCCGCATCGCATACGTTCTCCGCAGTGGCAGCTACCTGTCTTTGCGGGTGAAACGAAGCAATCTCAGTTCATTAGCTTATATATTCTTTCTCAAAAGCGGCGTAATCATCGATGTAGTAATCCGAAAACTCACGCAGGCGCTCGCCGTTGAACCCGCAGAAGATAAGTCCGCTGTGCTTCGCAGCATCATAGTCAGCCCTCGAATCACCTATCATGACGACCTGATATCTGTCGTATCCGTTCTCCTCAACTATGTCGGCAACAACATCGTTCTTGGGGCGGGGCGAACCGTAAACCGAAACGAAATACTGTGTTAGATCAAGACACTTGCAGATATACCTCAACTCCTTCTGCTCGGTGCCCGAAGCAACGTGCATGGGGATATGCGTGTAATGCCTCTTTATGAAATCCAGCGTTGCGGGGATAATGTATTTTTTATCCGTCAGTTCCGCCAGCATGAGTTTCGAATACCTTTCGGCATACTCCATGACGGTCTCTTCCGTAATGCTCTTTCCCAGAATTTTTTCAAACATATAGCGTATTTTCACAAATCTTGATATGCCGCCGTTATTCCGGTGGAACTCAAGCAGTTTATCCACGGCAGTCTTATCAAAATCAGCGAAAAGAAGCTCGAAACCTTTGTCTTTAACAGGCATTGAGTCCAGCACAACGCCGTCGAAATCGAAAATTATACTCTGAATCACTCCATTTCCCCCACAACAGTACAGGGCAGACCGTCTGTTTCGTCCACCCTTAAAGGCAATATAATAACCCTGCTTATTATATCCGTATTTTCAATATCCAGTTTCATATCTTCAAGCAGGACAATCGGCTTTTCAGGATTAAGAAACGCCTTATGCGCCTTTCTGCCCTCCGGTCTGTTCTGAAAAGAGGAGACAGAGAGAGTGTCCATGCCGAACAGCCTGACGTTTTTATATTTTTCGCGAATATAGTCAGCCACCGATTCGTGGAATCCGAAGTTTTTATCGGCATTGTCCTCGTCCGTTCTGTCAAATCCCGTGCGGACGATTATGCAGTCGAAACCCGCGTCGTCAACAGTGTCGAGCTTACTGAAAAGCTCATCCCTTATAACATAATCAGCAGGCTTAACATCCACGAACAGAGGTTTTTCGAAAAACCAGAAATCAGCATCGAAAGAGTTTATATCCTGCCCGTCGGCATAAAAATGCAGCGGCATATCCAGATGCGTTCCCGTGTGCACACTCATGTTCATGCGGGTATTGTTTGCTGCATCGCCCTTTGACATATCGGAGATGCGCTCCAGCTCAACCTGCTTTCTTCCGCCGTATGCAGGAGTTTCAGTATTTATGGTGTGAGAGAGAAATACCCTTTTAATCGATCTCCTCCCTGCTGTTTATCTCTCTGTCGTGTATCTCGCGGATACAGTCGAGAATACCCTGCCCCATGTCTATAAAGGGGTTCGGCACCAGTTTTTTGCACACGCTGGGGTGGAACGAATAGGGAGTGAGTTTATAGTGGTGGTCGTTGACCTCTTTGTTCAGCACTATCTCAACGTCGTTGCCCAGAATCTCCTTTATCATTGTGAAAAGGTCAACCCTCGGCATCCGCTCGATACCTGTCAGAATGATATGACCGTTTATAAACTTTGCATCCTCTATGATGTCCACAGACATTGCGGCAGCATCCTGCGCGTGGATGTACTCCCGCACCTCCTGTCCGTCTCTGTCGTGGATTATCTTCTTCTCGGTTATGGCGCTCTTCAGCACGGAATAAAGATAGTTGTTACCGTATGCCCGCTCACCGTATACAGAACCGTAGCGGATTATGGTAAACTCCAGCCCGAACGCCCTGTAATATTCCTCGGTGAGTTTTTCCGAGGCAAGTTTGCTCACGCCGTAAAACGAGCCTCTGTCACTGAGAGCATAAGCGCTTGATGCGTAAATATATCTTTTTACATTTTTGTTTCTGCATCCCTCAAGCACATTGAGGTTGCCGACAATATTGGTCTCGATGGTTTCAACGGGCATGGATACCGCCATGTCCAGATTTGCCATACCCGCAAAGTTATATACATAAGAAACTTCGGATGTGATAAGCTGACTCACCATATCCCTGTTCATTATATTACATTCCACAAACTCGCAGGTCGCCGGAAGATATTCGCTCTTTCGAAGGTCTGCCGCCGTCACTCTGTAGCCCCTTTTCAGAAGCTCTTCCACGACATAGCAGCCTAAAAATCCTGCTCCGCCGAAAACAATGACCCTCTCATTCATTTGAGAACACCTCGTTTTTCAGGTTTTTACCTGTGAGAAAGCGCACCGCCTCCTCAACAGACTGAACCTCCATGTCCGTGCGGCTGGCTGTGGTTGCCGCTCCCATGTGGCATGTGAACAGCATGTTGTCCAGTTCCAGCAGCTTGCCTTTATAGGGTTCATCCACGAAAACGTCCGCTGCGGAAGCCGCTATCACGCCGTTTTTCAGAGCATCGTAAAGGTCGTCCTCGTTCACAATGCCGCCACGCGCCGTATTGATGAGAAAAGCGTGTTTCTGCATCATGTTAAGTTCTTTCGCGGTGATAAAATTCCGCGTGTCCTTTTTCAGCGGCAGATTTACGCTTACGATGTCACTGTTTTTAAGAACCGTCTCTTTATCGGTATAGGTTATGCGCTCGCAGCGCCCGAAGATTATGTCGGGGTTTGTGTCGTGGGCAAGAATATTCACGTTGAAGCCGGAAAGCATATGCGCAAGGCTCTTTCCGATGCGTCCCATGCCGAAAATACCTATGGTCCGGCTATGAAGAAGCAGCCCCATGTGCCTTGTCCAGCCGCCGTTTCGCATAAGTTTATCGCTGGATGTTACCCTGCGGGCGAGGTCGAGCATCATACCCACACAGAGTTCCGCGACAGCAGTTGTGGGCGCCTCCGGGGTGTAAGCCACCCGCACGCCGTATTTTCTGCACAGTTCGAAGTCCACACCGTCAAGCCCCACACCTACCCTTGATATAAGTTTCAGGTTCGGAGCGTTCTTAAACACTTCCTCGGTGATGTTCTCAGTTCCGGCAACAAGCACCGCCGCGTCTTTGATATCCTCGGCAAGCTCCGCAGATGTCAGCTTACGCCCCCGCGTGTTTTCTCGGTATTCTATGCCGTTCTCCTCCAGAAGCTGTCTGGGCACAGGGGATGTCTGGAAGAACGGGTGTGTGGAGATAAAAACTTTCATGCCTTGTGCCTGCCCATCTCTTCCCTTGCCTTCTGCCCCAGAAACAGGAAATCGAGGCTGAACGCAAGAAAGGTATATCCGAGATCAATCTTCTCTTTCAGTTTTTCATAGTCGGGCTGGATAACGTGGAACCCCAGCGGGAAGTCAGCCGCCTTGCAAGCCTTTTCAACGGCGAGCAGCGCCTCTTTCACTTCAGGCCGGTCATACTCGCCCGGCACGTTCATTGAGCCTGAAAGGTCATAGGGTCCTATGATTATTCCGTCGATGCCCGGCGTTGTGATTATATCGTTTATGTTGCGGACAGAATCAATATGCTCAACCTGAGCAATGATAACCGACTCGTCTTTAAGCCATTCCTTGTATTCGTCGAAACCTGTGCCGTATTTCTGCGCGCGGGCAAGACCAACGCCTCGTTTGCCTATGGGCGGATATTTTGCGAAGCGCACAGCCTGTTCCGCGTCCTCGCGGCTGTTCACCATGGGAACGATTATGCCGTCAGCTCCGGCATCCATAATGCGTTTAATGACAACCTCTTCGTTTTTGCCGACGCGGACAAGGGCTTTCATACCCGCCGCCTGAATGTGCCCGATGAGGTTCTGCGCCGCCGCAAGTTCTATGACGCTGTGTTCAAGGTCGATGGTGAGCCACTCGAAACCTGCGCTCGCCATAATCTCGATAACGGACTGGTGCCCTATCGTCACCCATGAACCCAGCGTGAGTTCGTTGTTTTTCAGCTTTTGTTTAAGAGACATTTTTAACTCCGTTGTATCTTGCGGAAATACTGGCAAGATATGAATCGTTCAATGAGATATATTTTCTGCCGCGCCCCTCGCCGTATGCGAAGAGAGCCTCCATAAGTTCATCGTGTCCGCTCTGATATTGTACATAATTTCTGTCGCGGAAAAAAGAGGGATGTGCGTCAACCACCTTTTGCATCAGTCCGTCATATTGTACCAGACTGTTGTACTTCCAGAACATTTTGTCATTCGGGCTTCTGCCGTTGGCACCGAGAATATAAATTTCATCGGCAAGTGCGGAAGCGGCGGGCAACATGAGATAGGTTAATATATTGTCGGTAACGCGGACGGAAAGATTTTCAGCCGCAGGGAAATTAAAATCACCGTTTCTGCCGATGCCTATGATTTTATCCGAAAGCTGCGGATAATGTGCCAGCATCAACGCTACCATATTTTCAGGGATAACGACGTAAACGCCGTATCTCTCCACGGTTTTCAGCACGTCGCGCCTGAAAGTCTGCGAATATTCGTTCCAACTGAAATGGTACACAGGATCGGCAAAGCAGAGGATATCGGGATGCAGCCACTCAAGAAACCCGTCGTTCTTAACAACGCTGTTGCATATCACCTTTATCATGTCCCGCGTTTCGGGATGGCTTTCATAATCCGAAAAAGATTCGCCCGTGAGAAAACAGCAGGCGCTGTTTTTACTTTTCAGTTTTTCGGCGAGTGCGGAAAAATTTCTGCGGGAAATATCAGAATAGTCTTTGCCGCAATAGGTACCGTAAAGATAGCTCCACGCGGTGCATTCTTCGGTTGAATAGAAGTTTCCATCCACAACTGCGCACTTGTGCAGGCGCAGCAGATTGAAAAATATCAGCCGCCGGTCAGTTATCAGGTAAAAATCGGCTCTGCCTGTCACCAGTTCAAAGGTATCCGGCAGATACCATGCCGCCTTCGCTCCGAAAATGGCATCGCGACCGCCGATAACGCCTATTCTGCGGACGTTATGCGGCGTGCCGAAAAAGATTTTGCATATTTTGCGGAACAGTCTGAATATAAACCAGACCGGGCGGCGCAATGTCATCCGTTCTTCCTCTTGATATACAGAAGCTCCGCCAGTTCGAAATCCTCCGGTTCGTCAATATCCACCGCTTCCAGCTTGTTCATCTCGCTCATGGCGGGTTTAATGCCTATGCGCTTATTGCCTGCCGCGGCGAAAGAAGTTTTGCTGAACACAAAGAAGTTGCTGTTCTCCTCATAAACAGGGGGAAGATCCTGCGTGCGCAGAAGCTCTGCTGGGTTATGGTTGACTGGTTTGCCGTCGGTCCAGTAAAGGCGGGTTTGCAGCCTTGTAACGGAGAAAACGGAATCGTATTTTCCAAGGTTCGCGAAATATTCATCGATTGCTCTGTCGATGGTCTCCGGTTTCACCAGCGGGTTTGTGCTGTGGGTCTGGAGGAAGTGTTCGCCCTCCAGCTTTGAAAGGTCATATGCTATTATGTCGTTCATGGCGACGAAATCACCCTGAATTTCTACGGGGCGGTCAATAATCTGTACGCGGTCGAAATTTTTCAGCGCGTCGTTCTTTATAATCTCGCTGTCGGTGTTTATCACAACCTTATCTATATTTCGGCACTGCAAAAGCACGTTCATAACCGCATGGTAGAGCGGTTTTCCCGCAAAATCGCGCATATTTTTGTTTTTTACCCTTTCGGAATTGCCCTTCATGGGCAGAAGTGCCGTAACTTTCATATAGCCACCCGCATAATATGTTTTAATTTGTAATAATCCCCCTTTTGGGGAACTGCAACAGATTTTTATTGATATTTGCCTCGAACGGGCAGAATATACCTTCTCTGCGAGGTGAAAAATGGCTGTAATCACGGTTCTTGACGAATTAATAAAGGCTTGCCCAGACGAAACGATAAAAAAATATCTGCTGACGCTCAAAGATGAGACTTCTGAAACCATGCGACGGATAAAGTCGTTTAATCCCGCCACCTTTGAGAGATTTCAGATTACAAAAGATGTGTTCGCCATAGAGCAGTCATTCGAAACAAAGGACAGAAATCTGTGCTTTTTCGAGTCTCACAGAGGCTACGTTGACATACAGATAATGCTTGGCGGAAACGAGCAGATGGAACTCTGCCGAATAGAGAAACTTGAAACCGACGTGCATTACGATGCGGAAAAGGATCTTATAAAATATAAACTGACTGACAGAGCCTCAAAACTGGCGTTCGGAAAGTACGACTGCGCGGTGTATTTCCCCTCCGACGCTCACCTTTGCGTTGCGAAGCTGGGCGGCATATCCACAGTTTACAAAACAGTGCTTAAAGTACCCGCAGACTATAAGGATTTCTTCGCAAGTATCGTTTCATAGAAGGCTTTTGTCTCTGCAAAACACCTGTCCCATGAAAAATTCGCAGAGTGAGCAAAACCCTTTGCAATAAGCTCCGCCCGTCTGCCTCCGACGCTTTGAAGGGCGCCTGCAAAACCATGCGGTGTCACATCCTTAACGAGTATTCCGGCATCCCCTGCGGCTTCCGGCAGAGACGAACAGTCGGACGCTATCACTGGGCATCCGCACCGCATCGCTTCAAGGACGGGCAACCCGAAACCTTCGTAAAGTGAGGGATACAGCAGGCAGTCCGCCGCCGAGAAGATATCCTTTATCTGTTCGTTGGTCATATATCCGAAAACTCTGTATCTGTCTTTCAGTTCGCCATCCAGAAGAGCTTTTTCATCATCGGTCACGGCGCGTCCGCCCAGCACCAGCAAAAAATGACCGCTGAGTGCGCAAGCCTTAACAGCCGTATCAAAATTTTTGTATCCGCTCCTGTCCCCTATGAACACAGCATAGCTGTCACTCGCCAGCCTGAACTCTTTAAATATCTCATCACGTGATTTTTCCGACGGTCTGAAATCGTTCCCCACGCCGTTATGAACAACGATAACCTTTTCCGGGTCGGTCTCCGGAAAAAAGCGCATAAGGTCTTTTCTGGTGTTCTCCGAGATACAGATAACCCCGTCGGCACGCTGCACTGCGGCGCGTTTCTGGGCTGTGTGCACAACTTTTTTCAGACCCCTCACATATATCTCATAAGTGAAATCATGCACAGTGACTATCTTTGCCGCCCGCAGGTCGGTGCAGTCTCTATAATAGCTGGAATGAAAAACACATCCATCCCCAAGCCGCAGGCGCACCGGAAGATATCTGTTTATCTTAACGGGCAGTCCGCTGTCGTATATCACATTTTTCACATCAAGCATCTCGCGGAATTTATTGCCGCATTGCCCTCTCTGCTCAATGAAGGTTATGAGGCTGCTGCTGTCCGCGATAAAGCGGGAGGCGAGTTCCTGCCAATAGCGGGATATACCGCCGGATTTCTGCAAGCTGAACACGATGTTGTCATAAAATATATTCATACAAAACATCTTATCATATGCCGGGAAAACAGTTAAGATTTTTATGACACTGCCCGTACCCCTTAAATGAAATTGACATGGATGCAGGTTTCGTTTAAATATGTCGGATTACACTTTAATCAGGTATCCGAGTGAAAAACAAAACCGTGGTCAAAAAATCTGACTGTGTTCTCGTTGCCGGCGCCACAGGACTTGTGGGGTCCGCCATCGTGCGGGCGCTCGCCGAAAGAGGATATGAGAACATCGTCGGCACTTATTACAAAACAAAGCCTGCCCCCGTCTACAAAAACTATCTGAAAAATTATCAGAAGATGATAAAAAGCGGACAGCTCCGCATGATAAAATGCGACCTGACCAACCAGAGCCGGACGATCTCTCTGTTCCGCAAAATACAGCCGGATTTCGTTTTCAACTCCGCGGCGCGCGTTGGCGGAATTTATGCAAACAACACATACCGCGCGGAATTTATCTATGAAAACCTGCGGATGCAGAACAACATAATCCATTATGCACACGAATACGGCGTGAAAAAGCTGCTTTTTCTCGGCAGCAGTTGTATCTATCCGAAAAATGCCGAACAGCCCATCAGAGAAGATCAGCTGCTCAAAGGTGAACTTGAATACACCAACGAACCCTATGCTCTGGCAAAAATTGCAGGAATAAGGCTGTGCGAAAGCTATTATCTGCAATACGGCTGCAACTTCATATCAGTAATGCCCACAAACCTTTACGGGTACAACGATAACTATGACCTGAAAGGTTCACACGTTATACCCGCACTCATAAGAAAGACCTATCTTGCGTCCCTTTTCGAAAAGGGCGACATGGACGCAATTGCCGCAAACCTGAAAGACGACTGCGGCGACACAGGACATGTTGAGTGTCTGAAAAGCATCGGCATAGAAAAACAGAACGGAAAAACAGTGCTCAATCTCTGGGGGACAGGAAGTCCTCTTAGGGAGTTCATGCACGTTGACGACATGGCAGAGGCTTCATGCTTTCTAATGGAGAACGTTGACGCGTGGGACATGGACGACGAAACGGGAATATACAGAAACGCACACATAAACATCGGTTCCGGCGACGAAGTTTCCATAAAAACACTTTCAACAATGGTGGCGGACGTTGTGGGATATAAGGGTGAACTGCGGTTTAACCCCGAAATGCCCGACGGCACCCCAAGAAAACTTCTGGACTGCTCCAGACTGCACTCTCTGGGTTTCAGACACCGCATCTCACTTGAAGACGGTCTGCGGTCCGCCTTTAACGATTATCTGAGCCGTCAGTAATGAAAAGAGTGTCAATCGTTACCATAGTAAAAAACGATTCGGCAGGTCTTGAAAAAACAATCAAAAGTGTAACTGCACAGACATTCAGGGACTATGAACTCATAGTCGCAGACGGGGGTTCTGAAAATTCCACCCTGTCTGTAATAAACCGCTTAAAAGGCTGTATTGATATCTTTCTGGAAGGACCCGACAAAGGTATCTATGACGGAATGAACAAAGGCATTGCGGCGGCGCAGGGAACATATATTATTTTCATGAACGCAGGCGACGTTTTCGCATCACCTGACGCTCTGGAAAATGTTTTCGGCGCTGTAACGGGCGAACCGGATGTGATATACGGCGACTACAGGGTTAACTACGGATACACCGAGAAACTGATAAAAGGAGCCCCTGTCGGCAACATCTGGAAAGGGATGCTGACATCCCATCAGAGCACGCTTGTCAGAACGGGACTCATGAAAAAGCACCCGTTCCGCCTCGGCGTGCGAATCGGAGCGGATTTTGACAGGCTTTTCCACCTTTATTCCGCCGGCGCATCATTCGTTTACGTCCCAGTGACTGTCTCCGTCACCGAACCAGGGGGCGTTTCCGACAGAAAACGGGTTCAGGTTTATAAAGACCACTTCCAGACACTTACGGAACATAATGCAGCCGGACTCTCCAGAAGACTGTATTACATATATATAACCACAGACGCATTTCTGAGGCTCACCGCAAAAAGACTGCTCCCGCGGGAGGCTGTAAGAAGGTTTATCACGTCAAGAGCGGAAAAATGAGTCTTAAATACCGAAGCGACATAGACGGACTGCGCACGCTCGCAGTTATGCCCGTTATCTTCTACCATGCCGGAATGACCCTGTTCTCCGGCGGCTACGTCGGCGTGGACATCTTTTTTGTCATATCAGGCTATC
>NZ_JAJUIS010000032.1 GCF_029267515.1 Seleniivibrio woodruffii
CGTTGCGTCCTGTCCTCAGCGAGCCCTTGATTTCGGTACAGCAGAGGAGATAGCGGCGAAATATCCCACAGCGGTAAAAACAGTCGTAGGTTTCCCTGATACCGATAAGGATGCGAACGGCAACACGCTGAAATCCGGCGACACAGTGCCTTCGATTTTCTTTAAACCCAAGGCATAACATTATATTTACACTTTTTCGGGAGCCGTATATTGCGGCTCCCTTTACTATGTTCTGAGTTAACGGAGCAGAAAAATGAGCATCAAAGAAAAACTGCTTGATAAAGCAATTATTACCAGAAGAACTTTCCTTAAAGGAGCAAGTGTTGCCGGTGCAACTGCCGCTCTTTACGGCTGCGGCGGAGGAGGCGGCGGCAAAACATACATGGAGGAGGACGAAACCCTCGAAGTGCCTAAGATTACTGAAGATGTGATTGCAGGCGGAACTCCTCACAACTGCGGCGGACGCTGCGTAAGCAAATATTATGTCAAAGACGGCGTTGTGAAGAGAATCGTCACCGACGAGCGTCCCGACAAAAGCATTGCACAGGGGGACGACCCTCAATACCGTTCATGCGTGAGATGCCACTCCAGAAAACAGTGGTTCTACCGCAAAGACCGTATCCTTTATCCCCTTAAACAGACAGGTAACAGGGGCGACGTTTCTACATTCGTGCGCATAAGCTGGGAACAGGCGTTCACTGAGATTGCGGCTAAAATGCAGGACGTAGTTTCAAGATACGGCGCAAAAGGTATGCACTCCATCTATTCATCAGGCGACCAGACAGGCTGGGCGAGAAACTCTCTGCACAGACTTCTCAACCTGATGGGCGGATACACATATTACTACACCGACTACAGCTTCCCTGCACTTGAACACGTTGCGCCTTTCGTTGAGGGCAAGACAAACTATCTGCCCAGCGCCAACTCCATTCAGGATGCTCTCAGAGCGGAAAGAGTGGTTATGTGGAGCTTTAACCCCCACGAAATGGTTCAGGCGACAAATGCCGGCTGGTACCTTACACAGGTTAAGGAATCCGGCGTACCGTTCACATACATCGACACAAGGCTTTCAAAATCCGCCGCTACACTGGCTGATGACTTTATAAATATCATGCCCTGTACCGATGCTGCTCTTCTGCTTGGTATGCTGTATCACCTTATGAAGAACCATCTTGCACAGCTTGATACAGATTTTATAAAAACCTATATGTACGGGTTCTTTGACACAGGCAACACATTCGTTGCCGGACGTGCTGCAAACCCCGCATATGCGGTTCCTTCCGGCGGGTCTCTGTCTGCGTTTATTATGGGTAATGAAACGGATCTTGTTACTGCCGGACTCAACACCGGAACTTCCGTTTACCCTGAGACCATCGGTTATAACGTGAATACGGATGACGTTCTTTACGGTAAAACCGTACACGTCTGGGGTCAGCTTCCCAAGACGCCTGAATGGGCTGAGAAGATAACAGGCATTCCCGCAGCTAAGATACGCGAGCTTGCCGAAATGTACCTTAATAACAAGGTATGTACTTTCATAGGCTGCGGATATCAGCGCCACACGGAATCTGAACAGGCGATCTGGCTGCACAGGGTATTCTCTGTTGTGACCAAAAACTTCGGTCTGCCCGGTCAGTGTTCAGGCTACCCTGTGAGCAACACATCTCAGGGCAACCCCAACCAGATGCTTTCAAATACCAACAACGTAACGCTGACAGCTCTTTACGATTCCACAAAAGTGAGCGACCTCACATACGTTCCCACAGCGCAGAGATACAACCTCCCTGTGTTTGTTGTTCCGGATGCGGTTGATAACAACAACGGTGCCGGTCATTCAAGATGGAACGACGGACAGGTCAAAGCTATCCATGAAGGTTTCGGCAAGATAATTTTTGTTCCCGCCGGAAACATCATGGTTAACCAGTCCGGTGACGTTAACTATAACAAGACTGTCTTCGGCGACAGATCAAAATGCGAAATGATCGTCTGCTGGGATCACTTTATGACCCCGTCAGCGGCATATGCCGACTATCTTCTTCCTGCAACAATGCAGGGGGAAAAACCTGCGGCTATCACATCCACTGAGGCGCTTCTCAGACTTAACAAAGTCACCGATATTCCCGGAGAAGTCCTTTCAGAATATGAGATAGCAACCGGTATCGCTGAAAAACTCGGTATAAAAGATGCCTATCTCGGCGGATATCCCGAAGGTCAGGAGGGCATGGAAGCCAGACTTAAAGCCGGATGGGATGCAGGCAGTCTGTCAACCAAATATGGCATGACATACGACGAATGGGTTAAACAGGGTATCGCCACGCTCCACGGCACATATAACTCTTCAACTTACGCTATAACACACAAGGCTTTCCGCAACGACCCCGTGGCTAACCCGCTTCAGAGCGCCAGCGGCAAGTTTGAAGCGTTTTGCGCAAACATGGTTGAAGACTATGAAGCAAGACACCATAACAACATTGATGCCGTTACGTCCGACGGTGCGGGACTTACTACCCTTTATAACGGCGGAACACTTTATACCGCCGGAACAGGCGCAAACGCCGGCAGAAGATTTGTATATCCCATCCCCATGTACATACCCACAGTTGAGGGGAGACATGCCGTTGATGTAACCGATCCTTCCGATGCGTTCGCGCACGACGACCCCGCCGGAGTGGATGCGGCAGGATATAAATTTACCCTGCACACATGGCACATGCAGTATCGTTCTCACTCAACGCTTAACAACGTTGCGTATCTGAACGAGAACTACAAAAAAGATAAGAACGGCAATCCTGCTTTCCTCGACCCCAACCGTGAATACACAGACGGAGTCTGGGACGACAACGTTTATGAACCTATCTGGCTGAACCCTGCCGACGCTGCCGAGCTTGGTCTTTCCACAGGCGACAAAGCTCTCATTGAAAACGGCAGAGGTAAAATGTACGTTTCGGTCATAGTAACCCAAAGGGTTGCAAGAAGACTTATCCACATAGGTCAGGGTGCATGGCAGAAACAGAACTCACAGGGCATCGATATCGGCGGAAACGGAAACACGGTCATTACTGCACGCCCCTCAAGGATATGCAAGGGTATGACCTCTGCCAACGACTGCCGCGTGAAGATCACTAAGGCGTAACAGGGAGGAATCAGATGTCTGCAAAACAGATGGCATTTTACTTTGACCAGAATAGATGTATGGGCTGCCACGCCTGTGTGGTTGCCTGTAAGGACTGGAACGACGTTA
>NZ_JAJUIS010000022.1 GCF_029267515.1 Seleniivibrio woodruffii
CTTCTCAGGTTACAGACCTCAGTTCTACTTCAGAACCACAGACGTAACCGGTATCATCACTCTTGCTGAAGGCGTAGAGATGGTAATGCCCGGCGATAACATCTCCTGTGATGTTGAACTTATCACACCCATCGCAATGGATCCCGGTCTTCGCTTCGCTATCCGTGAAGGCGGACGTACCGTAGGTGCTGGCGTGGTTGTTGAGATTTCGGAGTAATATAATGAGAGAGAAAGTCATACTTGCTTGCAGCGAGTGCAAAGAAAGAAATTATTCTACTACAAAGAATAAAAAAACCACCACAGGCAAGCTGGAATTCATGAAGTACTGTCCTCGCGACCGCAAGCACACTCTTCATAAAGAAACAAAGTAAGCACAGACGCTTAAAAGAATTGCAGGCTAGTAGCTCAATTGGCAGAGCACCGGTCTCCAAAACCGGGGGTTGGAAGTTCGAGTCTTCTCTGGCCTGCCATAAATTTATAAAAAAAGAGCTTAAAAACATGATCAAGGTAACTGAGTTTTACAACGAAGTTAAAGAAGAACTGAAAAAGGTTGTATGGGCTACCAAAGAAGCGACCATAGGTACGACAGGCGTTGTCATAGCTATCTGTATAGTTCTGTCAGTGTTCATGGGTATTGTGGACTTCGGTCTCGCCAAGCTCACTCAGTTTTTATACTAGGTACATCAACATGGCAAAACAGTGGTATGTAGTACACACATATTCCGGCTTCGAGAAGCGTGTTGTCACGCTCCTTGAGGAAAAGGTTAAGAACGAGAATCTGAAAGATCAGATAGACGATGTTCTTATTCCTACGGAAGACGTTGTGGAGCTGAAGAAAGGCAAAAAGAAAATCAGTAAGAAGAAGACCTTCCCCGGTTACATACTCGTCCATATGGAGATGACCACATCCAACTGGCATGTTGTCAAAAGCATTCCCAAGGTGACCGGCTTCGTGGGCGGCATCAACCCCGTTCCGATCCCCGAGCAGGATGTCAAGGCGATGATTGATCTCGCCAAATCACAGGCTCCCAGAATCGCTTCCCGCTATGTGGAAGGCGACAAGGTTGAGGTTGTGGACGGACCCTTCCTCGGATTCACAGGAACAGTTGAAGACGTTAACCCCGACAAAGAAAAAGTCAGAGTCATCGTCAGCATTTTCGGAAGACAAACACCTGTCGAACTTGATTATCTTCAGGTTAAGCGGATAGGGTAAATCCCTGATTCGGAGGTTTATAAATGGCCAAGAAAGTAACAGGAAGCGTTAAGCTGCAAATTCCTGCCGGCAAGGCTAACCCCTCGCCCCCCGTTGGTCCCGCACTCGGTCAGAGAGGCGTGAACATCATGGAATTCTGCAAAGCGTTCAACGCGAAAACCCAGAACATGGGCGACTGGATCATTCCCGTGGTCATCACCGTTTACGAGGACAGAAGTTTCACTTTTGTGACAAAAACTCCTCCCGTATCGGACATGATCAAAAAAGAGCTGGGAATCAAAAGCGGTGCGACAAACGTTAAGAAAGACGTTGCCGGAACACTGACAAAAGAACAGCTCCAGAAGGTTGCAGAGGCAAAAATGCCCGACCTGAACACCACTGACATTGAGCAGGCGATGAAAATCGTTGCCGGTTCAGCGCGCAGCATGGGTGTCAAAGTTAAAGACTAATTTTTTTGAGGTGAAACATGGCTAGAGGAAAACAGTACCAGACTGCCTCAGGTAAGATTGACGCTGAAAAATCTTACGATCTGGGAGAGGCTATAGCTCTCGCTAAGGAAGCCGCTTTCGCAAAATTCGACGAATCCATCGACATCGCTATCAAACTTGGCGTTAACCCCAAGCACGCTGATCAGATGGTTCGCGGTTCCGTAAGTCTTCCCAACGGTACAGGAAAAGATGTAAAGGTTCTTGTATTCTGCAAAGGCGAAAAACAGAAAGAAGCGCTTGATGCAGGCGCTGATTTCGCAGGTGACGACGAACTTATCAACAAGGTCCAGGGCGGATGGACGCAATTCGACAAAGTAGTGGCAACTCCCGACATGATGGTTCAGGTAGGTAAACTGGGACGAGTTCTCGGACCCCGTGGACTTATGCCTAACCCCAAAGTCGGTACGGTAACGGCAGATGTGGCAAAAGTTGTGAAGGAGCTTAAAGCCGGTATGATTGAATTCCGCGTGGATAAAGTCGGTATCATTCACACTACAGTAGGCAAAAAGAGCTTCGATTTGGACAAACTCGAACAAAATATCAGAGCTTTGCTTGATACTCTTATCAAGATGAAGCCGTCCTCAGCAAAAGGACATTACGTCAGGGGTATAACCCTTTCAGCTACCATGGGACCCGGCGTAAAAGTAGACCACCACAAACTGGTCAACGATCTGTAACACAGGAAAATATTCGGTTAAAGAAGCAGGTTGCGTCTGCAACAGGGCGTGATAAATCCTGCGGAAATCGGTTGCAATAGACAACCGGAAACGGAGGAACAGCGTGAAAAGAGCTGATAAAGAAGAATTAGTAAGTGCACTTTCCGAACAGGTTAAAGGTGCCGATGCGCTGTTCTTGGCAAACTACAAGGGCCTTACCTTCCCCCAGATAACTGCTATCCGTGCAGCTATCAAAGCACAGGGAAGTGATTTCAAAGTAGTCAAGAACACGCTTCTGAAAATTGCCCTTCACAACAACAATATTACCGCTCTGGATGAAAATCTGAAAGAGCCGACCACATGCGCTATCGTAAAAGGCGACGTTGCCGCTGTCGCCAAAGAATTTAAGAAATTCGCCAAGTCCTATGATAAGTTTAAGATTAAAGCCGGCTACCTTGACGGTAGCAAGCTCACAGCTGAAGATGTGAACAAACTGGCAGATCTGCCGAGCCGTGAAGAACTGCTCGCTAAGATGCTTGGTTCCATGAACGCACCTGTCGTCAACTTCGTATCGCTTCTTGCAAATATACCGAGAAGCCTGCTGAACGTCCTGAACGCTGTGAAAGATAAAAAACAGAATTAATGGAGGACACAGATGTCTGTAACTAAGGAACAAGTAGTAGAGTTTATCGAGAAAATGACTGTAATCGAGCTTGCTGATTTCGTAAAAGAACTTGAAGACAAGTTCGGCGTTTCTGCAGCAGCTCCCGTAGCAGCTATGGTTGCAGCTCCCGCTGCAGCAGCAGAAGCTGTTGAAGAGCAAACTGAATTTGCTGTAATCATCAAAGATGGCGGCGACAAAAAAGTTCAGGTTATCAAAGTTGTAAGAGAGCTGACAGGTCTTGGACTGAAAGAGGCTAAGGCTGTTGTTGACGAAGCTCCGAAGCCCGTTAAAGAGGGCGTAACTAAAGAGGAAGCAGCTTCTATCAAAGCTAAACTTGAAGAAGCAGGCGCAACTGTTGAAGTTAAGTAACAACTTCCTTCTAAGTTACTGTTAAACAAGCAATCCTAACAAGGGGGAGCACTGCTCCCCCCTCTTTCGTTAATAATTTTACCGGAAGGTGAAACGAATGAATTTAACCAGCAAACCCACCGAGAGACGCAACTTTTCCCGAATCAATAAAGTTATTGATATTCCGGATCTCATTGAGGTGCAGAAAGATTCCTATGTAGAGTTTCTGCAGGCCGAAGCAGGACCCGATAGCCGTAAACTTAAAGGACTGGAAGAGGTCTTCAGAGAGATATTCCCCATCACGGACTTTAACGAGACCGCCGTGCTGGAGTATATCAGCTATACAATAGAGAAACACAAATATACACCCTCGGAAGCCATTGACAGAAGTACAACATATGCTGCCCCGCTGAAAATCAAAGTCAGGCTGGTAACTTATGATGTCAACGAGGAAACAGGTGAGAAATCAGTTGTTTCTGCCAAGGAATCGGAGGTCTATCTCTGCGATATTCCCCTTATGACTGACCGCGGTACGTTTGTTATCAACGGTGTCGAAAGGGTTATCGTAAATCAGCTCCATCGCTCGCCCGGTATCTTTTTTGAAGATCTTACATCTTCAAAAGGCGTTATCGAGAAGCACCTTTTCAGCGCGAGAATAATCCCTTACAGGGGTTCATGGATAGATTTTGACTTCGACTCGAAGAATATAATGTATGTCCGCATCGACAAAAAGCGTAAGATTCCATCGACAGTCCTTCTGAAAGCCCTTGGCTACACAGAACAGGACATCCTCAATATTTACTATACAAAAGAGAACGTTTTCTTCGAAGGCGAAGCAATGTTCAAAGAGTTTAATGAGGATATAGTTCTGGGACTGCGCAACAGTCAGGATATCCTTGACGAGGAAGGAAACGTAATCGTTAAGGCAGGACATAAAATCACTAAGGCTTCAAGAAAGCGTATCGCAAAAGCGGGCATCTCAAGACTGCCCATTACTTTTGACGATATCGAGCACACATTCTTTGCGGAAGACGTGCTTGACAGCTTCGGCGAAGTTCTTATCGAAGCGAACACTCAGGTTACTCTTGAGCTTTTCGACAAGATAAAAGAAGCAAACGTACAGAGCTTCAAAGTTCTCTTCATCGACAGACTCACCGCCGACAGCGTAATGAGGGATATCCTCGCGGCTGACAAGGTGAAAACTCAGGAAGAGGCACTTATCGACATATACAAAAAACTCCGTCCCGGTGAACCCGCAACGGAGGAAACAGCCAGAAACCTTTTCGACAACCTTTTCTTTAACCCGAAAAGATATGATTTGTCAAAAGTTGGCAGGCTGAAGATTAACAAGAGACTCGGTCTTGCTGTTGATCTTGACACAACAACTCTTACAAAAGAGGACATTGTCGAGACCATCCGCGTTCTGGAGAACATCCGTAAAGGACTCGACCGCGTAGACGACATAGACCACCTTGGTCACAGACGTGTCAGAGCAGCGGGCGAACAGCTTCAGAACCATATCCGTATCGGTCTTTCCAGAATGGAAAAAACCGTTAAGGAGAGGATGAGTATTCAGGATGTTGAAGACCTGACACCTCAGGATCTTCTGAACGCAAAACCTCTGTCTGCATCCATTAAAGAGTTTTTCGGAAGCTATCAGCTTTCTCAGTTCATGGATCAGACAAACCCTCTGAGCGAGATTACTCACAAGAGAAGACTCTCAGCACTCGGTCCCGGCGGTCTGAACCGAGACAGAGCGGGATTTGAGGTTCGTGACGTTCACACCTCTCACTACGGACGTATCTGTCCCATTGAGACACCTGAAGGTCCCAACATCGGTCTTATCACATCGCTGACAACATATGCGAAAGTGAACGAGTTCGGTTTCATCGAAACACCTTACAGAAAGGTTTCTGACTGCGTTGTACAGGATGAGGTCGTATACATGTCCGCCATTGAGGAGGAAGATTACTTCATCGCTCAGGCGAACGCGATACTTAACGAAGACGGTTCTTTTGTTAAGGATTTCGTTGCGGCAAGACACCTCGGTGAACCTCTGCTTACAGGAAAAGAGACTATTCAGTTCATGGATATCTCTCCCAAGCAGATAGTTTCCGTATCGGCAGCTCTCATCCCCTTCCTTGAGCACGATGATGCGAACAGAGCGCTTATGGGTTCAAACATGCAGCGTCAGGCAGTTCCGCTTATCCGTACCGATTCCCCCATCGTGGGAACAGGTCTGGAGCAGAAAGTTGCCGTTGACTCCGGCGCGGTTATCACCGCCAAAAGAGCCGGCGTTGTAGAATATATCGATTCATCAAAGATATGCGTACGCTATACGGACGGAGAGGACTTCGGTCTGGACGTGTACGAACTTGTAAAATACAGAAGATCCAATCAGGACACTTGCATCAACTTCAAGCCCATCGTAAAACCCGGCGAGAAGGTGCATGTAGGTTCGTTCCTTGCGGGCGGTCCCGCTACTGACAACGGTGAGCTTGCTCTCGGTCAGAACATGGTTCTCGCGTTCATGCCCTGGATGGGTTACAACTACGAGGACTCCATCCTTATTTCAGAACGTGTCGTCCGTGAGGACAGATACACCTCTATCCACATTGAGGAATTTGAAATTGAGGCGCGAGACACAAAACTCGGACCCGAAGAGATCACGGCTGATATACCAAACGTTTCCGATGAGGCTCTTAAAGACCTTGACGAATCAGGTATAATCCGTATCGGCGCAAGGGTCAAACCCCGCGATATCCTCGTTGGTAAAGTGACACCCAAAGGCGAAACTCAGGCAACACCTGAGGAAAAACTGCTCCGCGCTATCTTCGGAGAGAAAGCGGGCGACGTTAAGGATGCCTCACTGAGAGTTCCCCCCAGCATCCACGGTACAGTCGTTGACGTACAGGTGATGACAAGAAGGGGAATTGACAAAGACTACAGAACAGAACAGATAGAGAAAGAGGAGCATATCGCAATCCAGAAGGATTACGAACGCGAACTTAAAGCTCTTGAGAAATCAAGAAACGAGAAGGTGGCGGAACTCTTCGTAGGGCTTACGCTTAAAAGCGAATACACTTCGCCTACGGCAAGCATCCCATCCGGTACTGTTCTTGCAGAGGAAGTTCTCTTTAAACTTCCGTACACAGACCTTATCCAGCTCGATGTTGCAGAGGCGAAAGAACTCGACGCGAAGATCAAAAAGATTAACGCGATATACTTCGAAAAGGTTAAAGAGTCCGACGAGTATTATAAGGACAAGAAACGCAAGGTCGAGAAGGGCGACGAACTTCCGGCGGGCGTTCTGAAATCCGTTAAAGTATATGTGGCAATCAAAAGAAAGCTGTCTGTCGGTGACAAGATGGCGGGACGTCACGGAAACAAGGGTGTTGTTTCACGCATCCTTCCCATTCAGGACATGCCCTATCTGCCCGACGGCACACCGGTTGACATCGTTCTGAACCCCCTGTCGGTTCCTTCGCGTATGAACGTCGGTCAGATCCTTGAGGTTCACCTTGGCTGGGCTGCACGCGCGCTCGGTCTGAAGGTTGCAACCGAAGTTTTCGACGGCGCACGCGAACAGGATATTAAAGACATGCTGACGGAAGCCGGTTTCCAGACCGACGGTCAGACAAATCTTTATGACGGCAGGACAGGTGAGAAATTCGAACAGGAAGTTACCGTAGGTATAATGTACTTCCTCAAACTGCACCACCTTGTTGATACGAAGCTCCACGCACGTTCAACAGGTCCCTACTCTCTGGTTACTCAGCAGCCTCTGGGCGGTAAGGCTCAGTTCGGCGGACAGAGACTCGGAGAGATGGAGGTTTGGGCACTTGAGGCATACGGCGCGGCGCACATCCTGCAGGAGATGCTGACTGTCAAGTCCGACGACGTGGAAGGACGTACAACCGTATACGAAGCCATCGTCAACGGAAACTTCTCATTCAGCCCCAGTATGCCCGAATCCTTTAACGTTCTTATCAAAGAACTTCAGGGTCTGGCGCTTGACATAGAACTGCTGACATCCAACGAAGACGGAATCATTGAGCTTCCTGAGGATGCAGTTACAGAAGAAGACACTACGGAGGACTCATAATCATGAAAGTGAGTACCTTGTTTGACAACAAAAAAGAAAAGTTTTTCGATGCTATAAGGATCAAGATAGCTTCTCCTGAGAAGATCCTTGAGTGGTCTTCCGGAGAGGTTACAAAACCTGAAACCATCAACTACCGTACCTTCAAACCTGAAAGGGACGGTCTGTTCTGCGCGAAGATATTCGGACCTGTAAAGGACTGGGAATGTCTCTGCGGTAAGTACAAACGTATGAAGCACCGCGGAATCGTGTGCGAAAAGTGCGGAGTTGAGGTTATTCAGTCAAAGGTAAGACGCGAGAGAATGGGTCACATAGACCTTGCTTCACCCGTCTGCCATATATGGTTCTTCAAGGGTACGCCCAGCCGCATCGGCTCCATCCTTGACCTTTCAATCAAGGATATCGAACGCATTATATACTTCGAGTCCTATATCGTTACAGACCCGAAGGCCACACCTCTGAAAGAGCGCGAACTGCTTACAGAGGACAGATACAGAAAACTGCTTGAGGACAACGGTCCCAACTCTTTTGAAGCGAAGATAGGAGCAGAGGCTATTAAAGACCTTCTTAAAAAGGTTGACCTCGATATCCTCCTCATCGAACTGAAAGAGGAACTGCGCGACACCACAAGTATGCAGAAAAAGATGAAGCTGGCTAAGCGTCTGCGCGTTGTTGAGGCTTTCCGCAAATCCGGCAACAGACCTGAGTGGATGATTCTCGACGTGCTCCCCGTTATCCCGCCGGAACTTCGTCCCCTTGTTCCCCTTGACGGCGGACGTTTCGCGACATCCGACCTTAACGACCTTTACAGAAGGGTCATTAACAGGAACAACCGTCTCAAAAAACTGATGGAGCTGAACGCCCCCGAAATCATCATACGCAACGAAAAACGTATGCTTCAGGAAGCTGTTGACGCACTTTTCGACAACGGCAGACGCGGCAGAGTTATCAGAAGCTCCAACAAACGCCCCCTTAAATCCCTTTCAGACATGATCAAGGGTAAACAGGGTCGTTTCCGTCAGAACCTTCTGGGTAAAAGGGTTGACTACTCAGGCCGTTCCGTTATCGTTGCGGGACCCAGCCTGAACATGCACCAGTGCGGTATCCCCAAGATAATGGCGCTGGAACTGTTCAAACCCTTCCTCTACTATAAACTTGAGAAGGAAAGAGGAATCGCATCAACCATCAAACAGGCTAAAAAGATGGTTGAAGAGCAGAGACCTGAGGTCTGGGATGTTCTTGAGGAGGTTATCCGCGAACACCCCGTAATGCTGAACCGTGCGCCCACCCTGCACAGACTGGGTATTCAGGCGTTTGAACCCGTCCTCATCGAGGGTAAGGCTATCAGACTTCACCCCCTCGTCTGTCCTGCGTTCAACGCGGACTTCGACGGTGACCAGATGGCGGTTCACGTTCCTCTGTCATACGAAGCACAGCTTGAGGCGCGCACACTGATGCTCGCTTCCTACAACATACTTTCACCTGCGCACGGTAAACCCCTTGCGACACCCACACAGGATATGGTTCTCGGAATCTATTACCTGTCACGTGAGATGCGCAACGCTAAGGGCGCAGGAATGAAATTTGCCAACCCCGAAGAGGTTCTTATAGCCCTTGACCACAAACAGGTGGATATCCACGCTGAGATAAAGGTCAGAATGGACGGCAAGATGTACGACACAATTCCCGGCAGGATAATCCTTTATAAGATAGTCCCCAAAGGAATCGAGTTCGATGTCGTTAACCGTCTGTTCACCAAAAAAGACCTCGTAACACTGGTTGACACAATTTACAAACGTTTGGGTAACTTCCACACAGTGCAGTTCCTTGACAACCTTAAAAACCTCGGTTTCGCATACTCTACGGTTGCGGGCTTCTCAATCTGTATCGATGACTTCATCATCCCCGGTGAGAAAGCCGACCTGCTTGCTCAGGCAAACCAGAAAGTGCGTGAAATCAACGACCATTACCGTGAAGGTGCTCTGACAGCTGGCGAACGCTACAACCAGATCATCGACACATGGTCTACAACAAACGACGTCATTACCGATAAACTGATGAAAAACATTCAGACTATCGGCGGTGATAAATCAAAAACCGCGAAACGTGAGCGTTTCTATAACCCCATCTACATCATGGCGCACTCAGGTGCGAGGGGTTCTAAGGCGCAGATATCACAGCTTGCGGGTATGCGTGGTCTGATGGCGAAACCTTCGGGCGAGATCATCGAAACGCCTATTACATCGAACTTCCGCGAGGGTCTTACGGTGTCCGAGTACTTCAACTCCACCCACGGTGCGAGGAAAGGTCTTGCGGATACGGCTCTTAAAACGGCAAACTCAGGTTACCTTACACGTCGTCTGGTTGACGTTGCTCAGGATGTTATCATTGCTGAGGACGACTGCCATACCATTAAAGGTATCGAGATTACAGCCCTTATGGAAGGTTCTGAAGTTGTTGAGTCTCTGGGCGAGCGTATCTACGGGCGCTACACCCTTGAGGATATCTACGACACTGTTACAGACGAACTTATCGTTGAGGCAAGCTCTCTCATAACAGAAGAGATTGTTTCTAAAATAGAGAAAGCCGGTATTGACAGGGTAATGGTTCGTTCCATCCTGACATGTGAAGCCAAACACGGCGCATGTCGCATGTGCTACGGACTTGACCTTGCCACACGCCGCGAAGTTGAAATAGGCGAGGCAGTGGGTATCATCGCCGCTCAGTCAATCGGTGAACCCGGCACCCAGCTTACGATGAGAACATTCCACATCGGTGGTGTTGCGTCATCATCAGCAGAGCAGTCAAGCCTTAACGCCAAGATAGGTGGACGTATCCAGACCGAGGACATGAAAGTCGTCGATAACAGATACGGCGAGCCGACAGTCCTTAACCGTAACGGTATCCTTAAAATTATGGATACTGAGGGACGTGTTCTTGAGAAATACAACATCGCATACGGTACGAAACTCCACATTCACGACGGTGCAACCGTTAAACAGGGCGATCTGATAGCTGAGTGGGATCCCTACGCAGCAGTGATCATGACCGAGTTTAAAGGTCGCGTTGCATTCGGGGATATCGTTGAGGGTGAAACCCTTAAAGAGGACATCGACCAGATTACCGGTCTGTCCCAGAAGGTTATCATCAGCAACACAAGGGGTCGTAAACAGCCCCGTATCTCCATCAAGAATGAGGAGAACAAGACAATTCAGCGTTACATCCTCCCCGTCGGTGCAAACATCATGGTTGAAGAGGGTGCTGAGGTTATGCCCGGTGATATCGTGGCAAAAATCCCCAGAGATACGCAGAAAACAAAAGACATTACTGTCGGTCTCCCCAGGGTTGCAGAGCTTTTCGAAGCGCGTAAACCCAAAGACCCGTCAGTTATCGCAGAGATAGACGGTATAGTGAGCATCGAAAACACCGCAAGGGGTCTCAGAAAACTCACTATCACCAACGAAGAGACAGGCGTTAAGAAAAGCTACAGCATCTCCGTTCAGAGATACATCAACGTCCACGACGGCGACCGTATCAAAGCGGGTGAGGCTCTTATCGACGGTCTTGTGAACCCCCACGACATTCTGGCGGTTCTCGGTGAAGAGGCTCTGCAAAAGTATCTTGTTGACGAGATTCAGGAAGTTTACCGTAAACAGGGTGTTCATATCAACGACAAGCATATTGAGGTAATCGTACGTCAGATGCTTAAAAAGATTGTTATTGAAGACGCTGGCGACTCAATCTTCATGCCTAACGAAGAGGTCTATAAGTCCGAGTTCGTAAAAGTTTATGAAGAGATGATGTCGAAAGGTCTGAGACCGCCGCAGGGACGCGCCGTACTGCAGGGTATCACCAAAGCGGCTCTTAACACCCATAGCTTTATCTCCGCTGCATCGTTCCAGGAGACAACAAGAGTTCTTACCGACGCGGCTTGCTCCGGTAAGATGGACGAACTTCGAGGACTTAAAGAGAACGTTATCATGGGTAAACTCATACCAGCGGGTACGGGCTCCAAACATATTTGCAGCAGCAAATATAAATTCATCAACAGAGAAAGCAAAGACGCATAATTGCAAGGGGGAGCCAAAAACTCCCCCTTTTTTATTTTCTATTTTCAATTGTCACAACCTGTCCGGAGCTGATTACATTTACATCATCTATTTAAAATATATTTAGCAATTATTGGAAATAAGAGCGCTAACTAAAATTACTATAAGAATTTCATTTGTATTAATTGATAGTTATAAATGTTAGTGCTTAAATCAATAAGCAAATACTCACTGAGAATTTATGGGGAGCTTGATTATGAAACTGATTTATGCAGTTATTACTGCGTTGTTGTTTATGCTGTCCGGATGTTTTGACAGCGACAACGATTCACAGAACAACAATCTCAGTTCGGATGTTATTTATCATGGAACAGATGTCAACTCTGTTACGGACGATTCAGGCAAGGCAGTTATAACTAGTGCCTTACTCGGCATTACATACGAAGTTGCTGCTCTGAACGAGTCCGGGCAAGTTGTTACCGGTGCTAAGATAACATATAGCGAGAGCGGCGGTAAGTCGGTTGTATATTTGACGGACGACGATGGATTATACGGGGATATCGTTTTAATCGGCACTGCGTCCGAGATTGCGGCGAAGTTCCCAAGAAACGGCAAAGTTAAGTACACGTCCGAAAGGGCGACAGCATACAATCTCAGCATACCTATGAAACAGAAAGGCGGTTTGCCAACAGGTTTCAGCTCTGATGCTGAAAATCTTCCCATAGGTTTCATGGGTATAGCGGAGCGCACAGGCGCAGGCTGGTCAACAACATGCGCCACATCATCGGATATATCTGATAAACTCTCTTCAATAACAGGTTCAAAAGTAATCTTTTTCGCAGGGCAGACAACAGACACCAACTTATACATGAAGTTCGGCAGCTCATGGAGCGGCGGCAACCTTACCGCTGCCATGACACAGAAGATGGCTGAAGAATACGGCATGACTTATGCAAATGCCGCACTGGCAAGCTATCAGCTCACATGCTATGCACCTGACGGTGGAATCGGCAGTGTCGGCGCCGTATGCGAAATAGAGAAGAGCAACAGCGTATGCCAGACAACACCCGGAGGCAACGAGCCTCCGACTAACACAGCACCCACTATAGCAGGTACTCCCACATATAATATAGGTAACGGCGAGAGCTACAGTTTTACCCCCACTGCAAGTGATGCCGACAATGATACTCTGACATTCACTATTGCGAACAAACCTGACTGGGCATCGTTCAGCACCGCTACGGGCGCACTGACCGGAACAGCGGTTACAGGTACATATACAGGTATAACTATCAGCGTGACCGACGGTACAGACACGGTGAGCCTGGCTCCCTTCACAATAACAGTGGCGGCGTCTCCCGTTCCGAACACACCGCCGACAATAACAGGCACACCCGCAACGGCGGTTTACCGAAATGCTTCATACAGCTTCACACCCACAGGTGCGGATGCGGACAATGATACTCTGACATACAATATTGCAAACAAACCTGACTGGGCAACGTTCAACCAGACCACAGGCGCACTTACAGGTACGGCTGCGGCAGGCACATACAGCAACATCGTAATCACAGTGTCAGACGGCACGGCAACAGCAGATCTTGCGGCATTCACAATCACGGTGACCAACCGTGCGCCCTCTATCAGCGGCACACCGTCTACCTCTGAAGAGACAGGGGCTTCATATAGCTTTACTCCGACAGGTGCTGATGCTGACAGCGATACGCTGACATACAGCATAGCAAACAAGCCCTCATGGCCAACGTTCAGCACAACAACAGGCGCACTGACAGGCACAACGACAGCGGGTACATTTACAAATATAGTGATAAGCGTCAGTGACGGTATAGCCACAACAGACCTTGCGGCGTTCACAATAGCAGTGGAAAACCCTAACGCTGCGCCGACAATCAGCGGCGCGCCGACAACGTCTCTGTATATAAACACTGCATACAGCTTTACCCCCACGGCAAGCGACGCAAACGGTGACACGCTGACCTACAGCATCACAAACAGACCCGCATGGGCAACGTTCAGCACAACGACAGGCGCGCTGACAGGAACCCCCACTGTCGAGGGAACATACAGCGGAATCGTGATAACGGTGACGGACAGCAAGAGCGCAGGGGTATCACTTGCCTCGTTTGACATAGTTGTAAACAACCATGCACCGACCATAATCGGTACACCGATAACGTATCAGAAAGCAGGTGCTTACAGTTTCTTCCCCATAGCGAGTGACTTAGACGGAGATACGTTGACATACAGCATATCGGGCAACCCGAACTGGATGACAATAAATTCATCCACAGGAGAGGTTTCCGGTACTGCCGAAATAGGCATTTATGACAATATAACCATAACGGTATCGGATGGTAGAATGGGCGGCGTGTCCACTCTGAAGTTCAATCTTTCGGTTGCCACATGGTTACTTACAAAGACAGGTCAGACAAGCTGCTGGGACACAGCGGGAACACTTCTTGATGCTGCGGCATGTCTGGCAAGCGGGCAGGACGGCGCATATCAGGCGGGTGCTACGGCAGATTTCACCAGGGACGACGCAACAAACATTGTCACAGACAACCTGAACGGGCTCATGTGGCAGGATGATGCGGCGGCGGCCACAGACGTCTTCGATGTTAATTTAGCTGTTCTGCAATGTAGCGGCATGACATCCGGAGGTTTCTCAGACTGGCGACTGCCTACGATTGAAGAACTGGAAACTATAGTTGATTACGGCGGTGCGGCTCCGTGGATATATCCTGTATTTCAAAATACAGCAAATGCAAAATATATCACGAATACTGTTGATGCAGGTTATGCCCCGAGTAACTGGTTTGTTGATTTCAGTACAGGCACTTCATCTACAGATTATAATTGGTATATATATAATTTCAGGTGTGTTCGCGGAGCTTCAAAACCAGCTGCCGACTATGTGAGAGACAATACTAAAGAAGTTGTATCAGATAAACGCACGGGGCTTATGTGGCAGGATGATGCAAGCAACTCAAACCTGTTATGGGCTGATGCCTTGACATATTGCGAGAACAGTGAACTCGGAGGATACAGCGACTGGAGACTGCCGAACAGGCGTGATCTCTTGTCTATTATGGAGAGAGATTATGTTGCTCCTGCAATGAGTCCGGTATTTACTAGACAACAATTTTATGTCTGGTCTTCCAGCAGTTATAACAGCCAGTAGTTTGCTGCGATTTCTATTACAGAGTGGTTCGGTATAACTAATATTGTGCCTAAAGATGGCAACCAAAATGTCCGTTGTGTACGGGGCGGCAGATAATTAAAATTTTCCCGTCAATGGGGCGGCGGTCTGCTAAACGCAGACTGCTATCCTATTTCAGAGTTAACAGAGACGGTCTTTCTTTTTCGTCTTCGCGAGGAGTGCAACGACCTCAAAAGATTAAAATGCGCGCCTGACGATAGCTTTGAAATATCGAACTGCGGGTTAAAAAGAACATAAAACAGGGGCGCCGGAAAGCGCCCCCTGTTTGATTGTCAAATCCAAAATACTAGCTTATAAGAGCGAGTATTTCTTCTTTAATCATCTGTACATAATAACCGAAAGATCTCGTGTGAGATGTTGTCGAAACAGTATCGGAAATAGTTCCCTGATGGCAGCTTGTACAAGCGGCAGCATTAGGACCTATCACTGTATCGTCATCATGAGTTGTCAGATCATCGCCCTGATCAACAGTCACAGGAATTGCTTTTGACTGATCGGCGCTGTACTGGCTGTCGTTAATGTGACATGCGTTACATGATGCAATAGACCTTGGATACTGAACTTTCACTTTATTCCAGCTTGTGCTTCCGTCTCCAGATGTACCGTAGTCAGAAGGCAGTGTAGTGTCATCACCATTATAGAATGTATAGATGCCTCTTGAACGGTAAACATAGTATGGGGTTCCTGAGAAAGTAGTTGAGTGGATGTTGTGAATCATTACTTTCATATCGTAAGACTGCTGGGTTTTTCCGTCAGCAGTTGTGTCATAACCGAGTTTTGCAAGAGAAGCTCTCGGTGATGCATCTGTGGCGTTGGGGTTATGGCAGAGAACACATGTTTCAATGCTGTTCACCCTGCTGTGTCCGTGACCGAGAATGTCGGTGTGACAGCTTTTGCAAAGTGACATGTCAACAATTTCACGACGAGCATCTATATCAGAGCCGTCGGAGACTTTGAAGTTTTTAGAAACAGAATCCACTATAGCAAGAAATGCTGTGCTGGTGTTGTTTACAGTCGCCCAAACTACAGGAACGCCTTCAAGAATCACAACCCCGTTTTCTGCGGTCACTGTAGACGGAATTGTAAAGGTTGTTTCATAGTAGCCGGTATCTGAGCTCGCAACAGTTGTTGTCGCATTTATAGCTACAGACAGGGTAGGCTGCCCGCCCTGAGTTGAGTTACCCTGATTGGTAATATCATCACCGGTGTAGAAACCGAAGCGGAATACGGGAGTGTAAGATTTACCACCCCTGCTTTCGGAATTGATGTTGTTGAAAACCGGTGCAGAAGTTGAAGTGCTGAGAATATTCTGAGCAACTCCCGACTTAGTGGCCTGCCATTTTATAGTACCTGTGCTGCCGGAAACACTTACTGAATCTATAACATATGCAATATCTTTACCCAGTGAAACTTCCATATTATGAGTGTTTTCTGAGTGGATAGTTTCAAGTGTGACCGTAGCTGCGGCACCTGACGCGCCGTCGTGGCAGCTTGTCTGGCAATCGGTTGCACTTGTATAGTTTTTGTGGAAGCCGGGGAGTGTTCCTGCATCAAATGCGTCAACTATAGGGTCGCTGTCCCAAACACTGTCTCCGTGGCATGTAGCGCAGAGATCAAATGTGAAGTTAGTATTATCTACAGCGTTTGCAAGCTGAGTGTCAGTTGTGTGGCATACTGAGCAGTCTGACATATTGCTGGGTGCATCAACTTCGTAGCTGCTTGTATAGCTGTATGCTCCGTCTGCCGCGTGAATACCGTGTATTTTGGTAACAAGCGCAGATTTGAAGTTGCTTGCAAAAGTTGTGGGGTTTTTGGCAGTTGTGCTTGCACCAATGTGACATATCTGACAAGCGTCGCCGTCCACTGTTACATAAGGCATAGTGTACGGGTTGTGGGCGTGAGAACCTGAAACAAATTCAAACTCACCTTTGCCGTGACATTTCGCACAGCTGGGGTCGGAACTGTTATCACTGTAAAGGTTCCTTGGGTTTTGATCGGAATCCATTGCATAAATAATATTGTTTTTAACAATTCTGACTATTGCAAATGAGTTTTTACCGTTTGCATAAGCTATACGGATCATAAAAGTTTTGTCTGCAACATTTGCTGTGGTGATATCTGCGTCTGTAACAACTGCAGAGTACTGGTTTGCAGTTCCTGTTGCAGTAATTAGAGTGCTTGTTCCGCTGGCACCAGCTGCATCAGCAATTTGCGACCACCTTTTTGTGGTTGTATCATAGATATTAAGCAGAACCCCTATACCTGTTGTGGAGAAAGCGGTTCCTGTGCTGGTTACTGTAAAAGTTATTGTTGCTGTGTTTGCTGTACCATCCATTACGACACTGTCAAGCGTGGTTGTCCAATCATTAGTATAATCGACAAGGGTTCCGGAAGACGCCAGTTTGCCGCTGTGACCGGGTTCATAAACAGAACCTTCTGCGTGGCATGTATCGCAGGATTCAACAGATGAAATTTTTCCTGACGCTGCAATCTGAGCCTGTAATTCAGCTATTGCGGCTTCATACTCCTCAATAGTGATCAGTCCGGCGCTAAGCTGTGACTGAAGTTCTGCAATCAGAGCAGAAGCATCAGCATCAGAACCGTCGGCTCCGTCAGAACCATCCTGTCCGCACCCTGTGAGCATAAAAGCACAGGTGAAAGCGAACAATAAAACAAATAAGAATCGCTTCAACATAAATTAGCCTCCTATAAATATCTCTGCAGATTTACAGACACAGGACAATAAAATTAGCCTCCTGAAAATTTCCTGTACTGTCATTAGTTTGCAAGAGCTTGTTGCTAAACGGTAAAAAAGTCGTTAAACTTAAAAAAGCACCGGAAGCCATCACTTTTGTGTGGAAGTGAAAAGAAGATGTTAAAACCGATAATTGGAGGCTAACGGTTTTTGCATCTCCGGCTTCCTGTGCAAACTTTCAAATGGTGCGTTTAAAATATTCTCTTTTCATATCAAGTATTAAATTGTTTCAATCAAATATTCTCAAAGTGTATAAGCAACAGATATGCCAAAGCCTACATTGTTGATGTTATTGATAATAACTTTATTAGGAATCATTTTCGTCGTATGCGGTGAGCAATATCGTCGTATTTGGCAAAATTACTGAACTTGCTCAAAATCATGAGATATACGAATTGTATTATGCTGTTCGAAAAGTTTATGTTGTGAGAAATTTTCGCAATAAAAACACATTTCTAATGTTGACAGATCGCTACATATGTAAATAATTCTTATTTAAGACAGTGAATTATGAGGTGTTTTTTATTATGCTGAATCTAGACGGTTTTTCTGATAAAGCCGCCCATGTCTGCTTCCATAGCGGTAACGTGGATGATTTTCTGATGAATTTATACAAACTTCTTCGCGATTATATGCCGATTGATTACATCAAGATGGCATGTTATGTGGAAGCCACGAATCAGATGTATAACATCAGTCAGGTTGAGCGTGGTGTTCTGCTGAAGTCAAATGTCGCAACTGATATGCCTTCCAGTCTGAGCGAGAAAGATATTTGTGTCGGAGATGAAGACGTTTTCTATATGAGTTATGATAATTCACCCCTTCCGAGCGAGTATCTTGATTTTATCGGGCTTAAAGGCAACTCGGACATTGTTTTGCAGATAAAGGGTTCTTCAAAAGTAATCGGCGCGCTTGTCATAAGAGCTTTTGAGGACAATGTATATAATGGGCATCATAAAAAACTGTTGAAGTGTCTTGTCAATTCAGTTTCAAAATTCTTTTTCAGTGCTCTGGTCTATAATAAACTAATTGAAGATAATGTCAGACTTATTGGAAGAAGCCACGATCTTATTGAATTCATTAATAAAAATGTTGAGGAAAATGCATTTCTGGTCGGTGCGGACGGAGGCTTGAAAAAGGTTGTTGAAATGGCTTCAAGCATCGCAAAGTTTCCCAGTACGGTTCTTTTAACCGGAGAGACGGGTGTCGGAAAAGATGTTATAGCAAATTATATACATATTAATTCATTAAGAAAAGATGAACCATTTATAAAGGTCAATTGCGGTTCCATTCCCGAATCTCTTGTGGATAACGAACTTTTTGGTCATGAAAAGGGTGCCTTCACCGGTGCGGACACTGTTAAGAACGGTCGGTTCCATCTTGCGCATAAGGGTACTTTGTTTTTTGATGAGATCGGAGAACTGCCGCTTGCGTCGCAGGTTAAGCTACTTCGTGCCATTCAGTTCGGCGAGATAGAGAGACTTGGTAACGGAAAAACAACAAAAGTTGATGTACGTATAATCGCTGCAACAAACAGAAATCTCAGAGAAATGGTCAAGGATGGGCGTTTTCGTGAAGATTTGTATTGGCGTCTGAATGTATTTCCTATAGAGATACCGCCTCTGAGAAAAAGGAGAGAGGACATACCTGAGTTCGTCAGGTACCTTGTCGAAAAGAAATGCAACGCTTTTGGAATAAAAGATATTCCAACGGTTCCTAATTATGTTACGGAAAGAATTAAGCGGTATGACTGGCCGGGCAACGTCCGCGAAATGGAGAACATAATAGAGCGTGAGCTTATCATCAACAAAGGGAAGCATCTGAAATTTGACTGCGTAATAGAAAACGACCCCTGCCCCTCATTTCCTGAAAGTTCGGAATGTCTTGACAGTACAGTAAAAAAGCATATTCTAACAACTCTTGAGCAGACAAGATGGAAGATAAGCGGCGACGACGGAGCCGCAGAAAAACTAGGAATGAATCCCAGTACTCTCAGAAATAAAATGAGAAAACTCGGTATCGCTTTCAAAAAAACATAACCTGTGCCTCTTTTTCATCGGGGAGAATTCCGTTTATTTCAAAAAGGCGTATTTCCTCGTTTCGGCGCGGGTTTCATGAAATATTATTCTTGACTTTACCTTCCCCAGTTGCTATGTTATTTGCTCTTCGCCTGATATTGGTGCGTCCTGTTGCGCCCGAAGATCGCCGCAGGTTGCTGATACGAAAGCGAAGCAATATTTACGGAGGTGCGACGTTGCCTACACTGAATCAGTTGGTAAGAAAAGGCAGAAAAAAACCGGTCGAAAAGACCAAGTCGCCCGCCCTTCAGGGAAACCCTCAGAAAAGAGGCGTTTGTACAAGGGTTTACACAACTACGCCTAAGAAACCTAACTCGGCTCTTAGAAAAGTTGCAAGGGTGAGACTCACTTCAGGGATCGAAGTTACAGCTTACATCCCCGGTATCGGTCACAACCTTCAGGAACACTCAGTTGTTCTTGTTAGAGGTGGCAGGGTAAAAGACCTTCCCGGTGTTCGTTATAAGATCATCCGCGGGGCTCTGGACGCAGAAGGCGTTAAAAACAGAAAGAAAAGCCGCTCCAAATACGGCGCTAAAAGACCTAAGTAAGGTAAGGTGAACTAACATGGCAAGAAGAAGAGTAGCTAAGAAACGTGAGGTTCTTGGTGACCCCGTTTACGGCGACACTCTGGTGACTAAATTTATCAACAGCCTGATGTACGATGGCAAGAAGTCAGTCGCCGAGAGAGTATTCTACCAAACTCTTGAGCTTATCAAAGCTAAAACCGGCAAAGAAGGAATCGAAGTGTTCCGTCAGGCGGTTGAAAACGTTAAGCCCCAGCTCGAAGTTAAATCAAGACGTGTCGGCGGTGCCACATATCAGGTGCCGATCGAAGTAAAACAGAGCAGAAAACAGGCGCTCTCAATCAGATGGCTCATCAATGCCTCAAGAGGCAGAAAAGAGAGAACCATGGTTGACCGCTTTGCGTTTGAACTTATCGACGCTTCCGAAAACAAAGGAAACGCCTTTAAAAAGAAAGAAGACACCCACAAAATGGCTGAAGCAAACCGTGCGTTTGCTCACTTCAGATGGTAACGGAGGCTCACTGTGGCTAGAAAAGCTCCTCTGAACATGCAGAGAAATATCGGTATCATGGCGCACATTGATGCCGGTAAAACAACCACAACTGAAAGAGTTCTCTTTTACACCGGTGTTAACTATAAAATCGGCGAAGTTCACGACGGCGCCGCCACAATGGACTGGATGGAGCAGGAGCGTGAGCGTGGTATCACAATCACATCCGCGACAACTCAGTGTATGTGGAAAGACCACGTGATAAACATCATCGATACACCCGGACACGTTGACTTCACAATTGAAGTTGAGCGTTCTCTTAAAGTTCTTGATGGTGCTGTTGCCGTTTTCTGTGCGGTTGGCGGTGTTGAACCCCAGTCCGAAACAGTATGGCGTCAGGCTGATAAATATAAAGTTCCCAGAATCGCATTCGTTAACAAGATGGACAGAACCGGAGCAGACTTCTTCAACGTTGTTTCTCAGATTGAGAGCAGGCTGAAAGCAAGACCCCTGCCTATCCAGCTTCCCATCGGTGCTGAGGATAAATTCCAGGGTATCGTTGACCTTGTTAAGATGAAAGCTGTTATATGGAACGGCGAGGAACTCGGCGCAACTTTCCGCGAAGAGGAAATCCCCGCTGATCTTGTTGAGCAGGCTGAAGAATACAGAGTAAAAATGCTTGAAATGATCTGTGAATCCGATGAAGAGATGATGAACAGATACTTTGACGGCGAGGAATTCTCTGTGGAGGAAATCAAAGCGGCACTCCGTAAAGGCGTTATCGCTATCGATTTCATCCCTGTTATATGCGGTACAGCGTTCAAGAACAAAGGTGTTCAGACAATGCTTGACGCAGTTGTTGACTTCCTTCCTTCTCCCACAGACATTCCGCCTATCAAAGGTGTGAATCCTGACACAGGAGCAGAGGAAGAGAGAGCAGCAGATGACAGCGCACCCTTCTCCGCTCTTGCATTCAAAATTATGACTGACCCCTATATGGGACAGCTTACATACTTCAGAGTATACTCAGGTATACTTGAAGCCGGTAACTACGTTATAAACTCTACAAAAGGCAAAAAAGAGAGAATCGGACGTCTGCTGAAAATGCACGCCGACAAACGTGAGGAAATTAAAGAGATCTGCGCGGGCGATATCTGCGCCACAGTCGGTCTTAAATACACCATCACGGGCGACACTCTTTGCGACGAAAGCAAACCGGTCATCCTTGAAGCAATGGAGTTCCCCGAACCCGTGCTTTCAGTTGCCGTTGAACCTAAGACTAAAGGCGATCAGGATAAACTTTCCGTTGCCCTCCAGAAACTCGCTCAGGAAGACCCCTCTTTCAGAGTGCGCGTTGACGAGGAAACAGGTCAGACTATCATCGCCGGTATGGGCGAGCTTCACCTTGAAATCATCGTCGACAGAATGATGAGAGAGTTCAAAGTTGAAGCCAACGTGGGTAATCCTCAGGTTGCTTACCGCGAAGCGATTACAAAATCCGTTTCCGGTGAAGGTAAATATATTAAACAGTCCGGCGGTCGCGGTCAGTACGGTCACGTCTGCATCGAACTGCATCCTCAGGAACCCGGCACAGGCTTCGTTTTCGAAAACAAGATTGTGGGCGGTACTGTTCCCAGAGAATATATCCCCGCTATCGAAAAAGGTATCGCGGAAGCTATGGAGACAGGCTGTCTTGCAGGCTATCCCCTTGAAGACCTTAAAGCAGTCCTCTTCGACGGTTCATACCACGACGTGGATTCAAACGAGATGGCGTTTAAAATCGCGGCATCTATGGCTTTCAAGGAACTTTCCAAGAAAGCGGGTCCCGTTATCCTTGAGCCTATCATGAAAGTTGAAGTCGTTTGTCCCGATGAATACACCGGAGACGTTATGGGCGACCTTAACTCCAGAAGAGGCAAGGTTGAGGGAATGGACATCAGAGGCGGCGCACAGGTTATCAAATGTATGGTGCCTCTGAAAGAGATGTTCGGGTATACAACTCAGCTGAGATCCATAACTCAGGGTAGAGCAACCTCTACAATGCAGTTCGATCACTATGAGCAGGTTCCCAACAACATCGCTGAAGAAATAGTTAAAGCTCATTCAAAATAAGAAGTTAAAAGTTTTAGGAGGACTTAAATGGCCAAGTCTAAATTCGAGAGAACGAAACCGCACGTTAACGTCGGAACCATCGGACACGTTGACCACGGTAAGACATCACTGACAGCAGCAATCACGAACATCCTTTCTAAAAAAGGATACGCACAGTTCGTAGACTACGGTAACATC
>NZ_JAJUIS010000034.1 GCF_029267515.1 Seleniivibrio woodruffii
GATAGCCTGATATGACAAAAAAGATGTCCACGCCGACGTAGCCGCCGGAGAACAGGGTCATTCCGGCATGGTAGAAGATAACGGGCATAACTGCGAGCGTGCGCAGTCCGTCTATGTCGCTTCGGTATTTAAGACTCATTTAACCATCTCTGAGGTAATTTCTTTATCTTTAAGAACGGCGTATTCCGCGCCGAACACGGAAAGGTGGTCGTCGTCGTAATAAAGCGCCCGTCCGTTGTGCTCCGTGATACAGCCGTTTTCGCCGCAGAGAGCTTTGTAAAGCGGAACAACGGTGAATCTGTCCATATCTTCATAATATTGCAGAAGTGAGAGCAGCGGGGAGTTCTCCTTTTCATAGGTCTCAAGGGGAATGTTCATATCCGACGAGGATGCGAGTGCAGGCAGATACGCTTTCAGAAGGGCGTTCTTAGCCAGTTCGCGTGGAACATCGAAGTCAGCTTCAGCATTGTCGAGAACGAAATATATCTCCTTGCCTTTCAATCTGTCCAGTGTTCTTTCAAGCGCCTGACGGAACTCCTCAGCACGTTCGGGGGTATCGGTGTATTTTTTCCAGCGGCACACAAGGATAACTTTTTTGATGTGTCTGTCGTTAGCCAGCGCTTCGCCCACGGCAAGGTTAGTTTCTATGCAGGCGTTTGCCTTGGTTCTGTCTGTGCCTGCCAGTCCCAGAAGGGGCGGACACGCAGAAGTTGACATGAAAACGCCGCCTGTTCCCGTTTCCTTCGCCAGCTTATCTATGCCGTCAGAGAGTGCCAGAGCGTGTGAATCGCCCCAGAGGGCGAATTTGGGTCGAACATCCTCAGCTCCAAGCCCGCAGTATTTTCCTGCTTTGATAGCTGATTCCGGCAGTTCATAACATTCTTTCGTTTTGAACCTGCTGTTGGGAACATAGGCGAGTTTTGCCACCTCGTCCGGTATCCTTTGGGGGATGCCGTCGGTGAATATAACCAGCGCACCAAAAAAGCATCCCGCCGCCATAACGGCGTAGGTGTATCTGAAAAAGAGTTTTTTGTTCTGTATCTTTTTAATGCGTAAAGGTTTCTCTACTATGTAGTAAGAGAAGGATGCGAACGCGAAGGTCAGAAATATCAGGAAATAGTCAGAAGTGTAAAATTCTGGGATGTTGGCGCTCTCCCAGTAGTTGCGAAGCGCGAATAAAGGCCAGTGCCACAGATAGAGCGAGTATGACAGAAGCCCTATCCAGACGACAGGTTTAAGACTGAGTATCTGGTTTACTATTCCGCCCTGCGCCATGATGATGAGCGCGGTTCCCAGACAGGGCAGAAGCGCCGCATAACCGGGGAAGGGCGTTGAAGGTTTAAAGGTGAAGATGCTGACGCAGAGCATGATGAAGCCCGCCAGCGACATAAGATTTATGTGGAGCAGTTTTTCGGTCTTAGGGAAGAAACCGAGGGATATCAGCGCGCCCAGCATCAGTTCCCACGTGCGGAACGGAATGAGGTAGAACGCCGCTTCGGGATGCGTTTTCGTTCCCCATACGGAAAGCCCGAAAGAGATGACGAATAGGGTCAGCGCAAACCGGATATATTTCTTGCTGCCGTATCTGGCAATGAGCATCAGCATTATAGGGAAGAATATGTAAAATTGTTCCTCTACTCCCAGCGACCACGTATGCAGGAGGGGCTTTGTCTCCGCCTGTGCGTCA
>NZ_JAJUIS010000026.1 GCF_029267515.1 Seleniivibrio woodruffii
AATATCATTGGCTTTGATAGTGTGTTTTGAGTGCTTTTCTGAGCCTTTATCCCATTTTCTGTATTCAAGCTCACCGGAGACAATGATAAGACTGCCTTTTTTGAGGTGTTCATGGCAGGCTTTACCATATTCGCCGAAAACAGCAATTTCTATGAAGAGAGTGTTATCACTCTTTGGTTTGTTTGATGCGAGAGTGAATACGCATACGGGAATATCTTTGCCTGGAATATATCTGAGTTCAGGGTCTGTGGTTAATCGTCCTAAAAGATGTGTTTGATTCAGATAAGCCATTTTAGTCTCCTCATGTTGTTATCTGATTCATTAATGAGAAGACGGTGAAATGGATAAAGTTTCAATGGTGACTGTTTTTGAGTAATGTCCAGTTTTTTGATTAAAAAACTGGACAAATATTTAGAAACATATGGCCTCTTGGCATGATAACATCTGAAATAATAAATAATAAAATAGATAGACTGCCTAAAGGATATGTGTTCACCTATAATGATTTTGTGGATGAGGTGACAAGCAGTCAGACAAAAGTTCTTAATTCTATGACTGCATCAGCTCATTGGTATATAGTATGACATTACACAATCAATTCAAGCACAGGAAGTAGAAAATCTTTAATGATATTGACAATTTCTCGGAAATCTTCAGGAATATGCTCGTGATCCAAACGTTTTCTGAAAGCAGTCCACTGTATTTGTTTTTCTTGTATAAAATTATCAGAGAAAGCGACAATTTCATCGGGTAACGCTGTTTCTCTGTTTTCAAATGTAAGCCTGATAGCTTTCGCCAACGTACTTTTGTCGAAATTGTACTGTCTTGATAAAAGCCAGATGTCGTAAAAGTCTTTCATTCGGCTATTAATTATGCCAAGCTTTACCATTGCCTGAAACTTTTCAGCGATTGCACTTTCTTTGCTATAGCCAAGCAATACCGGAGCAGGCATATCGAGAACAGTAGGCAATCTTAATTCACCATATTCAGGATGTACAACATCTCCAAAACCGATATCGACCTGAATCTTGATTTTTGCCTTATCCAAGAAGGCTTGCATTGAAATTCTAACGCCACGATAGTCAGCATCTTCTGTTATTTCCTCTGCTGTGATTGTGGAAGTGTCAAACAGCAAGCCGTCTGGATCTACTTCAACTAAAGCAATATCTTTAATTTGGCTTATAATATTATCTATTTCATTGCTTGTGATGCCAAGCATATCAATATCCATTGTCGGACGTAGTTCTGGCGACTGCCAAGCCCGTAGCATCATAGCACCCTTTAGAATAAAACGTTTGTTATGTGTAGATTTAGAAAGTCTGAAGAGGAATCGTTCCATAACATAATACTGTAAAATTTCATTGAACGGTCTTCCATTCTCTCTTGCTTTATTTAATAGTTTTTGTTTTACAGAGGCAGCAGTGTCTTTACTCATACTGACATCTCCATGTATGGTTTCATTATTCTCTCAACTCGGCATATTTTTGCGTATTTCATAAGATTTGTAATGTTAAAACTTTTTCTTGTTTTATACAGTTTTAGAGCTTCAAGAGCTATGTCGATACCAATCTTATTACGGTATTTAAAGCAGTCGGCTATTGTCTTTTCAATACAATATATCTTTACAGGCGTATTATCGATTGTATGTGTCTCAATACCTTCGGTATATGCATCATTTGAAAAACGATGAACAGTTATCGGCGGATATTTCAGCTTTGGAGAAGTAGTTCCTTTTGGCAGAGCAATAGAAACAGCATGTGGTATCTGCGTTGTCAGATCATGGTAGCTGAGAGCTGAAATAAGACATATGACAGCTTTTGGGTATTTTTTAGTAACAACAGTTATATCAAAATTAACAGGCACATTTTCAGGCAGGCAATACAGACCTCTGGCAAGCTGTACTATCACTCCCTTATCACGCATCTGATATAGAGTCCGAGGATGAATCCCTGCCTCCAGCGTTTGCGTGGCTGTAAAAGTTGAACCAATCTCTTTTACGGTCTCAATGGCTTCGGCTACCGCTTTTAGAGGTATAAGTATTTTTATCATTTTATTCTTCCTAAACACGTGGATATAAAAGCCTACATTTATTTTAATCTATATGTAATTTTATCCATTAAAAATTTTTTTGCAAGTAATGTCTGGATAAAATAGCATATATTTGCACACAAGTATATGCTATTTTATCCAGATGGAATACTCTAGTCTTCTGCCAATTTTGTTAACAAAGGTTTTTATTAGATTGTTTTCTTGATTATTGTTTATTATTAGTAGGTTGTCTTGTATTTGATGCCTGAAAATAGAGCGTCTGAAATAGGCTTGGAAAAAATCCACTGCTTCAAACACTTGAAGCATTCTTGAAGCAAATGCTTCAAATTTTGAACGAAATTGAACGGTTTTGAACGATTTTAGTGTGTTAAAGCGACTTGTATAACTTGCTGATAACCATGCAAGTTATTGATAAAAAACAAACGCCCCCGGCATGACTCGAACATGCGGCCTCTGGATTAGGAATCCATCGCTCTATCCGCCTGAGCTACGGGGGCGTGAAAGAAAAAATTATAGATTGAAGAACTTTTTGTCAAGATATTTCTTTTTTTTGAAAAGTCTGCTATGTTGTTGCCATGAAAAAACTTACACTTATTATAATTCTCATCATATCAACTATTTATACTTCTTTTGCGGATGCGCCTGTAATCGACAAAGATGTCGTTTCAAAACGGATGGTCATGGTCGGTTTCCATGCCACAGACTATAAAGACGAAGAGCTGAATGAGCTGAAACAGCAGATAGAGAAGGGGCTTGTCGCCGGTATCGTGTTTTACGGCTACAACGTTGAATCCAGAAATCAGGTAAAAAGGCTCATCGCCGAACTGAACCGCCACAACAGATCATTCATCCCACTTCTGATGGCCGTTGACGAAGAGGGAGGGCGCGTACAGAGACTCACTGTAGACAAAGGCTTTGTGGAAGAACCCACCGCGCAGTATATTGCAAAACATATGACACCCGATCAGGCTGAAAAGGTTTACGAGCTTACAGCACGCGATCTTGCAGACGTGGGTTTCAATCTGAATTTCGCCCCTGTTATAGATCTGAACATTAACCCCACCTCTCCTGTAATCGGAGCTATAGAGCGCAGTTACTCCGCAGACGTTGACACAGTTGTTGCCTATGCGAAGGCTTTCATAAATGCCCACAGGAAATACGGAATAATCACCTGCCTGAAACATTTTCCCGGTCATGGCAGTGCCAAAAAAGATTCGCATCAGGGCTTTACAGATGTTTCAACCACATGGAACGATATTGAGCTTGAGCCGTTTCAAAGGCTTATTGCTGACGGCTACGCGGATATGATAATGACAGCACACGTTTACAATTCCGGAATAGACCCCGATTATCCCGCTACGCTCTCCAAAAAGACCATATCTCTGTTGCAGGATATGGGCTACAAGGGGCTTGTTATCAGCGACGACCTCCAGATGGGTGCCATCACTGACAATTTCAGTTTTGACGACACCGTAAAGCTGGCAATCGGTGCCGGAAACAATATTCTGTTGTTCTCAAACTACTTTTTCTACGAGAAGCATTATCCGGAAAAGGTGCGTCAGGTTCTGGGGATACAGACCAATTAAATTTGAATTTTTAAATGACATGCCGGATGGTTTCTGATATAAAAAATCTTCCGATACAGGTGCGTCTAAAATCTGAAATAAACATAGAAAAGGTGTCTTTAATGAAAGCAAAAGTGTATGTCAGGCTTAAAAACGGCGTTCTCGACCCTCAGGGACAGACAATCCAAAGCTCAATCGAAAGAATGGGTTACGATTTCGCAAGTGAGGTAAGGGTCGGCAAGGTCTTCGAAATTGAGGTTAAGGATGATTCCTGCCGCAAAGACCTTGAGAAGATAGCGTCAACGATGCTTGCAAACATGATCATCGAAGAATACTCCATAGAGTTCGAGGCGTAAGCATGAAAGCCGGAGTAGTTGTTTTTCCGGGGTCCAACTGTGACCACGACTGCTATCACGTTTTAAAGCATGTCATAGGTGCCGAAACGGTATTTCTGTGGCATAAGGACACCGACCTCCAGGGTGTTGACCTCGTGGTTTTTCCCGGTGGGTTCTCCTATGGGGACTACCTGCGCTGTGGCGCTATCGCGAAGTTTTCCCCCATCGTCAGTGAGGTCATAAAATTTGCCGAAAACGGCGGGCACGTTCTTGGAATCTGCAACGGATTTCAGGTGCTCACTGAATCCGGTCTGCTCCCCGGTGCACTGATGCGCAACAGGGGTCTGAAATTCAAATGCGAATATGTCAACCTGCGCGTGGACAATTCCGACACACCCTATACAAACATGTACGCCGACGGCGAAGTGATACGCATCCCCATAGCCCATGCAGACGGTAATTACTATATCGACGAAGAGGGTATGAAGGAGCTTGAGGAGAACAAACAGATTGTTTTCCGCTATTGCGACGAGAACGGAACAGCAGAGGACGACAGCAACCCCAACGGTTCGCTGGGCAACATCGCCGGAATAATCAACAAAAAGGGCAACGTTCTTGGCATGATGCCCCACCCCGAAAGGTGTGCGGAGGGTGTTATGGAGACCCGCGACGGTTATTTCCTTTTTGAGTCCATAGCAAAATTCATCGGGGGTTGCAAATGAGCGTATATGAAAAATTCGGCTTCCCCGAAGTAACGGCGGAAGCGGCAAAGGGCATGGGTCTTTCCGCGTCCGAGTTCGAAGGTGTTAAGAAACTTCTGGGCAGAATGCCCAACTACATAGAGCTTGGAGTAATATCATCAATGTATTCCGAGCACTGCAGCTATAAATCCAGCCGTATGCATCTCGCAAAATTCCCCACAACAGCTCCATGGGTTGTGCAGGGACCCGGCGAAAACGCAGGTATCATCGAGGTGGACAGCGAAGGGCTTTGCGTATGTTTTAAGGTTGAATCCCACAACCACCCGTCGTTCATCGAACCCTTTCAGGGTGCGGCAACTGGCGTGGGTGGCATCCTCCGCGATGTCTTCACCATGGGTGCAAGACCCGTTGCGGCGATGAACTCGCTCCGTTTCGGCAAGCTGGACAAGCCTAAAAACCGCCAGATATTCGAAGGCGTTGTAGCTGGAATTTCCCATTACGGCAACTGCTTTGGCGTTCCCACAGTTGGCGGAGAGGTGTATTTCAACAGTTGTTACGATGGCAACCCCCTCGTAAACGCTTTTGCGCTTGGCGTTGTACAGAAAGAGAACATCTATCTTGCGAAGGCGGAAGGTCTCGGCAACCCCGTTATCTACGTCGGTGCAAAGACAGGAAGGGACGGCATCCACGGCGCGACTATGGCTTCCGAGGAGTTCAATGAAAACAGCGAATCTAAACGCCCCAACGTTCAGATTGGCGACCCTTTCAAAGAGAAGCTGCTGCTTGAGGCTTGCCTTGAGCTTATGAAGACCGACTACATCGTCGGTATACAGGACATGGGAGCCGCAGGGCTTACCAGCTCTTCATTCGAGATGGCATCCAAATCAGGCTCCGGCGTAAGGCTCGACCTTGATATGGTGCCCATGCGCGAAAAGGGCATGAACCCTTATGAGATAATGCTTTCCGAGTCACAGGAGCGGATGCTCATGGTGGCTAAGAAGGGTTATGAAGATAAGGTAAAAGCGATATTTGACAAATGGGATCTGGATGCGGTTGTTATCGGTGAGGTGACGAACGACGGGTATGTAAGGCTTTTCTGGGACGGAGAAGAGGTTGCGGCTCTGGAGGCTGCGCCCCTTGCGGACGAAGCGCCCAAATACAACAGACCCTATGCCAGAGGCGAATATATGGACGAGCTTCAGCGTCTGCCCAAGGTGGATGCGCCTTCGAACCTGCAAAAGGTTCTCGAAGACCTGCTTGCCAACGAAACCATAGCTTCCAAACGCTGGGTATGGAACCAGTACGATCACATGGTTCGTGTTGGTACCGTACAGCTTCCCGGTTCCGATGCGGCTGTTATAAGGCTGAACGAATCAGAGAAGGGCATCGCCATTTCAAGTGACTGCAACAGCAGATTCTGTCTGCTGAATCCATATGAAGGCGGAAAGGCTGCCATAGCTGAATCAGCCAGAAACGTTGCCGTAAGCGGTGCTCGCCCCAGAGCGTTTACCAACTGTCTGAACTTCGGAAACCCTGAAAAACCGGATATCATGTGGCAGTTCGTTTCCGCTGTGGAAGGTATGGCTGAGGCTGCGAAAGTGCTTGAAACCCCCGCAATCAGCGGTAACGTATCCCTCTACAATGAAACAGAGGGCAAACCGATATACCCCACTCCCACAATCGTAATGGTGGGCGTGTTCGACGACGTTACGAAGCGCATCGGCTCATACTTCACAAGCATGGAGAGCGCCGTTTATCTCATCGGTGAGAACACCGGATACATCGGCGGCAGCGAATATCTCGCCGCGGTGCACGGATATGAGCGCGGAGACGCGCCTGAGGTTGACCTTGAGCGTGAGAAGAACATCATAGATTTCATGTGCGATGCAGCGGACAAAAGACTTGTCAAGGCTGCACACGACGTTTCGGAGGGCGGTCTTGCCGTGGCTCTGTGCGAGATGTGTTTCGGCGGCGACAATGTCGGTGTCAATGTCAAACTTGAAAGCGGCATCCGTGCGGACGCACTTCTCTTCGGTGAAAACCACGGACGGGTCATTCTTGAAATCGACGTAAATAACGCACAGGTTGTAACAGCCCTTGCGGAAAAATATAATCTGCCTATATCGAAGATAGGACGGACATGCAGCGGTCTCATTGAAATAGCAAACAAAAGCGAAAAAGTGATTTCCGCAAAAGTGTCTGATCTTGAAAAAATTTGGAAAAACAGTATCGGAGACAGAATGAAATGATTTTTGATAAATTTCATGAAGAATGCGGGGTAGCAGGAGTTCACGGAAACAGAGAGGCGGCAAATCTGGTATATCTGTCGCTCTATTCTCTCCAGCACAGAGGACAGGAAGGCGCGGGAATCGCCGTCACCGACCGCAAGCATATAACATATGAAAAAGGTATGGGACTCGTGGCTGATATTTTCAGCCAGGAGAAACTTGATAAACTTCAGGGCGATATAGCCATCGGGCATAACAGATATTCCACGACCGGCGTTTCCGCTCTGGCGAATACCCAGCCCATAACCGTTACAATAAATTTCGGTGAGATTTCTCTGGCGCACAACGGAAACATTGTTAACGCCGACGAGATTAAAGCTGGACTTGTTGCAAGAGGCGCAATATTCGGTTCCACATCCGACTCGGAGGTCATAGTCCACCTCATTGCAAAATGCGGCAAGGACAACCTTACCGACGCTATAACCGATTCTCTGCGCAAACTCAAGGGCGCTTTTTCACTGCTGATAATGACAAACGACAAGATGATAGGAGTACGCGATGCCATGGGTATGCGTCCTCTGGTTCTCGGCAAGCTGAAAAACAACGGATATATCCTTGCATCGGAAACCGTTGCTCTGGATCTTATAGAGGCAAGTTTTGTGCGGGAGATAGAGCCGGGCGAGATGGTCATCATCGACGACGACGGTATAAAATCCATCTTTCCTTTCGAGAAGACCACACCTAAACCCTGCATATTCGAGCATATATACTTTGCACGCCCTGATTCATACCTTTTCGGACGCAACGTATACGAAGTTCGCAAAAAATTCGGCAGATGGCTTGCGAACGAAACGCCTGTTGAGGCGGATGTGGTTATCCCTGTGCCGGATTCCGGCGTTGTTGCCACACTTGGCTATTCCGAGGCGAGCGGCATACCTTTCGAGATGGGGCTTATGCGTAACCACTACGTCGGCAGAACCTTTATCGAACCGAGCCAGTCCATCAGACACTTCGGAGTTAAGATAAAGCTGAACCCCGTAAGGGAGGTTATAGAGGGAAAAAGGGTTGTCGTTGTTGACGATTCAATAGTAAGAGGAACGACAAGCCGTAAGATCGTAAAGATGCTTCGCGAGGCGGGCGCAAAAGAGGTGCATATGCGCATCAGCTCACCCCCAACGGCATTTCCCTGCTTCTACGGTATAGATACACCGACCAGAAAGGAACTGATTGCCTCTACACACACAATAGAGGAGACCAGAAAATACATAACCGCTGACAGTCTCGGATACCTCAGCCTTGAAGGGCTTCTGGACTGCGTTGGCAGCACAAACTACTGTCACGCCTGCTTCTCCGGTCAGTATCCGACGATTTATAAAAACGGCGAATAACGGAGTGATTTATGGAAGAGAAAATTGTTATCCGTATGTTCGGCAGCAGCATGGAATTTGTTTCAGGCTGAAGCCCTTCGTATTTTCCCACAGGTTGTGGGACACACGACGACCCTTATGAACAGCTTTCCTACAGGCTGGATGCGCTTCTGACACAACAATACGGGCTTGGTAAAATTGATTTCAGGTACATCGACGTATCGTCGCCGGAGATACTTGACTACATCAACGACATTGAGACCATTGTGGACGGAAGACTGCCTCTGCCCTACGTTTCTCTGAACAAAAAGCCTCTCTGCTGGGGACTTTCCGAGGCAGAGGATATCATGACCAGGGTTAAGCTGAAATTGGAAGATAGTTAACAGAAGCCGCTCAGATGAGCGGCTTTTTTTTCAGCTGCCTGTTATAAGGCATCCTATTCATTGTTCTTATCAGAAGATGCTGCCATGAATTACTCTGTTAAAAATGCAGTTGAAAATGCTCCTCTGCGGAGAGCACCAGCGGCTCGGTAATCTCATGCGGGCTTATTATCATTCTTACAGGTGCCGGATGTGAGCCGGCCTTAAATCAAACATGGTACATATCACTTGTTAGCTAAAAAGTTATCCTCTATACTAACATATGCTGCATACGAATTTTGCTCCGGCAGAGCGGGACAACAACGACACAATTCTGGAAGTGTATCGGCACATTGCATCCGAACCAATCTTCAAGGCGCTTATGGACAGGCTTGAGCAGAATATTCTTATACTCAACGACAAACGCCAGACAGTTTTCGCTAACAATTCCGTATTGAAAAACTACTCCATAGAGAAACCGGAAGATATCCTCGGACTGAGACCGGGGGAGATATTTCGGTGCATTAATTCCACTGGTGAGGGAGGGTGCGGCACGGCTCTTTTCTGCAAAGAATGTGCGGCTGTGAACTCTATTCTCGCTACTCAGCTTATAGGTGACGAGCGCATAGATGAATGTATGATAACCTCTGTTGACGGTGAAACATTCGAACTTCAGATAAGCAGCAAGCCCTTTGAGTTCAGGGGGACGAACTATACTCTGTTCTCTCTGTGCGATATAGGGCAGAAAAAGCGCATGAAGGTACTTGAACAGGTATTTTTTCATGATATTCTGAACATTGCCGGAGGCATCCATTCTATGCTCAGGCTAATTATGGATGACAGTGTGTTTGATGACAATGATCAGAAAGAGAAGCTGAACAGATTATTGGTTGCCACATCAGAGCAGCTTATCAACGAACTTTCCGCCCATAAAACACTGAAAGCGGCGGAAATGCACGAGCTTATCGTCTCCGGAACAAGGTTCATGACAACGGATTTTCTTAGCAGTGTGGTCAGTGTGGCTGAGAATATGAAATGCGCGTACGGAAAGATAATCTATCTGGATTCTTCCAGCGATAATTTTGAACTGGAATCTGACGAGTCGCTTCTTTCCCGCGTGATCATGAATATGCTGACCAATGCTCTGGAAGCATCAGAAATTGGAGATAAGGTAACGCTTTCCGTTAAACTTCTGGATTCATCGGCAGTTTTCAGCGTTCATAATAAACAGGTTATTCCGCAGCAGCACCGCCACCGGATATTTAGCAAATCTTTCACAACCAAAAAGCACGGTTCAGGACTTGGCACCCACAGCATAAAACTCCTTACTGAGCGATATCTTAAAGGCAGAGCGGACTTCAGCACCGGCAAAGATACCGGTACTGTTTTTATAATCCGCCTGCCCATGTTTATCTGACACGTCTATATTTTAAATACTGCAAGTTCTTCCGTCATTTCGTTTGATTCAGCCTCCAGCGATTTCGAACCGGAATTGATATGATCTGCAGCTTTTTCCAGTTCTTCAGAGAAAACGGCAATCCCCTCAAGATTTTCGCTTATTGTTTCGGATGTCACCGCCATCTCTTCCGTTGAAGCGGCAAGATGCTGAAAACTGTCGTTAAAGCTGTTCAACTGGCCGATAAGTCCGTTGAGAAACTGCGATATATTTTCAGCAGACGTAACATTGTCGTTCACTTTAGAGTTCACCTCCGACATGGACTGAACTGCCAGTTTGACAGATGTCTGTATCTCCTCAACCATCGCTGCTATTTCTGATGTTGACTGTGATGTTTTTTCTGCAAGTTTCCGCACCTCGTCTGCAACCACTGCAAAGCCTCTGCCGTGGTCGCCTGCCCGCGCCGCCTCAATTGCGGCGTTAAGAGCAAGAAGGTTTGTCTGGTCGGCTATGTCTTTTATAACATTGATTATATTGTCAATCTCGCCGGATTTTTCCCCAAGCGTAACAACAGTTTCAGTGGTTGTTCCAACTATATCTGCAATTGAATATGTGCTGTTTTTTGATATGAGGATAAGCCTTTCCCCTTCTTTCGCCTTATTAAGGGTGCTTTCAACATCCTCGGCGTTTCTGGAAAGGTTTGATGATATATCGGCAGTTGTGGCGGAGAGTTCCGATGCGCTGGAAGCTATCTGTTGTATATGGTCTTTGTGTTCTCCTATTTTGTCTGTGAGTCCGTTGACAGTCACAGTAAATTCACCGGAGTGGTTGTGCAGTTTTTCAGACGACTGCTGTAGTCTTATAACTAGCCCGCTCAGATTTTCCGCCATATCTTTAAATGAAGATGCCAGAATACCTATTTCGTCCTTACTTGTTATCTGTATAGCTTTTCCGGCTTTAAGATCTCCGCCGGCTATTGATTTTGTTATTTGAACCATCTTTGCCATAGGTTTGGACAGCAGCTTTTTAAGCGTAAATGTGAGCACGGCAACAACTGTCACTGCAATTGCAATGAGTACGGATATAAGAAGGGCACGTATTTTTCCTGCCTGTTCTTTGATATCGTCGTCGTATACTGTAGCTGCCACCATCCAGTTCCATGGGGCGAAATGGCTGTATATTATTGTTTTGTCCCGCGGTTTTGTTTCACCCAACTCCTTGTTGACCCATGAATATTCAGCAGTTCCGCTGCCTTTGCGGTGCATGTCCTGAAAGATATCCGCCGCTTCGGCTTCATTTGCCGGAATGTTTTTCACCTTGTCGAGGGCAGGGTGTATGACAGGTTTACCGAGGTTTTCACCGTCTTTTGTGCTCAGAGCGAAGAAGTAGCCGGATTTTCCTATCTTCTTATGCTGAAGAGTCTGCATCAGGTTGGCAAGTTCGCATGTGAAGTCGATTCCGACGAAAAGTATGCCTATAACCTCTCCGTTACTGTTAATAGGAGTGTAGCTTGTGGCATAGTTTCTGCCGAAAAGCTGCGCAAGACCAACGAATGGTCTGTTTTGGAGCATGTTTGTATATGCCGGATGCGCCGCGCCGAGAAACGTACCTATTGCTCTTGTTTCGCCGTCCTCCTTTTTAAGACTGGTGGTGACTCTTACAAAATCGCTATTGCCGTCTTTATTAATTGTTTTGACAAATATTGTAGCGACTGCTCCGGTCGTTTTTGTAAATCGGTCCGGAATCGAGAAGTTGTTGTTAAGCAGTTCCCCGTTATAAAGGAGCGAGGGAGTCTGTTCCGAACCGACACCGACTGTGGTTTCCGTGTCTATTGAAAACAGGTTCATGTTAAACTGGTCTGCAAATACCCTGCCGTAAGTCTGTGCATTCTTCCGTATCTGTTCGTCCTGAATGGTCATCAGGTCTTCGGCAAAGGCGAGTTGGTGTTCAGCTTCATCCATGGCGTTCTGTTTTGCAATGTCGCCGAATACGGTCTGAATAACTGTAATTCCGATAACCAGAATTATGAGAACAAAAGCTATCAAAACAGAACCTATTTTGAAAGACAGTGATGATTTGAGGTGTTCCGACATACGAATCTCCGAATATATGTTTATTGTGTATTGAAATGATACAATACCCTTATTTCGATGCGAATCAAAGCAAAAAAGTGTTTATTTTGAGTAAGCTACCAGATTATGTAGGGGCGGGTGAATGGTCTGTTGGCATTAACTTAATATTAAAGACAGTATGAAATATATGCCTGCGGCAGCTTTCAGCGATACGGGCATAAAAAAACGTGATTTAATTTTAATTATGGATAAATGAGGTTTATAATTGAAACTGATTCAATACTATAGTATTTAATATTATAGCATCGGTTTTTTCAATAAAGCCTATTTAATTTTTTTGTCAGGAGACTTTTGCATGATATCTAAATCACTGAGGAACAAGATTTTATTACTGGTATTCTTTCCTGTTCTGATTGCCGCCGCCATGGTGGGTATTTCAAACATTATCGCCATCAAAAAGCAGACGGCTGCGGAGCTTTCGGAAACAAGGGAAAGACTGATGGCTGAAAAAAAGGGAGAGCTGAAACAGCTCGTGGATCTTTTTCTTTCGGCGTCTGATAAGGTGCTCAAAGATCCTTCGTTCACAGAAGACGAAGCTAGGGATCGTATCAAATATCTGGCATACAGCATTAATTTTGGTACGGACGGATACTATTTCCTTTACGAACCTGACGGGGTGCTTGTGGCAAACCCTATGACGCCTGAACTGGAAGGCAAAAACCGCATGAATGTTAAGGACGACGAAGGGGTGGAATATATCCGCCTGATGATTGAAGAGGCTCAGAAGGGCAGCGGTTATGTTCCATACAAAAAACTGAAAAAATCCAAAGACGCTATTATGCCTAAAATGAGCTATGCCGCCATGATTCCGGAAGTTGGATGGATGGTCGGTACTGGGTTTTATATTGACGATATTGATGATACTCTCGCAGAGATTAAGGCAACAGCGGACAGCCGCGTGAACAGGATGATTGTTATGACAGTGGTCGTATCAGCAGCTGCAGCAGCGGTTTCAGTTGTTTTTGCCGGATTTCTGCTCAATCCTGTTGTAGGAAATATCAGGTCTATATCGGATACTCTGAAAGAGATATCCAGCGGCGAAGGAGATCTCACTCGGCAGCTTCCGGTTAAAAGTGCTGACGAAGTGGGCAGGCTGTCAGTCTATTTTAATACGTTCATTACTAAACTGAAAGATATTATCGCTTCAGTCCAGTCCTCTGCCCATTCTGTTGCATCAGGGAGTGCCGAGCTTGCCTCCGCTACAGAGCAGCTTTCGGTCACTATAAGGGATCAGGCGGCGCAGATATCCGGTGTTGCAGCGGCAACGGAGCAGATGAGCAGATCGTCCGAACAGATTGTCAGCAACCTTAATACCAACGTCGGGCTTGCGGGGAAAACTGAGCACAATACGGAAGAGGGCAGCAGGATGCTGCAAAAGGCAGTTGATGAAATAGGGGTCATAAAAAACCGTGTTGATGAACTTGGGCACGCCATCAGCAGTCTTGCCGATTCATCTCAGGAGATAAACGTTATTCTTAACGTGATTAGTGACATTGCCGACCAGACAAACCTTCTGGCGCTCAATGCGGCAATAGAGGCGGCAAGAGCCGGAGAACACGGCAGAGGTTTTGCCGTTGTTGCGGATGAGGTGCGGAAACTTGCAGAGAGAACACAGTCCGCGACAGGTGAAATAAGTACCATAGTCGAGAATTTTCGCAAAGAGTCTGTGAAGGCATCAAGCGACATGGGTGCGGCTCTGGTTCATGTGGACAACGGTGTTAATACAATGCAGTCAATCTCCTCCTTTTTCGATGAAATAGTGGCTTCAGTAAAATCTATGAACGAGATGAACGGGGTTATAGAATCTTCCATTAAGGAACAGCTCTCAGCCATAGAAGGAATAAATGATAACACTCAGACAATTTCAGCCGGTATTGAGCAGAGTTCGAACGCTCTCCATGAAATTTCAAGAACGGTGAACGACCTTGAAATCCAGTCGGGCGATATGCTGAATACTGTCGGAAGGTTCAGAGTTTAAAAGAAGTTTATTTGCGGATATAAAAAAAAACCGCTTTTTTGAACTGTCCCCCATTTTTCGGACAGTAAAAAAAGCCCCGGGCTAAGAATTAAGATGACGTCGGTATTCAGCCGGCGTCATCTTTTTTAATGTCCACTGTGGTCTCTCTTCATTATAATACCGGATATATTCACTAACCACGGAACTTACTTCATCAAACGATTTACACTTCTTCAAATCTATCTCGTCTTTCATATGACCAAAGAAACTCTCTATCGGTGCATTATCAAGGCAATTACCCTTTCTGGACATAGACTGGCTGATTCCGTATCTATTTAGTATATCTCTGAATATCTTATCTTTATAATGGCTGCCTTGGTCTGAATGTATTATCAATTTGCTCCTCACCGATTCTGACAAACTGCTGACCTTACTTTCCAATCCTGAAGAAGCAAGACTCATCACTATGCTGCTGCCGATATTGTAATGAACAATCTCCCTGCTGCATAAATCCTTAGTCGCTGAAAGAAATGCCCGTTTACCCCCATAATAAGGAA
>NZ_JAJUIS010000031.1 GCF_029267515.1 Seleniivibrio woodruffii
ACACGCTACAAGACAAGCCCTGATATCCTGACAGAGGTCACGGTTTACTATTACTATGCCGTCCTCTTCACGTTTGTAAATCGCTCCCACGGGGCAAGCCGCAGTACATGCGGGGTTTGCGCAGTGGTTGCAGGACATCACGAGGTTAAATACCTTTACGTCGGGGAAGGTGCCGACCTCTTCGTCGGAGAGTCTTCTCCATCTCGCCTGACCGGGCTTAACGTCGTTCCAGTCCTTACAGGCAACCACACAGGCGTGGCAGCCCATACATCTGTTTTGGTCAAAGTAAAATGCCATCTGTTTTGCAGACATGTGATCTCTCCCTGTTAAGCCTTAGTGATCTTCACGCGGCAGTCGTTGGCAGAGGTCATACCCTTGCATATCCTTGAGGGGCGTGCAGTAATGACCGTGTTTCCGTTTCCGCCGATATCGATGCCCTGTGCATCCTTTTTCTGCCAGCTTCCCTGACCGATGTAGATGATCTTTTTAGGTACTCTCTGAGTGACCTTAACGGAAACATACATCTTGCCCCTGTCGTTCTGGATGAGCGCTTTGTCGCCTGTGGCAAGACCAAGATCTGCCGCGTCGGCAGGGTTCAGCCAGATAGGTTCATAAACGTTGTCGTCCCAGACTCCGTCTGTGTATTCACGGTTGGGGTCGAGGAAAGCAGGGTTGCCGTTTTTATCTTTCTTATAGTTCTCATCAAGATACGCAATGTTGTTCAGCGTTGAGTGAGAACGGTACATAAGGTGCCATGTGTGAAGAGTATATGTGTACCCTTTCGCATTGCAGCCCAGCGGGTCATCGTGCGCCATAGCGTCGGAAGGATTTGTAGTATCCACAGCATGTCTTCCCTCAACAGCGGGGATATACATGGGGATGGGATATACGAATCTTCTGGCGGTACTGTCGCCGTGATATTTGGAATAGATTGTTCCGCTGCCGTACAGAGTGCTGACTCCGCCGTCGTCTGTTGTGGAGGTATCAATATTCTCGTTATATCTGGCTTCGTAGTCCTCCATGATGTTAAGGCTGTATGCCTCAAATTTACCGGAGGGTGTGCTCAGAGCATTGTTCGCAGGGTCGTCGCGGAACGCTTTGAATTTAATGGCATACTGGGATGATGTGTAGGTTGTGTGCAGTGATGCCACGCCTTTTTCGCACCATTCTTCGTATGTCATACCGTATTTGGTTGAAAGGTTGGCTGAATCCCAGCCGCTTTTGATCCTTTCCTCCATACCCGCCTGACCTTCTGAGAAGCCGCCGAGGAAATCAGATTTCAGACCGAGTTTGTCGGCGATACCTGTGCAGATTTCATATTCGGAAAGTACTTCGCCGGGAGCGTCAACGATTTTGTTGATGCGGATGCAGACCTCGCCGGTACCCCATGCGTTAGCAGAACCGGGTTTCTCTCCTACCATTGTTGCGGGGAGAACGTAGTCTGAAATGGCTGCCGAAGGTGTCATAAAGTGGTCGATTGTCACGAGACATTCGCATTTTGACCTGTCTTTATAAATATCAAGGTTATAGTTAACATCACCTGACTGGTTAGCTGGTATGTTTCCGCTGAAGTTGATGATGAACTTACCGAAACCTGCGGGCAGTTTTTTTATCTGACCGTAGTTCCATTTTGATGCTCCTGTTCCGTTGTTGTGGTCAACAGCATCGGGAACAGTGAACACGGGAATGTTTGACATCTGACCTGTGGGAATATATGCGGTGGGAGATGTCATTCTGTCTGAAGCGTAAATGGTGCTCTTGAGGTTTACACCGTTGGTCACGCCATCAGTCATCTTTGTGCTAGGAGTCGCGGCTGTCACGTTGTTGATGTTCTTTCCGGAGCTGCGTCCTGCCGCACCGAAGTTTTTGGTTACAACTGAGAAGATACGGTTAAGCCATACAGCCTGTTCCTGCTCTGTGTGGCGCTGATAGCCGCCGCCTATCCATGTAGACACTTTTTTGTCGAGATACATCTCGGCGAGTTCGCGTATCTTGGCAGCGGGAACGCCAGTTATCTTTTCAGCCCATTCGGGTGTTTTCGGAGCCTGACCCCATATTTTCACTGTTTTACCGTAAAGGTCATCGTCAGCGTTCACTTCATAACCTATCGTGTTCGGATAGATTGAAGTTGCGGTATTGACAGTAGCAGTAACAAGGTCTGTTTCAGTACCCATGATGAAGGCTGAAAGTGAGCCGCCTGCGGGAACTGTATATTTTGTTGCATCCACATCGGCGTGATACAGAGTGTTGCCTGTATCGAAGAAACCGAAGCAGTGGTCTTTGATGAACTGAACATCGATGTCTGCCATGCGTGTTTTAAGAAGGTGATACATCATCGCAAGAAGCAGAGCGGCATCTGTACAGGGCATAACGCTGATAAACTCGTCCGCCTGTGTTGCCGCTGTTTTTGAAAGCTGAGTGTCAACGGCTATTACGCGAACACCCTTTTCTCTTATCTGAGTAAGATACCAGTTAGTGTTCGTTCCGAATACCGTTTCATTGGGGTTAAAGCTCCACAGAACGAGGCAGTCGGAGTTAACAGCATCCTGACGTCCGTTACCCTCAGGGTTGGACTGTTTGCCATCGATGAACTGACCTATGTGAAGCAGTGAGGGGAAGCTGTATGTCGTATAATATGCTGTCGCTCCGCCCATGAGGTTATGAAGTCTGCTCACAGAGCTGGAAGCCCAGCCAGTAGCGTCACCTGATGCATACATACCGTGGAAGCCGTATGCGCCGAAGCGGGATTTGACATCCTGCATCTTAGCGGCAATCTCTGTGAAAGCCTGCTCCCATGAAATTCTCTGGAAGCCGTTCATATCGCCCCTGTTTCCCATCTGTTTCAGAGGGTAAAGCAGTCTGTCGTTGCGGTAGAACCACTGTTTTCTGGAGCGGCATCTTACGCAGGAACGGTATTGAGGATCGTCTCCGCCTCCGAGAGGAAGGTCGGGACGCTCGTCGGTGACGATTCTCTTCACAACGCCGTCTTTTACATAATATTTACTTACGCAGCGTCCGCCGCAGTTGTGGGGTGTAGCTCCTGCAACAACTTTTTCAGTTATCTTGGGAACATCGACGGTCTCGCCCTCTTCCATATAGGTCTTGCCGCCGCCTCCGCCGCCGCAGCCGTAAAGAGCCGCAGTCGCTCCCGCCACGCTCGCTCCTTTAAGGAAGGTACGGCGGGTAAAAACTGTATTGTTCAGAAGTTTATCTTTAAAACTCATGATCTTGCTCCCTATTTGCTGTACTGGTTAGGTGCATGTGCCGTTTTGTGGCAGGTAAAACAGGTGGTCTCCTGTATCGGGTAATGACAGCCTGTCGTACAGTGTCTGTTAAGAGGCTCACGCCAGCCGGGTCTGTGGCTCGCAGGCGGTGTGCTCTTGTGACACTCTATGCAGGAATCCTCTTTGTGGCACGCTGCACACTTGTTCCTGTCCCATCTC
>NZ_JAJUIS010000033.1 GCF_029267515.1 Seleniivibrio woodruffii
GAGATGGGACAGGAACAAGTGTGCAGCGTGCCACAAAGAGGATTCCTGCATAGAGTGTCACAAGAGCACACCGCCTGCGAGCCACAGACCCGGCTGGCGTGAGCCTCTTAACAGACACTGTACGACAGGCTGTCATTACCCAATACAGGAGACCACCTGTTTTACCTGCCACAAAACGGCACATGCACCTAACCAGTACAGCAAATAGGGAGCAGAAAAATGAGTATCAAAGATAAACTTTTAGATAAAGCGAACGTGACCCGCCGTACCTTCCTTAAAGGAGCGAGCGTGGCAGGAGCCACTGCGGCACTTTACGGTTGCGGCGGCGGAGGCGGCGGCAAGACCTATATGGAAGAGGACGAGACCGTCGAGGTGCCTAAAATAATAGACGCCACAATCATTAATGGTTCAACACCCCACAACTGCGGCGGACGCTGCGCCAGCAAATATTATGTAAAAGACGGCGTTGTTAAAAGAATCGTGACTGATGAAGGTACCGAAAACAACGCTCTCGGCACAACTTCCAACGACCCCCAGAGACGTTCCTGCGTAAGATGCCGCTCCAGAAAACAGTGGTTCTACCGCAACGACCGTCTGCTTTACCCTCTGAAACAGACAGGAAACAGGGGCGACGTCAACGGTTTCGTGAGGATTTCGTGGGAACAGGCTTTCAATGAAATAGGTACAAAGCTGAAAAGCGTAATTGACACATACGGCGCAAGGTCTCTGCACTGCATATATGCCTCTGCGGACTCAACCGGCTGGTCGGGCGCTTCCGTAAACAGACTTTTCAACATGCTCGGCGGTTCACTGCCCTACAGAGACGACTATTCATGGCCTGCACTCGATCACGTTGCAACCTTTACAGAAGGTGCGGGATACGTCCCCGAAGGCAACAGCAGGGGCGACGTTGTAAACACTGAACACGTTTTTCTCTGGTCATACAACGGTCTTGAGGCTATATGGGGCACGCAGTCAGGATGGTATCTGACACAGGCGCGCGACAAAGGCATACCAATGACAGCAATTGACACCAGAGTGTCCAAAACGGCTGCCACAATTGCAGATGAGCTTGTAACCATCGCACCCACAACGGATGCAGCTCTCATCCTGGGTATGCTTCATCACCTTCTGACAACCAGAATGTCAAGCCTTGACGTCCCTTTCATAAAGGCTCACCTTCACGGTTTCTTCGACGACCCAACTGCGACCTCCTATCATGCGTCAGTTGCAGCCGGAACCTATGTCGTTCCCAACGGTGCGTCTCTTTCAGCATTTGTAATGGGTAACGTTGCCCACGCTGAGAATGGTGCCGCATCGATATATCCCGATACCATAGGCTACAACGTCAACACCTCCGGCACACTCATCGATCCCCTTGCCGGAAAACGTGCACCTATCTATGGTCAGACACCTAAAACACCTGAGTGGGCATCCGCTATCACTGGCGTTCCCGCTGCGAAGATTCGCGAAATGGCGAACACTCTGCTTGATAAAAACTGCTCCATCTGGAACGGCTCCGGCTTCCAGCGTCACTCTGAATCAGAGCAGGCGGTATGGCTGCTCAGAGTTCTTTCCGTTGTTACGAAGAACTTCGGCGCCGCAGGATGCAGCTATGGTATGCAGCCTTGGAGCTGGGTATCCGGTCCTGCAAACGGAATGGGAGTCACAAACCCCGTTTCCTCCACTCTGACATCAATCCTTTACGATGCGACAGAGATGACCACCACAGCTTTTTATGCGAACGACACAAAGAACACCATTCCTGTTTTCACATGGCTTGACGCACTTGAAAACGGCGGTACAGGTCAGTCAAGATGGAACGACGGTCAGATAAAAGCTCTCCCCGTCGGTATCAAATGTATATTCAACTTCGCTGGCAACGTTCTTGCGAACCAGTCCGGCGACGTTAACCTTTCAAAATCCGTTCTTGCGGACAGAACAAAGGCTGAGCTTCTTGTAACATGCGAACACTTCATGACGGCTTCGGCTATGATGTGCGACTACGTTCTTCCCGGCACAATGCAGATGGAGAAACCAGGCGCATCCACAGGCTGGTTCAGCGAAGAGGTTCTCAGCGTCCCCGGTGTGCTTGAAATACCCGGTGAGGTCAAGTCTGAATATGACATCTGTGCAGGTATCGCCAGCGTACTCGGCATAGGCGCGCAGTACACCGACGGCAAGACGATGGAAGACAGACTCGCCGCAGGCTGGGCAGCCGGAGTTACCGCGGGTACATACAACATAAGCTATGAAGAGTTCAAAAAGAACGGCATATGGAAACCTACTCTGCCTATCACCATTAAGTATAAGGCTTTCAGGGACGACCCCGCAGGCAGCCCTCTGAACACACCCTCAGGTAAGTTCGAGGCATATTCACAGTGGATGATGGAGGACTATCAGGCACGCCATTACAACAACCTTGACAGCTACGGAACTCTTGAGAACGCTGGCGTTATTATGGACGCAAAACGTCCCGCCGGTTCAACTTCCATGAGATTCGTATACCCCATCCCCATGTATATCCCCGCTGTTGAGGGAAGACATGCGGACGGCAGCCACCCCGACCTGCTCGGCAGAGAGGCGGCAGGCTATAAATACACTCTGCACACATGGCACATGATGTATCGTTCACACTCAACGCTGAACAGTGTCGCGTACCTGAACGAAAACTATAAACAGGATATCAACGGTAATCCGGCGTTCCTTCCGGAAACCAGAAAACCTGCCGACGGCAAAGCTGTTAAAACATGGGAGGACGGTGTTTACGAACCTGTATGGGTAAGCCCCGTTGACGCGGCAAACCTTGGTCTTTCCTCCGGCGACAGAGTGCTCATTGAGAACGACAGAGGCAAAATATACGCTTCCGTTGTCGTTACTCAGCGGGTTCCCGAAAATGTTCTCTACATCGGACAGGGCTCATGGCACAGCAAAGAGGGCAGCATAGACGTAGGCGGATGTGCAAACTCACTCACTCACGCGCGCCCCTCAAGGATATGTCAGGGTATGACGCTGGCAAACGACTGCCGCGTGAAGATCACTAAGGCGTAACAGGGAGGAATCAGATGTCTGCAAAACAGATGGCATTTTACTTTGACCAGAATAGATGTATGGGCTGCCACGCCTGTGTGGTTGCCTGTAAGGACTGGAACGACGTTA
>NZ_JAJUIS010000009.1 GCF_029267515.1 Seleniivibrio woodruffii
AAAAAAGTTTCTTGACATTTATTTGGCGTTCATGTAATTTCTGTTTCTCGCAAGGCCGAGGTGGTGGAACTGGTAGACACGCAGGACTAAGGATCCTGTGGGCGTCAAAGCCTGTGGGGGTTCGAGTCCCCCTCTCGGCATACGAAAGAAGGGTGTACCCATAAGGTACACCTTTTTTTGTGTTCATGGTGACTAAAACTGCTGCGTATTGCGTAAACATCCTCACTCTGCTATCTTTCATTCAGAGGTGGCTATGCTGAAAGTTCTTGTGGTAGACGATGAAGCCGGAATCAGAAAAATGCTCTCCTTGTGTCTTGAATCCAGAGGACACACCGTAAAAGGCGTTTCAAATATAAAAGATGCACTGGCAGAGGCGGACAGGCAGATATATGACACTGCCTTCATAGACCTGCGGCTTGGAACGGACAACGGAATGGAGCTCGTCCCCGCATTTCTGAAAACATGCCCATGGATGAAGATAGTTGTAATAACAGCATATGCAACAGTGGACACTGCCGTTCAGGCAATGCGTCTGGGTGCGGCGGATTACCTTCCGAAACCGTTTACACCTGAACAGGTGGACATCGTCACCGAAAGAATATCATCTGTCCGAAGGATGGAGGACGATATTTCCCGTCTGAAGGACGATCTGGCAAAACTGCGTCCTGAAACGTCATTTTCAACTAACAATCCCGCCATGAAACTGGTTCTCGACACCGCAAAACAGGTTGCCCCAACGGACGCAACAATACTCATAAGGGGAGAAAACGGTACTGGTAAGACCATTCTGGCAAAAGCCATCCACTCGTGGAGCAAACGTTCGGGAAAGCCCATAGCCGTTGTGTCCTGCCCTTCCCTTTCCGCAGAACTGCTTGAAAGCGAGCTTTTCGGGCACATTAAAGGAGCTTTCACAGGAGCCGTGCGCGACAACGCCGGACGGATAGCATCGTGCGAGGGCGGTACTCTTTTTCTGGACGAAATAGGCGAACTTCCACTGTCTATACAGCCGAAACTTCTGCGTTTCATACAGGACAGGGAATATGAACGTGTCGGCGACCAGAAGACCAAACATGCGGATGTCCGCATAATCTCAGCGACAAATGCCAATCTTGAGGAGGCTGTAAAACAGGGGCTGTTCCGCGAAGATCTTTATTACCGTCTGAACGTTATACAGCTCGACATGCCCTCCCTTGCAGAACGCACAGAGGACATAATTCCACTTGCTCTGGACATCCTGCGGTTTTTCGGTGCGCAGAACCATCGTATATTTAAAGGCTTTTCTCCGGAAGCGGAAAAGCTGCTGAAATCGTGCAAATGGCGCGGTAATCTGCGCGAAATGCGCAACGTCATAGAGCGTGCGGCAATAATGTGCCGGACAGAAACCGTCGGAGCGGAATATTTCCCTTTTCATGAACGGAAACAGAATCACGATATAACCATAGGTGATAAAGTTTCTCTGAACACAGTGGAAGAAAAACACATAAGAGGCGTGATATCTGCCTGCACCTCTTTGCAGGAGGCAGCGGACGTCCTTGGAATTGATCAGGCGACGCTCTGGCGCAAAAGGAAACAGTACGGCATCTGAAAACCTTGCAATCTGCAACCCGTCCACAACCCCAAACATTGCATAATGCAATACATCAACCCTTATAATCGTTAATTATCAATAATATATACTCTGGCATCCATTATGCTTTATACATAAGCGGAGGATGCCATGATTGGAATCAGACAAAAACTGATGCTCGGTTTCGGCGGGCTTTTGGTTATCATTCTTTTGTCGGGTATTTTCACGCTTTTCAACGTGGGAAGGCTCGGCGGTGCTGTGGATACTATTCTTAAAGAGAACTACCGCAGTGTGACTGCGAGCCAGCAGATGAAGGAGTCTCTGGAAAGGATAGACAGCGGGCTGCTTTTCATACTGACAGGAAACGCAGAGGAAGGGCACAGGCTCATCAATGAGAACATTGACAAATTCCGCGATGCTTTGCGGATAGAGGAGAGCAACATTACATTACCCGGTGAAAAAGCCGCGGCGGACAGGATAGCTGTATTGTTTTCGGAATACTCCTCCAGTCTCGGAAGTATGACGGAAAACACCGTGTCGCCTGATACGAAGCGGGAGATGTACCACAAAAAACTCTATCCGCTATTTTATGAGATAAAAAGCAACGCTCAGAAGATTCTTGACATGAATCAGGCTCATATGGTTCAGGCGGGCAGAACGGCATCCGAGCTTTCGGAAACTGTCTTCAACCGGACAATAGCCGCGATTGCGGCGTCGTTCATAATCGCCGCCCTATTCTCAATGCTCACCCACAAATGGATACTGCGCCCCATCAGACGGCTGATAGAGTCTACCGGACACATAAAAGAGGGAAATCTCAACCTTGTACTGGAAGTCGGCTCAAAAGACGAGATAGGTCAGCTTTCAGAGTCGTTCAATGAGATGGCACATGCGCTGCGTGCGGTGAAAAAGCTGGATATGGCAAAGGTCGCCACAGCGGAACGTTCAGCCGACGACATGCTGAAGGTGCTGCCGGAAGCCATAGTTGTTATCAACACCAACGGCACAATAAAATCCGCCAGCGAAACCGCAGAGAAAAATTTCGGTTTCAGACCCGGCGAAGATATCGGGAACCTCGGACTGGACTGGGCGGATAAGCTGTTCGAGCAGTGCCTGATAGAGCACAAGCAGCAGACTCATGACGGATATATTCAGCATTTCATAGACGGATCTGAATATTTCTTTCAGCCAACTATAATACCCATCCCTCTCGGCAGAGCGGACAAAAAAATGACGTCCGCCGCACTGATACTGAAAGATGTGACACAGGTGAACGAGCAGATGGAGTTGAAAAAAAGCGTTGCAGCAACAGTGTCCCATCAGCTTAAAACGCCGCTGACATCGGTCAGGATGGCGGTTCATCTTCTGCTTGAGGAGCGCGTCGGCAGTCTCAACGAAAAACAGACCGAGCTTCTGCTCGAAGCGCGCGACGGCAGCGACAGACTTTCATCGATAATTGACAGTCTGATAGCCATAGACGCGGCGGAAGGGAAGAAAAACACCGCAGCAGTCTATTCCGCCGGACTTCTGATGGCGGATGCAAAAGATGCCTATGAAGCGGACGCTATGGACAGGGGTCTGCGGCTGATCTGCAAAGAGTCGCACGATCTGCCGGAAGTTCTGGCGGACAGAGAAGCCATAGCGCACGTTTTTTCAAACCTTATAAACAACGCGTTCCGTTTCACGACGGCAGGCGGTGAAATAACGATTGATGCGGCGCATGACGGCGACTACGTCTGTTTCTCTGTGACCGATACAGGCAAAGGCATTGCGCAGGAACATATTGAACATATTTTCGACCGTTTTTACAGAGTGCCCGGACAGGAGGGCAGCAGCGGAACAGGACTTGGGCTTGCCATCGTAAGGGAGATAGTGCAGTCCCACGGCGGTCAGGTTTCCGTGGTCAGCCGCGAAGGTTCCGGCTCTCAGTTCAGATTCACAATTCCGGTATATAAGGAGGAAAGCAAATGATCTGGCTTGCTTCAATTTTTGTCATAGGTTGCGGTGCATATCTGGTTTATGCCCTGCTATTCCCTGAAAAACTGTAAGGAGATTTAAGATGGTATTCGTAACGTTAATAATAGGTATATCTGCGGTTCTGTCGTGGTTTCTCGGCAGATACATGACATATATAATGGACAGCAGTGAGCAAGGCACATGGCAAAGCTATCTTAAACAGTTTGCCGTCTTCAATGTCATCATGTTTGCCGTCAGTTTCGCCGTACTTGCCTTCCAGCAGTATCTCCCTCTAAATCCCGACGGCAAAGGCGCTCTGACGGCAGACCTTATATTCAACACCGCCGCTTCGTTCACCACCAACACCAACCTTCAGCACTATTCAGGCGAAGTGTCCATGAGCTATTTTTCACAGCTTTTCGCTCTGATGTGGCTGCAGTTCGTGTCGGCTGCGACAGGCATTGCGGTTCTCACCGCCATAGCAAGAGGATTGGGCGGCAAAGGATTCGGCAATTTCTATAAGGATATGATGCGTGCAACGTTCTATATCCTTCTGCCGGTTTCGTTCGTGGTGGCCGTACTGCTGATATTCACAGGCGTACCAATGACATTCGGCGGAACAGTTGAGGCGCATACAATTGAAGGTGCGTTACAGAACATCGCAAGGGGTCCTGCGGCAGCTTTCATAGCCATAAAACAGCTCGGTTCCAACGGCGGCGGATTCTTCGGACCGAACTCCGCCCATCCCTTTGAAAACCCTAATTTCTGGTCAAACGCTGTGGAGACCATGAGCATAATCATAATCCCCATGTCCTGTGTATGGATGTTCGGAAGACTTACCGGAAAGATGCGCCATGCTGCTGTCATCTTCGGCGTGATGCTTCTGCTTCTGGTGATGAAACTGTCCTTCGCTGCATACTTTGAATCTGCACCCGCTGGAGCACTTGCAGGGCTTGACGTTCAGACGTCTTCCAACCTTGAGGGCAAGGAGCTCAGATTCGGAACATCCGCCGCGCCTCTCTGGGCTGTGGTGACAACATCCACCAGCAACGGTTCCGTGAATAACATGCACGACAGCCTTAACCCGCTGACGGGACTTGTTCCGCTGACAGGCATGTGGCTTAACGAAACCTTCGGCGGCGTGGGTGTAGGAATGATAAATATGCTTATATACATCCTGACGGGTGTTTTCATCTGCGGGATGATGGTGGGCAGAACGCCTGAATATCTGGGACGCAAGGTTGAAACGCAGGAGATGAAGCTGGTGCTTCTCGCTCTTCTGGTGCATCCGCTCTGCATACTCGGCGGAACGGCACTGTTCACAATCATGCCGTGGGGTGCAGAGACGGTTCACAATACCGGAGCGCACGGATTCACTGAGATACTTTACGAGTTCACATCCTCATCCGCAAACAACGGTTCCGGTTTCGAGGGACTTGGCGATAACACTCCGGCATGGAACATAGCAACGGGTATCGTAATGCTCGTATCCCGCTACGTTCCAATTGTTCTGCCGCTTATGGCTGCGGGTTCTCTCGCCGCCAAAAGGATATCGCCTGACACCAGCGGCACACTGCACACTGATACCGTGCTTTTCGGCGCTGTGATACTCGGAAGCATAATCTTCATAGGTGCGCTGCTTTTCATGCCCGTAGCTGTTCTCGGTCCCGTATCGGAATATATGGCAGGAGCTTTAAAATGACGAAAACAGAAAGACGCGAGGCACGTTCCTCCGCAATATTCAATAAACAGGCGGTGACATATGCCGCCGCTCAGTCCTTTAGGATGCTGTCGCCGAGAGTGATGATAAAGAATCCGGTGATGTTTGTGACAGAGATGGGCGCTGTACTATCCACAATATCACTTTTTGCAGTATCTGCGGATGCTTATGCAGTCTCCGTTACGCTTATTCTCTGGCTCACAGTGGTGTTTGCCAACTTTGCGGAAGCACTTGCAGAGGCAAAAGGCAAGGCGGGTGCAGACAGTCTGAAACAGGTACGCAGGGACACCGTCTGCACAAGACTGACAGACGGCGGATCAGAAAAGGTCGGTTCGTCTGAGCTTAAAGTCGGCGACAGGGTGCTCGTCTGTGCGGGTGACATCATCCCATGCGACGGAGAGGTGGACAAAGGTATAGCGTCCGTTGACGAATCAGCCATAACCGGTGAATCTGCCCCCGTTATCCGCGAATCCGGCGGAGACAGATCAGGCGTTACTGCGGGTACGAAGGTGCTGACAGGCGACATAGAGGTGATTGTCACTGCCGGAGCGGGCGAATCTTTTCTGGACAGGATGATAGCGCTTGTTGAGGGTGCTGTGCGGCAGAAAACACCGAACGAGCTTGCGCTTACGGTCACTCTTGCCGGACTTACACTGGCTTTCCTGCTGGTGACAACCGCCCTTCTGCCAATCGGCAGATACTTCGGTGCAGAGCTTTCAATCCCCACCCTTACAGCTCTTCTGGTGTGTCTGATACCCACCACCATAAGCGCGCTGCTCCCTGCAATCGGCATAGCCGGAATGAACAGAGCGCTTGCGGCGAATATACTGGCAAAAAGCGGAAAGGCGGTTGAACTGGCGGGAGATATCGACACCATCCTTCTGGACAAAACAGGCACCATAACAGTGGGCAACAGGCAGGCGGTGCAGTTCGTGCCGGTCAGCGGCGTAACAGAGGCACAGCTCACGGAAACAGCTATGAAAGCATCGTTCGGGGACATGACACCTGAAGGAAAATCCATTGTCGCCCTTGCGGAACAGCTCTCAGGCAGTACGGCTGAAACACCTGCAGACGCTGCTGTAATCAGCTTTTCGGCGCACACCAGACTCAGCGGAGTGGACACGAATGGACACAGGCTGCGCAAAGGGGCATACGACGCAGTAACCGCCTTTGTTCAGCAGAACGGCGGCAGAATACCCGCCGACCTTAAAGAGATAACCGACAGGATTGCCTCCGCAGGCTGCACGCCAATAGTTGTTGCTGAAAACGACCGTATTCTCGGTGTAATCTCTCTGTCCGACGTTCTTAAAGCGGGCATACAGTCGAGATTTGCACGTCTCAGGGCAATGGGTCTGCGGATAATTATGGTGACAGGGGACAACCCTCTGACAGCAAAGTCGATAGCCGGAGAGGCAGGAGTTGACGGGTTTGTTGCCGAGGCTAAACCGGAGGACAAACTGAACTATATCAGGAAAGAGCAGAAAGGCGGACGGCTCATCGCCATGATAGGGGATGGAACTAACGATGCCCCCGCTCTTGCACAGGCGGACATCGGAGTGGCAATGAATTCCGGCACGCAGGCGGCAAAAGAAGCAGGGAATATGGTAGATCTGGATAATAACCCTACAAAGCTAATAGAGGTCATTGAAATAGGCAAACAACTCCTTATGACCCGCGGCGCACTTACGACCTTCTCCGTGTCAAATGACGTTGCAAAGTATTTTGCGATAATCCCGGCGATGTTCATTCTTGCCATGCCCCATCTGGCAGGGCTTAACATAATGAACCTTGCATCTCCGGAAAGTGCGGTTCTGTCCGCTCTGATATTCAATGCTGTGGTGATACCTGCGCTTATTCCCCTTGCCATAAAAGGTGTGAGATTCAGAGCAATGGGAGCGGATGCACTGTTGAAACGCAACCTGCTGATATACGGTTTCGGAGGGGTGGTTCTGCCCTTCGCCGGCATAAAGGTCATTGACATGATTCTTTCGGCAACTGGAATGTTTTAGGAGACTGACATGAAAAGTGATATAATACAGGGTGTTAAAGCTGCATTTATAACAATGGCGGTATGCTGTGTGCTCTACACCGGAGCCGTTTACGCTGTCGGCTTTCTGGCAAAGGAGAAGGCGGAAGGATCGCTGATATATAAAGACGGCAGGGTCGTGGGCAGCAGGCTTATTGCCCAGAATTTTAAAGGTGAACGATATTTTCATCCCAGACCATCCGCAGTGGACTATAACGCCGCCGGAGCCGGCGGGAGCAATCTTTCACCCTATTCCAAAGAGATAAGGGAAAGAGCTGAGAAAATAATCGCTGAAAACGGCAGCGGGCTGCCCGCAGACATGGTGACGGCTTCAGGCAGCGGGCTTGACCCGCACATCAGCCTTGATTCCGCAGTATTTCAGGCGGAACGGGTGGCAAAAGCAAGAAATACGGACAAAAACAGAATCATTGCTGTGATAGATGAACACACGGACAGCTATCTGAAAATTGTAAACGTGCTGGAACTCAACATGGCACTGGACAGGGTGGAATAGAACATGAACGGCGAACGTGCGGACAGCTTTCTGCGGATGATAAAACAGGCTCAGAGAGGCAGGCTGAAGATATATCTAGGCTATGCCGCTGGGGTCGGCAAGACATATAAGATGCTTCAGGAGGCGCACAAACTCAAAAGCGAGGGCATCGACGTAGTGGTGGGCTATGCGGAAACACACGGACGGAAGGAAACGGAGGCTCTTCTTGAAGGGCTTGAAACCGTTCCGCAGATAAGCATGAGCTACAGGGGTATTGACATTTATGAAATGGACACGGCGGGGATAATGACCCGCCGTCCAGAGGCGGTCATTGTTGACGAGCTTGCGCATACCAACATCCCCGGCAGCAGACACGCGAAACGCTGGCAGGATGTGGAGGAACTGCGGACGGCAGGGATACACGTTATATCGGCGCTGAACGTTCAGCACATAGAAAGCCTTTACGACACCATAGAGAAGCTGACCGGAGTGAAGGTGAAGGAACGCATACCTGACAAGGTCGTTGCAGATGCAGACCAGATAGTAAACGTTGACGTGACCGCAGAGGATCTGCGCCAGAGACTTTCCGAGGGCAAGGTATACATCGCCGAAAAGATCGAGGCTGCTCTGGAAAACTTCTTTCGGGTCAACAACCTTGAGCACCTGCGTGAACTGACCCTTAGGGAGCTTGCGGCGCACATAGATTTCAGACAGAGGGCAGCGGAAAAAGATGAAATGACCGCCAACCCAGATCAGGTAATGGTTTGTCTGAGCTCCAAAGGACCAAACAGCGGGATGCTGCTGAGGTACGCTTCGAGACTGGCGGGAAAGCTGAACCGCAACTGGTACGCTCTTTATGTGGAAACCTCCAAAGAGAAACCGGAAAAGATAGATGCCCGCACCCAGCGTCTTCTGGGTGATACGCTTGAACTGGCACAGGAGCTTGGAGCAACCGTATACACATACAGAAGCGACGATATTGTCGGAACCATACTGAAGTTTGCGGAAGAACACCGTGTCGGACATATTGTCATTGGCTCTCCCGGAAAAAAACTGCCGTACTGGAAACGTGTACTTGGCGACGTGGGGCTTGCGGAAAAACTTATAAACGCCAGCCAAGGGGAGAATATCGTGGTTTTGAACACACAGAGAAATTTATAACGCAAACTGTGCCTCAAATTACCTATTTTACAGACGAAATTAAAGTTTTTTATCTGCATTCAGTTGCATATATGACAATAAAAAGGGCTTCATCCCGCTTATAAATAATTCGTTTATTATTGCAATAATGTCTGCTACCCTGATCTTAGTTCAATGCCTAACAGGCAGCCCCCTCCCACACAATGGCTGCACCGGTTCTACATACCGTTATTCCCGCTTCACCCATACTTCACCGGTTTGCGTTTAAAATTAATCAATATTTTACTTGATACGTTCCGGCATATGCTTATATTAAGCAGGGGGAATTTTAGTTTTACCATGAATATAATAAGCAAATCACTACGTTTCAGGATTGTTCTTGTGTTCTGCGGGTTCAGCATACTTCTGGGCACCGCAATATTCGCAAGCATCCTTATTTCCACCAAATATACTGAACAATACGCCCTTAAAAAAAGACTTCAGTTGGAAACAGAGAGATATATAGAATCAATAACCCGTTCTCCTGTTTCCCCCGTTGCTTTCGGTTCGGAAATACCCGTGCCCGACTCACCTTATATGACCAGCTATCTAGGTGAAGATCTTATGCCTGAATGGGCAGCAAAGCAGCTTTTACATCTTAAAGCCGGAAACTACGAAAAACAGAACGACAAACAGAACTACTATATAGCAATAAGAGATCTGCCGGACGGTCAGCGGTTTTATCTGCTTTTCAACGTCACCACACTGCTGAACGACCACAGCACCATGAACATCATAAGGGAATATCTGATGATAACCCTTCTGCCAACTTTTATAATAGGGTTGCTGCTCGGCGTGATAACAGCATACAAGGCAGTTTCTCCTGTTGTGAGGCTCACAAAGATAGTTAAGACCAAGGACGAAACCGGAGTGCTGCCGAAAGATATGGCAAAAAAATTTGAAGACGACGAGGTAGGCTTCCTTGCAACAACCCTTGAACATGCCATACGCGAGATGCAGGCTGCTATAGACAGGGAAAAGGCTTTCGCAAGGGACGCAAGCCACGAATTGCGTACACCGCTGACTGTTATGCAGGGAGCCATAAAGATACTATCCGATGATATACGAGACGATGATTTCAAAAAGCAGAATCTCCTTGCACGCCTGAAACGCGCCGCGATGAATATGGAACATCTGATAAACTCGTTTCTCTGGCTTTCCAGACAGGAACGTAAAGATACCTACGGAACAAGCAGGGTAGCCGAGGTTGTCAGGGAATGTATAGATAACAACAGCTACCTCATGCGCAGCAAGACAATCTCCGTTTCGGTGGAGGAATATGAGTCCGTTACGCTTCCAGTTGCTCCGGAGATATTGACTATTATATTAGGCAACCTTATCCGCAACGCCATGACATACACCCAGCACGGAGAAATAGTAGTATCCATATACGGTCCATGTATATCCGTCAGGGATTCCGGCCCTGGGATACCGCGGCATGTCCTTGACAATATAAATGTTGTGGGCGGCGTTTCAAAGGCGGACGGGTTCGGGTTCGGGCTTTCCATAGTGCACAGGATGTGCTCGCAGCTCGGATGGAGACTGAATATCCAGTCTGAAGAAGGCAAAGGAAGCACAATTATATTATGTTGTGACAAAAACGGAACGGATAAAATTAAATGCCCCGGCATATGCAGACCGGCGGCGGTTGACGGGGGAATTATATGAATATCGACCGCAGAGAATTTCTGCGCATGGCGGGCGCTGTAGCCGCAATGATAGCCTGCAATCCGGAGGCGCTTGCCGCCGGAGACAGAGTGATAACCCATGCAACACACATGGGACCCCTGAAAGCACATATAAAAAACGGGAAAATCGTGCGTATCGAAGCTATGGATATAGATCTGGATCCTGTAGATCTGCTCTTCGCACAAAAGGACGCAATATATGCCAGAAACAGGGTGCAATACCCCTGCGTTCGTAAAAGTTATCTGGACGGCAGCGACAGAAGACATCTACGAGGCGCGGAAGAGTTTGTGCGGGTTGACTGGCAGACGGCGCTTGACCTTGTAGCAGAGGCGCTGGCAAATACAAAAAGCGAATACGGAAACGAATCGATATTCAAAACTACATATGCCAGATGGGCTCACCCCGGACGGATACATCAGGCGTCTTCGCTTCAGGGAAGGATGCTTGGGCTCTTCGGCGGATTCACAGATATTGTCGGCGACTATTCCGCAGGCGCGGCGACACAGATACTCCCGCACGTCATGGGCGACATAGAAGTCTACAGCCAGCAGACATCCCACGAGGTTGTTCTGGACAAGACCCAGCTCATCATCATGTGGGGAGCGGATCCTTTCAAGACAAACAAGGTTGACTATCACGTGCCAATACACACAGGCAGCGAATGGTTCCGTAAGATGAAGAAAAAAGGAATCAAGTTCGTAACTATAGACCCCACGAAAAACAGCTCAATCGAAGCTATAGGAAGCGAGTGGGTACCGATAAAAGCAGCCAGCGACGTACCGATGATACTCGCCATGTGTTATACTCTGTACAAAGAGAACCTGTACAACAGGAATTTCATAAACAAGTATACGGTAGGGTTCGACGTATTTCTGAAATATCTCCGCGGCGAAAAGGACGGCACGGTCAAAGACGCAAAATGGGCGGAGAAGATATGCGGGGTACCCGCCCAGAAGATAAAAGAACTGGCGCGGATGGCGGTTAAACACAGAACGCTGGTAACAGGAAGCTGGGCACCGCAAAGAGTTCAGTACGGAGAACAGTTCCACTGGAGCCTCGTTGCTCTCGCCTGCATGATAGGTCAGATAGGACTTGCTGGCGGCGGAATATACTTTAACATCCACTACTGCAGTGCGGGCACTCCGTACACGGGAGCGGGGATACCTCTTATGCTGTCCCAGGGACGCAACCCTGTGAACATACTTATTCCGGCGTCGCGTATGTGTGAAATGCTGCTGAATCCCGGCAAGACTATCGATTACAACGGGAAAAAACTGACATATCCAAACATAAAGCTCATCTATTCCGCAGGGGTCACACCCATAGGGCACCAGCCGAACGTTAACAAGCTCATCGAAGGCTTCCGTAAGGTTGACACGGTAATAACTCATGAACCATGGTGGACGCCCACCGCCAGATACTCCGATATAGTTCTGCCGGCAACAACAAGTTTCGAGCGTAACGATATCACCTTCGGCTCATCATACGGAGTGGAGTATGCTTTTGCCATGAAACAGCTTATAACACCGATGTTTGAAGCTCGGAACGATTACGACATTTTTCTGGAACTTTCAAAACGGTTCGGATTCGAGCGCGCCTTCACCGGTGGCAAGTCTGTGAACGAATGGATAAAATGGAGCTATTCAAAAATGCGTACCAACGTCAGCTTTGAAGAATTCTGGAAAAAAGGGTACGTCCATTTCAACGCACCGAAATCAAGCAAAGAATATGTTCGCCATGCGGATTTCCGCAAAGATCCGGTGGCAAATTTTCTCCGTACGCCGTCTGGCAGGATAGAGCTTTTCTCTGAAAAAGTCGCCTCTTTCGGGTATAACGACTGCCCCGGTCATCCTGCATGGATAGAACCGCAGGAGGGACCCGCGTCGTACATGGCAAAACGCTACCCTTTCCAGCTTATAACGCCGCACCCGACGCACAGGCTCCATTCCCAGCTCGACAACACCCAGCTTGCGGCTTCGCACAAGGTTGCCGGACGCGAGCCGGTCTACATAAACAAATTTGATGCGCGCCGTCTCGGTCTGAAACACGGAGACACCGTTGAAATATATAACTCCCGCGGAACCATACTTGCCGGAGTGTTCACTACGGACCGGATAACCAGAGGAGTGCTTGCTGTTGAAGAGGGTGCATGGTATGCAGCGGAAAACCCCACAAAAAACAATTCCCGATGTGTCTCAGGACAGGTGAACGTACTCACCTCCGACCGCCCCACATCCAGACTTGCACAGGCGATATCAGCCAACACCTGCCTTGTGGCGATACGCAAGGTCAGCGGAAAGCTGCCGCCTAACACAGCATATGACAGCCCGCCTGTCAGGGAGAGACTGTAATAATACGGATTCTGATAATAACTGCGCTTTGCCTCACGGCATTTTATGCAGCGATAACTTTTAATACGCAGGCGGCTGATAAAAAACAGCCGGAAACGGATTCAGGCGAAATATATTACGAACGGTGCGGCACATGCCACAGAGCATACGAGCCTGACATGTATACCGCAGCCCAATGGAAGAATATCGTTAAGTCAATGAAGATACATTCCGGCGTCACCCCGCAGGAGGAAGCGCAGATAATGCGTTATCTGACCCGTTCGGCAAAAAGTACGGAATGAAAGGCGAAGACTTATAGCTATAAAAGACGATATATAATTACGCACTTCACCATGATTTGACCATATTTTCGTTATTATTGCGTAGAAACGCAAATGGAGCGCCATAAAATGAAATTCCTGCTTGTTGAAGACGATCTGGACATAGCGGAAAACATTATTGAGTTTATGGAAGGGCACGGGTTTGACATGGACTACGCCATGTCGGGCGAGCTTGCGCTTGAGCTTCTCAAGGACAATATGTACGACGCGGTTATCCTTGACATAAACCTTCACGGCATAAACGGATTCGAGGTCTGTTCAAGGATACGGCGGATCATGAGGCTCAAGATTCCAGTACTGATGCTCACCGCAAGGATACTGATCGACGACAAAATAAACGGATTTGAATGCGGTGCCGACGACTACCTTACAAAGCCTTTCGACCTTGAAGAGCTGCTCATACGTCTGAAAGCGCTCTCAAGACGATTCCGCCAGTGCGTCACAAACGTGTTTACCGTTTCAAACCTCAGCCTTGATCCGGAAAAAGGCACAGTGGAAAGAGCGGGCGATTCCATCACCCTGCCCCATGTCTGTTTCCGCATACTGCTCAGACTGATGGAGAAATCGCCAGGTATTGTCTCAAAAGAGGAGTTGGAATATGACATATGGAAGGATCAACCCCCTGTAAGCAACTCACTCAAGTCACATTTCTATATACTGCGGCAGTTGGTGGACAAACCTTATGAAAAACAGCTGCTCCACAGCATAAGGGGACGCGGCTATAAAATTGACGATAATCACATAGAAACGCAGTGCGACAGCGATCAAATATAGATTTTATCAATACATCTGAAAATATGCTTAAACAGCGTTATTCTTTTGAAATATAACGTATTTTTCTTCAATATTTCTTTTCAATTTCTAAACATTTGACCAATGCTTCACTTCTCTATTGATAATTTCAATTAAGGATAAGTTCTTCTTGTTCTATTAAAGGAGGAAGCAACGATGAGAAAAATACTTTCATGTATTTTTATGCTGGCTCTGGGTGCCGGCAGCGTTTTTGCCTCCGGACTTGATGATGCGGACTATACGACTCCCGAAAGCTGGCAGGTGCACACCACGCCGCAGGGGATAACCAAGACCGCAAACGGACACAAGTTCGGCGACGGCACTCTGAACGTTTCTCTCACATCGCGGTACAAACTGCTGGACAATGATTATCAGTCTGACCAGAACTTTTATCAGTATCTGAAAGCGGACGTTACAAGTGTTTCAGTGGGACAGGGTACCATGTCCGGCGTTTTATTCATGCGTGCCGGAAAAGACATTGACGGCGACGGCGGATACAAGCAGTCCGGACGCTACTATTTCAGAGACGACATACTTGATGCAGAGGACAGCGGTTGGGCGGTCAGAATGTATCAGGGCTTTCTGAAATTCTCAGGTGTCGTTAAAAACACCAACGTAACCATCGGAAACCAGTATGTGACACACATCGACACCATCCATATGAACGGTATCGACGGCGACGTGACACTTCTGAACGACAGACTTACTGTGTATGCCTTCGGCGGGCAGCCGGACACCTTCTATCTGGACGACAGCGACTCCAAAGCTGCGGGAACCGGCTTTGTTGCAAAGCTGACTGACAGACTTAAACTCTCTTCCGGCTACACCTATGTGGATATGGAAGACGAGAGTTCGGATATCTATAAACTGCGGGCGGACTATAACTACGCAAAAGGCAGAGTATCCGGCGAATACGGCAACACAGACGGAAACAGTTTCTACACCGTTGACGGTGTGTACAGAAACAGCCCAACAAAAACGACGCTCTCAATCTCTTTCCAGCAGCTTCTGGACGAGATAGGCAAGGGCGAAGGAACCTACATCACAAACCCAATAACCTATTCGCTCTCACCATACGGAAAATACACCAAAGTGAAGGCTAAGGTTTATCAGGGACTTGGAAAACATATGGCTGCGGGCTTAGGAGCAGAGGTTAAAAACAGAACCGGAGAGGACACTCTCGACAACAGAAGCTATGTCAAATATTCCGGCAATCTTGACTTTATAGGGCTTTTCACACCCGACACCTTCCTTTCGCTCACAGCGGACTACTGGAACATTGCAGAGAGCATCGACACAGAGGAAAACTCACAGGTTGTCTTCGGCGGCGAGCTTACACAGGTTCTTTCAGACAAAACCAACCTCTGGCTCGGTTCAAGATTTAACAGGTTCGAATATGATCTCGACAACGGAACGGAAAAGAACTGGGTTCGCGAGGTATATCTCGGCGGCGAGCACAAATTCAATGAAAGAGCGGCTCTCTCTCTTGATATGAGCTACGAGAACAGCGAAATACTCAAAGACCTGAACACCGACCTTGAACAGAACTACAGCGTAGAGCTGTGGGTCAGTCTTGCAATATAAGGCGGATACCATGAAATATGTAATATCTATAATGTTCTGCCTGATATGTATGACAGTTTTCGCATATCAGACATCAAAACCGGAAACACACGACAACATGTGGATGAAACAGCACGGCGCGGAAAGCAAAGCAGACCCCGCATCATGTCTGGACTGCCACGAAAACCGTACGTCCTGCATAAAATGCCACAACGACACAGCGCCAAGAGACCATAACGCGTCTTTTAAACGCAAAACCCACGGTCTGAAAGCACAGTGGGACAGAGACAAATGTCTGGCATGTCACACTGAGGCGAGCTGCTTCGCATGTCACCAGAACTCCGCTCCGATATCACACAGGGGCGACTGGGGCGGCACAACAAGCACAAACGACAAAAACCTGCATTGCAGAAGCGGCTGCCATTATCCGGTGCAGGAAACAACATGCGGAACGTGCCACATGACATCGCACGGACCCAGAGAACTGTTCGGTAACTAAGGGAGGCAAACATGTCAGTAATGGACAAACAACGTATTGATAAGGCAATGGACATCTCCAGAAGAACATTTGTTAAATGGAGCGCACTGCTCGGAGCAGCCGCAACTGTTGGCTGCGGTTCCATGGGCGGTTCGGACAAAATAGACGACGACTACGACAGCTCGGATACTGTTATCGAACCTAAAAATTTCGACTACGACAAGGCGGTATGGTCTGCGTGCAACGTTAACTGCGGAAGCAACTGTCCGCTCAAACTCTACGTTAAAGACGGCGTGGTTGTCCGCGTCAGCTCCGACAACGAATCAGACGATACATACGGCGCATACGGCGCAAGCTATCAGATGCGCTCCTGCGTGCGCGGACGCTCCGTCCGCCAGCGTATCTATAACGCGGACAGGCTTAAATACCCCATGAAGAGAGTATCCGGCAGCCCCAGAGGTGCGGGAAAATTCGAGCGAATCTCATGGGATCAGGCTATCAGCGAAATAGCCGCCAAGATGCAGTCCGTTAAATCAAACTATGGTCCCGGCTCATTCTATATCCAGTACGCGACAGGTACAATATGCGGCAAAATGTCATGCTCATGGCCGCCCGCATCAACACCTATGGCAAGACTGCACAACCTCTGGGGAGGATGGCTTGACCATTATTCGGACTATTCCACCTCACAGATAACAGCAGAACTCTGCCTTCTGGAAGGAACAAGCTGGAGCAACAACACCATCACCGACGCAGTGAACAGCAACCTTGTGGTTATGTGGGGAAACAACCCCGCGAACACCAGAATGGGTTCCGCGAAACACTTTACATATCACCTGCTCAAGGCGAAAGAGGCAAACCCCGACCTTAAATTCATCGTGGTTGACCCCTATTACACAGACACGGCTATTGCACTTGAAGCTGACTGGATTGCGATCCGCCCCGGAACAGACTCAGCTCTGGTTGCCGGCATGGCGAACTATCTTCTCAGCGAAGGGCTTATTGACGAATCATGGATAGACGCGCGCAGCATCGGCTGGAGCGAAACTTCACTCGCAGGCGTGGTCGAGGTTACGGCAGGTGCCGAGAGCTACTATGAACCCGCATATGACAAAGCATGGGGTAATACTGACTCAACAGAGCCTGCAATACCCGCTAACAGCTCATATAAATCTTACATCCTCGGTCTCGGAACAGACGGCGTGGTAAAAACACCCGCATGGGCGTCCGCCATAACAGGTATCCCCGAAGAGACTATTAAATCCTTCGCAAAACAGCTCGTTAACCAGTCACCCGCGATGGTTATTCAGGGCTGGGGTCTCCAGAGACATTCACTCGGCGGAGCAAACTCCAGAGCAGTTGGTCTGATAACCATCCTCACCAAAAACATCGGTATCGTCGGCGGCGGTTCAGCGGCAAGAGAAGCGGCAGCGTCTGTCTCCATCAGCATGGACGGCTGGTCCAGCACCTTCCCCGCAAACCCCGTAAGCTACACCATCTCCAACTTTGCATGGCCGCAGGCTATCAAAGACAACACCGTTATGACCGGAAGAAACTGGGGCGTTCGCGGACTCGCAACACAGGATACGGCACTTCCCCTGCCCATCAAGTTCATATGGAACTACGCAGGCAACTGTATGCTGAACCAGCACGCGGACGTTAACAGCACTATGACGATGTATAAAGACGAAAACCTCCTTGAGTGCATCGTTACCATCGACAACTATTTCACTCCGTCAGCAATGATATCCGACTACATCCTGCCCGACTGTACGAACTTCGAACAGAACGACATGTCCACCAACGAGGGCGGAAACACATGCGACATCAAGTTCCAGAACAAAGCTGTAGAGCCCATGTTCGAGTGCAAGACCATTTATGAGATGATGTCGCTGATTTCAGAAAAAATAGGCATCAAAGCCGCATACACTCAGGGCAAAACTCAGGACGAATGGCTTGAATACCTGTTCAACCAGTCACTTACAAACTACGGCGATCAGGGAGTGTTCACATCCGCTCTCGGTCAGGACACATATGCAAAATGCTATGCGAAAGGTCTGATAAAACACGTCAGCACAACAGCCGTGCCTTCTGTGGCATTCAAAGACTTCGTCGCAAGCCCGACCACAAAAAGAGTGTCAACTCCGTCCGGCAAGTTTGAGATATTCTCAAAACGTCTCTACAACCTCAAACACCAGTGGCAGTTCCCCGCAGTATACAACGACGGCATGGACAAAATAACCCCTCTGCCCGAATACTACGCGGCATGGAGCGGCTATGAAGACCCCGCAAGAACAACCTATCCGTTTCAGGTTGTAGGATTCCACTATAAACAGAGAACCCACTCAACCTATTACAACTGCGAATGGAACAGGGAAGCCAGTATGCAGACGGCATGGATAAACACTCAGGACGCACAGACCCTCGGCATCGCCCACGGCGACACAGTTGAAATATACAACGCCAACGGCAAGGTGCGCATCAAAGCTAAAGTGACTTCCAGAGTTATGCCCGGAGTAATCGGTCTGCCTCAGGGCGCATGGTATAACCCCGGCGGCAAATGGTACAGCAGCGATATCGTGCACTCAGGCACTCTCTCAACATCTGAAATAGGCAACACCGACGTTGTGGACTACGGCGGGTGCATGAACGTCCTCACCAGCCTCCGTCCCGGACCCGTGTCAAAAGGCAACTGTCAGCACAGCGTTCTCGCTGCCGTTAAGAAAGTAGGCTAAGGAGGATAAGATGAGCAAACAGTACGGATTCTATATAGACACAAAACACTGTACAGGCTGCAAAGCGTGCTTTGTCGCATGTAAGGACAGGCAAAACCTGAACTCCGGCGAAAAATTCAGAAAAGTATACGAATTTTCAGGCGGCACATGGAGCGACACGGACGATAACGCTTTCAGCAAAAACGTGTTCGCCTTCTACGTCTCCATGTCGTGCAACCAGTGCGACAACCCCGCTTGCCTCAACGTCTGCCCGGCAGGCGCTTATACAAAGAGAGAGGCGGACGGCATCGTCGTTTACGACGCTTCAAAATGTATATCATGCTTCGGCTGCCAGAATGTATGCCCATACACAGCCCCCGTTTACGACTATCAGGCGCAGCACATGAAAAAATGTATCATGTGCTCTGATGAAAAGAACTCAAACGGTATCCCCGACCCCGCATGTGTGAAGGCTTGCCCCTCAAGGGCGCTGGACTTCGGCGAAATCGAGGAACTGAAAGCGAAATACGGTGCCGCGAACACCGTTGCCTCCTTCCCGGCGACAACAAACCCCAACGCAGTCTTTAAGCTCCATAAAGACGCGTCTTCCGGTTCCGTTGTCATGAACAAGGAAGAAGTATTCTGATAAGTTTTCAGGCAGGGGTCTTTTGCACCCCTGCCCCCTATTCACCTAAAGGATTAAACTATGAACACAACAGAGAACAGAGTGTTTGCAGACAGCGAAAAATACCTTGAAGCAATGGCAGCATTCAGCTTTTTCAACAAAGTGCTGCTGGATGCACCCGAAAGGGAATATATAGAAGCAGTCAAAGAGAGTGCTGCTCTTTTTGACGAATGGTGCTTTCAGAAAAGCACTGAATCACTCGCCGGGCTGGCGATGCTGAAAAATTATCTTAAAAATTATAAAGATGAAGATTTCGGAGAGCTTACGGACAATTTCAATAAACTTTTTATAGGTCCCGGACACCTCTTCGCTCCGCCATGGGAATCCGTCTACAAAGAGCAGGACCACACCATATTCGGCGAGGCGACCCTTCAGGTCCGTGCCAGATACAGAAAATTCGGACTGGAAATAAACAACCTGAACAAGGAACCGGACGACCACATAGCTTTCGAATGTGCGTACCTTAACTACCTTTGCGCCGCCGCAGCGGCATCGGAGGATACAGCGGAAAAAGAAGAGATAATCTCTTTTCTCACAGCACACCCCGCAACTTGGGTGGATGAGTTTACAGATAAGATGACAGAAAATTCAGCAACGGATTTTTATAGAGGAATAGCAAGTATGCTGAGAGGCGCCGTTAAAGAGGCGCTTTCCGGTTTATCCTGTAGGTGAAGGATAAGGGGCGGCGAAAAAAAACGCCGCCCTTAAAAAAAACAGAAAAACTCTTACCTTCGCTTTACCAAGCAAATGCTAAAAACAAAATGTTCCATACGTGCGAGCCAGCATCAATATTGTCAGCGGCGCCGCCAAGGGGCACGCCTTTAGGGGGGAAACGGTGCCGCTGACATCTTCTATCTGTTTTTCAGAATATCCCTTATCTCGGTGAGTATCTCCTCTTCCCTGCTGGGGGCGGGAGGTGCAGCAGCAACCTCTTCCTCTTTCTTTTTCATGCTGTTCATAGCCTTTACAAGCATAAACACAGCAAAAGCCATTATAACGAAATCCAGCACAGCCTGAATAAACATACCGTAATTAAGCGTTACAGCAGCTTGTTCGCCAACCGCCTCTTTAAGAGTTACTGACAACTGAGAAAAGCTGACATTCCCCAGCAGAAGCCCGATGGGCGGCATGAGTACGTCCGCTACAAAGCTGGACACTATCTTTCCGAACGCGCCGCCGATGATTATACCGACCGCCATATCCACTACGTTGCCGCGCATGGCAAATTTTTTAAATTCCTGCATGATGGACATAGTTCAACTCCTATATGATATATTATCTTATTGTATCATATAGAAAAGTATCTGATCAAACACCAAAACTGATGATGATTGTGCCTAATCACACCCGCAGGAAGGGCTGAGGCTTCCGTCACAGCATAACGCACGACCGCCGGAACATCCGCATACTCCGCCGTGATGCGAGCAGCATCCGCGCCTGAAATCCTCATCTTTGATATTCTGGGATAAGATTGTCTTTGTCTGATAATTAAACGCGTAGAGCGGTTTTTCACACACCGCCTTGCGCTCCTGTGCATAAGCTGAAAAAGCAAGCAGGATCATCAGTAGAAATATGATTGTACGCATAAAAACTCCGTAAGTAATATTTGAGAATATCACGCAAAGGATTTTTAATATACATATCGAAAATTAATTTTTATCTAACTCTATTGGATGAAATCAAATTGAATAAAACAGGAAAGTCTGCTATAAAACCCCGCATGGCAGTTGAGAAACTATTCTGGAAAGACCCCTACCTTACACACTGCACAGCAAAAGTGATGTCTGTTGAGAACGATATGATAACGCTCAGCCATACCGTTGCGTATGCTTTCGAGGGCGGGCAGCAGTCCGACATCGGCACTATAGGCGGATTTGAGATATTACAGGCAAGGCGGGACGGTTTTGAGATTTTTTACACTATTCCCGAAAACCACACCCTTTGTCTCGGCGACAGCGTAGAAATATGTATAGACTGGGAAAAGCGGTACCGCGTTATGAAGCTGCATTTTGCGGCGGAGCTTGTGCTTGAGCTGGTTTATCAGAACTACGGACACCCGGAAAAGATAGGCGCAAATATAACGTATGATAAGGCGCGGGTGGATTTTGCGTGGGAAGGAAATATCTCTTCAACCTTCAACTTTCTCGATGCAAAACTCGCGGAGATGATCGCCTCCGACTATAAAATAATCTGCGATTTCGACGATGTTGAAAACGAACACCGTTTCTGGCAAATAGAAGGATTCGCACAGGTTCCCTGTGGGGGCACACACATCAAAAGCACAAAGGAGATAGGCGGGCTGACACTTAAACGCGTCAACCCCGGCAAAGGCAAAGAGCGGATCGAAATATATCTCGCGGATTAATTACCTTTGGGCGCCGTCTCTTTCTCTTTGGGCGCGCTGTTCATCATTTTTTTCATGTTATCCATAAGACCGACCACGACCTGTTTATAATCTTTGAACATTTCGACAAGTGTGTCGTAACTCTCGCCAAGCTGTTTGGACTGTCTCTGTGAACGCTCAAGGTTTTCCTTTACCTCGCTCAGCTCTTTTTCCAGCTTCGCTATGCGCTCGGAATCACTTTTCTGCTGAAGCTGAAGGGCGTCAATTCTCGCCTCATCTGCGGGCGCAACAGCGGCTGTCTGTCCGGCACAGCCCATGACAAAAGCAGAAATTATCATTACTGCAATATATTTTTTCATATATTTATCTCCGTATATAGTTTAAGGTAATCTATCACTGCAAAAAATGTATATCAAGCGCAAGTTTGAATATGTTTAGTGGTTGACATCAGCATATCTTTCTGATAGTCTTATCCGCTCATAAGAATAAATAGAGGTGAATGACGTGGCTCATACAATTTCTGCACTGAAAAGAATCCGTCAGAGCGAAAAAAGAAATCTTAGAAACAAGTCATACAAGTCTAAAATGAAAACTATGGTTAAAAAGTTTGCCGCTGCCGCACAAACAGGCGACGCACAAACTGCTGAAGCAGCTTTCAAATCTGCTACAGCCACTATAGCTTCTATCGGATCTAAAGGCGTTATCCACAAAAATCAGGTGGCTCGCCGTCAGTCCAGACTTGCTAAGAAGCTCAACGCTCTTAAAACTGCTTAATTGACTGTATTAAATCAGTTTGCAAAGCCGGAGATATCTTATAACTCCGGCTTTTTTGCGTTGTATCCATGAAAATTGCCGCTGTTAAAACAGGCGCCGTCGGCGACCTGATTCAGATTACACCAGCGCTTGCAGCTCTTAGAAAGAAATACCTTCAAAGCGAAATAACCCTTGTATGCGGCGCGGAATACGCCCATGTACTTAAAAACCATCCTGCGGTCACAGATATCCTTACATTCAACTCCAGAAAACTTTACAGCCGGCTCATGCCGTTTGAAGCGCTGAATGTGCTGAGATTGCTGCGGAATTTCGACAGCGTCTATATATTCCATACTGACGCTAAATGGCATCTTATCGGCAGACTGACAGGTGCGAAATGTTCTGTCAAGGCTACGGGAACGCCGCGCTGTCTATGGCATCTGAAAACCGTGAACGCGGGTCTTAATTTCGGATATTCATATCATCCGGAACCGCTGACCGTTAAACTTCCGGCAAAGCCGTATATAGCGCTTGCAGCGGGCGGCGGCAGAAATTTCCGCAGATATACCCCACAGAAGATATGGGACAAACAGGCGGAACTCGCTTTAAAGATTGTTCAGGAAACGGATTACTGCGTGGCGCTTCTTGGAACGGAGGAGGACAGATTCAGAACAGACCACCCGAAAATATTCGATTACACGGGCAGAACAACCCTTTCGGACTGCTTTCACATAATAGCAGGCGCAGTGCGCTACATCGGCTGCGACAGCGGACTGACACACCTTGCAGCCTGCACGGACACACCTGTTACCTCCATATTCGGCGCAACAAACCCGAAAGAATGTGCACCGCCAAATATCAGTAACATAATCATGTCAAAACGCCCTTGCGCACCATGCGAAAAAGACGGCACCCACGCCTGTCCCGAAAACATGTGTATGCAGGCAATCGACGTTGACGAGGTTTTCAGTTCTATTTAACCTCAATATGGTCTTTGTGGTACACAACGTTAGTGCGTATCCAGTATACGTTACCTCCGCTATACCCACAGCCACCGTTAGCTGCCGAATCAGTAAGATTCTGATAAGATTCCTGAGCACGGGGTCCGGGGCATATGAGAACCACGATTTTATCCTTAGGTATCATTGATATGGCTTTTTCACAGCCTCCATCCTCATAAAACATATCCGGATCAAGATACCCTATGGTATCTGTGTGCTGCTTGTTATAGAAATCCATGGGTCTGGCATCGAAAAACGCAACGTTATCAACATGTCCGTTTTTCAGAATGTCCATCACCCAATTTTTTGATACAGAACCCTCTTTTTCACCCTTTTCCACTTTTTGTACTGTGTCCGCATAAACTGCGAATGACAAAAGAAACAGAAGTGAGATTAATAACTTTTTCATAGCACTGCTCGTTATAAGTATTTTGATTATAGTATAATTGGTCCAAGCGGTTGAAATTGCAATTGCAGTTTTTTAATCAAGCGGAGTTCGCATAGGCATTAAACTCTTCGTGTGCTTATAATCATCCAGATTTTTTTCGTCACCGAATATTATATAGAGCCGCTCTGGAAACATATTCCTGTAAAAACTTATGCTCTCATAAATTGTTTCAGCGCTACCGGATTTACGTCCGGAAGTAAGCTGGATGTCTCTGTTGTAACGCGGGTCGATGAAGCCGGCATCAGAAAAATTTCTGCCGAAAACTTCAAATCCGTTCTTTTTCATTTTCAGAAACCCGTGCCTCTGCACAGAAACTTTTATGCTTATATCCATGTGGAAATCATCCGCCAGCTTCCATTCTTTCAGAGGCCAGAGTTCATATGTCACATATTTAAAATGATCAGCGTACTTTCCTTTTCCGCCCCATTTTTCTTCATATGAATACGGCTGGATATAATCCACCCTGACAGTGTTAACGCCGCTCTCAATCTGTGCCTCAAAGTCGATTTTATAAAGTTTCCATGGCTCAGTTTTCTCTGAAAAGAACATATTTGCATTTCGAATGTAATTATCTTTGATCGTACACAGTACAAAGCCTTTCCAGCCTGAGACATTTTTTAATGTCGGTGTTTCACGGCATAATTGAGGGTCTGGCAGTTTTGACTCGTCGAAATTTGCACCGAAAAACTCGGCAGAAAATTCCTTAAATTCAAAAACAGTCTGAGGTGAGACAATAGCCTTATTTGAGTTTATTACTGCGGTGATGTTCTGGACAGCAGGTCCTATGAATGTCATAACAAGATGCTGGGGCTTTTCAGAGCGAATTTTATATTCTGCACTGACATAGCAATATGTATTCATGCACATAAAATCGAGCTTTTCCGACATCACTGTGAGGTCAGAACCGGCAGGCAGCAGAGCTGACGAAGGCGCTTGCTCATACCGTACAGGCAGGCGCATATTTGCTTCTGAACAGACAAATGTCATCATAAAAAAGAAAACAGTTAATAGTCTAATAAACATAGTACCGCCGGAACATTTTAGATTAATAATAACACCGGGGGATGAGGGTATCAAATGAAATGGGTGGTCAGGTTGGAAATCAACATGTAGATTTCTAATTAAGTTGGTAACTGGAACTTACAGTTCCGACCAATTAATTATACTGAAATTTTTCTAATAAGTTGGAAACTAAACTAGCCGCTTTTTATCTTTTAAGTTCTTTATAAAAGTTTTCATGGCTACCAATTGAGAGAAGGACAATATTAGAATCATCAAACTGATATGTGACTAAAAATAACTGCTTAGTAATCTTGCATTTATAGACAAATATTGATGCCAAATCACCTTTCTTTTGTTCACCGACATAAGGGTCTGCATAAATAGCCTTTATAGCCTCATCAAGTTCTGACAGCTGGTTCTTATACAGCTTCTTCTTGTTCCTCAAGAAAGTAGGTGTTTGAAGCAATTTACGCATTACGCTCCTTCTCCAAACGTATACTCCTCAAGTTCACCTTGCTTTGCCTGTTCGAGTGCAACAAGCAGATCCTTTATCATGCTGAAATTCAAATCGGGATTTTCTTCTGCAATTTTTCCGATTTTTGCCCAGTACTCTATCTGACCACCGACAGAACGGTTCTCCACCTTCGATAAAATCTTAGCAGAATCAACTATTTCATCAGAAATTCTTATTGCGTGTGCCATTGCTCACCTCTAAATACATAATATTGCATATCGCAATGAAATGCAACGCTATTATCATTGCATAATCTTCTGAAAGGTTTTGGCGTTTTTTCATTGATATCTCATTAATAAATCTGAGCCGATTACAATAACACCCTAAGCACAGAACAATAGTACCCAATATAAAACAAATTATTTTGCTTATTATTGCCAATAATAGAGCTTATTACGCATTTTATTTCATATTGACACACACAACAGCACCATTTATATTACCTTCATGAACTACTATAACCTAACCGACAAAGCCATTGTAAATGAAATTGGAGAACGGCTCAAAACGGCTCGAATCAACAGAAATATGTCTCAGGACACACTTGCCGAAAAGTCTGGCATATCGTTGCGCACACTCCAAAATATAGAATCCGGCAACACATCATCCAAGATAAGTAATATTATAGCCATAATGAGAACACTTGAGATGCTTGACCAGCTAGACAACTTTATCCCAACGCAGCTTGTAAGCCCCATAGCACTGGCCGAGATGAAAGGCAAACAGAGACAGAGAGCATCAAAACAGAAAAAAACAAAAAAACAGGATGAATCGGAATGGTAAACGTTGCCACAGTTCATTTATGGAACAAAAGAATAGGTGCCGTGTCATGGGATGCAGACAGACAGGTTGCACTGTTTCAATATTATCCTGACTTTGCGAACAATAACATTCTCGAGCCATCCCCTATTACAATGCCCGCAAAAGGAGCACAGAACACAATATACCAATTTCCGGCATTACCCAAAGACACATTTCAAGGGCTGCCTGGGATGCTTGCAGACTCTTTGCCTGACAAGTTCGGAAACACAATTCTTGATGAATGGCTAAGCAGAACCGGCAGAACAAAAGCCGACATGAACCCAGTAGAAAAACTCTGCTATATAGGCAACAGAGGCATGGGTGCTCTGGAGTATTCCCCTGCACTGCACAAACGCACCACCTCTGCAAAAATAGATATCGAGGAGATGACAGCTCTTGTCGCCGATATCCTCTCCAGACGGGAGCAGCTTAAAACTTCCGCTGATTCAGCAGAGATGATGAAAGATATTCTTACAGTGGGAACTTCCGCAGGTGGCGCAAGAGCCAAAGCTGTAATAGCCATCAACGACAGAACCGGAGAAATCATATCAGGACAGGTTGCTATTCCCGAAGGTTTTACCCATACACTGCTTAAATTTGATGGTGTTGACCAATCTATCAACCCGCAAGGATTCGGTCGTATAGAATATGCGTATTATAAAATGGCTCAGGACTGCGGTATCACTATGTCAGAGTGCCGTCTGCTTGAGATAGGTAATCATGCACATTTCATGACAAAGCGATTCGACAGACAAGGCAACAAAAAACTGCACATGCAGTCGTTATGCGGAATTGCCCACTTCGACTTCAATAACCCCGCCATCTACTCATATGAGGATGCTTTTCAGGTAATGAGAAGTCTGCGTCTGCCATATGGCGATGCGGAGCAGATGTTCAGGAGAATGGTCTTTAATGTACTGACATTCAACAGAGACGACCACACGAAAAACATAGCCTTCCTGATGAACGAACAGGGGAAGTGGTCTTTAGCTCCGGCATTCGACATGACATTCAGCTATAAGCCCGACAGCATATGGGTCAGCAGGCATCAAATGTCTGTAAACGGCAAACGAGACAACATCACAGAAGCCGACATACTCGCAATCGCAAATACGATGAATATCAAAAAGCCTAAGGTTATTTTTGAACAAATACAAAGCGTAGCCATGAACTGGCTGGATTATGCAAAAGACTCAGGAGTCTCAGAGCCTGCAGCACATGGAATCTTCAAAATTATTAAATCCAAGGATTAAAGAACAACCGCAATTGTAGCATTCTAATTAAGTTGGATACTGGCTACTACTCATACAAAACACAAATCAAGCTAATTATGCAAACCGCATAACGCATATTGCATAATTTAAATTTTGTCGTCTTTCATTTTTAATTTAAAGATATAAAATTGTGCAGGCAACTACAAGTGGTAAACTTTGAAGATTAGTGGCAAACTTAATTAGAAATCTCCAACACCTCTAAAATAAGGACGGGGGTGCATCATCACACCCCCAGGACAGTATTTCGTGAACTAGTCACGCTTTCGACGCCGTGTTTAAAGGACTTGGCGAGGTCAAACGACAGTGAATCTCCAGAGGAGCTGTCTGATACGCTCGCAAAACCGCCTGTCATAGCCGTTTAAAGACATACTGTTCAGTCGGTTCAGTCTGTATCTGATGTAATCTTTGAAGCAGCATTTGTTCTCTGCAAGGAACCTCTGCTTCTGGTCGGCAAACATTCCCGAAGCCGCCATCATAGGGAGCGTAACTATCTGGAAATAAATATAATCCATCTCCCTGTTCGAAACCGAGTCATCACTTGCCAGATCAACCAGCATATCCATAGCTTTTTCGGGAAGCGCTTCAGGGAAATCATATACCCTGTCTAACAGTCTCTCTTCGGGCGATGCGACCTGAATGTCGAAACCTATTTCAGCCTCGAAACCGCCTATCCCTGTTGATGCAAGTTGAGCCATTTTCATGCCCCCGATTTTTGTTACGCATACTACATATCAAATGGCGTGCCAAAAAAACTGATTAAAAAACGTGCAAAAAATGGAGAAAATTACCTACTTCCGTCATAATAAGGAAAAAACTGCCGGAAAATTTTTCTTTTGACATTTGTGAACCGTTGGGGTTATAAACTTTAACACACACAGAACGGGAAACGGAAGACGGTGAAAATCCGTCGCGGACGCGCCGCTGTAACCGGCATTTTTCCTGTTTTGCCCACTGATTTTTCGGGAAGGGCAAAACGATACAGGAGCCGGAAGCCAGAAGACGACCCGGAACTGTAAGGAGCCGGACTGTCTCGCGTTACAGACAGAAGCGCAGAAAACTTCATGCTGTTTTCTTTCGCTCTTCATATGCGGCACAATTTGTCCTGCTCTTTTTCAAAATATTTTGAAAGGAGCGTTTCAAATGCAAACACACATCCTTGGTTTCCCCTCTATAGGTTCCCGCAGGGAACTTAAATTCGCCCTTGAAAATTTCTGGGCAGGCAAAGCGACACTATCAGACCTTGAAAAAACCGCAGAGAATCTGAAACTGGAATCATTCCGCACCCAGAGCGACGCAGGGCTTTCCTATGTCACAGCAGGTGATTTCTCCCTGTACGACAGGATGCTGGACACAATGTTCATGCTTGGACTTGTGCCCCGCAGATACACATTCGGAGATATGACAAAAGCAGAAATGTATTTCGCCATGGCGCGCGGCGACGCACTGCGCAATCTAGCGGCTCTGCCTATGAAAAAATGGTTCAACACAAATTATCATTATATAGTTCCCGAACCTGACATCACTTTCCGTCAGGAGCCTGACTTTTCAAAACTCACTTCAGATGTATCTCTCGCTGTTGAACACGGATACGCACCCAAAGCGGTTCTCATAGGTCCCGCAACATTCCTTGCACTGTCAAACCCGGTTTGGATAAAGAACCGCTGGGAGCTTATGGATGAACTTGCCGAAATATACTGCGCCGCCATCAAACAGCTACCCGCGGAGTGCAAATTCATACAGATCGACGAGCCGATACTCTGCACGGAGCTTGAAAAGGAAGCGTGGCTGTCGTTCATTCCAACCCACAGAAAGATAAAGGATGCAGCATCGGACAGAAAGCTGATGCTGACAACATACTTCGGCGACCCCCTCTTAAACATGACGCCGATATATGAATCCGGGTATGATGTTATCCATCTGGATATAACGTGCATCAGGCATGATATGAAGGATATCATCAGCGAGCTGCCCGCTCATATGTCGGTGTCCGCCGGAGTTGTCAACGGTCGTAATATCTGGAAAACAGACACAGGCAGGGCAAAGGGTTTGCTGGATATGCTGGAAAGAAGGCTGGGCGGAGAAAGGGTTATGTGTGCATCATCCTGTTCACTTCTGCACTGCCCTGTTGATATAAGAAACGAGAACAGACTCGAAGGCACGCTGAAAAACAGCATGGCTTTCGCCGTGCAGAAATGCCGCGAAACCGCAGCTCTGCCGTCACATATGGCGGGCGCATCCGGCACTGCCGTGCAATACACAGCCGCAAAGACTGAGATAGCAACGGACAGAAGCCCTTATTCCGTCCGCCGTAAAATTCAGGAGGAAACCCTATGTCTGCCGCCCCTGCCCACAACAACCATAGGCTCTTTCCCGCAAACGCAGCATATCAGAAGTCTGCGCAGCCGCTTCAAAAGCGGCGAAATTTCTGGTGAAACATATGAAAGCGGAATAAAAAAAGAGATATACGACAACATTCAGCGCCAGATAAAGCTGGGACTGGACGTTCTTGTCCACGGCGAACCGGAACGAAATGACATGGCAGAATATTTCGGTGAAAATCTGGAAGGTTTCTGTTTCCTTGAAAACGGCTGGGTACAGAGTTACGGAAGCAGATGCGTGAAGCCTCCCGTGATACACGGCGATGTCAGACGTGTCAAACCAATAACGCTGAAATGGATAAAATACGCTGCATCCCTCACTGAGAAACCTGTGAAGGCTATATTGACAGGACCCGTAACCATAGCGAAATGGAGCTTCATGCGTGAAGACATCCCGCAGGAGGCTGTCTGGGAGCAGATAGCGCTGGCGCTGCGCGGAGAGGCGCTTGAGCTTGAGCAGGCGGGCATACCGATAATACAGATAGATGAACCCGCTTTTGTGGAGGCGATGCCTCTGGGCATAGAGATGCACGAACACTATTTCAATGATGCAGTGCGGTGTTTCAGACTGGTGACATCGGTGCTGAAAGACAGTACGCAGGTGCACACCCACATGTGTTACAGCGAGTTTGACAGGATAATGCCGCACATAAAAAGGCTGGATGCGGACGTTATAAGCATCGAGGCGGGCAGAAGCGAAATGGGTGTTCTTGAAAGTTTCAGGCGCAGCGGCTATAAAAGCGGCATAGGCGCCGGACTGTACGACATCCACAGCAGCCGCATTCCCACTGCAACAGAGCTTTCCGGCAAAATAGACAGAATATTGAAATATATTCCGGCGGAACAGGTCTGGATCAATCCTGACTGCGGACTGAAAACAAGGGGCTGGGGAGAAACGCTGTCCGCACTACAGAACATGGTGACAGCAGCAGTGCTCATGCGGGGACGGTTAAAGAAAAAGAATGAAAAAGCAATAGGATAGTTAAAGCCGCTGGGAACAGCGGCTTTTTTTATAATCTGCCTGTTATGCCGCCGCCCATATCGGCAACGTGGAAGCCGCGCTGTTCGAGCTGCGCCATATATATCATATTTATGAACAGAAATCCGCTCCTGTTCACCATATCCATAAAGAAGCCGTTCACGCGTCTGTGTTCGAAACAGTCAAACATATCCAGTTGACTGTGGCTGCATCCGCATATCCTGTTAAGCGCCTGAACAAGACCGGATTTATATTTAGCATTGGGTTTAATATACGTTTCGAAAGCATCAGCAAGATGCTCAAAGCAGGCTTTCTGGGTTTCGTTCAGTTCGCCGCTGCTGTTTCTAAGCACACGGATAGATTCCGCAAGCAGGAGGCATTTCTGCTTGATCCTTCTGTTTTCAAGGAGTACCCCGCAAACAAACCACGCGCCGAAAATAAACAGCGTGGCACCGATACCCGCAATGGTATAGCCGAAACTGAACTGCATCAGAATTTTTCCCTGCCGCTGAATGAAAGCGATTTTTTCATAACCTCTTCCATCCCCTTAACGACCTTTTTCAGTCTGCCCACCTGTTCGTCAGCCTGAACACCGTGGCGTTCGCAGCTTCTTATGACAAGATGCAGTTCCCTTATGCGTTCCTGAAAATCCGTAAAGTTTTCTGTGCCTTCTTTCGCCGCCATGTGACCGCTCCGTTTTTCTGATAGATATTAATTCGGAAACAGGCGGCAATTCTTTATAAGACTATTTCAGCTTATTCATCACAGAATCAACTTTTGTGTTAAGTCCCAGCGGTTTATTTTTTCTGTAATCAATTTTCACGGAAACGGATATTCTGTCGCACTCAGCCTGCGCTTCCACAGCTTTGTTAACAACGGCAAGAACCTCGTCCAGCTTCTCTCCTTCAATAATGGTTCCCATGGGAGTCAGCTGCCAGTTAAGCCCGCTGTCTTTGATAACCTGAACAGACTTCGCAACGTATTTTGAAACGCTTTCGCCCCCGCCAAGGGGTGTGATTGAAACGAACGCCATAGCACTCATTGTGTCTCTCCTTATTGACTGTTTTGTAACTTAGTATAAGATGGCATGACTGAAACTCAAGGAAATTGCAATGGCTGAAAGAAAAAACGTAACGGTAAATTTTTACAGACTGGAATCCGCAGTGGACACCTTTTATCAGGATATGGATTTCAAGCTGGAGGCACTGTCTGCGGGAGGCATGGACTTCGGTTTTTTCGACGGAAAAAGCTGCGAACTTATGTTCAAGATATTTGAACCGATAACTCTGTCCGACCGTAAACTATACATCGTAAGTCTTATTAAAGAGAAGATATTCCTGCCCGTGTGGTTCAACCGCGAAGGAATGGTTCAGGAAGCGCCAACAGAGGGCGGTTGTCTGGGTGATGTCAGTTATGCTCTGATAGACCCTGAAAAGCAGGCATTGCTGACGCTTTCGGGCGGGTTCGGTCCTTCTGCATCGGCATTTTCAGACTTCGCGCGCTGGCTCACAGGCGATGCAGCATCCGGCGCAAGCCCCATCTTCATAGGCAACGCCTATAATCAGGTGACCGACTGGGAGATATTCCGGAAGGTAAATCTCTCCATAGAGGCTCCTGCTGCGGATTTTGTCGGGAACGTTCTGGACAGTGAAATCGGAGATAATTTTAAAATGCTCGAAACCCTTTCAGGGCTGAAAATAGATATATCCGTATCCATGGGGCACGGCAAGGGCAGTCTCCACAAAGACGCGGTGAAAAACTTCATAAACACCATAATGTCAGAAAACTATGCAGGAAAGCTGAAGATAATGGGCAAAAGTTTCGAGGAACAGCAGACCGCTGAACTCGACCTTTACAACGCGCGGCTAAAGCATAAGACTGAAATCGTCATAGCCGGCACCCATATTGCACCGGATGAGGCTAAAGCCACACTTTATGAAGCATATCAGCTTCATCTGGACGACATAGACGCCGCATATAAAGGTCTTTCCGAAGAGGAATAATACCCGATTACATCCATGAACGCCTGCGAAACCCTGCGGGCGTTCTCTTTTTCTATCGCCTGCGGATATATCTCCGCCGAATCCACACATCCTTCGTATGAATTAGCAGTGATATCAGCCAGAAACTCCGCCAGTGCATGTCTGTCAGGTTTAGCGTTCATCGCATGTTCAAGAGCACTGCCGATGCTCTCTGCGCCTGTGCACCTGAAAACAGTGGGCAGCACACTGAAAAACATATCGGAAAACACCACTGAACCCACTCCGGCAAAAGCCGCCTCATAAGCGGCGGAACCTGAAACGGAAATAACCGCCCGTGCGCCTGCGATAAGCTCTGCTCCATCGGCATATGGGGAAACGCAGACCACGTTGGGCAGTTTTCCGATCTCACGGAAAAAACCGTAACGGCGCTTTCCCAAGCCCGCAGGATGCTCGCGGACTGCCAGCGACACGCCATGAGGCAGAGACTTTACTACATTCCGCACAAGTTCGAGCTGGTTTTGGCAAAAACCGCCCAGAACGTCCAGAGATGCCTCCGGCGATACATGCAACGGCATGTAAACATAATCACCCGATAAAACTCTCTGCATACGGGAGAAACCGGACAGACGCATATTTAAATCACATGCGATGCGTTCTCTCACCAGTCCGAAAACGTTCTGTTCGGTTTCGTCCTTCGCCGTACCGCATATTAATCTGCTCAAGTGTATGAAAAAACTTTTGAAATGGCGTTTTGAGATCAGTTCAGGCTGCGCGGGAGCGTGTTCGGCCCTGAATTTTGCCGGAAGCGGCAGTACCTGTTCAGAACGGTTCATACGGATAAGTCTGTCCTGAAATATTCCGCTGAAAAAGCCGAACCTGCCGTTCGGGATACGCACACTGTGTGGCACGATAAACTCCGCACCTGCGCTGGAACACGCGGCGCAGACAGCAAGCTCATAAGCCCACGTAGCCTCAGAAAAAACGATATCTATCTCATTGTCCGCTATAAACTTTGAAGCGCTTTTAAAAACTCCGCCAAGATACCCGTAAGCAGCTTCCCCTCTTTTGCACAAAAGTCTGTCGCTCATGATCATGTACGATGCTGTGACTCTGCTGTGCGCCTCCAGAAGTGCCAACGCTTCTTGGTCATAAGATTTGTCAGCGTCCGCGATGTCAAGAATATGACTACAGTCAAACCCCATATCCGTCAGATATTTAATGCGGTGTTTCGCACCGGGCATTATGAAATAGACCCCCACGCCCTGTTTCACAAGATTTTGCGCAATATGCGCAAACGTGACAGAACGAGAGTGGCTGCCGGTGAAAGCAACACGGAAAGAAGTCATTAAGCATTTTTAGTAAATGAAGAAAGCTCAGATCCCCATGTTGGACTTAACTATGTCTGCGATGTTCTCTGTAACCGCCATCAGTTCTGAATCGTCCTCTTCCGGAACAGCGCATACGAAAATGCTGAATCCAAGATTATTATTGAGGTACATCTTTATATCTGAAAGGTTCGGTCCTGTTCCGGTTTCGTCGCCATACGAAGGAACAATCAAAACATCACAGCCGCTGTATTTGTCAAGCTGAGTAACATTTTTAACGGATTTCTGCAAAATTCCTGAGACAAAAGTAAGTTTGCCGTTTTCGGTGAACATTACCCTTGTTCTTTTGGTTTGCCCCAGTTTGTTCTTTATCTGCGCCATTGCTTTGAGTGCTGCTGCTGTTGAAGGCACAGACATAACTACGGCAAGCTTCTTCATCACTGTCTCCTCTATTTTCGGGAGACTTTACCCCCGAAACCCGTGTTAATATATCCACTATTCGTGTGCATCACGGGTGCCCCTTAAAATAACGAAGCCCGATGTTCAAAAGTTTCTGGATGTGCCCCAGAGCCTTTTTCAGCCTCTCCCTGTTATACAGAGAGAGTTCATCGGGATTTATATATTTATTTACATGAACGCCCGCAGCCGCTTTCTCCACCTGACTTTTCAGAATGATGTCCACAACGGTCTCATACGCTTCCAGAGTGTGCAGATAAAGCTCTTCGCTGATGACGTTCATACGCCGCAGAGTCTTCATTCTTTCCACTGTGTTCAGATCATTCAAGCCGTGCTTGAGTGTGAAAGCTCTAATCACATCAACTATAAACGCAGACGCAGAGGATTTCAAGTTTATTTCTCCCTTATGCTTCCCGTCCTTTTCCCCTATGAATTTTCCGAACATTGAAATGGGTATCCTGAGGCTGCTGTCACGCTCCAGCATCTGGATAAGAAAGATAGGACTGTTGTTCATATTCTGATTGATGTGGTTGCGCAGTTCCCATACCAGCTTCTCGTCTCCGGCAAAGCCGTCGAAGTCAAAAATGATGGATGACCACATTATCCCCAGCGAACCGGGATTTGAAACCCAGCGGGATATTTTCTGTTTCCAGTCGGATATGCGAAGCGACATCTCAGGGTTTGTAACCATGACGTTTCCGCGGCACTTTTCATAACCGACGTATTCCAGCGCATCGGAATATTTTGCACCGAATTTGATAAACATGGCGATCTCTTCATCCGTTACGGAATCGTCAAAGATAAATCCGTTGTCCTGATCAGGATCGAGCGCCATCTCCCTGCGCCCGCCGGAACCCATAATCATCAGAGTATGTCGGACCTTGGTAAGATCAAACCCGGTCTCTCTGAAATATTCCTCGCCGCATATGCGGTATATCTTGCGCTGAATGTTAAGATGCACGGAAGAAAGAACCGGCAGAATATCATAACTGACCCGCGAGTTCTCCATAAGGGATGCCGCAACGGAATACATATCTGAATATGCCTTTTTCAGTTCATCCAGAGTGTCCAGCTTGTCAACATATGTAACGAATACGTTTATGTTATGAAACAGCATCTTTGAAATGTCGTTGTTGGAAAGGATACCGACAGGTCTGTTTCCGCTTATGACAACAACATAGTCCGCCTGAGAATGCTGCATCTGCGCCAGCGCCTCCACAAGGGGATATTCGACAGGAAGCGCAACCGGAGAGCGTTCCATATATTTTCCGGCGGTAATGTCCGTCGGGTTCTTCTGCATATCGGGAATGAACCGCTGGACAACGTGTTTAGACGTTAGAAGCCCCTGAAGAGTACCGTCCCCGCCCACAACTACAATTGCTCCGACGTTTGCCTCAGCCATGAGCTTTGAGGCATCCAGAACTGAATCTTCAATGTTAACACTGAGTACGGGAGAAGACATATAACTTCCCAGCGGCTTATAAGTTGTGGACGCCACAGACCAGCTCGCCCTGCCCTCCAGCTCTGCGTTACGCTCTGAAACAAGGCTGTGGAAAGCTGTGCGGAACTCCGGCACGTCCTCCATAAGTTTATAAACATAAAGCTCCGGCATAAAGAGCATCAGACAAGCCATATCTGCGTATGCCGTCACCCTGTAAGTAGATTTGCCCACGAAGGTTGATATTCCGATAACTCCTCCGCTGTCAACAATGACTTCACGACTCCCACCGTCAGTAAGCCGAACCCTGCCGTTCAGAATAATATAAAGCCCTTTATGATATGACTCTCCCTTTTTAAAGAGTGCTTCCGAAGCATCCGCCGTAACAGACTCACATTTCATAATTGCATTTTTGAGCATCTCTCTGGGCACAGATGAAAATAATGGCAATTTCTCCGCTGTATCAACTATTTCCTCAATGGATGAAATTTCCGAATACTGCATATCTCCCCCGAAAGGACTTATGTTAAACATATCAATATCTGCATGTGTTGATTATACATCATTTCAATAAGAAGTAAAATAAATATTGTCTCACAAATATCAAACACCGTAATATTATGGTTCGTCATTTATTGATATTTATAAGCCACGATTAACCCTTTGCTGAAAAACAAGGATTTTTTATGATCCTGAATACTGTATACAATCCTGAACCGTGCCCCACAGCCGAATAGAGCCGCTTAATACCTGTTTTAAAATATAACAGCACAAACATGCGCGTTTTTAAAATTTATACTTTATCATGAATAAATTACACATATATGTATCAAAATTATCCATTAAGATAATTTCCACATACGAAACCGTTTAAAAAATTATTTTAATTTAAGCTCATTTTTATTGTTGATTATAATTAAAAAGTGTTTTATATTCGTGCCATGGTTAATTGGGTAAAAAACAAGTTAACCATGTTTTCTATCACTTAACACCTTTGCAGATTTTTATCAGGAGGAGCAAAATGACTGCTAGAGACTTTACGAACTCTGAAAAGTTCAAAGACTTAGTCAGAACACGCTGGACGTTCAGCTTCATCATGCTGGCGATTCTGTTCGTGATCTACTACGGCTACATTTACATTGTAGCAGAACACAAAGAGATCGCAGCCATCATGGTAGGCAAAAACGTGACACTCGGGATCGTACTCTGTACAGCCGTAATCGTTGGCTCATGGATACTCACACTTATATATGTCGTGTGGGCAAACAACGTTTATGACAAAAAAGTTGAGTCTTTGAAAAAAGACCTTCAGTAACGGAACAAGGAGAAAACTATGCAATCAACACTCGGTCAACCTAACGGCACCGCCATTCTTTTCTTTGTTCTGGTGGTTATTCTGACTCTTATCATAACCTACTTTGCGGCAAAGAAAACAAAGACTACAAGTGAGTTTTATGCTGCCGGACGCAGCGTTACAGGTTTCCAGAACGGTTTGGCTCTTGCAGGCGACTATATGTCTGCGGCGTCTTTCCTCGGTATTTCCGGTATGGTGGCACTCAGCGGCTACGACGGCGCCATATATGCGGTGGGCTGGCTGGTCGGATGGCCCGCGCTTATGTTCCTCATCGCAGAGCCTCTGCGTAACCTTGGTAAATACACCTTTGCTGACGTTGTGGCATCCAGACTTAAATCAGGTCCCATCCGTATAGCATCCGCTGTCGGCGGTCTGCTCGTTGTTCTTTGCTACACCATCGCGCAGATGGTGGGTTCAGGCAAACTTATCCAGCTTATGTTCGGTATGCCCTATGAAATGGCAGAGATCATAGTTGGTGTGGTTATGCTTCTTTACGTTCTTTTCGGCGGTATGCTTGCAACAACATGGGTACAGATCATCAAAGCCGTACTTCTTGTTTTCGGTGTAACCGTTCTTACAGTGCTTGCTCTTGCGAAATTTGATTTCAGCATCAGCAACCTTTATACAGAAGTTGTTACAATGTACCCCGCGGACAATATGCTTAACCCCGGCGGTCTTGTAAAAAGTCCTCTGGACACACTTTCACTCGGTCTCGCTCTGATGTTCGGTCTGCTTGGTCTGCCGCACATCCTTATGAGATTCTTCACCGTGCCGGACGCTAAAGAAGCCAGAAAATCTGTTGCATACGCAACAACTTTCATAGGCTACTTCTATCTGGTTATCCCGATCGTGGGTTTTGCGGCTGCAGTTCTCATCGGTAAAGAGCCCATAAAAGCTATTGACGCAGGCGGAAACATGGCTGCTCCCGCTCTGGCTGAACTTCTCGGCGGAACACCCTTCCTCGGCTTCATAGCAGCGGTTGCATTCGCCACTATCCTCGCGGTTGTTGCCGGTCTGACACTGGCTGCATCCTCAGCAATGAGCCACGACATCTATGTAAGCGTATTCAAAAAAGGTCACGCGACAGAGGAAGAGCAGGTTAAAGTTGCGAGAATGTCAGTTGTTATCTTCGGTATAGTTGCAGTTGCACTCGGTATCCTTTTCAAAGGACAGAACGTTGCGTTCCTTGTGGGTCTTGCATTCGCAATAGCGGCAAGCGCCAACTTCCCCGCTCTGTTCCTTTCCATCATATGGAAAAAAATGACAACTCAGGGTGCTGTCTGGTCAATACTTTCCGGCGGTCTGTGCGCAACAGTGCTCATCATCCTCAGCCCCACTGTTTGGGTGAACATACTCGGAAACGAAACCGCTATCTTCCCCATGAAGAACCCCGCAGTGTTCTCTATGCCGCTGGCGTTCATAGTGGCGATACTTGTTTCACTCATGTCTCCCGAACCTGAAGCTCAGGAGAAATTTGAAGACGACAAGATCAGGACTTATCTTGGTATAGGCGCGGAATAACACAATACTTCGACACTACAACAGTAAAAAAAGGCAGCCTTCCGGCTGCCTTTTTCATTTCTCTCCGCTTATGTATAATATCCTGTATGTGACCGGAATTTTTCCATTTTCACCGAAAAGCTCCGGATAGAGTTCAAGAAATTTTTTATAGGACGTCTTTGATGTGACCTTATCCTTACCGCTGAAAGTCGCACCTGTCCCCTTCTGCTTTTTAAGAAAGCCGGAAACGCTTTCGAAATTCAGAACGTATTCCCGTACCTCTTTATTAACGGAAACGCCGCAGCCTTCAAATATACGCGCAAAATCATCCTCTTTCGGCAGGGCATACACAGAACCGAAACCCGTCATCTGGTTGAGTATAGACATTTCAACGAAAGTTCCCTCAACAAATACCGAAAATGCGAACTTTCCGCCTTTTTTAAGGTGTTTCAGCATTGCAGGAATGCTTTTCTCAGGCTGCTGGAACCATTGAATGGCGGAAGAACCGGTTATAAGAGCAAATTCACCGCCGACGGGCAGATATTCGCCGTCGCCGCAGATGAAAATATTATCAGGAAACTGCCGTGCCGCCTTTGCCAAAAGAGCATCAGCAATATCAACACACACTGCCGAACCGCATTTTTCATTCAGCAGTTTCGTAAATATACCCGTTCCCGTTCCAATCTCAAGTATCCTGTCCTGTGTGCCATCCGGCAGGAGTTCTGCTAGATGTTCTGCAACAATGCGCTGAATATCGCAAGATGAATCATAGGATTCCGAAGACGAGCAGAAGGCGTGTTTTATGTGTATCTTCATATCAGGTATTCCGAAATTATCTCCGGCGGAACGAAATGACCGCAATCCGCCCGCACAAAGTAGGCAGAAAACCTTTCAGACACAGCCACACCGGAGGAAACGTTCACAACACCATCCTGCGCACCGTGGATAACAGTCAAAGGCGGCATTGTTTCCCGTATGCCTTCTCCGGTTTCCAGAAGGTACTCAAGCCCTTTTTCAAGCACGGAATAATCCCTTATCTGCGGGAGCACAATTCCGGGACAGCCGCAGGCGGCAAGAAAATCTTTTATCACCGTTTCCGGTGCAGTGCGGAATTTCTTTATCATAAGTTTCAGAACACGTTCCGGCGTGTAATCGGTAAATCGGATGAACGGAGACACCAGAACTACGTTCTCAAAATCCAGTCTTCCGGCTTTCAGTGCGAGATTCGCGCCCGTTGACCAGCAGACAAGGTTTCTGCCTGACAGTTTTTCAATATCAATATCATCGTAAAACGGCACAAGGAACTCAAACTTATCCGCAAAGCCGCCGAACAATGCAGGAAACCCGCACCAGCCCGACAGAAAAATATCTTTCATATACCGCTCGCTTTCAGCGCCCTGAACGCGTCCAGTATCCTTTCCGTTTCATCCGTCACGTCAAGCCGCATGGTGAGCCTCAGACGTGCAGTGTTCACAGGAACAGTGGGCGGTCGTATGGCGCCTGCGTATATGCCCTTTTCCATGAGAAACTCTTTCGCCAGCATAACCCTCTCATTTGCGCCGAGGATAACGGGAATTATCTGAGTTACACTCAGACCCGTGTCAAATCCCATGGAACGCAGAGCGCCGCGGATACTGTCTGAGAAATCGAGCAGTCTGTAACCTATATCGTGGTTATCCTGAACGTAGTTCAGCGCCGCAAGGTTTGCTGCGATAACGGCGGGCGGAAGCGATGTTGAATAGATAAACGAGCGTCCTCTGTTGCGCAGATAATCTATAATATCCGCATCGCCGGCAACATATGCCCCGAACGAGCCGAAAGCCTTGCTGTAAGTGCCCATATGAACGTCTATTGAGGTTTCAAGCCCAGACTCATGGGCATAGCCGCTTCCACGCCCGAACACGCCGGAAGCGTGAGCCTCGTCGATAACCGTAAGCGCTCCGTACTGTTTCGCCAGAGCAACGATATCCCTCAGGCGGCAAACGTCGCCGTCCATACTGAACACCGTGTCGGTAGCTATTATTTTATCTTTGATATCCTTATGTTTTTCCAGAAGTGCGGCGAGATCGGATACGTCGTTATGCTTATACCGGACGTGCTTTGCACCGCTGAGGATTATTCCGTCTATGATGCTGGCGTGGTTCAGCTTATCGGAGAAAACGGCAGTGTTCCTGTCTGCAAATGCTGAGAATATGGAAAGATTAGCCGCATACCCGCTGTTGAAAACAAGAGCTTTCTCCGTCTGCTTAAACAGTGCGGTTTTATGCTCCAGTTCGTCGTAAATGCTGTAGTTGCCCGTCACTATGCGGGATGCGCCGCTGGTGGTACCCAGCTTCATAACCGCCTCTGCTGACGCCGAGCGTATCGCCTCCACCTCGGAAAGTCCCAGATAATTGTTTGAAGCAAGGTTAAGATATTTTATGCCGTTGATGTTCACAAACTTGCCCGCACCCTCGCTCATTTCCGGCATGGTGCGGAAAAGATGCTGTTCGTGCAGTTCGTTCAGTTTTTTCTTGATTTTATCTCTCATGGGGAAATAATATCAAAGGCACAGACCCTGTCAATGAATAAGGAAGAATCATGAAAGTTAACACGCCCATTTGGCACCCCTGCACCCAGATGAAAGACCATGAAACCTACCCCATAATCAAAATCGAACGGGGCGAAGGAATCTATCTGTTCGACGACGCAGGCAGAAAATACATAGACGCAGTATCGTCATGGTGGGTGAATCTTTTCGGGCACAACAACCCCAGACTCAAAAAAGCCATTTCCGATCAAATGGATAAGATAGAGCATGTGATTTTTGCCGGCATAACCCATACGCCTGCGCAAACCCTTGCGGACGAACTTGTCAAGCTAACACCGGAAAAACTGACTAAGGTGTTCTTTGCCGATATCGGTTCCGCCGCGGTGGAATCGGCTATGAAGCTGAGCTACGGATACCGCTACAACACAGGCAATACAAAAAAGAACCGCTACATGTACCTCGACGCAGGATACCACGGCGAAACACTTGGCGCACTCTCCGTCTGCGGCGAGGAACTTTATACAGAACTTTTCGGCAACATAATGATAGAGAACGTCCGCGTCCAGGGACCGGACTGCTACCGCTGCCCGTTCGCTAAAGAACGCTCATCCTGCGATGCAGAGTGTTTCTGCCATATGGAAAAAGCCATGGCGGAAAACCATGACCGCATCACAGCCGTTATCCTTGAACCACTGCTCCAGTGCGCTGGCGGATTTAAGATGTATCCGCCGAGATATCTGCAAAAGCTGGTACAGGCGGCTGAGCATTACGACATTCACACTATTTTTGATGAGATAGCCTGCGGGTTCGGCAGAACGGGAACAATGTTCGCTCTGGAACAGGCTGGCGTATGTCCCGATTTTTTATGCCTCTCAAAAGGGATAACATCCGGTTACCTGCCTCTCAGCGTCGTTATGACCCATGACGGCATCTACGACGCTTTTTACGATGACTACACAACGCTGAAAGCCTTCCTCCACAGTCACAGCTACACAGGCAACCCGCTCGCCTGCGCCGCCGGAGTGGAGACCATGAAAATATTCCGCGAAGACAAAGTTGTTGAAACGAACGCAAAAAAATTCCACGCCATGCACGAATATCTTGATAAAAAATTCCTCGGCAAACCTCATGTGGGAGAAGTGCGCCACCTCGGATGCGTTTCAGCCGTAGAACTCGTTAAAGATACTGATACAAAAGAAAAATTCGAATGGAAAGACAGAACCGGATTCCGCATATTCCGCAAAGCAATTGAAAAAGGCGCGTACCTGCGCAATCTGGGCGACGTGATATATTTTATGACCCCGTATGTCATAACCGAGGATGAGATGATAAAACTTGCTGATATAGCTTATGAATCCGTTTATGAGGTGCTGTGATGAGAAAACTGTTCATATCAGGAACCGACACAGGGATCGGAAAAACACATTACTGCGGACTGCTCTGTAAGTATCTGCTGGAAAAAGGCGATTCCGTCTGCTATGTAAAACCCGTACAGACCGGGTTTCCCGAAGACGACGACAGGCAGACAGTTATAAACATGTCCGGTCTGAAACCGGAGCACGCCTATACGCTCAACACGGCTAAGTTCCCCGCTGCGCCGTATCTTGCGTTCGATGATTTTCCCTATGAAAATACTATAAAAAAGATAAACGGCATAAGCGGTTACGACTGGCTGGTGGTGGAAAGTGCAGGCGGTCTCATGGTGCCTCTGGACGAGGGATACATGAACTATGACATAGCGCGGGACTGCGGGCTGGAGACAATCGTTGTTGTGCCCAATCAGCTCGGATGTATCAACCACGCCATGCTCAACCATTATTTTCTTGAAAAAGAGGGGCTGCCTTTCGCAGGGTTCGCGGTCAACAACCACTTTGCGGCGGCAAAATCGGATAAATTCAACATTGCAATTCTGAACGACCTGACGGACGATGCCGTCAGGTCTGTGTTCAGCGATGTTATGGAAATTGTGGAGCTCTGATTCTTAAAGAAGTGACTGCACGCCGTATCTTGAAGCTACGGAGATGAAGTCGCCGGACATTTGCTGGTTGGCTTCCTTCACCTTCTCGTATACTTCCTGCAATTCTTTGTTATTGTATGACTGCATAGCGCCGGAAAGCTCTTCCATGGCGCTTTTGTCATATGTGCCGAGGAATTTTTCACGCGCTGTTCCTTTGATATAGCTAAGAAGCGAATCACTCTCGTTTGATCCTGACGACTGAACGTAGTCCTCAAGAACGGAAAGCGCCTTCGCGGATATGTCAACTGTGTCGGCAAAGCCTGTGGGCTTGGACTCTTCGCTTTCGCCGAAGAAAGTTTTCAGCGCCGTAAGGCTGTCTACGTCTGATGTTTTTGATGAAGAGGATGTCTCTGCTTTATTTGTGAGATCCTGTGTCGGGTAATATTTTCCTGAAATTATCATCTTAGCCCCCTGTAAACTTTGTTCTGAGGACTAATAAGCATGTTGCGTGCCAGTTTCAGGCGGAAAAAACTTTCCCCATCTCGTCAAGCACCTCTTTAGCGGAGCGGGTATACTTAAAATCATTACTGATATCAACGTTTTTACCCTGCACAAACACCTGAAAATTGGTACCGAAACCGCCTTCAGGCATTATAAGCGCCTTGACGGACTGCTTTTGCAGGTCTGTTTTGCAGGCGGAAATCTCTTCCAGTATGCCGGACTGTACCAGATACAGCCATTGGGGCATATACGCAAGAGGGTTGAGCCCATTCTGCGAGCCATAAAGCGACAGAGAGGTGAAATCCACGAATGCGGTTATGTCCTGATAGCCTATGCGCTCAAAGAAATCGTTGTTCTGTGTGTGGCGGTAATAGCAGGTGACTGTTCCGTCCCGTCTGTAGGACTGATAGAGCATTGGTGCTTCAAAACCGTAATCGATGGTGACAACAACAGCCTTGCCCAACTTTTCTGCCAGCGCGTGCACCCAGCCGACCATATCAAGATTGATGTCAACTATCTGGGTCTCCACAACTTTCAGATTGATAGCGTCAAGAAACTCTTTGAGGCGGGGAGTCGAAAGCTCATCGGGAAAAAAGCGCAGCTTTCCGTCAACCTCTTTAACGTAAAGCTCTTTCAACTCGTCGTTCATGCGTATAACGCGGTGAACGGGGAATGCGTCCACAAGCTCGTTGCTGTAGAACACGCCGGAAAAATTATTCAGCTCTTCAAAGCTCTTCCAGACGACCTTGCCCTTATGCTCTTTCTCAATGAGCTCTTTCTGACGTTTAATGAGGTATCCGCTCTTCTCTATAATGGTGTAAGACAGTATGTCATATATCTCTTTTTCGTTCACTTTCAGATAGTTGAGAATGTCGTTGGCAAGCATCCCGCTGCCCGCACCCATCTCGCAGAAGGCGTTTTCCAGTTTCAGAGTTTTTATCATGTACACAAAGGATTTCGCCAGGGTGCGCCCGAAAGATTCGGATGCGTTTACTGAAGTATAGAAACTGCCCTGCTGTCCGAAGGGGTTCTCTTTCTGATAGTATCCCATCCCCTCTTTGTAAAGGGCGATGTCCATAAATTCGGCAAAGGTTATCTGTCCTTTTTCGCGAATCAGGTTCTCAACGTAGGTTTGAAGGCTTGTATCCACTATCTCACTCTGAAATATAATGTTATTTCCGCAGATTCGGCATCTGCGTTCAGAACGGCATTAAACTTCAATTTGCGCACAAAGTCAATGGCAAGCCTTTCGATATTTGAATCGGTTCTGTTTAAAAGGACTATGGAATATGTGTTTCCGCTGCGGTCAACCTTAAAGCCAACACGCACATTAGTATTTGATGTTAAAGAGAAAGAAGGCTTTTCAGGAACGTATGTCAGCTTTCTGTTTCCGCCGAGATTCTTAATTTTAAAGAAATCGTTTGCGTCCTGCGCGCCCGCGTTTTTGCCGGAGGACTGCTCACCTGCAGACTGGCTTTCTGAGCGGTGATATTTTTCCGCCTCGGAGGCTATCTCAGTCTGCAAAGCAGAATCTGCATACGAACTTCCCGATTTAGCGGTTGTGTTAAGATTCAGTTTAGGCATGGCTATTTTTGCCAGATCAGCCGTTGACACTTTAGGTATCTCAATCTCAGGCACAGAGGAGGCGGGGGGAGGAATAATGTTCCCCGCAATTTTTTCGCCCTCTTCCGCCGCGCCTTCATCGGCTTCCGCGGTTTCGGGCATCTGAGGCATAACCTCCTCTTTGGGAGCGGGGGGCACAATCTCAACGTCTATGATTTTGCTTTGAGGTTTCTCACGTTTCGCAACACTGAGTCCGTGCACGTTCAGAATTATCAGAATATGCAGCAGCAACGAAAGGATGAGAAAGAGTGTAAATCTCAAATGTTACTCCTGTTCCTCAACAGCGATGGCAAACTTTGTATATCCCGCCTTGCGGCTGGCATCCATAACTGTTACGACCTGTCCGTGGGCAACCTCTTTATCCGCTTCAATTATGACGGTTGCGTCCGGCGCTGTCTTTTTAAACTCAACCAGAAGCGGTTCAACGCCTGTAAGCTGCACTGTCTGATCGTTAACGGTTATGATCCCGTCCTTTGTCATTACGACGCGTATGTTCTCAACAATGGGCTTTTCATCCCCTTTTGCCGCGGGGAGATTCACGTCTATGGAGTTTGTGAAGTTGAAAGACGTGGACACCATCAGAAATATAAGCAGTATGAATACGATATCTATCAGCGGCGTAACGTTTATTTCAGGATTCTTCTTTTCGTCTCTGGAGAATTTCATTTAGTCCTCTTTAACGACCGCGTTCATTATCCTGCTTGCGGATTTTTCAAGCTCAGTTGTAATGCGTTCACTTCGGAAACGCACAAAATAGTAGACAGCCATTGTGGGGATAGCAACGCAAAGACCTGCCGCCGTTGTTATCAGCGCTTCGGCAATACCCGCCGCAAGCGGCTGTGCGTTTCCCGCACCATAAGTTGCAAGAGCCATAAAAGTTTTTATCATACCGAATACAGTACCGAGGAATCCCAGCATAGGAGCTATAGTTGATATCGCCTGAAGTGTCGGCAGAAAGCGTTCAAGACGTTTCGCCTGAAATCTGCCAGATTCCTCCGCAGTCTCAGCAAGCCTAGCGAAAGGCAGGTTCAGGTTTTTCAGAATATCAGAGGCTATTATGGATATAGAGGATTTATTCTCGGCACACATGGTCTTCGCGGCTTCGATGTCCTTGTTGTTCAGCTTATCCATCAGCCTTTCCATGAAGTCTTTGGGGACAAAGTTCGATTCACGCAGGCTCACCAGCCTTTCAAAAAAAACAGCAAGAGCAATGACCGAGAGCAGCACTATAGGGTACATCAGCACCCCGCCCTTTTGCATCAGCTCCATATTCAACTCGAACATAAATATCCTCCTTGGGAAGTGTTTATCCTATTTCTTAATTTTTTTGCGCATTATGTCCGCCTCTTCCTTTCTGCCCAGATTGTCATAGGCGGCGGCGGCTTTTTCGAGGCTTTTCGCGGCATATTTCGAGTTCGGATACAGATAATATCCTTTAAGAAGCGTCGCAGCGGAAGTCTCGTAATCTTTAGAGTTGAACTGCGCCGAACCGCTGTAAAAATATGCCAGCGGCAGAACGGCGGGATTTGCATCCTTTATAAGCCCATCAAGGAACGTTTTTTCAGCGGAGAGCTGGGCGGCTGTGAGCATAGAGAAATATCTCTCAAGCCCGTTCACATAAACCTCGGCATCCCTGTTCCTGAAATACATGACCGCGGGTTTAAGCTCGTTGGGGGTATTCTCCAAAGCTATCAGCTTAGCATAGCTCAGTTCCCTGTAACGGTCGGAATTTTTTGCCAGATCCTCAAAAATTGCCTTTGCCTCATCCGGTTTGGACGTTTGCAGACATTCGGCTTTAAGAAAAAGCCCTTCGTCGCTGCGACCGTCTTTCTGCATCATCTGGGCATCATCAAGACACTGCTCAACTCTGCCTGTATCGCGGAAAAGCTGTCCGCGCAGCAGATAAGCGTCGCGTTTATAAGGTGAAACGTCATAATTGTCGAAGAAATGGTTAAGCAGCATTGTAGCAAGGCGGGTATCCTTTGCGTCCAGCGCCATTTTTGCGGTTTGCAAAACAAGAAAATCTTTTCTGTCAAACGACTGCCGAACCTGAGTTATCTCCCGCGCCGCATCGTCGAAACGCTTGTCGTCTCTCATGGCGGTGTATGAAGTCAGGATGCCGTACCAGGCGTCAAAGCTGTGCTGTCCGCCATCCACAAGACTGCGGAATCCGGCGAGAGCTTCCTGATATTTTCCCAGCGAGAAAAGCGCTTTGGAACGCACCAGCCTGTATTTCGTCCTGTTGCCGTCTGTGAGTTTAAGCACCTGCTGATACTGCCCGGCAAGCATCATATTCTCAAGATAAGCATCCATGAATCTTTCGTCTTTAGAGTTCCTGCTGAAAACCTCTCCGGCGGACGAACTGTCGCCGAGTTTCAGGTATGTCAGCATCAGCAGCAGGTCGCTCTGCACATCCTTGGGAGTGACAGGGTTAAGCTGTGCCAGAGCTTCCTTATAGTTCTTTCTGTTATAAAGTATGGATGCGCGGACAAACGCCGCATCGTTGCCCTTAACGCCGTCAACGCTCTTCCATGCGGAATCGAGGTCTTTCTTCTCTATGAATATCTTGCCCTTTAGCACACGGCAGTAGTCCGTTGTGCAGGGCTGGATAAGCATAAGCGCGTCGTCGTATCTGCCGTCCAGATAATATATCTGCCCCAGCATGTACCTTGAGACCATAAGTTTCTGTTCGTCCTGCGAAAGTTCCATGAACCGCAAAAAATATCTCTGCGCCCTGCCGGTGTCTATGGTGGAATAGGCAAGTCCGCGGTAGTAATAGGCAGAATTTATCAGGTCACGGTTGAAGATGATGCCGTCAATCTGACGTATGGCGTTCATCTCATCCCCTTTGGAGAGATACCATATGCCTCTGTAAAATCTGTTGTAATCGTTGTTTATCTTGCTTTCGAACACGAACTTGTCCAGAAATGTCAGGTCGATGTCGGGGAAATTCCTTCCGACATAAAAAAAGAATATATTAAGTCTGTCCTCGTCGGAATCCAGAGACGAGAGCACTTTCTCAGCCTCTTTATAGTTACCTTCCGCAACCGCTATCTTTCCGTAAATAACGTTCTTCATGTTGTCGGCTGTGATGCTGTCATAGTTGTCTATGGCGCATTTCACATCTCCGCGCACAAGACAGGAATCCGCCAGCAGGGCAAAAGTATTGCCGCCGGCGTTGGCAGAGTTCTTCATAACTTCGTCAAACCTGCCGAGGCTGTATTCAGCCGTTATCAGGAAATCGTAGAATCTCTTGTCCTTGGACGTTATGTCGCTGTGGGCATTAAAAGTCTCAATGACTCTTTCGTATCTTTGAAGCTGAAGAAGGCTGTAAAGCCAGCCGTAGAGCGAATACGGAGTAACGTTTTTCAGACCGGAGGCGAAGATGTCCGCCTCTTCGTATAGTTTAGTGTCCAGATAATACTGCATTATCCTGTCGGAAGCCACGCCCGCGAACGGGCTATCGCTGTATGCGACACCCTTCATGATGTCCATGGATTTGCTTATGGAGCCTGTTTCAAGGAGCGCAAACGCATAGACCAGATTGACTTCCTGTTCATACTGAGTCTTCGCTATTTTAGGGTAATATTTGTCATAGGACTGGATTACAGAAAGATACTGTTTGTCCAGATAGCCTTTCACGATATTGTTGCGATAGGCTTTTTCTCCCACGAAAACAGAGGACAGGGACGTTCCGAAGCTGCCGGAATACATTCCGCCAGGATCGGCAGACTGATATGCCTTCGAATCGACCTGTTTAAGTTCGAAGCTCTCCTGCTTCAGATAGCTGTCGAAACCGGATTGCACGCTGAACGAAACGGACACTTGCTTGAAAGAGGGACGGATTGAAAAATCCGTCAGTTCTTTTCCTGTGAAGGCGAAGTCCGGCAGAGTTACAGCCGCCTGTGCCGCGTTGTTCAACACTAAAAGAGCTATTGTAGCAGTAATTTTTTTCATTTACCCTTGTTTTTCAGTTGCTTTGCTGCTGTGACTGATCCGGTGAAGTGGGGTTTGCATCGGAGCATCCGCCCTCGCATCCCACAATTCCGCTGAACGCGGAAACCAGAAGCACGGCAAGTATGAATCTTTTAACTGAATTCACCTTCGTCTCCCTTATCTTTCAAATGTTTATACATCTTATGATCCGTCATGTCAAACATCAGCGGAGTTACGCTGACAAAACCGTTGGAAACAAGGTAGTCGTCGGAAGTTTCGTCCATATCGGCTTCCTTCTTCTCCCCTGTCAGCCAGTAATAGCTGTATCCTCTGGGGTCCCGTCTTTTCTCGAAGGTGTCAAGGAAACGCGCATTGCCCTGTGTTGCAAAGCGCCATCCCTTTATATTCTTCATAGACAAGGCAGGAACGTTTATGTTCAGTACAGTGTTCTCAGGCAGGTCGGAGTTGTGCAGGTATTTTGCGAAATATGCACCCACCTGTGCGGCGTGTGAAAAATCGAATTTTTCCTTTGTGGCAAGGCTGACAGCAATGGAGCGGATGCCTAGCATAGCCCCCTCTGTCGCGGCGGAAACCGTTCCTGAATAGATCACGTTGCTGGCGACGTTTGCGCCGTGGTTGATGCCGGAAACAATGAGATCCGGGGCTTCCTTCATAATGTTTGTAAGGGCTATCTTAACGCAATCGGCGGGAGTGCCTTTTATGCCGTATCCGAAAAATTCACCGAATTTATAGAAATCCGTAACGCGCAGAGGGTCTGCAATGGTGATTGCGTGCCCGACGGCTGACTGCTCTGTTATGGGTGCAACAACGGTTACGTCCGCAAACTCTTTCAGAGCTTTGTACAGCGTGTAGATACCGTCTGAATATATGCCGTCGTCGTTCGCAAGTAAGATACGCATACAGCCTCCAATTACACTTCAATAATAATTAGCATATATCAAACTTAATGATTTATCAAGAAGATAAACACTTGTTTAGTTAATATTACCCGAATTTTATATTATTACAGCAGGAGGGGTGAGCGGCGCAAAAAAAAGAGGGGCAAATGCCCCTCCGTACTTACTTTTCTCAGCACCCGGAAGTAAGGTTGTTCACCATCCCCGTGAGTGCCTGCATTGTCTTTTTAATTGCCTCGCCGACCTCTGCAATATCAGCGGCAAGCATATAGGCAGGGTTGGTGATTATGTTAAGGTGTGCATCGATTATTACCTCTTTAACTGGGCTTTCGATGTGCTCCGCTCCCATGGCGTTTATGGCGTTTGCCGTGCCGGGGTCGTTGCCGATCGTGAGCTTAGCTCTGACGCCTGAGTCCTCAAGGGCTTTCGCAACGACAACAGGCGCTATGCAAACCGCCGCAAGGGGTTTTTTCGCATCGACTGTAGCCTTAATGAGCCGTTTCACATCGGGGTTTATGGAGCATTTCGCACCGTCGAAAGCAAAGGACACAAGATTTTTGGCAGCACCGAAGCCTCCCGGAAAAAGAAGAGCATCGAAATCGTCCACGGTCACTTTCGAGATATCGGTTATATTTCCTCTGGCGATCCTTGCGGATTCCTCCAGAACGTTTCTTTTCTGCCCCTGTTCCTCCTGTCCGGTGAGATGGTTCACAACATGAGCCTGACCCACATTAGGAGCCATAATGAGAAGTTCGTTGCCGTATTTTTTCAGGTAATACATTGACAGCACAGCCTCGTGTATCTCAGCACCGTCATAAACCCCGCATCCGCTCAGCACTATTCCTATTCTGGGCATGATATCCTCCTATGGTTTATACAGATAATATTATAGTGTATCAGGCTTTTTTCAAGAGAACAAGTTCAGTTGGAAAAACAGATGTCTTTGATGTCGGAAAGGGAGTTTACGGGTACAAGAACGCGGCTTATGCCGGGATAATCCGCCGTCATGCGGCAGAGCAGATCTATCTGGGAATCGTCTATCTTTCTCTTTTTATCGAATGATGTTATCTGGAGTTTAAGAATTATACGGTTTTCGTCGTCCGCTGCCGCCACAAGATTTTCCGCCATCTCGTAAAGCACGTCCACCGCTTCGTCGGTCTCCTTGCGCATCTCGGTTGCTATCTGGTCGTGATATCCCATCACGGCGAGATAGTCGAAACCGGCAGCAAGCATGGACTGTATACTCTGTGAATACCAAGCCAGCCCTTTTGTTTTGTCTATGGGCGTTTCATAGTAAACGTTTGCGGCAAATTTCATATCAGGATTTACAGCCATCGCAGAGCTTTTCAGTTCACCGAAGAAGTCCATCAGCTTTGCGTTCTTCCATCTTACCCAATACAGAAAAGTTTCACCGCAGGCATTTGAAACGCGTGTGACCGGATAGCTGCCGCTGCATGAAAAGAGTGTGTCGTAAGCCAGCTTATTACCTGTTTCAGCCTCATAAAGAGCCACTGCGTCATCCGAAGCGCCTTCCGCATAGCGCATGATGAAATCGTCCTGAAACAGGATGCCGTCTATATCGTATTTCGCGAGATCTGCAAACAGCCCTTTAAGCTCAGCTCTCACCTCTTTGTCAAACACCGACGCTCCGTAACCCTCGGCAGTACCCTCAGGCGTGAAGACTTTTTCCATATGCTCCGGGGTTTTGAGAAAACTGAGGGAGCGTGTCGCCATCCATGCGTATATCCTCATACCGTTTTTTCTTGCCGAAACCGAAGCCTCGCCCAGAACGTCGCGAACAACGCAGGCTCTGTCCGTTTTGAAATACACTCCGCTTTTGCAGTCCGCGTTCTCTCCGGCGAAATGATACCTGTCTCCTCCGTTGTGGAAAACACGCAGCATCACCGTGTCGTAACCCTTGGCTTTCAGCCCGCTGAAAAAAGCATCCATATCACCGTCGTAGCTTTTGTTAAGCACGAACACCTGAACACCGTTTATGCGGGGATTCTGCTCCGAAGAAAAAGAAAGCCCTGCCGAAAAAAGCAGGGCTGTTATGATCAGAAAGCGTGTAAGCATCATTTTTTCATTATGTCGGGATTATATCCTGTTTTTGCTTTTATCTCTTCGGCTCTTGCAAGCGCTTTGTCATAAGCAAGGGGAGTACCGCATCTGAGCCTGTACCATACGCCTTTCTCGCCGAGATCAACCTGAACAAGCTGCAGGTCGTTCACCTTGGGACTCATTCTCTGAAACTCCTCTTTTGCAAGATCAAGACTCTTAAATGATGCAAGCTGAACGTAATATTCTCCTGTCTTACCGCTGGCTTCAGCCTTTTTCTCAGCAGCGGGAGCGGGTTTTGCAGCAGCCTTGGGAGCTTCTTTTTTAACGGCGGGTTTAGCGGGTTCGGCTTTAACTGCCGCTTTCGGAGCTTCCTCTTTAACAGCGGGCTTGGGAGTTTCAGCCTTAACCGCTGGTTTAGGAGCTTCTGTCTTAACGACAGGTTTTACAGGTTCCGCTTTAACTGCAGGTTTATGTTCTTCTTTTACAACGGGTTTGGGAGCTTCCTGTTTTACAGACGGAGCTGGAGTCTTTGCAGGTTCCTCTTTCACAACAGGTTTTGCAGGTTCCGGCTGTTTCATCGGTTCAGCGTGTTTCGCAGTTTCCACAGGGGGCGAAGTAAGAACCGAATCTGGTTTTTCCGACACAGGTTTCGGAGCCTCCTGTGCCGCAGGTTCATTGTGCTCCACAGTGGTTCCATGTCCGTCAACGGTAAATGATTTTCCGCTTTCAGGATTTGTCATATCCTCCGGCTTAACCTGCTCTGTGGTTTTCGCATCCTTTCCGGAGCGTTTCAGCTTATCCGCAAAGAATGCAACGCCTGTGACAAGCGCTGTGAAAATTATAAAAAAGACGATAAACAGCACTATTGTGTTGCCAAAACTCTTTTTGCCTTTTTCCGGTGTCTGTTCCGTGTTCTTTTCCTGTTCGCTCACTGTACCATCCTGTCAGGAGCACAGGCACCCGTTTTGCGGATGTCCGCTCACTGTTTTCAATAGTTTAATATTATCAAAATAGCGTGCCGCGCACACTGTTATAATCGTAAATCATTCGGATTAACTAAAGTTAATCTTTAGAAGAATCTGCATATCCGGAGATAATACTCCCATTCTGTCAAAAAGACAAATACAGACAGTCTTTGTTCAAACGAAGTTGGACGAAGAAAATATTATCAGTTAATCTTTTTTTATTCAATATCGCATTTTTGTAAAAAACTGATGCAAACCTTAGTTAAAAAGCATATACTCAAAAAAGGTTAAATATGGATGATTATAAACATAACAAAGATTTGACAAACTTATTGCACGACAGTTATCCGGTTCTGTTCGCTGTTTCAGAAACAGTGCATGAAATGCTGTTTATTTTAGACCATGATCGCAGAATCGTCTTTTACAACAAACAATTTTCGGATTTCGCAGAAAACAATCAACTTAATCCGGCAACAGGCGTAAGACCGGGCGATATTTTCAGATGCGTCAACGCCCTCGAAAATGCTGACGTATGCGGAGAAACAAAGTTTTGCCGTTATTGCGGAGCATATCAGGCGATAACGAACGCGGCTGAAGGCAAACGTCAGCTTGAGCAGTGCCGTATAAAAGCTGAAAACGGACTTTCATACGACCTGAAGGTCAGCACGTCAAAGCTAAACATTGATAACAGACTGTTCACTCTTTTCTGCGTTCTGGACGTCAGCGCGGAGCATAGAAAACAGGCACTTGAAAAAATATTCTTCCATGACATAAACAACCTTGCCGGCGGGCTAACACTTATAGTCGATTTCATCGACAGTTATGCGAAAAGAGATGACCTTAACGCCATAAAAGAGACCACTTCTCTTCTGACAGGCGCCATGAGCAGCCTCAACAATGAACTGCGCTCCAGCTACATGCTTGCTTTGGCGGAAAAAGATGAACTGGACGTTATGGAAACATCATGCAATATTCAGAAAATACTCGTATCTGTCGCCGCTTTTTTCAAAGAAACCACATTGGACAAAAGCATAACGTTCGTCATTGAATCCGACAGAGAGGAAACTTTTGTAAACACTGACGAAAATATTCTCAAGCGGGTTGTAACGAATATGACCAAAAACGCTGTTGAGGCTTCCAAAGACGGCGACAGTGTCGTCGTAGGCAGCAGGATGACCGAAGACAGACTCATAATATACGTTCAGAATAACTGTGTGATGAAAGAGGAGATCAAAGCATCCATTTTCCAGCGATCTTTCTCAACAAAAGGCATAGGGAGGGGACTCGGTACATACAGCATGAGACTGCTCACCGAGAGGTATCTTAAAGGAGCCGTATATTTCAGCTCTACAGAGGAAACGGGAACGATTTTTTATATTGAGATTCCGCTCAGCCTCTCAGATCTATGATGGTTCCAAGCATCTCGTCCTGAGCTCGCAGAGCCTCCACGTTGAACTGAAACGCCCTCTTCTCAACCATCATATCCGTCATTTCCTTTGCAGCGTCAACACCTGACCACTTGATGTCCACCTTGTCCATAGCTTCGTCAGAAGCAGCCGTCAGAGGTGTTTTATAACCGGGCGTGTTAATATTGGCAACGTTGTTTGCTGTCCCGTCAAGAGCGTCAATCTGTGTCTTCATGCCGTTAAGGCTGTTATACAATCCTTGTATCATATGTTCCCTTCTGTTATAATACACTTAACTCGGAGGATTTCAATGACCAATCTTACAGACGAACAGCTCAGGGAGCTTATTTCAAACGCAAAAACAGTCGCCATCGTCGGCGCTTCAAACAAACCGGAGCGCGCCAGCAACGGAATAATGAAATTTCTTATGAAAAACGGTTATAAATGCGTACCGGTCAACCCCATCGAAAAAGAGGTTCTCGGCATTCCCACTGTGGACAGTCTTGACGAACTTGATTTTGAACCGGACATAGTGGATATCTTCCGCCAGAGCGCATTTGCCGCAGAGGTTGTGCGCGAGGCAGCAGGAAAAAACGCAAAACTCATCTGGCTTCAGGAGGGCGTGCAGTCCGAAGAAGCAAGGAAAATCGCAGCATATGTAAATATTCCTTATGTCGAGGACAAATGTATATTCAAAGAATATCTGCGTCTGGGACTCGCAGGAAAATAATTAATGCGGCGGTGGTTGCCGCCGTTCTCTTTTTTTCCTATGGGAACACCTGCGCCGAAACACTGAACATCGGCATACTGAAAAACGATTTTTTCAAGTCTCCGGAAGAGTTGCGCCGCTTCGCAGCTTATGTTCAGCAACAGAACAAATACACAGGCTACAAAATAATAGAGTCAGACTCGCCGCAGGGTTTTGCAGAAACCATATCGGAAAAGCGTGTTCAACTGGCATTCATATCTGTCTATCCCGCTGTGCTTATGCAGAAATATCTCGGCAAAGCTCCGGATATGATAGTCTCAACACACGATACCATCTATATTAAATCGTGTATCTTCGTTCTCAAAGACTCACCCGTGAAATGGGTGAGCGACCTTAAAGACAAAACAATTGCTTTTCCGTCAAGACACTCTACCGGAGGGTATTATCTTCCTGTGGAATATGTCGAAAAAGTTGTAGGGACAGGGCATTTCAAAGAGCTTTTTCCAGACAAATGGGACGACGTGTTCACTCAGGTATATCTGAAAAAAGCGGATGCAGGAGCAACGCAATACACAGATTACGAAGATGTGCTGCCGCCGCTTTACAGGTCTGTTTTCCGCACCGTTGCCGAAACGGAAAGCATTCCGGGACTGTTTCTTTATATCCGCAGCGGAAAAGAAAAAAAGAAACTGATACGCTCCGTTCTCTCTTTTTCCTCTGACAGAAAAACCGGCGAATCCGTTATCAATGGTTTTTCTCCTGTGGATTTCGACTGGAAAACGCTCTACAAAAGCGTTACAGTACGCTGAAAAAACACTTTCCTTAACAATTTTAAAAAAATATGGACAAAACCGACCATGCTGTTATAATGCGTATTCATTAACACAGACAAAGGTTCTTATGAAAAAATATATATATCCGGCAATAGTTTCCGCATTTCTTATAGTTAATTCCGCAGCAGCGGACGAAAAACCGAATAATAACGTAAGGGGTATCCTCGGACAGACAGGCATAGGACTGAAAGAGAACACATCCGAAACGCAGACTCAGGAAACAGCCCCGATTGCAGACCCTGTTAAGTGGCAGGACAATACCAGATTCTCCAAACAACCGCAGAAACCTGCAGCAGATAAACCCGCAGCGGTCACCACAGATAAAAAATGCTATTACGTTACATCCCAGGTTACAAATATCAGAAACAACCCATCTTTTCTGTCTGAAAGAACAGGAATATATAAAAAAGGCAGCTATATCTGTGAAGAAAACCGTATCGGAGACTGGATAGACACAGGCAAAGGCTGGGTTAACACAAAGTTTCTCTCGGCAAAAATGCCGGAGGATATAGCAAAACAGGAAGTTAAACCCGCGGCGGCAGAAGAAGAAACAAAAACACGCATGACTGAGTATAACTACGACAATCCTGTTGCATCGCAAAAAACAACGAAACAGCAAAAATCCTCTGCAAAAACCATAGAAACGGTTAAACCCGCAAAACAGGAAAACAAAGCCGTCTATAAATACATAGCAGGCGGAAAAGTCAACATACGTTCACTTGCAAATATCAACTCCGACGTTGTGGGACAATACCAGAAAAACGAAAAGGTAGAGGTTCTTGAGACCGAAAACGGATGGATACGCACAAATATCGGCTGGGTGAATATGGAATATGTTTCCGACAAATCCACCGATGAAAAAACAGTTCAGAAAGAAAAAGCCAAAGACAAGATAATCAAGTGTATGTACGTTTCATACAAAAAAGCTAACATCAGAAAAACGGCATCCAAAAGGGCAAAACTTGTGGGCGATTATGACGCAGGTGAAAAAGTATGCCTTTACGAAATTGATGACGACTGGGGCAGAAGCGAAAAAGGATGGGTTAACCTCGCCAACCTGAAAGACGTGAAATGCTTCACGGTGGCTTCCAAAACACTGAAAGCACGCAAAAAACCCGATGCAAACGCAAAGGTTCTCAAAACCTACAGCCGCGGAGATACCGTGTGTGAATACGACCGCAAATACGGCTGGGTAGATACCGGCAAAGGCTGGGTTGCTGCTGAGTATCTCGAACGCTAATAATAATATAGCAAATCTTTAAACCGCCCTTCGGAAACGTTCGGGCGGTTTTTTTGTATCTTTTTAAAGTTTTATATTGACAATCAATATCAATAAATTTAAATATACCCCATACCCCTATAGGGTATATAGTTAGCGGAGGGCATTATGCGTCAGTGTATCGACATACCTAAGGTTCAGACAAGACTGAAAAAAATTGAAGGGCAGCTAAGAGGCATTTCGGAAATGGTTGAAAAGGATGTCCCGTGCGAGGATATCCTCATCCAGATAAATGCCGCAAAAAGCGCCCTGCACAAGGTGGGTAAAATGGTTCTGGAGGGACACCTTCACCACTGCGTTTACGACGGAATCAAACACGGCGACGCTGAAAAGACAATCGACGACTTTGCAAAGGCAGTGGAACACTTTTCACGAATGGGGTAAGAAATTAATGAATGTTATCAGAGATTTTATTGAAAACGATGAAAAAAGGACAATGCTTTTTCTTGGGCTGTCTGCGGTTTCTCTTGTTCTAAGTTTTTTCAAAATAGTTGATATCCGTCCTGACATCGCATGGGTGGCTATCATCCTTTGCGGTCTTCCAATCATCAAAGGAGCCATCACAGGACTGTTAACCGAATTTGATATAAAGGCAGACGTTCTTGTTTCAATAGCTCTTGCGGCATCTGTTATCATAGGGGAGATATTTGCCGCAGGCGAAATAGCTTTCATAATGGCACTGGGCGCCATGCTGGAAGAACGCACAGTTGCAAAAGCCAGGGCGGGAATAGAAAAGCTGGTTCACCTCACCCCCCGAACGGCAAGGGTTGTAAGAAACGGGCAGGAGAGCGTTATACCCGCGGAAGAGGTTCATGTTGACGACGTTCTGCGTGTGCTGGCTGGCGAAACGATCGCTGTTGACGGCACAATCATTTCAGGACAGACCTCCGTTGACCAGTCTATTATGACAGGCGAAGCTCTTCCCGTTGACAAAAGTGTCGGGGACGAGGTTTTCAGCGGCACTGTAAATCAATTCGGCACTTTTGACATGAAGGCTGTAAAGGTTGGAGAGGACAGCTCTATCCAGAGGATGATAAGACTGGTGGAATCAGCTGATGCTGGCAAAGCAAAGATAGTCGGCATGGCGGACAGATGGGCAACATGGATAGTCGTTATAGCTCTTGTTTCGGCGGCTGGCACATGGTTTGTCACAGGCGAAATAATCCGCGCGGTCACAATTCTTGTTGTTTTCTGTCCTTGTGCCCTTGTGCTTGCAACGCCCACAGCAATAATGGCGGGTATAGGCAATGCGACAAAATACGGTATTCTTGTGCGTGAAGGCGACGCTCTGGAGAGGCTTGCAAAAGTTTCCAAAATAGCTTTCGACAAAACCGGCACCCTCACCTTCGGAAAACCGGAAGTGACATATTTCAAAAGCTGCCGCGAAGGTCTGAGCGACGAAGGACTGCTCCGGTACACGGCGGCGGCAGAACAGCGCTCCGAACACCCTCTGGGCAAAGCCGTCACAGCCCATTACAGAAAAGTATCGTCAGATATCCTACCCCAGCCGCAGGATTTCAGCCTTAAAGCGGGCAGAGGTGTCAACGCTGCGGTGGAAGGCTCAAAAATACTCGCAGGAAATGCTGAAATGATGGCTGAAAACGGGATAGAACTACCGGACGAGGTCGTAAACGATGCCGTAAAGCACAGAAATGAGGGTTGTACTGTAATTTATGTAGCAAAAGACGGCAAAGCGGCAGGGTTTGTAGCACTTTCCGACGTAATACGCCCCGAAACCAGGGAAATAGTCCGAAAACTTCGGGGAATCAACGTTGAAAGCGTTCTCCTGACAGGCGACCATATGCACGCAGCAAACTTTATCGCACGGGAAGCCGGCATAAATAACGTGAAATTTGACTGTCTGCCGGAAGACAAAATGGCAGCTATAGATAGATACCAAAATGCAAAAGAGATGGTTTGCATGGTGGGAGACGGCATAAACGATGCCCCGGCTCTTAAAAAGGCACACGTTGGCGTGGCGATGGGCGGAATAGGAAGCGATATTGCAGTTGATGCAGCAGACATTGCGCTGGTTGGCGACGATATCAAAAATATCCCCCACCTGTTGAAGTTGGCAAAACGCACCATGGGCACGATAAAGCTGAACCTTACACTGTCGATGCTGCTCAATTTCGTTGCGATAATCCTTGCTATGATGGGTACGCTGAACCCGATTATGGGTGCGCTGGTACACAACGCAGGGTCGGTCGCGGTGATACTCAATTCCGCAGTGCTGCTGAAGTTCAGGTCGGCATAAATTTTTATCGCAGATACGGAATAAGTTGCTTGACAAGAATTGTATAAAACTGTATAAACCCCCTTACCGCTGATGAAGCAGTAAGCGCCGAGGTGGTGGAATTGGTAGACACGCAGGTTTCAGGTACCTGTGGGAGTTAATCCTGTGGGGGTTCGAGTCCCCCCCTCGGCATACAAAAAAAGCCATACCCAAAAGGGTGTGGCTTTTTTTGTATTCTGCCTTGGTGTGACTCGAACGGATGCGAACTCCGACCGATAAGGAAGGATGAGCCGACAGGATGTCGGCGGAAGTGAGCAGACTGGTCTTTTTGGCTGGCTGTACGATGCAGGCAGACAAAAAACGAGTCCCCGCCGAAGGCATATAATGCTATAATATTGACAAACATAAAACCTAACGTTATGCTAATTAAGAGGGTTTATGGAACGTATTAACAAAAAAAAAGAATTTTACTACCCAAATGCGACACTTTATCTAGACGATATACAAGAAATATATGGCGCTTTTATTAATAATTGCAAAGAAGCTAAATTAATATCTGGCGAATATTCAATTTCAGATATAGCAGAGCTGGAGCAATTAGTTAGCAAATTTCCAAACGGGAAATTTCCAAATATTCAAATTATTGGTTCGTCACCATATGCTAGATTAAATATTGAATGTAATTATTTAGGGTCTGAATTAAATGGTTCTGAAAAAGCTCATATTGAGAATAAGACAATAAAGATTTTATCAAATAGAAAGAACTTTTTTTATTATCTTGATTCCATAAATCCTTATTTATCAAGTTTACTAATAATCTCTTCAATAATATTAAGCATGAGAAGTGGTGAACTTCACGTTATTTTGTATATATTGACTTTTGCTTCATTATTTATACCACTCTATACTAAAAGACGTTTTTTCCTATATACTCATGCAAAAGGAGAAAAGCCTTCATTTATATCTAGGAATAAAGACCAGTTAGTTTTGAATCTAATCATAATGGTACTTTCTTCATTATTCACTTGGGCAATTACTAAGTATACGCAATAACCCTCCCCCGTTATTCCCCCTTGCCAACAAAAAAGCATGGTAATACACTGAGCCGGAATGGAGGTGCGCCATGCCAGATTACAACGAACGCTACAGACGGCAGATGATGATGAAGGATTTCACACCTGAAAAGCAGGACAAGCTGAAAAACGCTTCCGTTTTCGTGGGCGGAATCGGCGGACTAGGCGGTGCTACGGCGGCATACCTCGCCTGTGCTGGAATAGGCAGGATGGTGATATCCCATTACGGCAACCTCACCGAAACAAACATGAACCGCCAACTGCTGATGGACATCAACCGCGTTGGCGAGCCCCGCGTTGACATTGCATATGAAAACCTCATGAAGATTAATCCTGAAATGAAACTGGAGATGTACAACGTCCGGCTGGACGAAGAGAAGGCAAAGGAACTCATATCTGGCTGCAATATCGCCATGTCCGCACGACCGAACTTTCCCGAACGCCTTGCCATGAACAAGGCTTGCGTTGACCTGAACGTTCCCATGGTGGAAGCAGCCATGGACGATATGTACGGGTACCTCTTCACTGTCATCCCCTATGAAACCGCGTGCCTCGCCTGTAATATGCCGGAAAATGACAAGGACTGGAAAGAGCTTGGGTTCGGCGTTCTCGGCGCTGTATCCGGCACGATAGGCTGTCTGGCGGCTGTTGAAATGATAAAAATCATTACAGGACACGGCGAACCGCTGAACGGGCGCATGATGCACATAGATTTCATGAAAATGCGCACGGTCATGCCGAAACTCAAGCGCAATCCCACCTGCCCCGTCTGTTCACATAAATAAGGTTGTAAATTCCTCTGCATACATTATGCTTATGGTATGATTTATTCGGAGGAACAAAAGTGAGAAAAACCAAGATAGTTGCAACCATCGGACCCTCTTCATGCGATAAAGAAACCCTTTCACAGCTTATAGATGCGGGGCTGAACGTAGCCCGCCTTAATTTTTCCCACGGCACACACGAATCCCACGGAGAAATGATAGACACCATCCGCGAACTATCCGCGAAAAAGGGTGCCGCCGTCACCATTCTGCAAGACCTATGCGGTCCCAAGATACGTCTGGGCGTGCTGCCGACGGAGGGCGTTGCGCTGAAATCCGGTGAAACCTGCCTGCTGGCATCCGAAGAGCACGCGGGTGAAAATATCCTTCCCGTACAGTATCCGAACCTTTCGGAAGACCTCAGCGTAGGGGACAGAGTGCTCCTTGCCGACGGAGCGATGGAACTTAAAGTAGAAGCCATTGAAGGACATATCGTAACCTGCCGCATTTTGAACGGCGGGACTGCATACACGAAAAAGGGCGTTAACATGCCCTCGACAAACCTCAGCATCGTGGCGTTCACAGATAAAGACCGTGCCGATCTTATGTTCGGACTGGAAAAAGGCGTTGACGCGGTGGCACTGTCGTTTGTGCGCGGCGCGGCAGACCTCGTTAAGATACGCTCCATACTGGCGAAACAGTCCAATCCGCCGCTGTTGATAGCTAAAATAGAAAAGCCGCAGGCGGTGCAGAACATCGACGAGATACTCCCTATGGTGGACGGAATAATGGTTGCCCGCGGCGACCTCGGCGTGGAGATGCCGCTTTATGACGTGCCGGTCATACAGAAACAGATAATCAAAAAAGCCCGCAAAGAGGGCAAGATAATCATAACCGCCACCCAGATGCTGAAAAGCATGGTTGACAACTTCCGCCCCACCCGCGCGGAGTGCACCGACGTTGCAAACGCAATGTTCGACGGCACATGCGCGATAATGCTTTCCGAAGAAACGGCTTCCGGCGCATACCCTGTGGAGGCGGTGAACGTTATGAACAAACTGGCGGAAGCGACCGAATCCCACATTAACTACGAAATGGGCGTTGACAGCTCATCCGACGGTGTTCACACAAAATCCGTTTCATGGGCTGTGGGACGCTCTGCAAGCTGGCTTGCTAAAGACCTTGGTGCCAAAGCAATCGTAGCCTACACTGAATCCGGCTTCACAGTCTCCTCCGTGGCGCGTTTCCGCCCCGTATGCCCCATCCTCGGACTGACACCCAACGAGCACACATACCGTAAGCTGAACATATTCTGGGGAGTGATTCCCGGACACTGCGGCGGTTTCACGGATATTGACGAGCTTTTTGCCAACGCGGCGGAGTTCGCCGTTGCAAAAGGGCTGGCAAAATCAGGCGACAGAATAATAATAACCGCAGGAACGCCCCTCGGTGTACGCGGTTCAACAAATATGGTGAAGGTATTTGAAATATGAGAGAACTACACGATATCACAGGTTCGCTGTCGGTAACGATAATCGTATGTCTTGTCATTCTTGGCATGGCCGCGTTTCAGTATGCCCAGATAAAGGGGATAGTAAACATCAAACGTCAATTGCTGGTAAAGCTGCATTTCTACCTTACGCCCGCTCTGTTCGCCGTTCTGCTGGTGCACTTTTTCACAACTGACAAGCGCCCGCTGGTGCTTCTTTCGGGGCTTCTTCTGCTGGCGGCAACAGCTCTCACAGGCATAGCCCTGAGGATGAAAAAACTGCGTGCGCACAGCTTTAAGCCAATGGTCTACATGAAGATTTTCCTGCTGTGCATTGCGCTTCTGCTAACTGCATACGGACACAACTCACTGGACGAGCACAGGCAGGACACCGCTTATCAGGACAAAACAGATTAAGCAGTTTCTGACGGCGCTCTTTCTTCTTTCGTTATTCTCCGCCGCACACGCAGCAGAAAGCTGGACGCTGGCGTTCTATCTTGCCGACGGGGTTAATTTCTACCGAGAACAGCAGGAGAATGTGCAGGAGATATGCCGGAATAAGCCGGAAAACGCTAACATCATCTTTTTTCATGACCGCAAAAAGAACAGCGACGACAGGTCGAACCTGAAAGATATCACCTATGTTTCCGACTGCAACGGATTCATCAATGTCTCAGGCATTTCCGAGAATTCATACAATATAGATACCCTGAAAGCCTTCTTTTCTTATGTACATAAAAACTACCCCGCGGACAGATATTTCTATTCCATAACTGCGCACGGGGTTCCGCCTTATATGAACGACAAAGGTTCCCTGAACGCATTGCAGATACGCGGCGCACTGAAAGGCATAGAACCGGACGTGCTGGGGCTTGACATGTGCTACATGGGCAGCATCGAAAGCCTTCTGGTGCTTAACAACACGGCAGGATATATAGTCTCCGCATCCACCACCCTGCCCGCCAGCGGAAACGATTATGCCACGTTTACAGAGTATTTCGCGAAACATAAAGGCGTGTCTTCAAAGGATGCGGCACGGGCATACCTGAACGGCTATAAAGTATCATACAGCAGCGGCACCGAACCACTCACTGTGTTCATAACAAAAACCGGAGATGAGCTTAACAGAACGGTCGGTCTATTCTACCAAAAGGTCAAAACGGCTGGCGTACGCCCTTACAACAGACTGCCGGAAAGCGCAGTGACGCTGTTCGGCATAAACGGGGATTTCAAAGAACTTATGGACGCATATAAAATTGATTATAAGCGTGTTTTCACAGAGACTTACAGCATCAATTCATCACTTAAAGGTGCAGGCATCTATTTTCCTGTGCGCCGTAAAATCCTCAACGAAACTCTCTACGGTTACAGGCTTTCCCTTCGCCAGAACGGCATAAGAACTGAATGGGCAGACGTGCTTCGGCTGTATTAATCAGACATATTAAGTACAAAATATTCATTGATTTTTAACATCAGTGTCCGATATTAAAGCAATGATGAAAACTCACAATACGGTCAGGATAGGCGGAAGCGTGATTCAGCACAGTGCCGATATCACAGACTCAGACCTTCAGCTTGTTTTCGACTACCTTTTCCATAAGCAATGTTTCAGAATATGGGAGATGGGCGGAAAAAGCTGCCTGCGCACGGACTATACAATATATCCCGTATCGGCAGATAACCCCGAATCTCTCTGGCAGTTCGAATCGCTTACAGACAAGGCTTTTGTCCATATCGAAAAGACGTTCAATCTCCGCGAAATGCTGCGCATAGCATCAAAGGCACTGACAGTGGCTCTGGCGCTGCGTATGCTTTCCGCCGATCTTCTGCCCGCATCGCTGGGGCATCACAGAGAGCAGGATAACATTATTATCCTGCAAAAACAGACGGCATTATAAAAATACCGCTGTCGTTTTTCCGCCTGAGAATCTAAGCCGGAAACCAGCGGATACTGTATACGGTATACGATAATTTTGAACCAAGGAAAGGAAACGGCATATAAAAGAGCAAAAAATGCAGAAAGCCCGACACAATTTCATAAAACATTGTTTAATTTCAGACAACACAACGTTTTTTAAATATTTTTTCAAACAAACAGTTTTGAACACATGCAAATCATACTAATACGCATATAGTATTACGTCAAAACATACGATAGATACCCAAGAGTCTATATTATTATTAATATTCAGATTTAAACGATTACATATTTAAAAGATATGAATTTAATAAAAAACATCCAAAATCTGAATCTACACTTTTGCGATTTTTGAAAACCGTTTGAATCGGTGTTTTAAAAAAAATCAACTAAGAATCGTCTATTGCATTTAATTATTTTGTATGTATTTAGATACTAACGGTCACAAACACATTAATACAGACCGAACTATTCATTATTTGCATACGTTTGAAGATTCCTATTATTGCTTACGTTTCAGATTTTCTAATTTTAACTTTTTGAGGTTTAAAATGTCTGATAACACTCTGTTCAGCACAGGGCTCCACAGACGTGATTTCCTGCGTCTTACCGCAGGTCTGACCGCTCTGATGGGTCTTCCTTACGCTATGCACACAAAGGTTGCTGAGGCGGCCACAGCGGACAACAGACCGCCTGTAATCTGGCTTCATTTTCAGGAATGTACAGGCTGTTCCGAATCGCTTATCCGCTCCGGTCACCCGGATCCTGCGGCACTCATCCTCGACCTTATCTCGCTTGACTATCACGAAACACTGATGATAGGTTCCGGTCATCAGGCTGAAAAATCACTTGAAGACAGCATGAAGGCAAACTGGGGCAAATACATCCTCGTTGTTGAGGGCGCGGTTCCCCTTGCCGAAGACGGCATCTACTGCAAAGTGGCAGGCAAAAAAGCTGTGGACTCTCTTAAAGATGCAGCAGAAGGCGCTGCCGCTGTTATCTGCATCGGCACCTGCTCATCTTTCGGCGGTGTTCAGGCTGCAGACCCGAACCCCACACAGGCTGTATCGGCTGCAAGCCTTGTTAAGGACAAACCCGTTATCAACGTTCCCGGATGTCCTCCCAGCCCCTATAACCTGCTTGCGACAATCCTTTACTATCTGACATTCAAAAAACTGCCCAAACTCGACAAACTCGGCAGACCCGAATTTGCATACGGCAGAAGAATACACGAACACTGCGAACGCAGACCCCACTTTGATGCGGGCAGATTTGCCGAACAGTTCGGCGATCAGGGTCATTCAGAAGGCTGGTGTCTGTTCAAACTCGGCTGCAAAGGTCCCGTAACTTTTGCAAACTGCTCTGTTCAGCGTTTCAACGACGTTGGCGTATGGCCTGTTTCCATGGGTCACCCCTGCATAGGCTGTACAGAACCCGACGTTATGTTCCACACGTCAATCTATGACAAAGCACAGATTCACGAAATCACTCCGCCCGATTTCTACCCCAACGCCAACCCCGCACCCCGCGGAAAAGGTGCTGATCCGGTCACAACCGGCGTTATCGGTATGGTGGCAGGCGCCGCAATCGCTGCAAGTGCGATAATGGCGAACAAGCTGCCTAAAGGAGGGGATGATGAAGAAGACAAGGCGTGATTTCCTGAAGACTGCCGCCGCCGGCGGAGCGCTTATGCTCGCTCCCCTTTCAGCAAGCGCGCAGCAAGAAATCAAAGCCGATGACGAAGCCGTAGGCATGTTCTATGACTCGACACTTTGCGTCGGCTGTAAGGCGTGCGTTTCAAAGTGCAAGCAGGTCAACGACATGGCGGCAGCACCTATGCCCGGCGACAACGACAGGGTATGGGACGCTCCCAATGACCTTGACTACCGCACAAGGAACATCATCAAACTTTACAAGGATGAACAGGATCCCACAAAGCACGCATATGTAAAATATCAGTGTATGCACTGCATCAAACCTTCATGCGTTTCCGCATGTCCCGTTTCCGCAATGCAGAAAGAAGCAGGCACAGGTATTGTTTTTTATGACAAAAACATCTGCATCGGCTGCCGTTACTGTCAGGTTGCCTGTCCGTTCAACATTCCCAAATTTGAATGGCCGGAAACCTTCCCCAAAATAGTGAAATGCGACCTTTGCAAATTCACCAACCTTAAACTGAAGAACATTCCCGCCTGCTGCGAGGTATGCCCCACGAACGCCGTTATCTTCGGCAAGCGCAAAGACCTTCTGGCAGAGGCGAAACGCCGTCAGGCAGAGAACCCCGGAAAATATGAGAAACATATTTACGGTGAGTTCGAAGTGGGCGGAACAAACGTTATCTACCTTGCGGGCACTTCATTTGACAATCTCGGATTCCCCGAACTGGAAAAAGAATCCGCTGCTCTTATGTCCGAGCACGTTCAGCACACGGTATACAAAGGCTTCATAGCTCCCGTGGCGCTTTACGGTTTCCTTGCTTTCGTGGCGCTGCGCAACAGAAAATCCGCTGAGGAGGTTGCACACGAACACGAGCTTGAGCACGAACTTGAAGTGGAAATCGAGCACGAGCTGGAAAAAGAGAAACACGAGAAGGAGGGCAAACACTAATGGCCGGACATCACGACGAATATCAGGTACATAGGGCGAAGATCCTTACTCCTGCCTTCTATGTGCTTCTTTTCTTTACGGTTCTCGGTTTCCTGCTCATCGCGTACAGATTTGTGATGGGTATCGGCGCCGTTTCAAACCTTTCAGACGGTTACCCATGGGGTATCTGGATCGCTTATGACGTTGCAACCTCAACAGCTTTTGCGTGCGGCGGCTACGCCATGGCGCTGGTAATTTACATCATGAACAGGATGAAGTACCACCCCCTGATCCGTTCGGCATTGGTTACAAGTATGTTCGGTTACATGCTTGCAGGTATGTCCGTTATGGTTGACGTTGGTCGTTACTGGAACGCATACAGCTTCTTCATCCCTTCGCGCTGGCAGCCGAACTCGGTAATGTTCGAAGTTGCGGTCTGTATCATGGCATACAACGTGGTTCTTATCATCGAAGTTCTGCCCGCGATACTTGAGCGCTTCATACATATGAAGGACAACAGATTCCCCAAGCTGAAACACTACGCTATGATAATCTATCCGAAACTTGATAAGGTGCTGATATTCATAGTTATACTTGGTATCACCCTGCCCTCTATGCACCAGTCTTCACTCGGTTCGATGCTCATCATCGCCAAGTCCAAGCTGAACCCCATATGGCATACGGAGATACTTCCCCTGCTGTTCATCATCAACGCCCTTTACATAGGCTATGCAACAGTTATTTTTGAATCATTCGCCTCTTCAATGGCTTTCAGAAGACCCTTTGAAAAAGAGGTTCAGCAGCTTTCAAGAATAATCCCTTATGTAACAGGCATATGGCTGACAGTACGTTTCATTGACCTGTATGTGAGAGGTCAGCTCAGCGCTGCCTTCGCCGGAGACTTCTACTCATGGATGTTCATGGCTGAGATGCTGCTGATTCTCACAGGTACATACATCCTGATGTGGAATCAGTACAGAAGATCCCCCAGAATGGTTTTCATCGCTGCGATGTTCCTTCTGATAGGCGGAGGCTGGTTCCGTTTCAACGTATACCTTATCGGATTTAAACCTCACGGCAACTGGAGCTATTTCCCCTCGCTGCCGGAGTTCTTTATCACCATCGGTCTCGTGGCTTTCGAGATACTCGGCTATATGGTGCTTGTAAAACTGTTCCCCATCATGCCTAAGGTTCACGGACACGAGGCAACTGCGGAAACAGCAAAGGCTCATTAATTTTTTAGGAGAAAACGAAGATGTCCAATAGAATCACAATCGACCCTATTACCCGTATTGAAGGACACCTCCGCATTGACTTCGAAGTGGAGGGAGGCAAGGTTTCAAAAGCATGGTCCTCCGCGCAGATGTGGAGAGGTATCGAAAAAATTCTTCAGGGAAGAGACCCCAGAGACGCATGGGTTTTTGCGCAGAGATTCTGCGGCGTTTGTACCACAGTACACGCTATCAGCTCTATCCGCTCACTTGAAAACGCACTGAACGTTGAAGTGCCCCTTAACGCTCAGCTCGTGCGCAACATTATCATCGCACAGCACTCCGTACAGGATCACATCGTTCACTTCTATCACCTGTCTGCTCTGGACTGGGTTGACATAGTTTCAGCTCTTTCCGCAGACCCCAAAAAGACAGCACAGCTTGCCCAGTCCATCTCAAACTGGCCCGGCAACAGCGAAACAGAGTTCAGAGCCGTTAAAGAAAAACTGACTGCCTTCGTTCAGACAGGCAGACTCGGCATCTTCGGTTCAGGATACTGGGGACACCCCGCAATGAAACTTCCGCCCGAAGCTAACCTTATGGCTGCCGCACACTATCTGAAAGCACTCGACTATCAGAAAAAAGCTGCCGCTGCCGTTGCTATCCTCGGCGGAAAGAACCCCCACATTCAGAACCTCTGCCTCGGCGGTGTCGCAACAGCAATCAACATGGACAACGAAGCAGCAATCAACATGGAGCGCATCGCACTGCTCAGACAACTCATGACCGAAACAAGAGACTTCGTTAAAGAAGTTCTTTTCAACGACGTTGTGACAATCGGCTCTCTGTACAAAGACTGGTTCTCATACGGACGCGGCGTGGATAACTACCTCGCTGTGCCTGAGTTCCCCCTTGACAGCAAAATGACTAAATTCGATATGTCAGGCGGTATCATCCACGGCGGAGACCTTAAAAACTTCCGTAAACTGACAACTCACACTGACGAAGCTCTCATCAAAGGCATCACTGAGTCCACAGCTCACGCATGGTACAAAGACGACAAGCCTAAACACCCCTTCGAAGGTGTTACAGAGCCTGAATACACAGACTTCAACCCCGACGGCAAATACACATGGTGCAAGGCGCCCAGACTCGACGGCAGACCTGTTCAGGTTGGACCCGTTGCTCAGATACTCGCTTCCTATGCGGCAGGCGACAAAGAGGTCAAAGCCCTTGTTGACGCAGTATGCAGCAAACTCGGAATCAGCGTTAACGCCCTTCAGTCTACAATGGGACGTCACGTCACACGCGCCATCCGTTCCGTTATCATGGCTGAAAAATCACTCAAATACCTCGACATGCTCGTTGAAAACTACGGCAAAGGCGACACAGTTTACGCTAACCACACAGAACTGCCCAAAGGCGAATATCAGGGTGTGGGCTTCCACGAAGCACCCCGCGGAACCCTGTCTCACTGGATGGTTATCGAAGACAAAAAACTTAAAAACTATCAGGCAGTTGTTCCTTCAACATGGAACGCAGGACCCAGAGATGAAAACGGCGCAGCAGGACCCTATGAAGCAAGTATTCAGGGCAACCCCGTTGCTGACGCACACAAACCTCTGGAAGTAATCAGAACTGTTCACTCTTTCGACCCCTGTATAGCATGTGCAGTGCACTCTATCGACCCTGAGGGCAAAGAGATTACAAACGTGAGGGTTAGATAATATGCAGGTGGTGGTCTTCGGAGCAGGAAATCTGCTTCTCAGCGACGAGGGGCTTGGTGTTCATCTTGTTAAAAGGATGAATGAAAAATATGAAACCTCAGACGATGTCGAGTTCTATGACGGCGGGACTATGGGTATTCTTGCCACCCATAAACTTGAGGAGACCGCCCATGTGATTATCGTGGACAGCCTCGACGCGCAGGGAATACCCGGCGAACTCAGGGTTTACAAAAAAGAGGATATCATGCTGGAGAAAATTCCCGCAAAGATGTCCCCCCACCAGATAGGGCTTCAGGAGGTACTTACACTCAGCGAGCTGAGAGGAAAAGCACCGGAAACGATAACATTCTACGGCGTTATCCCTGCAAGTCTGGACAGCTCTGTGGAGCTTAGCCCTGAGGTTGAAGAGAGGCTCGACGAGATTGAGACTCTTATAGTTGACGAACTTAAAAGGATGGACATTAATCTGTCGCCCGTTATAGCGGCATAATTTCCCATACCTCTTCTATGGGAGTGATGAAATAACCCCCTTCATCACTCCCTTTTTAATTTCTCCCATCTCTGCGAGGAGTCAAACGACGAAGCAGTCTGATACTTATTCTTTGTATTTCCACTGCTTTTCCTGTATATTCCCAACATCATATCAAGGAGCGAACATGCCGCCCATAGCACCCTCAGTGTCAATTAGTTGACGCATTTTTTTCCTTCCTTGGAAAAAATACGTCAACGCTCCAATCGGCAAAAGCCTCGCTCCGCTCACGTTCCACTCGTTCAACCGATAAATCGGTGTCACTCGCTCCACGGGTTTCATCCTGAAACCTGAACCGTCACTGCTAGCGCAAGCGCGGCAGTCTGATACTTATTCTTTGTATTTCCACTGCTTTTCCTGTATATTCCCAACATCATATCAAGGAGCGAACATGCCGCCCATAGCACCCTCAGTGTCGGTTCAGGTGACACCTGCCGCAGAGAAGAGCATAAAAAAAGGACATCCGTGGGTGTACGCCGACGCAGTGCTGAAAACCAGCCGCGAAGCAGGCGCAGGGGACATCGCCGCCATATTCAGTGCAAAACGCGAATTTATAGGACTGGGGCTGTACGACCCCACATCTCCAATACGCATACGCATCCTCTCAACCAAACCGAAAACCACCATAGATGAGGCATGGCTGAAAACCGCCATGCAGAATTCCATATCAAAAAGACAACATCTTATAGATGATAAGCTCACTGACGGTTTCCGCCTTATACATGGCGAAAACGACGGTTTGCCCGGTCTGGTTGCGGATATTTATCGTAACGTTCTCGTCATAAAACTCGATACGACCGCATGGATGCCCCATCTGGAGCTTATCTGCATGGTATTCAGAGAACTTATAAGCCCACTTACCATAATTCTGAGGCTATCGCGCACAGTGGCTCCGCAGTACGGATATTCCGATGGCTGTCTGCTGTACGGCGAACCGGTCGGCGGCGCGGTTATATTTTCGGAAAACGGCATACTCTTCGAGGCAGACCCTGTGAAAGGGCAGAAGACCGGATTCTTCCTTGACCAGAGAGATAACAGAGCGAGAGCCGGAAAACTGGCAAAGGGCAGAGACGTTCTGAATATATTTGCATACAACGGCGGTTTTTCTCTCTATGCGGCTAAGGGCGGCGCAAAGTCCGTCATAAGCCTCGACATCGCTCCGCAGGCTCTGGAAGCGGCTAAACGCAATTTCGCACTGAACCCCGACCTCACCTGTCTCCACGAGACCCTCTGCGCGGACGCGTTCGAGGCTATGAAACAGCTTGCGGACAAAGGCAGAAAATTCGGAATGGTGATTGTCGATCCACCCTCTTTCGCGCGAAAACAGGCGGACGTACCAAATGCGCTTGCGGCATACGAAAAGCTGACAAAGCTGGCGGTAAACCTCACGTCAAAGGATGGCATCCTTATTTGTGCATCATGCTCGGCGCGGGTTGGTGCAGATGATTTCTTCGAAACGGTTCTCAAAACCGTGAAGCGTTCGGGACGCTGCTTTAAAGAAACGGAAAGAACGAGAAACGCCCCCGATCATCCGGTCGGATTCAACGAGGGCGCTTATCTGAAATGTATCTATTTAAAAATTACTTCCTGAGATTCAGTTAATCATTAACTCAAGGTCTTCAAGGGTCTGGGAACCGTATTCCTCGTCCTCCGGATCGCCTTTGCTGTTGTAAACTTTAGTATATGGAACGGCGTCTATCTTCATCATCTCTTTGTGCAGAGCCACGGAACCCGTAAAAAACCGGAAAGGGAATTTCTCTTCTTTGATGGTAGATTCAGCGTATCTCTCATCGGCAGGCTTCGTTATACCTATAACCTGAATATTATGCTTTTTTATGAAATCCGGATTGTTTCTAAGCATACGCATTTCGCGCATACAGTGAGGGCACCAGGGAGCCCAGAAAACGACTACGGTTTTACCCTTAAATGATTTAGAAAGGTTGACTATATCTTTGGTATCAACCGTTTTCAGCGGTTCGGCAAAAAGATTGAGTGAAAGCAAAAAAACCGCAAATATAAGAACTGTTATTGTACGCATATTTCCCTCAATAAAAAAATATACGCAAACATACTCCCATGGCGGTATTAAATCAATATAAACTATTTTCTATATACCGAAAACCCTACATACAACAGTATCAGAATCCATATGAAAGCTATAGGCACCAGCACCTTGAGATAGAAAGGCCAGTCAGCGAAACCGAAAAACTGTTTTTTCTCATAAAGCCCGATGTCCAGCGACCGCATAAGCTCGTATATGCTGATATAGCTTACAGGCATTATCCATCCGGCATAGTTGCCGTCTTTCAAAACCTGCGAATCGCGCGGAATATTAGTAAGAATGTTCTGCATATCCGTTACAGTCTGCTCGTCCGCGTTTTTACCAGCCAAAAAAGCCCATTCAGGATAAAGTCTTGTGCTGTGAAGAAGCGGCAGTCCGTCGGAAACGCTGTTTATAACCTTTATATCACTGAGCTTTATCCTGCCCTTTTTCGCCATGCTTTCAAGGATGCCGGAACGCACACTGCCCATATCCGCGCTTCCGGCAAGAACATAGTCAACAACCTTGTCCTGCGTACCGGTAAAGACAACCTTGAAGTCTTTGTTCTCTTTCAGCCCGGCATCGCGAATCTCTTTCAGCCCCATCCAATATGCACCGAACCCCTCCGGATCGATACCTGCAAACACTTTTCCTTTGATATCCCTGAAATTATTTATATCTTTTCTGTCGGCGCGGGTGAAAACAGCAGACGAAAAATAAGAAACCGTCTTGCCGTTGTATTCCCTGAGTTCCGTAAGCATTATCCGTGCGCCGTATTTCTCTTGAAGGATAACGGCTTCCGCCGGCTGGGTTATAACGAAATCAAGCTGCCCGGTCTCCATCAGCCTGCGCATCTGCTCAAACCCGAAAACCGGCATAAGGTAAAATGAATATTTCGTCTGTTGCTGTTCAAGATAGGCAAGTGTCGGCGACCACATCTGATATGCTTCCTGAATACCGTTGTAAGCCCTGACCCCCACAGTGAAAACCTTTTCCCTGTCAGCGTGAGCAAAATTCGTAATGAGTACAAACATAAACAAAAGAATCATTTTGCGCATAAAATTCCTCGCCTAGGCAGTGAATTTCGGCAGAACCACTGTGAACATCGCACCTTCAATTGTGTTTGAAGCGGAAATTCTGCCTTTCATATGGTTCTCTATTATGGCTCTGGTCATATACAGACCGATTCCGGTACCCTCTTCGTTCTGTTTCGTGGTGAAATAAGGTTCAAACATCCGCGCCATAACTGCCTCGTCGATGCCGCCGCCATTGTCAGATATGGAGAAAGATATTTCATGTTCATCGGTTTCGAGGATTATATCTATTATTCCTTCATTAATTTTTCCGGCACGTATCTCTTTTATTATAGCGTCCTTTGCGTTCTGAATGATGTTCAGCACAGCCTGTTTCATCTCACCAGGAAATCCGCTTACAATCGCCGTATCAGCCAGTTTCCCTGGGTTTTCGCATACGCCTTCCGCATATACAAAAATATCGCTGCCACTCCTGCATGTATAGTTAAGCGATATGCCGTTGTATTTCATCTGGGCGTTTATCAGCCTTATAACCTCCACCATACTGGTTATGATTGAAAACTGTTTTTCCGTTTTGTCCGCACGGAAAAAGTTGCGGAAATCGTCTATAGTGGTGGACATATGCTGGAGCATAGTCATTATCTTCTCTTCAAACTCGTTCGCCTCTTCCATATCCAGATTGCCTTCGCGCTGACCTATAACATAGCTCTGAACAGCAAGCCCTATTATGTTCAGGGGCTGCCGCCACTGGTGGGCTATAGCGTTCACCATACGTCCCATATCGACAAATTTCTGCTGTTCGAAAAGGAGCTGTTCGTTCTTCTGTCTCAGTCCGGTTTCAAGTTCAACCATGTTTTTCAGCTTAACGTTCATGTCCTCAAGCTCGGTTTCACGCTGCTTTATACGCTTTATAAGCTCGTTGTACGCAGAAACAAGATCCCCGATTTCGTCACTCCTTTTTATGGGAAGAAACTGATCATAATCAAGTGATTCCGCCTTTCGCACAGCGACCTGAAGCTCTTTCAGAGGCTTTGTAACGGCAAGATTCAACAGGAAAAAACTGACGGGCACCACAAGCACCAGTACAAAAAAGGAAATCATTATAAATCCCATAAGGATGCTCTGGCGTATGTCCCGCACTGCGTAGTCGTGGGCGGAGAATCCGAAATCCACCGAGGTATCCCCGTCTATCACCCATTTCTGGAAATACACGTTCATACCGTCTGAACGCTGTATGCGCTCGGCTGTGGTGAAACTTTCGGGAAACAGTGTCGTATGATCCGTGTCAGGTCTGAATGAACTGTCAAAAACTGTCCATCCGTTGATATAATATGTGAAGCCCATTCCCGTTGCCGCCTCAACCTGACGTACAAAGGATGAATCGAGAAAATCAGCTGACATAACGGTCATACGGCTTCCGCCGCGGACAGCCTCTGCTGCGTACTGAACAGTCAATACGCCGGATATGTCGGTAAAGCTGTACCCTCTGCGGACGTGTCTGGAATTTGCCAGAAAATCTTTTATAAAATCAACTCCGCCGAAACCGCTCATTATTTCGCCGTTTTTAATTATTACCGGTTTACCCGCATAATCCATGTAACCACCGTAATAGTCACCGTTTTCTCTGAATGCAAAGACCCGCAGCTTCATTTCGCTGTCATAAACAGCCAGAGCCCCTACGTTTCCAAGATTCGCCATCTCCGACAGCTTGGATGCCTCGCGGAAAAGCCCAGTTTCGGTGGAAAAATCCATTATTCCCAAATAATCCGAGCCGGATATCACGTCTGTATATTTAAGAAGATCAACCTGCAAACTTTTGATTTTTTCATTCAGAACTGAAAAAGAAGTGCGGAAGGAAGACGCTGTACGCCAGTTGATATTTGACACAGTCATAGAATACAGTGTAACTGCAAAAACCGCGCACATTAACAGTATTGTGAGCATCACAAAAATAAACAGTTTTGTTCTGACACTCTTAATTTCCGGAATAATCATCCAGCTTTCTCCGGGCATACCGTCACTTGGTTTAACGGAACGGAATATATTAAAAAGCTAACCTTTGACTATGCTTCTATGATTCAATTTTATATTATTTTAGAAATATTCACAATAGATTTAGAAATAATCCCCTTAGTAAAGCTCATATGTCAGTATTTAATTAATCATAGATTCATAAATTCAACTCTCCATTATATAAAATATTGTGCAATCACAACAATATATATAGTTATTACAATACTCTGTGGCGAAAAACAGCCACAGCACAAACGCAACACAGCCCAATTGGCTGATTTTCGCCATACAAGAACCAGTATAAAAATGCGCATCCGGCTCTCGAATATTTTTTTAAGGCTTTGACAGCAGATATTTACAAAACACGCACATGGATTTTACAATTTTGGCACAGGCATTGCTCTAATAATTACTGAAACGTACGCAATAGGTATCAGATTTAAACATGGGTTCGGCGTAATGCCGAGGGGGAGTGTCTTGTATTCGGCGGGCGAAATGCCCGCTGACAGGACAAAAAGAAACAAATAGCCACAAATAAATAGATGCATAGGCGGTATCAACCGCTTTTCGCCCTGCTGAGGTCTCCAATACCGGCAGGGCTTTTTTATATCCCCTCTTTTTGTTTATATACGTCTTATTACATCGTCAGAATTTTGATTTCTAGGGTCATGTACACTCACGTACACTCCCCGTCTAAATCAAAATTCTTCCTTGTACTACTCGCATCTAAACAAAAATCTGCTTGAATCCTCGTTCTGCTGCGTCACTTCGTTCATCGCGAAGATAAATAAAAAATCCGGCTTCGCGAGGAGCGAAAGAGACGCGGCGATCTCATCTTAGTTTGCTTTTATACTCTATCTCTAAATGCGTTAAATGGTCTATACGAAAAACAAATCAGACCAAACCGTATTTTTCCAGCTTATACCGCAGAGTGCCCCTTGGAATATTCAGCAGTTTCGACGTCCGCAGGACGTTAGCACCCGTAATGACAAGTGCTTCGGAAAGAAGCTGTTTCTCGACACTTTCAATGGCTGATTCAAAATCCATACCATCAGGCGGTATATGCAAATTGCTCTGGGTTCCGATTTTCGGTTTTTCGCCTGATATCTCACGCGGAAGCATGTCCGGCGTGATTATCTCACGGCTGTACATGATACAGATCCGCTCGACGATATTCTTCATTTCACGGATATTTCCCGGCCATGGATAAGCCTTGAACAGTTCCAGCGCCTCTTTCGAAACCTCGCGAATATCCTTTTTAAACTCGGTTCTGTAACGTTTTATAAAATGGTCAAGCAGCGGTGCGATATCCTCCGTCCGCTCTCTGAGCGGCGGCAGAGACAGCGGAAAAACATTAAGCCTGTAAAACAGATCTTCCCTGAACTCTTTGTTGTTTATTGCCTCACGCAGATCCTTGTTTGTGGCTGCAATTATACGCACGTCTATATCTATGTTTCTGGTGCTGCCCAGTCTGCGTATCTTTCTCTCTTCCAGCACACGCAGGAACTTAACCTGCAAATTCATATCCATTTCGCCTATCTCGTCAAGAAACACAGTGCCGCCCGCTGCCTCTTCCAGAAGTCCGGTTTTTCTTGTCTTGGCATCGGTGAACGCTCCCTTTTCGTGCCCGAAAAGCTCTGATTCCAGAAGGTTATATGGAAGCGAACCGCAGTTTATGTCTACAAACGGCTTGTCCTTTCTTGGAGAAAGATTGTGTATCGCTCTGGACACAACCTCCTTTCCCGTGCCGCTCTCACCGGTAATAAGCACTGTGGCTGTCTCGTGCTTTGCCACCTCGCGTATCTTCATGAAAACATCCGTCATGGCAGGGCTTACACCGACAACCTCCGGCAGAACAGAACCGTCCCGTTTAAATGATTTCAACTCCCGTTTAAGGCTTCTTGTTTCCAGCGCAAGCCGAACGATAAGGTGCAGCGCGTCCGCTTTGAAAGGTTTTTTGATATAGTCGTAGGCGCCCATTTTAAGCGCCTCCACGGCGCTTTCAACGGTTCCGTAGCCTGTTATGATTATTACCAGAATTTCTGGATCTATCTCTTTCATCTCACGCAGTATGTCTATACCGCTGTCCCTGCCAAGGTTCAGATCGAGCAGAACAAGGTCGATATCGCCCTCGGTCAGCATATGTATCGATTCGTGCCTGTTCTGGGCAACGGCAACGTCGTAACCTTTAAGCGTGAGAGTTCTTTCGAGATTTTCGCGAATAAAAATTTCATCATCGACAACGAGTATTTTTTCCATATCAAATCCATGCGAATAATTGGGTGAAATAAAGTATAGGCGATTATGAAAATATAGCAAGAAAAACATGGCGGTTTTTCGCCATCAACCCAGATTGAAAGTTATAAGAAACTCGGTACCCTTTCCCACCTCGCTTGAAACCGTTATCTCGCCGCCGTGTCTGCGCACAATATCGCGCACCACTGAAAGCCCTATGCCTGTTCCGCCCTGTTTGTCTGTGAAAAACGGTTCGAAAATCATATGAACTTTTTCTTCCGGTATGCCGGAGCCTGTATCTTCGAAATGAATATATATCTTATTATCAGCAGTTTTAGCGGTCACTGTCAGATTTCCGCCACTTTCCATTGCCTGAACGGCGTTTATCACAAGATTATGAAACGCCTGCCGCAGTTTGCTGCCGTCCGCAAGGATATGCGGTATGCCCGGTTCTATCTCTGTGCGAACCACGACCCTGTTTATTACACAGAGCTTATGGTTGAGCATCAGCACTTCCGAAAGAACGACAGCAATGTCCTCTTCGCCCATGGCGCGGACATCACTTCCTGAATATGTGAGAACATCCGTAAGCATCTGCTCAAGACGTTCAATCTCAGATATCGCCATCCTAAGAAGATGCCTTTCATTCTCGGCACAGCTCAGCCTGTCGTGGATATCGTCCAGCAGAACACCGATTCCCGTGAGAGGGTTGCGCATCTCGTGCGCCAGAGAGGGCATTATTTCACCCAGAGACATAAGTTTAGAGGCACGTTCGCGCTCAGCGGCGTTCTCAAGAATAACGAGTCTGTGCCCGCTTTCACCGACGTTTTCGGATGTCACGGAATAGTCGGATGCCAAACCGCCTTTAAAGAGGCGCAGTGTTTCCCCGTCCGCAACATTTTTAAGTTTTGCGCCGGCATCCGTCTCTTTCAGAAGCAGACTGCCGACCCCGTCAGCATAGACAGTGTCCCCGTTTCCGTCGATAATAATAATGGCTCTGTAAAACTTCAGAAATCTGTTCATCTACACCCTGAATCTTTCCACCATAGTGTTAAGATGTGCCGCCTGCTGTGCAAGCTGATCTATCGTACTGTTAACTTCTGTCATAGTGTTTACGTTCTGTTCCAGCCCTTCTGACATCTGCACAGCGTTTTCGTTTACGTTCTGGATACCCTCGCTCTGTTCGCCGATAGCAAGCCGCACGGCACCGATGCTGAGATTCACGTCGGTAATTGCATCCACAATTTTTCTGAACGAAGCATCCGTTTGCTCGATAAGTTTATTGCCCTGTTCAATATTCTTCTCTGCGTCGCCCATTTCAGTGGACGCGGACTTTGTATCCGCGACAAAAGTTCTGATTATAGAACCAATCTCAGATGTTGCGGACTGGGTTCTTTCCGCCAGTTTGCGCACTTCGTCGGCAACAACGGCAAAGCCCCTGCCCGCCTCTCCAGCTCTTGCCGCCTCGATTGCGGCGTTGAGCGCCAGAAGGTTGGTCTGGTCGGCAATATCGCTTATCACGTTGAGAATTTCACCTATCTGTCCCGAAGAGGTAGTAAGGTTTTCGATGGTTTCGGAAAGTTTTCCGGTGGAATGTGTAATGCCCGCCATTCCTTTTTTCACCATTTCAAGTTTTTCCGCACCGTCTTTCGTACTGTCCACAGCCTCGTTCAGTGGAACGGAAGCCTGCTGTATATTGTCCACCATGACGTCACTGGTGGCACCTATCTCGCTTATGGCGGAAGCTATGGATTCAACCTGACGGGAGCGCTCCATAAAGGTCTCAGTCATATTTCTCATAGTGGAGTTAAGCTCCTCCGCACTTACGCTGACCCCAGCGGCATTCTCCTTAACGTCGGATACTATTTCCTGAATACTGCTGACGAAGCTGTCGAAATAGCCTGACATCTCGCCTATCTCGTCTTTGGTTTTTATGTTTATGCGGCGGGTGAGGTCTCCCTTGCCGCCTGTGAAATCTTTAAGAACATGTATAAAGCTGTAAAGCCTTTTGATAACCGCTGTGTGCACGAAAAAGTATATCAGACCTGACAGAACGGCTATTGAGATTGACGTGAAATAAACCCAGAATGCTGCGGAACTTACCGCAGTTCTGTTAATATCGGAAGCCAGTTCATATTCGTTTGTGATGGAGGATATCAGAAGCTCTATTTCGTTGCTGTTTTCGCTGGCAATACCGTCTATCCTGTCATCAAGCGCAGCAAACGTTTCGTTGTCCGCTCCGTTTTTTACGGCGTTGAAAAGTTCACCTTCAACAACCTCTTTCTGTTTCGCGAACATAGCCAGAATCTTTTCAATATTCGCCTTTTCCTCGTCAGTATCTGCATATTCACGGAAGGTCGGCGTCATCTCTTCTATATCTTTGTAATATCCGTTCAGTTCTTCCAGAAGTTCAGGGGCAACCTGCATGGAATCTTTATCGACTATTACGTCCATCGCAGCCAGTGCTATGCCGCTGTTATAAGTTTTCAGTTGATTAACATCCAGTATCTGTCTCGCCCTTTCATCCTGCGTTTCCGAAGCGGATTCTGCGCCGGACAGTTTTATGCCGAGATACACGGCTGTGAACACAGAAACTACGAATAATACAGAAAAAAATAAATTAAGTTTTGCCCTGATAGTCATGTGGCACCTCAAAAAATCAAATAATCACCTAATTGACTATACCGATTCAATCTTAATTTAACAAGTGAATGTTCCTCTCATATTCTCCCTTTGCGGCGCAGCCAGATAAAGAGAAACGGCCATATAACCAGCACAAAGAGAGATACGCAGGCAATGAGCAGACCGTAAAATCGCAGAGGGTCTGCATGGGGCAGTGTCACAAGCCACATGCTGAGAGCGCCCGCCATGAACTGATAAAAAACCATGAACGACGAAGCGGAACCTATGTCCGTGCGTACCTGTTCAAGAACAAGGCTGGAACTGACAGGTCTGTTGAACCCTGTGAAAAAAGCGAAGATGAACATCCCCGCAGCAAAGAACTCATATCCGCGGTGATTGAACAGCAGAACGAAGAGACCGCCCGCAAACGCACCGATAAATCCGACAGAAAGCATAAGCGACTGTTTCAGCCTGACCGAGAGCTTTGCGCTTGCAAAAGAACCCGCCATGGCACAGACGGCGTTCATGCCGAAGAGGATACTGAAAAGCTGACCGGAAAGCCCGTAGATATTGATATATGCGATGGGTGAAAACGCTATGAATCCGTAAAAAGGGGAGATGGAAAGTCCCATAACCGTGGTTGCTGCAGCATATTCCCTGTTGAACAGCAGAGACTTATACCGCAGAAACATCGAAAGCACGCTGCCCTTTATAAACTCTTTCGCCGTCTCCTCGTATCCCATTGCGATAATTGACGTTATAAGTACCATGGCGCCCTGAGTGAAGAATATCAGTCTCCACGAACCAAACCCAAGCAGCATCGTACCTATGGACGGCGCCACCATGGGCGCAACGGCGAGGATAACACCGATGTACGCCAGCGCTTTCTGACGCTCCGCACCATCATATTTATCCCTGCATATCGCCATGACCATCGCTGATGGTGCAGCGGCACCCATACCCTGAATAACCCGGAACATTATCAGCATGTAAGGATTCGCGGAAAGTCCGCACAGAAAGCTGGACGCCACGAACAGCCACAACCCGAAAAGGAGAACAGGTCTGCGCCCTATCCTGTCCGAAAGGGGACCGAAAAGCAGCAGAGACGAGCTGAAAGACGCAAACCAGAGCACCAGTGAAAGGTTCACTACGGAAACATGGACGTTCCAGTCGGCGGCTATCTTAGGGATGGCGGCAAGATACATATCGGTAGCAAGAGGAGGCGTTGCGCCTATCAGAGACAAAAATATAATATAAAGTGACGGATTTTTTATTTTGAATGAACTGAACATGGAAACCTTCTCTCCAAATAATATAGAACACTTACGCTATATCAGGTATACTACATCTGAGGCAATATACAATGGATAAATCATATATAACATATAGTTTTATACTATCAGACACAAACGGATGGATAGACACCGACCGCACCCACCCTTCGGAAAATATCGCAAGAAGGCTTTCGTGGGTGCACATGGAAGCCGACAGCGGGAGAACAAAAGACTGGCTTTACGAACAGGAAAACATTGACCAGCTTGCCATAGACAGCCTTCTGGAAGAGGACACACGTCCACGCACCGTTTTTTATCAGAACGGATATATGCTGAACCTGCGAGGAGTGAACCTCAACACAGAGCAGGATCCGCACGACATGGTTTCCATAAGGCTTTTCATTCAGCCGGACAGGATAATCTCCACATCAAAGCGCCAGTGCCACGCCGTTGAAGACATCGCGGCGGCTCTTAAAGCCGAGGACGCTCCGAGAACATCCGGTGAGTTTGTCACCCTTCTGCTGGAACTGCTTACAGAGCGTGCTGAAAGCTACATAACAGACCTTAAAGACGGCACATACGAGCTGGAATACAAAATCATCGATGAATCGGATATAAATCAGCGCAGGCAGATATCAGAGATACGGCGCGCTGTTATAACCTTCACCCGATATTTCTCACCGCAGAAAGATGCCGCAGCAAAACTGGCATCGGCAAAAGGCTGCCTGTTTGACGCTTCTCAGGAACAGCGTATTCAGGAATGTATCAACAAGATAAGCAAATTCATAGAGGATCTGGACGCGTTGGACAACAGGTGCTACGTTCTTCAGGACGAAGTTGCAGCCATAACCAACGACCGGATAAACAGGAACATGTATTTCATTTCGATGATGGCGGCTGTTTTTCTGCCTGTAACGTTTCTCACAGGGCTTTTCGGTGTAAACCTCGGCGGGATACCAGGCGGAAAGAGCGAAAAAGGATTCATAGTATTCATTGTTGTGCTGGTGCTGGTGATAATCATTCAGGTGTACGCATTTAAAAGATCGGAAAGGTTCAATCGCAAACCATAAGGGAACACAGACGGAAGTCTTTGCATAAAGTCAGACCGGCTTTGTCCAGAGCGGTATCAATACGCTTGCGGGTCTTTTTTTCACCAAGCCTGTCTGAAGTGACATAAAACACCCTTTCGGTTATGACAAACATTATTTCCGAAATGCCCTTCTGTTTCTTCATTTCATCAATAAACGCAAAGACGCAGGGGACACATACGGTGCCGTATTCAAACCCCATCCCTTCGACATGTATTTTGTATTTTTCCATAAAGTTCACCGTTTGGCTGTTAATATATACTTTTTTGCGGATTTTTCAAATAAGACATTTTTTATCCTTTTTCGATTAAATATTCCTGCAAGTGCTTTTTCCGGTATCTGCTACCAGTTTCTATGGCGTTCGGAACACATTTTTTAGAGGACAAACGTCGATATTTTTGTTATCATCCAGTCAACACAAACAGAGGTTTTTATATGAAGTTAAGCATTATGCAAAAACTCTTTATTCCCACTTCAGTGGTTTTTCTAATCATAATAGTATCTTTTATAACAAATTGGATTGTAATAGAGGGGCAGGAAAAGGATGCACTTATTGTAAACCTTGGCGGGCGCCAGCGTATGCTCACGCAAAAAATGACCAAAGAGGTTCTGATATACGAACTCGGCGGCGCTTCGCAAGAAGATGTGAAAAAAAGTATCACAGGTTCCGTCAAAAACTTCGATATGACCCTTAAAGGGCTTATAAACTCCGGCGAAGTGCCCGTTTCAAACGACCCGGAAGGCGAAAAGGTCTTCATAAACGCTGTAGGCGAACCTGCGCACGGTCAGCTTGAAAAAGTTGCACAGCAGTGGACAACTTTTTCCGGTAATATTACAAAATATCTTGAATCAGGCGACAAACAGGCGCTTGAATACATTATGCAGAACAATATGCCCCTGCTGGCTGAAATGAACAAAGCCGTGACCATGCTTCAGGAGGCATCCGAATCAAAAGTTACGAACATGCTCCGTATGCAGCTTTTCTTCACAATAGTGATAATAGCATCTGTTCTTCTGCTTATGCTTGCCTCAAAAATAATGATAGGATTTATTAACAATTTTAAAGACAGAATGCGCGATATCTCCGAGGGTGACGGTGACCTGCGCCTCAGGCTGAACGTTAAAAGCCACGACGAGATAGGCATTGCAGCGAAATACGTTGATCATTTCATAGACACTGTGCATCGCGTCGTATCATCAACAATGCGCAACGCAGACGAAACATACGAATCAAGCATCAGGCTCTCGTCAACGGCAGAATCCCTTTCAAACAACATACACCAGCAGATGGAGCTGGTTTCAAAAAGCGGCGAGCTTACCTCCGAAGTCGGCAACGAACTGGACATGACCGAGGAGATGGCTGTCACCACCACAGAGGTAATAGAAAAAGGCAACAGACAGCTTGAGGAGTTCACCGTTCATCTGAACACTTTCTCCGCATCCATCGTTCAGGACAGCAAAAGGCAGTCTGAGCTTTCCGAGCGCATAAAGGCGCTGAACGAACAGATGGCGCAGATTTCAAGCGTTCTGGGCATGATAGCAGACATTGCCGACCAGACAAACCTGCTGGCGCTTAACGCATCCATAGAGGCGGCGAGAGCAGGCGAACACGGACGCGGATTTGCCGTTGTTGCGGACGAGGTGAGAAAACTCGCAGAACGCACTCAGGCGTCGCTGGGCACTATCAATTCGACAACAGGCGAGCTGGTGGACAGCGTTGAATCCATAAGCAAAGAGACAGACAAACTTTCCAAAAAGATACTTGGCGTTGCTGATCAGTCCAACGACCTGATAAATCTGGCAAACAGCACAAAAGACGAGCTGAGTGTGTCGCTGAACACCTCCGCAACTCTTGTGGGCAAAACAACGCTCATAGCCACGAGAACTAAAGAGCTTATACAGATAATGCAGCAGCTTTATGATCTTTCGGAACGCAACACCCATGCCGGTGACGACGTAAGTCAGATAGCCGCGTCACTTAATGCGAAGGCTATGGAGCTTTCCTCCATGCTGAAACACTTCTCCGTATAAAAACAGACAGGGCGGTGTCACTCACCGCCCTTTTTTATTTCATCTATTTTGTCAATATAACCAGCCACATCGAACTTTGACCGACAGCCGTTTCGGTTCATATAGCGTATCTTCCCGTAAACGGGTCGCTCCGTCCATGCCCTGTCGTGCACTCCGGCAACGCTCCACGCCACGCCCACATATCCGTTCGGGTCGCGCCCGTCCAGCGCATAGGTGTCGTTCAGCAGAAGAGCGTATCTGAAAGCTGCTTCAGGGTCAGCCGTCCACTCAAGGATCTTCTTCGCCCAGTACATCCGCATATAGCCGTGCATACGCCCCGTCAGACGCAGTTGATCCTGTGCTGCGTTCCACAGGGTGTCGTGGGTTTCAGCCAGCTCAAACTGTTCGTATGAATAAACATAATCACGTCTGTCGTCTCTGTGTTCATCAAGGGTTTTAAGCGCCCATGAATCCGCACCGTCAATACTGTCGTAATCTGGATTATATAAGCAGTAGTTGTCCGTAAGTTCACGCCGCACGATAAGCTCTTCAATGTATGCGTCCTTATCTGCATCCGGCGCATCCGCCGCCAGAACGTTCAGCGCAGCTCTTTGGGGGGCGATCTGACCGAAATGGAAATACGGGGACATCATGGACTGTGCATCAAAATTGGGGTTATTCCGTTTTTCGTTATAGAAAGAGAGCTTTTCGTCTGTAAACTCATGCAGTGTTTCTGCACCCGCCTTTGATCCTGCTGTCACAGGGAATAATCCGTCATACGGATACAGCGTCTCCGCCCTCTTCCAGTCCGGCGCCTGAACAGTCTCAGAAAAAACAGCCTCCTGTCGGTTCATCTGCGGAAATTCCGTAAGAAATTCACCCAGAAGCCTGTGTATCTTAGGGCGTATGGTTCTCGCGGCATACTCCTGCTTGTCCGAAGCAACTCGGCAGGGAACAACGTTGTGCGCATCCACCTCTATGACGGGAATGTCAAGCGCTGACGCGACCTCCTCCCGCCATGCCATAGGCACCTTGAGCGGCATGAAATCGCATATCAGAGTGTCAGCTTTTTGGTATCTAACGAATTTCGGAATCTCTTCCTGCGGTCTGCCAATGAGCAGATAAAAAGGGATGTTGAGGGCTTCAAGCTCCTTCGCGGTCTCTTTCAGCCCGTTTATCATGAATCTGTAATGATATGAATTGCCGTTGGGAAAGCCCGGAGCCAGACAAAAAACCACAGCAAACGCGCTGTCCGCCGACTTTGCCAGCTCTGCGGCATAGACGAGCGCCCAATTGTCCCGCGCCCGCTGGTCTCTGGACATCCAGTAGACCGTCCTGCCCGCCTTCGACACCTTCCCGTTCAGTGAGTATGTACGTCTTATATCCATAAGACACTATACTATACAATAAGCGAAACCGCCACTCCCCACATTGTGCAGCATACGATTCCATCGAGCATACGCCAAACTATCGGTTTTGCGAAAACTCTCGCAAGTGCGGAACCGAAAAGAACAAGGGTGAAGAACCACACAACAGAGGCTGTTGAAGCGCCAAGTCCGAAAAAATACCGTCCGCTGCCCATGAAACCTGCGCTGATACTGCCCACCAGAAGCACTGTGTCCAGATAGACATGGGGGTTGAGAACCGTCACGGCAACTGTGGCAAGCAGTGTCTTTTTTATGCTGGAATCTGTCTTTTCATTCAGTTCCATCCTGCGGTCGGAAAACGCAGACCTTAGAGACAGAAGACCGTACCAGAAAAGGAAAGCCGCGCCGCCCCATGTTGCAATCTTCATCAGAAGCGGATTGGATGCAACAAACGAACCCACTCCGGCAACTCCTGTCATGATGAACAGTACGTCGAAAACAGCGCATATCAGCGCCACCTTGAAGTGATGGTTCCTCTTTACGCTCTGGGTAAGAACGAACGCGTTCTGCGCGCCTATCGCTATTATCAGTCCGGCTCCGGTCGAAAATCCGCTTACAAATGCAGTCATTTTGCTCTCCTTTCGTCAGAAAACATATGACATCTGATATGAAAAGTAAAATTAATTGTTTTCATAATACATAAGTTTTGCTAATATTAGTCTATGTACGATTACAAACTGCTGGAAGCCTTCTGTGCCGTCGTCGAGTGCGGCGGGTTTGAGAAGGCGGCTGAAAAACTCTTTATAACCCAGTCGGCTGTGTCACAGCGCGTGCGGCTGCTTGAGGATGCGGCAAAGTCCGTTCTCCTTGTGCGCTCCAACCCGCCGACACCGACAGACACCGGCAAAGCGTTCATAGCTCATTTCAACAAAGTAAGCTCGCTTGAGCGGGAGCTTGAGAAAGCACTCAGTCACGAGGAGGACTGCGGTTTCACAAGTTTATGTATCGGGCTTAACGCGGACACCCTTGCCACATGGTTTTTCGATGCCGTTGAGGATGTTGTCAAAACAGAAAGGCTACTGCTGAAACTCCGTGTGGACGATCAGGAGGTGACGCACTCCATGCTGAAAAACGGAGAGGCTTCGGGATGTATCAGCACCAGAAGCACCCCCATGCAGGGATGCAGTGTGCATTACCTCGGCAAAACAACATACAGGATGTACGTTTCGCCGGAAAAACATAAAGAGTGGTTTCCGAACGGTTTCACAGCAGAGGCACTGCAAAAGGTGCCAGTCATAATATACAACGAACGGGACACTCTCCACACACAGATGTTCCGCAATGCGCTCGGTACGGAGAACATCAGCCACCCCAGCCTTTACATCCCGTCCGTCGAAAAATATCTTGATGCGGTGATACGCGGATTCGGCATAGGCATGATGCCCGATCAGCAGTGCCGGAGATACTTCGAAAACGGATTGATAGAAGACGCGGCGGCACCTTACACCGTTGAGGCGCACCTTTACTGGCACAGGTGGAACATCGGATCAAAACCGCTGGATGCGCTGACCAAAGCGCTGATTCGCTATTGTAAAGATGCGTGATGTAATATATTCTGAAAATTATTTGTTTGTTTGGAGGCATCTATGAACGTTCACGATATAATCAGAAAAGTACGCGACAGAGAGGCATTCACCCACGCGGAAGTGGTTTCTATGCTGGAAATAGACCCTAAATCACGGGAGGCACACCTGCTCATGGGTGAAAGCGTCAGATTTTCCCGCGAACTGACGGATAACACAGCCGAGGTGCACGGGCAGTTCGCCCTTAACCTTGCGCCCTGCCCTGTGAACTGCCGTTTCTGCGCATTCGCCGCGAAATACGGTATATTCAAAGAACCTAAGGAACTCACCGTTCAGGAAGCTGTTGAATATGCGAAAGGCTTTGATAATGCAGATGAAAACGCCGCCGTCTTCCTTATGACCACAGCAAACTACGACTTCGGGAAATTTATAGAGATTTCGCAGGAAGTAAGAAAAATACTCCGTCCCGAAACCCTCATGATAGCCAACGTGGGCGATATGTCCCCTGAACAGGCTGTTAAAATGAAATCCGCCGGATATAACGGCACATACCACGCCATCCGCATGGGCGAAGGCGACAGAACGAACGCACCCGTTAAACAGCGTCTGAAATCAATCCGTGCGTTTCAGGATGCTGGCCTTATCGTCGGCACCTGCGTTGAACCCGTAGGACCGGAACACACCAACGACGAGATAGCCGAAAAGATACTCCTTGCAGCATCCTTTGACCCCGCTTTCAGCGGAGCCATGCGCAGGATAACAATCCCCGGTTCCGACCTTGAACAGTACGGAATGATATCCGAACTGCGTCTGGCACAGATTGTGGCAGTGACACGCATAGCGACACCTGCGACAGTGGCGGGCAACTGCACCCACGAACCGAACGTCCTCGGCGCTTCGGCAGGAGCTAACCTCTTCTGGGCAGAGGTGGGCGCAAACCCAAGAGATACGAATGAAAAAACGGAAGAGAACAGAGGCATGTCAGTTGCGGACTGTTCGAAACTCCTTGCCGAAGCGGATTGGCAGGTGGGCAAACGTCCTTCCGTATATTATAAAAAGTCTCACTCAGTTTTCGCAGAGGTATAACATGCTCGACAGTACACAGATAATCCTTTTCTGCTCAACATCTCTACTTCTCGCCATAACACCGGGTCCTGACATCATTTATGTCATAACCCGCGGCATAACACAGGGACACAAGAGCGGCATGGCAGCCGCAGCGGGATTCTCTCTGGGCAATATAGCCCATACCACCTTCGCAATAGTTGGACTGTCGGCAATAATCCGCTCCAGCGCATTGGCGTTCACCGCCATAAAGATAGCGGGCGCGCTCTATCTCATATACATAGGCTGGAAAACATTCACCAGCAAAGGCGGAGCGTCCGCGGAAAAAGATACTAAGATATTAAGCCCAAAGGCTGTTTTTATACAGAGCATCACCGCGAACGTTCTTAACCCGAAAGTAGCGCTGTTCTTCATCGCCTTCTTTCCGCAGTTCGTCAAACCGCAGAACGGACACCCCGCCATACAGATGGCGCTTCTGGGGCTGCTGTTCATCATATGCACCTTTATAGTCTTCTCCGCATGTGCGCTTTTCAGCGGACAGATAGGTGAAAAGCTGAAAAACTCCAAAGGCGCAGGTCTTCTGAACAAAGCGGCGGGCGCTGTTCTTATGGGGCTTGGCGTGGCGCTGGCTTTTTCAAAAAGATCATAAAAACTTGATGTAATTTTTATTACAAAAAGATATAATTGTCTCCGATGAATACGAATTATCAGGCATTTAAACTCGGAATAAAGGAAGGACTGCCCATAGCGATAGGCGTTGCGGCATACGGCATTGTTTACGGTATGCTGACACAGGGCGTTCTCACCACATGGGAAACCGTTATGTCGTGCATGGTGGTTTTCGCAGGCGTGTCGCAGATTATGGCACTTGAAATGTGGAACGCTCCTCTTCCGGTTTTCGCAATAATCCTGTCAACCTTCATAGTCAACATACGCCACATCCTCATGGGCGCATCGATATATCCCTATGCGGAAAAAGAAAAAAAATGGGTTAGTTACTTCAGCCTGTTTTTTATGGTGGATGAAGGATGGGCACTCACAATGGGCAAGATGGCGCGCACGGCGGAACGCATAGGCTACCTTGCCGGAACCGGATTCATCCTCTATTTCCTCTGGCTGGCTTCCGCCATGATAGGCAGACAGGCGGGCGCTTTCATACCCTCACCCGAAAAACTGGGTATAGACTTCGCGCTGTCGGCGGTATTCATAACAATGGCAGTTTCCGGCTTCCGCGGCAGAAAGGATATTCCTGTTGTGGTTGTTGCAATAATAGTTTCATGTCTTTTCGAGCATTTTGTGGGCGGCAAATGGTATATACTCGCAGGCGGGATAGCCGGCGGACTTACAGCATGGGTTAGCTATGGACAAGACTAGTTTTCTGACCATCCTTGGGATGGGTGCGGCAACATATCTCACACGTGTTCTTGGTTTTTACATCGCAGGGAAGGTGAATCTGACCCCCAGATTCCGCTACGCTCTGCAAAGCATTCCCATAGCGATTCTGGTTTCAATAGCGGCTCCGTCGATTATAAAAGGTTCCGTGCCGGAGATACTTTCGGCAATGGTTGTCATAGGTACGGCGATAACCGGACGCGGACTTCTCTTCTGTCTCGCAGTGGGCATCCTCGCAATTAACTTCTTCCGTTACGTTTTTTAGAAAGGCAGCGATTCCAGCAGTTTTCCTATCTTTTCAACTGATTTTTTTACCTTTGCATCGGTCATAAGGTCGCGCTTATCCTTCAATATCTCCCCAAGCTCTTTGCCAAGGGTATTTCTCAGGTTTTTGCCCGCTTCTGAAACTGATTCGGGAAGAGCGTTTTTCGCCGAGAGCAGACGCATCGTGTCGGCAACGGAGGTCATACGGGGTATCAGCTTTTTCACTGCTTCAACAAAAAGCTCGTTGGCGTTCACAAATTTTCGCACAGTCTCAGCTTTTTCCAGAGCCGACGCGTAACGCTTAGCCAGTGAATCGAACTCTTTCAGCACAGCCTCAAGCTCCGCCACCTTTTCACCGGAAACGGCGGTGGTCTCCGCATTCAGCTTCTCCGCCATAGCGTTCACCGAGCTTGCGAAAGACTGGGCAACAGCATCGAAACTGCCTTCTTTTTCCATTGCGCCCATAAAAAGCGGGTTATCAGTCAAAACCTGATAAAGCTCCTGTTCAGCTTTTTTAAACTCCGGATCGGTCAAAAATTGTGCCGTTGCCGAATATATATTAGATATTCTGCGACCAAAGCAGTCACCTGTCTTCTCAGCCATCTCCCGCAGTTCCGCGCTTGCTGTGCCAAGGGTCATAAGCTCTGCGTACTTCTCACTTACAGCCTCAAGTTCGCCGTACTGTGCCTTAACTTCATCCGCGCAGGTCTTCATAGCGGAGATAAATTCATGTTTCTCTTTCGCAGCCTCCATAGCCGCGGCGTATTTTTCCGCAGTCTCATGGTGACGCTTCATAACATCTGTGACATTTGCGCTCATTACGCACCTCCGCTGTTTCAGAAAAAAGATGATAGCCTGTTACGCTTTATACTGCAAGGATTAATGAATCATCAGCCTGTCGCCGATGATGAGCAGAAAGAAAAGTAACGCCGAAAGATTCAGCGAACCGAAACGAAGCGACGGTCTCTTCGCATAGCCGAAGATGAAAATCAGCACGGGCACAACTGCCGCGATGCTTGCCGCAGCGGTGAATCTGCTGCTGTATACTTCTGAAAAAGGGATAAAAAGCAGTGCCGTAAGATATGCCACAGCCCATACCAGAACGAAAAGTCGGCTTTTGTCCGCACCGTATGAGAATGTCAGAGTTTTAAATCCTGCATTCTTATAGTCCTCCGCATGTATATCCGCAAGGATGGCGAAATGCGGAGTCTGCCAGAGATAGAGTACCGCTGTGACAAGCAGTATATCCCTGTCAAAAGGACTGCCGCCCGCCATACAGTAGCCGAGCACAGGGGGCATGGCACCCGCCAGCCCGCCAAGCATAACAGAAAAAGGGGACACCTTTTTCAGAGGCGTATAAACAAAATTATATCCGGCGACAACCAGAAAACCGATAGCCATTGCCCACAGACTGCCGCTTAAAACAATGAAGCTGAATCCGATGAGAATCAGAACCACCGCGAGCGCCAGAACCTCTTTCGGAAGAATATACCCGCCCGGCAGAGGTCTCTGCATGGTGCGTTTCATGAGTCTGTCGCTGTCGCGCTCCTGATACTGATTCAGCGCGGAACAGCCGAACGACAGAAAAACAGACGCGCAAACTGCGTACAGGTGCGTCAGACCGATATGGTGAAAAGAAAGGCAGGTCCCCGCAAATGCGGAAAGACCCACCATTGATGATAATCTTACCCTGACAAGATGCTTTATGCTGAGCATCTATTTCAGAGTGCTGATATATTCTATCAGCGCCTTAATGTCGTCGTCGCTGAGCTGACCGTATTCCGGCATTGAAGGTTCATAGCCTTCAACAACGTACTCTGACGGATGTTTTATGGAGCTTATGATATACTCCACGTTGGCTGTCACTTCCATCTTTTTGCCGTCTTTTGTCACAGCAGTCTTTCTGTCCATCAGCCCTTTAAAGCTGGGACCCACAAGTTCGCTTCCGTCAACGGAGTGACATCCGGTACAGCCTTCCCGTTCAGCAATCTCCGCGCCTTTGGCTCCGAGTTTCGCCGTGGGCTTGCCGCCACCTTTGAAATATCCGATTATCTTGCCCAACTCCTCTTTCGTCAGTTCAAAGGGAGGCATCATATCCTCATAACCTTTGACGATGTCCGCCGCTGGCTGTGTAATTGATTTTTCAAGGTACATGTCGTCCGCTTTAACGGTCTTTTCTTTGCCGTTTTCAACAACAACGGTATCACGTCCGTAGATACCCTTAAAGCTGGGTCCCACAAGATCCGTGCCGTCCGTTGTATGGCAGTCGAAGCAGCCGTGTTTTTTGAGCAGTTCTTCGCCCTCATCGGGAACTTCCGCTGCGGCGGAGGCATTCAGCCATTTGTCGAACTCCTCTTTCGGAACCACGACAACCTTTGAAAGCATGTATGCGTGACGCACGCCGCAGTATTCGGCGCACTGAATCTCATATTCCGCCGGTTCGCCGCTGTTGAACCATACATAGGTGTGCATACCCGGTACAGTATCCATCTTTACACGGAATGCCGCCACATAAAAGCTGTGGATAACGTCAACGGATGTCAGGTCAACCTTGATTGGAGTGTCCGCAGGAACGTACAGCTTGTCGCTGGTCTTTCCGTTGGGATATTCGAACTTCCAAGACCACATGCGGGCGGTGCATTTCACCTCGTAGCTGTTTGCCGGAGCCTCCCGCAGAGCCTTATAGCCTACCCATCCGTACCAGAACATAGCGCCCACGATAATGCAGGGAACTACTATCCAGATAATTTCCGCAACGAGGTTCCCCTCAATCTGCGCGGGAACGGGGTTGCGCTTTTTGCTGTATCTGAAAAGGAAATACAGCGTCACCGCAGTTATAAGGAACAGGATGACAAAAGATACCCCGAATATGAATTTAAATGCCGTATCAACCTTGCTGACGGCATCGATAAGTGTCGCGTCCATCTCAGCCTCCCCTGTACGCAAGATCGAAGAACGTCATGCCTATGAAGATGGCGAGTATCAGAAAACACAGAAAGACTATCCCCTGCATAAACCTGCTCTCGTATTTCATATGCATGAAAAACATTATGACCAGCAGCGCCTTTGTTGTTGCCAGCGCAAGCGCCGCAGCAACGTTCATAAAGCCGAGGTCAATGCGTGATACCGCAACTGTTATCGCCGTAAGCATAAGCAGCAGACCGAGGATTATCCCCGCAGTCTTAATGCTCAGTATATGGTGTTTATGTTCATGATTTTCGCTCATACCGACCTCACAACACAAGATAAAACAGGGGAAACAGGAAAATCCAGATGAGATCCACTATGTGCCAGTAAAGCCCCGCGTTCTCCAGTTTCACAAAATCCTGCTGATTGATAACGTCCTTTTTCATGAACCACACCATCACCGAAAGAAGTATCGCGCCGATGATAACGTGTACGGCGTGAAGTCCCGTCATGAGGAAATACAGCCCGAAAAAGATGTTCTCGCCGTGGGACATCTCCCGCAGATGGGGCGAGTCCGGCCATATGCCGTGGTGGAACTTAGCCCGCCACTCTATCGTCTTGTTTATGACGAAAATACCGGCACAGGCTATCGTCAGATACGTAAAGTTTACGGCGAGCTTCTTTTTACCCTGCTGGATAAAGGTTATCGCCGCCGCTATGGCAAAGCTGGAGAAAAGCAGGACAACCGTGTTCAGCGTACCTATAACAACGTCGAGCTGCTTGCCGCCCACATGGAAATCCGCCCTGTACTCGTGGAGATATGCCGCATAGAGCACGAACATACCGCCGAAAAGCAGAACCTCTGTGAACAGGAACAGCCACATGCCGAGCTTCGCGCCTGCGTAGTCTTTGTGTGTGTTACTCATCCGGCGTTACCCCCTGAAAATCATAGGGTTTGCGGGAGGTGTCCGGCTCCTTGTCAAAGTTGAGCAGAGGCGGCGGAGTAGGTATCGTCCATTCAAGTGTAGCGGCACCCCACGGATTGCGCCCTTTCAGCTTTTCTCCTTTCGTAAAGCCCCTGATGAGGTTTACAAGCATTATGATAACACCCACGGCAAGAATCCACGAACCGACGGTGGATATCACATGTCCTTCCTGATACTGAGGCAGATAGTCGTAATAACGTCTTGGCATCCCCTCAAGCCCGATGATGAACAGCGGGAAATAGAGGAGGTTGAAACCTATGAACAGAATATAGAAGGCTACCTTCGCCACCGTTTTGTTGTACATCCTGCCGTAATATTTCGGCAGCCAGTAATGCGCCGCGGCGAACATACCGAAGCCTGTTCCGCCAAAGATAACATAGTGGAAGTGGCTTACCACAAAATATGTGTCGTGTACATGGATGTCAGTGCCAGCGGAACCGAGGATAAGCCCCGTAAGACCGCCCACGGAGAACAGGAAGATGAAGCCCAGTGCATAAAGCAGAGGCGGATCGACGGTTATGGAACCTTTGTAAAGGGTCGCCGTCCAGTTGAACACCTTAATAGCCGATGGGATGGCGACAACAAATGTAAGCAGCGAGAAGATAAGCACCGCCGTGTCGCTCATGCCTGATGTGAACATATGGTGCGCCCACACCAGCGAGCCTGCAAAGGCTATCATAAGGCTGGAAAAGGCTATAGTCTTATACCCGAAAATAGGTTTGCGGGCAAAAACGGGGATAATGTCGGAAACAACACCCATGGCGGGAAGAATCATGATGTACACCGCGGGGTGGGAGTATATCCAGAAAAGGTGCTGATAAAGGATGGGATCACCGCCCTTGTTCGGATCGAAAAGCCCGACGCCAAGCACCCTTTCAGCAAATATCAGAAGAACCGTTATACCAAGCACAGGGGTTGCAAGCACCTGAATCCAGCCCGTCGCATATAACGACCATGTGAAAAGAGGAATCTTCGTCCATGTCATGCCCGGAGCGCGCAGCCTGTGGATGGTTGTAATGAAGTTAAGTCCGGTTAGTATTGATGAAAAACCAAGGATGAACACCGCAATAACAGCCACGGAGACGTTGGTTGTGGTGAACTCCGAAAAAGGCACATAGAAGGTCCAGCCGGTATCCGGTGCGCCGCCCCCTGTAAACAGGGACACAAGCGCCAGTATGGTTCCGCCTATGTACAGATACCAAGAAAACAGGTTGAGACGCGGAAACGCCACATCCTCCGCCCCAAGCTGTATGGGCAGCACCAGATTGCCGATAGCGGCGGGGATGCTGGGGATAACCACGATGAAAATCATGATAACCCCGTGCAGAGTGAATACGGTGTTGTAAGTCTGCGCGTCCATTATTGTTCTGCCCGGCGCAATAAGCTCAAGGCGTATCGCAAGCCCAAGGCACAATCCGGCGATGAACATCGCCAGAATAACATACATATACATAAGCCCGATGCGCTTATGGTCGGTTGTTGTCAGCCACGCCATAATACCTGTGCGGCCGTTTCCCGAATCCTCCCAGAATGAAAGAGAGTTACTGCTCATCCGAACCTCGCTTTTTTCTCTTTTTTCCGCCAAAGAACAGATACGAAGCAAACATTGCTATAACCAAAAGTACCACTATGCCGGAAACCTTCATAACGTCGAAAACGTATTTTTTGCCCTGCGGGTCATAGCTGAAACAATATGCAACCAGCTTTTTCACCGACAGACCGGGGGTTTCCTTCTCCGCTTCCACAACCGCCATGGTCATTTCGAAAGGCAGAATGTCCGTTCCGTAGAGATACCTGACTATCTTTCCGCTCTTTGAAACTGATATGACAGCAACAGGGTGGAGAAAGTCCCTGTCTTTCCGCTGGAAACGGAAGCCTAGTGCGTTCATGAGTTTGTCTATATTCTCTTTTGAACCTGTCAGAAATATCCAGCCGCTGTCCGGCACAGTTCCGCCGGCTGCCTTCATGTAGTTGACCTTCTTTTCAGCGGCTGTTTCAGGAGTATCGAACTCGTCGAAGCTGACGGAAACAACCTGAAATGTTTCGCCCGCCTTCATCTTAACCTGCGGGATGATATCAGCAAGCCGTGACTGCAGAAAGTTGCACACGTTGGGACAGCTATAGTAAACAGGAGCGAAAAGCGTAGGTTTGTCTACTATGTCTTTCAGCGTGACTGTTCTGCCGTCAGAGGTCTGAAACTCAAGGTCAAGCGGTATAACGGAGCCGAGATGCTCCGTAACACCTACATTCGCCTTCTCCTGTGGTGCCGGATCTTTGTGCACATGCTCGTGCGCGGGTTGCGCATTATCTTCTGCGGGCGCATCCTCATGGTGCATATGCTCCATAGTTTTTTCGCCGTCCGCGGCAAAAACCGGACGGACAGCGACCAAACCTGCAAGACATACTATCGCCAGAAAGATACCCGCAAACCTTAAAGTTTGCTTTATCATAGGCTTATTTCAGTTTTGAGATGTAATCAGCCAGAGCTTTGATCTCTTCGGGGTTCAGCTTTACCACCTGAGCTTTCATAACGGCTTTCTTCGCTCCGCCGCCTGTGCCCGCCTGATAGGCAATGAGATCAGCTTCAATATCTTTAGCCGGCTGACCTTTGATAACTTCGCTCACTCCAAGAGCTTTTTTGGAACCATCGGGACCGTGGCAGCCTTTACATTTAGCATAAAGAGCTGCGCCGTCCGCAGCGGCAATGGCTGTTGAAACTGCGGTGAGAAATACAATAAATCCGATTGTCTTTTTCATGGTTATTTACCTCGCTAACAAAATAGGAGACGTAATTAATTTTATATTTTAAAACGCCATACGTCAAATAAACATTGTAAAGGCGCTATTCAATTTGTTTATTCAGTCTGTAAAGTACCGCCTCAGTTATCTCGAAACTGCGGCAGTCAATCTTCATTTCCTTCATAGCGTCCGCAAGACCTATAAAAGCTGAATCGTATATGCTTTTGTGTGTGATGTTCATGGGAATAAAGGCGTTCTCCTCGCACACGGACATTGTCATCGCACGGCGGCAGGCTTCGGAGTCAGCACTTGTGACCGAACGACAGACAAGGGGACGAACGGAGTGAATGAGACATTCGCCCTCGCTGCCCAGAAATCCGCAGGGAATGTTAGCAACGATGCGCTCCTGCTCGTCATACCCGGCGATATGCACTTTTATATAGCGCAGCTTTGATTTAAGAGTTTCCAGACTTTCCTCAGAGAGGGATGATAAAAGATATTCCGCAATGCTGTCCGCCTCAAGGCACAGAACGGGAACGTGGACACGGCAGCAATGGCTGCACCCTCTGCGGCACTGCATATGGGACGCTTCCTGTCCGGAAATGTCCTTTGCAGCCCTCTGCTGTGCCAGTAAATGTATCCTCTTCATAGTTTCCGCCGGGCTTTCACCCGCTTTTACGGATCCGATGACGGACAAGTAAACTGTTTCGTGGAAGTCATATATTCTTATGCCTGCCATGAAATGATTATAACACAGTCAACTATACATATACAAGATTGATAGTAAAGAAATTTAGCCCATATAACGATATGAACGCAGGATTAAATTATTAACCCAGAATTAACTATGCGTCCTGCTCCGCAGACTCTTCATCCGCGAGGTTTTTTGGAACGCAAACACGGAAAAGAGAGCCTTTGTTCTGCTCTGATTCTATCTCAAGTCTGCCTCTGTGTCCCTCCATGATTCGTGAGATTATGGAAAGTCCCAGCCCAGTTCCGGAAAACTCGCGTTTAACATTGGTTGCCCTGTAAAAGCGTTTTGTGACCTTTTCAATTTCATCCGCAGGAATTCCCACGCCGGAATCCTCAACCTCTATAACGTTGTATTCGCCGAGGTCTTTCAGTCTTACTTTGATGAATCCTCCTCCGCGGCTGAACTTAACTGCGTTTGATATCAGGTTTGCAAAGACGTGACGGAACGATTCCGCATCTGCATAAACAACTGCCTCGTCTGAAATCTCCGATTCAAAACTGATGTTTTTATCGGCTATCTCCTTTTCATATTCCGCTGCAATCTCGGAAACCAGCCTGCCGATGTTCAGCGGCATAAAGTGATAAGGATACTGATTACTGTCCAGACGGGACAGCGTGATTATCTCGCTGAACAGAGTGTTCAGCAGTCTCGCGCTTCTTGCTATTGTTGTAAGCGACTTCTCTTTCACATCCGGCGAACAGTCCAGCCCCTGTGCAACGAGCAGTTCGGAATAGGAAATTATCTTCGTCAGCGGCGTGCGCAATTCGTGGGCAAGTGAATCAAGGATATCGGATTTAAAACTGTTTATGGTTTTCAGTTCGTCGTTTCTGGTCTGCAAAACACCGAGAACAGTTTTATACTGCTCTGTGACACGGGCAAGCTGTTCTTTGAGTCTGTCCTCATTCTCAAGGATACTGTGCCGCATCATCTCAAACGCTTCCGAAAGCTCCTGAATTTCGTCTCCGGTCTTTATAGTAAGTTTTTTTGTGAAATCTCCGGTCTTGTATGAACCCGCCGCATCTGTCAGGGTTGAAAGGTTTTTAAGAACTGTCATGCGGAGAAGCAGCGTAAGGGTGAGCACAATACCAAAAAACGCGGCGAATCCGGTTATAAGATAGTTCCTGTTGTTCACCGCCATTGCTTTTTCCAGCGCCTTCATGGGGATAGTTACAGATATCCCGCCGCGCAGGTCGCCGATCCTGTATCCCTGATAGTCGTGGCACTCCATGCACGCCTTATTGACATAGAGCGGTGCCATGTAACGGTAAAAACGTTCTTCTCCGAGGGTGATTATCTCCTGATGCTCTTTCGCTCCCTGAGCGAAAAGCCCAAGTGCACGCACTTCGTATTCGTCCGGAGCGTTTTCCGGGTTGATAAGCTGCATACTGGTGATGTGAAAACGGAAATCCGTCATACGCGCAGCATAGGTGGATAGCTGTTTAGTGGCAACTGCCGGAACAGGCTTTATCTGATCGCGGTTTTCCGCAACCCACTGGCGAGTGACAACTATCATGTCGAACATGGTCTTCGCCTGTGTATGCGCCTGCTGAAGCAGTATTTTTTTCTGACTCTCCATGAACACGTTAATCATGGCAAGGATTATGACGATGGTCACCAGTGTTATGCTGATAATCAGCTTAACCGTGAGTCTCATTTTTTGATCTTGTAGCCAACGCCTGAAACGGTCTTGATGATATCCGGGTTTTTCGGGTTTATCTCAACCTTCTGGCGCAGGTTTTTGATGTGTACGTCGAGGCTTCGTGACCACGAGTATATAGAGTTTTTACCCCAGATGTCGTTCACTATGGTATCGCGGGAGAGTACCTGTCCTGCCTTCTCTATAAAATATACCAGAATGTCGTATTCTTTCGGGGTAAGGCTGATTTTTTCACCTCTTATAAACACCTGCCTGTTGGCTCTGTCTATGTGCATATGATGAAAAACAGTGTCTTCGCTGTCATCCCCTTGAACAGGACCGGTCTTTTCCGCACGGCGCAATATTGCCTTTACGCGGGCGATAAGTTCAATATTCTCAAACGGTTTTGTCATATAATCGTCCGCACCGTATTCAAGGCAGACAACCTTGTCGGAAACGTTGTCGCGGGCGGAGAGTATGAGAATAGGCACGTCCAGCTCGCTTCTGATAATTTTACATATCTGCTGACCGTCAATATCCGGCAGGTTGAGATCAAGAATTATCATGGCAGGGTTGTTCTCTCTGGCAAGAAACAGACCGGTTATACCGTTCTGAGCTGTAAGTACATTGTATTTTTCGAGATTGAGAAGTAATTTAAGAATATCAAGAATTTCCTGATCGTCGTCAATAACCAGAATAGTCGTACTCATCAGTCACCCTGCGCAAAAAAATTAAGAGCATTAATTTATAATCTTAACATTCTTTCATGAAAAATGCAAAGTTCTCCGCACAAACAGATGAAAAACTGTCCGTGCGGAGAATAAATTAGCCTCTGGTTTTGAACTTACTCACCATGATATGAAGGTCGTCCGCCTGCTTCTGGAGGTCGGCAACGGTTGTAGTTACCTGCGCCAGAGCGTTCGAGCTTTCGTCGATACCGGAAGAAATAACCTGCGCATTGTCGTTTATGTTGGCAATGGCTGTCACCTGCTCCTGAATGGAACTGTTAATCGTCTGGTTTGTAGCGTTAATGTTCCCGACAGATTCAACTATCTGCTCAAAAACGTTTTCTGTGTTTTCAATAGCCTTTGCGCCTGAAACGACTTTATTGGTCGCCTCCTGCATGTCGCTGGTGGCTGTTTTCGTTTCGTTCTGAAGGCTTACAATGATGTTCTCTATCTCTTTTGTGGCGCTCTGGGTGCGTTCCGCCAGTTTACGAACCTCGTCGGCAACAACTGCGAAACCGCGCCCGTGTTCACCGGCTCTTGCCGCTTCGATGGCGGCATTGAGAGCAAGAAGGTTTGTCTGGTCTGCGATATCGTTAATAACGTTTGTAATGTTACCTATTTCAGAAGACGAGTTCGCAAGGCTGTCTATGGTTCTGCCCAGCTTTTCTACCTTTTCCCTGATTCCCATCACCTCTGAAACAGAGCTTAAAAGCTGTTCCTTTCCGCTTCTTGTGAGTTTTTCTGCGTTCGCAGCCTGATCGTTCGCCTCGCCTATGGACTGCATAACCTGTTGGGAAGTTACGCTTATCTCCTCTGTTGCGCTGGCAACGGAAGTGACCTGACTTGCCTGATCCTGAAACGTAACCGTAAGCTCCTCTGTTGTGCTCGCAAGCTCTGTGCTGGCAGAGGCAACGTTTTCGGAGCCCTCTTTAACTATGGATATGATCTCGTTAAGTTTCCCTATAAATTTATTGAAATGCTGAGCCATTTCACCCATTTCATCCTTTGAAAGAACTGGCAGATCGCGGGTGAGGTCGCCCTCGCCTTCAGACACTTCTTTAAGAAACTGGTTGATAGCTTTAATACTTTTTGTAAGCACGCTTGAAAGGAAGAATGCCACTATTACTATGCCTGCGGTGATGAAAGCGGACATACCCATTATTATGAAAATGGTTTTTCTGATAACGGAGTTAAGGTGTGCCTCTTTTGCGTTAACAGCGTCCTGAATATCGTCAACATAGAAGCCGGTACCCATTACCCAGCCCCACTTTTTAAGTGCTACCGCGTAGCTGAGTTTTTCCACTTCAGTATTTTTTGAAGCCTTGAACCACTGATAGCTGACATATCCGCCGCCCTTGTCCGCTGCGGCGATGAGCTCTTTGAATATGTATACGCCGTTCTTATCCTTCATCTCTATGAGATTCTTTCCGACAACCTCCGGCTTTGCTCTGTTCGCAAGGGCGATACCGTCATGGTCATTAAGAAAGATATAGCCGTCGGCGCCGTAATTAAGTTCCTGAATTTTTGCGGCAGCCTTCGCCTTCGCTTCCTCATCGTCAGCGGAAGCGTTGTCGTATATATCTTTAATGGACGATATTGACAGATCTATGTACTGTTTCAGTTCCTGCTCTTTCGCAGTGCGCATACTCTCTCTGAAATCAGCGATCTCCGATTCCCCTATCTTTTTCAGCTGATAATAGGTGAATATACTGAGGAACAGTGCTGTAAGAAGTACGGGAACAACTGCCATCAAAGCAATTTTGTATCTTATAGAAAGACTCATTGTGCCTCCGGAAAACAAATAATTAGTTGTGTTTATTCTGACAATTGTTACTTTTTATTCACTAAATTTCAAGCAAAATTACTATCCGCTTGAAATAACCGTTCTTTTATGTTCAATAGAAGCATGAAGACAATAATACTTAAAAAGTTCAAAGACAAACTGGCAAGAAATAAAAATCCGTGGATATTTTCCGGTGCTGTTCATTCCGCTGAAAAAGGAATAGTCAACGGCGAAGCGGTGAAGGTTCTTGATTCTGACAAGCGCTTCGTGGCCTACGGATTTTACAGTGAACACAGCGCAATAGCCCTCAGACTCTTTTCATGGGACGAAGAGGAAACATTTGGTGCGGATATCTTCAGAAAAAGACTTTCATGCGCTCTAGCAGCCAGAAAACGCCTGATAGATGCCGGCAGAACAGACAGCTTCCGACTGCTTTACGGCGAAGCGGACGGACTGCCCGGCTACGTTGCCGACATATACAACGGTCATATCAGCCTGCAGGTGAACACAGCTTCGGCTGTGCACTATCTGCCAATGATGAAAGACGCACTCATTGATACTGTCAGCCCGCTTTCCATATACGCACGCCCCGCTGACGAGCTGGCAAAGAAAGAGATGATACGCTGGCAGGAGCAGTGCATCCACGGAGAAACGCCCGACAGCATAATAATAAAAGAGAACGGACTGAAAATTTCAGCAAGCCTGAAAAGCGGCCAGAAAACCGGATACTATTTCGACCAGAGGGAAAACAGGCGTATAGCCGCAGAGTATGCAGAGGGTCAGGACGTTCTGGACTGTTTCTGCTACACAGGCGGGTTTTCACTGAACGCCGCCGCAAAAGGCGCAAAACACATAACAAGCGTGGACTCCTCCGCGGACGCCCTTGCAAACCTGAAAGAAAATTTCAGACTGAACGGATTTGACACGCCGGAAACCGTTAAAGCAGACATTTTTGATTATCTCCGCGAAAGAAACGCGGATTCTGTAAAACATGACATGGTCATCCTGGACCCGCCAAAGCTGGCAAAGTCGCAATCCGCTGTGGAACAGGCTTTGCGCGCATATAAAGACCTGAACATGCTGGGACTGAAAAAGGTGAAAAACAACGGAATATTCTTCTCTTTTTCATGCTCAGGCAGGGTTTCAAGGGAAGATTTCATAAAATCCATAGCATGGGCTGCAAAAGACGCCGGAAGAACCCTCAGAATAACAGGTTTTCTCTCGCAGAGCGGCGACCACCCGATAAACCCTTTTTTCCCTGAATCAGAATATCTTAAAGGCATTACAGGCATAGTTGAATAGCCCCTTTGTCATAATTTTGTGATTTATTGTTTTTCCGGTCAGTTTTTTATAGACTGCCGCACATTATTTGTATTATAAGTACAGATTATTTTTTTCGGTGGATAATGAGCAGCGCAAACGACATAGTGAGACTGGAAAGCATTTCAAAATCATTCGGCGGACACGGGGTTGTACACAACCTCGATCTCTGCATAAAAGACGGCGAGTTCGTAACCCTTCTGGGACCCTCAGGCTGCGGAAAAACTACACTTCTGCGCATCATAGCCGGTCTTGAAACTCAGGACTACGGCAGGGTATTCATAGGCGGCAAAGATGTAAGCATTATTCCGCCCAACAAGCGCGAGGTGAACACTGTTTTCCAAAGCTATGCCCTGTTCCCCCACATGACGGTATACGACAACGTGGCTTTCGGACTGAAAATGAGCAAAGTTCCGAAAGACGAGATAAAAGAACGCGTTAAAGAGGCGCTGGATACGGTTATGCTTGGAAACTTTGCAGACCGTATGCCCCAGAATCTTTCGGGCGGTCAGCAGCAGAGGGTTGCAATAGCAAGGGCGATTGTCAAACGCCCCAAAGTGCTCCTTCTGGACGAGCCGCTCTCCGCACTGGACTTCAAACTCCGCAAACAGATGCAGACAGAGCTGAAACACATTCAGCGCAAGCTGGGAATAACCTTTGTTTTCGTAACCCACGATCAGGAGGAGGCTCTCTCCATGTCTGACCGGGTTGTGGTCATGAACGAAGGGGTCATCCAGCAGGACGGGTCGCCCAAAGAGGTCTACGAAAACCCTAAAAACATGTTTGTTGCAAAGTTTGTGGGTGAGATAAACGTTCTGCAGGCTGTCATAGAAAAGACCATTAACGGTAAACTGCGCGCCAACGTTGAAGGCAGGCAGTGCCGCCTTACCAAAAAACACACATACGTCGAGGGCGACAGCGTAAAGCTGCTTCTGCGCCCGGAGGACATCCGTCTGGAACATATTAAAGACGCGGACAGCGACTATCCGCTTCAGGGCATAATAGAAGAGACCACATACAAAGGCGCGACGCTGGATTCCATCGTGCGTCTGGACAGCGGAACGGTTATCATGGCGAGCGAATTTTTCGATGAGGACGACCCCGAATTTGAATATAAAACAGGTGAAAAGGTCGCCGTTAAATGGGTTGACGGCTGGGAGGTACTGCTTCCCGATGACTGAAAAGAACCGTTTTAAAACCTTTTCCATAACCCTCATCTCAGTCTGGCTCATCCTTCTGGTTCTTGTGCCGACACTGATGGTTCTGGCTGTCAGCTTGATGACCAGCAACACTCCAGGTGAGATTTCACCCGTTTTCACGCTGAATAACTACAAAGCCATACGCGACCCGCTCTTTCTGCAGGTGCTCGCGGACTCTTTCGAAATGGCTTTCGTAACCACGGCTCTGTGTCTGCTGATAGGCTACCCTTTTGCTTATAACCTTTCAAAATACAGGGGAAAATTCAAAAGTCTTCTGCTGGTGCTTATCATCATTCCTTTCTGGACAAGCTCCCTGATACGTACCTATGCAATCATCATAATAATAAAGACCAACGGAGTGCTGAACGGTGCTCTCATGGCGCTTGGCATAATAGACGAGCCTCTGAGGCTTATGTACACCGAAACGGCTGTTCTCGTCGGCATGGTGTATTCTCTGCTGCCGTTCATGATTCTGCCTCTGTACGCTGTGCTTGAAAAACTGGACGGCAAACTTATCGAGGCGGCAAAAGACCTCGGCGCGGGACGTATGCGCACCTTCTGGCATGTTGTTCTGCCCCTTTCCATGCCCGGCGTGATAGCCGGCAGTATGCTTGTGTTTCTGCCGACCCTCTGTCTGTTTTACATATCAGATGTTCTTGGCGGTGCGAAGTCCCTTCTGATAGGCAATTTCATACGGAACCAGTTCCTTCTGACACGCAACTGGCCCATGGGCGCGGCGGCAAGCATGATTCTCACCGTTATTATGTTTGTCATCATCTACATCTATTATAGAAGCACCAAGAAAACGGGCGGTGAAGCCATATGATGCGTACACTGAAAATCGGCTATTCATCACTTGTTTACGCATTTCTTTATGTGCCTATTTTCGTGCTTATAGTATATTCGTTCAACGCGTCCAAATTCGGCACGACATGGCAGGGCTTCACTCTGAAATGGTATCAGAATCTGCTGGAAAACACGTCGCTTATGACTGCCGCAGGCAACTCAGTTCTTGTGGCTACACTTTCGGCAACCTGCGCAACCATAATCGGTTCGCTGGCTGCTGTGGCATTTTACAGATACACTTTCAAAGGCAAAAAAGTTATAATGTCTCTGGTATACATCCTCATGATGGCACCGGATATCGTGATGGGTATCAGTCTTCTGATACTCTTCGTCACCATACATATGGAGCCGGGGTTCATCACCCTTCTGCTCTCGCATATCACTTTCAACATACCGTTTGTCGCCGTTACGGTTATGTCCCGTATGAAGGGGTTTGACAAAAACCTTTTCGATGCGGCGGGCGATCTTGGCGCAACGGAGTTTCAGACCGTACGCCATGTCCTTTTTCCTATGATGCTTCCCGCTGTTGTTGCGGGATGGCTGCTGGCGTTTACACTTTCGATGGATGATGTTATCATAAGTTTCTTTGTAACAGGTCCTGACTTTGAAATACTGCCTCTTCGCATTTATTCAATGGTCAGGCTGGGGGTTAAGCCGGAGGTGAACGCTCTCTGCACAATAATGTTCACCCTGTCGCTTGTGATAGTTATGATATCTCAAATACTTAACAGGGAGAAAAAATGAAAAGACTGATTTTTGCTATCCTTCTTTGCCTTCTGGCATCTTCAGCTTTTGCCAAAGAAGTGGTTTATGTCTACAACTGGTCGGAATATATCCCCGAACAGGTTCTGAGCAACTTTGAAAAAGAAACGGGCATAAAAGTAATCTACACCACCTATGACAGCAACGAGGTTATGTATTCAAAAGTGAAAGTGCTCGGAGGTAAAGGGTACGACGTTATCTTCCCATCCACCTATTACGTTAACAGGATGCAGAAGGAAGGGCTGCTCACACCTCTTAACAGGAAGCTCCTGCCGAACTTCAAAAACATGGACACGTCCCTGCTCAACAAAGAGTACGACATGGGCAACAAGTACAGCGTGCCGTATCTCTGGGGTTCAACGTCTCTCGCCATCAACTCCGACTTTGTTGACGCGAAAAAAGCAAACACATACCGTATCCTCTGGGATTCGAAATATAAAGGCAAGGTCATCCTTACCGACGACCTGCGCGAGGTCTTCCATATTGCGCTCAGGATACTCGGTTATTCCGGCAACGAGACCGACCCCGAAAAAATTAAAAAAGCCTATGAACTTCTGCGCAAACTCCGCCCCAACGTGCGGGTTTACAACTCCGATTCGCCAAAAGTTCCGTTCATAAACGGCGAAGTAACCCTCGGTCTTACATTCAACGGTGAAATGTACGCCGCTGCGCAGGAAAACCCTTCAATCAAATATATCTATCCCAAAGAGGGAGCTATCTTCTGGGTGGACAGCATGTGCATCCCCAAAGGTTCCAAAAACGTTGCGAACGCGCACAAGTTCATCAACTATATAATGAAACCTGAAGTTGCTAAAATGATAAGCGAGGAAGTCGGATACCCCAGCCCCAACAAGGCGGGCGTGGCGCTTCTGGACAAATCCGTGCGCACAAACCCGACCATTTATCCGCCCCTGAGCATAATAAAACAGGGTGAATTCCAGCTCGACGTAGGCGACGCTATCAAAGTTTATGAAAAATACTGGAATATGCTGAAATCAGGAAAGTAATTAAACAAAGCGGAGGCAAAACCTCCGCTTTTTTTATACTCAAACGGGCAGTTGATAGATTTCTTACAATTTCTGACCGTTACTTCTGTTGTTATTTTTACCATTTTGATTCATAATTTCACATACTAATGATTACGGTGTGCTATGCAATACTTTAAACTTTTTATAATTCTGTCATTAACCGCTTTTCTCTCCGCTTGCGGAGGAGGCACAACTGCCTCGAAAAGCAAAAATACCAGTATAGAAATTAAACTGGAGCTGCCTGATAACTCAAAAAAGAGAACCAAAACAAATCCCAGATTTACAGTTGGAAACACCAGCATATCTCAGGTTCTCATCGGATACGGACCGACCGGGGACGAACAAACCACAATGGATGTAACGACCGCGGCGGAAAATCAGTCGTCCGTGACCATCCCCGACCTTGAGGCGGGAAAGGAGTACAGTTTCACAGTTTCGGCATTCAGCGGGACAGACACACTTGTCTGTCAGGGCGGCGATTCGCTCACTATAGTCCCCAATACCGTTTCCGACCTGACCCTGACATGTTCATTCGAGGATAAATACGCCATTGAGAACTTTGTTTTCAGCGTAGAGGCAAAGGGGGTGGATGGAACCCTTTCGGAATCGGATATGGATGATTACGTTGCGGATGAAAGCGATTTCGGCGTTTACAACGGCATGGACAGAAGCACTTTCATAACGGATTTCGTTACAAAACGGGCGGAAATGAAAAGCAACGGACTGAATCTGATATCGGTTCAGATGCTCAACCCAAGAATGAAACTGCCCAAATCTAAGATGAAAACCTCATCAAAAACATCTGAGGACACGGCCACCGCAAAAGTTAAATACATATACAGCGACGGTTCGTATAAATTTGAAGAACTCTGGGCGGCAAAGATTGACGACGAATGGAAACTTATCGGCAACGGGCACAACTATGACCTTGCCATAGAGAATCAGGCGGCGCAGCTTTTCAGCACCAGCGGGCAGACCACACCCGTTAAAGTGGCAGGAATTTCCGTCGGCGCAGGAACTGTATCAGCCGACAAAATAGCGTCATTCACAATGTCAGGTAACGGGATCAACAGCGCGGGTTATCTGATCATACCGGATCCGAACTTTATATACGCAAAACTTACGAGCTCCGCCTCTTCCTACTTTTTCAATGAGATAAACGAAAATATGACAATGTACGCAAATGCAGCCGCCGTTAATGACGGAGACCCGTACTCGTTTGCCATCACAACAAAAGAATCCGGCTCAGTAGCTGAAACCCTCTATGTTCAGGGCGACGGGATTACATCGTCATATATGAGCGGAAACGTCTTCCCCACTGCGGCGATGGCGTCAAGCAGCTCATGCACAAAAAGCATTACGGTAACTCTTCCCACAGCTTATACCCCAAGTTGGGCAGAAATACAGTTTTTCACTGTTTCAGACCAGGGTACGAAAAGAACTGTCAAAGGCAGGGTACCGCTCACAACATCTGTCATATCCGTTGACCTTGGCGACATTATCCCGGCAACACAGAATTACGGCGAGATGAAGATTACCGCCTATGACTCCGCAGGCAGAGCGTTTTCAACCTTCTATTCATTTGATAACCTCGGTCTGGCAACCGGAACGGCATGTGTTTCCGGCGGAGGTGACGGCGGTGACGACGACGATAACGTTATCGTGAACGGATATTACAAGATTTACGACATATTTGATGAGATTCAGAGCCAGTTATTCAGCACCGCATTCAAAGACTTTAAAAAGAACGCGGACAACTCGTTCTCCGCACTTCTCTCAACTAATCTTCTCTCACCCGGTTATAATGATTTTAACGGTTACTTTGAACCTCTTATGGCTAACTTCGATGCCGACGGCGACGTTCTGAGCGCATATTCCATTGAGCATGTAAATCCTGACTCCGCGAACACAGTATCCAGAGTCAAGCTGCTCACCGCCTCAGACGGAACGCAATACATCGTTGCCAGAAACTATGAAGGCGGGGATTACTTCGTTACATTGATGAAGATAAGTTCAAGCGGAGACAGCATAAGCTGGATAAAAAAATATCAGAGCGCCGATACCGACTATAACCAGTTTCACAAATTCATAGATGCGGCTCTCGTTTCCGATTCCGTGAACGATACGGACACATCGGACGATATCGTGCTTCTTATAAAAGGGAAAAACAATTCTAACTCATACAACGCAAACACTATGCTGCTGAAAGTTTCATCATCGGACGGCAACATTATGAGTTCAAACCTCATAGAGGCCACAAATACAGATGGCGGTGTGCTTCCCATTAAACTGGCAGTGGTGAAACCATACGATACTGTTGTCGTTCTGGCCTACACATATGCTCCGGACACTCAGAACCACTCGACGCTCTCCCTGATAGCGCTTGACTCTTCTCTCGCATACCAGTCGTCCAAAGAGATTTATGAAGGTTACGAAAATATGATCGATGTAGTCGCCGACAACGGCGTGGATGATACGCTCATGAACTTCGTGGATATGGCTGTGGGTATAAACGGTAAAATTTACCTCTCGCTTGTGCCGGAGGACTATTCAAACGCTTATGCGGCGGAGATTTCCACCGATTTCAACACAGGGTCGTACAACATCAATTCCGTTTCCCTGATAGCTCTTGAGGACACAGACTCCTCATACACGGAATACCAGGCGAAGATAGCCGTAACGAAAACACCGTCTGAAACAGAAAACCTGATTTATTATTACACTCTTGCGTCAGGCGTAATGTCCGGCGACATGCAGATGATTTTAAATACCCAATCCATTGCCCAGCTTTCCGAGTCCGCCTTCGTCACCTCAGGCGAAGGACTCAACTGGGTCTACACTCTTCCCGACGGGATCTTTTTCGATACCCATCTGTATGCAGGGGCGGCATCTTCCGTTTTCATCGTCAATACAGGTATGGTAATGAGCATGAATGTGGATGGGGAAGTAAGTGACGCTGATTTGGAAAATGCGGACGACAGGCTTTCATTTGAAACCATGTCCGTCAGTCTTCCGAGCCAGGTAATAACGTACAACACCAGCGCTATAACCGATATGAACGCCACTGTTCTGGGCAGCAGCTTATATAACATGGTTGAAAGACCGCTACTTGGCGCAAGCATATTCGGCAGCAACTAAACATTAAAAAAGGCGGAAAGTTTTGCTTTCCGCCTTTTGTTTTTCATTTAAGAAGTTCTTATTTACTCTGCTCTTTCGCCCAGCTGTCCTTTAAACCTACGGTCTTGTTGAACACGGGCTTTCCGGGTTTCGAATCCTTGTCGCTTGTGAAGTATCCCACCCGCAGGAACTGATATCTCTGCATCGGCTCAACGTCTTTCAGCGATGGCTCCGCAAAACAGGTTACAACCTTCAGCGAATCGGGATTGATGTTCGCTGTGAAGTCCATTCCCTCAGGAGCCTTGTCGGGATTCGGCGTGCTGAAAAGGTGCTCATACATCCTGACCTCAGCCTCAATGCAGTGTTTTGCGCTTACCCAGTGGGCAGTGCCCTTCACCTTGCGCCCGTCTTCCGTCCAGCCGCCGCGGCTTGCGGGGTCGTATGTGCAATGAAGCTCAAGAATATTGCCGTCGGCATCCTTAACGACCTCTTCGCATTTTATGTAGTATGCGTGTTTAAGGCGCATCTCCTGTCCGGGAGACAGTCTGAAATACTTTTTAGGCGGGTTCTCCATAAAGTCGTCCCGCTCAATGTATACCTCGCGGCAGAAAGGAACCTGTCTTGAGCCGTCAGCCTCGTTTTCAGGGTTATTCTCCGCTTCAAACCATTCCTCTTTGTCTTCGGGATAGTTGGTAATGACAACTTTCAGCGGGTCGCTGACGACCATGACCCTCTGAGCGACTTTGTTAAGATCTTCCCTCAGGCAGTATTCAAGCTGACCGTAGTCCACCAGGCTGTTGCTTTTGGCAACTCCTATCATCTCGGCGAAATTCCTTATCGCTTCGGGGGTGAACCCTCTGCGGCGCAGTCCCGCTATAGTGGGCATACGGGGGTCGTCCCAGCCGTTCACGAAACCTTTCTGAACAAGCGTCAGGAGTTTCCTTTTGCTCATTACGGTATATGTGAGGTTCAGCCTCGCAAACTCTATCTGTTGAGGATGGAAAACGCCCAGTTCCTCCAGAAACCAGTCGTAAAGAGGTCTGTGGTCTTCAAACTCCAGCGTACAGATGGAGTGGGTAATTCTTTCGAGCGAGTCCTCAAGCCCGTGGGCAAAGTCGTACATAGGATAGATGCACCATTTGTCACCTGTGCGGTGGTGGTGTGCGTGTGCGATGCGGTAGATTACTGGGTCGCGCATGTTCATGTTAGGCGACGCCATATCTATTTTGGCACGGAGGACTTTTTCGCCGTCGGCGAATTCGCCCTTTCTCATGCGTTCAAACAGGTCGAGGTTCTCCTCGACGCTTCTGTCTCTGTAGGGGCTTTCCTCGCCCGGCTCTTTCAGAGTTCCGCGTGTTTTGCGCATCTCTTCCGCGTTCAGTTCGCAGACGTATGCCTTTCCTTTTTTTATGAGGTTTACGGCACATTCGTAGAAAAATTCAAAATAGTCGGAGGCATAGAACTCTCTGTCCTCCCAGTCGAACCCAAGCCAGCGCACGTCTTCCCGGATGGAATCAACGTACTCCACATCCTCTTTAACGGGGTTCGTGTCGTCATAGCGCAGGTTGCATTTACCGCCGAACTCACGCGCCAGTCCGAAGTTTATACAGATGGACTTTGCGTGTCCGATATGCAGATATCCGTTTGGTTCCGGCGGGAAACGTGTGTGGACTCTGCCGTCGTTCTTGCCCTCTTCCAGATCCTTGCGGATGATATTTTTCAAAAAATTGGACGGTTTGGATACTTCTTCTTCCATGCTTAATCCTTTAAACGTTTTTTTCTATCCATGCGGACGCCGCCGCAACCCTGCGTTTAACACAGTCTTTGCCCAGAAGCTCCAGCATGTCGAACAGGTCGGGACCTCCGCCTACGCCTGTTACGGCAAGCCTTACGGCGGGGTTTATCTTACCTGCGGACATTCCGAGTTCGTCGGCTATGCCGTGGAAAAGTCCTTCAAGAGCGGCTCTGTTCCAATCGGCAACACCGTCAGCTTTTTCAACTATCTTATCGAAAGCAGGCTTAACAGCCGTTGTGAACTGTTTCCCTGCCTGTTTTGCGTCGTAATCTTCGGGGTCTTTGAAGAAATAGCCGCCGTTCTCGCCAAATTCTGTGACCTTTTTGCATCGCACTCTGAAAAGCGACACCACATGCTCTTTGTATCCGGCGGAAAAGTCAGCCACCGGCAGACCCTTTTCTGCCCACATGGGTTCAACGTCCGCAAGGAGCTTCGCGGAATCGTAATGCTCCATATACTGCCCGTTCATCCACGTCAGCTTATCCTCATCAAAGACAGAGGGTTTGGCGGAGATTCGGTTCATGTCAAACGCCTCGATTATATCATCAACGCTCATTATCTCTCTGTCGTCGCCTGGGTTCCAGCCGAGGAGCGACAGGAAATTCAGAAGCGCTTCCGGCAGATAGCCTGCGCGTTTGTAGTCCATTACGGATGCAGCACCCTTACGTTTGGAAAGTTTTCCGCCGTCGGGAGAAAGGATAACGGGGAGATGTGCTATGACGGGAGGCTGCCAGCCGAACGCCTTATAAAGCAGGATGTGGCGGGGTGTGCTTGCTATCCATTCGTCGCCGCGCAGAACGTGGGATATCTCCATCAGGTGATCGTCCACAACGCTTGCAAGGTGATAGGTGGGGTAGCCGTCGGTTTTCATTAGCACGGTGTCGTCAACCATTGTCACCGGAGTCTCTATCTCGCCGCGGATGCCGTCTACAAAGGAAATACTGCCTTCCAGAGGCGCTTTAAGACGAAGAACGTAAGGTTCTCCCGCATCTATGCGTTTTTGAGCCTCTTCTTTGGAGATTTCGCGGCATCTTCTGTCATATCCGCCGTGCTGTTCCTTGCGCAGTTCCTTCTCTTTACGCATTTTTTCCAGACGCTCAGGTGTGCAGAAGCATGGATAAACCTGCCCCCTGTCCCATAGTATCTGTGCATATTCTTTATATATATCAAGCCTTTCAGACTGGATATAAGGGCCGAAGTCTCCGCCCTTTTCAGGACCCTCCGTCCACTCTATCCCCATCCATTTCAGGCTGTCGAATATCTCTTTAAGTGAATCCTCCTGAAAGCGTGTTCTGTCTGTGTCCTCAATGCGGAGGATAAACGTTCCGCCTGTTTTTTTTGCGAACAGGTAATTAAAAAGGGCTGTCCTTGCGCCGCCTACGTGCAGATAGCCCGTGGGAGACGGTGCGAAGCGCACCCTGATACGATTTTCGCTCATTTTGACTCCTGAAAAGAAAAATCTAATTCACAATACCGATTAACCTGCTATACTAACTTATTCCAAGTTTATTTTCAACATCGGAAGCATTTATTATTTTTATCTGCGGTACGCGTTTTCTGCACATGGGAGATACCATGAACAACAAGCTGGATTCAGATCCTTTCGATATATACGTCACGTCGTCATTCGACATAGCTTACGCACTTTCAAGGGCGCTTGACCTCGTTAATCCCATGATAAACAATCATCATCAGCGCGTCGCTTTCATAGCGGGAAGTATAGCCGCCGAAGCGGGACTGCCCGAAAAAGATATAGAAAACATCGTCCTTGCATCCCTCATACACGACATAGGCGTGGTCATGGAGAACGAATTCATTGAACTGGCAGACACGAGCGAAAAAAAAGGAGACTCGGAATACTGCCACGCAATAGTCGGTTCGCACCTTCTCACCTGTCTGAAACTCTTTCCCGAACTGCCAGCCCTCGTGAAATACCACCACTCTCCATACGGAGGTGAAATAAACCACCTTGCGGAAACCTGTGACGAAATTATACCTGACGGTGCGCTGGTCATTCACCTTGCCGACCGCATCGACGTTCTTCTGAACCGTTCCGAACCCTCCCTTGACCAGAAAAACCGCATCATCGAAAACGTGAACAGGTTCGGCGGAACAAAGTTCAACCCAGAACACCTCGCCGCGTTCAACAGACTTGCGGAGCGTGAGTATTTCTGGTTCGACATCGAAGAACAGGAGAAATACAAGCTGCTTAAATACAAATTCCGTTTCTCGCACATAAACATGAACATAAACAGTATTCTTGAAACAGCAAAACTTTTAAGCCGTATCATAGACTTCCGATGTGTGTTCACAGCCAACCACTCCGCTGGCGTCGCCGCCGTTGCCAAGCTGATTACGGAAAAGATGGGATTTCCGGAACGGGACTGCAAATCCATGATGATAGCAGGATATCTACACGACATAGGCAAACTGGCTATACCTTCATCAATACTCTATAAGCAGAGCGCCCTTGAGGATGAAGAGATAATGATACTCCGCAAGCACCCCTACTACACCTATTCTATACTGAACACCTTTCAGATATTCGACAAGATAAAGAACTGGGCGGCATTCCACCACGAATATCTTGACGGTTCCGGCTATCCTTTCCACCTTTCAGACGATAAGCTGGATATGGGATGCCGCATCCTCGCTCTTGCCGACATAGTGACCGCGCTGACAGAAGAGCGCCCCTACAGACATTCCATGCGGAAAGAACAGGTGGCACAGATAATTCACGAGATGGTTCAAAACGGAAAGCTGGATGTAAAGGTGGCTTCCACCGTGCTTGAAAATTTCGAAGAGATAAACGATGTCAGACAGTTAAGTCAGGCTGAAGAAATGGCGACATTTGAACTGTTTAAAGATGTCATAATGAAAAACAGGATATGTCAGAAGAACATTAGGTTCATCACGGCACTGCAGTGATGAACCGTGATATTCCTGCCTGTCAGGCGGTTTTGTTGTCAAAGAACTGAAGCATTGTTTTCTGCTTCTCTTCCTGAGCCACCTGTTTGGGGATAACTTTCTTCTTGGATTCCTTTTTAATTTCGAAGTAGCATTTGTAGATTGCGCCGCAATTGTCACAGCGGATTGCTCCTGCCTGTTTAACAGTTATCTTTGCTCCGCAGTCTTTGCATTCAAAGGACTTCTTAGCCATCGTGTCAACTCCGCATCATTCAGAACACATGTTTTTTTGACGTTATACGTCACTTGATAACGCACAATATCACATTCGTTCCAAAATTAATGTCAAATTAATGCAATATTTGTTAAACCTGTTAAACGACAGCAAAAAAATACATGAATATCCAAACGTTATTTACGGTTTTCTGAATACAGTGGACAGATTTTTCAGGCAGGGCAGAACGCCCCTCACAGATAAGATATTTTCATGCAATATATCCGCAAAAATTACATCATCCTCAGTGCCCGCTTCCGCCCCGCAAAGCCCGAAAGGGGAATATACGGCGGAGTGACCGGAAAATCTGCCGCCGCATATGTCGGCACATGCAGCGTAGCAGGTGTTTTCAAGCGCCCTTGCAGCAAGCAGGGTCTGAAGGTGTTGAACTTTGTGTTCTCCGGCATACCATGCCGCAGGAATGAGGAAAAGCTCCGCTCCGGCGAGAGCGGAAGCGCGGAATACCTCCGGAAATCTCAGGTCATAACATATCGCAAGACTGCATTTTATCCCGCAGACTTCAAAAATCTCCGGCAAAGCGCTTCCTGCGATCATATCGTCGGACTCTTTTACGGACAGAGCATCGAAAAGGTGCAGTTTGCGGTAAACCGCCTTTGTGCTTCCGTCCGGAGCTACAACAACGGCTGTATTGTAAACCTTACAGGTTTCGGTTTTTTCCCAGAGACAGACACAGGCATGTACGTCCGATTCCTTACACGCAGCGCGCACCGCAGTAATGAAATCACCGTTTTCTATGTCCTCCGCCATATCTGAAAGGGACAGGCGGTCGGTCTTCACGCCCATGCAGGTTTCCGGAAAAAGTATCAGGTCGCAGTTGTTTCCCGCCTCTGATATCAACGATAATATCTTATCAAGATTTCCTTTTTTGTCCCGCCCGTGGGATATCTGAGCGATACCTATTTTCATTGTCCACCGTTTTTACAAGTCTTTGTTTGCATTATGGTTCAAAAGCTGATAAAAACCTTGCAGTTACTCTGGTTATTCATATTGTATGAGGCAGGCTTTATAAAAGCAAGTCAACAAATCAGTGATAAAATAACCTGTGTTATTTTCATATAATCAAAAAATGAGGTGAAACTATGGGCTGCTGCGGCGGAAACAACCATAAGGAAGACAAATGCGGCTGCGAAAGCGACGGCTGTGCAACTCCCGAAGAGATGATGAGCTTCGCGTTCAATCTTGAAAAATCCATGTTCGAAGAACTTAACGAAGCTGCGAAAGCGAACGAAATGAGCTTTGAAGAGTTTATCTACAACTGTATGGAAGTCGGCATAGCCATAACAAACGGCGAACTCGCACTCATCGACACAGATCAGCTCAACGGCTGTGAAGAAGATGAAGAGGGCGGCTGCGGCTGCGACTGTAAATAATACCACGGCTGAATCTCACGGTATATCGCCACTGTCCGTGTGCGGATGTCCGTAACCAGTCTTAAAGGTTTTTTGGAGAATCTGAAGTAGCCTATAACTTTTTCAAGCCCTTCAGGTTCTTCAACAGCCTTTCTTATCATGTTGACAGCCTTAGGGATTGTGTCATCCATCACAAAATTGTTCTTATCTTCCAACACACATATATAGGTCATTTTCGATTCCACAACCTCGTGGAAAAAGTGTGTTCCGTATGACATCTCCGGCACAAGCCCGCGCTCTATCCTGCCTATTTCAACAACGGCCTGCATCCCGTCTATATCGGAAAAGCTGACAGGCACACCAAGGGAGGTGACGCTGGAACCCCATCTGCCGTATCCCATGAGCATACTGCTGTATCCCCTCTCCTTTATCCGCTGATTCAGTACGCTGATTATCTTTGCGCACTCTCTCTTCTTGTCCGGAGGCAGAAGAACGTACTCCTCCCAGTTGACATACACAACGGTGTCTATCAGTATGGAGTTGTTCCCGCCAAGGAAGGTTCCCTTCGCTTTGAAAACGGTAAATTCGCCGCTTCCGGCACGGTTGTCCTCGTCGCTTATCCTCTGCACCTGAACCGGTCTGCATTGCAGAATGTTGATGAGATACTGCTGCTCATCCTGAAAGCTGATGGTGAACTCTATCTCAACAGGGCTGCTGTACTCCGCCTCAAGGGCTTTCAGCACTTCGGAAAGTGTCTTTACCACTGAGGTTTTGTTTATAACGTAGTCCAGATCCACCATCCACGAATAGACTGTCGCGCCCGTAGCACGGTAAACGGTTTTTTCGCTTTCATAATCTCTGGACGCTATTATGTTCATGGATGGTCTGAACGTCCCCTGATTTATATCCGAAGGTTTTATTTCCCTTATCCTGTTCGCCGCCGTATCAACAACATCTATGCACCGCTGGCTGTACATGCGCTTGTTCTCTGCACCCGGCATAGGGTTGTCGTTTGGTCTGTTTACGGCGACCATGCGCGCGTAATCCGTTCCGCATCGGCTGACAGCCCTTGTTCCAAGTCCGGCAACCAACCTCAAAAGCCCTGATTCCGGGTCGATCTTTTTATCCCATACAAACGAGTTATAGGAATGTCCGACTCCCGCTATGTGCGGAAAGAAATAATCTCCCTGATAAACGCCCGAAACCCGCTGAATCATAACTGACATTACGTCCGCCCTGTCGTGCAGTCTGGTAGCTTTTTTAAAGCTGTTCATCTCACGGGCAAAAGTACTTGCGAACACCGATTTCACAACGTCAGCAAGCTGTGCGAGCATTTGTGCGTCGTCGCCTGTCAGTATGCAGAACCGGCTTTCATAGCGTCCGGCGTATGAACTCTGGAAACTGTCCTCCTGAAGTGAGCTTGAGCGAACTATGATTGGAAAATGCCCGTAATAGTCAACGAGGTCTTCAAGGCGCTCAAGGATCTCCGGCGGCATCTTGCCGTTCATCACAAGTCTGTGGAGTCTTCTGCTCTTATTGCCGTCAGGTTCGTGAGAAAAAGAAACGTAGTCGTCCCATATGCTGTTGTATATCAGAAAGGTATAGAAAGCGTCAGCACCAAGAAAAAAGCTGTCGTCGCTCTCTGTGAAATATTTCAGAAGATGGGGGAGTTTTTCACGGATTATCTTTCTGGCGATGAGCATACCCGCCGCCTTTCCGCCTATGAAGCCGGAACCGATGGTGCGCTTGCGGATTATCTTCATCTCCTCAAGGGTGAAGTTCTTCGCAGCAAGCTCGAGGATGCGCTCATCCATACCTAGAAGAACACGGCACAGCCTGTTGACAGCCTCCTGCCCGTCTGCATTTTCGTCACCGAGGAACAGATTGTCCAGACAACTGAAATACTGCATGTCGCTCCGCCTGTCAGGCGGATTCTGCATTTTCAGTGCCTCAAGTGTGTCCTGAACGGGGCGAACACCTTTTTTTGGCTCCATTATATACGGCTTGTACATCGCAGCAGAGTGTCTGTCCTTCGCTTTCCGCGGGACAAGGCAGTATCTGCCCATGTTGTCGCGCATAACGCGAACCGAAACAGTGGCAACCTCGGTTATCTTTTTGGATGTGAACTGCCTGTGGCATTTTCTCTGCATGGCTGTGAAAGTCGTGAGCGCGCGCATCTTGGCAAAATCCATTATAAGCTGATAGGCATAACCTATCAGCCAGTCGGAACCCCAATGACCCATAAGTCCGGTGAGGCAGTCCATAAGGATTATGTCGCCGTCGTCAACGTTCATGACATATCTGGAACATTCCTCAACAAAATGCTCAAATCCGGCTGAGGGGTCAACATGAAACACAGTGAGATTGTCTGAGGAAATATCCTGATTTAAATCCCGGCAGAAGCTGATAAAATGGAATTTTCCGTTATAGCCTTCCATGTCGGAAATCAATGTTTCCGCTATCTGGAGATAGCTTTGCGGTGTTTCCATCTGAAAAACGACACTGTCACCCTGACGTAAACCGCCCGCTAATGTAACCATGCCGCTGCCCGACAAACGTCTGTTCATTCAACCTCTGCCAGTATTTTTTTTAAAAATTACTGCTCCGAACAGTTCTTTGGGTTGATGTGTTTCAGCTTCTGTGTGTCCTGAGACACTGTTTCGTCCTGTTTCATTCCTTCAACGGTAACGTTGAGGATATCCGCAACAAAGCTGTCTTTCCTGTTCAGACTGTAGATTATCCATCTGCCGTCTTTTTTGGAAGTGACGATGCCTGCGTTGCGAAGCACCTTTAAGTGGGAAGAGATGGTGGACATAGAGATATGCAGAACAGCATTGATCTCACAAACACACAGATCGCGAACACCCAGCATACAAACTATTCTCAGTCTGTTGCTATCTCCCAATGCTTTAAAAACTTCGACCTTTGAATTCATTAGAACCCACCTGAAAAAAATAATTCTGACTTCGCGTTAACACCGTTAACTCTTGAATAATCAGAACAAAATATAATAGCCCCAAAATAGTCAAAAATCAAACTATTATATAGCTAAAATTTAGCCATAATTCACGAAAAATCAATCGTAAAGGTTTGATATTGCCTGAAGGAGCAATTTTTTGTTCACAGGTTTGAATACAACGGCGTTGACGTCTTCAAGACACTCGGTTTCATTTCGGTAGGCAGTTGTTACGATGATAGGAACGTCGTGGTTCATTTTTCTTATGTGGGAGATCATTTCAAAACCGCTCATTTCCGGCATTGAGAGGTCAGTAATGACAATATCGGGCGATTCGGAGGAGAACTTTTCAAGTCCCTCCCTGCCGTCGGCTGCGATAACAATGTCTTTAAAATATTTTGAAATCATTCTTGAAGCCATTTCTCGTGTGATGTCATCGTCTTCAACATAAAGAACTTTGAACTCTTTCAGCTTTTCCAATGAATCCATCTGCTGCCTTCTTATAAAACTATTGTCTTAAAACATATTATACATGTTTTTAAATCAGAATAAAGAATTAATGTCAAAATACACTTTTTTTATCCGTTAGTTCATTTTACCACATATATAATCAGATTATTGAAAATTTAATAGAAAGCTGTTAATGTGATATATTATTGTTTTTGCGGAGACTGACATTTTAAGTTCCAACAATTTCAAAACTATTTTTGAAGATATGTCCGACCCGGTCGTCCTCCTTGAGGGTGACACTCCTGCCCGCCTGAACAGCGCCGCACATACCCACTTCGGCAAAAAGTGCATGATATCACTTCTCAAAAAAGAAATAGACAGTTTCAGGCTCTCGGTTGACAGAAAAACAACCGTCAGACGTGAGTTTGAAATTGACGGCACAACAGCAATTTACGACGTCAGGATAAAATCTCTTTCCGCAGACAAGAGCACGCTGATAATCGAGTTTGCGGATATATCCGAACAGGAGAGGCTGAAAAGCAGACTCAACTTTCTCCAGTCCATGATGGACTCCATCCCCAACCCTATCTTCTACAAATCACCTGACGGAAAATACATAGGCTGCAACAAGATGTTCGAAGAATACATCGGTCTTTCCAAAGAGGAACTTTCGGGAAAGACGGTACGGGACATCACCCCCCACGACTGGAAGTTTCAGTGCGCCAGAACCGATATGCAGGTGCTCGGCACAGGCAGGCTCAAGCCATATGAAACCGTAGTCACAATGCCCGACGGAACCCAGCGCAATGTGATTTTTTCAAAGGCACTGCTGAAAGACTGCGAAGGGGCGCCGGAAGCTATCGTAGGCACCATTCAGGATATCACCGAGCGCAAAAAAGCGGAGGAGAAGATACAGCGCCTTGCATATTACGACACGCTGACAGGGCTTCCCAACAGGCAGCTCCTCATTGACCGCATAAGCATAATGGTTGAACATTCCAGAAGGAACGAAGAGGCCTTCGCCATTCTTTTCATAGACGTTGACCGTTTCAAGACCATAAACGATACGCTGGGGCATACAACAGGCGACCAGCTCCTCGTAAACATCGCGAACATCCTTAAAACCAACGTCCGCTCCTGCGACACAGTGGCGAGGCTGGGCGGCGACGAGTTCGTAATAGTCCTTACCAACGTTGACGAAAAAACAGTGAGTCACATAGCCGGAAAGCTGATGAACATGCTTTCCAGACCCCAGTTCGTCAACGGACATGAGCTTTTTTCCAGCCTCAGCATCGGAATAAGCATGTTCCCCGCAGACGCACAGGACGGCGAAACCCTCCTTAAAAACGCGGACATGGCGATGTATCAGGCAAAGGAACAGGGGCGCAACAACTTTCAGTTCTTCTCAAACGACATGAACAGCAAAGTGATGTACAGGCTGGTCATGGAGAACGATCTGCGCCACGCAATGGACAGAGACGAGTTTTACCTTGAATATCAGCCGCAATACAACATAGAGACCGGAAGGATGTTCGGAGTGGAGGCGCTCCTGCGCTGGCACAAGCCGGAAAAAGGCATTATGCCGCCATCCAGCTTCATATCCCTTGCGGAGGACACCGGACTGATACTTCCGATCGGAGAATGGGTTCTGCTCCGCGCCTGTTTCCAGACAAAAGAATGGGAAACGGTCATGGGACAGAAACTGATAACGTCGGTAAATATCTCTGCTGTGCAGTTCAAACAGAAGAACTTTCTCAGCAGTGTCCGCAACATTTTGAAAGTGACAGGGGTTGACCCAGCCTGCATAGAGCTGGAACTCACCGAGAGTGTTCTCATGACGGACGTTGACCGCACTCTGGATACACTGAAAGATCTGAAAAAACTCGGACTGAAACTCTCCATAGACGATTTCGGCACAGGCTATTCATCACTGAACTACCTGCGCTTTTTCCCAATAGACAGGCTGAAGATCGACCGCTCGTTCGTCACTAACATCATGAACGATAAGGATAACGCCGCCATCACTCAGGCTATCATAGCCATGGCGGAAACGCTTAACCTCAAGGTTACGGCGGAAGGAGTGGAGCAGGAGGACGAGCTGAACACCCTGCGCAGCTTCAAATGCCACGATATTCAGGGTTTTCTGCTCGCAAGACCCTCCTCTCCCGAAACTATCAACAAACTTATTGCTGACTGCCGATAATATTTATCTCTCTCCACTTCCCGCTGCGGTAGCGGAGGATAAGCATCAGAGGCACCGTCAGAAATGTCAGAACCATTGTCAGCCACGCCGTGTGCATGGACATACCGAGCACATGCAGACTTACGAACACCGCGAAAACCACAAGCCATGTTCCGCCCACGGTTATCAGCATTGCGAAATATGTATCGCCCGCTCCGCGCAGAGCACCTGCGCAGGACGCTATAAGCGATTCCAGTATAACGTATATGGACGCGGTGCGTATCATAAACACTGCAAGCTCCCTTGAATTTTCAAATGCCGGATCGTAATGCGCCGGACGGAAAACGTCCGTGAGCATCGCCGGAAAGAACAGGAAAAAGAACGTTACCGCTGTTGAGTAGAACACTCCGGTTTTTATGCCGGAAAACAGCACCTTGTGAGCTATATCTGGACGCTTTGCCCCCATATATCTTCCAAAAATGCTGGTGACACTCATCTCAAGCCCCATCAGAGGCACAAACGCAACATGATCCCAGTTAAATGCTATTGTCACTGCCGCGGCGGTTTCTGCTCCGCGTGCATGGAACATGAATATCATTGCGGTGAAAGCCGCAAGTCCCAGCACAAACTCAAGCCCCGCGGGAAAACCGTATTTCAGAAGCGTTTTCAATATCTCGCGGTCATAGCGGAAGGTAGCCTTCAGACCAAGGTTGAAGCATTTAGCATACCGCATATATGAAAATACCAGTATGAAAAGAGCGGAAAGACCGCCCAGAAGTGTTCCGTATGCCGCTCCTTCAACACCCATGGCGGGAAAGCCGAACTTTCCGAAAATAAGCACATAACTGAAAACAACGTTAAGCACCATCGCCGCTATGGACGAGAACATCACCACGCGGGTGTTGCCCACACCGATGAAAAATCCGGCAAAAGCCGAACGCACAAGCATCAGAATGCTTCCATACATCAGTATGTCGAAATATGAATACTGATACTCAAGCTGAACGGGAGAAAGCCCCGAAATGTTGAACACATAGTGTCCGAACGGGATGAACAGCAGAAGTATCAGCGGATATGCGCTGACGGCGGTCAGCACCGCCTGAAAAGTCACCGTCGGGCACTTATCCTTTTGTCCGGAGCCGAAATACTGCGCCGTTACTGCCGCCGAATATCCAAGAAGCCCCACGAAAAAGGATATCATCGTAAACATGAACAGACCGCCCCCCATGGCGGCGCTCATTTGCTCCGCTCCCAGACGGGAGAGGAAAAGCCTGTCCGTGAAAACCATTATGGTCTCACATCCGTTGGATATGACCATCGGCAGGGCAATGGCAATCATTTCACCAACGCCGCCGCTTTTGGCATGGACGATAGAATTATTATCAGTTTCCAAAACTGCACCTAATAAGAATACTAAATTGTTGCTGCTGGTTTGCCTTGAATGTGATCTGAAAAATTGAAACGGTTACGACGAGAGGGTTGAACTATTTCTATTCTTAGTCACAAAGATTGTTAATTCGCGATACAATCATTTTTCTGCACCTCTCTTTTTGGTCTGAAAAATATACCCCTGCATTAAATAATTAGCAAGTCAAATGTTTATCAGGCGAAAAGGGACGGAATGAACATCAGGAAGATGAACACCAGAAAAACTATTAATGTGGAACGAAGATAACCGAAACCGCGGATACGGCTGTAGGTGTATACAACGAGGCTGAGATACCAGACCAGAAATACAGTGTGGAATACTTTGAGATATTGCGGAGGAACAAGAAAACTGAGAGGCAGAAAAATTGACATTACCTCAAGCCCGAACATCACCCGCAGAAAACCGAGAAAGACAGGCATCGTTTTTGGCAGATAGAGCGCCAGAAGACCGATGAATATCATGGTGAACACAACACCTTCAAGTATGCCGTCCGCTCCTGCGGGCGCCACATTTCCCTCCATGTCCCTGTAGGGGATAAAAAGGGTGACAACGAACATACAGGCAAGATTGAACATGTGTGCATTATTCAGAAAAACGGCATAAAGCGCTTTTTCGCTGAAAAACACCAGCCGGATGCAGAGCGCAGCCGTATGGAGCGGTGACGGATGTTTCTTACCAGTTTTTACTGCCGCGCCGCCAGTTCTCATCTTTGCTGTACCACCATTCGTAATACATTCTCTCCATTGCCGATTGCATAATCTCTTTCGCGATGTCTGTTTTAAGCCTTTGTGACGAAGCCCTTATCCAATTCTCCGCCTGCTTGTTGCCTTTGTCAAGCTGCTCTTTAAGAAAAAATATAAGCTCAAGGGTATCCGCATCTTTTGCTATAAGCGCCTCAAATGACTGCTGTGCAGCGTATTCGTCGATGCAGACGTTGACTTCCTCCTCAATGGGAAGTCCGTGGATCACATGGCTCAGAGCCTTTTCATCGTCCGAGTTAACATAATTCTGCTGCAAATAGTTAAGGTCTCCCGTGCGGGATTCCTCAAGGTCATGAAACATACACATTTTCAGTACCTTGTCCGCGTCGCACGGAACCATCTTCGCCATAGTAAAGCCTATCATGGCGGTGCGGAATATATGGTCGGCAATGGACTGAGTACCGGAACCGAGATAGTCCTGACCGGAACGCTTCATGGTCTGCAAGATGCCCAGTTCATAGAAGAACGTTGCGCTTCTGTCAGATATTTCTTTCATCAACAACCCTTTTCGCCTTGCCTTCGAACCTTTCAAGCGTCTGCCCCATAACAAGGTTCACTTTCGGCTTGAACAGCAGTATCTTGGCAAGCTGTGCCGTAAGATCTTCCAGAAGTTTCTTCTGTTTCTTCATCTCGTCGAAGAAGATAGCTTCCGTAACCTCGACCTTTATCTCCATCTCGTCAAGAGCGCCTCTTTTGCGGACGAATATCATATAGTGGGGCGATGCGCCGTCAACCTTTGAAAGCGCCTCCTCAACCTGCGACGGGAACACGTTCACACCGTTTATGATAAGCATGTCGTCTGTGCGCCCTTTCGCTTTTTCCATCTTTATGAGTGTTCTGCCGCAGGAACATTCTTCCCTGTAAAGTCTTGTTATGTCGCGTGTTCTGTATCTTATGAGGGGCATACCCTCACGTTTGAGCGTTGTAAGCACCAGTTCGCCCTTCTCGCCGAGGGGCAGAGGCTGCAACGTAGCGGGATCTATAATTTCAGGATAAAAGAAATCCTCGTTAATGTGAAGACCGCTTTTGCACTCACATTCGCCCGAGATGCCGGGTCCCATAAGCTCTGAGAGGCCGTAGTTGTCGAACGCCTGAACGCCCAGACGCTCTTCAATCTCCGCCCTTACCTTGTCGCCCCAGGGCTCGCTGCCCAGAAGTGCAATTTTAAGGCTGAGCTTGTCTTTGCCTATGCCCGCCTTTTCCATAGTCTCCGCTATGTGCAGGGCGTATGAGGGGGTTGCCACAAGAACGGTGCTCTTATAGTCCTCCATAATGGCAAGTTGTCTCGAAGTATTTCCGCTGGAAACGGGGATAACGGACGCACCGATATTCTCCGCTCCGTAGTGCAGTCCGAAGCCGCCTGTGAACAGACCGTATGTGAAGGAAACGTGCACTATATCCTCGCGGCTGACACCGCCTGCGACCATGATTCTTGAAACGAGGTCGTTCCACTGCTGAAGGTCGCTCGCTGTGTAGCCCACGACTGTGGGCTTGCCTGTGGTGCCGCTGGAAGAGTGTATCCGCACGATATCGCGCAGTGGCACGGCAAACATGCCATAGGGGTAGTTGTCCCGCAGATCCTGTTTCGTTGTGAACGGCAGTTTGGATATATCGGAAAGCTCGCCGATGATATCCGGTTTTATTTTAAGTTCGTCAAATTTTTTGCGGTAGAAGTCAACCTTTTCATAGGCGCGGTTAACGGTCGTCTGGAGTCTCTCCAGCTGAAAAACCTGCCTCTGTGCAACAGGCATCGTCTCTTCGTCTTTCTGCCAGAATTTCATCTCTCCCATTTTTCCTTGTACTCCTTTCCGAGATATGCTCTTTTCACTTCGTTGTCGCCGAGCAGCTCGGACGCTTTGCCCTGAAGAATGATGCGTCCGTTCTCCAGAACATAGCCCCTCTGGGCATATTTCAGCGCCATGGTGGCATTCTGCTCAACAAGCAGGATGGTAAGCCCGCCCGCCGCCAGAACTTTCAGTTTCTCATAAACTTCCTTAATGACAAGGGGCGCAAGCCCCATGGAAGGTTCGTCCATCAGCAGAAGTTTCGGCGCGGTCATCAGCGCCCTGCCTATGGCAAGCATCTGCTGTTCGCCGCCGGAAAGCATCCCTGCGGTCTGGGTCTGGCGCTCCTCAAGAACGGGGAAAAGCTCGAACATCTGGTGCAGCTTCGTCTTAACCTCCGCCGCAGGGCGTTTGAAACCGCCCATCTCAAGGTTCTCCCGCACCGTCATGTTGGAAAAGATGCGTCTGCCCTCCGGCACGATAGCCATCCCCTTTCCGACGATATTAGGCGTTCTCAGCTTCGTCACCTCTTTTCCGTCGAAGGTAACTGAGCCTTTGGATTTGCCTATTATATTCATTATACTGTTCAGAAGCGTTGTTTTTCCTGCCCCGTTGCTCCCTATGAGGGAAACGAACTCGCCCGGTGCAACGTGCACCGAAACGTTTGAAAGAGCCTGAACAGCGCCGTATGAAACAGAAAGTGATTTTACCTCAAGCATCCTCATCCCCCAGATACGCTTTCAGCACATCCTTGTTCTCCCGCACCTGCGCATACGTTCCCGCAGCGATAACCTGACCGAAGTTCAGGCACACAACGAAATCCGCCAGTGACGAGATGAACTGCATATCGTGCTCCACCATGAGAATACAGATGCCCATGGACTGTATCTTGCGCACCATACCCGCCAGATTCTCCTTCTCCGCAAGGTTAAGCCCCGCGGCAGGTTCGTCCAGCAGAAGCAGTTTCGGGCTGGACATAAAAGCCCTGCCCAGTTCAAAATTTTTCAGAACGCCGTAAGGCACGCTGCCTGGCGTCATATCCGCATATTCCGTGACGTTCACGAAATCCAGACAGTCGTTTATGCGTTTAGTGGTCTCTTTCCAGTAGCCGCGGTTAAACCGCATCATTGTGGCAAGAGCCGAAGGTTTTTCTTTGCCGATGAAACCGAGATACATATTCTCACGAAGGGTCAGTTCGGGAATGATGTTAAGGTTCTGAAAGGTTCTGGATATTCCTTTCAGAAACACCTGCTCCGACCTGCTTCCGGTGATGTCCTCGCCGCTGAATTTCACAGTGCCCTCTTTCGGAGTGACAAAACCTGTGATGACGTTGAAAAGCGTGGTTTTGCCCGCACCGTTGGGACCTATAAGTGCAGATATGCCTTTGTCGGGCATAGTGAAAGTTACTTTACTGAGCGCGTGTACGCCGCCGAAGCTGACTCCGATATTGTTTATATCAAGCATTTCTCTTCACCAGCCTTTTCAGAGTTCCGGCTATACCGCCCGGCAGGAACATTATGACAACGGCAAGCAGACCGCCGTAGATTATCATTTCATATTCCTCGAAAGCCGAAAAAATCTCCGGCACCAGACCAAGCAGAACAGCACCTATAACGCCTCCGGTTATATATCCCAGACCGCCCACAGTCGCCATTGCCAGAAGCTCCACCGAATATTTGAAGCTGAACGACACGGGGCTTATGAAGTGGGTGTAAAAGGTGAATATCGCGCCGTTGAACGCCGTTAGCGCCGCCATGGAAGCGAACACCATCACTTTTGTTCTGGCAGGGGTTATTCCGTAGCTTCTGCACGCACTCTCGGAGTTTTTGATGAACTTTAGCTTGTTGTGCAGAAAAGATTTATCGAAAAGCTCGCAGACGAGCAGGAACACCATAAATATGATGCTCATAAACACAAAGAACGATTTCTCGTCCGCAAGATCGAATTTACCGATTATTATGTCGCCGATGCCCACAAAACCGGATGGACCGCCTGTTATGAAGTCCATCTCGTTCATGAAGATATAGAGTATCATACCCATGCCGAGTGTCGCCATTGCAAGGTAGTTGCCGTGGAGCTTTAGTATTGGGGATCCCACCATATACGCAAGCACGAATGCAGCCGCCGCCGCTATGGGCATGGTGAGGAGCGGGTTTATGCCGTAATTTGTGGAAAGCACCGCCGCAACGTATGCACCCAGCCCGAAGAATGCAGCCTGACCTATGGAAATGATGCCCGTATAGCCCAGAAGAATATTAAGCGCCGTGGCGTTCACCGCATGTATGAGCAGGAGAGTCGCAACGCCGATGTAATACTCGTTCGTAACCTGAGTGCCTATGTAGCCCAGAACACACGCCATCAGGACTAAGAAAGTGAAATTAAGCCTTTTCATACTCTTGTCGCCTTCTTGCGTCCGAACAGACCATCGGGTTTAAGGAAAAGTATCAGCAGGATAACAAAGAACGCCATTGCATCTTTGTATCCGGAGGGTATCACGCTGGCGGAAAAACTCTCGAATATGCCCAGCAGAAGACCGCCGGCAACAGCCGCCCAGAAATTGCCAAGACCGCCGAGGATAGCCGCTGCAAACCCTTTAAGACCTATCATTATACCGTCGTCGTATGTGACAAATGTTATGGGTGAGATTATCACACCTGCGATCCCCGCCATTGCGGATGAAACGGCAAACGACATTATACGGACGCTGCGGACATTTATTCCGCAGGTCTCCGCCGCCGTCTGGTCGTCGAAGCAGGCACGCATTGCCTTGCCGTATTTTGATTTTTTCAGAAACATATTCAGTCCCCACGCAACAAGCATGGAAACCGCAATAATAAGTATGCTCTGACTGGAGATGACCCCGCCGGGCATCTGTACGTTGACAACCGGGATATAGTCGTCAACCCGCAGACTGTCCCTGCCCCAGATATGCATGGCAACGTCGCGCATTATAATTGACGCGGCGATGGTCAGCGTAACGAGATTTATCTCGGTCTTATATCTGGCAAGGTTGATGAAAACACGCTCGTAAAGCACGCCTATTATGAAACACCCCAGAAGGGTCAGAGGCAGAGCGGTGTAAAAAGGAACCTCAAATACGCAGAACAGGGAATAGATGAGCATTCCGCCCAGCATTACAAACTCCCCCTGCGCAAAGTTTATCAGTCCCGTGGTGTTGTAGATAATGTTAAACCCCAGAGCAACCAGACCGTATATACTCCCGCTGGTCAGCCCCGAATACAAAAATTGCATCAATAACCGTCCGTAAATTTATTTTGCAGGATTAGCAGTGAACATGAAAAACCACCGAAATGTGATTGCTTCCTGCTCCCTCCTTCAAAAAAGGAGGATTTGGGTGGATTTAATTGGAATTAATGTAAATCCCCTTTAATCCCCTTTATCAAATGGGGGATAAAAATTCAAAGCAGATGTTATATCCCGTAAATCCTGTTTCCCGGAACAAGCGTGAAACCCGCGGCGGTGAGTTTTTCCACAGCCTTGTCGGTTTCGTCGAAACGGAATATCATGATTGCGTTGCCGCCTGACGGCTCAACGAACGCATACATGTATTCAACGTTTATTTCGTTTTTGCTGAGAGCACCCAGAATTTCCGCAAGCCCGCCGGGTTCGTCCTTAACCTCGACAGCGACAACCTCTGTGCGTCCAACGGTAAACTCGTTGTCTTTCAGTATCTTATACGCGTTTTCAGGATTATTTACGATGAGTCTTAAAATCCCGAAATCCGATGTATCAGCCAGAGAGAGCGCCCTGATGTTTATGCCGTTCTGACCGAGAAGATTTGTTACGTCGTAAAGTCTTCCGGACTGATTCTCGATGAAAACTGAAATCTGCTGAAGTTTCATATTACACCTCTCATAGCTTTCTTTTATCAAGAACACGCATAGCTTTGCCTTCGCTTCTGGCTATGGTTTTATGTTCAACGATGCGTACCTTGCAGGTGACGCCAATCATGTCTTTGATCTCTTTTTCGACGGTTTTTGCAAGCTCCTGAAGTTTGCTGATGGTATCCATAAAGACGCCTTCGGCAAGCTCTATCTGAACCTCAAGAGTGTCCATGTTATCAACCCTGTCCACAATAAGCAGGTAATGGGGCGAAAGCTCCTTTTTGGTGACGATGATTGCCTCCACCTGTGACGGGAACACGTTCACGCCGCGGATGATGAGCATATCGTCGCTTCTGCCGGTAACCTTCCGCATACGCACGGACGAACGTCCGCATTTGCAGGGATCTGTTATCAGGCTTGTGATGTCGCGCGTACGGTATCTGATGAGCGGTATCGCCTCTTTTGTGATGGTGGTGAAGACAAGCTCGCCCTCTTCCCCTGCGGGGAGAACCTCGCCCGTTTTGGGGTCGATAGTCTCAACAATGAAGTGATCTTCGCTGATGTGCATTCCGCGTTTTTCTTCAACGCATTCGTAACCGACACCGGGTCCTATTATTTCGCTGAGACCGTAGATGTCCAGCGCGTCTATCTTCCACTTCGCCTCTATCTCCTGACGCATGGCATCTGTCCAGGGTTCCGCACCGAAAATACCGACCCTCAGTTTCAGTTCATCTATATTTATGCCCTCTTCCACAGCCGTTTCGTAGAGGCTGAGAGCATAGCTTGGGGTGCATGAAATAGCCGTTGAACCGAAGTCTTTCAGCAGCATAAGCTGTTTCTTTGAGTTTCCGCCGGAAATGGGGATAACGGATGCACCTATCTTTTCGCCGCCGTAGTGTGCACCGAGACCGCCGGTGAACAGACCGTAGCCGTAGGCATTCTGGAGGATATCTCCCCTGCCCACGCCTGCCGCGGACATTGTTCTCGCCATAAGCTCCGCCCATGTGTCAACATCTCTTGCGGTGTACCCGACAACTGTGGGTTTTCCTGTAGTTCCGCTGGATGCGTGTATGCGTACAACCTGTTCCTGAGGAACGGCAAACATACCGAACGGGTAGTTATCCCGCATATCCTGCTTGTATGTGAAAGGGAGTCTTTGAAGATCGTCCAGTGATTTGATGTCTTCCGGTTTAACGCCTGCCTTATCAAACGCGTTTCTGTAAAAAGGTACCCTGTGGTAAACGTTTTCGCAAAGCTGTTTCAGTCTTAATAGCTGAAGTTTCCGCAGTTCGTCCCGCGGCATGGTCTCATATTGCTGGTTCCAGATCATAGCACGCTCCAATCCGTTTGTGGCGGTAGAAAAACTTAACAAGACAGGAGCAAAATGTCAAACCAATTCAGTTTAATCAGGGTATATATCTGTAAAGGTCGGCGGAACGAACTTCATGTCCGGGACGCGTTCCTTTCTTACAGAAATATGCAACCTTCTTCTCCCCTCTGTCGGAGAAAAGAGTGCATTTGTCCCCCGTAAGCGCTATGTAGCGGTCAACGTTCTTTCTGTAAGTGAAAAGGATATATTCGTCCCTCCGGTTAAGATAGTCTATCAGTTCGTCATTGGTATTCATCCACACGTTCTTATAGTCGTCGTACTGCTGGAACTGTACCTCGCGCCGTTTACCGAAAACGATGGGCACAACCCTGTCCACATAAAAGCTGAGCGAAGGGGTGAACGCGCTGTAAATCACAATATCATATTTGCCCTGCGGGTCAAATTTATTAATGTCCTCACCGGAAAGTCTGTAGCCCTTGATATAAGGACCTGCAAAGGTCATACCGCCGTATATCAGGAGCGTCAGCAGAATCAGCGACGCAGCCACGGAAAAATGATATCTGCGCAGAAACCACTTCTTCTCTATCAGCGTGGTGATAAGGAAAACGTAGGCAGCAGCACCGCCGGCAATATACATCCAGAACTCGCGGAGGTGGTCAACAAAAACCGGAACAAGAGCTGTAAGAACGCCAAGAAACACAAAGACATATCCTATGGCTTTTGGAATCAGCGGACGCTCCGCCCTTCCCGATGCCAGAACAGCCATCACAGGATAAAAAGGCAGAATATATGTCGCAAGTTTACTCGCCGAACATTCGAAAACGATAAACGGAACAAGTACATAAAGATATATATGCCAGCCGCCTTTAACAAAATTGCTGTTGCGGATGTTTGCAAAAAAATAGTACAGCCACGGCAGAAAAGTTCCAAGAATAACCAGCGGGAAGAAATAAAGCGGCTGAGATCTGCTGAACCTCTCGGCATCCGCTACCCGTTCAACCGTCTGGTCATACAGAAAATATCTCAGAAGTCCGTCGTTCGCCATCACAACCGCAATGTACCACGGAAGCGCGACGACAACGAACATAACAAGCATTAAAAGCCAGTCAAGCCATCCGAAAGCCCTTCTGTGGTCTCTGTCGAAAAAGCAGACAACCAGAAACGGCAGAAGAGTGAACAGGAAAATTATGGGACCTTTGGTAAGAAATCCCAGACCGAAGAAAATACCCGTCATAAGCGCATTCTTAATGGTTTTAGAGCCGTATATCTGCTCGAACATGTAATAAAGCGCGGCGACAGTGAAAAAAGTAAGATATATATCAGTTGAAATAACACGGCTTACTATCAGAAAAAGAAGCGAAGAAGCAAGAATAAGAACGGAAAGCTGCGCCTTGTCCCTGTCGCCGGTGAGGGCGAAACCAGTTTTGCGCGTATATATCAATGTCATAACAGAAAATACAGCGGGAAAAAACCTTGCGCCGAAACCATTCACTCCGAAGATGTCAAGCCCGAACGCTGTCATCCAGTATGTTAACGGAGGTTTATGAAAATGCTTTATACCATTATAAAAAGGGGTGATATAGTCCCCGTTGCGGAGCATCTCCCTTGCTATCTCGGCATAACGCGCATCTGTAGTTTCCATAATATCCAGCCAGTAAGCCGGAAGCAGAAGAGCTATGAAATACAGCGCCAGAAATATGTAGAATCTGGTATCCTCAATCAGGCTGAGGCTGTTTTTCAAGTTTGATGAAGTATAGGTTTCTGACATAAATTAAAATTCCGACACTCTGTCCGGCGATGAACACCGCATCGTGTACCATTACTGAATATATTAAAAGCAGAACGCTGCCCCCAAGACTGAACCACCAGAACATAACGGGAAAAACGCTCTTTTTAGCTCTTTCCGACATAATCCACTGAACGAGGAAACGCAGAAAGAACATACCCTGTGCGATGATGCCCACCGCAAATATGAACCCTGTGTAATGAGGTTTGTCCTTGCTGACCACATCGGGGAAATAGTAAGCGGCAATGCCAACCATTCCGAAATAGACAAGGAGCATTATGACCATCCAGAATCCGAACGAACGGGGTCTGGTCCCTTTTTCCTTCATTACCAGAGAGATATTCCTGAGATAAATGATTGCGCCTGTGGACTGACCCAGAACAAATATCGGGTCTTTAACAAGTATCGCATATGTAAGAAGTACGAAGCCGCCCGCCAGACTGAAATACCAGAAAGACATAGGCACGGCGCTCTTTTTATATTTTTCGGCATAGAGCCATTGCAGTATGAACCGCATAAAGAAAAGCACCTGTCCGGCAAAACCGAACGCAATGAGAGCTGTTTTAAGCACTGCTGGGTTAAGAGCCGACATTGTTCTCCCTGATGCTTATATTGAGATAGCGCTTCTGCATCCACCTTACGCAGATTAGGTCATAAAGCGCCTCGTATCCCCTTTTCAGGTTGGTGTATTTTGAAACGCCTGAATAACGTTCTCTGTGGTTGACCTTCATCTCAACCACCCTTGCCCCCTCCATGCGCATCATGGCGGGAAGGAACCTGTGGAGTCCTTTATACATTTTAATGCGCTTGAGCATGGACGCACGCATAACTTTCAGCGAACATCCTGTGTCGTGTATATCCTCTTTTATCACAGCGTTGCGTATTCTGTTGCCGAACTTGCTGGCAAGGCGCTTGGACAGGGTATCCTTCCGGTTGTGTCTCCAGCCGTTCACCATATCGTATTCGCCGTACAGCCTGAGCATTTCCGGTATATCCGCCGGATCGTTCTGCAGGTCGGCATCCATGGTGATTATAATATCACCGGAGGCGTGCTGAAAGCCCGCATAGAGCGCAGCAGACTGTCCTGTGTTTTTTGCAAACGCTATATATTTGACAGAAGGGTCTTTTTCTGCGAGTGACTTTATTATCTCAAGGCTTTTGTCACGGCTGTAATCGTCTATGAATAATATTTCATATTCGCCGCCAACCTTTGCGCAGACGCTTTTTATCTGCTCATAAAGGGGTTCGAGGTTGTCTTCCTCGTCATAAACTGGTATCACATATGATATTTTTTCCATCCGGCATCCTGCTGGCATTTCTTTATTCAATAAATATGAACAGAGATAACTATCATATTTACCGTTTTTAGACAACTCCAAATACAAATTAGTTCACCATCGGGTGCATGATTAAAAGATAACCACATGATGGTGATAATATGACCATATGAGATGTTAATATTATGACAAACGCGCATTCAGCAGTTTCCGTTTAATTGGCACGCGGTTTGCATATAAGCTCACTGATTAAAATACGGGGTGACAAATATGAAAAAATCACTGCTAACAACACTTCTGCTTCTTACGTCCTTTGCGGCATTTGCCGACGAGGCTCCTACGCTTGACACAGGCGACACAGCGTGGCTTCTTGTGTCTTCTGCTTTCGTTCTTCTCATGCTGCCCGGTCTTGCACTTTTTTACGGCGGTATGGTCAGGGCGAAAAACGTTCTTTCCACATTCCTTTACAGCTTCACGGCGCTTACTGTTGTGGGCGTTGTCTGGGCGGTAATCGGCTTTACGCTGGCATTCGGCGAAACAGAATCCCCATTCGTGGGCGGGATGCAGTATCTGATGCTGGGAGGCGATTTTATGACAGCGCTCTCAGGCACCATTCCCCTTTCTGTTTTCGCTATGTTTCAGGGCATGTTCGCGATAATCACCGTCGCACTTATATCAGGTGCTATCGTTGAAAGAATGAAGTTTTCCGCATGGGTTATCTTCATGGTTGTGTGGGTAATCGTGGTTTACGCCCCCGTTGCACACTGGGTGTGGGCAGGCTCCGGCTGGCTGTTTAAAATGGGCGCACTCGACTTTGCGGGCGGTACGGTTGTACACTTCTCTTCCGGTTGCGCAGCTCTTGCGCTTGCAATAGTTCTCGGCAACAGAAGAGACTTCCAGAAAACTGCCATCCTTCCCCATAACCTTACACAGACACTTATCGGTGCCGGTCTTCTGTGGTTCGGCTGGTTCGGTTTCAACGCAGGATCCGCTCTTGCATCAAATGCACTTGCAGGCGTTGCATTTGCAAACACAATGATAGCCGCCTCAGCAGCAGGCGTAAGCTGGATGCTCATTGAATGGACACACGGCAAACCCAGCGCACTGGGCGTTGCTTCCGGAATAGTTGCAGGTCTGGTTGCAATCACACCTGCGGCAGGCTTTGTTGCCCCATGGGGCGCACTTGTTCTCGGACTTCTGGTGGGCGTGCTTTGCTGCTATGCCATCAGACTCAAGTTCAAACTGAAACTTGACGATTCTCTGGACGTTTTCGGAATCCACGGCGTCGGCGGTCTTTTCGGAGCCATCATGACAGGTGTTCTTGCTGTGGAAGGAAAAGGTCTCATCAGCGGAAACGCTGCACAGGTTGGTATTCAGACGATCGGCGTTCTTTCCGCAGGTCTGTATTCGTTCGTAGTTACACTGGTTATTGCATTTGCTCTTAAAGCCACTATCGGCATCAGGGTTACACCTGAACAGGAGGCAGAGGGTACGGACGTTAATCAGCACGGAGAGAAAGCGTACAACTAAGATCGTTTTCTTTATATTGAAAAGGGAGCTTCGGCTCCCTCAGATTGCTGACAAACGCCGTATTTCGAAAGAAGTACGGCGTTTTTTGTCTCTTTATCTTTTTATTCTCTTTTTCTGATTTATATTGCGGCAAATAGCTGTTTTTTACCCATATCATTCTCTATCCCAAACATTTCT
>NZ_JAJUIS010000010.1 GCF_029267515.1 Seleniivibrio woodruffii
CAACCCGTGTGGTACCAAAACACCAAAAATGACCGGAAAGATCCGCATCATTGATTACTATATCTATTTCTTTGTCCCGCTGGACAAGTCTGTGTCCGCGTCCGATATACGTCTTCATTTGCCATACCTCACTATGACACGCTCTTTAAGCTCATTAGCCGTAAAAACTATATGCGCCTTCGGTATACGCTTTTCCGTCTGCACAAGACTTCTTGCTCCTGATATCCGATTGACACAATGCACGGTGCTTCCCTGCAGCCGGAACAGCTCGTCCACAAGACGCTCTGTTGTCCGGCTCAGGATAAAGCACACCTCTCTGTCCTTTTCAGAAAGACCAGTTACATGAAACCAAAGCATTTGCCCGGGAGTGTAAGTATTGCGTTCGTGGATCGGAGTGCTGCGCAATGAACAATAAGCAGGAATACGGATACCTTCTGACGCTTCAGCATAGAAAACTCCCACTTCCTGCTCATAACGCAGAAAAAAACAGTGGACAGCCGTTCCTATAAACGGCTTTAAACATCTTTGCTTTGCAACGATAGCCTGCGCCTGAAATGCATTCTGAAGAGCTTTCGCCATATGACGCAAATCCGCCCTGCGCAAAGAAAAGACCGACTCTTTTCCTCCAAAACCATTTGCTTGATATTTTCTGAGAGTAAGTCCTTCTGATGTAAATTCACAGAGAACAGGACAGCGGAGCTTGTGAGTGTAAAACTGCTCCGCTGTCTGCCTGAGAATGCCTTTTATCTCATCCTCGCAAAGCCCGTATTTGAAAGCAATTTCATCAAAATATGCTTTCAACCACAAAGCTCAATTCTCCCCTGATTGCCATCTTCCATCACGATAATGAGGATGTCGTCAAAAAATGCAGCGTAATCCCGCTCATCTTCAGGCTGAACAGCCATACGAAGGACAAGGTCCTTAACATTGTTTAACTTCTTATTGACTTCGTTAAGCTGCACAAAGGCGTTAATAGTGTTGTCGTTATAATCAGTGTCATTCATGATGTTTTTCCGTTTTTAGTTTTTTCGTTTTTTTATCACCCCGTTTTTTCATTTTTTGTTTGTTTTTTAGTTTTTTCGTTTGCACCGCCTGCGGCGTCGGCATCAGGTTCATCGAAAGTGCTTTCAGAGTGGGAAGATGAGTCTGATTTCGGTTTTGAGAGCAACTGAACATCTTCGACCTTGATCGTATGCTTCGTGTGGAACTGCCCTTCGGTGTCCCAAGATGAGTATTCCAGCTCACCGGTGACAAGTACCTGCCTGCCTTTCTTTAAAAGAGGCTCCATTATCTTAGCGTATTCGCCCCAGATCGTAGCACCGATGAAGAAAGGCTTTTCCTTGTCTTTATCCTTCTTAGGTTTAGTTGTAGCGATGGTGAATGAAAGAATAGCTGTGTCTTCGCCAGGGAGAAAGCGCAGCTCAGAGTCTTTTGTAAGATTGCCGAGAAGTATAACTTCATTTTTGTAAGGCATGATAGATAACCTCCAGTGAGTTTCTAAAATAGAAATGTCTGGGAGGGTAAATTCATGTTCACAGATAATGCTAATCAGGGTATAATGGGCAGATTATTAGGTAGAGGGTTATAGAATGAATAAATTTCTAATGATTATGCTGGTTATATTAATTTCAATTACAGCACTTGCTCAAACTACTTACACGATAACTAAGAGTAATTTCAACCTTCTTGAAGTTAATGGTAGCCCTTACTCGGGATGTAACAATACACTAAAAAATTCTACGGTTGAAATACTGGAAACCGTACCTTTCAATAATGATCCTAATCCAAACCAAAAAATTTTAATGCGTAAAGTTAAAGTTCTGACTGGTGGATGCAGTGGGCATATCGCTTATCTTTATAAGGGTAGTTTTGAAGAGTAATTTGGCACACTTTTGGCACACTCTGGGTAAGATTCGGTAATATTCGATAATGTCGGCTTACTGATAAATAACGTATATTGTCGTACTGAACTGAATTTTATGCGTTCGACTCCCGCATCGCCCGTTTCTGGCACACCAAAACAATTAAAAAATGCCCCTGTAGTCATTTTAAATATACTAAGGAGCAGTTCAAATTACTTTTTGAGAGTGCCGTCAACCTTGTCTTTCGTTTCTTTAGTCCAGTTATCTTTTGGTCTTGAAGTAGAATATTCTACGTTCTTATCAATCCCTTTGTCTTTTCCCTGAGAATCCGAAGGATAGTTATGGTTCTTACCAAATTTGTCAGACATGATATTCCTTTTATGACCAGCGAGAACCGCGTCTTCTAAACTCCTGCACGATCTCTCTATAAAGATTATTATCACCGTTCTGTTTGGCATAGTATCCGGCTTTCTCCAGACAAGTTCCACATATTGCATAAGGGAATTGCCTTGATATGTTAAAGCTATACGTGCTTCCGCAATTCTGACACCTTATTGACTGATAGTCTCCGTTTTTAACCTGATTCATTATATCGCCGAAAAAACCCATATAATTCTCCTGTTATAAAAAAACACTAATCTTCAGAGGTATAGCTGTAGCCACATCCTTTGCATAAATAAGTCCCATTGCCGTTTGTATACCACTTGTATTGCTTACACCTTGGACACTGGCAGTGATTGGGAACCGAATAAAAAGGGCCATACTTTTCTTCAATTTTTTTGACAACTTCTTCTGTACTCAAAACACGCCTCCGTATAATTTGATAAACATAAAATAACACATAGAGAACATTAAATCAACCAAACGAGAACTAGTCTGAAATATGTTTAGAATATTTCACATATATTATCTATCAGGATTATTACACTATCCTCCATTTTATGTTATGATTCATTGCAGACCGGAGGAAGGATGGGAAACATATTAAACAACAGAAAGATAGGGCTTGCCCTTTCAGGTGGTGGCGTAAGAGCTATAGCATATCATGCAGGTGTTGTAAAATATCTTGCCGAACACGGTCTTATGAAGAAAATTACCAATATATCATCAGTTTCCGGCGGCAGTCTGTTCACCGGACTCGTGCTTCATCTCTCACAGAACAGATGGCCTAACGATACCCAATACATCGCAGATATCCTGCCGAAACTCAGAGAAATGATGATCTTCACATCATTGCAGCAGTCCGGTATGTCGGCTCTAATGAAATTTTCCAACTGGAAGCACGTTTTAAACAGAAGGAGCCTGGTCATCTCACAGACTATAGAATCTTTATGGGGTATAAACTCCGTCCTCGCCGACCTCCCACGAAACCCTGTCTGGACAATCAACTGCACAAACGGGGAAAACGGGCAGCGTTTCCGGTTTAAAAACGAAACAATGGGTGACAACAAAACCGGATATACTTCTGCCAGAATGTTTAAAACGGCAGACGCCATGGCAGCATCCGCGGCATTTCCCATTGGCATAGGTCCAGTTGAAATAGATACGGCAGCCTATAAATGGGAGCTTGAAATTCCTTACGGTTCAGATCACAAAGAACGTGTTAAACCGGAATTCGGCACACTGCACATATACGACGGCGGACTTTACGACAACCTCGGGACCGAAACATTTTACGAGGTCAGTGAACATGGCGTTAAACTTAATACAAAAGACGTTGATTATATTATCATCTCCGATGCCGGTTCTCCATTTACAGAAACTCCGCTCTCAGACCCGTTTTCTCTCAGCAGGGTCAATAAACTGATCAACATACTAATGGAGCAAAGCAGAAGGCTCAGAGTGAACTCGTTCATGTATTTTATGAAGTACAATGGAAACGCTGGAATTTACATCTCTCTTGCAGATAATTCCCTCCTTTCAATAACAAACGACGACGACTTCACTCTGAACGAAGTCAGCGCCGCCAGAAGCCTTCCGACTTCGCTTGATCAGATGACAGGATTCGAGTTCGATTCTCTTGTAAAATGCGGATACAACTCAATGCGACTGAAAACCGACACGCTGTAGTCTTCCTTAATCAGATTCACGATTTAACAATAATATAATAATAAACTTATGTTCATCAATAAAAAATCATAATCTTATTATGCACTATTTTACAACGTATTAGACAAAAACAGGCACACAGTACACACAATGAATTCACACCAGAATTGACAGGAGGTGTTATAATTTAAACATAAAATATTCACAGGAGGAAATCATGTCAGTAAATATGCTAATAGGACTTGATTTTAAACTTTTGGGAACAGATCTCAAAGCAGGATACCTCAAACTCGACAAAGGGTTCAAAATTCTGCTCACACAGCCCGAAACTGAAAAGAATGAAGGCATCTCCATTGCGCAGTTCATAGCGGATGTTGAGAAACTCGCCGGCAAACAGGAAGGGCTTTCAGCAGACGATATAAAAAACAAAATAAAGTCATCATCAGAAAACAGCAAAATCAACCTTGATGAAATCAAGATTAAGCTGTCGTCAATATATCTGAAAGTGGTCAGCGACGGAACAAAAACCGATTGCGAATACGCTTTCAGGTTGGATATTCTTGCGGAAGGTCTTGTTCCAACCGCCATAAAATCCATAATTGACGTCAAACTTCTCACCATTGCAATCTGGAATACTGCAAACGATAAAATACTTCAACAGCTCTCAATCCCTGCCGAACTCCAGAATGCCTGAGAAAAAGCCGTCCATAATGCTCGGAATAAAGGGAGCCGTATGCGGTCTCCCTTTACAGGCGGGCTTTATAAACGACAACGGACATATTTACTGGTACGGAAAAGCGAGCTTGCAAAACGATTCTGTCGCTGGACTTTTCAACTTTGTCGGAGGCGGCATCGGTGACAGCATAGTGAAAAACTGTCCGTCAGCGGTCAGTCCCATCCATTGCGATATCGACGTGTTCAGTAACAGGAACGGAAACGGATTCCGTCTGGACACCGACAGTCTCTTCATCAGCGGGCTCAAATCCGGTGGTGATTCCGCAATTCTCCTGAAACTGAACGACAGCGGAACTTCCGGCAAACTTGCGGAGATAATAGGTACTATCAGAAAAAATCTGAGCGTATCCGACTTTTATGTCATGTTCCGAAGCGGCAAAAGCATCACCCTGCCCGCCCTGTGCGGTTCTGCATCAAACGAAAAGATACCTGAACCTGCCGACAGTTATAACGTAATTCTCAGCGGCAGATTCGTTTTCGGACAGGGAAGCGTTGTTTCTTCTGCATTCAAAGAGATTTTCGGCATAGAACAGCTATCGCTGTTTCTGGGAGCTGACACGGATAAAGGCGCATTTGCCTGTACACTTGCTATCCCTGACAAGGACGGGCAATACGTCAGCGTAAAAGATATGTACATATCAGCAGGATTCGCCGCCGGACTGAGTTTCACCATGAGCGGCACTTTTCAGATAAAGGCAGATATGCTCAAAGGTTTATATTTCAGAACAGCCAGCAGTTTTTCACCCGGCAGCTTTATGATATCCGGCGAGATGATAAGTGCAGAACCCGTTAAGCTGGCGGACTGGATTTCACTGGGCGGAATAATCATCAGTCTCGGCTTTGACAAGGGCATAACGGTCGGGATGTCCGCATCTCTGTACATCAGAAAGCTGTCGATGTTTTCCGCCGTGATGCTGGAATGTGCAGGTTCCGCTGTGAACCCTCTTCTGCTATGCGCCGCGGTGAACAAGCTGTCCATCCCAGACCTGTTTGTCAACCTGACGGGAACGGATGTGGAAGCCGTTCATACGCTGGATTTCATACAGATAAACAGCTTCAGCCTGACAACTTCGGACAGCAGATTCGACACGTCAAAGGTGGATGCCAAAGACGCGGAATATATCGCAAAACAGTTTGCGGAAACCGTACCGGATAAGACCCTTGCCTTGTCGGCAGGCAGCTTAAAGGTACAGAAATCCGGCGAAGACTATTCGCTGACCGATACCTCAAGAATGAGACTCTACACAATCACGAAGGATGGAAAGATACTGCTGAACGCGCAGTTCTATTTTTCGGATATAATCGGCGAAAAGCAGTTCGGCAGCTATAAGATAAGCGCGGGAATATTTTTATGCGGAGTTGTCAGCATCTTCGACATAAAGTTTGCTCTGCTGATATCATACCGTCCCAACGACGGACTTACGGCTTTTGCTAAGATAGACGCTTTCGACCTTAAAATAGGCGGATTCAGCATATGCAAGGTATCAGGTTCGAAAGGCAAATCAGACCTGATCACGCTGCCTGCTGACAGCGTTGTGAAACAGTTCTCTCAGGATGCGCAGGACGGCGTGGTGTTTTTCCTGTCGGCGGGCAAAAAGGACGTCCAATTCTATTTCGACGGACGTATCGAACTGCTGAACGGGCTGATAACGGCGGAAGCACGCCTGATGTACATTCAGCGCAATATCTCCCTGTATGCTTCGGTGAATTTCCTTGGCGTGTTCAAAGCGACAGTGAAGATTGAAGCGTCATACGCAAATTTTTCGAACGCCTTTTTCTCGCTATACATACTGATAGACACCAGCGGACTGGAAGACATGCTGAAAGGCGTCACGGAGCGTATAAACAGAGCCATTGAAAAGTTGCGGGCAAACATCGACGGCGCAAAAAGGTCTCTGGACAGCGCCCAGCAGAACGTCGATTCGCTGTATCAGCAGATTAACTACATGAACAGCCTTATAGACGGATGCCGCAACGCCATCAGCAATGCACACTGGTGGGAAAAGGCTTTCGTAGCCATTGCGAAGGGGCTTGAGATAGCCGGATACGAGATAGCCAAAGCAGGGATTTACGTCGCCATCGGCACCGCGACAGCCGCCCTCCAGATTGCTAAAGCGGCGGTGAGCTTCGCGGGGGCACTCAGCGAAGAGGTTTTAAAGCTGGTGAATAACGTCATTAATGCTGCGGCTTCTCTGCTGGTTATAAAAAAAATGGAGATTGAGGCAATGGTATCCGGCAGTCAGCAGACTTTCAGGGCGGCTGTGACATTCAGAGCCATAGGACACGAATACACCGCCCAGATCAGCTTCGGGCACGGCACAAGCGCCGATCAGTTCAAAAACAACGCAACCGGCAGTATGAACGGACAGATGGAGGGCGATCTGAACCGTCTTGAAAACGGTCAGTCTTCCGGCAGGATGAAAAAAGACGTATTCGAACTGCCCACTCACGAGGAGATGGTGGCAAGCATACAGAATGCGATGAACCTTCTGCAAAACTCAGGACAGATGATGTCGTCTATGATAGACGGGTATAAAGACGAGTTCGGCGAGGATTTCTCCAGATTTCAGGAGCTGCAAAGGTCGTTTGCCGACACACTGTCTCAGGTGAAGCAGTCGCTGGCGGCAACAACGGACGCTGTTGAAATAGATTCACTGAAAAACACTGTCGATGCCATGAACAACCTTACAAGCGGCGAACACAACCTCACGGATGAAAACGTTTCAGAGATAAATGACGCATCGGAAGCGTTTAAGAACGTTTCAGAACTCCACGGTCTTGTAAGTTCAGCCATATCCACTGTTAACGGGGTCATAGCCGAAACGGACAGAAAGGAAAAACCCGCAGGCAGGCGTGCAAAAAAATCAGGCGAACCGTCAAAAGATATGAACGCGTTCATGCAGAAACTGGCGAAGGAGGTAAACACTCGTTTCTATACCCCGCAGGATACGGGATATATCAACCTTGCGAAAGAGCCTGTGATTCTGGAAAGCATAAACGGAACGATAGAGCAATTCGGCGGAGAACCCCTTAAACAGCCGCGGCGCGGCAGAGCGAAAGAAGCGCCGTACACTCCGAGAATATAATTACAGGAGGCAGATTATTATGATAGGCATAACAACTGATGGCGAATACACCCAGTTTGACAATCCCAGAGATTTCTATGACAGCACAGTGCGCGCGTTTTCAGGCGGCAACGGACGGGCGATATGCCACAGGTTCAGCTATTACAACATTGAAAAAGCGTTGTGTTATAACCTGGATACTAAGAACACGGATGCAATTAAATCTCTGTTTTCGATAGTAACGGATAATGATGAGGCTCTGACGAACGAACTGTATGAAAAAATGAAGATGTTGGAACAAAACAACTATACGAACGTTATACTTCTGAATACGGTACTCGGTATACTCAATAATGCCCCCGCAAATCTGAAAACAGGTGACGCAAGCTGGAACAGCTCTCTGGGAAACGCTTTCGACCCTCTCCAGTGGATTTACAAAGAAGATGACGGGATTATAAAATATGATGCTAAATTCAAACTTAACGAGGAACTATGTCTACCGGAAGACGGTTTCTATCTTACTGACGAAAGAGATGGCAGAATGCTTCACAGGCTTATCAATGAGGTTCCAACCTACGACGAAGACTGCATAAGCATCTACACAGCAAGAAGAGATAATGACGACAGTCCGTTCATATACTGCTCATCAAATAAAATAAAATTTGTACCGACAGATAACTCCTATGCCTCCAGCGAAAAAATATTCTATCTCTTTGAAGAAAAATGGTACCCATTTTCAGGGGATTAGGGAGCGGACATGAGCAATACAACCACTTTAAACAACGTAGGGCTGTCGCTGTCAGGCGGCGGTGTGCGGGCATTGGCATTTCATGCGGGACTGCTGAAATTTCTGGCAGAGAACAACCTCATGGAGAAGGTTACAAACGTATCCTCCGTTTCCGGCGGCAGCCTTTTCACGGGACTGGTCTTCCATTACGCGAAGAACAAGTGGGCGGGCGATACAGAATACCTGAACAGTGTCCTGCCGCAGATAAGAAAACTCATTACCACTACCTCTCTGCAAAAAAGCAGCATGGCGGCACTCATTAAACCTTCGAACTGGAAAAATATCCTGAACAGAGGCGCGGTGATAGCCCAGACCATAGAATCACTTTGGGGTATAAAATCCCGCCTTTCAGACCTCCCGCAGGCTCCTGTCTGGACAATCAACGGCACAAACGGGGAGAACGGGCGCAGGTTCAGGTTTAAAAACGGGACAATGGGCGACTATAAAACCGGATATGCCGCCGCAGGCAGCTTTAAAACTGCAACGGCAATGGCGGTGTCGGCTGCCTTTCCCATAGGCATCGGTCCCGTTGAGATAGAAACGGAAAAATATATCTGGGAGCGTGAAACCGGCTGGGAAACAGGTAAAACCGAGCGCGTTTATCCTCCTTATACCAAGATGCACATATACGACGGCGGGCTTTATGACAACCTTGGCACTGAGGCATTTTTTGACATAGGCAGGCAGTGCATCAAGTCCAGCGCAAAAAACCTCGATTTCATGATAGTTTCCGATGCAGGAACGCCTTTCGATGACAAGCCTGTTCCGAACCCGCTTTCATTCGGACGGGCGAGTAATCTTGTAAACATACTGATGGATCAGGACAGGTCATTAAGGGTGCGCTCGTTCCAGAATTTTTTCATAAACAATCGCGGGTCTGGCATGTATATATCAATGGGCGACGACCTGCTTAGTAATGTCGAACTGCACGAAGCGGGTCTTTCCACAGACGAGATAAACACGGCGAGGAATTACCCAACCACGCTTGAAATCATGAAAGAGAAGGATTTCGATGCGCTTGTGAAATACGGATGCGCGGCGGCGGGTCTCAGCTTAAAAAACAATTAAACTCAGGCGGAGGGCTTCCTCCGCCCGATTCATCTATTTTTTATAAACGATAAGCTCCAAACGGGCGCTTATTTTGAAGCGTACAATTCCGTTCTCGTCGGTGAACCTTTGCAGTTCCTTTTCGATATCGTTTTGCAGGGCGAACACCTCGCTTATCTCAAGCTCGTCCTGACAATATGAAACTGCCTCTTCAAAAGGCATTGTCTTGTTCCGTATCTCGTCAAAAATCTCGGAATAATAAGCTATGCCTCTGTCGTCCAGCCATTTGCGCATATTCTGCGAATTGTTGAACACGCGCGGTTTTACCTGACTCTTTCCGGCGATGTACTTTATGGGTTCAACATCCCTTTTTCCGCCCCAGCCAAGATATATGACAGCCTCCCTTGCGCTGTCGCGCACCTTCTGATAGTCCTCCGCGAGCTGCACGGCAGGTGTCATTGTGGACACGGCAATGTCCCATTGCTTTCCTCCGGTGTCGAAAGTATCCCAAGGACTTATGATTGTTTCTATGTTTTGGCAGCCCTCCGCCGCAGCGTCCTGCTCAAGCACAGAGAGCATCTCCTGTGATATGTCAATACCTGTGACACTGCCCGCCTCTTTCGCAATGCGGATGGTATAAACGCCTGTTCCGCAGCCGACATCAAGGATACTCTTTCCGCTGAAATCAATCCCAGCTTTTTTCATGGAATTTACGATACGCGCCTCAATAACGTCTTCGCTGCTCTTATATCTGGGATACGAACCCGATTTTTTCTTCCATCTGTCCAGCATATATTTGTGGTCTCTGCCGTTCCCTCTTGCCATGGCACCCTCCCTGCATTTCAATTATATGACATAATTACATGCACCTGCAAAAAATTAAAGACAAAAATTCCTTCCGTTTAACTGTAATAAACGTTTCATTATTAATGCGTTATTCAATATCAAAATTATGCGGCAGCAAATAAAGGTTAACACGTTATTCACCCGTTAGCGCATTATTAACAATATTGACACCGTTAATCTTTGTAATCTATAAGTTTATCAGAAGCGTTATTGTATTTATTATATAACGTATCAGGGAAGGTTCCATGTCAAAAATAACCAACGTCTCATCAGCCTCAAAATGGGAAAAAGGTGCTGTTGCAGGCGGCATATGGGGCACGTCTGAAATGTCTCTCGGCTCTGTTCTGCACAACATGCGTATTCCCATGAAAGGCTACATACTTACGTTCATCGCAATCACCCTTATGTCCGGCATAAACATCAGGTGGCGGCAGAAAGGTCTTTTCTACAGAGCGGGGCTTTCTTCCGCACTCCTTAAACTGTTTTCCCCAAGCCCGAACCTTATAGTTCCGGCAATCGCCATAACAATTGAGGGGTTCCTAATGGAGCTTGGCGCACGCATAGGCGGAAACAACCCTATAGGCTATGCCATCGGAGGCGGGTTTGCGCTGATATGGACGATACTTCATAAATTTTTCAGAGCCTTTATGATGTTCGGTCCCAACATCTATATCCTTTACGAGCAGTTCTTCGAAGGCACTGTGGGACTTGCAGGGCTCAAACACATCGACCCGATATGGGGCATAGCTGCTCTTATTGCCATATATTTCATCTGCGGAGTCATAGCCTCTGCTATCGGCTCATTCATAGGGCACAATCTGGAAACCAACATCAGAACAATCACATACACAGAAAACGTTCCGTCGTTCAAACCGGAAAAGCAGAAAGCGGCAGCACCATCAAACTTCAAACCGTCGCTGGTATGGATGTTCTTTGCTGTGCTGGCGATGCTGGTCGGTCTTATTTTCATGCATTCGTATCCCTCTGTGATACCCTTTCTGGGAATCTATTTCATCTTCGCTGCAATACGCTATTCAAAATCGCTTAAAAGGATGCTTAATCCTAAATTTTATATCCCCGTGCTGATAGTCTCATTCCTTTCCGGCGCTTTCATCTATGCCGGAGACAAAGGGATGCTCAGCCCCAAAGCCATATCAGGCGGTCTGGCAATGGTTTTCAGGGCGTGCCTCATGACCATAGCTGTTAACGGCATACTGAACGAATTTAAACATCCGCGCATAGCCGCAGCAATACGCAGAAAGTACGGCGACAGGATGGACAAAACCGTTGCGACCGCATGGGAGACAAACCGCGCCGTCGGCTCCGTGGTAACAGGCAAAGATATCCGTACAAAACCAATGAGCGCAGTAAAGCAGTTACTGATAACCGCCGACAATATGCTGGACGACGTTAAAGCGAACGTGACACTAGTTACGGGCGCTGTTGATGCCGGAAAAACAACGTTCATGGCAGCAGAGGCGGACAGGCTGAAACAGGATTTCCGGGTATGCGGATTCATCTGCCGCGCAAACGTTTATGCGGAGAGGAAGGACGATTACAGACTCACCGACCTGGTTACGGCAGAGGAAATACCCTTCTGCAAACGCAATGCGGAGGGTACTTTTGACTTTTCAGACGATGCCGTAAAAATATTCGAAGAAAAGGTGCTGAAAGACTCGGAAAACGCGGATTACGTTTTCATAGACGAAGCCGGAAAACTTGAAATAAACGGCGAAGGCTGGAACGCGCTGATAACTGAGCTTCTGCGCAGAAGGATAACGATTGTCATAGCCGTGCGTGATACGTTCGTGGATGAGTTTCTGGACACCTTCGCAATCAAACGCGCAAATATAATAAAAAGATGATAAAGACCACCTCGTTCTATATTTGCTTGGGCTTATGTTCGTTCTGCACGCCTTCGAGAAAAAAACGCAAAAAAGACTATTCCGCAGGACAGAATAACGCCTGCAAAACCGTACATCACCTCGAAACCAAGCCATCCGCCGATGATGCCGAGCACTATTGCGCCCGTGGTTATCCCCACGTCCATGAAAGACGTAAAGAATGCCAGCGCACCTGCCCTCTCCTGCGGCTCAGTCTTGTCCACAACGTATGCCGTAAGCGCGGGCATAAAAGCACCGAAACCAAGCCCGAAAAGCGCGCCGATGAAAGCCAGCATATACAGGTTTGACAGAAACGGCAGACAGAAGGTGGCGACAGCAAGTACCGACAAAAACGGCAGAACAACTTTTCTGCGCCCATAGATATCTGAAAGTTTACCCGCCGCAACTCTGCTCAGCAGCGTAAAGACAGCATAAACCGTAAAAAATATGCCGAAATCAGCCATACCTTTCTCCGGAGCATAGACCGGAAGGAACGTTATAACGGTGCCATAGACGGTTGAAGCGCTGAAAAAGGTGACGGATGCCGCCAGAACAGGCGGTTTCAGCCCGGCTTCAAATATCCCTTTTTTCTGCACGCCGTGGGTCTCCGGTCTGCGGTCGTCTATAAGCAAAAGCGAAAGAAAGGACAAGGCCGCCGTTATGGCGGACAGTGAGAACAGATAATTAAAATCATGGGTGATGGTGATTATACGGCTGCCCCATGCGGGAAAAAGCGCCATTGCAAAAACGTTGGCAACGCCGTACACACCCATAACCTCGCCTCTGCGCTGTATGGGCGCGAGGTCGGCAACGTAGGCATATGCCGCGGCAAGATAACACCCGTGGGCAACGCCGTGAAAAAGACGTATGATATAAAGATGCGATATTCCGCCCGCATGTGAATATAGAACAAACAGGAGCGCAAACATGCCGGAACCAGCCAGAAGAAACTTTTTTCGCCCGTATCCGTCGGCGAGCTTACCGAAATATGGTCGCAGAATAACGGAGGTAAGCGTGAAAAAACCGACTACAGCTCCAATCTGCCCTGCCGAACCGCCGATATGGTGAACAAACTGCGGAATAGTTGGCAAAAGAAAATAAAAACTGCCGAAATAAAGAAAGCCCGAAACGCAAATGAGCACAAAATTCTTTGAATAAAGTTTAAAATCGTCCATCCCTGCCCCTTTGGGTTCCAATACTTAATAAGTATATTTGCTTAACAGGAATTGTCAAAAGATTAATCACAAGAAAAATATCATCCTGTTTAATAGAAATATTGAATTTTTGTATAATTGCTTGCATTTATGAATTAACATATTTCACATAAATATTATTTATTCTCTATTTTACAATAAATTATAAATAATAAACATTCATCTGAAAAAATGAAATAAACACAGGAAATATCACAGCAATACAATTATGTTTAACTTACGGCATATACCGTTATGCCTGATATAAAAATCAGAATCACCCTCGTTTCTCCGGAAACTGAAAGTTGAAAAACGGATACGATTTCTGTTATCCTGTTTTCAGAGGCAAAAATGCTCACTGATTTACTTAACGGCTTTATTGAAGAGATGGAAACTTTTCTGGATGGCTGGACGCGCCACATGGAGGCGGCAGGGTACCTTGAGCACACCACCGCCAAACGGGATGACTGCATCCGCAGTCTGCTCGGTGTTATCGAGCCGATGAAAAAGCATCTGGCGGAAGGAAAACCCGTCGAGTTTGCGTATATCATGAAAAACAGCAGAGAGATAGCAGACAGCCTTATCATGATGGCGGAACGCCACAAAGCCCGCGGAATCACTGCGGAGATGTTCTTCGGCTGTTTTAAAACTCTTATACACTCTCTTGACGACATTATCCTCTCATCTCCCGCTCAATCCGGTGAAAAACTCAGACTCTACATAGAGTTCCGCAGAATGCTCGATTGTGTTGAATCAATTGCCATATCCAAATGGGACAAACAGTCCAGAGACGACAGGATGAAGATGCTGGAAAGAACCGACCGCATACTCACCCTTGCCAAAAATAAATATGAGAACATTTTTCAGGTGACGTCAGACATCGTTCTTGTCACCGATTCCGAAGGGCGCATCCTTGAGATGAACCGCGCCGCTGAGGAAAAATTCGGACAGAACGCCATCGGTTCCGCCGTGTGGCTTTATATCGGTCTACAACCGATGCCCATGGGCGAACTCCTGAAAGAATACCCGGCACAGGCACAGAAAGAGGTGCGTCTGCCAGACAACACCGCAATCGTCACTCTCGGCGTTGTGCCTCTGAAAAAAGTTTCTCTGGCTTCCGCAGGATACGTCATAATCCTCAGCGACATAACGTGTATGGTGGAGCATAGGGCACGGCTGGAACAGCTTGTTAACGAGCGTACGGCAGCGCTTTCAAAATCGGAAAACCTTTTCCGTTCACTTTTTTCCAGTGCGGGAGAAGGGATAATCCTTGCGGACAGAAACCTCGGCATAGTCCAGTCCAACGAAAAGGCGGATACCATGTTCGGATTCGGCAGCATAGGACTTACCGGTATAAATTGCGCTAAAATATTCCACCCCGACGGTTTCAAAACAATTAAAAACAGCTTTGCAGACACAGACATAAGCAGTACGGAAACCATGTGTGTAACAACCCGCGGAGATTCGTTCCCCGCAAACGTGACCACCAGCAAACTGACGCTCGGCAGTGAACCTTTTCTGCACCTGATTGTGCGCGACATCACTCAGCAAAAACTAATGGAAGAGAACATACTCCACGAGAAAGCGGCTGCGGAGGAGATGAACGTCACCCTTCGCAATGTTATGAAGACCATAGGCAAGGATAAGGAAGAGACCGAACGCACCATAGCGCAGCGTATTACAACGCAGATACTTCCTTCCATGCAGAAACTTGCAGCCGAAGACAACATTGAGATACGAAAAATGTACGCCAACATGATAAAAGAACAGCTCTCATCGCTGACAGGAATAAACGCGGCGAACAGCGCAAGCCTTATGAAGCTGAGCAAGGCGGAGATACAGATATGCCAGCTTATTCAGGCTGGAAAAAGCAGTAAAGAGATAGGCGACATAATGAATATCTCTTTTGAAACAATGCAGACCCACAGAAAGAACATCCGCAAGAAACTTGGGCTCAACGGCAAAGACCTGAATCTTTACTCCTTTCTGACCAACACCTGAGACTGCTTCGTTGCACCCGCAGAGACCGTCTCTCAATTGCTTTTCATAACCGAGCAGTTCAAGGCGGAGGTTATAAAAAATACAAAATTAGACAAAGCGGGAAGATGCGAGCTATGCAAGGAAGATTTTCTGAGATGAGCAAAAGCATACAAATGATGTATGTGTTGCGAATGAAGTGAATCTGACGCAGCAGAGCGAAGTATATTGCCGCGCATATCGGGTAGAAAACATACCCGATAATTACCCCATCTCTAACATTCATCCACCATCCATACCCGTCTATAATAACGTATAAAAAACGTATGAGGCGGAAATGTATAACGCAGAAAATACCCAAAACATCCTTGAACAACTGCGTGACTTCTTTTATTTCGGAACGCAGGATACAATGAAACAGGCATATCACGAAATGTGCCGAATTAACGGAAAAGAGCCGTCACAAACCGACTGGGTAGAAGAGGAATACTGCTTCAACAGGCTGTTTGTCGGTCCATCTGCACCTGCCGCTCCGATGCTGGCATCCTATTATCTGGAAACTGATATGGCATATAACGGTCATGTAACAAAATGCGTTAAAAACCTTTACCTCACTATAGGGCTTGAACTGCCGAACGGCGTGAACATACCGGAAGACAGCCTCCCCTTCGAACTGGACGCCTGCCGCTATCTGACACGGCTGGAGAACATCGCCAAAGAGGCTTCGGAAATCCGTAAATACTTCATAAAAAACCATATGAACGAGTGGGTAAGGCTGTTTCTCAGCAAAACTGAGCACGAACAGAAAACGCCCGCCGTTGACTATATGCTGTTTATTCTTAAACGGTGGATAGAATCCGCCGTTGCCGAACTAGCTGCTCAGGAGGTCTAAAATGGACGGCAACAAAAAGCAGAGACTTGAAGATGTCTGCTCCCTATCCCGACGCGAGATATTGAAAGGTCTTGCGGCTGCTGGGGCACTGGCATCCATCCCTGCGGGTCTTTTTAAAGCGGAGGCGTGGGAACGCACGACGTATCAATCCGGTCTGAAAACTTTCCGCAACGCCTGTCCCAGAAACTGTTACGACACATGCAGTATCGTGACATATGTTAAGGACGGCGCAATCGAGTTTGTCGAAGGCGCGAAAGAATCAACGTTTACCGACGGCGCGCTCTGCGTTAAAGGCTTTTCATACCCCAGAAGAGTCTACAGCCCTGACAGGATCAAATACCCAATGATTCAGGACAAACGCGGAAGCGGAAACTGGCGGCGCATAAGCTGGGATGAAGCTCTTGGCATAATCTCCGACAAGATACTTGAAATGAAACAGAAGGATGGCTCACTTCTCGGCATGGCGCTGGACAAATACTCAGGCAACTTCGGCATAACCCATTACGGCGTTGAGGGCATGTTCTCGTCCCTCGGCTACACCACACGCTTTGTCGGAACGCCCTGCTGGCCTGCGGGCATAGACGCACAGAACTTCGACATGGGCAACATGTGGTGCAACGACCCCGAAGACATGGTAAAGGCAAAATATATCATCGTATGGGGTGGAAACCCTGCTTGGAACTCCGTTCATACTATGAAATTCATATACGAGGCACAGGCAAGAGGCGCAAAACTCGTGGTCATCGACCCTATCCTCACCCAGACAGCAGCAAAAGCAGACACTTATATCCGTGTTAAAACCGGACAGGATGGCGCTCTGGCTTTGGGAATGGCGAAGCACATAGTTGAAAAAGGGCTGTACGACAAAGAGTTTGTGACCAAATATGCAAAAGGCTTCAAAGAATTTAAAGCGTATCTGGACAAGCACGTCACAGTTAAATGGGCGGCTGCCGAAACAGGTGTAAGCGAAAAAATTATCCGTCAGATAGCCGATGAATACGCGAAGGCGGATCCTGCGACAATCTGGATAGGATACGGGATGCAGCGCCACACCAACGGCGGCGCATCCGTGCGCTCAATCGATGCTCTTGCGGCACTCACCGGAAACATCGGCAAAGAGGGCGGCGGCGCGAGATACGGGCATCTCTCCACATGGGGATTCAACTACAACGCAATGGTGCAGAAACAACCCGAAGGCTCAGTGGGCTACACAGGAAAGGACAAGATTAAAAGCGAGTTTGACCAGACAGCGGGAGAAGCGCAGTCATACTCCGACAGAACCATAAACATCAACAAGATAGCAGAGTCGATACTCACAACGGACGAGCCTCCTATACGTCTGTTGTGGGTCGCCTGCAAAAACCCGTTTGCGCAGGATTTCGACCGCAATAAGATGAAAAAGGCGTTCTCAAAACTCGAAATGGTTGTCACTGTTGACCAGTTCTTCAATGAAACCGTCCAGAACTCCGACATTGTGCTCCCCTGCACAACGCTTTTCGAGGAGAACACAGTCAACGTATCCTACTGGCACTACTGGATGAGCCTGAACGAAAAAGCTATCGAAAACCAGTACGAGGCGAAATCCGACCTTGAGATAGCTGCTCTGCTCTCCGCAAAAATGAACGCAAAGGTAGCAGGTTCATGCACTTTCCCGCAGATAACCGATACAAAAGTGTGGATGGAGAAAGAGTTCAACGACGGAATTTACAAATATTTCGGCATAAAAAGCTGGGAGGAGCTTAGAAACGGTCCAAAAAAAGCCATTCTCACCTCCACAGCCTCATGGAGCGACAAAAAATTCGGCACGCCTTCCGGTAAATACGAATTTATGTCCGACCTTGCCAAAGAGTACGGACACAAAGCGCTTCCGGAATATAAGGAACGCAGGAAGCCCTACGGAAAATTCCGCATACTCACGCCCCACACCCAGTTCGGGCTGCACTCACAGTTCAACAACATCGACTATATGGAGGACTTCAATAAGGGTCCCCTCGTATACATGAACCCATCAGCCGCCAAAGCCAAAGGGATCAAGGACGGCGACACTGTAAAGGTCTCAAACAAGACCGGAGCCGTCACTCTGAAAGTTAACCTGACAGAGAACATAGCGCCCGACGTACTTCTCATGTATGAGGCGTGGTTCAAGGGAAAGGATTTCAACGTTCAGGAGCTGGTTGACGACACGTCCAGCGACATGGGCACCTTCAAAACGGGAGCCCCCGGCGTTGCCATCCACGACCAGTTCGGCGACATAGTGAAGGCATAGAGGGGGATGACATGAAAAAACAGCTTGCCTTTATGGTAAATTCTAAAAAATGTATCGGCTGCTACTCCTGCGCCATGGCATGTAAAAACCAATATCATCAGGAACCGGGCGTGGCATGGAGAAACCTTCAGCCGCTGGAGGCAAAGGACTATCCCCACAGGGACAGAGCCTTCTTTTCGCTCTCATGCAACCACTGCGAAAAACCCGTCTGCGTGCAGGTCTGCCCTGTAGGCGCGCATGTAAAACGCGAAAAAGACGGCATAGTGGTTCACTCGTCCGACAAATGCATCTACTGCCGTCAGTGCATAAAAAGCTGCTCATACCACGCGCCCAAGGACAATGAAGTGCTCCAGCGTGCGGAGAAATGCAGCATGTGCGTTGAACGTATCGACGCGGGACTTATGCCAGCCTGTGTTCAGGGCTGTCCGGCAAAAGCTCTTACACTGGTGGAGCTTTCCGCTCCGGAAGCACAGAAAGGCGTGCAGTATCCGAAAGGATTCGGCAAATTCACACGGCTTAACCCGTCCACAAGGTTTGTCGAGGCGAAAGCTCCGCAGCTTGTGCTGGCGGTTAAGGATAACTGACAATACGGGGCGTTTAAGGCGCCCCAACCTAAACCTATGAAAATATTATTAATTTTCGTTTTAATGAGTACTTCCGGCATAGCAGCATATGCGGATACTGTCATATCTGCTCCGACAGACACGCCAATCCGCATACGCACAGAAGCACCGGAACCGAAAAAGGGGGGAGGAGATTTCTATACCGTAAAGGTATCTGAGGTTGAAGGTATGACAGCCGAAGCGGCAATACCGGAAACAACTCTGATATTCAACAGAGAGGGTACCTTTTCGGTGGATATCTCTGTCATACATATATCCAAAGGAAGCTGCGGAGGCGTCGAATCATCTGTTTATTCAAAACAGAAGCTCACAATAAAAACCGGCAAACTCAAATAAATACGAAACAATAGAAATTCTTCTTTATTGTTCGTGACTTAAATTTCAAATTACTGGCAATTACGCAAAAAACATGATAAATATATATTATAATGTTTTTGGGAATGAGACTATGAAACCAATTTTCAGCAGCCTCAGATATCGTATTCTCGCCTTTACGGCGGCTCTTATGTCTGTTGCTGTTTTTATTCTTATTTTCAGTACGTACTTCAAACTGCGCAGCGATATTATCAGTAAAAATGAAGAAGCGTTCGCCATGTTCGGCAAAGTCTTTGAAACCGAACAGGAGACTATGATAAGGCAGTATTCCCTTGGGCTGGACACTCTCACCGACAATCAGACACTTGTGGAAAAATTTGCCCGCAGAGACCGCGAAGGGCTGGCAAAACTGGTTGATAACATTTACGATACACGGCTGAAGCATCTTTACGACATAGAACAGTTCCAGTTTCATATTCCACCCGCAGTCAGTTTTTACAGGGTACACAGCAAACAGAATTACGGCGATAACCTGCAAAGTTTCAGAAAAACCGTGGTTAAGGCAAACGAACAGAAAACCATGGTGGCTGGTATTGAAGCCGGCAGAGGTGGGCTCGGTCTGCGTGTTGTCAAACCCGTCTGGTATAATTTCGAGTCTGTCGGAACAGTGGAGTTCGGCGGCAGCATAGACAATATGCTCCGCAATGCAAAATCAGGCACAGGTATAGATTATTCAGTCGCTCTGGATAAAAAGATGGCCAGCAAAGCGAAATTTTTTCAGGAATCATCCCCGTGGCTTCATTATAAAAACCTTCTGGTATATGATTTTTCCTCCGAACGCGCCAAAAAAATAGTCGCAGCTAATTTAATGGAAAAGAAAGGCATATTCCGATTTTCCGACAAATTCTATATGACCAGCAAAATACCGCTTTACGACTATTCATCTAACAGGATAGGCTGGCTTTTTCTTGTCAATGATACAACCAGAGAAGTTACCCAGATGTATTCGGCAGTGATGAAACAGGCTGCTTCCATAGCCGCATACGGGCTGTTTGCCCTGGCGCTTGTGTCCGGTTTTATGATAAAAGTGCTTTTCAGACCCATAGAAAACATAGCAAAACACGTCACCGATAATGAAATAACCCTTGAAAAGGAACCGAAACTGCTGTCGTTCAACGAAAACACGGAAATAACCGTTCTGGCTGAGGCATACAATAACCTCAGCATGAATCTCTACAGCAATCTCTGGGAACAGAACAGGCAGATACACGCCATTGAAGATATAAACAAAAATCTTGAAAATACTATAAACAACCGCACAAAACAGCTTGAAGAAGCAAATCAGCGGCTGGAATCAGCTCTGGACAACTACAGATACATCAATGAGGTTAAGACCGAATTCCTTACAGATATGAGCCACGAAATACGCACTCCGATGAATGCAATATTGGGTTTAAGCTATCTCGCGCTGCAAACCGGACTTAATCCCAAACAGTACGAATACATCAGCAAAATACATTCCTCCGCCACACTTTTGATGGAGATAATCAACGATATACTCGACTATTCCAAAATAGAAGCGGGAAAACTGGAGTTGGAAAACATCAGCTTTAACCTGCCCGATCTGGTAAAAAGCATAAAGGATATCCTTGAGGTTCAGGCGGAGAAGAAAAAAATTTCGCTGTATCTGGAAATAGGCGGCAACGTGCCCATGTATGTTAAAGGAGACCCGACCAGACTTACTCAGGTACTATCCAATATAGGCTCGAACGCTGTCAAGTTCACAGACAAAGGCTCCGTGACGATAACGATAGACTGCACTGAGTCAAATATGTCCTACAGCACTCTGAAATTCAGCATCAAGGATACCGGAATAGGCATCCCCGCAGATAAAATAAACAGAATTTTCTCTTCATACGAACAGATTTCCAGCAAAACTTCCAGAAAATACGGCGGTTCCGGTCTGGGACTTTCAATTTGCAAAAAAATACTGGACAAAATGGGCAGCACTGTCTTTGTTGAAAGCGAACCCGGAAAAGGAAGCACGTTTTCTTTTACACTCAAAATGAAAAATACCGACGTAACCAGAGCGGAGGATATGAAAGAACGCTCAGGCATACTGAAAAGAAGAAGGATACTCGTATCCGAAAATATGTCCGGCGAGCAGGGGAGTATCTCCTCGATATTCAGGGAACTTCTTGCCGACGTGGTTTCCGCGGACAGCAGTATCGAGCTAATGAAGATAATAGGCAATAACCTGAAAAACGACGGCACACTGGGATTCGACCTGATTGTGCTTGAAAACCGTCTGCACGAACCTTCACCCCTTGAGGTTTTCGAAAAACTGAATGCAGACGTTTCGCTTCTGCCGCCTGTGATATACATAAGCAGTGAACAACCGGAAAAAGATACCGGACTTAAAATAACCACTCTGGCAAAACCTGCATCCCCCACCCTTCTGTTCCATACGGCAGTAACTGCCATAACCGGACAGGCTTCCAAAGACGAACTGCCGGAACTTCTCAGCGCGGGCACAACCGGACACAGGATACACGTTCTTGTGGCGGACGACAACAGCCTTAACCGTGAAGTCGCCAGCGAGTTCATGCAGCTTCTCGGCGTCAGTGTCAGCTTTGCGGAAAACGGCAGAGAAGCTGTTAAAGCTGCGGAAGAGGAGACCTTTGATGCAATTTTACTGGATATCATGATGCCCGAACTTGACGGCTATTCCACAGCCAGAATGATACGAGAGGGAAAACTGAACGCAGACACCCCCATTTATGCAATGACTGCCAGCGTAATAGACGAAGACAAACTGAAAATGAAAACGGCACTCATGACGGGAGCCATCAGTAAGCCGTTAAAGATAAATGAGATATCCAAAGCTATTACTGAAGCTGTGCGCATACGATCCGAAATACCGGTCGGAACACACATGTTCGATCCGTCAGGTCACATAGATTTCACTGCCGGACTAAGCGGCTTCGGAGGCAATGAGGCACTGTTTATCAAGGCTTTGCAGGAGTTTCTGAAAGCTGCGGAAACCATCCGCAAGGAGACCGCTGCCCAGTCTGACAATACAGCACTTACCGATATTTTCCGCTCACTCGGTTCATATGCAGAAAATCTTGCCATGCCTAAACTGGCACAAACGGCTAAAAACGCAGAATCAGCAACCGAATCGGACGACGGGAAAAAGACCGGAGAGGCGGTTGCCCTGCTGCTGGAAGAACTTAACAAAGTCGGCAATATCGTCGCACAAAATCTTAAAATCAAAGCCTGAAATGGCACTCTAATTGCTTTCCTATGTCTATCTTCTTTTAAGGAGGAAAGAATGGACACAGAGGCATTTTTCAACGAAAAGGAAGACGAAAGGATAAAGCAGCTCACAGGCATTGCAAACCTGCACATATCCATAGCCCGCGACCTGCTTTCAACCGACAAACCACTCTCCCGCGAGGAGATGGAAAGTCTTCTGAATCTGCTGATAACGGCAAACGAGGCAAAACGCCTTGCCCAGTCGCTTAAAGAAGGTCAGGATGTCAGAAAAACAGCGTAACTGAAAGCCCCGCAATAATATTTCTGGCGGGGCTTAGTTAACATCCTAACAATTCGCTTTGCGCTTTTTAAAGACAGCCTAAGACAAGGCTTGCTCTTTATATAATTATCATGTACAGTCATCCCCATACTTATAATTATTTATCGGGCGTTTGAGTGAAAGAAGATACTCTTATTAAACGTATTTTGCGGGAAAACAACGTCGTCACTGTCTTTCAGCCTGTGGTGAGTCTGAAAGAAATGAGAATTGTAGGGTTTGAAGCCCTCTCCAGAGGCATCTGTTCCGAAACAGGCAACATTATCCAGCCAAGCATCATGTTTGAAATGGCGCGGGCTGAAAACTGTGACCTTGATCTGGATCGTCTCTGCCGCCGCACGGCAATGAAGTCGTATAAAACCATCCCCGACTACAATAAATATCTGCTGTTTCTGAACATCGATACCTGTGTCATCGATAAGAACGATACGGAATCGGCAAACTATACGAAAGCGCTTACAGACGAGTTCGGCATCAGCTATTCCTCCATCTCCCTTGAGATTGTGGAATCGAAGATAGAGAACAACCACAACCTCGTCAATTTTGTGGATAACTATAAAAAACTCGGTTATTACGTCTCTCTGGACGATTTCGGTGCCATGCACTCAAACATGAACCGTATCATACTTTCGAAACCCAACATTATCAAAATCGACATGGGACTGATACGCAACATCCACGATAACTATTATCAGCAGTCAATAATCACATCCATAATAGATATTGCGAAAAAGACCGGAGCGCTCACACTTGCGGAAGGGCTTGAAAATATGGAAGATATCATGAAAAGCTATGAACTGGGCATAGACCTTTATCAGGGCTTTTTCTTCCACAGACCATGTATCGACGTAGGCAGCGCCATCGGCTTCATTCAGGACAAGATAAACTATACCGTGGGCTACGTTAAGAACAAGCTGGCGGAAAATGTCACCATCAGAAAGAACAGACACACAAACTTTGAGAATATAACTTCGCTCCTGAAACAGGAGGCAAAGGGAAGAAACCTTGAGGCGTTCTATAAAGCGCTTATAGCTAACATAACTTTTTTCCCTGAGATAGAGAGAATATTCATTCTTGACAATGCGGGGATGCAGACTCTGCCTTCCGTTATGAATCCGTCCCACGAAATAAGAAAAACAAAGTCTTTCAGCATGTTTCATGAAAACCACTCCGACCACTCACTGAAAGACTATTATTACTACTTGAAAAAACTGGATGCCGGACGATATTTTACTGACACGTTTATCTCAAGCACATCCGGAAACATTTTGCGAACGATGTCATGCACCCTAAACATCAGGGACGAAAATTATATTCTGTGCATAGACTTTATTGATAGTCTCAAATCCTGAGAACTGCGGAGATTTTTTTGGAAAACATCGGTTTTGACATTGCTGAAATTGTAGAAAAAGAACTTATACGGATTGAGTTTCAGCCTATCCTGAGCCTGAAGCTCAAAAAGGCCGTCGGCGTTGAGGCTCTTTGCAGGGGTATCAACCCCGCCGACCGTACGGTTATTTCCCCAATTACTCTCTTCAGTGAAGCTAAAAAACACAACAAAGTGCTTGAACTGGACAGGCTCTGCCGCAAAACGGCAATGAAAGAGTTCGCAAATATACGCGATCATGCAAACCTTGTTCTTTTCCTCAACTTTGACGCGTCCGTTCTGGACAACGTTATTGACGAGGACAAGTCATGGACGAAAATATATGCCGACGAAGCCGGACTGAAATATCAGAACATCGCGGTCGAGATACTTGAATCGAAAATAGAGAACAACGCCAAGCTGGAAGCCATAACGGAGAAATTCTCTGCGCTTGGCATGTTCGTGGTTCTGGACGACTTCGGCGCGCTCCACTCGAACCTCAACAGGCTTGTAATATCAAAACCGGACATCATCAAAATAGACAGAAGCCTGATCCACAACGTAAGCCAGAGCTATTATCAGCAATCAATCATAAAATCCATCATAGACCTCGGAAAGAAAATCGGTTCACTGACCCTCGCCGAAGGCGTAGAGTCCAAAGAAGACGTAATGAAATGCCATGAGCTTGGCGCAGACCTGTTTCAGGGGTTCTTCTTCTCAAAACCTAAAAGCATCAGCGATCTTCAGGACTTCTGCTGCCGGTCAATGATGGACGGGCTGTCTTATGAAATTAAAGACTACATGGCTGTGAACCTAGAACAGAAGCGCTTTCAGCACGCAAATTTCGAAAGTATCCTCAACAGGATGCTGGACGAAGTTGTCAACACCGGATCGGAAGATTTCAGGCATGTATCCGAAGATTTCATCAGAACGCATAAAGACATAGAATGTGTCTACTTCCTTGATGAAGACGGGGTGCAGGTGGGAGACACGGTATGCGGATTTAACATACCGGATAACGAACACAGTCTGTTCCACCCTTCAAAAACAGGCACAGACCACTCTCTTAAAGAATACTTCTATTTCATAAACAGTCTTAACCTTCTTTCATACTACACAGACCCTTATATTTCACTGGCAACTGGTATGCTTTGCCGAACTATGGCAAAAAGGTTTGAATCCGGAGACAGAACGTTCATTCTCTGCATTGACTTCATCGACAGCAGAGCGTGTAACCTCCTTTAGGCTGGATTCGCAGAAACGTAATTTAGTTCCGTCTTCGCAGGGAACACTGACCGAAGGCTGAATGAGCCCAGTCGAATAACGCGAAGACGCAACCTCATACTCACAGTACGGGTCCCAGCGTCCGGCATCCGCCTTCGAATACGCGCACATAGAACGGGCGTTTCCTGAGATCGCTAAGTGAAATGCTGTCTGACATACCTATATAGTGAAGCGTAAGATTGCGCACTTCTTCCGCAAAATCCGCCGAATACACCATCAGATTAAGCTCGAAATTAAGCCTGAAACTCCGTGTGTCCATGTTTGCCGAACCGACAGTAGTCCATATGCCGTCAACGGTGATTATTTTTGCATGAACCATCTTGTCCTTGGCTTCGTAAATAACAACTCCCGCCTCAATAAGCTCCTCGTAATATGACCTGCCTGCGGCGGCGATAATTGGATGGTTGTTTCTGCCGGGAACGACTATTCGCACCTTTATTCCCTGTTTGGAGATATTTTTCAGCACCTCCATCATAGGCTGGTTCGGCACAAGATAAGGAGTGATTATATCAACCGAATGTCTCGCCCTGTTCATGACGGTAAACAATGAATCATATATCATAGGCGTGCTCTGGTGTGGGCCTGACGGAATGATATGTACGGTTCTGTCGCCACAGTCCATGGTCTTAGGCACAAGGATATTCTCCGAAATGTCCATGCCGGTGGCGAACATCCAGTCCTCAGCGAAATATCCGGAAACAGAGTTGACCGCGTTCCCCTCGAAACGAAGGTGAGCATCAGCCCATTCCTGATATTCGTGCCCGATGTTCATTCCGCCCATATACGCCACCATGCCGTCTATGACTGCTATTTTGCGGTGGTTGCGGAAATTCACGCGGGATGCGGTTCTGAACCCGAAGGGAGAGTGGAATACTGCCGTTTCAACGCCGCTTCTGCGCAGACGTTTCAGCAGTGAGCCGAATATCAGCCCCATAGAACCCCAGCCGTCCACCATGAAATAGACTTTAACGCCCGCCTGTGCCTTCTCTTCAAGCAGAGACGCAAAACGCCCGCCAACGCTGTCGTCGCGGAAAAGATAATATTCCATGAGAATGTATTTTTTCGCAGACATGATATCCGCTTCCAGAAGGTTGTATTTCTCTGCGGCGTCGCTTATCAGGTGCAGATTGCGGCAGCGTACCGGATACATCCCCGTAACCTTTGTTATAAGCCTGCCCAGTTCACCGACATCCACTTCGCAGCGTTTGTCCTTGCATATAGTCCTGTCCAGAAAAGGATAACGCTTCATGCGCTTTTCTACGATGTTTTTGAGTCTTGGATTACCGAAAATCAGATAAGCCAGCGCGCCCACCACCGGAAAAAGAATGACGGCAAGCACCCACGAAAGGTTCGCCCTAGCCTCGCGTCTGCCTGACAGTATTATCATTATCAGAATGAACGACAGCAGTTCAAAAAAGTACGTCAGCAGGTTATCATAATGAATTGTCAAGCCTGCACCCCTGATAAATACCTTTCTCCGTCATATATTTCATCAGTTTCTGTTTAAATCCCGCTTTGCTGTTTGTCCAGAGGGGAGCTATCAGCGTATCTCCAGCGGCATCACCGACGAGCCTTGCAACAACCATATCCGGTTTCATCCGCCCTATCGCTTCCGCCAGTATATCTATGTATTCATCTTCTGTAAGCAGGTCTAAGTTACCCCTGTAGTACCAGTCGGCAAGGGGCGTGTTCTTCACAACGTGCAGATGGTGAAACTTTATGGAGTGAACCCCAAGTTCAACGCAAAGCTCCACAGAGCGCATCATGTCCGCGCGGGTATCCCCCGGCAGACCGAAGATGATATGTGCGCAGGTCTTTATGCCATGTTCATGGGTGAGCCGAACAGCGTCGGCAAACTCTTTAGCGGTGTGCCCTCTGTTTATGACTTTCAGAGTGTTGTCGTTTGCGGACTGAAGCCCGTATTCCAGCATAACCTCATATTTCCCGTTCAGACCGGAATAGTATTGCAGTTTTTCCGCATCTATCACGTCGGGACGGGTTCCGATGTAAATTGAGACTATACCTTCGTCAACAAGGGCCTTTTCCATACGCCTGCGTATTGTTTCCATATCTGCATAAGTGTTTGAATATGATTGAAAATAAAGGATAAAAGCATCTATCCCCTGCGCGCGTAATTTTTCTGCGCGCTCTGTCACCTGACAGGTTATGGAGTTCTCGGAAGAGATGGTAAATGAATCCACATTGCAGTAAATGCAGCCTCCCTCGCCTTTCAGCCCGTCGCGGTTTGGGCAAGTAAACCCTGCGTCAACAGATATTTTGCGCACCTTGCGCCCGTATTTGTCTTTCAGATAATCATTTAAAGAATAAAAAAGTCTGAATTTGTCAGATTTCGTCATATTTAACCCTTTACTTTCCGACTGGAAATATAATATATCATAAAGATATCTGATTCCAATGATTTAATTTTAACACGGCAAATGCCTAACCCGGAGAAAAGATGTCAGGTTTGCTGTCATTAAGTGTAGTTTTGGTATTTCTTGTCATTTCGCAGCTTATCTCTGCGTTCCTTTTCACTCTTTATTTCGTAAGACAAAAGAAAAAAATGGCGGAAACCAATAAAAAACTTAAAGCGGCAAATGCACGTATACAGCAGTACCTCAGCGGTGTGGACGCCTCGAACCTTATGTGCATAATGGACAGCACCGGCGTTATGAAATACATAAACAGGGCTTATCTCAACGCCGTGGGTTATAATTTTGAAGAGGTTGTCGGCAACAAATATGACATTCTCACCCATCCCGACACACCCCAGAAAACATATGAAGAGATGTTCTCCACATTGCAGGAGGGGCAGATATGGTCCGGCATGATACTCAATCAGGCAAAAGACGGGCACACGGTCTATCTTGAGACCTCTGTCGTACCCATCCGAGACGACAACAACCGCATAACCGAATATCTCTCCATACGCAAAGACCTTACGGAAGTTTACGTTCAGCAGGAACAGATCAAGAAACAGTACACAGATCCGCTCACCGGATTTCCCAACAGAACAAGAATGAGGCTCGACCTTGAAAAGATAACTGAACCCGCACTCGCTATCATAAACATCGACTCGTTCAGCACCATAAACACCTATTACGGGCTTGAGGCCGGCGACGAAATACTTAAAGATTTCGCAAAACTGCTGAAAAGCAAACTTGACTTGTCAATGACGGCATACAGGCTCAGTGGCGATGAGTTTGCGGTGCTCGCCGACGGCATAAACGACATCAACGAGTTCAACCTAACCATAAAGCATATCATGCACGAGATAACAGAACACAGGTTTCACCATGACGGCAACGAGATACAGCTTAACCTGACATCCGGTACCGCCCTTGGACACGACAACCCCATGGTCAAGGCGGGTATGGCTATCAAACAGGCGCGGCAAAATAAAAAAACGCTCACAACCTATTCCGAAGTGCACCAGGTTGCCGAACAGATGCGCGAAACAATACAGTACACCACTGCACTTCGCGATGCTGTGCGGCTGGACAGAGTTGTGCCGCATTTTCAGCCCATAGCGGACACTGCCACAGGAAAGATATTCAAACACGAAGCCCTCATACGTATTCAGGACGAAAACGGCAAATTCATTCCGCCCATGTGCTTCCTTGAGCTTTCCAAACAGCTAAAACTTTACAACGACCTGTCGTCTATCATGCTCATGAAGACCATCGACAAGATAAAGGATACGGACAAACGCATCTCTTTCAACTTTGACAAAGAGGATGTTCTGAACCAGAGGATGCACAATAAACTGTTCGATGCAGTACGCAAATACGGTCTTCAGGGCAGGGTCACAATTGAAATAACCGAATCCGAAGGCATAGACAACCTCAGTGAGCTTGCGGCGTTCGTAAGCAAAGCGAAACAGGAAGGATGCCTTATAGCCATCGACGATTTCGGCACAGGCTATTCAAACTTCATGTATATCCTTTCGCTCCAGCCGGATTTCCTTAAAATAGACGGTTCCATCACCCGTCAGATACTTGAATCCAAACGCGCCCGCCTGCTCACGGAGACAATCGTCAGCATGTGCCGCAGGGCGGGGATAAAGACAATCGGCGAGTTCGTTTCATCCGAGGAAATCTACGGAACCATGAAGGAACTCGGCGTTGACTACGTTCAGGGCTATTATTTCGGCAAACCCGAAATTGAACTGCTGTAATCCTTGTATTTATCCGCAAATTGCTCTAAATTGGACACAAACATAACTCTCAGGTGACTTATGATAAAACAAGAGCTTCTCGACGTTTTGGCATGTCCCAAGTGCAAACTGCCTGTCAGGGAATCCAAAGACGAAAAATACATAGTATGCGACGCGTGCAGACTCCTTTATGAGATACGCGAGGGTATCCCTGTGATGCTCATTGACGAAGCAAAACAGGTGGAAGACACAGGCGGATACTGATATGGAGATACTAAGCTCCTTTCAGATGAGCAAAGCCGACAGCTTCACCATCAACAACATAGGCATCCCTTCGGCGGTGCTTATGGAAAACGCGGCGGGCGCTTTCGTCCGCGTGCTTCTGGAAAAAATGCCGGAAATGACCACTGCGGCGGTTGTCTGCGGAAGCGGAAACAACGGCGGAGACGGACTGGCGGCGGCAAGACTGCTCTGTAACGCCGGAATACACACCGACGTGTTCCTCGCCTGCGACCCTGAAAAGCTCAAGGGAGACGCGCTGGTCAATCTGAACATACTCAAAAACTATCCTGTAAACATATTCGTTATAACCGACGATGAGATACCATCATTTGAAAGTTACGACGTCACTGTGGATGCTCTGTTCGGCACAGGGCTTAACCGCCCGCTCTCAGGCTATCCCGAAGAACTGGTTCACAGCATAAACCTGTCGTCAGAATTCACAGCGTCCATGGACATTCCCAGCGGACTGTGCGGCGACACATGGCTTGTGATAGGCACGGCGATTGATGCCGATCTCACGGTTACTTTCGCACGCCCTAAGTTTCCCCATGTTATGTACCCTGCCCGCAAACTCTGCGGCGAGGTTATCATAGTTGACATATCCATTCCCGATTTCGCGATATCAGGCTGCCATACCTATCTGCTTACGCCGGACAATCTTCCGGTTGTGACACCCAGAGAGCCGGACAGCCACAAGGGTAACTTCGGGCACGCTGTTGTCATAGGCGGAAGCCTCGGCAAATCCGGTGCCGTGCTGATGGCATCACGCGCATGTGCGGTCTGCGGAGCGGGACTTACAACTGCCGCTGTACCCAAAGCACTCATCCGCACAGCGGAGAACTCCAACCCCGAAATAATGTCCCTGCCCGTGGGCGAAGGCGATTTTTTCGCGGCGGAAGGCTCGGACAGACTTATAGACTTCCTCGAAGGGAAATCGGTTGCATCCGTCGGCATGGGCATTGGCACAAACGAAGCCACTGCGGAATTTCTGGATAAACTTATAAGCAAAACGGAAATACCTCTGATAATAGACGCGGACGGAATAAACCTGCTGAAAAAGAAGCAGTTCAGAAAACTGGAAGGCAGATGCGCCATAACTCCCCACATAGGCGAGTTTGCGCGGCTGCTTGGAATCACAACGGATGAGGTTAACCGCGACAGGATAAACCTTGCCAGCAAGTTTGCCTGCGACAACGGAATAATCGTCGTGCTGAAAAGCGCCGACACGCTCATCGCGCTCCCAAACGGACTGGTATTCGTGGATATTTCCGGATCCCCCGCTCTCAGCAAGGGCGGCAGCGGAGACTGCCTCACAGGACTTATCACAGGCTTTGCTGCACAGGGTTACGACCTTGATTTCGCATGTATGCTCGGCAGCTTCACTCTGGGCAGAGCCGCGGAACTGGTGCTTGAAACGATGAACGAAAAAACCGTTCTTACGACTGACATAATAAACACTGTGGGACGCGTGCTGAATGAACTGGAACAGAACGCTTGAGAACGAAGAGGACACCAGAAAATTTGCGGAGGAAGCGGCGGAGTTTCTGAAAGGCAGAGTGGTGCTTCTCAACGGAACCCTCGGCGCGGGCAAGACATTTTTTGTAAAGTGCATAGCGGAGCATTTCCACTGCACGGAAGCGTCAAGCCCGACGTTCACTCTGCACCAGCAATACGACGGAGACATAACTATCCGCCATTTCGACCTTTACAGGCTGAACAGCTTTCACGAACTTGAGAACATAGATTTCTGGAGCATAATCGAAAGCGGCGACACCTGTTTTGTGGAATGGGCGGAAAAATTTAATCTGCATGATGAGCTTGAAAATTATATCGAAATCAATATAACTGTATTAGACGGAACCAAAAGACAAATCACGGCGGTGACAGATTGCTTATGAAACCTCAGATATGCCCTTATTGCGGAGAAAGAAGGCTCGAAGAGCTTGAGCCGACAGAGATAATGGTGGACAATTCTCTCTGGGTGATTCACCATTACGAATGTCAGTTCTGCACGGAAGTTTTTGACAAGATCATCCCCGAAGGCGAACTTGAATACGAAATTGACGATATTGACACTGACATATACACGGACGGAGACATGAATGAAAAAAAATTCCGCAACTGATCTCTTCAGCCACCTTTCGGATGATGAGATGCAGCGTATCGTCCTGCTCAAAAACGGGCTTGAGGATCTAAACCTCATCCTTCAGGAAATAGAAGATACATACAATAAACTTGCGGAAATAGGAATAACCGAGCAGGAGAAAAAACACCAGCGTCTCAGACTTATGACACTGGAAAAATATCTTCTCGACCTGAACGAGAAGGTCAACTCGGCTATGGGAACCACAGACAACAAATCCAGACTTTCATAAATATAACGGAGACGACCCCCGATGCAGAAAGAATACCCCACACGAATCAACCCTGCGGATTTTGAAGCCGCGCTATATAAGGAATGGACAGATAAAAAATATTTCCACGCCGACGAACACAGCAAAAAACCGCCCTATTCCATAGTTATCCCGCCACCCAACGTAACAGGCTCTCTGCACATGGGACACGCTCTTAACAACACTTTACAGGATATCATGATCCGCTTTCACAAGCTGAACGGATACGAAACCATGTGGATGCCCGGCACAGACCACGCCGGAATCGCAACACAGAACGTCGTTGAGCGTCTGCTCGCCTCCGAAGGCACAAGCAGACACGAACTGGGACGCGATAAATTCATAGAACGCGTCTGGGAATGGAAAGCACAGTCCGGCGGCACCATCATAAACCAGCTCAGAAGGCTGGGCTGCGCCTGCGACTGGGACAGAGAACGCTTCACCATGGATGAAGGTCTCAGCCGTGCAGTCCGCAAAGTATTCGTATCGCTCTATAAAGAGGGACTTATCTACCGCTCGGACTATATCGTCAACTGGTGCCCCCGCTGCCACACCGCCCTTTCCGACCTTGAGGTCGAACACGAAGAGATTGAGGGCGCGTTTTATCACATCTACTACCCCGTTAAGGGAACAGACATAAAACTTGAGGTTGCCACAACCCGCCCGGAAACCATGCTGGGCGATACCGCCGTCGCTGTTAACCCCAACGACGACAGATATAAACACCTTATAGGTAAAACCGTTATCCTTCCCCTTGTAGACCGCGAAATACCAATCATAGGCGATGAATACGTCGATATGGAGTTCGGAACAGGATGTCTGAAAGTGACACCTGCCCACGATCCCAACGACTTCCTTCTTGGCATGAAGCACAAACTTGAAAACATCAGCGTTATGGACGAAAATGCCGTTATCAACGAAAACGGCGGCGAGTTCAAAGGGATGGACAGATTCGAGGCACGCAAGGCGGTTGTTGTAAAACTTGCGGAAAAAGGGCTGTTCGTTGCCAAAAAGACACACCAGCATAAGGTTGGTCACTGCTACAGATGCAAAACAGTTATCGAACCCAGAATCAGCCTTCAATGGTTTCTGAAAATCAAAGGCATGTCCGACGAAGCTGTTAAAGCGGTTCAGTCAGGTCAGATAGTCATAAAGCCGGAAACATGGCACAAGACCTTCTACAACTGGATGAACGATATCCGCGACTGGTGCATATCCAGACAGATATGGTGGGGACACCGTATCCCCGCTTGGTACTGCAAGTGCGGCGAAATAATGGTTGAAGAGGAAGCACCTGAAAAATGCCCGCGCTGCGGAAGCACCCATCTTGAGCAGGAGACGGACGTTCTGGACACATGGTTCTCATCCGGTCTGTGGCCTTTCTCCACACAGGGTTGGCCTGAAAATACGGACACACTGAAAAAATTCTACCCCACGTCCACCCTTATAACAGGTTTCGATATCCTGTTCTTCTGGGTTGCCCGTATGATGATGTTCGGTCTGAAATTCATGGGAAAAGAGCCTTTCAAAGAGGTGTATCTCCACGCCCTTATCCGCGACAAAGACGGGCAGAAAATGAGCAAATCCAAGGGGAACGTTATCGATCCCCTTACCATGATAGACAAATACGGTGCAGACGCATTCCGCTTCACCCTCGCAGCCTTTGCCGCACAGGGAAGGGATATCAAGCTGGACGAGGCGAGAATCGACGGCTACCGCAACTTCGTAAACAAGATATGGAACGCCTCCCGTTTCATCCTCACAGGCTATCAGGGGCAGAAATTCACCGCCGGCACTCAACTCTCACTTGAAGACAAGTGGATTTTGCAAAACCTGAAAGATACGGAGGAGAAAGTATCCAAAGCAATAGCCAACTACGATTTTAACGAGGCGGCGCTGGCTGTTTACCACTTCTTCTGGCACAAGTTCTGCGACTGGTACATAGAGCTTATCAAACCCAGAATTTACGACGAAACAAAAAAGGACGACGCATACGCCGTTGCGGCATATGTCATCGAAAAATCGCTTGTTCTGCTGCACCCCTTCATGCCGTTCGTAACTGAATACATCTATCAGCTTGTAACCGAAAAAGAATCGATAATGCTTGCAGAATGGGAAAAATTCGACTTCGCATTTGATGAGGAAATGAAGGAGATGGAGGAGATAATCGAACTTATCGGACTTATCCGCAATATCCGCGGAGAGTACAACGTCTCCATGTCAAAACAGCTCAAGGCGTTTGTAAAAACTGATAAAGAGATTACAAAGACAGCCTTTACAAAATACAGAAACATGGTCATGAACCTTGCCAGACTTGAAACTCTGGAGATGACCGACACTGCCGTTGAAAAGGCTTCGCAGAATATCGCCACCTCTTTCGAGGTATACGTCTCCCTTGAGGGACTGGTGGACTTCGCGGCTGAGGTTTCGAAGCTGGAGAAAGAGCTGACTAAACTTGAGAAGGATGCGAACATATACGGCGGTAAACTGAAAAACGAAAACTATCTCAAAAACGCCCGCCCTGAAGTTATCGAAAAGGATAAAGAAAAGTTCGCAGAGATAGACGACAAAATGACCAAGATAAAAGAGACCATAGAGAGGCTTAGAGAACAATGCTGAGAGAAAAACTCGTAAGACTCGCCCTTGAAGAGGATATAGGCACAGGCGATCTCACCGCCAAAGCATTTCGCGACTATGAAAAACTGAGTGCGTTCGCATATCTTGCCAAAGAGGACTTCATACTCTGCGGAACCAAGACCGCACGCATCGTCTTCAATGAGCTTAATGCCGGCATCAACACCATCTTTTACAAAAAAGACGGCGAACCTATCAAAAAAGGCGAGATATTCGGTGAGGTCAACGGACCTGTCTACTCAATTCTATCCGGTGAAAGAACCTCTCTCAACTTCCTGCAAAGGCTCTCCGGCATAGCCACGAACACTGCGGATTATGTAAAAGAGCTTGAAGGAACGAACATAAAAATACTGGACACCAGAAAAACCACCCCAGGCTGGCGGGTGATGGAGAAATATGCCGTTCTTATCGGCGGCGGAAACAACCACCGCATGGGACTCTTTGACGGCGTTATGCTGAAAGACAACCACGTTGACGCTGCGGGCGGTATAACCGCCGCTGTGCGCCTTGTGCAGAAGAGCATCCCCAGCACGGTCAAAATTGAGGTTGAAGTGCGCAACCTCGCCGAAGCAAAAGAGGCAGCAGAGGCTGGTGCGGATATCATTATGCTGGACAACTTTAAACTTGAAGACATGCAGGCTGCGATAGACGTTATCGCGAAACGCGCTAAAATAGAGATATCAGGCGGCATAACCAAAGAAAAGCTGAAAGAGTTCCGCCATCTTGCCATAGATTATATATCAATCGGGGCGCTGACACACCACGCTGTCAGTGTTGATATGAGCCTGAAAATACGCAAATGAGATGCTGCGAAAGACTGCGCAAACTTATAAACCGGAAAAGTACTATTGTTTTTGTGATGGTTGCCGTCAGCTTCTTCTCGCTTTTTCACTATCGCTCAAATCCCAAAGCGCTTAAAATCGGCGCAACTGCTCCGGACATCGCCCTGGAATCAATGGATGGTGAAAAACTTAACCTTTACGATATCAAAAAACCCGTTATGCTGGTATTTTTCAACACAAATACATTTCTTTCCGGTGGCATGTATACACAGCTTTTCCTGAAAAATATGCCTTATCTCAAGAGTATAGACAAAATTAACAAGGCAAGGCTTATCATAATAACCGACGGAGATCAGCGAAAAGCTATTATCCGAGAAAAATTATCTGATTCACGTTATAAAATCCTTGAAAATAATGTTTATTCAAGCAATAATAAACAGGCACAGACAGAGTACGGGCTTTCAATCTGGCCCCATTTCTTTCTTATTGACAGTAATAAACAAATCATTTACGCCGCCAAGGTTCCGTCTGTGGAGATTGTTGACGGCATTTTAGACAGGAGTCAGTAATGCAGGATTTTTTTAACGTACAGGACATACAGGACGAATACGATATTGTCATTTTAGGGGCTGGTCCCGCAGGTCTCACAGCAGGCATGTACGCATCCAGAGATAAACTGAAAGTGCTGATTCTTGAAAAACAGTTCCCAGGCGGATACGTTGCCATAACGGAATGGGTTGAAAACTACCCCGGTTTCTTCGACGGCATAATGGGTGCCGACCTTTCCGAGAAATTTTACCACCACGCGGTTAAGTTCGGCACTCTGGTGCGCAACGGTAACTGCACAAAGATAGAGCTGGACGGCGATTACAAAATAGTCCACATTGAAAACCGTGCCAACCCAGTTAAGGCGAAGGCGGTTATCATCGGGTTCGGATGCGAACCCAAAAGACTGGACGTTCCCGGTGAAAGCAGATTTTACGGCAGAGGCGTTTCATTCTGCGCAACCTGCGACGGTTCTTTCTATAAAGACCGCGTTGTTGCCAGCGTCGGCGGCGGTGACTCCGCAATAGAGGAAGGAGAATATCTTACCCGTTTCGCATCAAAAGTTTATGTAATTCACAGACGCGATTCCTTCCGTGCGTCAAACCTCGCCATGGAGCGCGCCTATGCAAACCCCAAGATGGAGTTCATCACCGACACTGTAGTTGATTCCGTTAACGGCGAAACCAAAGTTACCGGTGTCACACTGAAAAACGTCAAAACAGGCGAAAAGCGCGATCTTGAAGTGGACGGACTGTTCGTTTTCATAGGGCATACAGCTAAAACCGAACTTGTTAAAGACCTTGTGAAAACCGACGAATGGGGATTCATCGTTGCGGACGAATCCACAAAAACTTCAGTACCCGGAATTTTCGTTGCCGGCGACGTGCGCACAAAGGAATACAAACAGATAACCACTGCGGTATGCGACGGCACCGTTGCTGCTAAAAACGCAGAAAAATATATCAACGAAACTTTTGTGAAGGCATAAGTTGAGCGGACTTCCCCCTGTAACCTTCGTTCCCACGCCCATCGGAAATCTGGGGGATATCACCCTGCGCAGTCTTGAGGCGCTGAAAGAATGTGATGTTGTTTTTGCGGAGGATACCCGCACCGCGAAATCTCTTCTGAACGCGCTTGACATAAAGAAGCCTGTGGAGTCTTACCACAAAGATAACGAAACACAGGCTTCAGCAAAGGTTCTGAACACCGTGAGCGGCGGCAAGACCATCTGCGTCATATCCGAGGCGGGCACCCCCTGCATCAGCGACCCAGGTAATACACTTACATCCGTTCTCGTGCGTGAAAACGTAAAGTTTCAGGCGCTTCCCGGTGCCACTGCGTTCGTTCCAGCTCTCATGATGTCAGGTTTCGATATATCCGACTTCTACTTTCACGGATTTCTGCCACACAAACCGTCAGAACGCCTTAAAACGGCTGAAACCCTCACAATATATAACACTGTGATAGCTTTCTATGAATCTCCGCACAGGATAGAGGACACCCTTAAAACTCTTCTGCAGGTTTTCCCCGCGCCTATATTCTGCGCAAGAGAGATATCAAAGCTGTATGAATCGTCCTATTTCATAAACAGCGAGGCCGACATAGAGCAGCTTATGAAAAAGGGGGAGTTTGTGGTGGCTGTGAACAATCGCAGAAAAGATACGCAGGCGGAACCATCAGACTGCGGCGAAACCGCAAAGAAGCTCATCAAGGCTGGCTACAGCTCAAAAGACACAGTTAATATTCTGAAAGCGCTTGGTTATAAACGAAACGACGCCTACTCAGCGGTACAGGAGATTGTAGAGTCCTGACGCTATATAAAATACCGAACCCGCCGCCATCAGCCCGAAAAGAAACATCTTCTTTCTTGTTATAACCTTATGGGTCAGCTTATCCAGCGAAGGCTTGACACTGTCCGGCACGTTTTCTTTCAGCATATTGGTAAACTCTTCAAAATCGCCATACATGGAAGATATAAACACGAACTTGTGAGGGTCGGACAATATCAGTATCACCCGCCAACGGAGGTTGACTATCCCGATCTCTTCAAGCTCAGACATTTTTATGCTTTTGGTACCCATCATGTTTCTCTGATTTATCTCACCGTTTTCAACGGAAACACGGCTTATCAGCATACTTACGAGGTTATACAGCAGAAATACCGTCATAACGGCGCAAACCGCGGCAGAGCTGCCGGAACCGTCTTTAACTGTATAAGAATATGAAAAGAAAAGGGACGAAACAAAAAGCAGTATCATTCCGTAGAGCAGTTTTCTGCTTATTCTATAAACCGTCAATGCTAATCTCCAGCGACAAATCCGTGAGGAAGTTTTTCTTATGCTTCTCTATATCATTGATTGTGTTAAGTGTCATTTCAAAATTTTCACTTCGGAGCGCATATATCATTCGAACCTCTTTTCCGGTAAGTTCCTGCGGATAGTTTTTCATATATTCCGATACGCTGTCCATAAGCCTTCTTCCGTTATAATTCAGCACGAAATAGAGAAGTTTGTAATAATCGCTGTATTTATCAAATCCACGGAGGTTCGCCAGCGATGTGTATGACGCTTCGGCGTTAACAAAGTCCTCTATCCAGAGGAAATAGTACAGTGACGCCTTGTAAAGCTCTTTATACCGGATATCCAGAGCACTCATCTGCTGGAGGTATCTGAGAGCGGAATCCTTATCCCGCAGAAGGATACTGTAATATACCATTTCCTTGAGCGCCGCCTTATCGTCCTTGTATTCAGCAAAATTAAACACAGAAGGTTTTTTGCCCTGTTTCATCAAAGCATATGACTTCATAAATTTATAAGTTCTGTCATTTAAAAGTCCTGTATCAATTGATTTGCTTAAACCTTCCTCCGTTGCTGTAAGATCCCAGAGTGCCCGCCCTCTGTATATGCTGCGCATATTGTTGAGAGGCATAAGAACCTTGTGTCCGCTGCCGGACATGTAGTCGGCAACGGCATAAAGATTTTTGAAATAGGTGTTTCTGCTTCTGTAAGGCTCAAGATCCTCCTTAACCTTTTTATACATCCCAAGTCCTGTTTCCGCCAGAAACGACGAATAGAGTATCGGTTCCGGTATGTTCCGCTTGCTCTCCACCGCCTGAACGGCTCTGTCTCTGACAATGTTGTAATAGTCTGCGGGGGTTGTGGTTTTCGCCATCAGCTTCATTGTGGCGGCAAGCCCGAGATATGCGGGGAAATGATAGTTGTTCTGGAGCACGGCGGTGTCAAAATATTTCGCCGCAAGTTCAGGATCTCCAAGGTTCAGCTTTGCAAGCCCCATATTATATAGAGTATAGGGGTTGTTATTCAGCATTTCGTTTGCCCTGTTGAACTTGTCGTAGGCCTCGTTAAACCTGTAGGCAAACATATCCGCGACGCCTGCGTTATTCAGCTTTATACCTTCGGAAAACTCAACAGACCGCTCAAGTTCGCGCAGAGCGCTCAGTTTTTCATTCTCCTGCAGGAGTTTATACCCCATAGCAACGAAATTCATCATTTCAGAAGGTTCTATAAACAGCGGATAGAGCATAAGGGAAAGCATCTGTTCGAACTTTCCGTCGAACCTGTATGCGAAGTCGATATCGTCGATTCTCGGTATCAGGTGGAATTTAATGTTCATGTTCCGCGTAAAGGTGCCCTCTCGCTGAACCTGTTCCGCAACAACCTCTTTAAGACCTGAAACATTGTTGGTGTTGAAATAGACGGCCGCCCGGTACCAGAAATATTCCGGTCTGGACTTGCTTATTTTTTTTGCATAAGTCAGAACGTTATCATATTTCTTATATTTCATGTTGATATAAGACTGATACACGTAATAGTCGTTATCGGTTTCCGGCGGAATGTTCTCTATGAACCTCCTGGCGGGTACCATCTTATCTTTAAAGATATAGTACGCAACCCGTGCAAGGTTAAGAAAAGGCGAAGACCTGTCAGAAAGCAGTTCCGATTCCACTGAACCAAGCGGCTCGTAATATATTATTCTGTGCTTAACAAGCATATAAAGCATATCGTCTGTTTTGAAGCGCTCATATGAAGCCGCCGCAAAACCGCCGGAGGCAGTTATTTCCCCCATACTTAACAGAACTTCATATTTGAGTCTGTAATAGTCTGTTTTGTCAGGAAATTCATTTATAAGCGACGTAATATCGCTGTTCGCTTCATTAAACTGACCGTCGTGGTAGTATGCTTTTGCGAGCCTGAACCTGTACTCCTCAAGCGGGTTTTTCTCTATAAGCTCTTTAAGTAGGGAAATGGCACTCTTATTATCACCCAGAGCTGCATAATTCAGTGCCGAAAGGTTTACAGCCTCCTCCGTACGGAAAAGTTCCATGGCTTTCAGCGAATTTACAAGCCCCTGCTGGTAAATTCCCTCGTTGTAGTATGCGCTTCCAAGGTTATAATAGTCTGTGTAATCCTTGTACGGCAGATTTTCAAGGATAGCAATGCCGTCTTTATATTCGCCTATGGTCATAAGGAAATACGCGTAGTTCGACTGAACGTATTTAGAATGTTCGCCTTTTTTCATCGCCTCCTGAAAATATTCGGCGGCAAGAGCCGTCTCGCCCCGTTTCAGGTGGATATTAGCCATGTTCACAAGCATCTTAGCAGAACTGGCGTTATTGTCCTTCAAGAGCCTGCGGACTATTTTTTCAGCCTCTTCAAGATTGCCCGTCTGCATAAGGACTACGCCAAGGTTCATATAGGCTTCCTTGAAGTTTGGATTCTCTTTAACAGCCTGACGGAAAGCGTCTTCCGCCTTGTCTATCTCACCGAGCAGATAGTAGCTGACCCCTATGTTGTAAAAGGCAATGGAGCGGTTTTGCGCAAGCGCTTCGCTGTAAAATTCGATTGCGTTGTTGAACTCGCCCTTGAGGAAAAAATCGTTGCCTTTGGTGATATTCTCATTAGGGCTTATGATGGGCGAAACGATAGGTTTGGTATCTGTTATCTTTTCGTCGAGCTTGGGCTGGGGTTTGTCCTCTTTTGAACAGGAAAACATCAGCACAGACAGAAATACTGCTGCGATGATAACAACGCGGTACGGCAGACGCAAACGTGAAAACCTGTTTTTTTCGCTGTTCATGTCCGGCGGCATAATCCGTTATCCCTCCGGTACTTTATATTATTATGGGGCAAATCCCGACTCCGTTCGGAAAACCTTCCGTAGGATTTTAATCGGACAATTTGCGTAAAAGTTGATAGATTTTATTCTTATCCGAGGGCTTCGTCAATGGCTTCGTTGGCGAGCCTGTCGGCTGTCTTGTTCATTGCGCGTGGAACATGGGTGAAAGTCACTTTTTTTCCTGCAAGAACAGCATCAAGCTCCTGTTTAAGCGGTATGATATTTGGATGTTTCACCTTATACTCACCCTTCATCTGCTTAACCACCAGTTCGGAATCCAGAAAGAAATTCAGTTCCTGAACATCCCTGACAATATGGTTTTTCGCAGCTTCAATAACGGCTGTGTATTCGGCAAAGTTGTTAGTCGCCTGACCAAGGTATTTCTTTCCGGTGTATATCTCAACCCCGTCGGCATAAACGGCAAAACCGCAGGCGGCGTGTCCCGGATTCCCCCTGGACGCGCCGTCTGTGTATATATCAATCTTCGGCATTAGTTTTTTCTTCTTCGTCAACAGCGTAAAGAAATCTCTGGCAACTGGGGCACTGGAGAAGCTCCTTCTCTTTTTTGACCTCAACATAGAGCTGGGGCGGAATCTTTATGCAGCAGCCTGTGCAGGTTTCGTTGTCAACGCGCACAACGGCGAGGTTGTGTCTTGCGTCCCTGATTCTCTCATATTTTGAGAGCATGGGTTTTTTGATAACTTTGATGGCTTCCGCTCTTGCGGCCTTGTCTTCGGCAAGCCTGTTTATGAGTTCTGCGTTCTCCTCATCCTTCTGGTTTTTGGTGAACTCAAGCTCTTCTTTCATCTTTTCAAGTTTGTCGATGACAGACTGGTTTTCGGCTTTGTATTTGTCCACAGCTTCCGTAAGCTCGATCAGTCTCAGCTCGGATTCGTAAACGTTCTTTTTCAGCGTATCCATCTCTTTCAGCACAGCTTCATATTCCTTATTGTTCTTAACGTCGGGAAGTTTTTTCTGTGCTTTCTCAAGGAGAGTCTTGCCCTCTTCATAGGCTTTCTCAACCTGAGTTTTGGCGGCAAGATCCTTTTCGTATTTTGCGTTGAACTCATCGAAAGCCGCCTGTGCTTTATCAAGCTCCGTCTGTGCCTTCTGAACATATTCGGGCTGACCTGCGAGCTTTGCCTCCGCATCGGCTATCAGGTTGTCCAGACGCTGAATCTCGATAAGCTGCGAAATTATCTCCAACATGTACTTTACCTCCAGTTGATGATAGGCGGTTCTTCGTCTATCAGCACTGATTTTATATTAAATTGTTTACTTATTTGTTCAGCCAGATATTTCATAAAGATTCGCTCTGTATGGAAGTGTCCGCCGTCGATAACAGTGATACCCGCCTCACGGGCGTCAAGGGCCTCATGGTGCTTCAAATCGCCTGTGACAAGAACATCAGTCCTTCCGATACATTTTTTCCAGAGAGAGGCACCGCTGCCCGTTACAACGGCAAAACGCTTCACCTTGCCGGACAGGTCGGATGTGTTGACGCGCAGAGCGTCCGCACCGAGAACAAAACGGACGTGGTCAAGGAAGCGGGACATTGGCATCGCCGCTTCAAATGAAGCAATGCGCCCCAGACCGTATTCCGCTCCGCCGAGGACAGGATATACATCGTATGCGACCTCTTCGTAAGGATGCGCCTTTATAACTTCTTTTATGAGATTGGTGATTTTGGATCTTTCAATGATGGTTTCGATGCGGTGTTCATGAACTTCTTCCAGTGCGCCGGGCGTGCCGATGAAAGGGTTTGCGCCGTCACATGGTTTGAACCTGCCCGTCCCTTCCGCTGAGAAGGAGACGTCAGAGTAGTTCCCGATATTTCCCGCACCCGCCGCTGCCATGGTTTCCCTGACAGCCTGAGAGTGCGTCACAGGCACAAAGACGACGAATTTCACCATTTCGGTGCGTCCCTCGGAAACAAGGGTTTCTTCAACTTTGCCGCCGAGAAGCGCGCAAAGGTGGTCGTTAAGGCTGTAATCCGCAAGGTCAAGACTTGTGTGGTGCGAAAGAACCGCCAGTCCGTTCTGGATGGCTTTTATGATTTTTCTGTCGAAAGGTTTGTCGAAATTAAGGCTTTTCAGAGAGCCAAAAAAAAGGGGGTGATGAGTTATCAGAACCTCACACCCCTCTTCTATTGCTTTGTTAATAACCTTTTCTGAAGGATCAAGTGCAAATGCGGCTTTGTTGATTTCCCTGTCGTCAGGTACTATCTGGTTCCCGCTGTTGTCCCAGTCGTATTGACGGTCACGGTCAGCGATACCCTTCTCCAAATAGTTTCGTAAATCTCTTATCCTTGCCACTTAGTCCTTTCTCTGTGATATTTAAAAGTTAAAAAAATGGGCCAAGCTGGACTCGAACCAGCGACCTACCGGTTATGAGCCGGTGGCTCTAGCCAACTGAGCTATTGGCCCTTGGGAGTGATGTTTTTACTCGTAAATTACGGTTTTGTCAATACTTTTATTCAGTAAAAGTTTTTAAAATTCTGCTTCTTGTGGGGTGGCGCAGTTTCCTCAATGCTTTTGCTTCGATCTGTCTGATACGTTCGCGTGTGACATTGAATTTCTTACCTACCTCTTCAAGTGTATGGTCGGAGTCGCAGTTGATGCCGAAGCGCAGTTTAAGCACCTCAGACTCTCTGTGGCTCAAAGTTTCCAGTATCTGCTGGGTATGCTCCTTCAGCTTGAGATATGTAACCTCTTCCGAAGGATTTTTCGCGGATTTATCCTCGATAAAGTCGCCGAGACTCGAATCCTCATCCTCGCCTATGGGCGTTTCAAGAGACACGGGTTCTTTGGCTATCTTCATAACCTTTTTAATCTTTTCAACAGGGATATCCATCTTGACGGATATCTCCTCAGGCGTGGGTTCGCGCCCCATATCCTGCTGAAGCTGACGGGTTATCTTCATCATCTTATTGATGGTCTCTATCATGTGGACGGGGATACGGATGGTGCGCGCCTGATCCGCTATGGCGCGGGTTATCGCCTGACGTATCCACCATGTGGCGTAGGTGGAGAATTTGTATCCGCGTTTATATTCGAACTTTTCAACCGCCTTCATAAGACCTATGTTGCCTTCCTGAATCAGGTCGAGGAACTGTAAACCTCTGTTGGTGTATTTCTTCGCAATGGAAACAACCAGTCGCAGGTTTGCCTCTATAAGTTTAGATTTTGCGGCTTCCGTTTCGGACTCGCCCATTATGAGGCTGTCGTGTATAACGTCAAGTTCCGCTTTGTCGAAACCGAGATTACCCATTGCGGCATCATAGTTCTTTTTGGCGGTTTTGAATTTTTTCTGTATTGTGGCTATATCATTGACATTCATGCCGCGTTTTTCGCAGGCACATTTTATATCGTCTTCGCAGATAAGAGCCAGTTCGGGATATTCTGTCAGCTTAACAAGACGACAGAGCTTTTCAAGCTCTCTGGAACCGTCAAGAATTGAAGAATAAGCGTACTTTATATCTCCGGCTATGTTGCATATCTTGGAGTAATTTACTTTGATTTCAAGGAGCTTGTCTGTGATGTCGTCAACGGAATCGTGCATGGTCTGTTTAAGAGAGAGTATCTCGTCCAGACACAGTTTATCCTCTTTTATCCTGTCGTTGATGCTGATATTCTGTTTCAGCTTCGCTGCGATATCCTCCAGAATGGCAATATACTGCTCTTTAATCTGAAGTTCCTTTTCATCAACGGGAACCGGAGCCGCCTCAACGGCAATCTCCTCTTCTTCCTCTTCCGTCTCCGCTTCGTCTTTGATGAAGTCCTCTTCTCCGTCTTCCGCCGGTTCGGAATCTTCATCAATATTTCTTATTATATCGGCATCGGGTTCATCTATATCAACAGGCTCGTTTTCAAGCTCATCTTCAATATCTATGATGTCCTTCAGCCTCATGCTGTCATTTTTAATACCCTCGGCAATCTCCATTATTTTGGCGGCTGTTTTCGGGTATAGCAGAACGGCGCGCAGAACTTTGCGCTGTCCGTCTTCTATCTCTTTGGCGACTTCAATCTCCTCGTCGCGGTTGAGCAGGGGGATATTTCCCATCTCTTTCAGATAGAGTCTGACAGGGTCGTCCGTACTTATTGTCTCTTCGCCCACGTCTTTCAGAAGACCGAAAGACTCGTCGTCATCGTCGTCGATATCCTCATCAGCAGTAAACAGACCTGGTTTATCCACTTTGCTGTCGATGACGTCTATTTTAAGCTGGGCAAGGAGCATCATGATCTCGTCAATAAGCTCGGTTGTAAGTATCTCGTCCGGCAAATTTTCGTTTATTTCATCGAAAGTGAGAAATCCCTTCTCTTTTCCAAGGGCGATAATGTTCTTGACTTCAGGGCTCTTGATCTTTCTCGACATCAGATTCAATCCTCCGGGTTCCTTTTGCGCATCATGCGTCCAGCCTGCTCAAATTTCTTTATAGCAAGCTCACGCGCCTTCGCCCCGTCGTCTGAGGTTTTTATCTCTTTTGACAGGGTGTCCATAACCGAATTTGAAATCAGCTTTTCTCTGGCAGCTGCCGCCAGTCTGTAGATATCGGTATCGGGCATTTTTATGACCGCTTCCGACAGTTCGCTGCCCACGTCCGGTGAGCACAAAAGGACACTGATATTATCACCATCACGTAAAACATCAAGCACTTTCTTATATATATCAGCCAGAATTTTGTCGTTGAAAAATTCCGGCAGAATATTTTCGGTCTGCATAAGGGCTACGTCTTCCGGCAGTTTAAACAATGTGGCAATAAACTCACGTTCATATATATATGTGGCGGCGCGCACGGCGTTTTTAACGGGACGCCTGCCGACTATTTTTAAACTATTATTTGCGGCAGAAAGGTCAATATCCTTTTTCAGTATTTCTTTACCGACATTGAATATCTCTGCCAGCTTTTCCGCGTAATGCTCTTTCCTGTATGGACTTTTCACTTTTGTCAGCATCTGCTTCATCCGCTCAAGATTTCTTAAACGTGCGTTCATGTCTCCTGAGTTTTCCATAAGCGTCTCGGCGGTGAAAATAAAAAGGTCCTTTCTGGTTTCAAGCAGCTCTTCAAAACCTTCGGCGCCCTCGCGGTCGAGGAATGTGTCAGGGTCGTCCTCCTTCGGCAGAAAGATGACCATTGGAAAGTTATCCGCCGCTACGAAAACGTCAAGGCTTTTAAGCGCGGAGTTATATCCGGCATCGTCCCCGTCGTAAAGCATATATATATCTTCGGTAAACCTTTTCAGCAGGGTAACGTGTTCCGGAGTAAGCGCCGTGCCCATTGTGGCGACACAGTTTCCGAAGCCCTTGTCGAAAAGGCGCATCACATCGAAATAGCCCTCGACGATAAGCACATGCCCTTTTTTTCGGATATGCTCCTTCGCCAGATCCAGATTAAAAAGCACCCTGCGCTTTTTAAAAATTTCCGTTTCGGGAGAATTTATATATTTCGGCATCTGCCCGGTTATTGTTCTGCCGGAAAATGCGATGGTTCTGCCTGTTACTCCACGCACAGGAATCATAACCCTGTCGAAGAACATAAGGCGCATACCGTACTGCCCCTCTTTAAACAGTCCGGAACCCTGAAGTACGCTTTTGTCGTATTTGCGGACGTATTTTTCCGTATCGAACTTCTGCGGGAAATAGCCAACCATAAACCGCTCAAGCAGGCTGTCAGAAAAATTTCTGCTTTTCAGATAATTAAGAGCCTCTTTTCCTATTCCCGAATAAAGGTTCTTTCTGGCATCAAGCACCAGTTCCTCATGGAGCGCGGCGATGTCCTTCGCGGTCTGGCTGACCTCCGCTCCTTCATATTCTATCGCCACCCCGTATCTGTCCGCCAGAAAACGAACTGATTCGGGAAACGGCAGATTGTAATAATTCATCACAAACGATATGACGTTCCCTCCGGCACCGCAGCCGAAACAGTGGTAAAAACCCTTGTCGGGATGCACGTTGAACGAGGGGGTTTTCTCCGAGTGAAAAGGACAAAGACCCTTGAAGCTGTTACCCATCTTTTTCAGAGGAACAACATCATTGATTATCTCGTAAATATCGCTTGCTTCCAGTATTTCATCTATTTTTGAAGAAGGTATTTTCATGAGTTAAATAAAGACAACTCCATAACGCATACTTATATTGTATAGACAAAGAATCAAATATCAAATATATTTTGCCCATGCTGTCAATTAATAATTTATCCGTAGAACTGAAAAGCCCGGACAACCCTTTTATAATCCTGCGGAACGTATCGCTTGGTCTGAAAAGAGGAGAAATTCTCGGCATAGCCGGTGAGTCCGGCAGCGGAAAAACCATTCTGGCGAAAACTATCCTGAACCTCATCCGAAAACCTGTTGTGAAAACGGCAGGCAGCATAATCCTTGACGGTCAAGAGCTAAAAAACGAAAAAGACTTCGCCGCCATAAGAGGCAGCAAGGTTTCCATGATATTCCAGAACCCCACAGGTTCGATTAACCCCGTATTTACTGTGGGCGCGCAGATTACCGAGGCTATCCTTGCCCATAACACGGGGATGAAGAAAAAGGAGGCATGGGAAAAAGCTGTCTCGCTTCTGGCAGAGGTTGAGATACCTCATCCGGCGGAACGCATGAACTCTTATCCGCATCAGCTTTCCGGAGGTATGAACCAGCGAGTAATGATCGCAATGGCGCTCTCCTGCGACCCCGAAGTCCTCATAGCCGATGAGCCCACAACAGCGCTGGACGTAACCGTTCAGCAGCAGATCCTCCTGCTGATAAAAAAACTTAACCGTGAAAAGAACCTGTCTGTAATTTTTATAACCCACGATCTCGGACTGCTCGCAAGGATTGCCGACGAAAGCTGCATCATGTACGCGGGAGAGATTATGGAGCGCCTAAGCGCAGACAACCTGAAAAACGAAAGTATGCGGCACCCGTATACGAGGGCGCTTAAAGACTGCATCCCGTCTATTGGAGACAAAAGACAGTACCTGAACACCATAAAGGGCACCATAACATTTAACGGCAGTTCATTCAACAGCAAGTGCGTATTCGCAGACAGATGCGAAAGAAAGACAGAAAGATGCGTCCGTGAAAAACCGGAATTCAAAGACGGGTTCTCCTGCTTCAACCCTTTTTAAACATTTATCGACTTCCACTTTCCGCTTCTGAAACGTATCAGAAGCACCGCAGCACGAACCACTGATTCTATCATCGCCACAAGATAAACCCATACCGAGTCAGTCACATAAAAAGTGAGCAGCCAAGCCGGCAGTATACGCAAACCCCACAGAGAAACAGCGTTGATGGCGAACGTCATATTTGTGTCCCCCGCCCCGCGCAAACTGCCTGAAAGCACAAAGCACACGGCAAGAGGAACCTGTGAAATGCCCATTATCCGCAGATACCATGCGGCATTCTCTATCGTAGCCTGATTGTCGGTGAATAACCGCGCTAAGGCATATGGAAATATAGTCATAAGAAGTCCCAAAATACCCATTATCACCGAAGCGGATACAGTCGCAGCATACGCATCCTTCTCCGCCTCGTCCGGTTTTCCGGCGCCAAGCCCCTGACCCACCAGAGCCATGCTTGCAAAGATGAAACCAACCCCAGGCATAAATGCCAGACCCTCAATACGTAGCCCCACCTGATAACCCGCCAGCGCATCAACACCGAACTTCGCCACCAGCGCCGACAAAACAAGATACGAAGGATGAGCTACTATCCTTTCAAGCCATGCCGGAACCGCAACCCTTATGCCTCGTTTCAAAAGATCCATATCAAAAGACGGGATTATCCTGATCCCCCTGCCTGAAAAATAACAAATGAAATAGACAATAAGCTGATAATAAATGACAATAACAGTGGCGAGCGCCGCGCCCTTTATTCCCATTGCAGGAAATCCGAAATGCCCGAATATCATCACCCAGTCAAGAAAAACGTTCATAAGATTGCCGGAAATGCTTATATAAAGAGGTATCTTCGTCTTTCCGAGGGCGTTCAGCCCGCTGAAAAGCACTCCCTGAACAAAAAGTGCCGGAAGCGCGTACGAATAGTTCGAAATATATATCGTACCCTCGTGCACAACGTCCTTTCCCGTTCCGAGAATCTCAAACAGCACGGACGAATGAAACAGACAGAAAAACATTAGCGGCAGAGAGATGACAAAAGAAAAAAGTATCATCACATAAATGGTCTGCCCTGCCTTTTCCATATCTTTCGAGCCGTAAAAACGGGAAACAAGAACGTTCGTACCGACATACACCAGAGACATAAACGCATACAGAAGAGCGGTGTACTGCATACTGACACCGACGGAAGCAAGACTCACAGCCGATATGCGTCCCACAAACAGCATATCAATCATTGTCTGCACCATGTTCATTAGATTATGGAATGCAGACGGAAGGGAAATTGCAAGCACCCTGCGGTACCTGTCGTTAATAACAATCATAAATTCCTCATACGCCGTATCTTTTCATATACGACGCTAAAATATACACTAATACACGCGAAAGTATATTGCAATAAATCTGTTTTGGTTTTACAATAGCTTTAAATAAAATAGCATTTCATTACATAGGATTAATGATATGATAGGTAAATTTTTTAATAAAAAAACTGCCGCAGATAAAGCCAGAGACCCTATATCTATCTATGTTAATAGACTGTGTGATAATTTCGCTAAAAATATAACACTGGATGAAAGCATAGACAACACTGTTTTCTCTGTTGTTGATACAGAAACAACGGGGTTAGACCTTGCAACCGCAAAAATAATAAACGTCGCTGCTGTAAAAGTGCAGAATTTCAAGATAATTGATTTCTATAACTCATTCATAAACCCTGAAATTCCTATACCTGCCGAGTCTGTGAAATGGCATAATATCACCGACGAGATGGTGGCGGACAAACCCACGGCCGGGGAAGTTCTGCCTGATTTCATAAACTTTGTCGGCAGCTCAGTCATAGTCGGACATCATGTAAATTTTGATATCAGAATGATAAATAAAGAACTTGAAGACTGTTACGGCTGCACCCTGCAAAACCAGTGGCTGGACACCATGTTCATCTATTCCAGAACAATAAGAAAGAAAGAGGAGCATGTCAGCCTCGACCTTCTCCTTGAAAAGTATAAAGTTGTATGCAACGGGCGCCACACGGCTCTTGGCGATGCGCTTGCCACAGCAGAGGTTTTTACAAAAATGATCAGTCAGGCAAGAACCGACTTCGAATCCATCAGACAGCTTATTGAAAGTCAAAGAATGATTTCAGGATAAGTTTTATATTACGCAACCTATCCGTTGACTGTCAGCATTAACTGCTGTATTCTAAAGTTATGAGTGACTTCAGACTTAATGTCCTAAAGGAAATTCTTAATAGCTACGAAAAATTCTTCATACACCTTATGCCGCACCCTGACCTTATAATCGGGTCACGAGGTCTCATCGGTGAGGAGAAAAAAAACGGTCTGGTACTGGTCTTCAGTTCATATTCCTATGACAAACTGAGCATCGACGAGGACAGCATCACCGTTAACATGAAATTCTCAGGAAGCTGGGAAAGCCTCTATATTCCTGTGGATGCTGTCAGTGCTGTCTTCAACGATCCGGTTAAACCCGAATTTATGTTCAGCTTCAAGCCGCAGAACAGGAAAAATGCCCCTAAACCCATTGAAAAAGAAGAAGAGGACGATTCAGACGACATATCGGAAGACACCTCCGCTTCATCCAACAACGTAATCCAGTTCAAAAGAAAAAACTAAAACATTTAACATAATCATTGTCGCAGGCTGAGATACGAGATCGCTTCACCTGGCGCAATTTTATTTTCTGTCTTCGCAAGAAATGCTCAATTGCTCGCGAAAACGGCATAATTCATGGAAAATATTTTATAAAAACCTCATATCCCTGTCTCCTCTATCTCTGGACTGACAGCCTTATACTGAGGCATTACAATTTGCCACGAAATTTTCTCCATCCATGGAAAAATTTCGTCAGCGCTTCTGTCGGCAAAGCCTCCATACGCTCACGTTACTCTCGCTCAACCG
>NZ_JAJUIS010000021.1 GCF_029267515.1 Seleniivibrio woodruffii
AGTAAACGGTTACGTTGTTATAGTCGATAACGTCGTCGCCGTTGTCAGCTTTGGTCAGAGCGTTGTCGTCGGTATACTGGATTGTCGGTCCTGCCTGTCCTGCGGGTCCGCCTGATATCTTGATGGTACCGCCGCCGGAAGAAGCTGCTCCTGCAACAGTAGACTGTCCGGAAATGCTCATCAGTATCTTGTCGCCTTCCTGAATTTTACCGGCAACACCGATTGTAACTGAAGCATCAATAGCGGGTCCGCCGCCGCCTGTACTTTCGTTGAAAGTAACTGTTCCGTTGGAAACAGTGGCACCTGACATAGTTGCCCATTCGCCTACAGCGCCTGTTTTTGCGTTGATGAATCTTGCAGAAACGCTTACTGAAGATGAAGCGGAAGTAACTTCGCCGTCAAATTTGATCTCAAGGTAACCGGAATCAGCGAAAGTTGTGCCGCCTGTTCCGATTCCCGCTGATGAAACGGAGAAGGAAGAACCTGTCTGCTGGAATGTTGCAGTAACTGTTGCGGATGCGTTTTCAACGGCTGTGTCTCCTACGTTGACTGTGTAGTAGCTTGTGCCGGAAGTCGCAACTGTTTTGATGTCTGTTACGGAAGAAATGTTAGTGTCGTTCTCTGTTCCGCCCGCAGTTGTTATCTCGCCGCCGACAGAGTCGGTGTTCAGCGTCATAACGTCTGTTTTGTAAACGGCGTTCTTGCCTGCTGTAACTTCAACATTGAGGTTATAGTTGCCTTCAGCGACTTTACCTGTGACGGCTACTTCGATAGCCGAAGGTTTGTCTGTTGAAGAGAGTGCTGTTGCATCGCCGTTGAGCAGTTTTTTAGTGTTGAACTCTGTTGAAGAAGCAACGCGGTCGATCTCTTCTTTAAGCTGATCAACCTCTTTCTGTATCTCTGCGCGGTCGTTTGAAGTATAAACGCCGTTTGAAGCCTGTACAGCAAGCTCTCTCATTCTCTGAGTCATTTCCTGAATGGTTGAAAGACCGCCTTCAGCAGTCTGGAGCATTGAAATACCGTCCTGGGCGTTCATGGATGCTCTTTTAAGACCTGAAATCTGCCCGCGCAGTTTCTCGGAAATAGCGAGACCGGAAGCGTCATCGGCTGCGCTGTTTATTCTGAGACCTGAAGAGAGTTTCTCAAGGTTTTTGGATATGTTGCCGCTTGTCTGGTTGACATAATTTTGCGCAACGAGAGAGTTCACGTTGGTGTAAACTGTGAGTGCCATGATATTACCTCCATGTAATATTTCCCCGGCTTCCATGCCGGTGGATATAAAATTAATGGCAAACGTAATGTTGTCACAGAGCAATACAATATGCTCTAATTCCAAATTGTAGGTTTTAGCTTACGTCTTCAGAGTGCCTTGAAAAAGGATGCACCTCCATCGGGAACAGAAAACAAAAAAGACCGACGCTGTATGTCATACAGTCATCGGTCTGATTGCTTCAGTACCTTTTCTTATTCTATTGTCGTGGTATTAGTATCGTCTGGAATGCCGAGAAACTTTACGGATTTTGTTTATTTTTTGACCACTTATTTTTATTTTTATGGAAACCCGTGCGCAGAGCGGGTTTTCGCTGAAATGTTAAAAATGATTGAAGTATTTAATATTTTATTGATTACACTAATTCAGCATATATCCGTTGCGTGAATTATATTGAAATGGTGGTCGGAAAATATCCACTGTATTAATGATTACCGCTGACACAATTTTTAAAAGTGAACACGGCGGCTGAACAGCGGAATGATAAACGCGTTTATTAATGAGACATCATAAAAGATTATCTGATGTTTTTACGAATATAAAAGTTGTGCATCTCTGCGAACCCTGCAAGGGGAAGCTGTTTCTGTTTTGCTCTCTCCTTTGGCAAAGTGCATTAACAATATTTCATAATATATTCCGCAAGCACCTTATCATTCAGCTTCCACATGCCGCAGCAGTTTTCCAGATAGCCTTCTTTTTCCTGATTTTTTATCGTGTTCTGCATAGTTTTGAGAGTGATTGAATGCTTTTGCAGGTATGCGGCTGAATATGGTTCGTCAGTCGGATTTTTTGCAAGCGCTATGAACGCCTCACGCTGTTTCGGCGGGATGGATTCAATAATTTTGCCGAAATAATACCGATATGATTCAAGGAGTTCTGCGAATGTTTCATCTATGATCTGTTTTGTGACGTCATATTCTGTATTGATGTATGTGTGCAGCCCCAGCAGTTGAACGTAAAACGGCATATTATCGACCTTGTTTATAAGATAGTAGGCGTTTTCTACAGAGCACTGTTTTTTCTGCGAGTTGAATTTATCTGCAACATACTGCGCAAATTCATCAATGGGCAGCTTTTCCAGAGCAATTATGTCCGCACTTTTATAAAACGGTCTTTTCTTATTTGTAAAGATGTCCTGCATGATGCTTTTTTTACTTCCGATAAAGAAGAAGGATGCGCTTACAGACTGTAGGACTGAGCGGAGTATTGCTTCTGCCTGCTCCGCATCCTTAATGTCGGTGATATCCTGAAATTCATCAAAGGCAATGTTGACAGGGAGTTCGGAGTTCTCAACGGTTTTTTTCAGTGCGTCCAGTGTTTCTGTGAGCAGTTCAAGTCCTTTTTTATTTCCTGTTTTCAGAAGCGAGAGTGAGTATCCGGCGGTGACTGCATCGTATTGCAGGACGGGTTTGTATGCGAAAAAGAATGTCGCCGCTTTTTTGAAAAGGGATTCTCTGTTCCGTATGCTTTCAAGTATCGAGTATGAGAGTTTTTCACAAAAATTATCTATGCCGGAAACGGCTGATATATCGCAGTAAACGGTTATAGCTTTTCCGGCTATTTCGTTCTGCACTCTTTTGACCAGAGAGGATTTTCCAAATCGTCTGTCAGAGAGTATGACTGCGTTGTTTGCTGACATAGCAAGGTTTTTCAGCAGGTTTATCTCTTTTTTTCTGTTGCAGAAGTCCTCGTTGTTTTTTAATTCCGTAAGAGTAAAAGGGTTTCTCATCGTTATCCTCTTTGGATTATCTAATAAGGATAATCTAAAGAGGATAATAGGCGTAATAAGCTATTCTGTCAAGTATTGGTAAGGCTTAGAGCAAAAAAAAGCGGCTCGATGTGAGCCGCTTTATGTATGGTTAGTTGAGGTGTTATCAGTCAAGGCTGATGCAGATGGTGCCCGTTGCTCCATCGGTAGATGAGTATGCTGTAGCTGCGGTAGCAGTGGCGCTTGCAGCATGTCTGATTTCCCCTGTTGTTCCGTTGTCGTCATCAAACAGCCTGTCAAGTGAATCGGCATTCTTATCGAGAACACTGTTAAAACAGGCAAGGTTGTTGTTTGTAAATCCCATAACAGCGGTGGCTGTTACTCCGGAAGTTGCTGTCATTGAACCGCCAAAAACGTGGTTCGGGATGCTGTCTGTTGTTCCGGCAGTATCAAACAGATTCTCACTTCTGAGTTCCTGCCAGAAATTAACATTATCAGATATTTTATTATCTCTGTCAGCATCTGTCTGAGAATCGGTAATATCACCGGGAGTGTCCCCTGTTCTGTCAAGATAAGCAAGGTATGCAGTCTGAACATTTTGGTAGTCTCTGTAAAGTCTCTTAGTTTTGGCGTTTGTCACAAGTTCAGTTCCTTTAACAACGCCGCCAAGAATAACACCGATAATCATAAGCACTATAGCAAGTTCTACCAGAGTAAAACCTTTGCTGTTGTTCATATAACTCCTCCTGTTGTAAAATTGTCGAATAACAAATAATACTACAAATCATATCAAAATCAACATGTAAAAGAGCTATACATAATATATTCACACGATTATGAAAATATATTTGTATTGCACCTTTGCGGCTATGGTCTATTTTTATGTTGAATCCCCCGAATGGTTGTGATATAACCCTTGTTCCATTGTGAAAGATAATCCCAGAGGTAATATAGATGAAAAAAGATATCCATCCTAAAGTGAACAACGTTGTTTTCAAATGTGCGTGCGGTGCTGAAATCCCCGCTACATCAACTGTAGCGCCTGAAAAAGCAAGCGTTGCTATTTGCTCTTCATGCCACCCCTTCTTCACAGGCAAGCAGAAGTTTATCGACACTGCCGGCCGTGTAGAGAAGTTCATGAAGAAATACAACAAAGCAAAATAATTTTAAAAGCATGGAAAACAGCGGCGGCAGCGCACACGGGCTTAATGTTAAGCTGATTGCTAAAACAGCCGACGGAGAGCTTGTTTCCGCGTTGGCCGCTAAACTGTGCTATTCTGATTCCGACATCGGCGGGCTGCTTGAAAAGATCAGCAGCAAAGAACAGTCGGATTTCATTCAGAAAATAGTGTCCATGGGGCACCACTCGGTATTGGAGCACCTTAACTTCACATTCGGCGTTGAAGGTGTATCCCGCGCTCTCACCCATCAGCTTGTGCGCCACCGCATAGCCAGCTACTCACAGAAATCCCAGAGATACGTTAAGCACGGTTCGCAGTTCGAATACATCACTCCGCTCACAATAGCAGACAATCCCGAACTTCTTGCGCAGTATGAAAAAGCGATGCAGGACATCGGTAAGGCATACGAGGTGCTGCTGAATGCGGGAATTCCCGCAGAGGACGCACGATACGTTCTGCCCAATGCCTGCGAAACCAAAATAATCATAACTATGAACGCACGCGAACTGCTCCATTATTTCTCTATCCGCTGCTGCGAAAGGGCACAGTGGGAGATACGCGAAATGTCATTTCAAATGCTCAGAATATGCCGTAAAGAGGCGCCGTCTGTTTTCGGCGATGCCGGACCCGGATGCGTCCGCGGAAAATGCCCCGAAGGTACCTTCACCTGCGGAAAGGCGAAAGAAATCAGAGAAAAATTTACAGATAAGAAAAACTTTCTTTAGCGTTTTTGTTCTATAGTCTTATATTTCAACACAGATTGCTTCGCTTGCGCTCGCAAAGACGTTTTGTTATCTCTGCGAGGTCTTTATGTGCTAAGCAGTCTCATTTGGTATCCGAAAAAAGGAAGTGAATAATGGCAAAACCAAACATTGGCGGACAGGCGGTTATTGAGGGCGTTATGATGCGCGCTCCCGAAAGATTCGTCATAGCCGTCCGCAAGAGTGAAAAAGAGATAGTCCTTAAAAAAGAGGACGTTAAACTGGACAGAAACAAGATATTCAAAAAACCCCTCATCAGAGGTCTCATAGCACTTTACGATTCACTCATCCTCGGCATCCGCGCACTCAATTTCAGCGCGTACCATTCAACAGGCGAGGGCGAAGAGCACATGAGTAAGTCGGCAACCATTTTCAGCATGGTGACAGGCATAGGGCTTGGGCTTCTGCTCTTTATCTACCTGCCTTTGCAGGTTACTGAGCTTATGAAACATATCATGCCTTCCCTGCACACCTCTTCGCTGCTTTACAATGCGGTGGACGGTGTTATCCGTGTGATATTTTTTGTGCTGTATGTCTGGGGCATATCGTTTCTGAAAGACATAAAGCGCGTTTTCCAGTATCACGGAGCGGAGCATAAAGCAATTTTCACTTATGAAGAGGGTCTGGAACTGAATGTTGAGAATGCCAGAAAGATGAGCCGTTTTCACCCGCGTTGCGGAACCAGCTTCCTTATTATACTGATGCTGGTGTGCATACTGACCTTTTCGCTTATTCCCAACGATGCTAACTTCTTTATAAAGCTGGGCGCAAGGCTTGTGTTCATCCCTGTCATAGCGGGTGTGAGCTATGAAATACTGAAACTCAGCGGAAAGTTTCATAAGAATCCGATCGTAAGGTTTCTGATAATGCCGGGGCTTCTGCTCCAGAAGATAACCACGCAGGAACCGGACGACAGCCAGCTTGAAGTGGCTCTTATCTCCATCCGCGCATCGCTGGATATGGAGATACCCGAAGAGGGAATTACAATAGTAGACTGAGGAAAAGATGTTTGACAAACTGCAGGAAGTTAAGACCAAGTACGAAGAGATGACAAAGCTGCTCACCGATCCGGAAGTGATATCGGATCAGGAGCATTTCATGAAGATATCCAAGGATCATGCGGAGATGCGCCCCGTCGTTGAGAAATACGATGAATATATGGCGGTCAAGCACTCGCTGGAAGAGGCTAAAAGCATCATCGCATCATCAGGTGATAAAGATCTTGTTGAGCTTGCTGAGATGGAACTTGAGGAGAACAAGGACACCCTTGAGCGCATGGAGGGTGAGCTTAAAAAGCTCCTGCTTAAAAAAGACCCTTATGACCACAAGAACATCTTCCTTGAGATACGCGCCGGAACGGGCGGAGACGAAGCATCGCTTTTTGCTGCCGTGCTTCTGAAAATGTATTCAAGATATGCGGAGATGAACGGCTGGAAAGTTGAAATAGTGGATTTCAACGAAACCGGCGTCGGCGGATATAAAGAGGTCGTGGCGCTCATAAAGGGCTACGGCGCATACAGCAAGCTGAAATTTGAAGCGGGCGGACACAGGGTTCAGCGCGTGCCTGAGACTGAATCGGGCGGGCGTATCCATACTTCAGCCTGTACTGTTGCGGTACTCCCTGAGGCGGAGGACGTTGATGTTCAGATAGAACAGAAAGACCTTCGTGTGGATGTTTACCGTGCAGGCGGCGCAGGCGGACAGCATATCAACACAACTGACTCGGCTGTGCGCATGACGCATATTCCCACAGGTATTGTTGTCACATGTCAGGATGAGAGAAGCCAGATAAAGAACCGTGAAAAAGCCATGAAGCTGCTGAAATCGCGTATCCTTGAAGCGGAGATTGAGAAAAAGAACTCTGCGGAGGCTGCAAGCAGAAAGCTGCAGGTGGGTTCCGGTGACAGAAGTGAACGCATCAGAACATATAACTTCCCCCAGAACAGGGTTACCGACCACAGGATAAAGGAGTCTGCCAACCTCGACAGATTTCTGCTCGGTGAACTGGAGGATATGATAGAGGCTACGATAGCCTTTGATCAGGCAGAGAGACTCAGAGAATCGGGGCTTTGATGAAGCTGGCGGAGTTCATCGGGTATGTCCGTGAAAACTGCCTGGCGAATCGCCACGATGCACTGGAATTTGCATCGAAAGCGTTTTCAATAGAATATTCACAAGTGCCTCTGCACCTGTCGGACGAAGTTGTGCCGACGGAAGGGGTTCAGAAGATGCTGGACAGGCTCGGAACAGGCGAACCTCTGGCATATGTCATTAATAACAAATCATTTTACGGTCTTGATATGTATGTGGACGGGCGGGTGCTGATACCCCGCCCTGAAACGGAACTTATTGTCAGTGAGGTTCTTTCCATGTTTTCTGCTGAAACGGAACTGAGAATACTGGATATATGCACAGGTTCCGGCTGCATTGCGGCGGCTCTCCTTGAACAGCGCCCGCTTTGGACGGCGGACGTTCTGGACATAAGTGCGGAGGCTCTTGCTGTTGCGGAAATCAATCTGAACAGGTATGCTCATGGAAGGTTCCGTTTAAAACAGGGAAACGCTCTGGACACGGCTGATTATCCGGATGGCAGATATGATATAATCACATGCAATCCTCCTTATCTCACTGAAAAAGAGTGGGAGGATTCACCTAAATCCCTGAAATTCGAGCCCAAAAATGCCCTGAGCGACGGTGGCAGCGGGCTTTCGTTCTACAAAAAACTATTGGACATGATACCCGATTTATGCCATAAAAACGGGGTGGCGCTCTTCGAGCTTGGGTTGGGACAACATGAGGTTGTATCGGGCTGGGCTGAAGGGCAAAAATATAAGATTATCAAGGACTATCAAGAGATAGAAAGGGTACTGGTTTGGACAAACTCGTAATAGAAGGCGGTCGTGAATTAAACGGCACAATACGCATCAGCGGCGCGAAAAACGCTGCACTCCCCATCCTCTCCGCTGTCATTCTTGCGGAGGGGGAATACAACATCAGCGAAGCTCCCGAACTGGTTGACATTTCAACAATGCTCAAGCTCCTGAAAGAGTTCGGTATTTCATCCGAAAGAACAGGAAAATCGGTTAAAATAAACACAGTTTTCGACCCCGAAGCGTTCACAGCTCCCTATGAGCAGGTAAAAACCATGAGGGCGAGCGTTCTTACTCTCGGACCGCTTCTTGCCAGAAAGGGCAGGGCAAAGGTTTCTCTGCCTGGCGGATGCGCCATCGGCGAACGTCCCGTTGACCTGCACCTGAAAGCTCTTGAGGCTATGGGTGCTAAGATTATTGTTGAACACGGTTATATCGACGCGGAATGCCCCAAGCTGAAAGGCGCTATAATTAACTTCGACATAGTCACCGTTACCGGTACTGAAAATATAATGATGGCTGCGTGCCTTGCAGAGGGCGAAACCGTTCTGCGCAACGCTGCGCAGGAACCGGAAGTAGTTGACCTCGCGCACTTTCTGAAAAAGATGGGTGCAAGGATAACCGGCGAGGGTACAAGCGAAATACGCATCATAGGCGTTGAAAAACTCCACAGTGCTGACTACTCAATCATGCCCGACCGTATTGAAGCTGGAACCTTTATCTGCTGTGTCGGAGCGGCCGGCGGAAGCGTTGAGATAACCAACGTTCCCGTTGACGTTATGCGCACCACACTGGACAAAATAGCCGAGACAGGGCTTAGAATAGACAGGATAAACAGTTCAACAATCAGGGTTACAAAAGATAAACCGCTGGTATCAACCGACGTTTCAACGGCTCCTTATCCTGGCTTCCCGACGGATATGCAGGCGCAGTTTATGAGCCTTATGACTGTTGCGAATGGTTTTTCCGTAGTTACTGAAAACATTTTTGAAAACAGATTCATGCACGTTGCCGAGCTTAAAAGGATGGGCGCGGACATCAAGCTGAAAGATAAATCCGCCATGATACGCGGCGTTAAATCCCTTATGGGAGCACCCGTGATGGCTTCCGACCTGCGCGCCAGCGCCAGCCTTGTCATAGCCGGGCTTATGGCGGAAGGAAAAACAGAGGTTTCAAGGCTGTATCACCTCGACAGAGGATATGAGGATTTTGTTGAAAAACTCAGCGGTGTCGGTGCAAACCTCTCAAGGGTAAAGGAATAATGAGAACAGACGACTGTATAAACGTTGCTCTGCCGAAAGGCAGACTGGCGGAAGATACCATAGATCTTTTCCTGAAAAAAGGAATTACAAGAGAAGGGGTTGTGGATTTCAACTCCCGTATGCTCACTTTTCATGATGAAGAGAACAACATAAAATTCATGATGGTCAGGAATATGGACGTTTCCACCTATGTTAAGCACGGCGCCGCGGACATCGGCGTTGTGGGCAAAGACATACTGCTGGAATCAGCCGCCGAGGTATACGAATACCTTGATCTCGGTTTCGGATACTGCCGCCTCTGCGTAGCAGGGGTGAAGGATTCCGACCTTTCATACCGTCACGACATGGTGGTTGCAACAAAATATCCCTCGCTGACAAAGAACTTTTTTGCAGGTAAGGGTGTCTTCGTTGAGACCATCAAACTTTACGGCTCTATCGAGCTTTCTCCGATAGTCGGTCTTTCGGATTTCATTGTTGATCTGGTTTCCACCGGACAGACTCTGAAAAAGAACGGTCTGGTGGAGGTTGAAACCATGCTGGAATCGACCGCACGCCTAATCGGAAATAAAAGTATGGCAAAAGTTAAGTATCAGAGGATAAGGGAAATATTGGAAGTTGTGGAGTCGGCATGAGGAAATTCTATTTTTTTTTTATTGCGTTAATACTCATCTCATTTAACGCACTTGCAGCCACTATAGACTCTGTGGAGATAACGGGAAACCGCAGAGTACCCACCGCTACTATTCAGAAATATACAGTTAAAGAGGGTTCGCAGTTTGACCTTGCCGCAGTGGACAAGAGTATCAAAGATCTGTTCGCCTCCGGTCTTGTAACGGATGCAACGGTTGACATGAAGGTGGACGACGACAGGCTGGTTCTCGTTTACACCGTGTCTGAAAAACCCTATGTAAACAACGTATACTTCAACGGAAACTCAGAGATAAAATCTAGGGTTCTGGAAGAGACCGTCACTCCCATGTCCGGTCAGCTTCTGGACAACAAGAAGGTTGAGTCCAACCTTCTGCTGATACAGGAAAAGTATGCTGATGAGAAATTCTATTCGGCAAAGATAACCACCGAGGTTGAGGAACGCGGAAACAACTCTGTTGACGTGGTCTACTCAATCGACGAAGGCGTTCAGGCTAAGGTTTATGACATAAAGGTGGTAGGCAACAAGCACTTTAAGTCCAAAGAGATTCTGAAAGAAATGGAAACCTCCAAAAAAGGTTTCTGGTCATGGCTCTCCGGTTCCGGAAAGCTCAAAAAAACCGAACTGCGCACCGATATGGAAAAAATACGCGCGCTGTATCTGAAAGACGGCTATGCAAAGGTGCAGGTTGGCGAGCCTGACATCGTTATTACCGACGACAAGAAAAAAATCTATATAACAATTAAAATTGACGAAGGCATCCGCTATAAAGTCGCAAACGTTGACTTTGCAGGATATGAACATTCAAATCTTGATGAACTTAAAAAAGCAGCAACACTTAAAACAGGCGACTGGTTCAACGTTGAAACCTATCAGAACGACATAAAATCCATTACCTCCGTGTTCACAGAAAAGGGTTACGCATATGCGAACGTTGACCCGGAATCAAAAATGAACGACGAAGCTGCCACAATCGACCTTAAATATAATGTTGAAGAGAATATGCTGGTTTATATCAGCAGGATAAACATCAGAGGCAATACGAAATCAAGGGACAGGGTTATCCGCCGCGAGTTTGACATAGTTGAGGGCGATCTTTACAACAGTGCGCTCATAGCCGATTCCAAGCGCCACCTTGAATACCTCGATTTCTTCGATCAGGTGCGTATAGCCGAAACGAGAGCAGGAAACGATCAGGTTGACCTTGATGTCGACGTAAATGACAAAATGACCGGTATGTTCAGCATGGCTGCGGGTTACTCCAGTGTCGATAAACTGATAGGTACCGTTTCACTCACACAGAAAAACCTGTTCGGTATGGGGTATGAGCTGACGACAAAGGCCGAGTTTTCAAGCAGCAAAGCGGACTATACAATCAGTTTCGTTAACCCCTGGCTGTTTGACAGACCATACAGTTTCAGCGCAGACCTGTTCAAAACCAACAGGGAATACGACGACTACGATAAAAAATCAAAAGGTTTCGCTTTTGGTATAGGTCACCAGATAATCAAACGCAGACTCTTCGGAAGCGTTAAGTTCAGATATGAAGAGAACGAAATCACAAACATAGAGGATTACGCCGCGGACATCATTAAAGCGCAGGAGGGTGAGTCCAAGATTATCAGTATCACCCCCACTCTGAGATGGTCTTCCACAAACCACCCGTATCTCCCCACAAAGGGTAACCAGAGTTCTGTATCCCTTAAACTGGCCGGCGGTCCCCTTGGCGGCGACTACTCGTTCGGTAAACTGGGCATGGACACTTCTCAGTATGTCACACTGTTCTGGAAAGTTGTCTTTATGGCACACCTTGAGGGCGGATATATCCAGATGTTTGACGACAACGACGCGCCCATCGCGGAACGTTACAGACTTGGCGGTATGTACAGCATCAGAGGCTACGAATACGGAGATATCTCTCCGGCGGATGAAGACGGCAATAAATTCGGCGGTACGAAATACATACAGAACAACTTCGAGCTTGTGTTCCCGCTGGTTTCCAGCGCGCAGCTCATGGGTGTTGTGTTCTTCGATCAGGGACAGGCATATGACGACGACGAAGCCTTTTTCAAACGCGACCTTGTCAGGTCTTACGGTGCAGGCTTCCGCTGGTACAGCCCCATCGGACCGCTCAGATTTGAATACGGACAGCCCATTAATCCGGATTCTGAGGAAGGGCTTTCAAACAAAGGCAGATGGGAGTTCTCCATCGGCGGTATGATATAACGGACATAATATCCAATAGGAGGATTTTAGTATAATGAGAACCAAACTTTTCTTTCTTCTGCTGATAATGGCGGTATTCTCCGCATCGGCATATGCAAAAATCGGCGTTATCGACTTTCAGAAAGTTCTGAAAGAGTCTGACGGCGGTAAAGACGTTTACGGAAAACTTCAGGCAAAGGCGGACGAGTATGACAAAAAACTCTCCGCTGCCAATGAATCTATAAAAAAGGCACAGCAGGAATACGCTGCGAAAGAGAGCGTCGCAAACGACGACTACAAAGACAAGAAAAGAGCTGAAATCCAGAGAATGATAAGAGATTTCAACCAGAACAAGGACGACTATTCCAAGGAACTTAAAAGACTTGAAATGAGATATCTGAAATCAATTCAGGACGATGTGCTGAAAATCGTTGAATCTCTCGGAAAAGAGCTTGATATGGAAGTTATTATTGAGCAGAACAACTCCGGCGTACTGTACCTCAACCCGAAAGTTGACATCACAGACGTTGTTATCCAGAGATACAACGTTGTGTTCAAACAGCAGAAAAAATAATGAAAGCGTCTGTTCTTGCTGAAAAAATCGGGGGCAGGCTTATCGGGGCGGACACAGAGGTTTCCTGTGTGTCCTCTTTCGAGGATATAAGAAAGGGTGCCCTTGTGCCTCTTCTGGTCAAGGAACTTCCCGAAGGCGTACTTGATTCCGATGCCGCTGCGTTTCTCATTAAAACGGGAGAATCGCCTGCCGACGGTAAAACGTGCATCGGGGCGGACGACCCTGAGATGGCTCTTGTGGCGGCTCTTTCCGAGCTTTATCCGCGACCGGAAAAAGAAGCGGGTATACACCTCAAAGCCTTTGTTGCCGAATCCGCTGAAATCGGTCAGAACGTCTTCATAGATGCGTTCGCATACGTCGGTGAAAACTGCCGTATAGGCGATAACTGCATCATACATGCCAATGTGAATATCGCCGACGGCGTTGTTATGGACGAAGGATGCGAGATTTTTCCCAACGTAAGTCTATACTCCGGCACAAAGCTGGGCAAGCGTGTAATGATACACTCCGGTTCAGTAATAGGTGCGGACGGCTTCGGATATTACCAGCGGGGCGGAAAGAATGTCAAGATCCCCCACGTCGGCGGAGTCATGCTTTGTGACGATGTGGAAATAGGCGCGAATAGCTGTGTTGACAGAGGAAAATTCAGCGACACGGTTATAGGTGAAGGAACCAAGATAGATAATCAGTGTATGGTGGGTCACAACTGCGTACTCGGCAAAGGCTGCATCATGGCTGGTCAGGCGGCTCTGGCGGGAAGCACAACCCTTGGCGACTATGTCGTTATGGGTGCGCGTTCCGGAGCGGCTGATCACCTTAAAATCTGCTCAAAAACGATGCTTGCCGGACAATGCGGCGTGATTTCCGATATAGACAAACCCGGTATATACGCCGGTTTTCCCCATACATCCAGAAAAGGCTGGCTGCGCGAGATCGTGCTTCTGCGTTCTCTGCCAGAGACTGTTAAAAGGATTGATGAGATTGAGAGGAAACTGAACGATGATGGACATTAGAGAAATAATGACAAAACTGCCCCACAGATACCCTTTTCTGCTCGTTGACAGGGTTCTGGAGATGGACAGCGAAAGCATAACAGCTATAAAGAACGTAACAATGAACGAACCCTTCTTTCAGGGTCACTTTCCTTCATACCCCGTTATGCCCGGCGTGCTTATCGTCGAGGCTATGGCGCAGGTTGCGGGTATACACACCATTTCAACCGCTTCTGAAGTGCCTGAGAACGCACTCTTCTTTTTCATGGGCGTTGACGGCGTTAAATTCCGCAGACAGGTTGTTCCCGGCGACCAGCTTGTCATGAAGATTCAGGTTATCAAAAAGAAAAAAGACCTTGTAAAAGTTAAGGCGGAAGCGTTTGTTGACGGTCAACTTGCATGTGAGGGCGAACTCACAGCGATAATGCGCGGAGCTTAAAAGGCACCGAACGCATTGTCTGAAAATAAGCGGAGCGTAAAATATGATTCATAAAGACGCATTAATAGACCCGTCCGCACAGATAGCGGACAGCGCAATAATTGAAAAAGGGGCGTTCATCGGCAAAAACTGTGTTATAGGCGAAAACGTTTTCGTCGGATACAATGCCGTTATCGAACGCGACACAACCGTCGGTGACGGAACAAAAGTATGTATGAATGCACATATCGGCGGAGACCCGCAGGATTACAGCTTCAAAGGCGAAGATACGAAGCTGATAATCGGTAAAAACTGTCTCCTGCGTGAATTCTGTACCATACACAGAGCCTCCACAAAAGAGGACGTCTGGGAAACCGTTGTGGGTGACAACTGTTTCATCATGTCATACGCACACATAGCCCACGACTGCAAACTGAGGAACAACGTTACAATGACCAGCTTTTCCGCTCTCGGCGGACATTGCCGCGTAGGTTCTTTTGTGAACATGGGCGGATTTGCCGCAGCGCACCAGTTTGTGCGCATCGGTTCCGGCTGTATGATAGGCGGAAAGAGTACTCTCCTTAAAGACGCGCCCCCTTACTGTCTTCTTGCGGGAACTCCCGCTGAGCTTGAGGGACTGAACAGTGTCGGTCTTAAACGCCGCGGTATAGGTCCGGAGGTGCGTATGGAGCTTAAACGTGCTCTGTCAATCTATATGGATCTCACCATAAAACTGGCTGATCTCCCCGAAGAACTCTCCTTCCTCCATCCCTATCCTGAGGTTGTTGAGTTCATAGATTTCATCAAAGACAGCAAAAGAAGTTTTGTAAGAGGCTGATAAGAGAGGGAATGTTTGAAAGCTGCCGTTGTTGCCGGATATGGCACACTGCCAAGGATCGCCGCTGAAAATCTGCTTAAAAAAGGGCACAGCGTACTTGTTGTTGCGCTGGACGAAGCTGTCAGCACAGGATTTTCCGACATTCAGGGCATAAGCCTTGAAAAGATAAGCGTGACACAGGTCGGCAAACTGATAAAACTTCTTAAAAAATATGACATAGAGAGCGTCCTGTTCGCCGGAAAGGTGAACAAGGCGCTCATCTTTTCCAATCTGAAATTCGATCTGCTCGCCGTAAAAGTGCTTGCCGGACTGAAAAACCGGAAGGACGATACCATTATGGATGCGATATGCAGGCTTGTAACCGACGAAGGGATGCAGATTATGGAGCAGACCTATGCTCTGGACAGCCTGTATATGCAAAAAGGTATATATAGTAAGCTGAAACCGACTCCCGAGCAGGAAAAAGATATTTTATTCGGATACGATACCGCGAAAGAGCTGGGAAGACTCGACGTCGGACAGACAGTGGTAGTAAAAAACAGCGCTGTTATGGCACTGGAGGCTATTGAAGGCACCGATCAGGCAATCGAGCGCGGATGTCGTCTTGCTAAAGAGGGTGCTGTTGTTGTTAAATGTGCAAAACCGTCTCAGGATTTAAGATTTGATATTCCGACAGTCGGTATTGACACGTTAAAAATTTTAAATGATAATAAGGGCAAGGTGCTCGCCGTGGAGGCAGACAGCACCTTTGTCGTAGAAATAGACAAATGTATCCGCTTTGCGGATGAAAACAAACTGGTATTTTTGGCAATATAAGAGAATGAAAGCTGAACACATCAATCCTTTTATAACTTCAACCAGCGAAGTTTTCAGAACCATGCTGAGTATAGACCCTGTGCGCGGACAGCTCTATGTCAAAACAGGCGAAAAGCTGCCCTATGACATTTCCGGCATAATCGGTCTTGCGGGCGAAGCGTCTGGTTTCGTCATAATAAGCATGACGGAGACCCTTGCGCTCAAAGTCGTTGAAAAGTTCATCGGTGAGAAAAAAGATAATATTGATGAAGATGTTATGGACGCTATCGGCGAAATTCTCAACATGATTGCAGGTGGTGCCAAGCAGATATTTTCCCGTACCGGTGTTAAATTTAAAATTTCAATTCCTAACGTGGTTGTCGGAAAAGACCACGTTGTCGGTAAACAGAAGAACGTTCAGTGCCTCGGAATGACCTTTAAGGTCGGCGAGGAGTCGTTTGTCATCGAAGTCGCCCTTAAAGACGTTAAATAGACTTTATCGTGGAAATTTTCAAACCAATATATATTTTTTTAATTGGAGCTTGTCTCGGTAGCTTCATGAACGTTTTGACCTACCGTCTCCCAAGAGGACTCAATATCGCATATCCCCCTTCTTCCTGCCCGAAATGCGGACAAAAAATAAAGTTTTATGATAATGTCCCGATACTTTCATGGCTTATTCTTGGCGGAAGATGCAGGAACTGCAAATCACCCATATCGCTGATGTACCCGCTCACAGAGCTGGCGGCGGCGCTGCTGTTTCTTGCCTGCTATATTAAGTTCGGGCTGAGCCTTGAGATGTGGCACGGCTGTGCCGTGATTTTCTTTATGCTCGCTGCGGCTTTAGCGGACGTTTTTACAGCAGTTGACGAAAATTTCGAATGCGGAATCATTCCCGACACCCTCAATCTGGCGGGGTTCGTGACCGGATTCGCGCTTTCATGGGCGCTTTACGGCACATTCACCTTTCCTCTTTACGGTGCTCTAACGGGTTTTCTCGGTCTGTTCATACCATCGTATCTTTTTAAGATAATACGCAAAAAAGAGGGTATGGGAGGCGGCGACATAAAACTTATGGCGGTTGTCGGTGCCATGCTCGGTATAAAATCCATTTTTTTTGTAATTTTCGCTTCCGCGTTCCTTGGCGCTGTGTTCGGAATTACTTTGCAGCTTGTTTCCAGACAAAAAAACATTATGCTTCCTTTTGGTCCGTTTATAGCTGCCGCATCAATAATATACCTGTTTTATTCCCCTGTTTTCGACACACTGCTATACAGCAGGTGAGTGAAAAATAACCATCGCGCTCTTGAACATTGCTTTAATATCGGCTATAACAAAAGACTATTTTAAAAGACCGTATTACGGTCGGAGGAAAAGTGTTAAGACCCGAAGAACAACTGGAACAGATTAAACGGGGAACGGAAGAGATCATAAGCGAAGAGGATCTGCTGAAAAAACTTCAGAAATCCTATGACGAGGGCAAACCGCTCAGAATAAAAGCGGGATTTGACCCGACAGCACCAGACCTTCACCTCGGACATACTGTTCTCATCCAGAAACTGAAACACTTTCAGGATCTGGGGCATCAGGTGATATTCCTTATCGGGGATTTCACAGGCATGATAGGCGACCCAACCGGCAAGAGTGAAACCCGCAAGGCTCTGACGAAAGAGCAGGTTCTGGCAAATGCTGAGACCTATAAAGAGCAGGTTTTCAAGATACTCGACCCAGCAAAGACTGAAGTTGCCTTCAACAGCACATGGATGGAGAAAATGAACTCTCAGGATATGATAAGACTGGCTTCGCAGTATACCGTAGCCAGAATGCTTGAGCGTGACGATTTCTCCAAAAGATATGCAAACAACAAACCCATAAGCATACATGAGTTTCTGTATCCCCTGGTACAGGGTTACGACTCCGTTGCCCTTAAAAGCGACGTTGAGCTTGGCGGAACAGACCAGAAATTCAACCTTCTCGTCGGACGCGACCTGCAAAGGTCACACGGACAGGCTCCGCAGGTGGCGCTTACCATGCCCATCCTCGAAGGTCTGGACGGCGTGAACAAAATGTCTAAATCTCTGAACAACTATATAGGAATAGCGGAATCACCAGCCGATATGTTCGGCAAGATGATGTCCATATCCGATGATCTGATGTTCAGATACTATCTGTTGCTCTCCGATAAATCCCTGAGCGAGATAGACGCACTCAAAAAAGCTGTTGCCGAAGGTTCCAGACACCCTATGGAAGCTAAAAAGGAACTAGCTGTAGAGATAATCACCCGTTTCCACTCCGCCGACGCAGCGGTAAAGGCGAGGGAAGGTTTCGAGAAAATATTCTCAAAACACGAAAATCCTGATGAAATGGTAGCGTGTGAAGCGAAAACCGACGAAAAGCTAGTTGATATCATCGACAGACTGAAATTTGCACCCAGCAAAAGCGAAGCAAGGCGCACAGCCAAAGCCGGCGGGGTGTATATCGACGGGAATAAAGTTGACAGTATAGACATCACCCTTGATAAGGGCGAATACGTATTAAGGGTCGGCAAGAAGAATTTTGCACGACTGACAGTTAATTAGGAGGACACAGTGTCTATTGTAAGACCTTTTGCGGGCGTACGTTACAACCTTGAGGAAGTGCTTCTGAAAAGTGTTGTGGCTCCCCCATATGACGTCATTTCCCCTGAAATGAAGCAGGCTCTGAAAGATAAAAGCCCCTATAACGTGGTGACACTGGATCTCCCCGACGGCGCGGATGACAAATACGACAACGCCGCCGCACTTTATAAACAGTATTGCGACAATAAGATACTCATAAAAGACGAAAAACCTTCATTCTATGTTTATGAGCAGGTCTACACCTACGGCGGAAAGGAATACGTCCGCACAGGTTTTGTCGGACTTCTTAAACTGGAAGAACTGGGTAAAGGTTCCGTCTACCCCCATGAAAAGACCCTTTCAGGTCCCAAAAAGGACAGATTTGAGCTGATGAAGGCTTGCAAGACAAATTTCAGCCAGATATTCGGTCTTTACATGGACAAGGACAACCGCATGAACCTTGTCTTCAACGAAGCGAAAAAGAACATGCCCACCGCCTCCGCAATGGACGAAGACGGAGTTAAGAATACCATCTGGTCTGTCAGCGGCGACAACACCGTGCGCATGATTGAAGAGTTTATGAAGGACAAGGCGATTTACATTGCCGACGGTCACCACAGATATGAAACGGCGCTGAACTACAGAGACCATGCCCGCAAACAGAACGCGGACATGGAGAACGAGGAGAAGCCCTACGACTATGTAATGATGATGTTCGTCAACTTCTACGACGAAGGTCTCAAGATATTCCCCACACACAGAGTGCTTGAAGTGGATTCCGCGTTCAGCTTTGAAGGATTCCTTGATAAGCTGCGCTTCGACTTCACCATCGAAAAACTGGCGGATGCGAAAACTGCGGATACTTTTGTTAACGACCCTGCGGGCGGACGCTCCATGGCTTTGTACTATGACAACACCTACTACGGCATAAAAGCCCACGACGAGGTCATAGAGAACCTCAGTCAGGTATACCGCAAGGTGGACACATACCTGCTGCAGGAGGGCATCATGAAGAAGTTCATGAATGTCACCGACGAAAGACTTCTTAAAAAAGAGGGTGTGTATTTCGTGCAGACTCTTGACCAGATTGAAAAACTTGCGGCGGACAAAAAAGCCGTCGGTTTCATACTGAAAGGCGTGGATATCGACATCGTGCGTGAAATTTCCGAAAGCGGGATGGTTATGCCGCAGAAATCCACATATTTCTACCCGAAACTGCAAACCGGACTTGTTATTTACCAATTTTAAGGGGCTTTTCAGCCCCTTTTGTTTTACAGAGTGCTGCGTATTTTTTCGGCAACACGATAAATGACAGCTTGACAACTGAGAGTTATAGGATTAAATATATCAAAAGTGCAGACAATCCCTGCGTCTGTTTCAGGATGTCGTTTCCCGTAATTAAATCAATACATTTAAACTGGTACCAACTGTTAAACAAACCCGTTGTTAATTTATGAATATTATTCGACACAACCTTTTATACTATTATCTGAATGGAGAAAATCGTGAATCTTAACGATCTTAAAAAGAAAGCCATTGAAGAGCTTGTCACCATTGCAGATTCTGTCGGTATTGAAAACTCCGACGGTCTGCTGAAACAGGAACTTATCTTTGAAATCCTCAAAACTACAAGCGCCAGAAACGGACAGATATACGGTCAGGGCGTTCTGGAGATCCTGCCCGACGGCTTCGGATTCCTCCGCTCACCGAATTACAACTATCTGCCCGGTCCCGATGATATATATGTTTCACCCGCGCAGATACGTAAATTCGGTCTGAGAAACGGGGATACCGTCGCAGGGGAGATAAGACCACCCAAAGACAATGAAAAATATTTCGCACTCCTGAAGGTTGAAGAGGTAAACTTTGAAACCGCAAACAGGATGAGAACCCTTTTCGAAAACCTCACGCCTCTTTTCCCCGAAGAAAGACTCCAGCTTGAATACAAACCCGCAGCATACGAAACAAGGATCATGAACCTCATTTCCCCCATCGGTAAGGGACAGAGGGGACTTCTGGTTGCGCCTCCCAAAACAGGTAAGACCATGCTGCTGAAAAGCATCGCCAACGCAATCTCTGAAAATCACCCCGAAGTTTATCTGATCATACTGCTTATAGACGAGCGCCCCGAAGAGGTTACCGACATGCAGAGATCGGTTAACGCAGAGGTTATCAGCTCAACCTTTGACGAACCTGCATACAGACACGTTCAGGTCTCTGAAATGGTTCTGAACAAAGCAAAAAGACTTGTTGAACATAAAAAGGACGTTGTTATCCTTCTGGACTCAATAACTCGTCTTGCGCGCGCGTACAACTCCATTGAGCCGCCGTCAGGCAAAGTTCTTTCAGGCGGTGTGGATTCAAACGCACTTCATAAACCTAAGAGATTTTTCGGCGCAGCGAGAAACATTGAAGAGGGCGGTTCGCTCTCCATCATCGCAACAGCGCTTGTGGATACTGGTTCCAGAATGGACGAGGTAATCTTTGAGGAATTCAAAGGTACCGGTAACATGGAACTCCACCTTGACAGAAGACTTGTCGAACGCCGTATCTTCCCTGCTCTTGATATCAACAAATCAGGTACCAGACGTGAAGAACTGCTTCTTACAAAAGAAGAACTGAACAAGGTATGGATACTGCGCAGATTCCTTGCGAACATGAACAGCATCGACGCTATGGAGTTTCTGCTTGATAAGATGAAAGGGACGAAGACTAACGCGGAGTTCCTCGACAACATGGGTAAATAAAAGCGTCTTTAACGCTTCACATTTCATCGTTGAAAAATAGAAAATATTGCTCATGTACTTATACGTACACTGCGCAGATTTTCTATTTTTCGCCTTGAACTGCTCGGTTCAAGCCACTTTTTATAAATCTTTTTTTGGCGTCTGTATGCGGCGCATTATTGCGTCAGCCTTTCCTCAGAACTGCTCACATACCTTGTATGTATGCTCGCAGCCCGTTCGGAAATTCTTCCTTATGCTTCTTGCATTCAGCCACCAGATTTAAGATTGTTTTTCTTTATTTATTTTCAGGATGAAATTCGCTTACGTGACCGCGCAGGGAGGCATTTGCCGAATGGAGCGTTAGCGTAAATTCTCCAAGGGTGGAAGAATTACCGTAAATAAGAAAGGGGCACCCAAAAGTGCCCCTTTCGTCTCATGACGTGCTGTCGTATAAAATTCCTACCATTTCCCGAATGTTTTTAGATAGCTTGATAGCCTCTTCGGATGGTATCTGTCTTATAACCTTCTGATCGTCCTTATCGATGATCTTAACGACCACATCGTTTATTGAGTCATCGACTCTGAACTCACGTCTGACATTCAGAGAATCAAGGGTCAGGTTAAGATCCTTTACCGCAGTGTCAACCTCTTCTTTCCGGGGCTGTTTCGCGGTGTCCTTATTCTCATTTTTGCTGCCCTCTTTTGCAGGCACAGTCTGGCGTTGTTCATTCGTGTATGCAACATTGCTGGTTCTGGTGTCTGCGGCAGTTGGTGTTGTGCTTATGTTTGTCATAATCCACCATCCTTGCACTAAGGGGTCTTCTCAAAGGAAGACCCCGTTTACGGCAAACTTTTAACCAAGAAGTTGCAGAGCCAGCTGAGACTGAGCGTTTGCCTGAGAAATCATGGCAACGCCTGCCTGGCTGAGTATCTGGTTTCTTGTGTAGTCTGACATTTCTGAAGCCATGTCGAGGTCGCGGATTCTGGATTCGGAAGCTGTCAGGTTTTCTCTTGTAGTGTCAAGACCGGTGATGGTGTACTCAAGTCTGTTGATCTGAGCACCGATAGTGGATCTCGCACTGGATATTTTGTTAAGCGCAGCGTCTATAGCTGTTATTGCCGACTGAGCGCTCTCCTGATCAACCATCAGAACATTGTCAAGACCAAGTGCCTCTGTGTCTGACTGAGCTATGCTTGTGTTGATGGTCTGACCTTCGTTCGCACCTATCTGCAGCTCTGTTGAGTTGTCAACAAGGTGAAGTTTGATGTCTTCGTTGTCGCCGGCATCAAATGTCATTGATTTCTTGTCGTCGTCCCATGAGATGTCAAGACCGAGTGCGCTGTCTATTTTAACTTCCACACCTGCGATAACGTTTTTCAGGGTATAGTCGTTAACTTTGTCGGAACCTACTGTTTTGCCTGAGTGCGCGTCTGTAACTGTTACTGTCAGTTCGCTGTTTTCACCGTTCTGAATTTTAGCGAGTGAAAGCGCGTTGATAAGGTTCTCGTCGCCTACGAATGACAGTTTGCTGTCGTCTCCGAGTTTCGCTGTCTGGATTACGAAAGTACCCTCAACAGCTTCGTTGGAGTTGTCTTTTTTGGTAGTTACAAAGTTGACAAGGTTGTTGTTGACATCAGAAACTGTGTCGCTGGTGTCGGTAGTTGCACCCATGCCGAGAGATTTGATAGCGTCAGACATTTTTGTTTCAAAATCTGAGATGGTATCGTCGCCCTCAAGGTAGATGGTCTGTGAAGTACCGTTACCGAAGATTGTAAGTTCCTGAGTCTGTTCAAAGATGTTGCGTCCGTCATCTGTTGTGAACAGAGCGATGTCTTTCAGCTTGGTTGCTGTTGTCGCAACTTCTCCGCCGCCTCTCACCTCAAGGTCGAACTCGCCTGTGGAGGTCTTGCCGTTGGGTGTTGCAGCAGTGTTGTCCGCTTCTTTGAAGTTCATTGTCATGGAGCCGACGTCAAGGTTACCTGTTGCTGAGTCCATAGCAGCGTAGTAAACGGTTACGTTGTTATAGTCGATAACGTCGTCGCCGTTGTCAGCTTTGGTCAGAGCGTTGTCGTCGGTATACTGGATTGTCGGTCCTGCCTGTCCTGCGGGTCCGCCTGATATCTTGATGGTACCGCCGCC
>NZ_JAJUIS010000002.1 GCF_029267515.1 Seleniivibrio woodruffii
TCTTGCTTGATTTATAACCAACGAAATAAAGACGTCCTGTCATTATTTCGTCAACGCTCCGGTCGGCAAGCCTCCCGTTGCTCACGCAAGCGGGTTTCTTCCTGAAACCTCAGATGTCTGCGCATATGGCAAACTGACTGTTTTTTTGTTATTAAATAGTCAAGTAAGATGTCTTGCTTGACATCTGTCTATCGGGTATATTAATTTTAGGCTTCGCATACGGGAAAGCCAATTTGGAGTATCTGCATGGCATCAAAAAAAGTCAAAAATTTCATTATCGACACAAACGTTATCCTCTATTCACCCAACTGTCTCGAAACTTTCGACAACAACAACATAATTCTCCCCGCCGTTGTTCTTGAGGAGGTTGATTCATTTAAGAAGAACGTTGACCTGAACGGATATAACGCACGCAGCTTTATCCGCATCGTTGAGAAGTACCGTGAAGAGAAAGAGGGCGATCTCCTGAAAGGAGTTAAACTGGATTCCGGCGGAAAGCTGACAATCCGCTTTCAGGATGAGAAGACAAGAAGCCTGATACCTGCCGGCTTTGACCTCAGCAAAAATGATAACATCATCCTTGCCACAGCTCTTCAGGTGAAGCAGGAGTCCAAACTTGAGACAATCATCGTTACAAAAGACGTTAACCTGCGCATCAAGGCAAACGCCGTCGGGCTGGATGCCGAAGATTACTATCATGAAAAGACCACGTCATTCATAGATCAGGCGGACGACACTCTTTTCGTTCCCGATGAATACATAAACACGCTCTATCAGGAGAAGGAACTGCCCGTTCCCGAAGGAGTGCACAGGCAGGACGGAGAAAATTTCGGTCCCCGTGTAAATGAGTATTTCATACTCAAAGGCGAGCTTAACCCCCAGAAAAGCGCACTTGTGCGCTACATCGGCAACGGAAACCCCATGGATGGAGCTTTCAGACTGCTCCACCAGAATGAACCGATACTCGGCGTTACCCCTGCCAACCGCAAACAGATATATCTGATGGATTCGCTCCTTGACCCCGACATTGACGTCGTTTTCGCTATCGGTATTGCCGGTACCGGAAAAACGCTTCTCGCGCTCTGCGCAGGGCTTCATTCCGTTCTTAACGACAAATACAAAAGACTGATAGTCACCCGCTCGCCCATTCCCATGGGCAGAGACCTCGGCTATCTGCCCGGAAATATCAACGAAAAGCTCGACCCGTGGCTCAAGCCCATCTATGACAATATGGAGTTCATTGTCTACATGATGGACAAGGGCAGGATTGAGGTGAAGGACGAATATCTGTCCAAAAACCAGATGCACGAGGCGACCATAGACTATCTGAAAGCATCAAAAATGCTTGAGATAGAGGCTCTTACATACATAAGAGGGCGTACGCTGATGGAGACCTATCTTGTTGTTGACGAGGCGCAGAACCTCAGCCCTCACGAGATAAAGACCATCATAACAAGAGCCGGCGTCAATGCCAAAATGGTGTTCACTGGTGACCTTAAACAGATCGATAACCCTTATCTGAACGAAAGGGACAACGGGCTTGTCAACGCATCGGAAAAATTCACCTATGCAAGATTTAAACACGCGTCTACCATATACCTTGATAAGGGCGAAAGAAGCAGACTGGCAACCATCGCTGCCGAGATACTGTAAAAAGAACATTATCACATGTTGCCAGAATCGGGAGCATGTGATAAAACTATTAAAATTGCGGCTTGAAGCGGATTTAGAGTCCGCCGGTTTTGGGGCTTACAAACAGTTTAATTTACGGAGTCGGAAATGGAAATCAAGGTTATCGACAACCACACGGTTGAAATTCTTGGGAATATCAAGTCCCTTGATCATTACAATGAGATCAAGATGACAATTCAGCAGCTTATCAGCAATGGGACTAAAAATCTTACTGTCAACGTTAAAGATTCTCTTTCCATGGTTTCATCCGTCATCGGCTTTTTTATTAAAATAATCAATGTGGACGGCGTTTCGCTTAATGTGAACGTTTGGGACGAAAGGCTCTATGCCCTGCTTGATCAGCTCAGCCTTATCGAACTTTTCCACGTCAGACAGATTAAATAAATCCCAAAGGGGAGGGCGACCTCCCCTTTTCTTTTTCATTTCTTAGACATAATCAGAGGTAAAAGTGTTAAGTGTTGAAAATTTGTCCAAAAGCTACGGAGCAAGGACATTATTTAAGGATATCAGTTTCAGAGTAAATTCCGGCGAGCGTGTGGGACTTGTCGGACGCAACGGACACGGAAAGACGACGCTTATGCGTATTCTGACCGGAGAACAGGAACAGGACGACGGTATAATCAATGTGCCGAGGAACTATACCCTCGGATATCTGCAACAGGTCATTGATTTTAAACATAAAACCGCGCGGGAAGAGGCTGCTTCCGGTCTTAAAGAGGCGGAGCGCGACGATGTCTGGAAGGCTGAAAAAATACTTTCAGGTCTTGGTTTTTCCGACGAGGACATGGATAAATCCCCCAACGAGTTTTCCGGCGGATATCAGGTGCGCCTTAATCTGGCGAAACTCCTTCTTTCCGAACCGGATATGCTGCTGCTCGACGAACCGACAAACTATCTGGACATCACATCTATCCGCTGGCTTGAGCAGTTTCTCATAAAGTGGAAGGGAGAGCTGATGCTTATCACCCACGACAGGGCTTTTATGGACAGGGTTGTGACACATACTCTCGGTATCCATCGTTTGCAGGTGCGCAAGATAAAGGGTGATACAGGTAAATTTTACGAGCAGATAGCCGCCGACGAGGAGATTTACGAAAAGACCCGCCAGAATGAAGAGTTGAAACGCAAAGAGGTTGAGCGCTTTGTTGAGCGTTTCAAGTCAAAGGCGAGCCTCGCCAGCCGTGTTCAATCCCGTGTTAAGATGCTTGAGAAAATGTCAAAAAAGGACAAACTGGACGAGATTGAAGACCTTGAATTCTGTTTCAACTACAGCGATATCCGTGCAAAAGAGCTTATAAACGTCAGGGACATCACATTTGGATATGACAAATCAAATCCTCTGATTAAAAATTTCAGCATTACGATAGGTTCCGGCGAAAAGATATGTATAATAGGTAAGAACGGCAAGGGTAAAACCACGCTTCTGAAAATGCTCTGCGGGATATCGGAGCCTGACAGCGGTGTAATATCGAACCATGCGCAGTTGAAACCTGCTGTATATGAACAGACGAACGTGCAGAGGCTGGGGCTTAATAACACCATAGAGCAGGAACTGATACAGGTTGACCCGTCCATAGACAGGCAGAGGGCGCGGGATGCCGCCGGAACCATGATGTTTTCCGGAGACGATGCGCTGAAAAAGATATCGGTGCTTTCCGGAGGGGAAAAGAGCCGCGTTATGCTTGCAAAGGCGATACTTGAGCCTGCGAACATACTGTTTCTGGACGAACCGACCAACCACCTTGATATGCAGTCGTGTGATTCGCTGCTGGAAGCCGTTGATCAGTTTAAGGGAACGGTGGTCATGGTTACCCACAACGAAATGTTTCTTAACGCCATTGCCGAGCGACTGATAGTGTTCCGCAACGACACTGTGGAGGTGTTCGAAGGCGGATACGAAGAGTTTCTTGAGAAAGTTGGCTGGGGCGAAGAGTTTTCTGATAAAACCTCGGCACAGGTTTCAGCCAACAGTAAAAAAGAACAAAGAAAACTCCGCTCGGAAATCATTGCGGAGAAAGGTAAAGTTCTGAAGCCTATTCAGGAGCGCCACGACAGTTTGGAAAAAGATATTGCATTTATTGAGAACAGGATAGAGATTTTAAACAGGGAGCTTATCGATGCTTCGTCAAATGGCGAACCGATGGAGATAGCGAGGCTTTCAAAGGAACTGGACGAGGCGAAAAAAAGCGCCGACGATATGGTTGAAAAGTTTCTGGAGACTGCCGAACAGCTTGAGACCCTTACCGCTCAATATGAGGAAAAATTAAATCAGCTTGGCTGAAACGGAGGATAAAATGGCTGACATTAAAGACCTTTTTTATCTGGGACTTGGTTCCGCACTTATTGCCAAAGAGAAGATTGAAGACGAAATAAAAGCGCTTGCCGAAAAGGGCAAGATAACAAAAGAACAGCAGGTTGAGTTCCTCGCAGAGGCAAGGAAAAGAGCGAAAGAGGAAGAGAAAGATTTCAGCGAGAAATTTAAAAAGGTTGTTAAGGAGGCTCTTTCCGAAATGGGGCTTGCCACCAAAGAGGATATCGAAGAACTCAAAAAGATGATAAACGAAAAATAAGTTGCGAAACTTTATCAGATACTATTCGCCGGTCAGGATATACCATGTTTTCAGAGTTATCCTGACCGTTTTCATGATTATCAGGGGAAACAAAAGTTTTATGTTCATAAAGCCTTTGTCACCTGAGAAACTCAAAACAAAGATAAACAGTCTCGGTGCGAGCTTTATAAAACTGGCTCAGGTGCTTGCCACGCGTGCTGATTTCTTTCCTGATAATTATCTTTTTTATCTCCGACAGCTTCATGACGAAATTCCTCCAATGTCCAAGGATGATTTTGAAAAGATATACGAACGTGCTTTCGGCGGGCGTGTGTGTTTCAGGGAGTTTGAAAAAAAGCCCATTGCAAGTGCATCCATAGGTCAGGTGCACAGAGCTATCCTTGTTGACGGTACGGAAGTTGCCGTAAAACTGCGCAGATACGATATCGAAAACGTTATCCGCGCAGATATCAATATCCTTGCGTTTTTCCAGAAACTGTTTAAACCCATGTTTTCAGAAAATACAAAAAACTCTCTGGAATCTGTGATTGCTGAGTTCAGCAGAATGATAATGAAAGAGGTTGATCTCAATATTGAGATGCTGAACCTTCAGAAATTTCATGAGCTTTACCCCGACAACGGGGTGAAATTCCCGATAGGGTATCCTGAGTGTTCATGCGCCGACGCCATGGTTATGTCGTTTGAGCGCGGTTACAGGTTTGACGATAAGGAGAATTTGAAAAAGCTGAATATCAGCTTCGAAAAACTTATGACGAAGCTGGTGAACTTCTATGTTGATCAGTCGTTTATCAAAGGCTTCTTCCATGCCGATCCTCACCCCGGAAACCTCCTTGTAACGGAGGAGGGCGAGCTTATACTGCTGGATTTCGGTATGGTTCAGAGGATACCTTCAAAGACGAGACAGAATATTATTTCGCTGGTGAAAGCCGCAAACGAAAGGGATTTTGAGGAATATATAAAGTGCGCCAAAAAACTGGGCATCATATCGGTTGACGCGGCGGAATTCGGTTTGCAGGATCTTGCGGAGCAGGTTTTCGACATACTTGACAATAACGCTCTCTCCGCACAGAGTATGCAGTCACTTGCCTATGCCCTTATGGACTCACTGAAATCAGTCCCCTATAAGCTGCCGCAGGAGGCGGTTTATCTTATGCGCATGAGTTCCATTATTGAGGGGCTTGGTACCAACTACATACATAATTTCAATGGTATCAAGGATATTCTGCCTATTCTGAAAGATCGTATGCCGGAGGCGCTTGGATTTACCGACGGGCTCTGGGAAACTGCGAAGCGGGAGACTCTGGAACTGCCGCTCACTCTGAAAAAGGTTAAAAAGGTTGTCAACGACCTCAGCGGGAACAACCTTGAGGTGCGTATATCTCCCGACGACAAAGAGGCTTTGAAGCTGGCGCTGAAAAAATATCTGCGTCCAATCTTTACAGGGGTACTTGTTATCATCACTGCATTTTTCGTTCAGGGTTCGGAAATCCACCACCACGAATACGTTTCGTATGTGTTGTACGGTGCTGGTGTTCTTAAAATTATCTTTTCTCTTTAATATACTATTTTCATTCCAGCTTTTGTGAACAATACCTTCTCGCCCAGTGCCGCTTTGATGGCAAATGAAGCGTCCAGCCCTGTGCAGTGTCCGGTTGCTATGATTTTTATGTCCTCGCAACGCAGAACGTTTATTACCTTTTGAGTGTAGCTGCCGTCTGAGCGGAAAAGGTGCAGTCCGCCGGTCAGAGACAGTATCTTTTTATCAGGGAACAGCTTCTTAGCAAAATTTATCAGGTTTTCCGGTCCGCAGTGGGTGCATCCCGTCACTATGTGTATGCCCTCGTCCTCACGGATTATCAGAAACTGCTCGTCGCGGAATCTGTCTTTTGCTGTTATGCCGTCAACTTCCGCGAACAATTTGCCGTCTGCGTCAAACTCTATGCTTCTTTCTATTACGCCTGAAAGAAATATATCAGGATAGATTTCAGTGATTTCCTTGTTGAGGTGAAGTCTGAATCTGCGTTCAATGTCGCCGCGGGTGCCGCCGAAGCCGATGAAATCATATTCGGTTTTACCGTTATCCAGTTTCAGGTGGTTTTCAAAGATGTATTTTGACGCGTAGATGTCACCTGAGATTGATGCGCACTCCGCAAGGTGTTTCGAAAGCCCGCCTGTGTGATCATAATGCCCGTGGGAAAGGACTATGCAGTCGGCGTAAGTGATATTCATCCTGCGGATGTTATTTATGAAGCCGTCTCCCTGTCCCGTGTCAAAGAGGATTGTCTTTCCTTTTGCCGTTATCAGACATGAGAAGCCGTGTTCCGCTAAAAGCCCTGTACTGTCAACGTAGTTGTCTGCAATAATTTTTATTTCCATTGGATATGATAGCACATGAAACCAAAATTATAACAGAAAAAATTTTTGATGATATGAAAAAAGGCGCCCGAAAGCGCCTTTTTAATATCTGTTTCGATTGGCTTATTAAGCGTCGAAGTAGAGTTTGAACTCGTAGGGGTGAGGTCTGCTGTCGATAGCAGATATCTCATTTGCTCTCTTGTACTCGATCCAACTGGAGATAACGTCCTCAGTGAAAACGTCGCCTTTAAGAAGGAAGTCGTGGTCTTTCTCAAGAGCGTTGATAGACTGAGAAAGTGAAGAGGGCATCTGGGGAATTGCAGACAGCTCGATAGGATCGAGGTCATACAGGTTTTTGTCCATAGGCTCGCCCGGATCGATTTTGTTCTGGATACCGTCAAGACCTGCAAGAAGCATAACGGAGAACGCAAGATAGGGGTTGCAAAGAGGATCGGGGAATCTGATCTCGATACGTTTAGCCTTGGGAGAGGGAGAGTACATGGGGATTCTGATTGAAGCTGATCTGTTTCTGGAAGAGTAAGCCAGAGAAACGGGTGCTTCGAATCCGGGTACAAGTCTTTTGTATGAGTTAGTTGTGGGGTTTGTAAAAGCAGCGATAGTATTAGCGTGTTTGATGATACCACCGATGTAGTACAGAGCCATTTCGCTCATTCCCGCATACTGCTCGCCTGCGAAAAGGGGTTTGCCGTCTTTCCAGAGTGACTGGTGAACGTGCATACCGGAACCGTTGTCGCCGTGGAGAGGTTTGGGCATGAATGTAGCAGTTCTGCCGTGAGCTTTTGCAACGTTTCTTACAACATATTTGTAAGTCATAAGCTGGTCAGCCATTTTAAGCATTTCTTCGAACTTCATGTCGATTTCGCACTGACCGCCTGTTGCAACTTCGTGGTGAGAGTTTTCGATAACGAGACCGAGTGACTCCATAGTCATAACCATTTCGTTACGAATGTCCCAAAGAGAGTCAACGGGAGGAGCGGGGAAATAGCCGCCTTTGTTGGCAACTTTGTATCCGAGGTTTTTGCCTTCTGCGCCTGTGTTCCAGTCGCCTTCTTCAGAATCGATGAAGAAGTATCCGGTGTTTCTTGTATAGTCGAACTGGATGTTGTCGAACAGGAAGAATTCAGCTTCGGGTCCGAAATATGCAGTGTCAGCGATACCTGTAGACTGAAGGTATTTAACGGCTTTTTTAGCTATGTTTCTGGGGTCTCTTGAGTAAGGCTCTTTGCTTATCGGGTCGAAAATGTTGCAGATCATATAAAGAATGGGAAGCTCTGCAAAGGGATCAATCTTAGCTGTTGAGGGATCCGGAACCATGATCATGTCGGAATTGTTGATAGCCTGCCATCCGCGGATGGAAGAACCATCAAAGCCCATTCCGTTTTCGAAGAAATCCTCGTCAACCATGTGAGCGGGGATAGTGGTATGCTGCCATGTGCCGAGGAAGTCAACAAACTTCATATCGACCATTTTGATACCGTTGTCTTTAATCATCTTGAGAACATCTTTCGGTGTCATATTGCCTCCTGGGAATATATATATGCTTGGGATTAAAGTGCGTTTTCGCCGGTTTCACCGGTACGGATACGGATAACTTCATCAATGGAGAAGATGAAAATCTTACCGTCGCCGATGCGACCTGTTTTTGCAGCTTCCTGAATAACTTCAACAGCCTGTGCCACAAGTTCGTCGGACACGACAACTTCTACCTTGATTTTGGGGATGAAGTCGATAACGTACTCGGCGCCTCTGTAAAGTTCTGTGTGACCTTTCTGTCTTCCGAAGCCTTTCACTTCGCTTATTGTAATACCTCTGATGCCGATCTCAGTTAATTTTTCTTTGACATCGTCCAGTTTAAAGGGTTTGATGACAGCTTCAATCTTTTTCACCTTATACCTCCGTTGTGAGCACATCAATAGAGAGCAATCGTTATGCCAAAGTATGAACCCTGCAAGGAAAGGGCTTTCATAGATATGACATTTCTCTGAATGGTCAATAAATAGGCGACTGCTGCCTAATTCTTAACCATGACAGACTTGATCAGCTCAATTCTGGTTGCTATATCATCTGTATTTTTGCCCTGTTTAATACGGGCATTTTTGATAATTATAAGGTCTCTCAGTAAATTAAGGCTCCAGCCGTGATATTTGTCTATAGCGAGAGCCTGTTCTGCAAGCTCTTCCGAACGTACAGGGCTGTCTATTATATAGCCAATGGCTGCATTTCTCAACAATCTTGTTTTTGTGATATCATCAAATTCAGATCTGTCTGCCAGATCCGCTATCTTTTCCCTGTCGGCTCCCTGAATACTTCTAAAAGGTTCGGGCAGTTTGTCTTTGTCGTATTTCTGACCGCTGAGGAAAAGCACGCTCTGCTGTTCTTCCGTGCACGCGGCGAGATCCGCATATTTTTTAGCCGTTTCCAGAACGGCAGGGTCGCCGTCCCCTTCTTCAAGAACGTATCTGCCTATATATATTCTTGAGAGGTTGCAGAGCGAGTCTACTTTTCTGAACTGCGCCTCAGCTTTATAAAAATAGCTTTCCGCCACCTTCGGTTCGCCTTTAAGATAGTTTTCCATATATACGTTAAAGAATCTGCTGCCGTAAAGGAAGTCGGGGGAGCTTTCGGGCTTCCCTGCACATGAATAAATCAGCGCTGAAAGTGTTAGTATGATGATAAGGTTTCTCACGGCAGTTTCACCTTTTCTTCCGCTTTTCTTGAGGTGGAACTGTTGAAAGGCCATTTCTCCTCAAGGTTCAGCAATATCCTGTTTGAGGTGTTCATGATATCGTCCGTCTGCTGACGAAGATCTTTAAGATTTGTTGTGGTTTCGGACACGTCGGTTGATATCTTGTTCGCGTTTTCAACAGTTTTCTGGAGTTTTGTAACAGTACTGTCTATATTGCGCGCCAGCTTTCCTATATCCTCCGCGCCCTCTTTAATGGCAATTATCCCCTGATCAAGGTGCTGGATTGCGGGTTGTGTCTCATCCACTCTGTTGTTTACGCCTGCCACCGCCGTGTCAACCTTGTTGGTTATCTCTATCAGGTTTTCCTGGGTGATGGCGAGCCTGTCCATTATGTCCTGAACTTCGTTTTTGAGATAGTCGGAGCGGGTGAGAAATCCCACCGAACCCTGTTTTTTGGAAACGTCACCGCCGAGGTCTCCAAGACCCTGCATGAGTTCCTCTATACTCTGTCGCTTGCTGGAAACGGAGGCGGTCACGTCGTCCACGTTGACAAGGATATTGCGCACGTTGTCCAGCATCGGTTCGAATTTTTTTATAATGTCGGCTATAGCCTGATCTCTGGTGAGTTTGTACGTCTGTCCGTCGTCTATCTCGTTTTTCGAGTCGATGCCGCCGGAAAGCACTATCGCGTTGGCGCCTATCACGCCCTGTGCCTGTATTTTCGCCTGTGATTCGGGTTTTACCCATTTTTTATAGCGTACCGGAATTTTTGCGCGCAGTTCAACAAGACCGTCGTCTCTGAGCTCGACGCTGTAAATTTTTGCTATCTGGAATCCGGAGTACATGACGGGCATACTTTTTGTAAGCCCTTCACCGGATTCGGAAATGAATACGATCTTGACCTTTGGTGTGAAAAAGTTCTGCGTTATAAGGAAACCTATGAGGAAAGCGAAAGACATTATAAGGGCTACGAAAATGAAAAGCCCTACTTTAAATTCGATATTTTTAAATCGAGGGTCACCCATGTGTCAAAATCCTTTTCTGTATAATCCTGCATGTCGTCAAACAGGTGTCTGTGGTTCTCATGGTCTATGATAACCGATTTTTTTAAATCTTCACAGCGCAAAAATTGATGAAATTTCTCTTCATATTCTGCGATGTACATTCTTCTGGGGCTGAAAAAAACAGTCCATTCCGCGCGCAGGTATTTCACCTGTAAGTACTTGACAATCATCTTCTGGAAATCGTTCAGCTGGTTGCTGCGGTAATGCATGATGTCCATTATTTCAAACTTTTCCATGTCTTTCCGGACTATGTCAAGAGCGGCATGATACGTTATCTTGTGGTGATATGTCAGCGGCAGGAGTATGTTTTCTATCACCGAAAGGTTGCCTATTATGGGGAAGAAGGAGGATACCAGACCAACCCGCTGGGTCTTTACGACTTCCATGAGCACGGACATCCATTCCTGCATCTTGTCTTCGTTGTCATAATATATGAGATAGTTGCTCATATGAACGTTCCTATCAGTTCAATAACGATTATTGCATAAAACAGCCGCTGCATACCTCTCAAAAGTGATATAGGTATTTCTGTGACTGCGTTTCCCGTTTCCAGAGCTGTGTATACCGGAATTGACATGAGAAAATAGCCTCCGAGAGCTATCTTTATAAAAAATGCCAATAGCGTGTCGATCGTGAAGGCGTCGAAGATTGTTCCTATCAGGAAATCGAATGATATATTAAGATTAAAACTTAGTATAAGGTATCCGCCTATAATCGATATATATATAAAAATCACAGACAGTGCGGACAGGCAGACTATGCCTGAGACTATCCTTGGAATGTAGAGATATACGAACGGGTTAATTGATAAAGACCTGAGCGTTTCTATCTCTCTATTCATCTTCATAAGCGAGATTTCGGCGGTTACCGCGGTGGATGTTCTGAGTGTCAGAAGTACCATTGTAACAAGGGGTGCAAGGTGCTTTATTGTGATGCTTACAAGTACCGACCCCACTGCATCCTGTGCTCCGAACTGCACCATGAACTGAGTGAGTCCGCCCACAAGCGCAAGACCTATCGCTACGGATACGATGGAGAACATAGGAAGTATCTGAACGCCTGTGAAATATATCTGACGAAGAAACACAAGCTGCACAGAGGGATAGAAGATATGAGGATTAAAACACCCTTTGAAAAAAGAGATTGTGAACCAGAAGTATCCGTAAAAAAAATGCATGGATGCGATAGCCTTCTGTCCCAGCGCTGTTATGAGTTTTTTCATAAAACAGATTATATATCATTCTTTTGCAGATTGGAATAAGAAATCTAGTTGACGGGGATATTGAAAAAATGTATAGTAAAACGGTCTTTTAACTTTTAATTACATCGAATAAGTTCAAAACTTATTTTTAATTATTACAGGAGTGAATGGTATGGCTGAAAACAAGAAAGTTATTATCGACGGCAACACCGCCGCAGCCCATGTCGCACATGCGACCAACGAGGTCATCGCTATCTATCCTATCACACCATCTTCGGTTATGGGAGAGATTTCTGATGAAAAGTCCGCAGTGGGGGAAAAGAACATCTGGGGTTCTGTACCCAGAGTTGTTGAACTTCAGTCTGAAGGCGGAGCATCCGGCGCTGTTCACGGTGCTCTTTCCGCAGGTGCTCTGACAACGACGTTCACCGCTTCACAGGGTCTTCTGCTGATGATCCCCAACATGTACAAAATAGCGGGCGAGCTTACACCCACTGTTTTCCATGTGTCCGCGCGTGCCCTTGCGACACACGCCCTTTCCATTTTCGGCGACCATTCAGACGTTATGGCCTGCCGTCAGACAGGCTGGGCAATGCTGGCGTCCAACAACCCTCAGGAGGTTATGGACTTCGCTCTCATTTCACAGGCTGCAGCGCTTGAGGGCAGAGTTCCTGTCCTGCACTTTTTCGACGGTTTCAGAACTTCACACGAACTTCGCACTACCATCGAGCTTACTCATGACGAAATGAAGCAGATGATCTGTGACGATCTTGTTATCGCACACAGAAAACGTGCCCTTAACCCCGATATGCCCACGATCAAAGGTACTTCACAAAACCCCGACGTTTTCTTCCAGGCGAAGGAAACCGTTAACAAATACTATCAGGATTTTTCAGCAGTAATGCAGAAACAGATGGACAAGTTTGCAAAAATGACCGGACGTGCATATAAACTTGTTGACTATTTCGGCGCTCCCGATGCCGAAAAAGTTCTGGTCATCATGGGTTCCGGTGCAGATGTTGCCGAAGAGGCGATTGAGTACATGAACGCTTGCGGCGAAAAAGTAGGTCTTGTTAAGATAAGACTTTACAGACCTTTCCCTCTGGAGCAGTTCATCGCTGCCCTCCCCAAAAAGGTTAAAAAGATAGCTGTTCTCGACAGAACAAAAGAACCCGGTTCAATCGGCGAGCCTATGTACCTTGACGTTCGTACAGCAATAGGCGAGGCTATGCAGAGAAAACTGTTCGTATTCGACGGATATCCCACAATCGTCGGCGGACGCTACGGTCTCGGTTCGAAAGAGTTTACCCCTGCAATGGTCAAGGCTGTTTTCGACAACCTTGACGCTAAAGAACCCGTCAACGGTTTCACAGTGGGCATCGTGGACGACGTTACCAATCTCAGCCTGAAACACGACGAAAACTGGCTTACTCCTCAGGACGATGTTTTCAACGCTATGTTCTTCGGTCTCGGTTCAGACGGTACTGTCGGCGCAAATAAAAACTCCGCTAAAATTATCGGTGACCTGACAGACAACACTGTTCAGGCTTACTTCGTATACGACTCAAAGAAAGCAGGTTCAATGACGACTTCACACCTGCGTTTCGGCAAGAGAAACATAAAAAGCTCCTATCTGGTTCAGAAGGCAGATTTTGTTGCTTGCCACAACTTCTCTTTCCTTGAGAAATACGACATGCTGAAATATCTGAAACCCGGCGGCACTTTCCTGCTTAACAGCCAGTATTCCGCCGAAGAGATATGGGCGCATATCCCCGAAGTCGTTCAGAAACAGATAGTCGCCAAACAGGCAAAAGTATACACCATCAACGCAGTTGATATCGCAGAGAAGATAGGTCTCGGCTCACGTTACAACGTTATCCTGCAGACTGCTTTCTTTAAAATATCCAACATCGTTGATTTCAACACCGTTACGGAAGCTATCAAAGGCGCCAACAAAAAAACTTACGGAAGATACGGCGATAAAGTTGTTAAGATGAACAACGACTCCGTTGACGCGGGTTCAACTGAACTGTTCGAAGTGAAATACCCAGGACAGGGCGGTTCTGCATCTGATGCGGCAATTGAGTTCCCCCTCATCAACAACTGTGTGACAGATTCTTCCGCCAGCGACTTTGTTAAAGGCACAACAAGTATGCTCGTTGCCATGAGAGGCGATGAAGTGACTGTCGGTCAGCTTCCTCAGGACGGTACGTTCCCCACAGGAACAGCGAAGTTCGAAAAACGCAACATCGCGGTACACATCCCTGAGTGGGACAGCGAGCTTTGCATCCAGTGCGGAATATGCTCATTCGTATGTCCTCACGCTGCCATCCGTACCATGGTATACCCCGCAGCTGAGCTTTCAAAAGCTCCCGCAGCGTTCAAATCCATGGATGCCAAAGGTAAAGAATTTGAAGGAATGAAATTCACAGTTCAGGTTGCTCCTGAGGACTGTACAGGCTGCGGCGCATGTGTTTACAACTGCCCCGCAAAAAGCAAGACAGATCCCGAACACAAAGCCATCAACATGAAACCTCAGCTTGCTTTGCGCGAACAGGAGATGAAAAACTTCGATTTCTTCCTGTCTCTGCCTGAGCTCCCCAATGAGAAATACAACAAAGCTACCCTTAAAGGTTCTCAGCTTTCTCCCCACATGTTTGAATTCTCCGGTGCATGTGCGGGCTGCGGCGAAACACCTTATATTAAACTGCTTGCACAGCTTTTCGGTGACAGAGCGCTCATCGCCAACGCCACAGGCTGTTCGTCAATATACGGCGGTAACCTGCCCACCACGCCTTATACTACAAGATGTGACGGAAGAGGTCCCGCATGGTCAAACTCTCTGTTTGAAGACAACGCAGAGTTCGGTTACGGTATGAGACTGACGGTTGACAAGTTCAACTCCATGGCTCTTGAGCTTCTGGACAGGCTTGCCGACAAACTTGACGCTAAACTTGTAGAGGCAATCAAAACTGCCGAGCAGAAAGACCAGCTCCAGATCGAAGCACAGAGAGCAAGAGTTGCCGAGCTTAAAGCGGCTCTTGAAAAAGTAGGCGGCGACGATGCGAAAAACCTTGCGTCAATAGCTGACTATCTGGTTAAAAAGTCCGTCTGGATAGTGGGCGGCGACGGCTGGGCGTATGACATCGGTTACGGCGGTCTTGACCACGTTCTCGCATCAACAGAGAACATCAACGTTCTGGTTCTGGATACTGAAGTGTATTCAAACACAGGCGGTCAGGCTTCCAAATCAACACCTATCGGTGCACAGGCTAAGTTCGCATTCTCCGGTAAAGCCGCTGAGAAGAAAGACCTTTCAATGATATGTATGACATACGGACACATTTACGTCGCAAGAGTGTCTCTGGCAAACCCCGCTCAGGTTATCAAGGCGTTTGTTGAGGCAGAGGCGCACGATGGTCCTTCTATAATCATCGCATACTCACACTGTATCGCCCACGGTATCGATATGACATCCGGTGTTGAGGCACAGAAAAAAGCGGTGGCTTCCGGCTACTGGCCTCTGTTCCGCTTTAACCCCGCTATGCGCGAAGAGGGCAAAAATCCTCTGTCAATCGACAGCAAAGAGCCTTCCATGGCGCTTAAAGACTTCATGGCGACAGAGAACAGATTCCGTGTCGTTCAGAAGATGTTCCCCGATAAGGCAGACGCCATCATTAAGTTTGCTGACAGAAAGTCACGCCAGAGACTTAAACTGTATCATGAACTTGCGAAGGTCGATTGCTCAATCGAAGAGAAATAATTTCATAATAATGTGAGACTGCCGCTGGCTTCCCCTCGCAGAGACGTTTATTCGTCTTTGCGGGGAGCGACGCGGCGGTCTCTTTTTCATTTCATTCTTAACCTGTCTTAATCATATCATCTTATCGTTTGCGCTATAATTCCCGCTATGAAGACAACGCTATGTTAATATAGTTATAGACAGGCGGATGCCTCGCGCACCGCCACTGTCTTCATAGAGGTGAAAGATGGAAAAAATCATAGAACGTATTAAAGAATATGAAGGATTCAGTGTAAAACCTTACCAGTGTCCGGCAAAAAAATGGACTGTCGGCTATGGCTATAACTACGAAGACCGCGGGTTCTCTGCAGCCGATATCACAGAGATACTTAAAAACGGTTTTACGGCGGAGTTTGCTGAAAAGCTGCTGAAACGGGATGTTGAAAAATGCCTGAAAGACGCGGAAGCACTGCCGTTTTACAGTGCTCTTAACGATGTACGACGTGCTGTGGTTGTGGATATGATATATCAGCTCGGCATCGGCGGTTTCAAAAAATTTAAAAAGATGCAGGAGAGGCTTTCCGCAGGCGATTATGCCGGAGCGGCAAGGGAGATGGCGAACAGCAAATGGTATGCGCAGTCGGGGCGCAGAAGCCGTACCAATGTGAAACAGATGGAAGAGGGTACTTGGCAGGAGGTGAAATAGATGACGGGAGTATTAACAAAGGCGGTTGTTGCCGCACTCAGCAGAGTGTTTTATGCTTTCATGACAGAGAGGATGCTTTCGATGGTTATCATTGAAGTGCTGAAAAAACTGTCGGATAAAACCACGAATACGCTGGACGATGAGATAGTTATGAAACTGGAGATGAATCTGAACGTTTAAACTCAATGAGACTGCCGCGGGCTGTGCCCTCGCAGAGACACTTATATGTCATCGCGAGGAGCGCAAGCGACGCGGCGATCTCATTAAAAACTTAGCTTTCTATATACTTTTCGGTCATTTCGTACATTGTCCATACACCGCAAGGACATACCCCTGCGCATATTCCGCAGCCGATACATTTTGCGGGATTGGATAAGTATTCAAATTTACCGTCAACCTCTTTACGGGTTATTGCCTGTTCGGGACAGACCTCAAGGCAGAATGAGCAGTCGCGGCAGAAACCGCAGCTCATACATCTTCCTGTTTCGTCTTCCGTTTCAAGCTCTTCTACCCTCTGGGGATTCATGGGGTGATAGTATGCGTCCTTCACCTTGTCCTGAGGAATGACGGGAGCTTTTTCGAATTTATCCAGTTTGCGTCCGTTGAGCAGTTTGTCCACGTTGATGGCGGCTTTTCGTCCGTCGCCGAGAGCGTGTGTGAACAGTCCCTGTTTGATGGCGTCTCCGGTGATGAACACTTTTTCGTCCGCTTCGCACTGGAAGTATTCGTTCATCTTAACAAGCCCTTTCTCGTTCAGCCATGACTTGTCTATGAATGAGAAATCCGGTCTGTCGCCCACAGCGATTATAACGGTGTCGGCAGGGATGAGCTTGCCGTCCTTTGTAACGACACCATCGTCAGTAACTTTCTGGGTGAAAACAGGCCAGAGTATCTTTGCGCCGAGGTGTCTTGCGTGTTCCATTTCCGCTTCAAAAGCGGCGGGTTTCTGGATATCGATGGCTGTAACCTCTTTCGCGCCCATTTCGTAAGCGCCGATAACAACGTCCATAGCCGCGTTGCCTGCACCTATGACGACCACCTTTTCACCCACAGCGGGTTTCTGTCCCTTGTTTATCTCTTTCAGGAAGTCCAGTCCCTTAACGAGTTTTTCGTGTCCTTCAAACGGGATAACAACGGGAATATGTGCTCCGACAGCGACTATTACCGCGCTGTAGTCTTTGCACAGTTTATCGAAGAGGTCTTTATCGACCTTTGAGTTTGTTTTAACGTTTACGCCTTTGTCGAGGATGCGTTTAAGCTCCGCGGCAAGTATCTCCTGTGCAAGACGTTCGTTGGGGATAACCTGTTTCAGCTTACCGCCGACAACGCTGTCCTGCTCGTATACGTCCACCTGATATCCTAGTTTGCGCAGGTGCCATGCGGCGGAAAGACCTGCGGAACCGGAACCGATTATGGCGACTTTCTCAGCTCTTTCGGGGGCATCGAAAACGATATCCGCCTCTTTACTGAGCTGTCCGAGCTGTTTTATCTTAACGGGGATATCCACTTTTTTGCGTGAACATATGTCCTGACAAAGGTTGGGGCATACCTGTCCGCAGACGGAAGCGGGGAAGGGGCTGTATTCCAGCACCAGTTCCAGAGCTTCTTTCACTTTCCCCTGACGCAGCAGAGCGATGCGCTTTTGCGTAGGTATGAATACGGGGCAGTTGTATTCACAGGGAGCTGAATATCTGGCGTTCTGCCATTCGGGATATTTCAGTCTCAGATCGCCTGTTTCAACATAGTTTGCCACATAGTAGTCTTCCTGCAGAAGGTCGCCGAAAATGCCGCCCTCAACCCACTGACCGAGACGGAAATCTCTAATGGACATGAGTGACTTGACCTTTTTCTCTTCAAAGGTCTTGGCGATTATCTTTTTCCATCCGCTCATGTCGGAGATGATGGAGAGAGCGTCTTTTCTGTCTATCTTTTCGAGGAACTCAGGGATACCTGCGAGCAGGAAATCCTTATCGCTTTCGTCCAGATCCATGAGCCATACGTCGTTGGAGAGTCCTTTTACGTTTCCTCTGAAATAGACGGTACCGCCAACCATACCGACGCAGCTTCTGTCGCCGAGAACGGATGCGGAATCTTCTGCGCCGAGACCGCAGACAACGGCAACGCCGCCGCCCATGAACTCGAAACTGAATGAGCCGACGGTTTTAAGTACCCAGAACTCCGGAGAGGGGAATTTTGGGTCGTGTTTCATAAGAGCGCCGGAACGTGTTCCGGTTCTGCCTGCGACATAAATTTTTCCTGATGCCGCGCAGTGTGCGGTTGTGTCGCCGCCGTCACCGTTAAGGATGATGGTTGCGCCCGCGTTCAGCCAGCCCACGTCTGCGGGTGCGGAACCGTTGATGATTATCTCTGTTCCGGGCATACCCATGGAGCCGACGCGCTGACCGGGGTTTTTAACTGTGAATTTCAGTGGTTTACCGTCTGATGTCCAGAGAGGACCGCCGATGTTGTGCTGACCGGAAGCGTCCACTTCAAATTCGGTGTAGCCGTCTTCCAGCTTTGCGTATACGTTTTTAAGAAGGTTCTGGGTGGAAACCCTTTTACCGTCTATTATTCCTTGAATTTTAACTGTTTCTTTGCTCATCTTCTCCCCTCCTTAACACGAATACTGGATGTTAAGTCTGTCAGCCACGGCTCTGTCAACCGAGATGAGGCAGTCGGAGCGTCCTACGGGCAGCGAGCTGTTGCCTATGGGGGCGAGCATCTTTTTAAGCTCGTTGTCGGTGGCTATGAAATAGTTGACTATCTGCTCAGCCGTCTTATCGATGTCGAGACGTTTGACCAGAGTGGGGTTCTGCGTACAGATACCGACGGGGCAGAGACCTGTGTTGCAGGCATTGCACTTGCCGTGGTCGTTTCCGACGCATCCGGCTATCTGGAGCATAAGTTTGCCTGTGAACACGCCGTTAGCACCCAGCGCCATCATTTTGAACGCGTCAGCGGCGAGGTTCCAGTTGGCACCAAGTCCGCCAGCCGCCCAAAGAGGTATCTGACCCTGTTTGCCCTGATGCACGGCGGCGTTGTAACAGTCGCGCAGTTTGGACACTATGGGGTGACCTGTGTGGTCGAGAGATATTTCGTTTGCCGCACCGGTTCCGCCTGCAAGACCGTCAACGAAGAAACCGCCGACGATGTTGTATGGGTCACGGAGCAGGTTGTTGTAGACAGATACGGAGGTGGCGCTTGCGGCAACCTTAATCGCCACGGGAACCTGAAACTTGAACGCGGAGTTCAGAGACAGGAACATTTTCTGAACGCTCTCCTCGATTGAGTAAAGCCCCTGATGGTTGGGGGGGCTGAGCAGGTCGGCTTTCGGAACGCCTCTGATCTCAGAGATGTGTGAAGCCACCTTTTTCGCTTGCAGCAGACCGCCGTCACCTGGTTTTGCACCCTGACCGATTTTGATAAGGATACCGCCGGGAAGCTCCTGCATATGGGGCATAGCGTTTATGATACGGTTCCAGCCGAAGTGACCGGAAGCTATCTGCAGTATTACATATTTAAGGTATCTGGATTTCAGCAGACGCACGGGCACGCCGCCTTCTCCGGAGCACATGCGCACTGGCAGTCCTACCTGTTCGTTGAGGTACGCAACGGCAATCGCCATCGCTTCCCACATACGCCATGAAAGAGCACCGATGGACATATCGCCCACGATGATGGGGTATATCCAGTTCACTTTCGGGGTGGCGCTGTTCATAACAAGTTTACCGTCAACTACGTCAAAAGGCATCTCGTCTGCGGGCAGTATGCGCCCGAAGGGTGCGAGCATGTCGAATGTGTGTCTGGAAGCATCCAGAGAGGGGTCGGTCATCTGAGAGATACGTCCGACCTTGATTTTATCCAGAGTGCGTTTCTCTGTGGCGAGGTTTGCACGTCCGCCTCTTTTATAGGGGTCGGCAAGTGTTGCACGGTATTTAACGCCGAATCTGGAATCTTCGTTGCGAACGGGTTTGATAGCCTCGTTTGGGCAGACCCTTTCGCAGATACCGCAGCCGCGGCAGAAGTTGTATTCGCCGACGCACTGTTTGATAACAGGCACGGTTTTGAACTGAACCTTGGGTTCCGGTGTGAAATGGTCGCTTATTACCTTTCTGCGTTTTTCAACGCCCGCCTCGATAGCTCTGAAGGGGCAGGCTGCGACGCATTTTCCGCAGAATGTGCATCTGTCGGTGTTATATTGTATCTGCCAGTCAAGATCGTCTCTTGAAATCTGGTTTACTTTCATTGTTGCCATCTTTCCACCTCCAGATTGTTGTTGATAACAACCATCTCCCTTTCGTTAGTGTAGATGTCCTGTGTCCAGTCGCGTTCTGGAAGGATTTCGTTCAGACCTGTCACCTCGGAGGATATAACCGCCGTGTCTGCCGTATGTCCTATAACAACGGGGCGCAGCTTTTTCGCATCGCAGGTGTTGAACATTGTTCCGTCCGGCAGCACCGCAATGATTGTGTTGGGACCGTTCAGCTCAAGGTTTCCGAGAACCGCACGGATGTTTTGCAGTATAGCGTGGTCTTCACGTTTTTCAGCATCATCATATGCAAGGGGCGTAATGGTGTGTTTGTAATACTGCAGAGGCCATTTCAGAATCTTGTGGATGTAGTGCAGTGTGTAAAGAAAACACTGTGAATCCGATTCGAAGCCGATATAGCCTTTGTAAAGGTTTTTCTGGAAGTTTTTATTCTTCTCATAAAAGGTGTTTTCGCCGTTTGCCAGTGCTGTATAGCCTTCAAGGAAGAAGGGGTGTGCGGCATAGCGTACGATGTCATAGTTTGTGTTCTGGCGGCACTGAGCGGTTATTATCTTCGCTGTGAAGTCCTCGTCGGGCTGCCAGAGGTTGAAATAGGTTCCGATGTCCGTGGGATCGCCTATTTCTTTAAGAGTAAGGACGTCCGGCCAGAACGAATAGACGTATCCGTCGTTCGTTTGTTCCAGAGCCTCCCTTATCTGCAGGCGGATATCCACGAGAAGTTCTTCCTTCTCGTGCGCCGGTGCGTACTTATAGCTTTTGGGATAGTGAAGAACCTGAAAGACATAATTAGGCATCGGTTCAATCTTCAGTCCCGCCTGTTCATTAATCTCCGGACTCCACTGCATGACACGGCTGAATCCCGCCTCATGCAGAATATCCTCTGCGATTTTAACACCCTCGTCAGTGCACGCCATAGAGAGGATGGGCAGTTCTTTGTAGTTGGCAAATCTGCCTCCGAGGTCCTGCATAACCATGGCGAAGCCTGAATTGTCATGCCCTTTCTGCTGAGATCTCATAAGATGAAGGGCTTTTGAGGGGTGTATGTAGTTTTTGGATTTAATTGCTCCTATTCTGCACATACTTTTCCTCCTTTATAACCTTATAAAATGAATAAAAATAAAAGTCAATAATTCTATAATTAGGAAACAGCTATCAAAAGACTAATAAAATAAGGTTGATATGCAAACGTGAGTATATGTTTGATTCGGGTTGTGCTGAATTGCTTATATATAAAGGTTTTTTTTAAGAGGGGCTAAACTTAGTTTAGAAGGCGTAAAAATGGAAATAGTTTGTTCTGATATAAATTTTTTTAATTTTGACTTTCAGATTTCCAATATACAGGCTAAAATAATACACATTCAACGAGGGATTATTTATGGAGAAGAAGAAGCCCGGATTCTCTCTGAAGGTAAATCAGGAGATAACAAACCTGTTTAAAAATTTCGGTAAACTGAAAAGATTTGCCGCAGGTGAATGTGTCATCCGTCAGGGTGAATACGCGAATCATGTGTATATTCTTTTGAGCGGAGAGGCTGAAGTTGTCCGCGTTGACAGGTTCGGCAACGAGAACAGGCTTGCTGTGCTCAGCGGAGGAGATATCGTCGGTGAGATGGGCGCTTTTCTGGAAAATAACCAGCGTTCCGCCACTGTTAAGGCTAAAAGCCAGACACTGATAGCCCTTGAATGTCCTAATCAAATGTTTATCCGCGGATTGTTCAGTACACATGAGCTGACATACCGTGTCATAAAAAATTATGCTGAAAGGCTTAATGACCTTAATATCTTAACCTCAGGTCATTTTCAATCACGCGTTATGCTTGTTGTCGGGCATCATATCGAACCTCTTATAGACTGGAACAGCAAGATTTGCGATGTTGTGCTGAATCTCAAAGAGCTTTTCGAGCGTTCAGGGCTGGAAACATGGAAAATAACCGATGCGGTATATAATTTCAAAACGCTGAGGGTATTTAATAAACTTGTTTTTCCCGCTGAAGTTAATATCGTGGAGGTGGATCCTGAAGGCTCCGGGCGCGATAACCTTGAAAAGACGGTGGACGTTCAGCAGACTGAACCGGGCAGGGTTATCATTGAAGTGGATACGGCACGCTTTAAGGAACAGATGAAAAGGCTTTCCTACTGCTGATGCCGTATTATGTTGACAAAAACTATCCTATCATCTACCTTTGCTTTCCCAAAGAGCATTTCCAGAGGAATAATGGTCACAGTTGAATTTCCGGACGGTACTGTCCGTCAGTCGGAAAAGAACAGAATTAAAGATATACTGAGAGATATCGGTCAGAACGAACACGCCGTGCTGGTTGTTATAGACGGCTGTCTTGTCACTCCGGATGTGTGCGTTAAGAACGGTACGGAGATAAAACTTATTTCAGTGGTGAGCGGCGGCTGATGAAGTGCATCAAGTGCGAGGAGAACGCTGTCATAAGCCTTTCCAGGCACAATGCGGGGTTCTGTAAAGAGCATTTCACTGAGTATTTCCACAGACAGGTGGAGGCGGCTATAAAGGAATATGCCATGCTGAAAACGTCTGACCGCATCATGGTCTGCGTTTCCGGCGGGAAGGACAGTCTTGTCCTCTGGCATATCCTCAACCTTATGGGCTATAAGACCGCAGGAATGTACGTCAGCCTCGGCATCGGTGAATATTCGCTGAAATCCAAGGCAAAAGTTGTCGCTTTTGCTGAAAAACACGGACTTGAAGCAATAATCATTGATCTCGACGAAGAGGGCTGCCCAATACCTCTTCTTGCGGCGAGGACAAGGCGCAACGCTTGCTCCGTTTGCGGGCAGGTGAAGAGACACTATTTTAACAAGGTTGCTCTGGACGGAGGTTTTACCGTCGCAGCCACAGGACATAACCTCGACGACGAGGCAGCGCGCCTGTTTGGAAACGTTCTGCGTTGGGACACCAAACACCTTGCGAAGATGAGCCCTGTTTTGCCGGAAGAGGGCGAGACCATAAAACGTAAAGTCAAACCGCTGATACGCCTCCCTGAAAGAGAGGTGGCGGCATACGCTTTTCTGAATGGAATAGACTATATACCTGATGAATGTCCCAAAAGCCGCGGTGCGTCTTCGCTTAAATATAAAGAGGTGCTGAACGAACTGGAGGCAAGCTCCCCCGGAACGAAACACTTTTTTTACGGCGAGTTTTTCAGGGCGGCAGCTGACAAATTCCCCTATGTTACCAATGAAGAAGATAAAGATAATTTAAAAAAATGTATAAAATGCGGAGCGGAGTCATACCTTGATGTGTGTTCCTTTTGCAGATTAACGGAGAAACTTAATGGCTAAGATAGGATTTGGCTCACTTGCATTTGTTATTGACGAAGTGAGAGGCAAGCGCCACCTGCTGAGGATGAAAGAGGGCGTGCGTTTCAGCACCCAGTTCGGCTATATCGACCACGAAGACATCATCGCTGCTGGTGACGGCGGAGTTGCATATACCCAGAAGGGAGTTGCATACCGCGTATTTTACCCGACATACAGCGATTATGTTATGAACATCAAACGCCGCGCGCAGATAATTTATCCCAAAGACAGCGCCGCAATCATTATGTCAGGCGACATCCACGGTGACCAGCGTGTTCTGGAATCCGGTATCGGTCAGGGTGCTATGTCAATCGCATTGCTCCATGCCCTCGGCGGCAAAGGACAGCTCACAAGCTATGAACTGCGTGAGGATTTCGCCATGGACGCGGCAAAATTCATAGGCGAATATTACGGTGAGGCTCCGAACCATTCAATAGAGATAAGAAGCGTTTACGACGGCATAGACGGCGAGTTCGACCGGATAGTCCTTGACCTGCCTGAACCCTGGCACGTTGTTAAACATTGCGACAAAGGGCTTGTTAACGGCGGACTTATCGTGTGCTATCTGCCGACGATATTGCAGGCTGTCAACCTTGTGGAACATCTGAAAGCCAGCGGATATTTCGAAGAGATTGAGACATTTGAGATAACCAAGCGCCCTTGGAAAATAGACGGACGTTCTGTTCGCCCTGAGATGTGGACATACAACCACAGCGCGTTTCTTATTAAGGCGCGTAAGGTTGTTCCAATGCCCGTCCGCGAAATAAACAGAGACGAAGTCAGCGATAAATATACAGAGCATTCAGAACCTATGGAGTATACTGACCTGAACTGAGAAAAAAGTCGGTGAAATCATAGTATAATTGACTGCTGCTGCTGTAGTAATTGCTGGTTGTGAATCCGTATCTGAAATAGTCCAGAGTACCTGCGTAGGTCGTATTGTCTGGGAAACAATCCTTCAGCAGAGGGTCTCCCGTGGGGTATGCTGTACCGTTTATCAGTTTGTCATAAACGTAGTGGGCTGTTTGGTCTGTCATAGCCGCTTTCAGTATACTGTTACTGTTCAGTTCCGTCATATTGTATTTCCACACATAAACACAGGTGTAGTTGCTGCTTCCCGAAAGTCCTGTGCATGCTGTGCCGCTGCTGTTGCATCCTCCTATGGCTTCAAGTCTGACGCCCATCTTTTCTCCTTTGTCGTAGCTGTTTACGATAGGAGCGTCTGAATTGTTATAATAACATCCGAAACCCTTCACTCCTGAATTTATGCCATTAGAGCCGCATCTGTCATTGTAGGTCGTAGCATAGATTCTGGTTCCCGACAGTGTGTCGTGAACGTTATCTCCGTAAGCGGTGAACGTGTCGTTGTTATTGAAATTGCCTTTGTTGTCCCACGTTCCGTCATAATTATTTATGTTAGCGTATGAAACAATAGCCATGTGGTTATTGTTGATGTCGTTTTTACCGTCATTCTGGAGATCGAACTCGATGGCGAAGCTGTTGCCCGCTTTAATCCCTTTATGGTCACCGCCGCTTCCTCCGTACCCCAGCCCTGCATCGCCGGAACCGGTCATTTTAACTGTCGAAGTATAGGATGTGCCTGCAACGTAACTTTTTATTATTGTGAATGTGAACCCTAGGGCCTGCTGCCATGCGGACGGGTTTCTGTAATATTCCACGGTGAAATAAGTAGAGATAAGTCCCTTATTGCCGAACTTGGGACAAGCCGAAGCTGATGTCGGGTTAGCACTGCAATTGTACAGAACGCTTATCACACGCGTGTTGGAGTTCTGAACCAGTTTTATCTGGTCTGAATTAACAATTGCCGTGTTGGAGTCTGCAACACCGCCGCTTGTTGTGTCGTTTGCAACGAAGCTGTTGCCGCCTGTTGAAACTACGTCGACATAATTGTTGCTGCCGTTGCCGCCACTTTCGGGCGCTGCCATGGCAACCTCGAATTCCCTGAGTATTTGCAGGTTATAATTTTTTGTAATTGTTATTCCGTTTGCGTCTTCAAGCCGAACTTTTATCAGTGCGGAACCGCTGTCTGATTCAGCTATTTCGAGCGGGTCGGCGGCAGAATGAAGAGTAATTGTGTTGTTAGTGACTCCGTTTGCGGATGTGCAGTCTCCAATATTCTTTATTTCGTGTGATGTATCGCCTGTGCCTGTTCCGAAATACATCTGGTCTTTGACGGTTTCAGAGTTGTCTGACTCAACACACCATTTGTAAGGGCTTGTGCCTCCTTTGGGGGTGAGTTTGAAACTGTAGGTGTTTGACACTATCGCGTCGGGCAGTTTATTCTGCTCTATACTCAGCGAACCGTCGCAGCCTGCCATAGCCTGTAACGTGCCCAGATTCATCCAGCCCACAACATCGTCGTTGCCGTTATTGAATGTGTATGTGTTGTCCGACTCGGTGTATTGCTGCTGTCCGTCCTCTCCGGTGCTGATAACAAGGAACGCTATGTTGTTTTCCGTGACCGCACCGTTTATGCTCATATCTGTGGTTTGCACGGAGCAAATATCTGTGTCTTCAAGGTTTTCGGCTGCTTCGTATACAAGAGCTCTTCCGAACGTATCGCTTGTTTGAGAAGTTGCTCTGTCAAGTGTTGCAGGCAATCGCCTCCCTTTTACGGTATACGCCGCAATATCCTTAACTATCAGAGCTATATTGTTTCTTGTGGCTGTTTGTTTGTTATTGTTGAAAGCGCCGAAAAGGATTTTCATTGCTCCGGCGGAGAGCACGCCGACAATGATAAGCACGATGGCAAGTTCAAGCAGTGTAAATCCTTTTTTGTTCATGTGTGTTCCAAATACCTTATATGTATTGAATTATATACCAAGTCAGGCTTTTTTTTAAGAGAAAATTATATTATTATATTGTTATGAAGATAAACGATAAAGGTTTTTCACTTATAGAGATGGCTATTGTGCTTGTGATATTCGGACTTGTTCTTGCGTCCGCATCATCTATCCTTACGCTTTTCGTCAACCGAGGCGGCGCGGAAAAAACAAGGCAGATGATGGTATCGGATAAAAACGCACTGGTTAGCTATGCGCAGACAAATAAAGAATTGCCTGATGATAATGACGCATTAACTGATAATGATTTCAGCGACGCTGTTTCTTATCCCGCCGACAGCAACAATCAGAACTTTTTTTATTATTCCGACCCTAATCTTTTGAAGTCCACATGGGGTCTGACTAATGCTGCTTTTGCCAATATAAGCATAATTTGCGGTTTAAGCTCCACCAATACTTCCGTCAAATTGTGTGAAAACAAAGCCTGTACTTCCCCTACTTCAACAATAAGCAATGTTGCTTTCGTAATCGTCAGCAACGGAGAGAATAAAATCAGACAGACAGCCGTCAGCGGTAACGTGATAAACGTATACCCGCAGGGGACAGACCTTGTAGGGACTAATGATAGCGATGTTTCCACCACAAAAATGAAATACGACGACATTGTTGACTGGATATCCCTTGATGAATTGCGTTCAAAGGTCGGCTGCGACGGGGAGAGCATCAAATTTATGACTCAGACTCTTCCCTATGCGAAAAAAGGAACTGCCTACTCCGTGCGTCTTTATGTTGACGGCGGTATTCCGTATGCAGGAACAGGCAACGTAGCCCAATACGGGTTCAAAATAACAGATGTTGATGATAACGCCGAACTCAGGACGGATGGGCTGAAATTTTACTTTTCTGACAGTGATGCAAACGAGTTGCTTACCACCGCTTCAACATTCAGTCAGGGTTCTTTTGTGCGAATTGCAGGAAACAGCTCGAATTTTTCTCAGCAAGTGTATAAAATAACTATAGAGGTGCAGGACAGAACAATGGCAGCTAGTAGCACTCACTACACCAGAACATTTATAATAAACGCGACAAACTGACATGATAGAAAAAATAACACCTTCAAACGTAACATCAATATCCGCAGGCAGAAAGCAGAACATACAGAATACCGCTGTGTCCGACGTGCGCACGGAAGAAACCGAAACGTCCTCTTCCGAAACACAGCAGACAGCTGCACAGATCAGAAACAGGCTGGATTCTCCATATTTGCAGGCGCGTGACGTTCAGGCGAATATCAGTTTTCAGCAGTCAAGAAACTATGCTCTGCTGGACGTTAACAGCAAGCTGCACGACCTGCGCAGCCTTGCTTTGCAGTATACTAACAACAATCTTTCACTCCCGGAGCAGGACGCGATTGTTGCGAAAGCCGAACAGGCGCTCTATGCCATTGATCAGACTGCCGCATCTTCCCAGTTTCTCGGAACAAAAGTGATAAGTGACGCTGATTCACGGGAACTTGGGCTTGAAGTGATAAACCTTGAAACTGGCGACCCGGTGGGGCAGATTAACAGCGCAATGAAAAAAGTGGCGGCAAAACTAGCCATGAACAGTGCCCAGAGCGACACGGCGGATATCCGGCTTGAAAATATTAAAAAGTCTGCCGCAGATATTATCTCCGAGTTTCAGGCGGAACAAACGGCGAGAAGCATTATGAACGCCATACAAAACGCCTCGCCGGACGATATGTATTCCGGTCTTGAATCCTCTAAAACTGCTGAACTCCTTGGAATCTGACAAATATCAAATTAATCTGACATTTCTCCGCCCGTTCTGTTGTTTCCGCTTTGTCCCATGATATAATTGATATATCGCATCCGACATTTCAGGAGGGTGACCTATGGACATTCGAAAAATACGGAACATCGCTTTTATTTCTCACGGAGGTGCGGGCAAGACGAGTCTGGTTGAGGCCATTCTTTTCAACGCCAAGGCAACGAACAGAATAGGAAGTGTGGAAAACGGTACCAGTGTCATGGACTTTGACCCTGTTGAGATCGAAAGACACCTTTCCCTGCACGCAAAAGTCTGCTCAATCGAGTGGATGGAAACCCTTATCAACATCGTGGACACACCCGGATATGCAAACTTCCTGCACGAAACAAGGGCAGGTCTGTCCGCTGTTGGCGGCGCAGTGGTGATAGCTTCCGCTATCACCGGCGTTAAAGCTGAAACCCAGAGAGTATGGAAATTCGCAGAGGAGTTTGACCTCGCTAAACTTATATTTGTCAATAAAATGGACAAAGATCGTGCGGATTTCTTCCGCGCGCTTGGTGATATCGAGAAATCATTCAAGATAGACCCGCTGCCTCTTTTCCTGCCCATCGGAAAAGAAGCGGATTTCAAGGGTATAATCGACCTTGTTAAAATGAAAGCATACATCTATCCTGCGGAACCAACTGCGGCTTATCAGATTGAGGAAATTCCCGCAGACCTGCTGCCGGAAGCTGAAAAGTACAGAGTGAAGCTCCTTGAAGCGGTGAGTGAAACCGACGACGACCTCATAGAAAAATATCTGGAAGAAGGCGACCTCTCCGAGGAAGAGATTACCAGAGGGTTGCGCGAAGGTACAATTGCCAAAAGATTTATTCCCGTAATATGCGGTTCCGCTGTTAAAAATATCGGCAGCAAACTGCTTCTGGAAGCTATCATAAAATACCTGCCGTCTCCCGTTGAGCGCGAACACAGGATTGCCACCATGGAAGAGACAGGCGAAGAAATATTCGTTGACCCAGCAAGCAAGGAGTTTTCTGCATACGTCTTCAAGACGTTCATAGACCCTTTTGCCGGCAAGCTCACTATCTTCCGCGTATATTCCGGCGAGATAGTTAACGACAGTGAAGTTTATAATACCAATGCAGGAAAAAAAGAGAAAATAACCCAACTCTATCTTCTTCAGGGCAAAAACCACGTTAAAGTGGATAAGCTCACCGCAGGCCAGATAGGCATGGTGAACAAGCTGAAATATACGGAAACTTTCGATACTCTGTGCGACCCGAAACGCAAACTGGCTTTCCCGAAATATCAGCTTGCCGAACCTGTTCTGGCATATTCCATCAAACCTAAGTCGAAAGACGACGAGGACAAGGTTTCAATGGGCGTTCACAGGCTCATGGAAGAGGACGTTGGGCTGCGTGTGGACAGGGACGAGCGCACTGGCGACCTGCTTGTTAAGGGTATGGGACAGATGCACATCGAGGTAGTTGTTGAAAAGCTGAAAGACAAGTTCGGAGTAAGCGTGGAGCTTAAATCTCCTAAGGTGCCCTATATGGAGACAATACGCAAACCTGCCAAGGGACAGGGAAAATATAAGAAACAGTCCGGCGGTCGCGGGCAGTACGGCGACGTATTTATCGAACTGCACCCAAACAGCGGCAACGGATTTGAATTTGTTAACAATATAGTTGGCGGTTCCGTTCCGCGACAGTACATCCCCGCGGTTGAGAAAGGTATCATAGAAGCGGCGGAAGAGGGCGTTCTCGGCGGTTTCCCGATGATAGATTTCAAGGCGGTTCTCTACGACGGATCATACCATACGGTGGATTCTTCTGAGATGGCATTTGCAATAGCTGGCTCGATGGCATTTAAAAAGGTTGCATTGGATGCCAAACCTGTGTTACTTGAACCTATTATGAATCTGGACGTTTTCGTGCCCGATGATATGACGGGTGCTGTGATAGGTGATCTGAACTCAAGACGCGGACGCATTGTCAACGTTGAGCCGGAGACAAACGGTCAGCACATCAGATCGCAGGTGCCTATGTCTGAGGTATTGAAATATGCTCCGGATTTGCGTAGTATGACAGGCGGACATGGTATGTTCACCATGGAGTTCTCTCATTATGAAGAACTGCCGTCCCACCTTGTTGACAAGGTGGTCACAGAAAATAAAGGGGCTTAATCCGGTTAGATGAATGAAATAAACCTGCTGAAATATCACAACAGGAGCGCCAGAGAGATACACATGCTCCTGAAAGGGGAGCTGAGAGACGATTTTTTCAGCCGTGTGGTCTTCAGCGGAAAGGATAAGGCGGGCGGCAGACGTCAGGGTCTGTCCCTGCCTTTTATAATCCTCGCAGCATTCATATGCTCGCTTTCCCCGTCTTTTGTCATATATACCAAATATATCAAACAGCAGGAAATAACAGTCCCCGCCATAGACAAAACATTGAAGAATATAATGCCTTCACACGATATTCCCCAAAAAACCGAGAAACCTGACCCCATGGTTCTCGAAGGGTATTCGAAAATAGGCGTACTGGAAGAGGGAGTACAGGAAGGGCAGCAGGGCGTTTTGATCGTTTCCGATTATGTCCCGCCACAGGAAGAGAAAGAAGACAAACCGGAAGAAAAAATTTCACCGATAACGAACATGGGCGAACCTCCGAAACGTATCCCGCAGAGAAACGTTGAACTTCTGCCCATCTATTCCGGTAACTATAAGATTCTGTTCACAGGTATCGACGCCCAGGCGACAAAGGACGTTAAAATACTTGCCGATAATAACGACCTCAATATGACAAGGATAGGTTCCGAGCGGAGAGAAAACAAAAAATGGCATGTATATAAATTTGATAGCCGTTCATCACTCGTTATTTCGGGTAGGAAGGTCAGATATATAAAAAGCTATGACGACAGCGGTTCCGCTATGGTTTTTCTGCAGGCGAATAATATAAAAGGTCTAATAGCACCAGAAACTTCCAAAACCGATCTGTATGACATTGAAGTGTGCTGCACCAGCCAGGAACTGGCGCAGAAACTGGCAAATGCAAGCGGTATCGGACCCACAAAATATAAAATCTTAAATGAGAACGATAAAAACCGTTGACGACAGGAATTTAAGCAGATACACTCAATAGTAGCGTGGAGGTTTATATGACTAAAGCTGATATTGTTGAGTTGATTCACGAGCGCCTCGGACTTACTAAAAAAGATATCGCAAAGGTTGTCGATGAACTTTTTACTGAGGTCCGCACAAAAATCCTCGAAAAAACTAACGTTAAAATTTCCGGTTTCGGCAACTTCGAAGTTAAAAAAAGAGGACGCAGAATAGGTCGTAACCCCAAGACTGGTATCGAAACTGTTATCGAGCCCAGAACTGTTGTTGTCTTTCGCCCCAGCCAGATATTTAAAGACGAGGTAAATGACTAAGCTCTATTACAAAATAGGCGAAGTCTGCGAAATTACCGGTCTCAGACCATCTGTTTTACGTTTTTGGGAAAAAGAGTTTAAACAGCTTCGACCTTCAAAATCAGGCGGCGGTCAGCGGTTTTATACCGAGAAGCACGTTGAGCTTGTGCGTATGCTCATGAAGATGCTGTATGAAGAAAAATACACCATCGAAGGGGCAAAGAAAAAGCTCAAAGGCTTAGGCGGTGAAGATGAACCGTGCGACAAAACAGAAAGTGAAGCTGTTAAAGCCGAACTCATTGATATACTTAAATTTTTAAACTCCTGACAAGTTCAGGAGTTTTTTGTTTTTTTCCTTTCTTGCTTTTATCCCGTTTTTCTGTATAGTCCTATCTCCGGAGATTAAAGATGAAATTTGATAAAAAAAGCGAAATCCTTATTACATGCCCTAAAGAGATACCGCAGTATCTTGAAAAAGAACTGAAAGCGCTCGGTTTTCCCGTGCTTTACACCAGAAAGGCTGCCGTTGCAACTGAGGGAACACTCAACGACTGCATCTATCTGAATATGCACATCCGCACCGGGCACCGCGTTCTCTGGTGTCTGGACAAATACAGAATACAAAACCCTGACGTTCTCTATAAAAACGGGCGTAAACTGCCATGGGAAGAGATTATTCCTCAGAAGGGATATTTCAGCGTTTCCGCATCCGTTCTGAACGATACTATTAAAGATACGCGATTTGCATCTTATAAACTTAAAGATGCCATAGTTGACCGTATGCGCGAGAAAACTGGCAACAGACCTGATTCGGGACCAATGGAGGACAGGACTGTAATCTTTCTTTACTGGAAAGAAAACGACTGTGCCGTTTATCTTGATACGTCAGGCGAACCGCTTTCTAAGAGGGGATACAGAACAAATCCCAACAAAGCGCCCATGCAGGAGACTTTGGCAGCGGCTGTGCTTATGGCTACCGGATACGACGGCTCCACGCCGTTCGTCAATCCAATGTGCGGAAGCGGCACCATAAGCATTGAAGCGGCGATGATAGCCACAAATACGCCAGCAGGCGCATACAGAAAGAACTTCGGTTTCATGCACATCGTCGGATATGACCCGCAAGAATATGAAAAGGTACGCACGAAAGCCATGGATGGAGTGCGCAAAAAACCGGATATCAAGATTCAGGCATCAGACATCAGCCGCGACGCTATTATAGCTGCGCAGACCAATATAAAAAACGCTGGTTTTGACAACATAATACACGTCCAGCGCTGTGATTTCAGAGAAAGCCACCTGCCCAAAAGCGGTAACTTCATTCTTGTGGTAAACCCTGAATACGGTATGCGCCTTGGCGACCAGCAGGCGCTTGAACCTATATACGAAGCTCTTGGCGATTTCTTCAAACAGAAGTGCAAGGGCAGCAGATGCTTTATATTCACGGGCAACCTTGACCTTGCTAAAAAGGTCGGGCTGAAAGCATCCCGCAGACACGTCTTCCACAACTCAAATATCGAGTGCCGCCTCATGGAATATGAGATGTATGAAGGCACGAAGAGAGTGAAGGCTGACGAGGAAACATCAGGATAAAAATTTTGTCATTGCGTGGAGTTTTGTGGACGAAGCAATCTTGAAATAAAGACTGCTTCACCTTAGGTTCGCTGTGACATAGTCTTGGTTGAAAAGTGACCGAGCAGTTGTGGCAATCTCGTTAAAAACTGCTATAATAGAATAAATAACACCGAGAGGCTATGTATGTTCTGGACAGGATCTATACTGTTTTTTATCTCTATTCTGCTCGGATTCAAATTCAAATTCTTTCAGCTTGTGGCGCTTGTGATAGTGTTGATATACGTTATTCTTGTGCCTTACTATTTCCTTATCATGAAGACTTGCCGCAACTGCGGACAGAAGAACCCGCCGTTCAGAAAAAAATGCTCATGCTGCGGCGAGGAGAACTGGAGACAGCGCTGAAAATCGGTTGACCTCTTTTCTGTGCGGGCATACAATCCCTGATGCAGAAAGTTGAGAACATCGTCAGCTACATCAAACAATCCCGTTTTGGTGAATATGTCAGTTTTAATAAGGTATTCGATGCGAAAGATGCTGAGACGGTTCCTCTCGGCGTGATAAAATCTGACATAATACGGGATGCACTCGCCGACACAGGCATAGAATCGCTCTACACCCATCAGGCGGAGAGCTACGAAGCTGTGTGGCGCGGAGAAAACGTTCTTATAACCACCCCCACAGCTTCGGGCAAGTCCCTCTGCTACAATTTGCCTGTCATCGAAGATATTTACCACAACAGAAACGTTACCGCTCTGTATCTGTTCCCGCTGAAAGCGCTGGGCAGAGACCAGATGCGCAGTCTGGACAATTTTTTAAGCCATATTCCCCTTGGTGCAGGTATTAAAACAGCCGTCGTTGACGGAGATACTGACAAGAAACTGCGCCGTAAAATACAGAAAGACAGACCGAACATAATATTCAGCAACCCCGACATCATTCATTATTCCGTCCTGCCGAAACGGGACGAGTGGAGCGATTTTCTTTCGGGGCTGAAATACATAATAGTTGACGAACTCCACACCTATCGCGGTGTGTTCGGCAACCATGTCTATAATCTTTTCGCGCGGTTCATGCGCCTCTTTCCAGACGTTCAGATAATTTCCTGTTCCGCCACCATAGGCAACCCGCTGGAATTGGCGGAGACTATGTTCGGGCGGAAATTCACCCACATAGACAAAAACGGTGCGCCGCAGGGCAGACGCCATTTTATGCTGATAAGTCCAGATATCCCCCTTGTTACCATGAGCAGTTTTCTGCTGAAAACCAATATAGAATCGGGATTGAAGACCATCTGTTTTACGAAATCCAGAAAGCAGACCGAGCGGATATTTGCTAATCTGCTGAACTCAGACAGTTCATACGCAAAAATTGTTTCCTCCTATAGGGCAGGGTTTCTGCCGGAAGAGCGAAGGGAGATAGAGAAAGACCTTGCCGAGGGACGTTTAAAAGCTGTGGTATCGACTTCTGCGTTCGAACTGGGCATAGACATAGGCGGGGTGGACTGTACGCTTCTGGCTGGCTATCCTGGGTCTCTGATGAGCCTCTGGCAGAGAGCCGGAAGGAGCGGACGGCGCGGCACTGACAGTCTGATAATTATGATAGCCGGCAACGACGCTCTCGATCAATACTATGTTAAACATCCGGAAAAGCTCTATGAATCGGCTTTTGAGAACGTCGTGCTTGACACGGAGAACGAGAACGTGAACAAGGCGCATATCAAATGCGCGGCGTATGAGAAGCCGATATCCGTTCATGAGGAATACTACGCGAAAAACCGTGTACTGATAGACAGGATGGCGCTTGAAAGCAGTCTGTTTGTGAACGGCGAGGGCACTGAGTTCTTTACGCTGGCTAAGTTTCCTTATATGGAAGTTGACCTCCGCATGGCAGGAGACAGCTACACCATCCACTGCAATAACACTCTCATTGCCACAGCATCCGGCAGACGCGCCTATATGGAGAATTTCGAAGGCGCAATATATATGCACCGCGGTAACAACTTCATCATAAAGTCCGTGGACAAGGCGAAACGCGAGATACACGCGGAGCCGTTCAGGGGCAACTATTACACCATGCCCAACACCGTTAAGCAGACCATGGTTGAAAAGACCATCCGCGAAACTGTTATAAAGGGCATAAGCGGCGCTTTCTGCGGTTTGAAGGTCACGGAACAGCTCGTTGGATTTTCGAAGATATCCACCCGCACAGGGGAGAAGATAGCCGATACGGAACTTGAAGAGGTGCCGATTCAGTTTGTCACCAAAGGGCTGTATGTTCTGATACCGGACGCTGTTAAACGCTCGGTTGAGGATGCTGGTTACAACTTCATGGGCAGTATCCACGCTTTCGAGCACGCCATGATATCGGTGATACCGACGTTTTGTCTGGCGGCGCGTGACGACGTTGGCGGTATATCCTACCCGTTTCATCCGCAGCTCCAAAGCTCAGCAGTGTTTATGTACGATGGTTATCCGGGCGGCATAGGTATAAACGAGCGGGTTTTCGGGATAATCGACAAGCTGATGGAAAGGACTCTTGAACTGGTGCGCGGCTGCGACTGCGAAAGCGGATGCCCCGCGTGCATATATTCCCCCAAATGCGGAAGCGGGAACTATCCGCTGGACAAGCAGGGCGCTGTGCATATTATGGAAATGCTTCTGAAAGGCGGATTTGAGATGAAAACAACAGAAATCAACGAAACACCGAGAACCGATACTCTGGTTTACGATATAGAGACGAAATACTCCGCGGACGATGTCGGCGGCTGGAAAAATGCCGACAGGATGGGCATATCCGTGGCGGTGATATATTCGTTTGAAAAGGATGCCTACGAAACTTACATAGAAGGGCAGGAAGAGGCGTTCATTCAGAGGCTTGAAGGTGCGAAGGTCATAATAGGATTCAACAATATCGGTTTCGACAATAAAGTTATCACAGGCTACCGCAAACCCGATTTCACGAAAACCATAGTTTTCGATATGCTGGCTGATGTTCTGAACACCACCGGACGCAGGTTTTCACTGGATAATCTCGCAGGTGCATCCATAGGCGCGCAGAAGAGTGCCGACGGGCTTCAGGCGCTTGAGTGGTACAAACAGGGCAGAATAGACCTGATAGCCGAATACTGCAAAAAGGACGTTGAGGTAACAAAAAACCTCCTGCTCCACGGAATGGAGGGAGGTTTTGTTAACGCTGTTCTCAAAGAAGGGGCGGTTATCCGCATCCCGGTAAGCTGGGATTCCTTACGACGTCTTTAATCCTTTCTCTTTGCTGAAAACCATTACCTGCGCGATGTTATAAACGTGGTCGGCAGCTTTTTCAAGGTTGTTGACTATGTCAACGAAGATAAGACCTGAGTTGATGTTGCATTTGCCTTCGTTAAGTCTGTGCATGTGGTTGTTTTTGAACTTTTTGCGCAGACTGTCCACAAGCTCCTCATCGTTAAGATCAATCTCTTTTATGTCGTCGTCCGTACCGTAGTGGGCGATTGTTGCCACTGCGAATCTTTCAACCACATCAAACATATATTTGATCTCGCGGTCAGCCTCTTCGGAAAACGCCATATTCTTGCGGAGCATCCTGTCGGTGAATTTAGCTATGTTGTCCGCGTTGTCGCCGAGCTTTTCAAGGTTTTGTATGACGTGTGTGAGTTCTTCGATTGTTTTTGCTGTGGATGCGCTTATGTTCTGTCTGGAAAGGAGTGATAGGAATTCGTTGAATTCCGTTTCATACTGGTCCAGTTTAAACTCCATGTGCTTTATGTCGGACACCTTTGATATTTTGGTATTGTATGATTCTCTTGAGAGTCGGAGCATATCGAGGGATATCTTCGACATGTTCACAACCTCTTTCTTTGCCTGCGCGACGGCTATGGAGGGTGTCTTGAGCATGTTTGCATCCAAACGGAGAAGTTTGGTCATAGTGTTCTGTTCGGGTTTGATTATCCTTTCGCAGAGTTTGGCAAGCTGCGGCAGGAAGGGCAGGAACACTATAGTGTTTATAATGTTGAAAGACGTATGCAGGTTTGCGATATGTCTTGCTATGTTTGGTTTTGACCCGTCAGCAGCGATAAAGTCAACCGCTCCTGGGGTTACGGCATCCACAAAGTGTATGAGAACCGGAAGCAGAACAAGCATGTAGCAGACGCCTATTAAGTTGAACATGAAATGTCCGAGAGCTGCCTGTTTCGCTGTCCTGTTTGCGCTGATCGCTGCAAGGTTGGCAGTTATGGTTGTTCCGATGTTTTCGCCGAGCACAAGAGCTGATGCAGCCGTGAAATCCACGATACCGGTTGTCGCAAGGGCTATGGTGATACCGACCGTTGCGGAACTGCTCTGAACTATCATTGTGAGCGCGGCGCCTGCAAAACATGCAGCTATCGGGTTTCTGGAGAAGAAAACAAACATATCTGTGAACCATTTAAGGTCTTTAAGAGGTGCAAAGGAATGGGTCATTGTTTCCATTCCGAAGAAAAGAAGACCGAAACCGAGGACTATCTCTCCGTAATATTTCAGCTTCGCATTTGAGCTGAACATTGCAAATACGACACCTATACCTATGCAGGGCATAGCCAGGGCTGTGACTTTAAATGCAATCAACTGTGCGGTTATCGTTGTTCCTATATTTGCCCCGAAAACAACGCTTAATGCCTGCATGAGGTTCATAAGCCCGGCATTTACGAAACCTACCACCATAACGGTTGTTGCTGAAGAACTTTGAATAACTGTTGTAACTATGGCTCCGACAAAGGTGCCTACGAATCTGTTTGATGTGAATTTTTCGATTATTCTTTTAAGACCGTCCCCCGCACTTTTCTGAAGCCCTTCAGACATGAGCTTCATACCGTACAGGAACATACCCAGTCCGCCCATTGTGCCGAACAGGATTTCCACCCATAGGGAGTCAAACATATACCACCGCCGCTGTTTTTTAAGTCAGCGACAGAATACCTAAATGTTAAAAAAATGCAAGACAAAAGTCAGAGATTTGTTATGTTAAATTTTTGTCAAATCAGGCATTATCCAGATTTTTCTCCTTTTCTTCAAGGACTACCGTAAAAGTATTGCCGTTTTTTCTGTTTGTTTTGACGAATACTTTCCCGTCATAAAGACCGACAATATGCTTAACGATGGAAAGTCCGAGACCGGTGCCTGTGGAGTTCTGGTTTTTGGATTTGTCCATTGTATAGAAGCGTTCAAAAATTCTTTGCTGCTCTTCAACGGGGATTGCGGGACCTTCGTCTGCAACGTTCAGAGTTATCTTTCCTTCCGCCTGTTCAAGGCTCACAGAGATATTGTTTCCGGTTGAGTATTTGACTGCGTTGTCCACCAGATTTGTAACTACGCTCATAAGGTGTTCGCGCAGGATATAAACGTCTGATGCGTTCGTTTCAAATGTGATGTTCTGGGGTCTGTCATTGTAATATGCTTCTATCTCTTCTCGCAGTTCAGTAAGATTCGTCGGTTCTTCAAGGTGTATCTCTTCGCGGAGCATCTCAAGCCTGTGGAGCTTGAGGATATCGTTAATAAGCAGGTTAAGCCTGTTTGAACTGCTGTAGATTATATTTATGAATTTGTCGTGGAACTTCTTGTCCATGTCAGGGTCGTTCATGATGGTTTCTGAATAGCCCATTATCATTGCAAGAGGTGTTTTAAGCTCGTGGGTTATGTTTCCTATCAGCTCAGTTTTAAATTGCTCGTATTCGGCGCGCTCTGTCACATCAAAAAAAGCGACCAGCTTTTCGTTGTCGAAAACTCTCATATAAACTTCGTATACCCGCCCTCTGAGGTTCTTTTGAAGCCTTTTGTAATCGGCACTTGTCAGGATGTCGGTGAGGAATGAGAGGGCTTCCATGTCGTTCGTCTGCTTAATTATGTTCTGTCCCTCTTTAAGATTGAAACCGAGATACTGTGCTGCCCTCTGGTTAAAGTGCAGAACAGAGTCCTTGCTGTCCAGAAGGATGATTCCCTCTTCAAGTATGCCGAAGATATGATTGAGTTTCTGCTTTTCATGCTCAAGCTGTTTTGTTTTCTGGAGCATAGAGTTGTATATTCTGTAGATTACGCTTACCAGTTTTGTGAGTGTTTTGTCGCTGAAAGAGGGGAAGTAAACCTTTGTTTCGCCCGCCTCGATTCTGTCCGCCACAAGAGAAAGCTGATGGATTGGGTTGCTTATGCGTCTTGCCAGATAGAGAGAGATCAGCCCCACTGTGATGAAAAGAAAAATGTAGGTAGTGACGTTCTGTTTAAGCTGTTTCGACTGGATGGCGGTGATGTCCGCCATGGGGTATGAAACGCGCACAACCAGATTGTCGTTATATTTGACCGCATAGTAGTTCATGGATTCTTCAGTCGTTGTGCTTCTTCTTATGGAGCTTCCGGAACCTTTTTCAAATGCTTCAACAATTTCCGGTCTTGCTGCATGGTTTTCCATCTTTTGAACGTGGGGAAGGTCGTAGTATGAATCGTCAATTACCGTACCGTCTCTTTTTATGATGGTTACTCGTATATTGGTGTTTTTTGAAAGTTCCGCGAGTTTTGCGTGTATCTGCGGGTCGAAGCTGTCCGTGAAATGATATCCTTTAAGTATTTCCGCTTTGTTTTCCATTTCTGAATGAAATTTTGCCGATTCCGCCTGAAGCGTAACGTTATTGCTCACTTTCCATCCGAAACCGAGTATTATGGCAACGGGAATGTAAATTATCAGAAATACTTTAAGGTATGATCTCATATGTCTGCTCTGTATCCTATTTTCGGTACTGATTTGATGAATGAACCTTTATCGCCGAGTTTTTTGCGGAGAGATGAAACGTGCGTATCCACAGTTCTTGTGTACACGTCGGACTCATATCCCCATACGGCGTTGAGTATCTGGTTTCTGGTGAAGACCCTTTTCGGGTGTTTCAGGAGCATCAGGAGCAGTTCGTACTCTTTGTTGGTAAGGCTTACGTCCTCTCCGTCAACAGTAACCGTATAATTGCCTGTGTCGATATTGATGCCGTTTATGGATATCACTTTCGATTTTATGGCGGGGTTTCTGCGCAGGATAGCGTTTATCTTTGCAATGAGTATCTTTATGCTGAACGGCTTCGTAAGGTAGTCGTCGGCACCCATCTCAAGTCCGTTGATGATATCCTGTTCTGTGTTCTTCGCCGAAATGATGATTATCGGTACGCCGGAGAACTTTTTGTTGTTGCGCACTATCTGGAGAAACTGCATCCCTTTCAGACCGGGGAGCATAAGGTCGAGGAGAATTATATCCACGTCGTTGTTTTCGAGGTGGATGAGACCTTCGTTAGCGTTGTCAAAACAGATGGTCTCGCAGTTCTCTTTCGAAAGGTTATAGGAGATGAGATCTCTTATCTCCTCGTGGTCTTCGATGACAAGGACTTTTATCATGCTTCCTCCTCTTCAACGTTGATTACGGTGTGGCGGATTATTTTGCCTTCAACCATATAATAGACCATTTCCGCAATGTTTGTCGCGTGATCAGCTATCCTTTCCAGCCTGCGTGAGATGTTCAGCAGGGAAAGCACTGTGTGCAGCTTGCTGACATCCTCCATGGTGTATGTCAGAAGCTCTCTCATGACCTGATCGTTGAGCTGGTCTATCATGTCGTCGCGTTTAATGACGTCGAACGCCATTTTTGTGTCGGAGTTGAAAAATGCTTCCAGAGCATCGTGTATCATGCCTGTAGCTATATCCGCCATCTTGGGTATGTCGATGTAGGGTTTGAGCTGTGGCATCTCTGAAAGTTTAATGGAGTCGCGGCATATGCTGACCGCATGGTCGCCCACACGTTCAATATCGGTGATTATTCGTGTCGCCGTGATGATGTATCTGAGGTCAACCGCTTTCGGTTCGAAAAGCGCCAGCATTTTTACACAGTGTTCGTCGATGTCAACGTCCAGCCTGTCGAGTCTTTCGTCAATCTCTATAACGGAAAGAGCGAGATCCTGATCGCGGTTAACAAGAGATTTTATGGATTCCGCAACCATTTTTGTGGCTGTGGTAGCCATTTCCGCGAGCATACCTTTGAGCTGGATGTATTCTTTTTCGTGTCTGAATGCTGTCATATTTTCTCACCTCATTAATACCGAAGGCGTTTGTGTTTCTGCCAGTATAACATTAATTACGGCAAATTGAACCCTTTCGGCTTCTGCACAACAATAATTAAGTTGTGTAAGATGTCTGTGAAACTAATGTCAAAGAAATGTAAAATTATTGGTTTTGTGTCAGAAAGTGTGTGTTTTGTTCAGAACGGTGATGTGTTCGGCAACCGCTTTTCCAAGTATGGAGAGAAGAAGCTGAACTTCTCTTTCGGTGAGCGTCTTTGATTCAGTCATAAGCCTTATCTCATCAAATATTTTGTCAGGATTCTGGGTGTTGAGGCACCCGAAGGTTTCAAGAAACAGCCGCATCTTGCCTATAAGAGCGTCGGTGAGCTTTCTGTCGGCGTATTTAACGTCATTATGCGGTGTCCTGTCAGGAGTGTTCTTTATCTCCCAGAGAACGACCAGAACTGCCTGTGCAAGGTTCATGCTGGGGAACACATCAGATGTGTCGAGGCTGACAAATCTGTGACATGCGGAAAGCTGCGTGTTTGAGAGTCCCGCTTTTTCGTTTCCGAAAAGCAGTCCGGCTGTCATACCTTTTGATGTGATATCTGCGAGTGTGTTTTTAAGTTCAGAAAGGGGGATATGCAACCCTTCAGTTGCTGGGGTGCGCATACTGATCCCGATTATCTTGTCGGAACCTGACAGAAGGTCGTCAAAATCTTTAGCATGGCTGGCGTTTTGGAGGATATTATCCGCTGCCAGAGCGTATTTAAGCGCTGTGGGATGGAGTTTGTCCAGTCTTCCGTAATATGAGAGATCGGAAAAACCTGTGTTTGCCATTGCGCGGGCTATAAAGCCCATGTTGACAGCGCCCTCCGGATTGGCGAGCAGAACCCTTATCCCTTCCAAATCAGCTTGTCCTGTTGGAAATTCTCAGTATTCTTTCGTAGTTTGTCATAACTGCTCTGTAATACTTTTCCGAAACGTTTCCGCCGCTGCGTATCTGTTTCTGCAGATTCCCCGGACCCATGTTATAGGCTATCAGGGCGTATTTCTGATTATCGTATTTGTTCAGCAGGTATGCAAGATAGCTTATCCCCACGCGGATGTTCTTTTGAGGATCGAAAAGGTCGGAACGGTTTTCAAGGTTGATGTTGTCGTGCATGTCGGAAACGTAGAAGGCTGTGCCGGGGAGAACCTGCATAAAGCCCACCGCTCCCTTGTTTGAAACGACGTGTCTGCGGAATGAACTCTCTGTCTTGATAACCGCCAGAACCAGATAGGGGTCGATGCCCTTTTCAAAGGATTCCGAAGCTATAAGATATGCGAAGTCCATATAGTTCATACCGCCTGTGTTGGGACGGTATATTTCCAGTACATTTTTGATATCCATAACCAGAGCGGCGAACGAAAGTCTGCGTTTTTCGTTTTCCAGACTGTTTGAAAACTGCCTGTAACTCTCTGAATCGATGTTGTTTTCTGAGCTTATTCTGTCAACTGTTGAGCTGATTGCGGTGAGATAGACCACGTTCATAATAAGAAATCCGAAAACAACAATTGTTATGGACACAAAGAGTGCTGCCAGAGTATTCTGTGCCCTATTAGTAATTCGTATGTTTAACATGATTCCCGGTATTTTTGTGTTTTGAGCATATTGATGAGAACAAAATATTAGCCGGAGAGGCAAAAGTAAAGGGAAATTTTCCAGATTTAGGCAGGACGCAGATGTACAGGTACCCCAAGTTATTGAGAGGAAAGTTCATAAAAAGATATAAAAGATTTTTCGCTGACGTGCTTCTGGAGGGCGAGGTTGTCACGGCGCATAACCCGAACACCGGCACCATGAAGTGTATTGTTCAGGAGGGCAGGGACGTTATCCTCTCCGTTTCTGACAACCCCAACCGCAAACTTAAATATACTCTGGAAGGCTTTCTGGTGGACGGCAAATGGGTGCTGACCAACACGATATTGATGAATTCAGTGGTTAAGCGCGGGATTCTGGATAACGAAGTGGAAGAGCTTAAAGACTGTACCTTTCTGAAAAGCGAATATAAATTCGGAGACGGGCGCATAGACTTCTACGGTGAGCGGGCAGGTGGCAGATTCCTTGCCGAGGTGAAGAACGCCACGCTTTTCGACGATGAATACTGTATGTTTCCGGATGCAGTGACCGAACGGGGACGCAAGCATATCGGACTGCTGCTGGATGCCATGGAGCAAGGGTACACTCCGTATATGGTATATGTGTGCCAGATTGACAGACCGCTTTTCCGCGCCGCGCACGAGATAGACCCTAAATATTCGGAGGCGCTTGATGATGCCTGCGGCAAAGGGCTGAATGTGATAACTGTAATGACTGATTTCGATATCGGAAAGGGAGAGGTCAGGCTCGCTAAAGGGGGAGTTTTCAGAGCAGACCGATGAGGCGCGTAAGATATCCTTCGTCGTCCGTCTGTCCGGTCTTCACCATATAGTCAAGCTCGGCAAACACTCCGAAAAGGTTTATAAGCTCCTGCTGCTTCCACGCTTTCGCACCGGTCTTTATCCTGTCCAGCAGAAAGAAGCGGTTTTCCTTCACCATGTCTTTTGAAACCTGCATACCGTAAACGTCGCGCATCCGCTTGAACAGCAGGTTTATCAGTATCCTCAGGTTCTCGCCGGACTCTATGAATTCTGTCAGCAGAACGAAACACTCCTTCCGCTTCCTGTATGTGAAATTATCTATGAAAACGAAGATGTTGTCCTGACGCTTCGCCGTGATGGCTTTCAGTATGTCCGACTGAGTTTCAGGCTTTTTATAAGCAAAAAATGCGGTGAGTTTGTCAACTTCACTATTTATCATGGACAGGTTGCCGTCGAAAAGCTCGTTTATCTGACCTGCCGCGGAAGTGTCTATTTTGAAACCGGCATCGGAGAACATTCGGATGACTTTGCCGGTGATATCCTGTTTTTTGCTCTCTTCTACAAGAAGGTTGAAGCCAGCGGCGGCAAGCGCCTCCGATAGTTTCTTATCGGTTTTGGTCTCTTCCGTCATTATTATAATGGATGATTCGATGCAGTTTGCGCAGCTTTTTACAAAGGCTGCCTTGTCCTTAACGTCGTTGAAAGATTTTACTACCGCGGCTTTGGATTCGCTGAAAAGGGGAGCGGAACTGATGAAACCGAAAAATGAACCGCCGGAGAGTTCTTCGGGGTTGAAGGTTTCCGTTTCGCAGTCCTCTATCTTTTCCAGTATTTTTTTCGACTGCTCGTCCTGAAAAAAGCTGCTTCCGGCTATATACCAGAAGGGTTTACCTGAGGTTTTCGAACTCATATCTGAAATCTTCCAGAGCGGTTCTCACAGCCTGACGTATAGCGTCGTTTCTGTTCGCCAGAGAGCTGGAAAGTGATGATGTCTGGCTGTAGGTCACTGTTGAGGCTAAGCTGCGTGCATATTTGTCTCCGCCGTTTTTGTCTTTGACAACCACGTTGACAACCACTGACAGGTCGAAGGTTGCTGTCTGACCGGATGTGAGCTTAACCGCAGAGGCTGACGTGACGTCAGTCAGCGTGATATAGCCTACGTTTTCAGTTGTGTCCTTTCTGCCAAGTGCGTTTATGGAAGCGAAATATGACTTCACCTCGTTTGTGAAAAGCTGATCGACGTCAACCTCTTTGGAGGTGTTCTCTATGGATGCGGGGTATATGGCAAACGAAGCCTTTCTTCCCGTAAGGGCTATCTTATAGCCGCATCCGTAAACAAAAAGCGTTATCAGAAGTACGGAAAGAAGGGCTTTCTTTTTCATGTTATTTCACCACGAAGTTAACCAGTTTGTTGGGGACGTATATCTTTTTCACAAAAGTTACGCCTTCGGTATATTTTGCCACGTTTTCGTTGGCAAGGGCAATCTCAAATACGTCATCCTGTTTCATATCTCTGGATACGTTGATCTGTCCTCTGAGTTTGCCGTTGACCTGAACCGCCACGACAATATCGTCTTTAACGGTGTGCGAAGCGTCAAATTTTACCCAATCAGCTCTGGATACAAGTCCTTCCATACCTGTTATTTCCCACAGCTCTTCGCAGAGGTGGGGTGTGAAAGGTGCAAGGAGTTTTATGAGCGTCACCAGACACTCCTTAAAGAGTGCTTTATGTTCGTCCTTAATCTGCGGCTCGGCGGAATAGAGGCTGTTGACAAACTCCATCATTGCAGCAACCGCTGTGTTGAGCTGGTAACGTTCGATATCCTCTGTCACCTTTTTAACGGTGGAGTGGAGAGCGAACAGCAGCTCTTTTGTGAGAGCATCGTCTGCGGTGCCGGCGTGTTCGGCTTTTATAAGCTCAAGGTTGTTGAAAACAAGCCTGTAGACCCTGTTCAGGAATCTGAAAGAGCCTTCAACGCCGGAATCGCTCCACTCAAGCTCTCTTTCGGGGGGGCTTGCAAAGAGAATGAACAGCCTTGCGGTGTCCGCGCCATATGTCTGTATGAGTTTATTGGGGTCGATAACGTTCTTTTTGGATTTGGACATCTTTTCAACGCGTCCGATGGTGACGTCTGCTCCGCATTTTGCGCATTTGCCGTCTTTTGACTCTTCGGGGAAGAGCCAGCCGTCGTTAGGGCATTTGTACGTTTCTTTGCAGACCATCCCCTGGGTAAGGAGTCTCTTGAACGGTTCGTCGATGGAGACGTAGCCGAGGTCGCGCAGCACTTTAGTGTAAAAGCGTGCATAGAGCAGGTGGAGGATGGCGTGTTCGATACCGCCTATGTACTGGTCAACATTCATCCAGTAGTTTGCGTCGTCCTTGTTAAATGGTGCAGTGTCGCATTTCGGTGAAGTGTATCTGAGGAAATACCATGAGGATTCCATAAAGGTATCCATGGTGTCGGTTTCGCGTCTTGCCGGTTTGCCGCATTTGGGGCATGTGGTGTTTACGAAAGATTCAACCTTGTCCAGCGGGTTTCCGCGCATTTCGGGGTTAAAATCCACATCCGGCAGTTTTACCGGAAGCTGGTCGAAGGGTACGGGTACGCTTCCGCAGCAGTCGCACTGGATGAAGGGGATCGGTGCGCCCCAGTATCTCTGACGGGATATCTGCCAGTCGCGCAGACGATAGTTCACTGTGCTTTTGCCGAGATTATGGCTGTCCAGATAGTCCACTATCGCTTTTTTCGCGGATTCGTTGTCCGTTCCGTCGAAACAGTCGGAGTTTACAAGTTTTCCAGCGCCTGTGTAGGCTTCGGTCATTGTATCAAGCTCAAGCCCGTCTTTGGGCATGATAACTATTTTAAGTTCGCAGTTGTATTTCTTTGCAAATTCAAAGTCTCTCTGGTCGTGTGCGGGAACAGCCATAACGGCTCCAGTTCCGTAGTCCATGAGAACGAAGTTAGCAAGGAAGATGGGCATGTGGTATCCGTTGACAGGGTTTATGGCGTATCTTCCTGTGAAGACGCCTTTTTTCTCTTTATCGTCCGCCATACGGTTTATTTTGTCGTCTTTCAGGATGGAGTCGATAAACTCAAGTCCCTCTTTCTCCTGTTCCGTTCCGGCGAGGAGTGATTTTGCCATAGGGTGTTCGGGGGCAAGGGACATGAAAGTTGCTCCGAAGAGCGTATCGGGGCGTGTTGTGAACACGGTTATTTTTTCGTCGGAGTGGGTGAGGGCAAAGTTTATCTCGGCACCGTATGACTTGCCTATCCAGTTCTGCTGCATTGTGAGAACTTTTGAAGGCCAGCCGTCCATTGTGCCTGTACATTCGAGAAGTTCATCTGCGTAATCGGTTATTTTCAGATACCAGCCGTCAAGCTCCTTAATGCGTACCTCGTGACCGCAGCGCCAGCATTTGCCGTCCTCAACCTGTTCGTTGGCAAGAACTGTGTTGCAGTCGTCGCACCAGTTAAGCAGTGATTTCTTTTTATATACCAGTTCTTTTTCATACATCTGTATGAAAACCGTCTGCTCCCATCTGTAATATTCCGGTTCACAGGTTGCGACTTCCCTGTCCCAGTCATATGAGAGACCGAGCTTTTTAAGCTGAGCCTTCATATAGCTGATGTTGGATTTTGTCCATACTGCGGGATGTGTGGAGTTTTCTATTGCTGCGTTTTCTGCGGGAAGACCGAACGCATCCCACCCCATGGGGTGAAGCACGTTGAACCCCTGCATGAATTTATAACGGGAGATAACGTCGCCTATTGCATAGTTACGGACGTGCCCCATGTGTATTTTGCCCGAAGGGTACGGAAACATCTCCAGACAATAGAACTTCTCTTTATTTTTATCTGTTTCGACCTTGAAAAGTTTTTTATCTTCCCAGATCTTCTGCCATTTTTCTTCGATTTCCAAAGGGGTGTATTTCATTTAAGAGCCTCCGATTGCTGAGAGTAAAAGCTATCAAAAATAGGTTAATATATCAAGAATTATTGAGGTGTAATTTAAATGACATTTTTTTTCTTTTGCGTGTGAACAAAAACTGTTATAATACATAAAATATCAAACAGGGCTGCTTTAATGATTACCGAAAACGGTTTTATTGAACTCGCGTACTCCCTTGTGAGGATTCGCGATCTTGACGAATTGCTTGATACTATGCTCGGAAGAATCAGAAATATGCTTTCTGCGGATGCCGGCAGTATTTTCATTTATGACGAAGATCACGACGAACTGATTTTCAGTTATACCCAGAATGATTCCATTGACCTCCCGTTTAAGAAATTCCGCATGAAGGCGAATGAACAGAGCATCGCAGGGTTCTGCGCAGTCCGCAACAGTCTGATAAAGCTGGATGACGTTTACAACCTTGATACGAAATTTCCGTTTAAATTTAACAGCAGTTTTGACGAAATGTCCGGCTACCGCACAAAATCCATGCTGGTTTTCCCGATTAACGACATAAACGGAAGGCTGATAGGTATTTTACAGCTTATAAATAAAAAGATTAAGGATGTTCCCGTTAATAATGAAACTGTTGAGGAGGCTGTATCAGCCTTTAATGCGCAGGATGAAACCACAGCACATTCTCTTAGCGGAATAGTCGGCATGGCTCTTGAGAACGCGCTTCTTTACGACAGCATCGAGTCGATGTGGGAGGGCTTCATTCAGGCGTGCATGACGGCGATAGACTCCCGCGACCCTGTTACAGGCGGACACAGTGAACGCGTGACCACACTCACCATGGCAATTGCAGAAGCGATGAGCGACGACACGGAAACATTTCCGAACTTCGTTCTTACACCTGAGCAGCTTCGCTCGCTTAAATATTCGTGTATGCTCCATGATTTCGGAAAACTGGTTATCAGCGAGAATATACTGCAGAAAGCTGATAAGCTGTATCCCGGAATGATGGATGTCATAAGATACCGTTTCGGTATGGCAAAAGCAGTGGCAAGGGCGGAGGGAAAACCACAGGAAGTTCTTGCTGAGCTGGACACTCTGCTTGAAAAGGTCTATATGGCGAATATTCCCACTGTTCTGGATGAAGACACGGCAGCCGGAATAGACAAATGTCTCAATTATATATTCGAAGACATCGATGGTCATAAACACCAGCTTCTCACTGAAAAGGAATATAACTATCTCAGTATAAAACGCGGCTCTCTTACACCCAGCGAAAGGGATATCATTGAAAGCCACGTCAAGCATACATATGAGTTTCTCAGCAAGATTCCATGGACAAAGGAACTTAAACAGGTGCCCACTGTTGCTGCTATGCACCATGAAAAACTGAACGGTAACGGATATCCGTTCGCTCTGCGCGGAGATGAAATATCCGCACAGGGACGGATAATGGCAATAGCCGATATTTATGATGCACTTACGGCACAGGACAGACCGTATAAAAAAGCTATGCCCGTTGAAAAAGCATGTGCTATACTCATGGAGGAAGCAGAACGAAACGTTCTGGATATTGACATTGTCAAATTCTTCATTAAATATGAGATATACAAATGCCTTGACAGGAGGGTGAATTGAAAACGCTATTAGTTGTGGATGACGACGAAAACATAAGGCTTATTCTGCGTGAAGAGTTCTGTTTTGCAGGCTTTAACGTTGTTACCGCAGTTGACGGAGAGGAAGGACTTGTGGCTTTCAACGAGCAGGCAATAGACATCGTTATCCTTGACTTGGACATGCCTAAGTTAACCGGGGAAGAGGTTGCCATGAAACTGAAAAATCAGGCGCCGGAAGTCCCCGTTATCATCTATACAGGAAATCCCGAAAGACTGGAACAGCATATCGGGCTTAAATATAACGCCGTGGTTCTTAAATCAAGCGGCATAGAAGAGCTGGTCACAAAGGTTACAGAACTGGCAAATGTTTGATATTGCCCTGTATGAAAGTTTCCGCGGGAAATCCGGCGGAATAATCGCACTTGATTGTGTCGATTCAACAAACGCTTATGCGGTTTCCGGCAGTTTTCCTGCGTTCACCGTTATAACAGCCGAAGAACAGACCGCCGGACGCGGGCGCAGCGGGCGCAAATGGCACGGCGCAAAAGGTCTTAATCTTTATTTTTCAATAGTTCTAAGCGGAATTGAACCGCAGAAACTCCTCCCTATGAACATCTTTGCAGGATACATCCTTGCCGATACCCTTCAAGATATCGCCGATGTCAGGATAAAATGGCCCAACGATCTGATAGCTGGCGGGAAAAAGCTGGCGGGTATACTCATGGAAACGTCATTTTCAGGTGGAAATCTGGAAAAGGCAGTGCTGGGAATCGGTCTTAATATCAATATTGACGAACTGCCGGAAGAGATTTCACAGATGGCTACATCTCTTAAAATCTTAACAGGGAGAAATTTTGTCAGGGAAGAACTCTTAGCCTTATTTATGAACAATCTTGAGGGGAAATACGACGATTTTATAACAGGGCGGATAAATTTAGTAAAACTTTGGTCTGATTACTCCGCTTTTCTTGACAAAAAGATTTCTATACATAAAGATGGAGTTAAAACTCAATACACCGAAAGGGGTATTGATCAGTTCGGCTGTCTCAGGGCGGAAAATTCCCTCGGAAAGCTGGAAACTATCGTAACCGGAGATATCGGATATGATTTTTGCCGTTGATATTGGCAACACCAACATTGTAATAGGCATTTTTGAAAAGGGCAGCAATAACATTGTCTGCAATTTTCGCGTTCAGTCGAGCACAAGCAGAACAACAGACGAATACGCAGCAATAATAATGAGACTGATGGAGAGTGAGGGTGTTAAGCCTGAGGACATCTCCGGAGTTATAGTTGCGAGTGTCGTCCCAAGACTTATCTTCACATTCACAAAATTCGCAAGAAAATATCTTGATAAAGAGGCTCTGGTGATAGCTCCCGGAGTTAAAACAGGTATATCCATTAAGATGGAAAACCCGAAAGAGGTCGGTGCGGACAGAATCGTCAATGCTGTCGCCGCCAAGGTAAAATACGGTTATCCGGCGATAGTCGTTGATTTCGGTACGGCGACAACGTTCGATGTTATCAGCCGTCAGGGTGACTACATCGGCGGAGTGATCTGTCCCGGAATAAAGCTGTCCTCCCAGATACTCCACTCGAACACGGCAAAACTGCCGGAAGTGGAGATTGAGCGGGTGGACACCATCATAGGAAAGAATACTATTCATTCAATACAGTCCGGCATCTACTACGGTTATCTGGAGATGGTGGACGGCATTATCCGCAGGATACTTGCCGAGGAGTTCGAGGGCGAGGTGATCCCTGTCATCTCCACCGGAGGACTAGGCAGTGTTTTTGCCGGCGAAAGCAGGTATATAAAGCGGTATGAACCTAATCTGACTCTTGAGGGTCTGAAGATTATCTACGAAAAAAATATTTAACGGCTTAATATCGGGCCGATGGCGGGGAAAATGAGCAAACTCGGATCATTAATGAAAGAGACCAGAGAAGCGCAGGGACTAAGTTACGAAAAAGTCACTCAGGATACCAGAATGAGTGAGGATATAATAAAACAGCTCGAAGACGGCGGTTTCGCCGACCTTCCTTCATATAACCACGCAAAAAACTTCGTGAGAAACTATGCTGAATATCTCGGAATGGACACAGATGAAGTTTTTAACCTGCTTCAGGACGAGTGTACCCGTGAAAACTTCACCAAAGAACCCCAGATTGTTTTCAGCCACGAATTTCCACCCAAAGAGGAGCTGCAGGAGACCTCCGCGACGATGAAATACATCCTGCCGGTTGTGGTTGTTGCTCTGGTAATCTTTGCCGGAACAAAACTTTTTCTCTCTGTTAAAGGTGATAAGAAAGCTCCCGAATCAGTTGCCGTTGAACAGCAGGTTCCGCAGCAGCAGGCAGAGCCTCAGGCTCCCGCTCAGGAGGATACAACCTTTAACACTGTTGACCCCAAAACAGTTGAAAAGACCATAGAAGAGGTCAACGCTGCCGAAGAAAAAGCTCAGGCTGACGCTGACGCAGAGGTTAAACCGGAGGACGCTGCAAAAACAGCCGAAACCGGAACAGCCGAAACTACTGACAAAGATAAGAAAGATGAAAAGACAAAAGAAAATAAAGCGGTCAAAACAGGCAACCTTGCTGTTCTCAACTTTGCGGACGTTTGCTGGGTCCACGTTAAATCCGACACCGGCGAAGAGCTTGATTTCATAGCAAGCAGAGGCAGCCAGAAAGAGATATCCTTCAAACAATACTTTATTTTAGACGTTGGCAATGCTGCAGTGGCATCTGTGAACTTCAACGGCAAAACCATTGCAGGTCTTGGCGGGTATAAACAGCCTGCAAAAGGGCTGAAATTTGAGCCGAATGAATCAGGTGCGCTCAAATATACCGTTGTAAAATAAGTCTTGAAATAATCCGACATCAGCTTATTCTATTAAAGACAAGAAAGGTGTTTTTATGCGTCAATTTTCCGTATCTGTTTATGCTAATGAAAATCTCATTCTTTCCGAAGTGCTTGGGAAACTGGAGGATGAATTTCCGTTAACAAGTATTTCAGTTTACGGCAACAGTCTCGCAAACACGACCCTAACAACTGCGACAAATGAATACGATGTTTTTCCCGCCGGAATGATCAAGGGCGACGATATCCTCCTTGTCCTTTCCGATCCGAAAGAGGACATTGAAATACTGAAACAGTTCGAAGGGGACATTGTGGATTTCACAGGTGCTATGACAGGTGAGGACGTTTATCGTGTTGAAGAACCCATAGCCTACCTTATAAACGCAGTGCAGATTAAGCCGGAGGATATGGAGGCGGTTGCACTTCTGCCGGCGGCTGTGTTCGGAAAAAGCGGTGTGGACGACATGATCAGCCAGACAAGAGAGCTTTTCACTTTTAGCAATTCCGAAACAAAGATTTTTGAGGAAAGACTTCCTTTCAATCTGTTTTTTTCGGATGCGGGCACAGGTTTTCTTGCCGGTTTCAGACAGAAGATAACGGCTGAAACAGGCGTGGATGTGGACATTAGAATGGGAGCAATTTCAACCGGATTTGTTCTTGACTTATATTTTAAAAAAGATGTAAATAAGGACTTCGGATATATTACTGAATCAGTAGGATTTGTCCCGACAATGGCGGATGTGTGCGCAAGAAAGCGCCCTGTCACGGTTTTCAGGTCTAAAAACAGAATCAGCATAGCCGGAGACTACATAAACATAATCGGTTCGCAGATAACCGACGCATTCAAAGACATCATTGGAGAATAAACATGATATATCTCGACAATGTTGCAGGAACCAAACCTGACGCAAGAGTGGTTGAAAAAATGCTTTCATTTTACACAGAGCATTACGGGAACCCCTCCGCGCATTTCTATCCCATCGGTCGGGAGGCTTTCGAGGCTATGGAAGCGGCAAGGGGAGAGGTTGCCTCTTTTATAAATGCGAAAGCGGAGGAGATCGTTTTCACCTCCTGCGGAACAGAGTCCAATAACCTTGCTGTCAAAGGATTTCTGAAAAATCCGAAAAACAGCGGTAAACATGTCATTATCAGCGAGATTGAGCATTTTTCAGTGGATTCCACGGTTACAAAGCTCATTAACGACGGATACCAGATAACAAAGCTGAAAGTTGACGATTCAGGACTCGTTAACCCTGACGACCTGAAAAATGCCATCAGAAAGGACACTGCGCTGGTTTCCATTCAGCACACCAATCCTGAGATAGGCACAATACAATATACCGACAGACTCGGTGCGGTATGCCGCGAAGCGGGAGTTGCGTTCCATGTGGATGCCATTGCCGCTGCTGGTTTCTCAGAGCTGGATGTAAAATCACTTAACTGCGATATGCTCTCCATCGCGTCACAGAATTTCTATGGTCCCAGAGGCGCAGCCGCTCTTTACATCCGCGAGGGTGTGAAGGTAAGCGGTCTCATGGACGGCGGACATCAGGAGCGAGGCTACAGAAGCGGATCTGAGAACGTTCCTGCGATCGTTGGTATGGGCGAGGCAGCGCGGATAGCGAAAGCTGAGATGGGCATCTGGGTTCCTGAACTCGTAAGACTGCAGAAACAGCTTTGGGACGGACTCGGCGGGATGTTCGATTTCCTGCATTTCACAGGGAACAAAGACAGACGCAGACCCGGACACGTCAGCTTCTGGATTGAATACATTGAAGGCGAATCGCTGCTTATGTGGCTTTCGCTTAAAGGATTTGCATGTGCAAGCGGTTCCGCCTGCTCGTCAAATATACTTGCGGAAGATGAGGAAGACCTCGCGGCTTCATACGTTCTTACGGCTGTTGGGGTTCCCAGCGACATATGTGCAGGTTCCCTCGGTATGTCCATGTCAAAATACAACACACAAGACGACATTGATAATGTGCTGAAAGTTATGCCCGAAACGGTGCAGAGACTTTGCGAGATGTCGCCGATGTACAACAGAAAATAGAGCTTCTTAAAACAGGAGGAGAACAATGGCTAAAGGACCTTACAGCGATAAAGTTATGGATCATTTCATGAACCCCAGAAACATGGGTGAAATATCAGACGCAAACGGCGTCGGCGAAGTGGGAAACCCCGCTTGCGGCGACGTTATGAAAATATTCCTGAAAATCAACGACGATCAGGTTTGCGAAGACGTTAAATTCAAAACATTCGGCTGCGGCGCGGCTATCGCTTCCAGCTCTATGGCTACTGAGCTTATGATAGGTAAAAAGGTTGAAGAGCTTCTTGCTCTCACAAATCAGGCTATCGTAGATGCTCTTGACGGACTGCCCCCCGCTAAGATACACTGTTCTGTGATGGCTGAGGAAGCTATCGAGGAAGCACTTAAAAACTATTTCAAATCCAAAGGACAGGATCCTGCGATAGTTGATGAGATGAAAGCGAAAATTAAAAAAGAGAATTAATACGGAGGATATACGATGAGCCTTAGAGAAAAAGTTGAAGAAGTTCTGGATCAGGTTAGACCCACTCTTCAGGCGGACGGCGGAGACATCACTCTCCTTGACGTTTCCGAAGACGGCATTGTTAAAGTTCAGCTCACAGGAGCTTGCGGTTCCTGCCCCTTCAGCACAATGACACTGAAACACGGTGTTGAAGCAAGACTGAAGGATATGATTCCTGAAGTTAAAGAGGTTCTTTCAATATAACTAAAGGCGGTCAAATTGACCGCCTTTCTTATTTTATCGTTTATATGCTGCGCATTACTGCGTCAGCCTTTCCTCAGAACTGTTCACATACTCATATGTATGCTCGCAGCCCGTTCGTCAATTCTTCCTTGTTCTGCTTGCATCTAAACAATAAAGTTCCATCTGCTGCGCGTTATTGCGTCAGCTGACGCCTGATTAATCTTAAAGTTTGTGCAGAAGCGCCTTGAGTATATCACCCAGAGAAACAAGACCCACAAGTTTCCCCTCTTCGTCTACAACGGGGAGTCTGTGGCGGAATTTTTCCAGAATCACAGTGGCTGCCTCTTCAACAGTGGCGTCGGGTCCTATGGTCACAGCGGGCATGTGCATAACACGTTTGACAGGCTCGGCGGTCAGTTCTCTCACATCCACAAGTGGGATGTACTGAGCCTCATTAAGAATGTCAGGCAGCGCCTTTGCAATATCTGCTTCGCTGAAGGTGCCGAGCACCTTATTGTTTTTGTCCACTACAGGCAGACCGGAAAAATTTTTCTTTCTGATGCGGAGGATTACTTCCTTAATAGTTTCATCCGGACCGGCTGTCACCACATTTGTGGTCATAATATCACGAACTTTCATCATCACTCCTGTGTTACATCTGCATAGCAATTTCTTTAAGTATATCGCGCAGTATCACCCCGTCGGGAGACTTTGGTATCATCCGCGTGAACCTGATATCGCCAGGCATAGCAATTTCGCCAATTTCATTAAGTATTGTTTCTTTTATTTCCCTGATAATCTGGTCGTTGTAACTTTCGTCTTTCTTATCCTTCAGCACGCAGAATGCGATGAGCTTTTCGCCCCGTTTTTCATCAACAACGTTGATTATGGCACATTCTTTTACTTTAGGATATTTTCTGACGGCATCTTCGATCTCCAACAGGCTCATTCTTTTCCCTCCGATGTGGAACACATCATCTAAACGACCTGTGAGGACCATATTAAAATTATCGTCATACTGCCCGCCATCACCAGTACTGAAATATGGTTTCGACTGGGCATCTTTTTTCCAATACAGTTTTTCAAATAAACCGGATTGTCCGAAAACAGACTTCGCAAGTGGTGCGAAAGGACCGTTTAATACAATTTCACCTTGAGTATTGCCTATATCTATAACATTTTTTGAAGTTTTGTCCAGTAAAACCGCGGGTACTCCAGGCAAATGTTTTCCTACAGTTCCATATTCGACGTCGTTATATCCTGCTATTGAAGCGAAAATAGCTCCTCCTGCCTCTGTCATTGAATAGATGTCAAATATGACTGCGCGGCTGGAACAGAGTTTTACAGAGACCCACTCTAAAACTTCCTCACGCATTTTTTCTCCTCCGGTGGCCACCATTTCAAGTGCGTGAAGATCTCTGAATATCTTTTTTTTCTGACTTGCGTTCATTAGTGATTGCAGTGCGGAGGGCGTTGTGTACAGTTTATTAACGCTGTATTTGCTGCATGTGTCGAAGAAGTTTTTAGCGTTGTCTATGCTGATGGTGTCTTCGCAGACAAGCACTGTCTGCCCCGCCATGAGCGGTCCGTACACCTGATATGAGTGTCCGGTTATCCATGATATATCGGCTGTACACCAGTAGGTGTCTGTATCTTTTTTATCAAACAGCATAAGATAGGACAGGTACGCCCATAGCATATACCCGCCGTAGGAGTATGAGAGAGCCTTCGGTTCGCCCATAGCAGTTGAAGTATAAAGCATGAACATCGTATCTTCTGCGTGCACCGGTACAATCTTCAGCTCTGATGCGTCGCTGTGAACCTCGTCTGAGATAAGGTCGTGATACCAGAGGTCTCGCAGCGGCTTCATATGGACACGTTTTCCTGTTCTGGTAACGACAATGCAGTATTTGGGGTTGTGGCTGCACTTTGCAAGCGCGTTGTCCAGTTTCTCTTTCATATTGACGTGTCCTCCGGTGACGGACTCGTCGGAAGTTACAATTATTGATGGTTTACAATCGCTTATTCTGTCTGCGAGTGATTCGGCGGAATAGCTGGCATGGTAGAGTACATGCACAGCGCCTATGCTTGAGCAGGCAAGCATAAAAACGATAAGCTCAGGCATGTTCGGCATATGGATGAGTATCCTGTCGCCTTTCTTAATACCAAGTTTCATCAGTGCCGCGGAGCATTTTATCACTTCGGAATAGAGAGACTGGTATGTGTGTACGCTCTGGGTTCCGTCGCTGCCGACCCAGATGATTGCCGCTTTGTTTTTTGCGTGTGTTTTAAGATGCTTTATTAAAATATTTTTTATGGGGCACAGTTTCCCTCCTTTAAAGAAGGTATAGCCGCCTGTTAGATCCGGTGATACAGCGTGTTTGAATTTTTCTTCCCATATGAGAAAACGCGTGCCGAGATATTCATACATTTCGTTATAATCTGTGAACGACTCAATGCGTTTGAGTTCGTGAAAGGACAGCTCAGATCTGTCGAAGTGTGCGAAATTGGCTTTAAGTTTTTCTATATGCTTGCTCATGCTAGGCTCCGCAGGCGTGATTTTAATATAACATTATTTCGGATGGCAATAATAAAAGCAAACATATTTTTTATTTTTGTGAGCATGTTCTTATAATAGCACAAGAGCTGAAAAAAAGAAGGCAGACTTTAAAGTCTGCCTGAAAGATTTTTATTTAAGATATAACGTTATCTCACCCGTTATAGGCTCGATGTCCACATGTCCGACAGGCATATCGCGGTTGAGAAAGCTGTCCTCCTGTATAGGAGTGAAGGCGTATTCCAGTTTAACAGAGTCAATATCGTCTTTGGGAAGAACAACAGAGAACTCTTTGGCGCTTCTGTTTTTCAGGTTGCCGAGGCTTTTATAGGTATAATTTCCCATCTTTTTGAACTGCGATTCGTCAAACTGAACGCTCAGATTGCGCATGAACAGATTTCCTGTGTTTTTTATGCTCATCATGAGTATCTGACCCTCTGGAGCATCCTTTATCTCATAATATACGGTGAGGTAGTCGTCCTTCGCGGAATTATCATACCTCTCTGCAAGCTCTCTTGCCGGCTGATACTGCATGGAGGAAACGTCCATACATCCGCCCATAAAAAATACAGATGCCAACAGAACCATTATATACTTTTTCATGACAGGCTCCTTATCAGCCGGGTCGGTTGATGTAATCCTCGTGCGGGTCTCTTTCTTCGTCGTCGTCCGCCGCTTGCGGGGTGACAGGTGCAGCTGTTACAGCGGGCTGATCCGGAGCCGCCTGTGCAGGCTGTGCCGCCGTTTTAGGTGCGGCATCTCTGTCCACATATTCGGTTTCGGTAAGCTCGCACTCTTTGATAGCGATTTTTTTATCCATTTCAAGAATATACGAATAGTCCGGTTCGAAGGTTTCCGCCTTCAGCTCGCCGTTTTGTATCATCTGCAAAACCTTATTGCCTATGACCTTAACGCGTTCATCACGTTTCTTTTTCAGGTTTGTGATGTCGATCTTGATACTTCCGGTCTTCGCGAGTTTCTGTATCTCTTCGACACCTTTTTCAAAAGTCTCTTTCAGCCAGCTACCGGGCATGATATCCCCCTTTACACGCTTTCGGGCTTTTCGCCCCATCTCTTATATAAGTTATGCTCTATTTCTATTATATCAAATATTTTTCCTGTTACAAAAGAGATAAGTTCACTGATTTCAGACGGATTGTGATAAAAAGCGGGCGCTGCGGGTAAAATTACCGCTCCGGCGCGGGTGAGAAGCGCCATATTTTCAAGATGGATGAGGTTCAGAGGCATCTCGCGGAATAGAATAACCAGTTTTCTGCGCTCTTTCATGGCGACGTCGGCACAGCGCTCTATAAGATTTGAGCTTATCCCGCCTGCCGCTCTGCCTACAAATCCCATGGATGCCGGAGCCACTATGTATGAATCCACTCTGAAAGAACCGCTTGAAACGGGTGCAGCAAAGTTTTTGTGATCATACAGAGCTGCTTCAGCGCCTATATCAGATAAAAAATCCTTAGGTGAGGCATAATTTTTATTCAGTTCCAGGTTGATGTTCGTCAGCGCATCAGGAGTAATGCACAGGTGCAGTTCACAGCCGTGTGCGGGCAGCTTTTCTATCAGGTCTTTGGCATATACCGCGCCGCTGGCTCCTGTCACTCCCAGAAAAACACGTTTCATATCATCCTCTTAACCATAATGTCGATGAAAGTGAATATGCAGATGGTAACGCTTATGTATGCGTTCAGGTTAAAGAACGCCATCCCCAGCTTTGAAAGGTCTGAGGGCTTGATTATTGAGTGCTGATAGACCATAAATCCACCGGAGAGCAGTATCCCCGCCAGATAAACGTAGCCCATGTCGAAATAGTGCCATGTATAGAAGAAAAGAGCGAATGCTACGAGGTGGAAAACCCTTGCCAGCATAAGCGATTTTGCAAGCCCCAGAAAGCGGGGGATGCTGAACAGACCTTCGCTTCTGTCAAAATCTATATCCTGACAGGCATATACGATATCGAAGCCTGATACCCAGAAGAGCACTGCAAGCCCCAGCATACTGATACCGAGGTTTACGTTGCCTGTAACGGCAGCCCATGCGCCTATGGGGGCAATTCCAAGGGCGATACCCAGAACTATATGACATAAAAAGGTAAATCTTTTTGTATATGAGTAGAGAAGAAAGACAATGAACGGCACTGGTGAAAGATAAAAGCAGAGCGGATTTAACAGGTATGCCGCGAAGAAATAGAGTGCGAACGACAGCACGACGTAGAGCGATGCCTCTGTGACGGATATCTTTCCGGCGGGGATGTCTCTTTTTTCCGTGCGGGGGTTGCGTGCATCTATTTTGGCATCCGCGATGCGGTTAAAGCCCATTGCGCCGCTTCTTGCGCCCAGAACGGCAAGAGCAATAAGCCCCACTGTGCGCATGTCCGGTAGCCCGTCCGCCGCAAGAAACATTCCTGTGAATGCGAAGGGCAGAGCGAACAGTGTGTGCTCAACCTTTATCATACTTAAAAACGTTTTTAATTTTTCCACTGATTCACCATTTTATGAGATTGCCACACCTGCTTTGCAGGTTCACAATAGCGTGCGGGTGTCTCTGCGAGGAGCGGAGCGACGCGGCAGTCTCATCAATTTAGTATTACGTCTAAAATCGCCGCCGCGAAATCGTCGCTGTCGTTAAGGCTTTCTATGCGGACAATATTCAGTCCGCTCTTTTTATATTCGGGGATATACTGTTCGTCAAGTTCTATAAGTGTTTCGATGTGGTCGGATACGAAAGATATGGGCACAACGATAACATTATCAACGCCTTCCTCCGCAAGCCTTTTCAGTTCGCGGTCGGTGTAGGGTGAAACCCACTTAACCGGTCCCGTGCGGCTTTGAAACGCAAGCCCATGGGATTTCGGGTTGGTTTTGGAGATGAGATACGCCGCCTGTTCGTTTATATGGTGTGTGTATTCGTCGCCCTTTGCCACCGTGTATTCCGGCAGTGAGTGGGCGGAGAAGAGAATATGACATTCTGAAAGCGGTTTGCCAAGTTTTTCAGCGGCTGAGAAGATTCTGTCGGTGATGCACTTGTTGTACTTCTCGTTCATGTGCCAGTATTTTTTGACAATCATGTTTCCTTTTGGTTTCGGCAGCGGGTCGAATCTGTCGAAACAGGCGCCCGTAGTGGTGTATGAATACTGCGGGTACATTGTGGTGACGTAGATATTTTCAAACTCCTGTCCCTCAAGCTCCTTGAGTGAGTCTTTGATATACGGATGGTAATAGCACATACCGATGGAGCTTATGATCTCTCTGCCTGTGATGCGCTGATATTCGGGTTTAATCTTTTTTAGGAGTTTTTTTAAATGAGGAAGCTGGGGGGAGTGCCCGCCCAGCTTCATATATTCGGGTGCTACCTTTACGGAGCGTTTTTTCGCGATTTTTCTGGCGATGAAGTTCTGCAGAAGCCCGCCCACATGGAAATCTATGATGGTTCGGTCGGAGAAGAGGTTGTAAAGGAACTCCTCTATTCCCTCAATGCTGTCCGGTCCGCCCATATACATTATGTAGAGCAGGTCTTTTTTCATGCCAGTCCTTTGACTATTTTAACGAGGTAGTCCACGTTTTCAACTGGAGTGGGCGGCAGGATGCCGTGTCCGAGGTTGAAGATGTGTCCTTTCAGCGTTCTGCCTTCCTCAAGAATCTTCTCAGCCTGCTCTTTGATAGCCTCTTTTGAGCCGAAGAGCAGAACGGGATCGAAGTTGCCCTGAAGAACGTATTTTCCGCTGCCGAGTTTTGCGTCGGCATCAACAAGTCTGGTTTTCCAGTCAACGCCCATGCCTGCGCAGTTCAGCTTTCCGATTGTGTCATAGAAGCTGTACGCATCTTTTGCAAAGTAGATGAGCGGAGCGCCTTTTATGTTGTCGGCTATATGCTTAACATAGGGGAATACGAATTTTTCATAGTCATAGGGGGAGAGAACGCCCGCCCATGTGTCGAACATCTGAACGACGTGCGCGCCTGCGTCTATCTGTGCCTGAAGGTATTTCAGTGTTGAGGATGCGAGTTTTTCCATCAGAACTGCGTATGCTTTGGGTTCTGTGTGCATCATTATTTTAATATGCTCGAAGTTCTTTGAACCTTTACCTTCGACCATGTAACAGGCGAGGGTGAAGGGTGCACCGGAGAAGCCTATCAGCGGTACATCCAGAGCCTTTACAAGCATTTTAACCGTTTCTATTACAAATGGGACGTCCTTTGCAGGGTCTATCTCACGCAGTTTATCGGCATCCGCCAGAGTGCGGACGGGGTTTGCAATTACGGGTGCGGGGTCGAAATCCAGCTTGATTCCCATGGGTTCCACGGGGATAAGGATGTCTGAAAAAAGGATTGCGTTGTCGAATCCGAAAGCGCGGATAGGCTGCAATGTCACTTCCGTGCAGAGTTCGGGTGATTTGCACAGCTCAAGGAAAGTCACCTTGCTGCGCACCTCTCTGTATTCTTTCATGTATCGTCCAGCCTGACGCATGAACCATACGGGGGGTCTGTCTGTTTTTTCGCCGTTAAGGGTTCTCATTAATAAATCGTTGAAAGCCATGTTTTGCTCCGAAATTAAGATTATATATTGATTCCTTAATTCCCGTTCACTGTCAAGTTCTTTTCATATTTAATCCTGAAAATGCAAAATATTCCTATAAATTTAGTATGTTATTCTTGCGTAATTTTACGCGCTTTGGTATTATCATGCTCCTAAATCTTCATATAGAGGGATATGATGGCTAAATTCAAAGTTCTTGTTACCGACCACATCTCACCGGACGGTATAGACATTTTGAGAGCGGAAGGCGACATACAAGTCGATATCATGGCGGGTATCAAGAATGCCGAGCTGAAAAAGATAATAGGCGAGTATGACGCGATAATCACAAGAAGCGGCACGACAGTTGACGCAGATCTTATTGAAAATCCGGGGAAACTGAAGATTATCGGACGTGCAGGCGTAGGTCTTGACAACGTTGATATCGAAGCGGCAAGCATGAAAGGCATTATCGTTATGAACGCCCCCACTGGCAACACACTGGCTGCCTGCGAACTGACCATGGGGATGATGCTTTCCGTGGTTCGTAAGATACCCACCGCAAACCAGGTTACAAAAGCCGGCGAGTGGGACAGAAAAAGATTTATGGGTATGCAGCTTTACAAAAAGACTCTCGCAGTTGTCGGTCTCGGACGTATCGGCGGCAACGTCGCCAAAAGATGCAAGGCTTTCGAAATGAAGGTCGTTGCGTTCGACCCGTATATCAAACAATCAAAAGCGGACGCTCTCGGCGTCGAGCTTTGCGAAACCCTTGAACAGGCTATATCTCAGGCGGATGTTATCACTTTCCACACCCCTCTGACAGAGGAAACAAGAAACCTCATCACGGCAAAAGAGATTTCAAAGATGAAGGACGGTGTCGTTATCATTAACTGCGCGCGCGGCGGTATAGTTAACGAGCTTGACCTTGTTGCTGCCTGCAAATCAGGAAAGGTGCTGGCTGCGGGACTCGACGTTTTCGTAAGCGAACCCCCCGTTAACCACCCCTTCTTCGAAGTTGATAACATATATGTTACTCCTCACATCGGCGCGAACACTCAGGAAGGTCAGTACGGCGTTGCCGTTATTATCGCAGAGCAGGTTAAAAACGCTCTCCACGGACGCTCATACCGCAACGCGGTAAACATTCCTTTCATGAAGTCACAGCTCCCCGAAGAGATGCAGAAATATTTCGAACTCATGGAGAGCATGGGACACCTTGCGGCGCAGGTCGTTAAGGGCAGACCGGAATCAATTGAGTTCACAATGGTCGGACCCAAGTTTGAAGAGGATTTCGGCGAAAGAACGTTCGATACACCCTTTAACTTCCAGCCTTTCACCATTGCAGGTCTGAAAGGTTTTATGGAGGTGGCAGTTAAAGAGAACGTATCCTTCATCAACGCTCCCTACGTTGCAAAAGAGCGCAGCATAGACATACTTGAGACCAGAACCAACTCATATGGTAAATTCAACGATCTCGTTGTCATAAAAGTTAAAACCGACAAAGAGGAAAAGACGCTCGGCGGTACGGTTTTCAATGATGGCATCGGACGTATCCTTACATACGACAACTACTATCTCGACCTTATCGGCGAGGGAACTTATCTGTATTTCAAAAATATGGACAGACCAGGCATGATAGGCAAACTGGGAACCATCCTCGGCAACAACAACATCAACATTGCCGATTTTGAACTCTCCAGAGAAGCCGAAGGAACAGCCGTTGGCTTCGTCCGTGTTGATAACAAGATACCCTCCGAGGTTGTTAAGGAGATTCTCGCCCTCGACGGCATGATGGAAGTTAAAGCCGTCACACTTTAATGATAACACTGAATATCAATACATCTGCCCGCTGTCAGCTTGTGGACATCACCCGTGATGTGGAAAACAGGCTGACAGCCCAAGGGCTGCAGGACGGCATTGTCGTCATCTATACTCCGCACACCACATCGGCAATCACTATCAATGAAAACGCAGACCCCGACGTTCAGACTGATATGAACGCATTTCTTTCAAAACTCATTCCGGTATCAAGGGATTTCAGACACGTTGAAGGGAACTCCGACAGCCACATCAAGGCATCGCTTGTGGGCGCGTCGGAAACTGTGATAGTTGAAAACGGCAGGCTCGTTCTCGGCACATGGCAGGGCATATATTTCTGTGAGTTCGACGGACCCAGAAACCGCAAAGTCCATCTGAAATTCATCGGCTAATGAACACATTTTTTAATCTTAAAAACACTGATAAAGTAAGTTTAAGCCAAATTGTAAGGGTCTCTAGTGAAACGTGGGTTCATGAAAACGGGTTTTGTGCAAACTGTCTCTGCGGTCTTAATAAATTCCCAAATAACAAACCTGTTGCTGATTTTTTCTGTCCTGAGTGCGGAGAACAATTTGAATTGAAATCAAAAAAGAACAAGTTTGGGAATAAAATAACTGATGGTGCCTATGAATCCATGGTTTCCAGAATAAACTCGTCGGATAACCCCAATTTTTTCTTTATGTCATACAACCTCGTTGAAATGACTGTAAATGATTTGATTTTGATTCCTAAACATATTTTTGAAATAAATCTAATTGAGCGCAGAAAACCATTAAATTCAACCGCTAAACGCGCAGGCTGGGTTGGATGTAATATTCTGTTTAATATGATACCGGAATACACAAAAGTATATTACATCAAAAGTGGGTCTGTAATGTCTCGCAATGAAATTAACTTTAAATGGAATCAATTAACTTTTTTCAAATCACAGGATTTACGTGATTCTAAAGGATGGCTGCTGGATGTTATTCTTTGTATCGAAAAGCTAGGAAGAAAAGAATTTAATCTTAATGATATTTATTCATTTGAATCATGGCTAAAGAACAGACATGAAAGAAATAATAATATTCGCGCAAAAATCAGGCAACAGCTTCAAGTGTTGCGGGACAGGCAATATTTAGAATTTACTTCCAGAGGACTTTACAAAGTTCTGTGAAAGTAGCTCTTAGCCGCAGACATCCTCGCCCATAAGAACTGTGAACTTATTGCGTCCGGTTGACTTGCTCAGATAGAGCGCCTTATCCGCAACGCCGACCATAAACTCCACGTCTGTATAGCATTTATGATAAGGAGTTATTCCTGTGCTGAACGTTATCTGAAACTGTTCCCCGTTGCTTTCGAAAATGGTCGCAGCAAGTTTGGTGCGTATCCTCTCAACAGCCATGATGGAATGTTCAAGGTCGGTTTCTGTAAAGATGATCGCGAACTCCTCTCCGCCGTAACGGGATGCGAGGTCGGTTGAGCGGATGCACTCTTTTATCGTGTTGGCGTATACTTTGAGAACTTCGTCGCCTTTAAGGTGACCGAAATTATCATTTACCTTCTTAAAGAAGTCTATATCCATGAGAGCAAGGCAGAAATGGTTGTTGTAGCGTTCGGAGCGCTGCATCTCGTCTTTCAGTTTGTCTTTGAAATATGAGTGGTTGTAGAGCAGGGTGAGACCGTCTTTTTTCGCCATCTGCTCAAGGAACTCGTTCTGTTCCAGAACGTTTGTGGATGCGAATGCCAGCTCAAATATCGTTGATTCCAGCTCTTCTGTCTTCTCTTCCAACTCAAGTTTGATGCTTCTGTGCTGTTTCAGCGTATTGAAACGTATCTCAATCTCTTTTTCAGGGTCTTCCTTCAGGCAGAACACGAAATAGTATTCCTTTGAAAGTTCAAGCAGGATTGCATCATGGAGCTTATCGGAGATGAACAGGAAAAAATTGTTTGTTTTCAGCAGCTCTTTTATAGAACCGATGCTGTCGTCTTCGCATATTTCAAAGACGACAAGCTCGCGGTTTATATTCTCGATTTCATCGGCAGACATGAACTGCGCCTGAGTGAATATCTGCGCAATGTGCTGTCTGATGTTTTCTGTTTTGGCTCTCGCTGTAACTTTTGTGTTATTCGGCATCCTCAGGCCTCATGTGGGGAAATAGTATAACGTCGCGGATGGACTGGCTGTCTGTGAAAAGCATGACAAGCCTGTCAATGCCGAGACCGGCGCCTGCGGTGGGGGGAAGACCGTATTCCAGAGCACGGATGTAGTCTGTATCCATCATGCAGGCTTCTTCGTCGCCGGCTTCTTTTGCGGCAACCTGTTTAGCAAATCTCTCATATTGGTCAATGGGGTCGTTAAGCTCATTGAAACCATTGGCAAGCTCAAATCCTCCCATAAAAAGTTCAAATCTTTCAGTGGTTTCCGGGTCGTCTTTTTTGGACTTGGCAAGGGGGGAAACCTCTTTCGGGTAGTCGATTATAAAAGTGGGATTGATAAGTGTGTGCTCAATCAACTCTTCGAAGATCTCCATAATAATTTTGCCTTTGCCCCATTCCTTCTGTACTTTTATACCAATTTTGGTAGCTGCATTTTCTGCCGATTCTCTGTCTTTAAGCATGTCTTCGGTGATGCTGCTGCCTTTAACAATGGCTTCCTGCATGGTCATTCTTGCCCAGGGGCTTTCAAGGTCTATCACGTTTCCGCCGAAAGTTATCTCTTTCTTACCGTAGAGTTTTTCAGCAATTTTCTGGCACATTTCCTCAATCATGTCCATGAGGCCGTGATAGTCGTTGTAAGCATTATACCACTCTATCATGGTAAATTCAGGATTATGTCTTGTAGACAGTCCTTCATTTCTGAAATTTCTGTTGATTTCGAAAATCCTCTCGAATCCGCCGACCACCAGACGCTTGAGATAAAGCTCCGGCGCGATGCGCAGATAAAGGGGCATGTCCAGTGCGTTGTGATGCGTTATGAAAGGTTTGGCGGTTGCGCCGCCGACGATGGGGTGCATCATGGGGGTTTCCACTTCAAAGAAGTCTTTATCTATGAAAAATTTTCTGACTTCCTGAACAATGATGCTGCGTTTTCTGAAAGTTTCCTTCACATCCTCATTAACTATAAGGTCAACGTACCTTTGGCGGTAGCGTGTTTCTATGTCTTTGAGACCGTGCCATTTTTCCGGCAGGTCGCGGAGTGCTTTCGTGAGAAGGCGGAACTCTTTCGCGCAGATTGTCAGCTCGCCTGTTTTTGTTTTGAACAGGAATCCTTTGATGCCGATTATGTCGCCGACGTCAGTAAGGTCGAAAGCCGCATACTGTTCGTCGGATATTTCCCCTTTTTTAACATATACCTGAATGATGCCTGTGCGGTCTTTAACAGTAAGAAACGCCGCTTTTCCGAAGGGGCGCAAAGCCATTATTCTGCCTGCTACGTCGAACCATACATCCTGTGCCGGCAGGTTCTCTTTTTCTGTTTCCGCGTATTGTGCTGTAATTTCTGCAATGTCGTTCGCTACTTTATGATAATTGACAAACGGCTGTTCTGAAAGCTCTTTCAGCTTCTGCATTTTATCAAGACGGTGTTGTTCCATTGAATCTGAGATCTCCTGATAAGTTGATTTATTTTGACTGTTTATACCATAACTGCATATGCCTTCAAAGTGCAAATAAAAAATGCATCATATTTCATTTTATTTATTTGACACAGTATATAAAAATCACTAATCTAAAAAAGCAGATAAATTCCTTTGTTTCGTTATATTAATTCACTTGAAATATGTCTGCTTATAGTCTAAATTGTCGTGTTCGAATTAAAGAAAATTTTACCCAATCGGGGGTGTTTAATCACATGGGGCTTTTCGACGTATTTTCCAACGACTTAGCAATCGACCTTGGCACAGCCAATACTCTCATATATGTGAAAGGCAAAGGGGTTGTGTGTTCCGAACCCAGCGTTGTGGCAATTAACAACGTAAACAACGAAGTTCTCGCGGTGGGCAGCGAGGCAAAAAGTATGCTGGGACGTACTCCCGCAAACATCGTGGCAATCCGTCCTATGAAAGACGGCGTTATCGCCAACTTTGAGGTTACGGAGAGGATGCTCAAGAACCTCATCCAGAAGGTTCACAACAGAAAATCACTTGTGAGACCCAGAATAGTTATCTGCGTCCCTTCCGGTGTAACTCAGGTTGAGAAACGCGCCGTTAAGGATTCCGCAATTCAGGCTGGCGCAAGAGAGGTTTATCTCGTTGAAGAACCTATGGCTGCGGCTATCGGTGCGGGGCTCCCCATTGAAGACCCGTCAGGCAACATGGTTGTCGATATCGGCGGCGGTACAACTGAGGTTGCCGTTATATCCCTTTCAGGCATTGTGTATGCGAACTCCGTGCGCGTCGGCGGCGACGAGATGGACGATTCCATCGTAAGCTACGTTAAGCGCAAGTATAACCTGCTCATCGGTAACGGAACCGCAGAACAGATAAAGATGAAGATTGGCTCATGCTTCCCTATGGACAGCGAAATGAGCATCAAGATAAAAGGTCGCGACCTTGTTACCGGTATACCCAAGACAATTGAGATAACCGACGCGGAAGCCAGAGAGGCTCTCGACGAGGCAGTGTCAAAGATCATCGACGCGGTGCGCATCGCACTTGAAAAGACTCCTCCGGAGCTTTCCGCTGATATCGTTGACAGAGGCATCGTGCTTACAGGCGGCGGTGCACTTCTTAAAGGGCTTGATAAACGTCTTTCCCATGAAACAGGTCTGCCCATAATCGTGGCTGACGATCCGCTTCTTGCCGTTGCGATAGGCGCGGGAAAGGTGCTTGACAATATCGAGCTTCTGAAAAAAGTTACAATAGACTAGGGTGTCGGCAGCGGGGCAGATGAAACTTTGGAAAAAAACACTTATCGCTTTTATCGCCCTGCTCATCCTTGTTATCATTCAGGCGAGAAATCCTGAGATAAAAGGACCGTTCAGGGGCGTAATCGGCAACTTCGTTAATCCGTTTGTGTATTACACTGAAAAAACGTTCAGCTTTTTCAGCGATATATGGAGCGGGTACATTAATCTGGTGGACGTGCGCAGGCAAAACGACAGACTGAAGCAGGCGAACGGCGAACTTATGCTCGAAAACTCACTTCTGCGGGAGCAGGTGAAGGAACACGGACGCATAGCCAGACTTCTGAAGTTCAAAAACTATTCAGATCTCGATTTCGTTCCGGCATCCGTTGTCGGGCGCAACGTAAAAGGCTATCTGAAATTCATCGTTATCGACAGAGGCAGCCGCGACGGCATCAAACGTCAGGATCCGGTTATAAGCTATAACGGTCTTGTGGGCATGGTGCGCGAGGTTTATGCGGACAGCGCAGAGGTGGAGGTTGTTTTAAGCCCCGCCAGCAACGTTTCTGTTATGAACAACAGAACCCGCACCGTGGGCATAGTCCGAGGAAACGGTCACGGCAGTATGGCTGTTGATTTCTACGACAGGCTTGACAATGTCAAAAAAGGCGACACGATGGTCACTTCCGGTCTGGGCGGAGTATATCCCAAAGGACTGGTGGTCGGCTATGTCAGCGATGTGAAAACCGCTGAAACCGGACTTTTCAAGATAATGACACTCAATTCTAAGGTCAGGTTTGAAAAACTTGAAAATGTACTGGTGATAAGACAGCGATGAAAAGCATCAACTATCTTTATCCGGCAATATTTTTTGCGCTCATTTTCGGTCATATAATTACGCTGGTTTGGGCGTTTGTTTTTTCAAATTTTGATTTTGCAGTGGTGATTTTTCTTCTCATCTACGAAATGATAGATGAAGACAACTATATATGGCTTTCCGTTCTTTTCGGGGTTTACACAGATTATGCGCGCAACGGATTTTTCGGTCCCGGAGTCATGCTGTTTCTTGCGTTTTCAATCTCAAGGTTTAAAGCCGATATTGTTATGGATATGACCAAATTTAATTCGAAGGTGCTGCTGTTCACTTTTATTTCCGCTGTCTACTGCATTTTTAACGCTGCCCTTTCCGGTTACGACCCTGAAACGGTTTTGAAAATGACAGTCACAAGAACGGTTATAAACGTTGCCGTTGCGATAGGAATCGTGAAACTCTCGGAGTACAGAATTGCTTTTAAGAACGCTTAAAGACGAGATACTTGATTATTTCAAAAAGCGCGCCATGTTCGGATATGTGGTGCTCGGTCTTTTCTTTGCGTTCCTGGCTCTGCGTCTTTTTTACATGCAGGTCATAAGTTACGAAAAATTCAAACAGCTTTCAGAAAACAACCGTATCCGTATCGTCCGCATAAAGGCCGACAGAGGATTTATCAAGGACGTAAGGGGACGGCTTCTCGTTAAAAACTCACCAAGCTACGAGCTGAAAATCGTGAAAGAGGACGTTAAAGACCTCAACGCCATTCTTGATAAGCTGGCGAAGGTTCTCCCTATAGATAAGAAATACGCTATAAAGCAGGTGGAGAAATCCTATCTTTATGAACCTGCTGTCATTCTTCGCGGTCTGTCATTCAATCAGGTTGCGGAGATAATGGAACACTCCGACGATTATGCCGGTGTTGAGATAGGGCTTGAAGCCGTCCGAAGTTATATGGACAGCAGAGCGTTCAGCCACATCCTCGGTTATATGTCAGAAGTTAACGAACAGGAGCTCAGAGACAGCGCCTATTATCGTTCCGGCGATATGCTTGGTAAGACCGGAGTTGAAAAAGTATATGAAAAACAGCTCAGAGGCGATGATGGTGCCAGACAGGTTGAAGTTGATTCATACGGACGACCTGTCGAGATACTTTCAGAGAAGGCGAGTGTTCCGGGTGAAAACATAACACTCACCGTCGATTATGACGTTCAGACTTTCCTGCACAGACTGATGGACGGCAAAAAAGGTGCTGTCGTGGTTATGGATGTGAACAATTTCGATGTGCTTGCTCTCTATTCAGCGCCCGCATTCGATCTTATGTCGTTCACACCGTTTGCAACTTCTCAGGATAGGCTGGCTATCATAAAAGACCCTTCCAAACCGCTCCTTAACAGAGCCATTGAGGGTCGTTACCCTCCCGGATCCGTCTATAAGGTACTTATGGCGGTTATGGGGCTTATGGAGCATAAAATAAATCCGGACAGCAGATTCACCTGTACCGGAGAGATGCAGTACGGCAATTTCAAATATAAATGCTGGAAAAAAGAGGGGCACGGGACCATAAATCTCGTTCAGGCAATTGAGGAATCGTGCGACGTATATTTCTATAACCTCGGTCTTATACTTGGTATTGATACAATTTACGACTATTCCACAAGGCTGTCGCTCGGCGTGAAAACAGGTATAGCTCTGCCAAACGAGAAATCAGGATTTTTCCCAGGCAGACAGTGGAAAAAAGAGGTTCGCCACGAGGGCTGGTACCCTGGAGAAACGATAATAACATCAATCGGTCAGGGCTATATGGCGACAACCCCAATACAGATTGCCGTTATGCTCGGAGGTATTTTCAATGGGGGACACATATACACTCCAAATCTTGTCAGATACCTTGAAAATCCATCAACCGGGCATGTGCGTGAACCAGTCCGAAATCTTAAAAACAAGGTGCATATTGATAAATGGGCGGCAAACGTCGCTATGAAAGGTATGGTTAAAGTGGTTGAGGGCGAACACGCCACCGGCTACAGGGCTAATGTTCCCGGAGTTCATATCGGCGGAAAAACCGGTACGGCGCAGGTTGTAAGCCTTAAACGTACCGAGGATATGGACGAGGATGATATTCCTGAGCATTACAGAGACCACTCGTGGTTTGCCGCTGTTTTCCCGGCGGAAAACCCGAAATATGTCGCGGTTGCGATGATAGAGCACGGCGGAGCCGGCAGTAAGGGCGCAGCACCCATTGTCGGAGCATTAGTAAATAAAATGGCGGATCTTGGCTATGTTAAGCGTGAAACTGGACAGGAAGCACATTGAGAATTTTGATGTCGTTCTGTTCGCACTTCTCTTTCTGATAACGACTCTCGGCATTTTCGCCATTTATAGCGCGGGGTTTGACCCTGTGGACGGTAAAGTGCGCAATTTCTGGCTGAAACAGTTCTATTTCCTCATACTGGGGTATTTTTTGTTTTTTGCTTTCAGCGCAATAGGTTACAAAAAACTTGTTAAATATTCCTATGTGCTTTATGCTCTTGGTCTTATTATATTGGCGGCGGTTCTCGCCATGGGACATGAGGGAAAGGGTGCCGTGCGCTGGATATCCGTTGCCGGCATACGCATACAGCCCTCTGAGTTCTTTAAGTTCATCTGGATGATAGTTCTGGCAAGGCTCTACATAGATTTCACAATGAACAAGTACGGTATGCTGGATATAATAAAAAAACTGTTTATCGCCATGCCTCCGTTTGTTCTGGTTTTCCTCCAGCCCGACCTCGGTACCGGAGGAACCTATCTTGCCGTATGGGGAATTGTGCTGCTTTTTATCGGCATAAAGCGCATGACGCTGGTAATTATTGTCACCAGCCTTGTGTTTGCTGCGCCGATACTCTGGACGCACATGAAGCCTTATCAGAAGCAGAGGGTTGAGACGTTCCTTAATCCGGAGGCGGATCCTTTCGGTTCCGGATATCACGTTATACAGTCAAAGATAGCCATCGGTTCAGGCGGTCTTTTCGGCAAAGGATTTATGAACGGAACCCAGTCCCACCTGAAATTCATACCTGAGCGCCACACCGACTTCATTTTCGCGGTTATTGCGGAGGAGTTCGGTTTTATCGGTGCGTGTGTGGTGATTCTCTTATTTACAGGGCTGGTTTTCCGTATAATTTATGTAGGCATAAACTCGAAAGAATCGGCGGGAAAGCTGGTTTGTGTGGCTGCCGGTGCTATTTTCTTTTTCCAGTTTTTCGTGAACCTCGCAATGACAGTTGGTATGATGCCTGTTGTTGGTATTCCTATGCCGATGGTCAGTTACGGGGGTTCTTCCCTTATCACGTTCATGTCCATTCTCGGCATAGTGAACAGTGTGGCCATGAGGCGTTTTGACAGTCCCAGTGAGGTATAATGAAAGATTATAAAAAGCTCCTTAAAATATCCAGACCCGCAAGATATATCAACGGAGAGATAAACTCCATCCACAAGGAACACGAAGGCAGAACGACTGTTTGTCTTGTTTTTCCCGACGTTTATGAGGTCGGTATCAGCCATATAGGGTATAAAATGCTCTATGAAAGATTGAATCTGCGTGATGAGCTTGTTTGCGAGCGGTTTTTCATGCCGTGGCCTGATGCCATCGAAGCATACGGAAGTGAGATGTTCGTCAGTCTGGAATCTACAGCAGGTCTGAAAGATTTCGACGTAGTCGGCTACAGCTTTCAGTATGAGCTGTCATATACGAATATGCTGAAATCCCTGCTGATGGCCGGAATTCCAGCCAGAAGCAAAAACAGGGGCGAGGACGACCCGATTATAATTGCGGGCGGTCCCTGCGTTTGCAACCCCATGCCTATAGCTGACTTTATAGACGTATTTTTCATCGGTGAATCTGAGATAACTCTGCCTGACGCAATGGTTAAGCTCAATGAAATGAGCGGTGCCGCAAGAGCAGAGAAGATAGCGTATCTCAACTCTCTGCCGTTCACATACGTTCCGGAGATAGACCCTGACAAACATGTAAAACGTTCCATTCACACCGGATTTTCTGACGACTATACAATAAAAGACCTTGTGGTTCCGGCTATCCCCGCCGTTCAGGACAGGGTCGCTGTCGAGATTTCACGCGGCTGCACACGGGGATGCAGGTTTTGTCAGGCAGGTATAATCTATCGCCCGAACCGCGAGCGCAGCGTTGACAATGTAGCTTGTGACGCACTGTATCAGCTGGATAAAACAGGATATCTCGAAACCTCTCTGCTTTCGCTTTCCGCATCGGATTACAGCAGGCTCGAAGAACTGCTTGTCACCATGGTGGGGCTGACCGAGGCGAGAAAGGTTTCTCTCGCATTGCCCTCCATAAGGGCGGACAGAATTAAGGAGTATATTTTCCGCGAACTTTCGAAGGTGCGCAAATCCGGCTTTACCATAGCGCCGGAGGCGGGTTCTCAGCGGATGCGTGACTCCATAAACAAGGGACTTACGGAAGAGGCGATACTTGAGGCTGTTGAGAAAGCATCTGATGCGGGATGGAACGGTGCGAAGCTCTATTTCATGATGGGACTGCCGGGTGAAACCCTTGAAGACGTGCTTGCCATAGCTGAGCTTGCGAGAAAGGCAAAATACCTGCGAAAAGGCAGATTCAGTATAAAGGTATCCGTTTCAAATTTCGTACCCAAAGCCCATACTCCATATCAGTGGTGGGGGCAGAACAGCGGTGATGAATTTTTCGAAAAAAGGCAGAAACTCAAGGAACTTCTTGTTAAATATAAAATTCCCCACGCTTTCCACGGTATTAAAACCAGTGTTCTTGAGGGTGCATTTTCCCGCGGTTCCAGAGAACTAGGTAATGTTATCGAAGAGGCTGTTAACCGCGGAGCCATGTTTGACGCGTGGACTGAGTTCTTCAATTTCTCCGTCTGGGAGGAGTGTTTCGCTAAATTCGGGCTGAAAGTCGAAGATTTCGCTCAGCGCAGCTACAAACGCACGGAGAGACTGCCTTGGGAGCATATAGACTCCGGGGTTACAAACGATTTCCTTTGGGATGAATATCTCAAATCACAATCGCTGGAGCTTACATCGGACTGTACAGACGGCGTATGTCATATGTGCGGTGTATGCGACTTCAAAGAGATTAAGAACACATTTGCCGATAAAACTGAAATAGCTACTGAACCTGTGAAGGACGTGGATGAACAGAAATTCACCCGTTACGCGATGGTGTTTTCAAAGACGGAAAGGCTAAGCCTCCTGTCAGCCATCGAAACCCAGAGGCTGTTTACTCACGTTCTGACAATATCAAAATTCGGACTGAAATTCACCAAGGGGTTCAATCCGCAGCCGAAACTGAGCTACGTTCAGGCGGCTTCCACGGGGCTTTCGGGACTTAACGAGGTTCTTATATTCGAATCGGAAAAGATAGATGATTTTCAGGAAGCCATAGACAGGCTGAACGGTATTCTGCCTAAATGGGTACGTATCAGCCACATGGTCGAATTTCCGGTCAATCCCAGACACTTCGACGTATACGTACGCTTCGGGTTTGCAAAAGAATTTATAGACATTTTCAAGGCGAAATATGAAGCCGGAGAGGCGAAATACGAAAAACTGAACAAGAAAGGACTGCCCAAGGTTATGGATGCAAAGGATTTCACCGCGCAGACAGGTGAGACGGACGTTGTTTTCAAGACTGAAACCACGGGTAATTTTAACTGTTTCGAGTTTTTTGAAAGCCTTGGATATGAGCGCGGCGACATTGATATAATAAGAAAGAACGTTTATCTTGTGCCGAGAGAGGGTGACGATGCGGTCGGAACCGATTTATAAGACTTTTCTCGAAGATATTTACAGGAAATACAACAGTATTGAATATCTTGACACAGACCCTGTGTTCTTCCCACATGCGTATGAAGGCAACACCGAATACGTCGCTTTGACTGCGGCTGTATTCGCGTATGGAAACGTGAAGGCTATCAAAGGGTTTATCCGTTCATTCCTTGATTATTACGGAACAGACCCTCTTGCGGCTGTAAAACCTTCCGGCGGGCTGTATTACAGGTTTCAGAAGAAGCACGATATAGAGTATTATTCGGAGCTTATGCGCAGGCTTTACGGTGAATACGGCTCCATAGAGAACATTTTTGCCAAAAGGGATACGCTGGAGGAGGGGATACTCCTTTTCCATGACCTGATTAAAAATTACGCGGCTGATGCAGATACCGGACTGCACTTTCTGTTCCCAAATCCGGTAACATCCGGTTCAAAACGCCTGCGTATGTTTCTGCGCTGGATGATTCGCAAGGATAACGTAGATTTCGGCTTATGGACGAAATTCAGTCCCGCTGAGCTTATGATGATAATAGACACACATATTCTCAGATTCGCAAAAAATAACGGAGTTATAACAAATGACTCTGCCACCCGTTCCAACCTTGAAAAAGTCAGCAGTTTTTTCAGAGCCATGAACCCAGAAGACCCTGCGAAATATGACTTTGCGCTCACAAGACTTGGTATCGTTTCGGGATGTAAGTATATGAGCTGTATAGCCTGCAGCACCTGCGGGCACAATGACGGCTGTATATTTAGGAATTGATGAATATATGAATATTTAAAATGTATCTTCGTAGCATTGACAAAGCATGAAAATAGTATAGTATAAATCTGAAAGCGCTTAAAGATATTTAGGAGGATTGCTATGGCAGCAGAACTTAACGAAGCTAGTTTTCAATCAGAAGTAATCGATTGCAGCATGCCCGTCCTTGTGGACTTTTGGGCAGTGTGGTGCGGACCTTGCAGAATGCTCACACCCACTATAGAGTCTCTTGCTTCAGAATACGCAGGCAAAGTGAAAGTTGCAAAGGTTAACGTTGACGAAAACCAGCAGCTCGCAGCCAAATACGGTATCATGAGCATACCTACAGTTATGGTTTTTAAAGACGGCAAAGTTGTTGAACAGTTCATCGGCGTTCAGCCTAAAGGCGTTTACGAAGACGCTCTTAAAAGATACATATAACATATCTTACGCACACTGCGGCTTTTCAGCCGTTACGGGAGCAGCTTTTTAACAGGCTGCTCTTTTTTTATCCATTTCCCTGATTTCAACTTCTTGATATGAATCAAAGAAAAAACTTTTCTTCAAACATATGCTGTGTATTGATGATAATGAATATCATTTTCTCTTGACGCGACGGCGTGATAATGATAGTTATTTTCATCATGCTTGGTATAGGGTTTTACTTTTTTAATTAGGGAGATCAACAAATGATTATTTCCATGAGAAAGATGAAAGACAATCAAAAGGGCAGGATTGTCAAGGTCAACTGCGAAGGCGAACTTCGTCAGAGGATCAACGATATGGGTCTGACCTCAGGAACTGAATTTAAGATCATAGGCAGGGCGCCCCTTTTCGACCCTGTTGCTCTGAAAGTGAGAGGGTTTACCATCACACTCAGAAACAACGAAGCTGATCACATTGAAGTGGAGGTCATTGATTAATGAAGATTGTTGCCATTGCCGGAAACCCCAACTGCGGGAAGACGTCTCTTTTCAACAACATAACAGGCGCAAACTACCACGTTGCCAACTATCCCGGTGTTACAGTTGAAAAGAAGGAAGCGAAAGTTAAGCACAACGGTGAGGAGTTTACAATCGTAGACCTTCCCGGTACATACAGCCTTTCCCCTTACTCGCTCGAAGAGAAAGTGGCGAGAGACTATGTTGTAAACGAAAAACCGGATGTTGTCGTCAACGTTCTGGACGCATCTAACCTTGAAAGAAACCTTTACATGTTCGTTCAGTTTATGGAGATGGGCGCACCTGTCATGGCTGCGCTTAACATGGTTGATGTTGCAAAGCTCAGAAAAATCAATATAGATGTCAAGGCTCTGGGCGAAAAGCTGAATGTGCCCGTGGTTGAAACTGTCGCAAGGGAAAACAAGGGTACCAGAGAGCTTCTGGACGCCGTTGCAAAATTCAGCGCGAGCCAGACAAAAGCGGCTCCCCTTGATATTTCATACGGTCCCGATGTTGACGAGACTCTCGTTAAAATGGAGACCAAGATCAAAGACGCAGGTTTCATGACTGCAAAATACCTTCCCAGATGGACAGCTCTGAAATATCTTGAAAACGACGAGCAAATAATCGCAGAAGGTTCAGGCATCGGCAGCATCCATCAGGAACTCGTTGCGATGGCTGAAAAACTTAACAGCCACATCAAAACAACTCAGAAAACAACAGCGGAAAACCTCATTGCGGATTACAGATACGGCTACATCAGCTCTATCCTTAAATCAGTTGTAACATATGAGGATTCCCCTCTGGACAGACTGTATCTCAGCGACCGCATAGACAAGGTACTTACTAACAAACTGCTGGGACCGATAATAATGCTCGGTTTCCTGTATCTTATATATGAGTTTACATTCTGGGCGAGTGAATATCCTGTTATGTGGCTTGAAAGCCTGTTCGGCTGGCTCGGCGGTGTTGCCGAAGCGGGCATGGCGGAGGGCTTGCTGAAATCTCTTGTAATTTCAGGTATCATCGATGGTATGGGCGGGGTTCTCGGTTTTGCACCTCTTATCCTTTTCATGTTCTTTGCCATCGCGTTCCTTGAGGACTCAGGCTATATGGCAAGAACCGCCTATATGCTGGACAGGGTGTTCCGTATTTTCGGGCTTCAGGGCAACTCTGTTGTTGCATACATCGTTTCCGGCGGTATCGCTGGAGGATGCGCAGTTCCCGGCGTTATGGCGGCAAGAACCATCAAAGGCGAAAAAGAGAGACTGATAACAATCCTTACGGCTCCTTTCATGCCCTGTGGTGCTAAACTGCCCGTTTATGCTCTGCTTATCAAGGCTTTTTTCCCCGGCAACGAAAGCGGAATGATGCTTGCAATCACGCTTATAAGCTGGCTGCTGGCGCTTTCAATAGCAAGAATACTGGGCACTTTCTTTGTAAAAGAACCAGATTCAGCATTTGTTATGGAGCTTCCTCCTTACAGGATGCCCACACTGAAAGGTCTTTCAATACACGCATGGGAAAGATGCTGGATGTACGTCAGGAAAGCGGGTACCGTTATCCTTGCGATATCCATCCTGCTCTGGGCTATGATGACCTTTCCGCAGCTCACAGACAAACAGCTTGAAGTTTATGAGAGCCAGCGTCAGGACGTAACCGCTTCTTACGATAAAGCTGTTGTTGAAGAGGGCGATTCCGATGCTGAAGAAGTTTCCGCTATGGCTCAGGAATATCGTGACCGACTTGCAGAGGTTGATGCCAATGAGGCTGGCGACGCTCTTGCAAATTCTGTGGCGGGCAGACTCGGAAAAGTGTTCGAACCTGTAACACAGTTTGCAGGATTTGACTGGAGAACCAATATTGCTCTTATAGGCGGTATAGCTGCAAAAGAGGTCGTGGTTGCGTCTCTGGGTACTGCATACTCTCTCGGAGAGGTTGACCCTGAGGAATCAGACAGTCTTGCTGATAAGCTGGTTAAATCCGGCTGGACCACAGCAAACGCAATCTCGCTGATAATATTCACAATGCTGTACGCGCCGTGTTTCGTAACTGTGGTTGCTATACGTAAGGAGACAGGCTCTTCCAAGTGGGCGCTTTTCACACTTGTCGTTTACACAGGTGTTGCGTTCCTTGCTTCTATTGCCGCCTTCCAGATTATGGGGTAACCGCTCGGAGGTGATATATGATGTCAAATATTATTCTTACGGCAATACTGCTCTGGGCAGTGGGTTTCGCCGGATATAGGGGATATAAGACCTATAAACAGGCGAAAAGCGACAAGCCTATGCAGTGCGCATGTTCCGGCTGCGGCGGAAGCTGTTCATCGGACAAGAAAATATAACATGGGAAGAGGGGCGCTTGCCCCTCTTTTTTTTGTAATTATCAGATAAATCTATATTTTATTGAATATCTGTTTAAATTGGATGAAAACCTTGTTTTTCAAATATTTGTAGCATTAGTAAAACCTATTGTGTATACTGATTGAAATATGAGGAGCTTAGCGCCACTAGTTCTGGTAGTATCAAAATGTTGTTAAACGGGGTATACCATGTTAGCTAAAACTTCACCAAAACCAAGTTTTTGCAAAAGTCATACACGGTGCAAACCGTGTCCCGCAATTGGCCGTTGGCAGCAACATTTTCCGGGCTTTGCTTCCAACGGCATTTTTTCGTGTCTAATTTCACTCCAGGGAATTTCCAGCCATGCTTAAACGTAAAGAACTGACTAATATTCTTGATTTTTCTCTTGAGCTGCTGAATATACGGACGTATTCTGGTTTCACATCTTCTGTTATGGGGCTTAAAGGGCTTTTTGAGTTCGATTTTGTTCACATAGGCGCTGTTTATTTTTCGGAAGAGTGGAAGATGCAGACCTTCTATACCAACCTGAGTGTTATGAAAGAGTGGTCTCCTTATCAGTATTCAACCAGCCCGAATCCCAACGACCCTGTTTACCACATGGTGAGCGCCGGAAAAACCATGATGTGGTGGGAAGAACTGCCCCCTGCGATAGGTTCCGTGACTCCGCTGATGATACTTCCTAACCTCTGCGGCTACAGCTTCAGCAAGGTTGCACCTGATAAATCCAAAACCGCCGTTATTTCATTCGGAGGCAGGGAATTCAGTAAAGCAGAGCGGACAGAGGAAATTCTTTATTATATTTATCCGCACCTTGCCAACGCATATTACAGGCTGAGCGAGATGCAGGACATTGACCCCGGACTTATCAGCGGAAGGGAAATGGACGTTCTGAGATGGCTGAAAGCTGGCAAAACCTCTTGGGAAATTTCAAAAATACTGGAAATAAGTGAGAATACGGTTAATTTTCATATCAAGAATATAAAGAGAAAGCTGAACGCGACAAACCGTCAGCACGCAGTTGCGATAGCTATAGCCAACAGTATCATTTCCTAGGTTTCGTTGCCGTCGCAGATTTTTACTCTGTTTCTTCCCGATTCTTTCGCCTTGCAGAGGGATGTATCTGCCTTTTTAAATAAGAGATCAGATGTGGCGTTTACAGGCGGCACAGCGCAGCATACTCCTATTGATACCGTTATATAGCCTCCAGTGTCTCCTGTTGTATGTTCAATTTTAAGGTTTTCCACATCTTCGCGGATCTGTTCGAAAAATTCTTTTGAGTGTCTCGTGTTCATTTCCGTGCATATAACAGCAAAAGCCTCGCCGCCGATTCTGAAAGCGAAATCACCGGCACGGTTTAGGGATTTTTTTATTGTAGCAGCGATACTTTTCATAACATTATCTCCGGCAAGGTGCCCGTAAGAATCGTTGTACGCTTTAAACGCGTCTATATCTATTATTGCAAGCGTCATGAATGAGCGGTTTCTCTGTGCTCTTCTCATTTCCTGTTCGATTATCTGGTTAAAATACCTTTTATTGTAAAGTCCGGTTTGTTCATCGGTAATGGTAAGCTCTTCGACACGCTTTTTATCAGTTATATCTGTTCTGATGGAGGAATAGCCTATGAAATTACCGCTTTCATCAATTTTGGGTACTATGTGTGCGTTAACCCAGAAAGTGCTGCCGTCTTTTCTTATATTTTTTATATCTCCGTTCCATGAATTGCCGGACATTATGGTATTCCACATCTGTCTGGACATATTCTGATCCATATCAGGGTGTTTTAATATTGTATGCTGCGCCCCGATAAGTTCGTTTCTTGAAAACTGAGAAATCTCACAAAGTGCTGTGCTGACCTTAGTTATTACCCCTTTTGCATCAGCTTCCGAGTAAATCACATATTTATCGATTATTTTATGGTTATAATTCAGCTCGTCTTTTGCCCTGTTCAGGTCGGAGCTTGTTCTGTGCAGGCTCCCGATATAAGCGTTAAATCCGATGTTAACAACAGTAAGGGTTGCCGCGGCAATTATAATACTGAACAGAAGGAGTATGAGGACATCATCCTTTATGTCCTCTATACTTTTTGTTACGTCTATGGCAGCAACAAGGGAGGCTATGCTCTCGTTGCTGTAGTTTTTAAGCTCCATGACAGGCGCAATGAGATATGTCCGTCCTTCGCTTTCATAGGTGATCATTTTCTGTTTTTTAAGGTATTTAAGAGCTTTAACAAAGAAGTCAGGCGTATCGGTTTTGATATATTCGTTTCCGGCAAGAACCAGTCCGTCCTTATTTCTCAGGATGTTCAGGGAGTCTTTTTTGAAAACGAAAGCCAGTTTTTTGTCCGTATACATTGTTTCAAGGAGATGGGTGAAATACATCGGGTCAGTGCCCAGTTCCAGACATCCAATATGCTTGTGGTCGCTATTGTAAACAGGCTGTACGACTCTATAATAAATACCGTTCAGTCCAACCTCTATTCCGCTTTCAGGCAGTTTTTCCTGATTTGATTTGGCTATTATGTGCCTTATTTTCGAAAGATCGTCGCCATATTGTGCCGGCATATGGACGCGGAGAATGGTGACGGTATTTTCCGTATGGAAATGCATGTTTTTAAAGAAATGATTTTCAGCGGCGAAGAGATCGAAATTCTGCTTAACAAGAGTGTAGAGCTTGATTCTGTCTCTTTGTTCTATGGCATTGATAACATCCTGATTTGACAGAATATTGTCAATTCGTGTGTAGTTCAGTTCGTTAAGGGCGTTCAGTTCGGATTTAAAAAACGCTTTAAGGTGCTCTGCTTCACCTGAGAGTGTGTTTTCCAGTTTTTGCCTATAACTTACATAGGTTATGAACAGAAAGAGGGCGAATAATAGCGCCATGATTACTGAAAGGCGTATCAGGGTTTTGTTCTTTATGTTCAGATAACGTTCTGTCATAAAGAATTATACCCTTATTAAAGGGTATATCAAATAAAAAAGCCGGACAAATGTCCGGCTTTGAAAACTCAGTATAATGAGTTGTTATTAGTATCTTCCGCGTCCGCCGCCGAAACCGCCGCGTCCACCGCCGAAACCGCCTCTGCTGTTTCCGCCCTCTTCACGGGGTTTAGCTTCGTTAACAGTTATGTTTCTGCCGCCGAACTCAGCGCCGTTGAACTGTTCGATAGCTGCTTTTGCTTCGTCGTTGTTAGACATTTCTACGAAGCCGAAGCCTTTTGAGCGTCCTGTTTCTCTGTCTTTGATGATGCGTGCTGAATCAACAGCGCCAACGCCGCCGAAAAGAGATGTAAGATCGTCTTCAGTTGTTCCGTAGCTAAGGTTACCTACATAAATGTTCATTGTAAAAATTCCTCATAATATTATTTGTCAAAACTCTCAACTCTGGGATAATACGGTGAGCAATACGGATGCTAAGGAGCCAAACGCAGGGAACTTATGAACAATTTTTGCGGGTTATATTGAGGTACAACGGCATAAATGATCTAGGTTCTGGTTCAAAATCCGGGTCAGTTTGCTAACAACGTTCAACCAAATCTCGGTCTGACAAACTAACTATACATTGTTAAAAATAAATAGCAATAGAAAAAATGGAGGGTTATGAAGAAAATATCAAAAGCGGGCATTGCTGCCCGCCTGAAATTTGTTTACAGGAGATGATTAATATCTGCCGCGTCCGCCGCCGAAGCCGCCTCTGCTGTTTCCGCCGCGTCCGCCGCCGAAACCGCCACGGTTTCCGCCTTCTTCACGGGGTTTTGCTTCGTTAACGGTGATGTTGCGGTTGTCAAGCTCTGTGCCGTTGAATTTTTCAATTGCAGCTTTGCCTTCGTTGCTGTCGCCCATTTCTACGAAGCCGAAGCCTTTTGAGCGTCCTGTTTCTCTGTCGGAGATGATGCGTGCTGAATCAACGCTTCCAACGCCGCTGAAAAGTGAAACAAGATCGTCTTCTGTTGTGCCGTAGCTAAGATTTCCTACATAGATGTTCATAATGAATCCTCATAAAATATTATTTGTCAAAACTATTCATGGAACGGTGCGCAAAGAGCGGAGATGTACAGTCTTGTGTACATAGAAACGGTGGAGTGAACAATTTTGCAGATAAATATTGAAGACTCAATAGAAAGCGGCATATAACTGATCAGGATCCGGTTCAAAATCCGGGATAAATTTGCGAACAACCTGCAACCGATGTATCGGTCTGACAGGAGTTACTATATATGGTTAAAAATAAATAGCAAGAGAAAAATAAAAAAAATATCAAATAAATAAAAAGGCGGACAAAAATGCCCGCCTTAACAGCTTTTATCTTTGAAGGAATCAGAACCTTCTGTTTCCGCCGCCAAAGCCGCCTCTGGGACCGCGTCCGGCGGGTTTGTCCTCTTTTGGCTTTGCTTCGTTAACAGTGATGTTTCTGCTTCCGAATTCGGAGCCGTTAAATTTTTCGATTGCTGCTTTCGCCTCAGCGTCGTTGGGCATTTCCACAAAACCGAATCCTTTGGAACGTCCTGTTTCCCTGTCTTTGATGATGCGTGCGGAATCCACTGCGCCGACTGTTGAGAAGAGTCCTATAAGGTCTTCTTCTTTTGTCTGATAGCTGATGTTACCTACATAAATGTTCATATACAACCCTTTGACCGCATTATGGTCATTTAATGTGATTGCTCAGAATAGCTGAAAATTAATACAAATCAAGTGAAAAGTTATACATTGAAATGGGTTGGGACAAAAAACAGTCTGTTTCACATCTTTAACATTGAAAAATCCTGAAGTGCTGTTAATGTAGTGTGGTGCAAAAGAATTTATTAAAGATATTTACGGAGTTTCAAATATGTCTGAAAAAACATGGGAACTGAAATGGATGGCCTGGGAGATCACATCAAAATGCAATCTGAAATGTGTCCACTGCCGTTCATCTTCGGGTATTCATTCCGCCGTTGGCGATTTCACCCTTGAAAAGGCAAAAAAATTTATCGACGAGCTTACTGAGTTTGCTAAACCTGTCGTTGTTCTGACAGGCGGCGAACCGCTCATGCGCGAGGATGTGTTCGACATCGCCGCATACGGCACGGAAAAAGGTCTGCGCATGGCTATGGCTACAAACGGGACACTCATTAACGACGAAGTCTGTGAAAAGATGAAAGCCGCCGGCATCCGCATTGTGTCTCTCAGCCTTGACGGCTCAACTCCTGCCGTACACGACGACTTCCGCCAGCAGGAAGGCTCTTTTCAGGCTGTAATGGATGCCGCCGCATACTTCCGCAAACACGATATCAAATTCATCATAAACTCATCGTTCGCAAAACGTAACCAGCACGACATCATGGACACATACAGACTCGCAAAGTCTCTTAAACCCACCGCATGGTATATGTTCCTCATAGTTCCCACGGGCAGGGGAGAAGAGCTTATGAAAGAACTTATCAGCAAAGAGGACTATGAAGATATACTAAACTGGCACTACGATATGGAACGCAACGAGGACGAAATTCTTGTCCGCCCCACCTGCGCTCCACAATATTACAGAATATGGGCGGACCGCAGCAAAGAGGCTGGGCTGGACAAAAACCGCAGGAACCTTACTTTCGGCACAGGTGGAAGCAAGGGCTGCATAGCCGGACAGACCATTGCCCTTGTGAACTCAAAAGGTGATGTGCTTCCCTGCTCATATTTCCCCGTAACTGCGGGCAACGTTTTCGAAAAGCCGTTTAAGGAAATATGGGATAACTCCAAACTTATGAATGATATGCGCAGCTTTAAAGACTATGAGGGAAAATGCGGTGTCTGTAAACACCTCGGCGTCTGCGGCGGCTGCCGTGCGAGAGCCTACGCCGTCACAGGCGACTATATGGCGGAAGAACCCTTCTGCGATTACATACCCGCTAACTATATCTGCAAATAATATTTTCTGCGGGTGTTTTATAATTGATAAAGCACCCGCATCTCTTACCCCGACACCTTTTCACATTACACAGTCTTTTTATCGTCTTATAATGAACATTTACTGTCTTGACATGGTACAAATTATGTTTTAAAATCCCGAAGACTTAGGGGAGTCATATGAAGATAATTTCGCTTCAGTTGCCAGTGAGGCTTTCAGAGGTTGACGAAAACCTGAGAAAGTTTAAAGACGGGATTTCGCAAGTTATTGATGGTGAAGATTCAATTATCATTCTTCCTGAGATGTGGGCTTGCGGTTTCGACTATCAGCGGCTGGTGGAATTTTCTGAACAAACGCACTCTGTTATTGACGGAATACAAAGTATTATAAATGATAATACGCTTGTAATCTCATCACTCCCCGAAAGAAATCAAAACAAGGTTTTTAATACGGTTTATGCGGTGACAAAAAACGGAATCGCTGCAACCTATAGAAAGAACTTCCTTTTTTCTCCCATGAGGGAGGATGAATATATAGACAAAGGCAGTGGTGTGACCGTCTTTGACTTCAAGGGTATGAAGGTCGGACTGCTTTTGTGCTATGAGGTAAGATTTCCGGAGATGTTCCGTATGACGGCGTTTGCCGGAGCGGATATAATAACCGTACCCGCTATCTGGCCGCAGATGAAAAAGGAACACTGGCTCACGCTTATGCGTGCGCGCGCCATAGAAAATCAGTGCTATGTCGCCGGATGCAATACAAACGTCATGATGGGCAAAAAAGATATGCCCTGCGGTTTTTCCGTCGCGTATGACCCCTGGGGCGAACCGATGTTTGAACCCTCCGAGGAGGAGGGAATCTACACATCTTTTGCCGATGCAGAGGTCGTTAAAGATATCAGGACAAAAATTCCCAGCTTCCTTGATGCAAAGGGATTTTTTACAATAAAAGGCATTAACAGTTGATAACTACTCAAATATGGAGGAACAAATGTCCGAATTAGAGTCACGCATCAGATGTAAGAGCCTTCTCAGCAAAGTTGTTAAAGTTGAGGAGACTATCCAGTATTTCAAAGACGGAATGAACCTCGGCTGGTCAGGTTTCACACCTGCCGGTTATCCCAAAGCAGTTCCGATAGCTCTGGCTGATTATGTTGAAGCTAACAACCTTCAGGGCAAAATGAAATTCAACCTCTTCATCGGCGCATCCGTCGGTGCGGAAACTGAGAACAGATGGGCACAGCTTGATATGATAGACCGCAGATGGCCCTATCAGACAGGTAAAGACATCGCTAAAGGAATCAACGAAGGACGCATCCGCATGGGCGACAAACACCTTTCTCTGTTCGCTCAGGATCTCGGATACGGTTTCTATACAAAAGACACTCCCACAGGCAAACTTGACCTTGCCATCATAGAGGTTTCTGCTATCACAGAAGACGGCGGACTTGTTCCCACTTCTTCTTGCGGCGTTATCCCCGAAATACTTATGATATGTGACAGAGTTATCCTTGAGGTCAACACTGGTCAGCCCTCTTTCGAAGGTATGCACGATATCATCGTTCCCGGAACACCCCCTAACAGACAAGTGTTCAACATCACAAGAGCTGACAGCCGCATAGGTACAACTTACTGTCCTTGCGACCCCAGCAAAATCATCGCTATCGTTGAGTCCAAACACCTCGACAAAGGTCGTGCTTTCGCTGAGCAGGACGACACTTCCGAAGCTATCGCAAACCACATCATGGACTTCTTCCAGTATGAAGTTAAATGCGGCAGACTTCCCAAAAACCTTCTGCCTATCCAGTCTGGCGTTGGCTCAATCGCAAATGCTGTTGTAGGCGGTCTTGCAAAAGGTCCTTTCAGCAACCTTACAGTTTTCACCGAAGTTCTTCAGGATACAATGCTTGACCTGTTTGATTCCGGTAAACTGGATTGCGCATCTTCTTGCTCTCTTTCACTCTCAGAGAAAGAAGGTTTCCCCAGATTTTTCGCTGACAAAGAAAAATATGCTCCTAAGATCACCCTTCGTCCTCTGTCAATCTCAAACGCGCCGGAACCTATCCGCCGTTTAGGTTGCATTGCTATGAATACACCTGTTGAGTTCGACATCTATGCACACGCTAACTCAACACTTGTCGGCGGCACAAGAATGATCAACGGTCTTGGCGGTTCTGGCGACTTCCTCAGAAACGCTTTCCTGTCAATCATGCACACACCTTCAACAAGACCCAGCAAAACAGATCCCCACGGCATTACTTGTGTGGTTCCCAAAGCTCCCCACATTGACCACACTGAACACGATCTTGACGTTCTCGTTACAGAGCAGGGTCTTGCCGACCTTAGAGGTCTCGCACCTAAAGACAGAGCACAAATGCTCATCGACAAGTGCGTTCACCCCGAATACAAACCGATTATGCAGGAATACTTCGACATGGCGAAGAAAGAGTGCCTGAGCAGAGGTGTAGGTCACGAGCCTCAGCTTTTCGACAGATGCTTCAAAATGCAGATGAACCTTGCAAAACACGGTACAATGAAGATCACAAACTGGGACGTACCGGAAATCGTCTAATCATCGTTTATACGATTCAAAAAGCCCGACCTTTGTGTCGGGCTTTTTTTCGTTTAACGGAAATATGAGCCTGCTTCACCCCATAGGGGTTCGCAGAGACGGGTAGAGGTGAACGTCTTCGCGGGGAGTTCAACGACGCGGCGATCTGATATCTTCAGCATCTTCTATGCGGAGCAGATTGCTTCGCTCTGTTCGCAAAAACGACATAAATTTCGTTAAATGCTCTAATAAATATCCCATTGAAAAATAGTAACTTTTGACTATTAATACCGATGTGGTATTATATGGCAGAGGTATAAATATGAATCGTTTAAGAATCGCCGTCGGAGCCATTTCATTCATTCTGGCAGTTTTCTGCCTTACAGCTCCCAGCTTTGCGGCGGAGAAATTTGTTATAAACTATGACAAAAAACTGGATGTAACTCAGAATCCAGTGACAATAGAGCAGGGAGGATACAAAATTAAAATTGATATGTCCCGCCCTGCGCGTCCCTTTTCGGAGATAGTTTTCCGTGTGTTCATAGACAAAGGCGGCAAGCCTGTGAGCATTTCGCAGGGGCACATCCTGTTTAATATGTCAATGGATATGGGACTTTACAAAGCTAATCTTCAGAAAGCCAATACAGGCTACACCGCAAAGGTGACTCTTCCTAAATGTATCATGGGCGGCAAGATATGGTATGGTAAGCTGTCTTTCGGGCATGAGGGCGGTCAGGTTGAAAAGGTTTTTCTGTTTAATATAAAGGATTGACGTGGAAGAGCTTTCATATCTTGGCTTTCTGACCCTTGGTTTCTCTGTCGGCTTCGGGCATTGTCTGGGGATGTGCCATCCCTTTGTGCTCTATATTTCAGGTCGTTTCGTGGGCGAAAAGAAGGGCTATCAGGCGCTTTTTCTGCCTCATATCAAATATAATCTCGGCAGGATAACAACTTACTGCGTTCTTGGTGCTGCTGCCGGACTTGTGGGCAGTATGGTTCAGGTTGTGGGCAATCTTGCGGGAATACAGAAGGGTGCGGCTATCTTCGCCGGTATCTTTCTGGTGCTGTACGGTATTTTTGCATTTTCAGGCTACAATTTCATGAATAAGCTGGAGAGCAAAATAGGGCGGGTGGACGTCGCGGACAAGATTAAGCGTTTTCAGCCTAAAACACCATATCTTACAGGTCTTATTCTGGGTTTTCTGCCATGCGGACCTTTATACGGCGTAATCATAGCCTCAGCTTCATCTGCGGATGCTTTGCGCGGGCTTCTTTCAATGCTTTTTTTCGGCACGGGGACTATGGCTGCGCTTCTTGCAGCTTCTGTCTTCGGCAATTTCCTTATGGCGCGAAGAGGTTTTTTTAACGCTCTTTCACTGGTGATAATGGTTGTAATGGGGGCTTTTTTTATCTGGTCAGGAATCAGGATGTGATTATCTGTTGATTCTCAGTGAGTTGAAGACCACCAGCAGACTGCTGACGCTCATCAGGGCGGCGCTGAAAACCGGATGCACCTTGCCCGTTACAGCCAGAGGTACCATCACTATATTGTAAGAGAACGCCCAGAACAGGTTCTCCTTGATTACCCTCAGAGTTTTCACAGAAGTTTCGTGCAATGTTGTCAGCATAGGGAGTTCATCCCTCATCAGAACTATGTCGGAGCTTTCTATGGCTATATCTGTGCCCTGACCGATTGCCACGCCTACGTCCGCGGTTGTAAGAGCCGGAGCGTCGTTTATGCCGTCACCAACCATCACACAAACATTCCTGTCAGACTGATATTTTCTGACTATATCGGCTTTATCAAAAGGTGTGACATCCGAAACATATTCCAGACCCTCAACGCCGAGCTTCTGGACCAGCTTTTCAGCCGCCGCTCTGTTGTCACCTGTGATTATGACAGCTTTCATGCCTTTTCTGCTTATGTATTGAAGTACCTCTGCTGCGTTTTCACGGATGCTGTCAGAAAGCGTTATCATGCCGCCGAATATGCCATCTATGCCAACACAGGCGATGGTATGTCCTGTATCTGCGGTTTGCGGAACGGATATGCTATTTTCTGCCATGAACGTTTTAGTACCCACCAGAACATGTTTGCCGTCAACAAGTCCTTTGACTCCCTTGCCCGGAACTTCAGAAAAATCAGTGACAGGCAGAAAATCGTCTTCGTATGCAGTTGTTATCGCCTTTGCTATGAGGTGCGTTGAATTCTTTTCAAGTGATGCTGCCAGAGCCAGAACGGTCTTTTTGTCGTCCGCTATGATGCTTTCGACCTTCAGTTCGCCCTTGGTTATGGTGCCTGTTTTGTCGAACAGGAATACGTCAGCTTTACTGTATCTCTCTATTATATCGCCCGATTTTGCAACAGCGCCCAGTTTGGTGATTTTCGATGTAGCAATAAGTATCGCCAGAGGGGTTGCAAGTCCCAGAGCGCAGGGGCAGGCTATTACAAGCACGGAAACCGCCGTCATTACGGAAGTCAGCACGTCCCCGCTGTGCAGATACCAGAATATGAATGTCGCCGCGGCAATTGCCAGTATGGATGGAACAAACCATGCCACTACCTTGTCTGCGACGTTCTGTATGGGCGCTTTTGAAGACTGCGCATCCTCCACAGCCTGAACTATTTTGGAGAGTGTCGTCGTTGCTCCCACCTGTTCAATCTGAACGACAATACTGCCGTTGATGTTGATGGTTCCGGCGAACACTTTATCGCCGTGCGACTTATACTTGGGACTGGATTCCCCTGTCAGCATGGATTCGTTTATCTCCGTGCTGCCTTTAACGACATATCCGTCGGCAGGCACCGAGTCACCCGGCAAAACCTCAAGATATTGTCCGGAGCGTACCTGTTTAACGTGTACCATCACGGATTCGTACTGTTTTTCAGGGTTAAAATCTTCTATGAGCCTCACCTGAGTTGGCTGGTATGTAAGGAGCTTTGAAACCGCGTTAGAGGTGCGTACCTTCGCTCCGGCTTCAATGTAGCGCCCAAGAAGGATGAGCGTAATTATGTTCGCAGTTGTGTCGAAATATATCTCTTTGTTCATGAAGAGTGCAAAGATGCTGTAGACATATGCGGTGAACGAACCCAGAAAGATAAGGGTGTCCATGGTTGTATGTCCTTTGCGTATCGCCTGTAAAGAGCTTTTGATGAAGGGATAGCCCGAATAGAACATTACAGGGGTGCAGAGGAACCATGCGATGTATTCGAAAAAGTCTTTGAGTCCCGCGTTGATACCCTGAAAATATCCGGCGTAAAGGGCAACTGTATAAATCATTAACTGCATTGTAAAAAATGCGGCTATGGAGAAACGGTAGAAATAATCTTTCTTTTCGTTTTCGTATATGGTTTCGACAGATGATTTGCTTATGGGAAGAGGGCAGTAGCCTATGGACGTTATCCTGTCGATTATCTCGGCAAGGGTTATTTTCCCTTTTTCCCAGCGGATTCGGGCTTTGTGGGTGGCGTAGTTCACGCGAACCGACTCCACCCCTTCCGCCTTTGATATGTAGGTTTCTATCAGCCAGATACATGCGGCACATCTTATGCCGCTGAGAGCGATGTCCACTTCATAACCTGTGTCTGTCAGCTTTATGCTGTCGAAGAATAGATCCTCCGACACTTTGACATTGGACACGGCACCCGCTTCCCATTCGCCCTCTCTTTTTGAGTAAAATTTGCCAAGCCCTTCTGTTTTGAGTATCTTATAAGCACCCGCACAGCCATGGCAGCAAAAGAAGACATCCTGACCGTCAATACGCTCCTGTATTGCCTGGTTTCTGTTGACCTCCTGCATACAGTGAGAACATTGAACAACCTTCTCACTTATCGTCGTCATCGTCATCCAGCATCCGGTATTTAGGTCCTTCCATGTCTTCAAACTCCCCGCTTTTGCCTGCCCAAAGAAAAACGGCAAGGACAATCACTCCCAGAATGAGGGAGATGGGGATCATAATGTAGAGTGCGCCCATCAGTTAGCGAATTTCATCGCGAAAAAGAGGGGGATGCCTATCATAGCGATAAGCGAGACTATCATAACAACTGTTCCGAGTTTCATAATAAAAAACCTCCTGCTTATTGGTTGATATAAAAATTCTTCCTGAGGGCTATTTCGTCCGCTGCTACTTTCGCACGAACCTCAAGAACAAAATTGCCGTAACCGTTTGCGGGAAATTCCGCTTTGTATGAACTGCCTTCAAGCCTCGGTGTGATATACACCATGTCTCCGTTTGTTGCGGGGCGCTCGACTGCGAACTTTTCATCGGCGAACGCAACTCCTGTCGCGTTTGCGATGGCAAATTCTATCGCCACCTTATCGCCGTTTTTAACGGTTCTGATGTTTTCAAGCGCCAGACCGTTGTCCTTTATTATCTTTTCGCATTTGTCATACTCCAGCCCCGTTTCGTAAGGCTTTTCAGTTACCTTGCCGTCAAAGTATTTGATACCAAGATAAATACTCGGTGCTATGGTAAGAAAAGCCACAAAAATAATCAAAAGCGATATTTTCATTTAAAGCCTCAAAAATTCAGACTGCTTCGCCGTTGGTTCGCAGAGACAATATTATGTCATTGCGAGGAACAGAGAGACTCGGCAATCTGTTTTTATTTTATAGTCTTACGTTTTGCCTTTATGGGTCTGCGGAAACTCATCTCACTCTCCTGCGGTTTCATCTCTTTGTCGTCAGGGATGGCGTGCATTTCTAGTGACAGAATAGGGAATTTTTCCAGTTTTTGCGCAGGAATGAACAGAAATACCGTTTGCTTGCCTGTTTCCGTGGGTTTGACGGTAAACGGTTTTTCATATTGCAGTTCGTACTCTTCAGTTCCCTTAACATCAAGGGTGAAGGCTATGTCCTTGTCGGAAATATTCTTAACTATAATTTCGTAAGAGTTGATTATGCGACCGTCTTTCTCTCTTGGCATGAACATCTGGTTAGGCAGAACCTGAAACTCGAATGGTTTCGTAGTTGCCGCCATCCAGATAAAAGCTATGCCGAATATAAGCGTGATGAATGTGGTTATCATCACGTTCACACGGTAAGGGTTCTTCTGTTTGTCAAACCCGAAAATATAGTGTACTAGGCTGGGATGCTGCTTTTTCTTCATGACCTTAGCGCAGGCGGTGATGCACTGCCCGCAGTTAATGCAGGCGGAAACAAGTCCTTTGCGGATGTCCAGCCCAACCGGGCAGGTTTTCACGCAGGCGTTGCATTTTATACATTTGTCCGCCGTGGCAGGGTCAAAAGCCACAATCAGCGTGTTCTTATCGAACATGATGGATTGCAGCTTGGAATAGGGACAGATAGTCGTGCAGAACTTATAGCGTACCAGTGTGAAGCTGAGATATGTCAGCACTGTCAGTACAATGCAGAACCACGCCGTGACACTGCCGAGTGTTCCCCCCGCAAGGTCGCGGAAGAAGTCGTAGGGTGAAACGAAATAGAATACTATAGTAACGCTCGCAATGAGACTAACGAGAAACACAAGTATATGGTTAAGAACCTTATTGATAAAATTCAGTTTTTTTCTGTCAAAGAACCATGTGAGGTTTATCATCACGGTGTGGGGGCAGAACCAGCCGCACCAGATGCGACCGTAAAGCTGTGTTATCAGTATACCGAGGAAAGTAATAAAAAATGTAAATATAAGAAGAATAAAGAAGTTTTCTATCCAAACGGATGCGCCGAAGAAAAAAAGGCGCATGGAAGGGATGTCAAAGCGCACAGCACTGTGACCGCCAACTATAAGCCAAGGGATTAGAAGGAATAAGGCGGTGTTAAAAAGCCGCACCGCCCAACGGTATTTTTGCAGATTAATCATCATCGTCATCCAGCATTTTGTATTTTGCTTCCTCAACCGCATCTTTTCTCTTTTTTGAATAGTAATAGAAAATTATTACGGCGAAGATCACTGTCAGCGACAGTCCGTAGAAAAGAAAGGAGTAAACGCTCCCAATCATAGACAGCCTCCTTGTTTTTTTATGAGACTGCTGCGTCAGTCTTCGCGAGGAGCGCAGCGACGCGGCGATCTCTTTAAGTTAAAAGGAAAGGGAGCCTAAGCTCCCTTTCTCGTTATCGATAGGTTACTTAGGCTGAGTCTGCATGGACTCCTGAAGCGCTTTCTCCTGCGACCACCCTGTAAAGGCGGGCGTATAAGCGTATACATAGTATATGCCGAAAACGATGAGTCCGATAAAAAGTATCAGCCAGCCAAGGGGAAGTGCGTTTTCGGTGTCTTCCCTTGTGAATTCTTCTAAGTTATCGAATTCCTCTTGCATGATTACACCTCTTCCCTGTTATTTAAGGCTGTTGATATAAGAAACAACAGACCATATTTTGTCTTTGCTGAGCTGTCCGGCAAAAGCGGGCATAGCGCCTTCAAGACCGTTTGCAACGGTTATGTAGGTGTCTGTGTCAGCGGGTTCGCCTTTGGCATAGTCGGAGATGGATGCACCGATGTTGCCTTCAGCGTTCTGACCGTGGCAGCCTGCACATTCAGCTTTGTATATAGCCTGACCTTCCGCTATGGCTTCGGGTTTTCCAGCAAGGGGGTTTGCGGCTTCTATCATTGAAGCGTCAACAACGATAGCCTCTTTTCTTGCAACGGAAGTACCGATTACCTGCATGTATGCCACAAGAGCGTCAAGCTGTGTTGCGGATGCAAGTGCAGTGGCGTCCTCTTCTGTGTAGGGGAAGCCGAGCGCTTTCATATGCGCAAGGGTTTCGGGAGCGTTGACAGGCTTGTTTTTCAGCCATGTGTATTTAGGCATGTTCGACTTAGGAAAGAACGCCTGAGGGTTCTCGAAGTGCTGAATATGCCATTCGTCGGGATATTTGCCGCCGATTCTCGCAAGGTCGGGACCTGTACGTTTTGAACCCCAAAGGAAGGGTCTGTCATAGGCAAATTCGCCTGCTTTTGAATATTCACCGTATCTCAGCACATCCGCTTTAAGGGGACGAACTGTCTGTGTGTGGCAGTTAACGCAGCCTTCCGCCTGATAGATGTCTCGTCCTGCAAGCTGCAGAGCCGTGAAAGGCTGAAGGTTTTCGTTTTTCGGGTGCATTCCCGCTGTGAACATGGGAACGAACACTGTCACAATTGTACCGATAAGTACTGTTACCGCAGCAACAACTGCGAACAGGACGGCTTTGCTGTAAAGTGAGTTTTCGTGATTGCTCATCGTGTGCCTCCCTACGCTGCCTGTTTGGCAAGGTCGTTGCCTTTTTTGATTGTCATAAGCACGTTATATACGAAGAACAGCATACCGACAACGAATATCACACCGGCAACGGTTCTCATCTGCCAGTAGGGATAGTTACGGACCAGTGTCTCCATAAAGGTGTACTGGAGCGAGCCGTCGGCGTTTGTCATCTTCCACATAGCGCCTTGCTGGATACCTGTTATCCACATAGTGATGGAGAACATAAGCTGTCCGATAAGGACTATCCAGAAGTGTATGTTGGCAAGTTTCTGGCTGTATATTTCGGTTTTATACATAGCGGGTATCATATAGTAAACTGATGCGCAGATAACCATTGTAACCCAGCCCATTGTTCCCATGTGAACGTGTCCGGGAACCCAGTCTGTATAGTGGATAAGGGAGCTTATCACCCTTATACCCTGAGAGGGACCCTGAATTGTCTGAAGACCGTAGAAGGTGATTCCAACTATGAAGAATTTTGTCAGATAGTTGGTTCTCATCTTAGACCAGTCCCTGTCCACAGTGAAGTAGCCGTTTACAACGGAACCCCATGAGGGAGCGATGAGGAACAGTGTGAATGCGATACCCAGAGTCTGTATCCAGTCGGGAAGGGGAGTGTACACAAGGTGGTGCGCCCCTGTCCAGAGATATGCAAATATCAGTGACCAGAAAGAGATGATGGACAGTCTGTGGCTGTATATAGGCAGCCCGGTAGACTTGGGAAGGAAATAGTAGAACATTGCAAGTATGGGAGTTGTGAAAAGGAAACCCACTGCGTTGTGTCCGTACCACCACTCAACGTTCGCACTGTTTACACCTGCAAAAAGGTGATAAGACTTTGTGAGCGACGCGGGGATCGCAAGGTTGTTAACGATGTACAGAATTGCAACAGTTATGATCGTCGCAATTACATACCAGAGAGAAACGTACATGTTTTTCTCTTTTCTTGTGAATACGTTGCCGAGAACGTTTATCGCAAACAGTACCCAGAGGATAACTATCGCGATGTCGATTGGCCACTCGAACTCTGCATATTCAAGAGACTGGTTCATGCCTGCGAAGAGAGAGAGCGTCGCAAGAACCATGCCGACATTGAACAGCCAAAGGTGGAAACGCGCCAGTTTCGGAAGAACCAGCGGTCTCTTGGTCAGCCTCATGACGATATAATAGAATATACCGAATTCGGCGCCGATTCCGAGCCCGTATGCCAGAACGTTGACGTGAAGGGTTCTGAGCCTGCCATATGAGAAATACTCACCAAAGTTAAGGTTAGCATCCCAAAGCTGGGCAGAGATGAGAAGACCCATCACAAGCCCGATGACACCCCAAAAGATGGCGGAGAGAACGAATCCCTGTACCGTCTTGTAGTCGTAATGAAACTCGTTGTTCATTCAGACCTCCTGCATTGATTTGGATTTTAAAAACAGTTCGTTACCATTAAAAAGAAACTCTTTTATCTTGGCCTCTTTCAGCCTATCCTCTATGTCTTTCTGGATATTGCTGAAAAGTCTGTTGATCTTGCAGATGGGGAAAAGCTGGCAGGTAGCGTTGTTTGTTGTGCAGGAGTTCACCCTTCCGGTGAATCCCATGCAGGCGAGTATATCGTACATACTGGCTTCGAGAGTTTTTTCCCCGATGGTCAAACCGCCGTCTTTTCCGGTTTTGGTCACGATAAAACCGCAGTTTTTGAGTTTGTTGATTATTTTGACAACGATAGGGCGGGAAAGATAGAGTGAGCGGCAGATGTCGTCTGTTTTAACCTGTTTACCGACAGTTGCCAGAAACACGATGATCCGTATTGCATAGTCTTCTTCACGCAGTATGAATGAATCCAATTGTATACCTCTCAGGTAAACAATACATCTTGTGTGAGACCCTTGTCAACAAAAGATACAAAAAATATCTAAATAGGCTTATTTGGATTTTCTATCGAGCATGAGCATTTCGCCGTTTTCTTTCAGATTTCCAAAGGCTTTGCCCAGACGCTCCATAATAAACTGATAACTGTTTTCATCATGATTTTTTGTGCAGGCGGAGCAATCCTTAATGTTACCTTTCCATTGCGGGTCGCCGCCGCAGTCGCCAAAGAAATAAAGAGGGCAATAGCAGAACAGACAGTTTTGCCGTTCAATCTTATGGCAGGGGAAATACTCACATTGTTCATTTGTAAAATACTTATAGCTCAAAAGGATGCTCCATATGCTTCAATATTAAGTTTACCACTTAAAATAGGATTTGCACTTTATTTTTTTGGTCTGAATTTTGTTTTCACCTCTTTGCTGTTAAGCTCGTTCAATACCTCTGTTGCTGTTGTTTTTGCAGTTTTTGATCCGCCGTCTCGCATGACTTTTGCAACTTTTACAGCCAGTTTTCGGTTCTCCTCATTGCGTTTTCCGATATTGCGCAGCGCCCAGCTCACAGCCTTTCGCACATAGTTGCGGCTGTCGTCGCACTCGTTCAGTATCAGCGTACAATAGCTGTCTATCTCCGCAGCGGTGAGCGTTTCGTCTTTTGCCGCGATATTGGCTATCATGGCGAAACCAGCCCGTTTAACGAATGTTTCGTTCTGAACAGCCCATTCGTATATCTTCATCTTGGCGCTTTCGGTTTTGTATGCAAGGTTTGTGCAGAACTGGTCGCACAGATCCCATGAATTTATCTCCATAACCCATTTTTCAAGCAGTTCATCGTCCATTCTGTTTTTGTCTGCAACCATGGTTGCAAGAATACGCGCTTCATGAATACCCGTTTCCCAAAGTTCAAGCGCAAGAGCGTGGTCTTTTCTCAGTTTTTTGCCTATTTCTCTGAGGTCGGCGGTCGTAACACCGCAGGCGTTCGCTGTGTTGATGCCGAATTTTGCCATGCTCTCCTTGTTCTCTTCCGAGCGTTTTTCTTCCAGAATCGTTAAAATTTCGTCTTTAGTCATTAGTTGATATACCTCATAAAATTAGAGAACAGGGTCGGGTGTCCGCTTGCATATTTGATAAGCCTGTCAGCTGCGTAATCCATTATTTTTCCGTAATCTTCAACACCAAGAGCTTCGCCGTAATTCAGCAGCAGCCCGGCAAAAACTCCGATTGGGTTGGGCATGGAATCGTCGAACGTATCTGCGACGGTTTTGTCGATATCAAGGTATATAAGACCGTCCTTAGTGAATATATCCAATGCTCTTTGTGTCAGTTTTGCCGCTTCTGTAAGGAAGTTACGCTCTTTTGTAACATGCAGGAACTCAAGGAGCGTGTCGATAGTGTACGCATAGTCTTCAAGGGTGACATGAGCCATAACTTCGCCGGCATAGTTTACGCGGAAAAGGGTGCCGCCCTCCATGTGGAAATGGCGCATCTTGTTCATTAGTGCTGAAGCCTGTTCAAGATAATATTCTTTGCCAGAAACCTCGAACATTTTAAGAAGCGCTTTGCAGAAAAGCATATTTTGCGAAAGGATTATCTTTGTATCCTTCGCTGGTTTTTCCCGTGTGTTTGTATCTTTCAACAGGTCGAAATGTTTCTCAAGACGGACGTAGTTTTCGTAATCAGCTTCATTGACGTTCACCACGCCTTCTTGCAGCGAGACAAGCTCTCTGACAGGTGCCATGGCATTTTCCGTATAGAGATAGTAATAACCTTCAACGAGCTTGCCGTCGTCGGAAAGGCTGTCTGCATCCATAGCAGCGATAAGTCCGAAATCAGTATTAAACTCATGGAGTATGAAATCAATGGTCTTTTCTGCTATGCGGAAATAGAGCATGTTGTCCGTGCGTTCATACATCTGTAAAAGGAATACGGCGTTCTGGGCGTTGTCATAAAGCATCTTTTCAAAGTGGGGGACTGTCCATTGCCTGTCCACCGCGTATCTGTAAAACCCGCCGTTGACATGGTCGTATATCCCTGAAGTACATAGCATATCTGCCGTAAGATTCATGAAATCGCGCACATAGAGGTCGGTGTCATAATAGTACAGCATGGCGTTAAGCACTGGAATATTAGGGAATTTTGCATCTCTGCCCAGTCCGCCGAACTCTGCATCGAACATTTTTGAAAAGTCTTCGGACGCCGTGTGAAAATCGAAATCACGCAGGTCGTTCATGCACCCCTCAAAAGAGGTGAATTTCTGCATAAAGGCGTCAAAATTATTGGCGTATTTTTCTGCCTCTTTCTGGTTTTCTCGGTATAGTTTGCCCAGTTGAACCACTATTTCAGTGAATGCGGGCAGTCCGTGTGTGGGTTTAGGCGGGAAATAGGTGCCGCCGAAGAACGGGCGTCCGTCCGGCAGGGTGAAAACGGAAAGCGGCCATCCGCCCCGTTTTCCGGTTGCATGGAGATAAAACTGATAGCGCTTGTCAACGCCAGGGAACTCCTCGCGGTCTATTTTCACCGGGATAAAATATTTATTAAGTATTTCCGCCGCAACCTGATTTTCGAATGTTTCATGCGCCATGACATGGCACCAGTGGCACGAAGAATATCCTATGCTGAAGAAAATGGGCATATTCAACTGCTTTGCTTTTTCAAACACTTCATCGGAATATGCCTGCCAGTTGACAGGGTTATTCTCATGTTGTTTCAGATAAAGACTTTTCTGTTCGGAGAGTGTATTTTGCATCGGTCTTCCTGACATCAATAATTTAGAAATCAGAATATAGACTTCGCCACTTTACGGCAAGGGAAAAAAAACGGGGCGGATGTTCCGCCCCACACGATAAGAGAGGTACGGCATGATGCCGCATAATGGTTTTGCAAACGCATGTTCCCCTTTATACAGAGGACATTATATTATTTATGTTTCTGTTTTGCCTTTTCTATTGCATCAACAACTGCGATTGCGCCGAGGTTGACTATCTCATTAACTCCGCTACCTCTTTGCAGAACATGAACGGAGCTTTGGAAACCTTGCAGTATGGGACCTATCGCTATGCCGCCGCCCAGTCTCCAGAGGAGTTTGTACGCGCTGTTCCCTGCCTCAAGGTTGGGGAAAACAAGCACGCTTGCGTCGCCTTTAATGTCGGAGAAGGGGAATGCCTCTTCCGCAATGGGTCTGTAAAGTGCTGTGTCCGCCTGCATGTCTCCGTCTATTATCAGTTTGGGATATTTATCTTTAACCTTTTTAATTGCATCGACAATTTTTGTTGTTCTGGGCATTTTAACAGAGCCGAAGTTGGTGAAAGATATCATGGCAACTTTAGGTTCTATTTCGAACTTAGCGCATGTGTCCGCGGACTGCATGGCTATCTGTGCCAGAACGTCAGCGTCGGGGTCTATGTTCACAGTTGTGTCGGCGCAGAGGACAACCCGGTCTCTGAAAACCATGAAATATGCGCCGGAAGGACTTGTATAGCCTTCCTGCATGGGCATTATCTCAAGCAGAGGCTTAATGGCATCGGGATAGTTGCGTGAATATCCGTTGAGCAGACAGTCAGCGTCCCCGCAATATACCATCATAGCAGCGTAATAATCGCTTATGCGCACAAGGAGTCTGTGCGCCTCATCCATGGTGAGTCCCTTCCTCTGGCGCATGTTGTGAAGCAGTTTAGTGTACTTGTCCAGATTGGGCGCGAGCGAGGGGTTAATTATTTCGCAGTCCGTAAGGTCGATGTTGTGTCTTTCGGCAATAGCGCGGATATGTTCTTCTTCTCCCAGCAGTACGGGTCTTGCGATACCTTCCTCAACCATTTTCTGTGCTGCGCGGAGAACTTTTTCGTGTTCGCCTTCGGGCAGTACGAGTCTTTTCGGTTTTTGTCTTGCAACACTTATTATCTGTCTGGTGAACTCTTTTGCAAAAGAGAGTCTTGATTCCAGATAATCCTTGTATTTTTCAAAGCTGGGGATGTCTTTCTGTGCAACGCCTGTGTCGATTGCAGCTTTAGCGACCGCGGGTGCAACCCATGTGAGCACTCTGGGGTCGAAAGGTTTCGGGATTATATAGTCAGGACCGAACTCAATTCTGTCAACGCCGTACGCCTTGCATACCGATTCCGGAACTTCCTGTCTGGCAAGCTGGGCGAGAGCATTTACAGCAGCCATCTTCATGTCCTCATTGATTGCTTTTGCTCTGACATCAAGCGCGCCTCTGAAAATGAAGGGGAATCCGAGAACGTTGTTAACCTGATTGGGATAATCAGAGCGACCAGTAGCCATGATAGCATCTCCGCGTATCTCTGCGACCTCTTCTGGTGTGATTTCAGGATCGGGGTTTGCCATTGCCATGATGATGGGGTTGCGAGCCATGCCTTTGACCATGTTAGGTGTCACGGCACCTTTCTGGGAGAGACCGAGGAAAACGTCTGCTCCGTCCATCGCCTCTTCGAGTGTCCTTTTGTCAGTGTTGACGGCGAACTCCTCTTTATATTTGTTCATGCCTTCGGTGCGTCCATTATATATAATACCTTTAGTGTCGCACATAACGATATTTTCGCGTGTCGCACCGACGAGCACCATCAGTTTCCCGATGGCTATTCCCGCTGCTCCGGCTCCGTTGACAACTATTTTTACTGTGCCTATCTTTTTGCCCACAAGGTCAAGAGCGTTTATGAGTGCGGCAACGGCTATGATAGCTGTCCCGTGCTGGTCATCGTGGAAAACGGGTATGTTGAGTCGCTCTTTAAGGGTCTCCTCAATATAAAAACAGTCCGGAGCTTTAATATCTTCAAGGTTGATGCCGCCGAAGGTCGGTTCCATCAGCTCACATGCTTTGATAACGTCGTCGGGGTTTTTGGTGTTAAGTTCTATGTCAAAAACATCGACATCGGCAAACCTTTTGAAGAGAACGCCTTTTCCCTCCATAACAGGTTTTCCGGCAGCGGCGCCTATGTCGCCGAGACCAAGAACCGCCGTGCCGTTTGAAACGACGGCGACAAGGTTTCCTTTGGATGTGTAGTCATAGACCAGTTCTGGGTTGGCTTCTATTTCCAAACAGGGCTGAGCAACGCCCGGAGTGTATGCTAGTGAAAGGTCTCTCTGAGTATAACAGGGTTTAGTGGCGACGACCTCAATTTTTCCGCATCTTGGAAATTTGTGATAGTCAAGGACTTCTTCCTTCGTTATTGCTTTTCTGTTCTTCATATACAGTCCTCCATACTAATGTTCTGTTACAGGATAGGGTATGTTAAACTATTAGTCAACTCAAAATCGACAGCACTACTTTTTTTCATAAAAAAGTTAAATTAAATTAAACGAAAAGTTAGCTATATTTAAATCGAAAAAATCAATTCAATTTTATAATATTCCTGTTCTGTTATTGAAATAAAAAATAGTATGAAAATATAATATGTGTTTGTTATTTGATTTATCTATCGATATAGACCTTTAAATAAAGCCTTTGTCTGATGATATTCTTTGTTTTGATTTAATTTATAGGAAGATTTTTTAATAGTATTTCTATACAATAATAATTGTGATAATACTTGTTATATGGTTTTGCGATAAGTTGTTTCATAGTGATGTTTTGATGTAACCAAAATTTAACAGAGGTTGTTTCAATTTTTTACCTGCAATCTTAAAAAATTGAAATCTGTACCATGAGGGTGTATACATATTACAGACTTATGTTAGCACGAAAAGGGATATTTTGGACAACGGAAAACTTATTTTCAATTTTAAAACATGGATGAAGCACGAGCAGGGGCTTGCCGATAACACCGTTGCCGCTTACGAATCCGACGTTTCCATCTTTGCATCTTCAATCATGAAAAATCTTGCCGAATGTTCCGCTCAGGAGATAATTGCCTTTATGACGGCAATGCGCAAAGACGGCTACAGTATAGAGACGGTTCTGCGCAGGATATCCGGCATTTCAGCCTTCTATGATTTTCTGATTCAGGAGAGGATGATAAAGACCAATCCCTGCGGATTTGTGTCCAAGCCTTCAAAGTGGGAGAAACTGCCCGTATTTCTGAATTTTGATGAAGTGGAGATGCTGCTCAATGCGCCTGATGTTTCATCTAAATTTGGTTTCCGTGACAGGATAATTTTTGAAACTCTGTATTCAACCGGTATGCGCATAAGCGAGCTTACCGGGCTTAAAGTTGCAGAACTTGACATGAACCGCGAGATAATGCGTGTGACAGGAAAGGGCGGCAAACAGCGCTTTGTTCCTCTTTACAGCTCTCTGGCGGAGAAAATGAGGGATTATCTTGGTTTCCGTAAAGATTATTTTGTTAAAGAGCGTGATGAAGGCTGGCTTTTTCTCAGCAAAAACGGTAAACAGCTAGACAGGGAGCTTGTATTCATGCTTGTGAAAAAATATGCCGAAAAAGCCGGAATCAATAAAAATATATCGCCGCATACCCTGCGTCACTCGTTCGCTACTCACCTGCTGACAAACGGCGCAGATTTGCGAACAATACAGATTTTTCTCGGTCACTCAGACCTTTCCACCACCCAACGCTATACGCATGTCACTGATGACACTTCCAGAAACGTGCTTCTGAACTGCCATCCGAGATTTAAAAGATGAAAAGAATAGCAGTTACTCATAAAAATCCTGATTTCGATGCCATGGCAAGTGCTTACGCTGCGTACAGACTTTACGGATTAGATGCCGTGGTCACAGCCACTTCATACGAATCCGCAGTTAACGAATACGTTTCGACACTTGAAAAACCGCTCCCGATAGTCCATCTGAAAGAGAAGGATATTGAAGATATAGAATCTCTTGATCTGCTGGTTATAACCGACTGCAAGCTGGCGGGCAGGCTTGAACCGTTGGAAAGCCTTGTGGCAAAAGCTAAAAAGGTTATAGTTTTCGACCATCATCCGGCACACGGGCAGGACATTGAGGCGGATGAGATGTACGTCGAGGAGACCGGATCCTGCTCTGCCGTTATAGTGCAGAAGATGAAAGAATCGGGGCTTACCCTTACGCCGGAAGAGGCTACCCTTATTATGACGGGCATCTACGAGGACACTGGTATGCTTACCTTCACAAGCACTACCGTTAAGGATATGGAGGCTGCCGCTTGGCTTCTTTCTTTCGGGGCGAACCTGCACGAGGTGGGGGAATATGTCAAACGGGAACTCAGTAGAGAACACGTTTTCATACTTAACGAACTTTTGACCAATATGAATGTGCACGCCATAGGGTCTGTGAGAGTCGGTGTATCAAATGCAAGTAACGACAAATATATAGAAGATATATCTCATCTTGCTCATAAGATAATGGATATAGAATCTCTGGACGCTTTGTTCATTCTTGTGCGGACTGGCGACAGGATCGTTCTTGTGGGCAGGAGCCGCACCGACGATGTTGACGCGGCGGAGATAGCCGCGGCTTTCGGAGGCGGCGGGCACTATACGGCGGCGAGCGCCGTAATAAAAGACCAGATGCTCCACGAGTGTGTGGCTAAACTGGATATGATTCTTGGTGAATCGGTGAAGCCTGTCAAAAAGGCGCGGGACATCATGACATCGCCTGTGAAAACCCTTGCAGCAAATGTGACTTTCGATGCGGCGATAGATATTTTCATGAAGCACAACCTGAACAACATGCCTGTCGTGCAGGGCGACGTACCTGTGGGTATCGTCTCCAGAAGGGATATCCTGCAGGGTTTGAAACACGGACTTAACAGTGAGCCTGTAAGCTCCATCATGCAGGTGGAGTTCACGAAAATACCGCCGGATATGCCGTATTACACCATAGAGGAGACCATGCTTGCCGGTAACCATAAGATGGTTATTGTTGAAGAGGATGGCAGACTTATGGGGGTAATCACCCGCACGGATCTTCTTAGGCTGATTCACGACGAAATAGCCAGAATGCCCCGTTTCAGCGACGGAAGGCTGATGAAGGGCGAGAACGGCAGAAGCAAGAACATCGCTGGGCAGATGGAGAACATTCTGCCGGAGCGTGTTTTCGGCACACTCAAAGACGTTGGCGCTATGGCGGATGAGCTTGGGTACAAGTGTTATCTGGTTGGCGGCGTGGTGCGGGATATTCTGCTGAGGAAGACAAACGAGGATATCGACATAGTCGTTGAGGGCAGCGCCCCTGATTTCGCGAAGGTTTTTGCCGACAGGATGGGTGCGCGGGCTGCCATACATGCGAAATTTAAAACTGCCGTGGTGATTTTTCCCGATGGTTTTCGTGTGGATTTTGCCACCAGCCGCACCGAATACTATAATTTTCCTGCCTCCGCTCCCACAGTGGAGGACGCTTCTATAAAGAATGACCTTTTCCGAAGGGATTTTTCCATAAACGCAATGGCTGTTAAGCTGAACAGGAAAGAGTTCGGCGTTCTGCTGGACTTTTTCGGCGGACAGAGGGACTTGCAGGATAAAAAGATACGGGTTCTTCATTCGCTTAGTTTCGTTGACGACCCGTCCCGTGCACTGCGCGCCGTTCGGTTCGCCGTGCGGTTCGATTTCATGATAGGACCTCACACTGACAGACTTTTCCGCCACGCTGTTAACCTTGACCTGTTCGAGCGCGTTCAGGGACAGCGGATGTTTCTGGAACTGAAGTATATCCTGAGCGAGAAGAACTACCGCAAGGCATTAAGGATGATGCGTAAATATGACCTGCTGAGATTCTTTCATCCTACGCTGCGTGTGGACGAGCGGAAAGAGGCGCTTTTTGATGATCTGGACACTATTCTGGATTGGTACGGGTTCCAGTTCGACGAGGAACCGGAGGCGTATCTTGCGCGGATGGCAGTGCTTTTCAGCGATATGGAGAGACAGGCGGTCAAGGATGTGCTGAGGCGTTTCAGTCTGGATGAGCACAAAACAAATCAGCACGCGGAATGTTTCAAAATGGTTAAGGATACCTCTGCATGGCTCAGACGATCGAAAAAGATGCCGGATTCGGTGTTTACCAGAAGGATGAATATGATGGATATTCCATGTGCTATAGCGGTTTCCGCTCTTGCAGGAGAGGATTTCGAACGGCAGGTCAAAGAATATTTTACTGTTTTCAGGTATGTTAAGCCGGATATCACCGGAAACGACCTGCTTGAGATGAAAATTGAGCCGAGAACTGAGTATTCCAACCTGCTTTCGGCGCTTAAAGATGCGAAAATAGATAAAAAATGCACCGACAGGGAGAGCCAGATAAGATTTGTGCAGGAAATGGTGAAAAATGATAAAAAAAACCGTTGAGGTTGCAAAAATACTCGTTCCGTCCATCCTCGGACATAAAGACACACATCTGAGGATGATAAATTCTGAATTTTCAGTCAGCACAAGCGTTCTTGGCGGCGTATTCACCATTGAAGGCAAGGCGGAGGATGTCCGTATGGCTGTCAAAGTGCTTGAGGAAATGGTTAAGATAGCTTCCGAAGACGACCTTGACACATCCAAGACCGCAGACATAATCCGCATGATTGCAGACAACACAGAGGACGCATACGATATCATGAAGGATGGCATACCTGTTGCGGGGCGCGTTAAAAAAGTTGCGCCGAAATCCGCATTACAGAGGGATTACGTCAACGCCATCCGCAACAACGACATGGTTTTCGGCATAGGTCCGGCGGGAACAGGCAAAACTTATCTTGCCATGGCGATGGGTGTTTACTATTTTCTGCGTAAGAAATGCGGTAAGATAATTCTGACACGCCCCGCTGTTGAGGCGGGTGAGAACCTCGGATTTCTCCCAGGAGACATAAGCGACAAGATAAACCCTTATCTGCGCCCTCTGTACGATGCGATGTACAGCATGATGGACTACGGCAGAGTGAACGCTCTGATTGAAGACGGCATAATCGAGGTTGCGCCGCTGGCTTTCATGCGCGGAAGGACTCTGAACGATGCTTTTATTATTCTTGACGAGGCGCAGAACACCACGGAGGAGCAGATGAAGATGTTTCTGACGCGGATGGGCTTCCAGTCAAAAGTTGTTGTTACCGGAGACATAACCCAGATAGACCTGCCGACCTCCAGAAACAGCGGTCTGATACAGGCCAGAAAGATACTTAAAGATATCAATGGCATAAAGTTCATACAGTTCACGGAAAAGGACGTTGTGCGCAATACCCTTGTGCAGAAGATTGTTCAGGCATACGATAAATATCACGGAGATACACATTGAAAGCGGAAATACTTATAACGGATGAGGTTGAGAGCGGACTTGCTGAGGAGCTTTTCAGACAGGCGGCTGACGCTGTTTTTGAAGAGCTTGAGGTGGAGTTTGACGAGTGCGAGGTTTCGCTGCTTATATGCGATGATGCCCAGATTCAGGAACTTAACAAAGAATACCGCGAGAAGGATTATGCAACGGATGTGCTGTCGTTTCCGATGTCCGACGATCCTTATGGCGAGGGCGGGATGCTCGGCGATATCGTTATTTCTCTTGATACCGCGAAGAAGCAGGCGGCAGAGGCTGATATTGCACTTGAGCGCGAGGTGAGTTTCCTTTTTATACACGGACTTCTGCACCTTATGGGGTTTGACCATGAGCTTGGGCAGGAGGAAGAGGAGGAAATGTTCACTCTTCAGGAGGAAATATTACTGAAACTTGTCAAATCAGGGAAAGTAGCTTGATAAAGTTTCTTCGTTATGTTATTTAGAGCTAATCGGCACTGGATTTTTTCCTGCCGAAATTAATATTTTTTATGAGGTAAAAAACCCTTCAATGGACTCGGACAGTTCGTGTTATCGTTTTAAAGGAGACGTAAGTGAGTGATTCTTTAATTCTTGAGTTGCTTACGATTATCGTCTGCGTCGTTCTTTCATCATTCTTTTCGGGAAGTGAAACTGCTCTGACATCGCTCAGCGAGATACGTGTGCGCCGTTTGATTGATGAAAATCCAAAAAATAAGCCGCTTAAACTCTGGCTTGAGCACCCTAACAAAGTGCTTAACACCACATTGATAGGAAACAACATTGTCAACATTCTTGCGTCTGTTCTGGCGACGGACTTCACCGCAAAGGTTGCCGGAAACTCAAACATAGCACTGGTTACAGGTGTTATGACCATTGTTATTCTTATTTTCGGTGAAATCACACCTAAAACCTATGCGAAACACAATGCCGATAAAATAGCGCTGCGTGTTGTCAAACTTATAAAAATTCCGTTTATTCTGTTCTACCCCTTTTCTTACGGGATAAATAAACTCGTAAAATGGATAATCGTGCTTTCGGGCGGAAACTTTGAGAAATCAAGGCATAAGATAACCGAGGACGAGCTTGAATTTTACATCTCTGAAAGCGGAAAAGAGGGGATGCTTGAAGGCAATAAAACTAAGATGCTCCAGAATATCTTCGACATCAGTGAGATATATGTAAAAGAGGTCATGGTGCCCAGAACGGATATGGTTGCTGTTGACATAAATACTCCTGCCGAAGAGTATCTGGACAGGATACTTGCTTCCGAATTTTCGCGGATACCCGTTTATGAAGACAGCATAGACAAGATAGTCGGTATCCTTTACGTTAAAGACCTGCTGAAATTCGTTAAAGAGGACGGGGTCAATTTCGACCTCAGAAAGGTTATCAGAAAGCCCTTCTTCGTGCCTGAGACCAAAAAGATAGACTCTATGATGGGTGAGTTTCAGAAAAGCCGCAACCATATGGCGGTGGTTATTGACGAATACGGCGGCGTTGCCGGTATTGTCACCCTTGAGGATATCCTTGAGGAAATTGTCGGCGAAATATGGGACGAGTATGACACTGAAGAACACGAAGTGGTTCAGACATCCGATGATACCTATATCGTTGATGTGCGTATGGATATCGACGATTTCTGCGACAAGTTCGGAGTGGACAAGACTCACGAGATGGACGAGTACGAAACCCTTGGAGGGCTTGTTTTCGACATAGCGGGCAAGATTCCGGAGGTCGGCGAAGTCTATAAATTTGACGGCTATTCGTTTAAAATATTGAATAAACATGAAAGAAGACTTGACAAGGTGGAGTTAACAAGGCTACACAGAGAGCCTGAAGATGATGAGGAGAACTCCGCCGAATATGAAAAAACAGCATAAAACAGGTTTTGTAGCAATAGTAGGACGCCCGAACGTGGGCAAATCAACACTTCTTAACGCCATTCTTGGTGAAAAGATTGCCATTACATCTGCGAAGCCGCAGACAACAAGAACAAATATTCAGGGGATCCTCACAAACGAGGATTCCCAGATTATCTACATAGATACACCGGGATATCACAACGCCAAGGACACCATAAACAAGATGATGGTGCAGCAGGCTAAAGACAGTCTGGATAACGCTCATGTGATTTACATGCTCGTGCAGCCGGATGAATTTATGGGACCGGAGCTTGAAAGTCTTCTTAAAGTTCTGGAAAAGACCGAAGCCGTTAAGTTCCTTGTGGTAAATAAGGTTGACAACTTTAAACGTGAACTGGTATATGAAGCCGCCAACAAGTTCTTCCCGAAACTGCAGTTCAAACACGTTCTGCCCGTTTCCGCTCTTAAAGGTACCAACGTGGATAAGCTCATTGAGCTTACCGTTGAGGAACTGCCCGAAGGTGAACCGCTTTTCATCGATGACGAAATAACCACTCAGCCTGAAAAACTTCTGGTGTCCGAGTTTATCAGGGAACAGGTTTTTCGCAGGCTGAAAGATGAGATTCCATATCAAATAATTGTTGAAACAGAAAAAATTGAAGACAGGAACGACGATTTGATGTATATTGCAGCATCGATAATCGTTAACCGAGAATCACAGAAGGGAATAGTTATAGGCAAAGGCGCGCGTGAACTTAAAGAAATCAGCACCGCGGCGCGCATATCTTTGTCAAATTTCTTCGGTGTAAAGATTTATTTGGATTTGTATGTTAAAGTCATTGAAGGCTGGCAGACCAAAGACGAGTATCTGAAACTACAGGGGCTTTATTGAAATGACAGGAATCTCTGTGAAAACGAAGAACAGACATATTGGTATCAGCGCCGTTAAGCATCCCCAGATGCGCATACAGCGCCAGTATTTCACGGAGATGGAAACTTCTTGCGATTCCCGATCGCGCTGAACGGTTTAAACCGTTAAAAACACATTGTTTATCAGCGCTATGAAAGGAGAATTGCCATGGTCAAAATTTACACCAACATTAACTCACGCCTGAAAATTTTTGAGCTTGAAGAATATCTTGCAAATATCGACGACATTGAGAGCGACGTTCTCTGGGTGGATATGATAAATCCATCCGGCGAAGATATAAGCACCGTCGCGAAAGAATTTGAAATTGAGTTCCCATCAAAACAGGAAACGGAAGAGATTGAGATAAGCTCGCGTTTCTGGGAATCCGATAAAGATATAACAATTAACAGCTATTTCCTCATTGTTGACGGCGAAGCGGTTTACAATGAGACTGTCACGTTCATCCTTCAGAACAACCTGCTTGTGACGATGAGATACAGGGAACTGAAAGTATTCAACGAGTGCGTTAAGAAACTGGTTTCAAGCCCAAGCATTTTCCGTGACGGCTCATACATCCTGAGCTATATTTTTGAAACGCGCATCGACCTTGATGCCGACATTATCGAAGGTTTGTCCCGCAACATATCCGGTCTGCGTAAAAAGCTGTCAGCAAACGACATTGACAACGAAGATATACTGGATTATATCTATCATTACGAAAACCTTAACACCAACATCAGAGATAGTCTTATTGATAAGCAGCGCATCATTTCCGCACTGCTGAAATCGCATAAACTTGCTGAAATAATCAAAAACAATTTCCGCATCATGATTAAAGACGTTAACTCGCTGATAGATTATGCGAAATATAACTTCGACCGTATGGACTATATCCAGAACATCGTTCTCGGTTTCGTAAACATTGAGCAGAACAAGGTAATTAAAATATTTACCGTAGTGAACGTCATATTCCTGCCGCCTACGCTTGTTGCAAGTATTTACGGTATGAACTTCAAGCATTTTCCGGAACTTGGGCTTAAATACGGATACGGATTTGCATGGGTGTTCATGATAGTTTCGGCGATCCTGCCTGTGCTTATTTTCCGCAAGAAAAGATGGTTGTAGACTGAAAATAGCTCTTTGCTTTCTGCCGTTTTGGAGTAATGTATCTGCATGAGCAGAGAGAAGACCGGAGCAATAATATACCGCCTAGTGAAGTATTCCGACAGTTCCGCCATTGCCATGGCTTTTTCGAAAGAATTCGGCAAGGTGAAACTGTTTGTGCCCAAAGCGTACACCAAAAAGGGCGGGGTGATGACCTTCATTCCAGGTCTGCTTGATATCGGCAGAAAGGACAGCGACCTCTCCAGATTTTACGCCTTCGAACCGGATACGGCTTTTTATAAGTATCTGAATAATCATGAAATTATTCTTCGTCTGCACCTTGTGTTCGAAATATTGGACGGGCTTTATCAGATAGATATGGCGGACGAACGGTTATTTGAACTTATACTTAAAATAGACGACGTAAACTACAGAAAAATAACGCCTTATATGATATATTTCATGCTGAGACGCGCCGGTTTGATGTACGACACTGAAAACTGTGCCAACTGCTCATCCGACGAAGATATTTTCACCGTTGCTTCAAACGGAATGTACTGCCCCACATGTGCAAAAGAGCTTGATATAGACAGCTTCTGCGACAGGGAATCGGCATATATAATCCGTTGTTTCGGCAACGCCCCTCTTTATAAAGCTCTTACAATCAACAGGAAACAGGAGATTCAGGTGCTTTCCGCCCTCGGCGCATATGCCGCTCATGTGTTTGAAAAACCCCTGAAAAGCCTGAAAACCATTATGGACATTATATAAAAGTGTAAAAAACAGTCTATAGGGAAAATTAATATATGTTATTTTCTTTACATTTTTCAAACGAATGGCTACACTTAATAAGTGCTTCACATATAACACAAATCAAAGGTATACAAAATATAAGAGGTTATTATGGAAAAGGGTGTTACGAATCTTAACAGATTCCTCATTGAGGAGCAGAGGGCATTTCCCGAAGCTACGGGCGACTTTACCATGCTCATCGAATCGATTGCTTTCGCTTCCAAAATCATCAGCCGCGAAGTAAATAAAGCGGGTATAGTTAATATCATCGGAAAAGCTCAATCTGTTAACGTCCACGGAGAAGAACAGCAGAAGCTGGACGTTTACGCCGACAAAAAAATGATTGAGGCAATGGATCACCTCGGAAAACTCTGCGCCATGGCTTCCGAAGAGAACGACGAGGTCATTCAGGTTCCCAAAGAATATCCGAAAGGGAAATATCTTGCGGTTTTCGACCCGCTCGACGGTTCAAGCAACATTGACGTGAATATCAGCATCGGAACAATCTTCGGCATCTATAAAAGACAGGATGGCGATACAGGAACTCCTTGCTGTAAAGACTTTATGCAGCCCGGACGCAAGATGGTTGCGGCTGGATACGTTATATACGGCTCCTCCACGATGATGGTGTATTCCGCAGGGAACGGAGTACACGGCTTTACACTCGACCCAAGCATCGGTGAATATATCCTCAGCCACCCGAATATGAAAATTCCTGAATGTGGAAAGATTTACAGCATTAATGAGGCTAACTATCACCACTGGGACGAGCCCACGAGAAAGTTTGTTGAACATATAAAAAACAACACTGAAAGAACTTACACTGCTAGATACATAGGATCGCTGGTGGCGGATTTCCACAGAAACCTGCTTAAAGGCGGCGTTTTCCTCTATCCCGGCGACGAGAAGAACAAACGCGGCAAACTGCGTCTGCTCTATGAGTGCGCACCTCTTGCATATATCATAGAGAACGCTGGCGGAAGAGCAACCAACGGTGCTCAGGACATTCTGGATATAGTTCCTGATACTCTCCACCAGAAAGAACCGCTTATCATCGGCTCTAAATATGAAGTTGAAACCTATCTGAAATATCAGAGGGGCGAACTCAAATAGACGATGCTCATAGGTGCGCATAAATCTATAACGGGTTCAATAGATAAAAGTATTGAGAGGGCACTTGCAGACGGCTGTGAGTGCCTTCAGATTTTTGTGAAAAACAAGAACAGATGGGAGGGCAAGCCGCTTTCCGAAGACGATGCTCTTGCTTTCGCATCCGCACTTGTCAGAAGCGGACTCAGGGTTTGTTCTCACGCTTCATATCTCATAAATCCCTCCGCTGTTAATCCTGAAACTGCTGATAGGTCTCTGATATCTTTTAAGGATGAGCTTTTGCGCTGTGACAGGCTCACCGTGCCTTTTCACGTTATACATCCGGGCGCGCACATGAAAGCGGGCGTGGAAGCCGGCATCGAAAGCGTCGCTGAGTTTCTGGACAGAGCTTATGATGATGGCGGATTTTCCGCTATGACGCTGCTGGAAACCACTTCTGGTATGGGAACATGTCTCGGTCACAGGGTTGATGAGATAGCCCGCATAATCGAAAAATGCAGAAACGGCGACAAAATAGGCGTATGTCTTGATTCATGCCACATTTTTGCGGCGGGATATGATATAGTCGGGGCATACGATGAAGTTTTTGATGAATTTTTCCGTATTTTCGGGGATAAGATAAAGGTGTTTCATCTTAACGACAGCAAAAAGCCGCTTGGTTCGAGACTGGACAGGCACGAGCTGATAGCGGAAGGTGAAATAGGCGAAGAATTTTTCAGGAAAGCTGTTAACGATAAGAGATTTGAAAACGTTCTTGGCATACTTGAAACGCCAGTTGAAACGGATTATAAAAAAGAAATAATAAAACTGAAATCATACAGGGGGAAATAGATGGAAATCACCGAAACTCCGGTCGTAACCATTATGAAAGAGCTTATCAAACCCGACAGAATCGCGGAAACGCATATTTCATATGTGTTTCTGAAAGACGATTATGTCTATAAAGTAAAAAAATCGGTGGATTTCGGATTCCTTGATTTCAGCTCCAAAAAGAAACGTAAGGCCATGTGTATACTGGAAAAAGAACTCAACGAGCGCTTTTGTAAGGATATCTATCTGGATGTGCTGAAAATCGTTCGCAAAGAAAAATCATTTGACCTTGTGAAATATGACAGTTCGCTCCTCACTATTGACTACTGTGTTAAAATGAAACGTATCAAGGACGACGCGTTCCTGTCCGCAAAGGTGGCAAGCGGCGAGGTTGCTGCGGAGGATGCGGTAAGGATAGGGGAGAACGTCGCGAAACTCTTTAAAAATATCAAAACAGATCCCTATGCTGCGGAGGCGAACGGAAGCTACGATATCGTGCGTTTCAACTGCGAGGAGAATTTTTCACAGACCGAAGGATATAAGGGCGGGCTGATTGACGCTGCACAGTTCGATTTCATAAAAAAACAGACCATAAAATTTCTGGATGAGAATAAAGAGATGTTCGAGCGCAGGCTGAAAGACGGCTACGTAGTTGACGGACACGGCGATCTGCGCCTTGAACATATCTATATGGACGGTGACGATTTCGGTCTTATCGACTGTATTGAGTTCAACCAGAGGTTCAGGTTTAACGATGTTATGTCGGAAATCGCATTCCTCAGCATGGAAGTTGACCAGATGGGGAAGACAGAATTTTCTGACGGGCTTCTGGAGGGCTTTTTCAGGGTATATGATGATGAGGATTCGAAAAAACTGCTCAACTTCTACCGCTGCTACAGGGCATACGTCCGCGCAAAAGTGACGTGTTTCCTGCTTGGTTCAAAGGATGAAAGCTGGGAGCACTATAAAAAGAACAGGGACGACGTTGCAAAGCTGATGAATATGGCGGCGCTCTATGCGGCAAATATGTTCGAAACAAAAAGCCTTATTTTTTATGGACTTATGGCTTCCGGTAAAACAAGGAATGCCAAGATGTTCAGTGAAGTTTTTCCTGTCAGGCACATCAATACAGACGTGGTGCGGAAAGTAATGCACGGTATTGACCCTGAAAGTAAAGTGCACGTTGATTTCGGCGTTGATATCTATTCAAAAGAAAACTCGCTGAAACTTTACGAAGAGCTTGGAATGATGGCTGAGACCAACAGAAAGCTGGGGCGCATGAGCGTCATTGACGGCAGTTTCAGCAAAACTGAGTATCTAGGCAGGGTGAACGTTTCATATAAAGGAAAGTTCTTAAAAGTGCGTTTTTTCGCCTCCGAAGAGGAGATAATGGCAAGGCTTGAGAAACGAAAAAATAAAATATGCGTCACCGACGGGCGCATCGAGATATATGAAAGTCAGAAGAAGACCGCGCAGGACATAGGCGCGGATTTCGAAGTTGAAACAACAGGAAGAGCGGAAGACAACGCCATGAAAATACTGGGATTTCTGATTAATGAAGCATAATTTTGACATCAAGCAGGTTAATTCGCCATTCGAGGATACGGCGTTCTTTGTGCGCAACGTATACAAAACTGAAGGATTTCTTTTCGACTGCGGCAGGCTTGGCGGTCTGACCAATTCAGAAGTGCTTTCCATATCTGAAATATTTATAAGTCACACACACATAGACCATTTCTACGGATTCGACAGGATACTGCGCGGGACGCTTCTTTCTGGGAAACGGTTCCGTGTTTTCGGACCGCAGGGCATCATTAAGAACGTGCGCGGCAAGATTGACGCTTATACATGGAATCTGATAAAAAGTTATCCGGTAAGTTATGAGGTTATTGAGCTTAATTCCGGTAAAAAAGAGTATGATACTGCAGTTTTTTCCGCCGCGGACGGTTTTGAAATGGTAAGAGGCTCCATAAAGCACGAAGACTTAATTCTTGGCGATGGTTTCAGACTGGATTTTGATATTTTCGATCACAGGGTACCGTCTGTGGGCTACAGGGTTTCCGAACGTGAGATGGTTGCCGTTAAAAAAGATGCTCTGGAAAACGGATTCCTCCCCGGAAAATGGATAGGAGAGCTGAAACGCAGGATACTTTCCGGTGAGCTTGACGGAGATATAGAGGCGGAAAGCTCTTCCGGGCTCGTAAAAATGACTATACGCGAGGCAGCGGAAAGGTTTATCGAACATGTTAAGCCGAAATCTGTCACTTTTATAACAGACATCGCGCCCAGCAGTGAGAATTTTGAAAAGGCTGTGGCGCTGGCGAAAGACACGTCCGTTCTGCTTATTGAGTGCGTGTTTCTGGAAGAGGATTTCGAGCACGCGGACATAAAAAAACACCTTACTATGACCCTTTCAAAGAGGATTTTCAGGGAGAGCGGCGCGGAAAAGGTACGTTTTTTCCATTTCGCACCCCGTTACGATCAATGCCGCAGGGAGTTTTATGACAGGCTCCACAGCGACATGGAGGGATGTATTTACTGATGACTGAACTGAAACCTTTCAAAGATCTGTCCGATGTCGAAGATATTGAACTGCACGATCTGGACTTTAAACGCGCGGAATCGGAAAATGTTGCACTGAAAGCAAATTACCCGCATTTTGAAAAACGAGGAGACATAGGCGTTCTGCTGGTGCACGGCTTTACGTCCAGCCCTCTTGAGATGCAGCCGCTTGCCGACTATCTTGCATTGCAAGGGTTCAGCGTTTACAACGTCCGTCTTGCCGGACACGCATCGGATTATCATTATCTGAATATGACAGGCTACGACGACTGGTACGATTCAGTCAAATACGGGCTGTTTACTCTGAAACGCAACTGTAGAAAGGTTTTTGCCGCAGGTTCGTCCATGGGTGGTCTGATATCTCTTATGACCGTGCACCTGAACGGACTAGACGGTGCTGTGCTGATGGCACCCTGCATAAGGATAAAGGCTCCTCTGGCATCCATTACTCCTGTTGTCAGCATGGTGATGCCTTATATGCCTAAGATAGGGTTTGATATGCAGTATTCGGATATTTTTTACCACACATGGCCTATGAAAGGGGTGGCAGAACTTTATCGGTTCACCAGATACATTGAAAATGTTACGCAGCATTTTTCTATGCCGCTTCTGGGTTTTCAGTTTCCCGGTGACATGATTGTGAGCGCAAAGGCGACGAAAAATTTCTTTTCCGGCGTCGGCTCGAAAGATAAATTGTATGTTGAGTTTCCGAATAAAGACGGGCAAACTCATATCTTGACATCCCACCTGAATCAGCATAGAGATGAGATGTTTGCAAATATCGCCGTTTGGCTTAAAGACAGGAGCGAAAAATGACGGAAAGTCTGAAAATAGGCTTTATCGGAGCCGGAAACATGGCGGAAGCAACTATAAAAGGGCTTCTCGCATCCGAACTGAAAACTGAACTCGCCGTCAGCGATTCCAGCGTAGAGAGACTCGAAGTAATCCGTACTGTTTACGGGATTGAAGGCGTTACGAAAGATAATAAGAAAGTGGCGGATTTTGCTGAAATACTGGTTCTGGCTGTAAAACCTCAGATAATCTCCGTTGTTCTGCGCCAGCTCAAGGGCAGAGTGCGGGAAAAGCTCATCGTGTCCATAGCCGCAGGAGTGACCACTGAATATATCGAAAGCGTTCTTGGGGAGGATACGCGCATTGTACGCGTTATGCCCAATACGCCAGCGCTGGTTCTCAGCGGCGCTGCGGCTGTTTGCGGCGGAAAAGCGGCATCAGATGAAGATCTTGCGACGGTGAAATCAATATTCGATGCCGTGGGAAGCTGCATCATCGTTGACGAATCTAAGATGGATGCTGTAACAGGGCTTTCAGGCAGCGGTCCCGCATACGTTTATCAGTTCATAGAGGCGCTTAGTGATGCAGGGGTTAAAATGGGGCTTATGCGTGCGGACGCAACCCTTCTTGCCGCGCAAACCGTTATGGGGGCGGCCAAAATGGTGCTTGAGACTAAAAAACACCCAGGCGAGCTGAAAGACAGCGTGACCTCACCCGGCGGAACGACAATTTGCGGTATCCATGAGCTTGAAAAGGGCGGGATGCGCGCCACTGTGATGAACGCAGTTGAAGCAGCGACTGAGAAATCCAGAGAGCTTGGTAAAAAGAAATAAAAGGTGTGCAGATTTTTCTCTCATATGTGAAATATTTGCGTGCCTATCTTCTTGTAATTAGCTTATATATAACAAATATGTTGACAAAATGAAGTGGCATTTCTTTTGCATTATCCTTTGAGGAGGAAAAAATGCGAAAATATAGAAATACCGTTTCGATTATTACTTTTGTGCTGTTTATTGTGTCGGCTGTGACGGGGTTCATAATATTTTTTATGCCACACGCTCCCCGACCGGATGTTGCTGCTGAAGCTGTGCGGGCTATCAGTTTCGGGCTGGTGATGAAAAGAACCCATGAATATGGTGCTATGCTGATGGCGGTTGCTGCGCTGCTGCATATTTATCTTAACTGGGGCTCGTTAAAAAGCTATATAATTAAGAACAGATAAGAAAGGCGGTCTTGCGACCGCCTTTTAAGCTATATTCTTTCAGAAATAAGGTCGCCCATCCGGTCGGTTTTGACCAGTGTCTGTCCCGTCTTGTTCTTGTTAAAGATGTCGCCGGTTCTGTAACCCTCGTCCAGAACCTTCTGAATAGCGTTTTCGATGTCTGTTGCCGCAGCATCCATGCCGAGAGAATAACGGCACATAAGAGCCGCAGACATTATTTGAGCGATGGGGTTTGCTATGTTCTGCCCGGCGATGTCTGGGGCTGTTCCGCCGATAGGCTCGTACAGACCGAAGTTAGATTCGTTGATTGAAGCGGAAGGGAGCATACCCAGTGAACCGGTGAGCATTGCCGCCTCGTCGGAGAGTATGTCGCCGAACATGTTTTCGGTAACCACAACATCGAACTGGGAAGGCCAGCGAACAAGCTGCATTGCTGCGTTGTCCACATACATGTGGTTCAGTTCAACGTCGGGGTAGCTCTTGTGAACCTCTGTAACAACCTCACGCCACAGAATAGAGGACATGAGTACGTTTGCCTTGTCAACGCTTGTAACTTTCTTGCTGCGCAGTCTGGCGGCTTCAAAAGCGAGTTTTGCGATGCGCTCGACTTCGGGCTTGGTATAGAGCATGGTGTCCATACCCATTGTGCGTTCGGCGTTTATCTCTTTGGGCTGACCGAAGTAGATACCGCCTGTGAGCTCGCGGAAGAAAGCTATGTCGAGACCTTCAGGGATAAGCTCGTTTTTAAGTGAGCTTGCGTCTATGAGAGAGGGGAATATTTTAACCGGTCTGATGTTGCAGAACAGGCTGAAATGTTTACGCAGGGGGAGCAGAGCGCCTCTTTCGGGCTGTTGTGCCGGAGGAAGATTTTCCCATTTGGGACCGCCCACTGAACCGAAAAGGATAGCGTCTGATTTTTCGCAGAGTTCCAGAGTTGACTCGGGAAGGGGGGTGCCGTGGTTATCTATTGCGATACCGCCTATGTCGGCGAATGAAAATTCGAATGTTTTATTATATTTTTCAGATACTTTGTTCAGGACTTTAATAGCCTGCTGCATCACTTCGGGTCCGATTCCGTCACCCGGTAAAACTGCTATTTTTGCCATGTGAAACACTCCTTATATTAGTTAACTATCAATTTTATGCCAATATATCTGTAAAGTCAAACTTTAATATGTTTAATAAAACTACATTGCATGTTCTCGTCTGTATATGATGTAAACTGCGAGACTGGCAAAAATTATTATGGGCAGAAAGCTGGACATGAATGGGCTGAGTACGCCGTTTTTGCCTAGTGAAGCGCATGAAGCAACACTCATCCAGAAGCCGAATCCCACTCCAAGTGATTTTGCGGCAACTTTAATATATGAATGGTTTCTGTTGAAGTCTACGCAGAGAGGAAATATCACAAGAATTATCACAAGAACGCTGACTGCATGTGCAAAAATTTTATATATCTGCATCATATATTTGGAAGTGTTAACGTTCTGATTTTTCATAACCTCCGCAACCTTGTATATGTCGCCTATGGAGACGAATTGAGGTTTAAGGAAAGGCATTTTTGAAAGTTCGTCAAAAATAGGTTTTTCAGTTATTATGTTTCTGACATCATAAGTTTTTTTCGGGACGTTCATCATTTCGTATTTTTTCTGATTGAACAGTTTCCACTTGTTCCCGTCTTTTTTTGCTGAGTTATAGGTTTCTATGGATTCAACCTGCAATTTATCATTCAGAGTATATTCGGTGACGTAGTGAAACTCCATCTTTTCAGGGTCAAGAGCGGTTATGTGTATGAACCTGTTTCCGTGGAGTTTCATCCAGATGTTAGTGAGAGAAGGGCGTATGTCCATCTCTTTCTTATAGATTATTTCCGCGGCATATTTTTCCCGCATATACATGACTTTCGGGTTAATTGTGTTTGCTGTCAGAACGAGGAGCATGGATACAACTACGCCTGAGATGAGAAACGGCTGTATCAGGCTGCGTATCTTGCCGCCGAGTGAGACATACGCTACCAGTTCATTATTTTTTATAAGCGTAAGCATAACCAGCATTGTCGAAATGACTATGGACATCGGCATGGTCGTATAGAGCAGATACGGAACTTTCATGAGGTCGAATATCAGTACCTCAGTGATCGTTACAGCGTATTTGTCTATGAGGTCGGTGTGCATTGCGGCATTGGCGAGGAGTGAAATGACCCCTACAACAATCTGAACAACAACTGTATATTTAAGGAATAAGGTTATGACATATTTATCAAATTTAGATATCATAGAACTCTCTCATAGGCGAAGATGCTCAGTATTCCGAAAAATATGTTCGGCACCCACGCGGCGAAGAAAGGATCGATGCTTCCCTCTGTTGCAATGTTCTGTGCAACGAGAAACATCATATTATAAATGACTACTATGAAAACTGTGGATGGAACAGCCATGGTCTTTCCGCTTCTGTGGAAGAACATGCCGATACTCATTCCGAAAACGCACATGATTATTGCTGCGAAGGGCATTGAAAAGCGTTTTGAGTATTCGAATTTATATATCGGATCCTCGTTGAAGTTTGCTCTGAGCTCGCTCATAGGCATGAGTCTTTCTGTTTTGATAGTCACTTTAGAAGCGTCAGAAAGTGGCGCATTTATGCTGAATTTCTCGAAATTTATTGTGGAGTGCATATTGTCTTCGCGGATTGTGGCTATACGTCCGTTGGAAAGCTCCAGAAGAAGACCTGCATCACCTGTGGGGATAATCTGCGCAGACTGTGCGGTTATAACCGAGTTCTTGTTCTTGTCAATGATCATCAGACGTTCGTATTCAGTATCGCTCTTCTTCTTTTCCGCGTAGAAAACATAGCCTTTGAGTTCTTCGTAAAGCTCTTTTTCCTTGATATCTTTGATGGACACCAGTTTTGCCATTCTGAGTACGTTCTCTGCCGCCATAAAACTGCCTTTTGGCATGAAATAGGCACTCATCGCAATACCCATCAGGAAAACGCCTATGGCAAATATCATTGACGGCAAGAGAAAAAATCTTCTGCCAGCCCCGAAAGACCTCATGGCTATTATTTCGCTTTCAGAGGACATCCTGCCGAAAACAAAGATAACGGCGAGAAGTGCCGACGTTGGTATGGTTATTACGAAAAATGAGGGGAGATAATATATCACCGTCTGGATTATCAGCCATGCCGGAACGCTTTTTGTGAAGAAAAGGTCTGACAGGTCAACGAGTTTATCCAGCAGCAGCAGAAGTACGAAAAATATGTTGCCGAGCAGAAAGATCGGCAGCAGTTCTTTCAGAATATATTTATGAATCAGTTTGAGTTTCACTGTAAAGCCTTATGACCGGAGTCTCTTTTTTTACGGTAACTTCGTCTATTCGGACTATGTAGTTGAGCGGGATATACGAGCGCTCAACATTTTTGAAGACCTCTTTCAGTTTTCCGTCGTCGGGAGAGATAATTATATCAGACTGCCCGATGAAGACTATGTCGGATATCTCTATCAGCCCAAGGAACGAGGACGGATTAAGGTAGCTGGCGTGTATGGTCTGAACCTTTTTGTCTTCGTCTATAAAGATGATTTTATACAGTTTTTTGTTCATTCGTTTATTCGCCTTTGCGGTAGTAAAATTTTACGGCGGAGCGTGAGGAGAATGAATCGAATATCAGGTTTACCAGGCTTATGATTATAGCGCCGAGAAAAGCCGCCCAGAATCCTTTGATGACCAGTTCTTCAATAAAATGAGCCGTAAGCAGCAGAAGCAGTGAGTTGATGATCATGTACCCGATACCGAGGCTCAATATCTGGAAAGGAAGCGTCAGGAAAAAAAGCAGCGGGCGCAGGAAAGTCTGGAAGAACGTGAGGATAAGCGCTGCCGCCAGAAGAGCGCCGTATGATTTCACATTAATGCTTTCCATGATAAGCGATGCGAAACCTATTCCTATTACGTTGACACAAATTCTGTAAAGTATATACTGAAATCTATACATAATAGGACATAATATATTGTTAAAATGATAATAACAAGGAGTTTTTCATGATAGATCTGCATTGTCACTCAACCTATTCTGACGGTACGTTTTCTCCTGCAAAGCTGCTTGAATACGCTGAAAAAAGGGGCGTAGAGGTTCTGGCTCTGACAGACCATGATACTGTTGACGGGCTGCCTGATTTCTTTTCTCACGAAACAAAAGTGGAACGGGTTGCCGGTACTGAACTGAGCATCGACTATGACAATGGAACATTTCACGTTGTCGGACTTTTCCTTGATTATCATAATAAAAAACTGAACGAAACTCTGGATTTTCTGAAAACGGCACGCAGAGCCAGAAACGAGAAGATACTCACCGCCGTCAGCAACCTTCTCGGACGTGAGGTGACTTTGGATGACGTTTCCGATGGCAATGAGGGCGAACTGGGCAGACCGCATATAGCAAAATTTCTTATAAAATGCAAAGTTGTCTCCACCATGCAGGAGGCTTTCGACAAGTATCTTGCAAAGGGTAAGCCGCTTTATGCAGACAAAGCCCGTCTGAGTTTTGACGACGCTGCCAAAATAATTCACGGTGCGGGCGGTATAGCCGTTCTGGCGCATCCTGTGAGTTTGAGGCTTGAAGATGATGCCGTTGAGCCGTTTCTTTCGGACTTGAAGGGCAGAGGACTGGATGCAATAGAGGTTTTCTGTTCAGAAGTGGTTCCAGAACGCCGCCCGTTTTATCTTGAAACAGCGCAAAGGCTCGGTCTCGGCGTTTCCGGCGGCAGCGATTTTCATGGAGATAATAAGCTGAAAATAGCTCTCGGCACGGGTCCTGAAACTCTTAATACTCCGTATTCGGTTTATCAGGCGCTGAAAGAGCTTACGCAGAGATAGTCGAATACCTCTGTATGGTCTTTTATGACCATGCTGTCTTCAAGCTCGTTTTCGTATGCGAGGAAATGCACTTCTGCCGCTTTTGCAGCCAGATAGTCCGTCATCGAATCGCCTATGAAAAGAATCGATTCTTTCGTGCTGCTGAAGTAATCCATAATTTTGAAAAGCCCTTCGGGGTTTGGCTTGGGATTTGCTACATCCATACACGTAACGGTATAGGAGAAAAAATTTCCCATACTGAAATGTTCCAGAAGGTATGAAAGCGATATGCCCCTGTTTGTGAAAACGGCGAGGCTGCGACCGGAACTTTGGAGCTTTTCGAGGGTGTCGTGTATGTTCGGGTTTGGTTTCATAAGATCTATGAACATTTTAAAGTTCATTTTCATGGCAAACTCAAGCATCTCTGCAATCAGTTTTTCGTCTTTAACGAAATGCCTGATTATTCCTTCGTTGGTTCCCATCATGGCGAGTTTCACAAGGGAAGGGTTTTCCCAGTCTATGACAGGGATTCCGTATTTTTCAAAAACGAAGTCGTAATAACCCTTAACCGCCATGGTGCTGTCGAACAGCACTCCGTCGCAATCGTAAACAATAATATTTTTCATACCTAATTGCTTAATACATTTTTACGGTTTGGGCAATTTGTTTCTAAAGATAAGAAGAAATCAGTCCGAATAGACTGGTATCCATAGGAGGTTGACCCATGGCAGGTATACAGGTTGGCGGTATCGTTTCCGGACTTGACACGAACGCGCTGGTTGAACAGATGACCCAGCAGGCTAACATTGCTGTGGACAGGCTTAACGGACAGTATTCTTATAAATCAATCGAAAAGAGTGTTTATACAGACATTAACGATATGATGGGTGATATCTCAACCGATCTTCTGTCGCTGAAGCTGGAATCAACTTTCCTTTCCAAAAAAGTATCGTCAACAAATACTTCTGTTGCAAGCGCCACCGCCACTACAGATGCGGATATCGGTTCGCATTCTATAAAAGTTTCAAAACTCGCGAAAAACTCTGAGGCTATCAGCTCATATACTCGTGTTGCCATGGTCTCCGCAGGAGCCAATGTTTCGAAGATAACAGGTACTGCCACGGAATCCCTTGAAGGCACGCACACGGTCACTGTGTCCACGGTTTCATCTAAATATCTCTCAACAGATGTTCTTGAAGTAAACAATATAGGTTCGGTCACAAAGCAGGCGGGTACAACTTTTTCCGGGGTTGACTCAAACGGTTTGCTCACGGCTGATGTAACCGGAGATATAAAGTTCAGCTATACGGACGCTGACGGAAACAGCCAGACGCTGACCATAAGCGGTACTTTCGGATCCTCCGGTCAGGACATAAACGTCGTTTCAACGAATGTTGAAGATACCCTTAATAACGCACTTAACGCCTCTATGGGGACGAACAATGTTCAGTATGTCGTCATGAGGTCTGATTATAACAGCACATCCTCTTCATGGAATTTTTCCATGTATGAAACCACGATAGATGATTTTAACATAGCTTTTGACGGAACGGATGCGTCTACCATAAGGGATACTCTCGGTTTTTCCGAATCTTCATCCCCAACGGTTTCCACCACTACAAAAATAAACAAGTACCACCTTTCCGATTCTGCCGCCAACCTTGGAAACAAACTGGCAAGCTCCATTTCCGGTATTGTTCCTGGGGCATCTCTTGAGCTTTCCGGTGCGCTTACAACAGGAACTTTTGTTTTCGCTCAGGATGCGTCTTTAAAGGTCTCTGCGGCAACATATTCCACATACGTCTCAGACACAGTTACAACAGGTACTTTAGATACGGCAACGGACGGACTTCAGAACGCCGGATTTTCGGTTGCGGCAAGCAGCAGCCTCAACGGTACCTTCACCATAAACGGTGTGGCAATAACTATTGATGATTATACGAAAATAAGCGTTGACGACCTGCTTGGCATAATAAACAGTTCCGGTGCCGGGGTCACGGCTTCGTATGATTCCACTGCCAAAAAATTCAAGCTGGAATCAAATACCATCGGTGCGAAAAGCATTACCCTCGGCGACTACAGCGATACAAGCAGTATGTTTAAACTGCTGAAACTGGACTCAACCAGCGAAACAACATATACCATAGGAAGCACGTCCGGCAGTATCAGCACTACAACAAATCTCACGGGTGCGGGGCTTACAACTTATCCTTACTCAGGAACCTTCACTGTAAACGGCGTGTCCATTTATGTGGATACCGCTGTGGATACTATACAGACGGTAATAGATAAGGTGAATAAGTCCGGTGCCGGCGTAACAATGAGCTATGACGCCACAACAGATAAAATAAAGCTAAAATCAAATACGATAGACCCCATTACTGTGGGTTCGTCTGCGGATACAAGCAACCTGCTTGTAGCGTTTAACCTTACAGACGATTCAACTGTTGAAAAAACTGTCGGGGAAGAGGGCAGCAGAGCCGTTTTCACTGTGGACGGCACAACGTATGTCAGAGATACAAACGTTATAGACGATGTTGTGGGCGGTATTACGTTTACTCTTAACTCTGTCAGCAACGAATCCGCAACCATTGACGTGTCTGTTGATCCTGCAAAAGGTGTTGCGGCTTTCGCGAAACTGATTCAGCACTATAACACCCTAATGGAAAAACTCTATACACCGGAAGTGGATGAAGACGAAGAGGAAAAATATATCGAATATCTCACTGATTCCGACAAAGAGAGCATGAGTGAAGACGATATAGCTACTTATCAGGAAAACTATGAACTTTATAACAGCTATAAGATAATCAGACGAAGCTCTGAACTTAGGAACCTTGACACAAACCTGAGAAAATCATTCTTTGCCGAGCGAACCGGAATAACATCATCCATAAACGATATGTCCGACCTCGGAATAAAAGTTGCCGGAGCAGGGGATACATCGAAAGAGGTCTACGGATACCTCGTTTCCCTGTCCACAGATTATGATGAAATCTATGCCGCTCTTGAAGGCAACGAAACTTTTATGGATGCTCTTCAAAATAATCCTAAAGATGTTTATACATTTTTTGCGAATTCATCCGATTTAGATGTAGATGATGCTACAACCACCAAAGAGAAGGCAGCCATTGAACAGCAGATAGAGAATGAAGTCGGCTGGGCAAGATACTTTGGTGATTACGTGCTTACTGCTTATACGGATTCAGATGGTATGATCGGTAATAAATTGGGCACAAGCGGAACACTTCAGACCTACATGGATAAACTGGCGACCAAGATCAGCGATCAGGAAGACAGGGTTCAGCAGGAGTTGGAACGCTATTGGGCACAGTTTACAGCTATGGAACAAGCGATTTCCGATGCACAATCTCAGGCTTCCGCATTAAGCAGCGTGACAGGTTCATCATCTTAATGTATAATAGAGGAGTTTTAATCTATGCAAAGCCCTTACAAGAACTACATCAAACAGGAAGTTGAAGGAGCCACCAAAGGAAAACTTGTTCTTCTTCTGTATGATGGAGCTATCAAGTTTATGAGGATTGCTGTTAAAGCTATTGACGACAAAAATATTCAGGACTCTCATAACAATATTATGAAAGCCCAGAATATTATCTATGAACTTATGTCCACCCTTAACATGGACGCAGGTGATATTTCAAAAAACCTCCTGCGCCTTTACGATTTTATGGTGTGGCAGCTTATAGAAGCGAACAGGGAGAAAAGTAAAGACAAAGTTGAAAGCGTGATAAAACTTATGTCAAACCTGAGAGAGGCTTGGAGAGAGGTTGTCCAGAAAGAAGAGGGCACCGCCAAACCGGAAACTCATGAGGCAGAGGTCAGATCCATCAATTTTGCCGGATAATTTATGACTATTAACCCTAACGGTTCCGTTGTTAATCTTCGGGAAAAGCTCCTGCAGATGGACAGGAAAAAAACACAGTCTGAGTCTGAAAGTGTGAATTCGGACAAATTGTCGGGCGAGTCCGTTTCTGCTGATAAACAGTATATCTCTGATATTATCGGCATAAGAAATGAAAATAAACTCGCGGTACAGAGTTCAAACGCCATCACATCCAAGGATGAGGCGTTTGAGATGCTCGACCTTCTTAAAAAGAAGTTTGCCGACAGTTCTGAAACAGCTCTGAATGCTCACAAAAAGGCGAGTCCCGACACGGTGATGAAGTTCTATCCTTTTGAATGACATTCCACGGGTTTAAAAATGCTGATAAGGAAACAATCCTGATGAGCCAATCCGATTTTCTTGTTATGTTTAAACAAGCGTATGATGCTGCAAAAGATTTGAATGAAAGAGCTTTTGATGATTCATTCTTAGATAAATATCAAACTTACAGTAGTTATATTTCCCAGATAATCCAGATACTTCAAAATATGCCGTATAAGACGGAAGAGGTTAGAACGCAAATAAAAAACCTTCTTGAAGAGCACAAGAAGGTTGAGTATCGTCTTGAAAGAGAAAAAACGGAGATTGGGAAAAAAATATCCGGCAAGATACGCAAACAGCATATCCAGAACAAATATCATTCAAAAAGTATTAAGTCGGCACTGCTAAATAAAAAAATCTAGAACATTCAAAGAAGGATTTCTAATTCCTGCTCTGAACACACACATGACATCGATCCGGTATAAATACTAAACCTGTGCCTGTGCGGAGCACTGCCTGTGCTTTTTCTGAAAGGGGCTGTTATTCAGCGTCTATCAGAAGTTCTTTGATCTCTTTGCCGGGTTTGAAGTAGGGTACGTTTTTGGAAGGTACTTCCACTTTGTCTCCGGTTTTGGGGTTGCGTCCGAGTTTGGAGTTTTTCTCTCTGATCTTAAAGCTGCCGAATCCGCGGATTTCCACTTTGTCTCCGGCTTTCAGAGCGTCTTTGATGTTCTGGAAAACGCCGTTAACGATAAATTCGATCTGCTTTTTTGTCAGTTCGGGGTTGAGGGTAGCAATTACTTCGATCAGTTCTGATTTAGTCATAACCATAATCTCCGTGCAAATATCGTTTATTTATGATATTTTTCAATGTCTCATTATATCCGATGTGTTTTAGCGTGTAAAGTGAATTTACATTTTTTTTTAAGGAAATAATTGTCATGGCAGGATTTGTTAAAAAAGTGCTTAAATCCGGACTGGGAATTTTGACCAGCAGGATTTTCGGAATGGTCCGCGATGTTCTCGTGGCGGGCTTTTTTGGTGCAAACGCGCTCACAGACGCCTTTTTCGTCGCTTTTGCCGTTCCGAATCTTTTCCGCGCTTTTTTTGCCGAAGGAGCGCTCTCCTCTGTTTTTGTTCCCATAATGAGCGACAAGCTGACGAAAGAAGGTGAACATTCTGCTTCAGATTATCTTACCAGTCTCGTTTTTTTTGTTTCAGGCGTAATAATAGTTCTTCTTGCGGTAGTGTTTATATTTCCAAAGATATCCGTGACCGTTTTCATGCCTGGCTACAGACACGAAACAGCCATTCTGTCCGCCGCAGCCGATATGCTTGTAATACTCATGCCGTATCTGCTTACAATATCGGTTTGTGCGCTTTTTTCAGGTTATCTTAATATTAAGGATACCTACTATCTGCCTGCCGCCTCAACGGCTATTCTAAATCTCTCTATGATAGCCGGTGCGTGGCTGGGGTATATTAATTCAGGTGACATAAGGATACTGTGTTACGGTGTTCTTGCTGGCGGTGTGCTCCAGCTTTTTCTTGTTCTGGGAGCCGCTGTTTACAAAGGTTACCGTCCGGTTTTCTCATGCGGAATAAACAAGGATGCTCTTAATTCTTTTTACTATGTTTTGCCGTCTCTGGCAAGTGTGGGGATAAACCAGCTCAACTTCATGGTGGGGCGCATAATCGCATCGTTTCTTGCTGTGGGGAGTATATCGTATCTTTATTATGCCAACAGACTTTTTCAGTTTCCTCTGGGCATGTTTGCCGTGGCTGTGGGTACTGTTACCCTGACGGAGATAAGCGTGGCGAACTCAAATGATGACTTCGGGCAACGTAATATACTTATAGATAAGGCGGTTAATGCTATTCTTGTAATAATGGTTCCCGCTGCCGCCGGTCTCATAATCCTTGCAGACCCTATCATTGCATTCGTTTACGGAAGGCTGTCTTTTGGGATCAAAGATGTTAACGCAACGGCTTTTGCGCTTCGCATGTATTCTTCAGGTCTCCTTTTCTTTTCACTCATAAGCGTATTTAGCCGCATATACTATTCCGATAAGGATGTTAAAACCCCGCTTAGGGCTGCGTCGATAGGGTTTGTTTTTAACGTTCTTCTCGGATTTCTTTTCATGAAGCCCCTTGGGCACGGCGGCATTGCTCTTGCGTCCTCTATTGCCGCGTTTGTGAACTGTGTGTGTCTGTATATAAATCTTAAACACTATAATTATTCCGTAAATGGCAGCTTGGCGCTTATCAGCAAGGTTGCCGTGTCAACTGCGGCAATGTCCGCCGTTATCTGTATCGCGGATATGGAAAGGGTGCAGGTTCTTATCAATATTACACTCGGATGCTGCGTGTATTATTTTACTATGAAAATGCTTGGGATTGATATGCTGAAGGTGATGAAATGAGGGCTGTTCTTCAAAGGGTTAACAGTGCATATGTCCGTATCGACGGCAAAATTCAGGCGGAGATAGGCAAAGGGCTTCTGATACTTTTCGGTGTGGAGAAGACGGATGCAGAGGAGAAATGCGCAGAGCTTGCTTACAAGTCCATGAATCTTAGGATTTTTGAAGACGATAACGGTAGAATGGGGAAATCTGTTAAAGATGTGGAAGGAGGGGTTATTGTTGTAAGTCAGTTCACTCTGGCGGGAAACTGTAAAAAAGGTCTGCGTCCTGATTTTACAACTGCAATGGAACCTGTGACAGCCAATCAATACTATGAAAAGTTCGTTTCGGAGTGCCGCTTAAATTACCTTCCGGAAAGGGTACAGACCGGAATTTTCGCAGCCGACATGAAAGTTGGTCTTGAAAATGACGGTCCCGTTACAATAATATTAGAATCTAAGCAGGAGCATATATGAACATTGATATAGTGATAACCGGCCCCCTGGGCGTAAATACATATATAGTATCGGATAAGGGCAATGCGGTGATTATTGATGCCGGCGGCAACGAAGAGGATATTGAGGAATATCTCAATGATAACGGGCTGAAGCCTGTTGCTCTGGTGAACACCCACGGGCATTTTGATCATATAGGAGCAATATATCCGCTTATGAAGAAATACGGGCTGCCTTTTTATTTACATAAGGATGATGAATTTCTTTTGGGGCAGGGTAAAAAAGTTATGCAGATGTATGGATTTGGCGACATGGAAACGCCTTATGTAACAAATTATATTGAACACGGGCAGAAACTTGACCTCGGCGGGATAACCATGGATGTTATCCACACTCCGGGACATACACCAGGCGGGTGTTGTTTTTATATCGACGGGCTTAAAAGCGTTATAACCGGAGACACGTTGTTTCTGGAATCTGTTGGTCGTACAGACTTTCCATACAGCAGTACACAGTCCCTTGTAGACAGCATCAGTGAAAGGCTTTTTTCGCTTCCCTCGGAAACCGTCGTTTATCCCGGACACGGAGCGAAATCGACTATTGAGCATGAAAAAAACATGAACCCTTTCATGTGATTATGAAAATATTTACAGTGTTTGGATTATTGACTTATATCACATATCTGATAAGATAACCTGAATGAAGTACATGCTTGCGGATACATCGGGAAAAGGGCTTTATGTCACTGTGTGCGACGAGAACAGAGTTCCTTTTTCGTCTGTCTTTCTGACGCTGGAAAACTCTCTGAGTGAAAAGATGCTCTGGGCTTTGGACAATCTTTTGTACGGTTCCGGACTGACACCGCAGGACATCGACAACTATTATGTGGTGAAGGGTCCCGGCTCCTTCACAGGAATAAGAGTGGGCGTCGCTACGCTCCTCGGTTTTTGTATGGCTTGCGGAAAGCAGCTTCAGGGAATAAGCTCCCTTGACGCGGCTGCAATAGTCAGCGGAAAGCAAAAGGTTACAACAGCAGTTAAACTTCGCGGAAAGCTATACGGCTACAGAAGATATGACTTTGAAAATAATGTTTTTTCTGAATATATGACCGGAAAGTTTGAAAGTACTGACGGTCTTTTTGTTGTGAACAGCGGTGATGGTAATACTGTCAATCTTTCAGAGGCTCTGCTTTCCGAAAGATTCGGCATGTTCGTGAGCGATTATGCGCCGATGTATATGAGACCAAGCGAGGCGGAGATCAATTTTGATAAGAAACGCATCGCATGAAGATCTGGACGCGATTCTTGAGATAGAAAACGGCTGTTTCACCCGCCCTTGGAGCCGGAAATCGTTTGAGGCCGAACTTTTTAAAATCAGAAGCGATTTTCTGGTCTGCGAAGAATGCGGTGAAGTGGCGGGATATATAGTTTTCTGGTATATTTTGGATGAGGCGGAGCTTGCAGACGTCGCCGTTGCGGAAAAATTCCGCAGAAGGGGCATTGCGAGCCGTCTTATTACGCATTGTGTTGAAAAACACGAGGAAATCGATATCATACACCTTGAGGTGGAGACCAACAACATCTCCGCTGTAAGTTTGTATGAGGGAATGGGTTTTAAACCTAAAGGGCAGATAAAAGATTATTACGGTGAAGGCAGACACGCACTCAGGATGTCATGCCGCCGTACAGATTACAGGGGTGACTAGCATGCTTAAAGACAGCGCACTGGTGGAAAAGATTTGTCAGGTCGATGAGGAGTTCAGGAAACTTTTTGAAAACCACATCCGCTTCGAGCAGGATCTTGAGGCTCTTTACAGTCTCAAGTTTTTTCCGCCGGAGGTTGAAGCAAAGATGAAAGAACTGAAAATGCTGAAACTCAAAGGTAAAGACAGGATGACGCAGATTATAATAAAATACAAAAATGATAATGGTTTATAGGAGATAGTTAATGAATAGCAAGAAATATTTATTCACATCAGAGTCTGTCAGCGAGGGACACCCGGACAAAATAGCGGATCAGATTTCTGACGCTATCCTTGACGCCATGCTTACCGATGACCCGAACAGCCGTGTTGCCTGTGAAACGCTTGTTACAACAGGACTCGCTGTGGTTTCCGGAGAGGTTACCACCAGCACATATGTGGATATACAGTCAATTGTAAGAGAAACAATCAGACAAATAGGATATACAAGAGCTAAATTCGGTTTCGATGCTGATACTTGCGGCATAATAACAACGCTTAACAAGCAGTCTCCTGACATTGCCATGGGTGTTGACACCGGAGGCGCAGGTGATCAGGGGCTTATGTTCGGCTACGCTTGCGACGAAACGCCTGAACTGATGCCCATGCCCATAATGCTTGCACATAAAATAACGAAGAGACTTTCCGAAGTCCGCAAAAGCGGCGAATTAAGCTACCTCCGCCCTGACAGCAAATCTCAGGTTACAATAGAATATGACGGATATACTCCGCTTCGTGTGGACACCGTTGTCGTAAGCTCACAGCACTCCGAGGATATCAGACTTGACGTTCTCAAACACGATATAATCGAAAAAGTAATCAAACCGGTTATCCCCAGCGATATGCTTGACGATAAATGCAAATATCATATAAATCCCACAGGTCGTTTCGTGATAGGCGGTCCCATGGGGGACTGCGGTCTTACAGGACGTAAGATTATCGTTGATACATACGGCGGCATGGGGCGTCACGGCGGAGGAGCATTCAGCGGAAAAGACCCGTCGAAAGTTGACCGCTCCGCAGCATATGCAGCAAGATGGGTTGCCAAAAACATCGTTGCCGCCGGACTCGCAAAAAGATGCGAAATTCAGGTGGCATACGCTATTGGGGTTGCAGAACCTGTCAGCGTCATGGTGAACACTTTCGGCACGGCCGAAGTTGACGAACAGCTTATCGAAAAAGCTGTTATGGAGGTTTTTGATCTCACGCCCAAAGGTATCATAACCGCACTCGACCTCCGCAGACCCATTTACAGAAAAACCGCTGCATACGGACATTTCGGACGCAGCGAATTTTCATGGGAAAACACCGACAAGGTTGACGCACTTCTGGCAGCAATACGCTGATAAATAAATTATTCATGCCCGCGAAGTTTTTGACTTTTGCGGGCTTTCTGTGCTTATAAGGAGAAAAAGATGGACAATACGCTGAAATACAAAGTCGCCGATATTTCCCTTGCAGATTTCGGACGCAAAGAGATTGACATCGCCGAGCATGAGATGCCCGGTCTGATGGCGACCAGAGAGAAATATGCGCCCCTCAAACCCCTTAAAGGAGTACGTATCTCCGGTTCTCTGCACATGACCATTCAGACGGCGGTTCTTATAGAGACCCTTACGGCTCTCGGTGCGGAAGTAAAATGGGCGAGCTGCAACATCTTCTCCACACAGGATCACGCTGCCGCAGCCATAGCGAAAACAGGAGTTCCCGTATACGCGTGGAAGGGTGAAAACCTTGAAGAATACTGGTGGTGCACAGATATGGCGCTGCGTTTTGACGGTGGCAAAGGACCCCAGCTTATCGTTGACGACGGCGGCGACGCTACCATGATGATACACGTCGGTTATCTCGCAGAAAAAGATCCCTCCATTCTCGACAAAACTCCCCACGGAGAGGACGAGGCGGAACTCTATAAACGTCTGAAAATCATCCTTAAAGAGAACCCCACAAGATGGCACGATACTGTTAAGGAGTGGAAGGGCGTTTCTGAAGAGACCACAACAGGCGTTCATAGACTCTATCAGATGATGGAAAAAGGTGAACTGCTGGTTCCGGCAATTAATGTAAACGACTCTGTTACAAAGTCAAAATTTGATAACCTCTACGGATGCCGTGAGTCACTGGTAGACGGAATCAAAAGAGCCACCGACGTTATGATAGCCGGTAAAGTTGCTGTCGTATGCGGATACGGAGACGTCGGCAAAGGATGCGCGGAATCTCTGAAAGCAATGGGTGCAATAGTAATTGTTACAGAGATAGACCCCATATGCGCTCTTCAGGCTTGTATGGCGGGCTACAGCGTTAAAACAGTTGAGGATACCCTCGGTCTCGGAGATATCTATGTTACCACAACCGGCAACAAAGACATCATCCGTATCGAGCACATGGAGAAGATGAAAGATCAGGCTATCGTCTGTAATATAGGTCACTTCGACAACGAGATTGAAGTGGCTAAACTCGAAGAATACAAAGGAATTAAAAAGCTGAATATCAAGCCTCAGGTGGACAGGTACACTTTCCCCTCTGGCAATTCAATATATCTGCTTGCCGAAGGAAGGTTGGTGAATCTCGGATGCGCCACAGGACACCCTTCGTTCGTAATGAGCAACTCTTTCACAAACCAGACCCTTGCCCAGATAGACCTCTGGACTAACAAGGATAAGTATGAGGCTAAAGTCTACAGACTCAGCAAAAAGCTGGATGAAGAGGTTGCAAGGCTGCACCTTTCAAAAATAGGTGCTAAACTTACCACACTTTCAAAAGATCAGGCGGACTACATCGGCGTGCCGGTTGAAGGTCCTTATAAACCGGAGCATTACAGGTATTAATACCTTATGGTAAAGCAGCATTTTGATATAGTTGTCATCGGTGCCGGTCCTGCCGGCATCGAATGTGCCAAAAAACTGGCAGACAGCGGAAAACAGGTTTTACTGATAGACAAGAACATAGGCGGCAGTTACTGCTACGCCGGGAGTGTTGTGTCTAACCTGCTGCTGCATATCAGCTATCTTTACGAAAGAAGCGTCAACAAGGCTTCTAACTTTTTAAGCGTCGATTATGATAAAGTTCCCTCATTCGACTTTAAAAAAGCTAAAAAGTATATTGACGGCATAACCTCTAAGCTCGTAAAAGATTTTCAGGACGAACTGGAGCAGTCCGGTGTTCAGGTTATCCGCGGAACCGCTGTTTTCGAAGATGAGAATACCCTGCGTGTTACGGATGAAAAACAGTCCTTTCTTATAGGATTTTCAAAAGCAGTAATAGCCACCGGTTCCAACAATATGGCAACAAACGTTCCGTCTACTAAAAAACTCATTGACTCCACAAATATTTTCGAACTGAACGCAACTCCAAAAAGCGTTATAGTTGTCGGCGGCGGTTTCATAGGTACCGAGTTTGCAACTTTTTTCAGACGGATAGGTTCCACTGTGACTATTATTGAAAAAACTGAGAAAGTTCTTGCAACCATTGACAGACAGGTTGTTAAAGACTATGAGGATCAGCTTAAAAAGAACGGAGTTGAGATAATTAAAGGCGTGTCTGTGGAGCGTATAGAGAAGGTCGGCAACAAGACCATCGTTTTTCTGAGTAACGACACCAAACTTGAATCGGAAGAGGTATTTCTGTCAATAGGCAGAAGACCTAACATGGGCAGGATAGGTGTTGACAGCGCAGGGATAAAGCTGTGCGAGAGAGGATTCCCTAAGCTGACGAAAAGCCTGCGCACAACCAACAGGAACGTTTATGTTGTCGGCGACTGCACCGGTATCAATATGTTTGTTAACTGGGCGTTCATGTCGGCGGATATGGTTGCCAACGACATACTTGAGAAGAGCAAGGTCATATCGGCGGAATACTGCCCGCGTATACTGCATCTGGATCCGGAGATAGCCGCTGTCGGACTAAGCGAGGACAAGGCGAAGGAATCGGGAATAGAGTGCAAGGTTATCAAACATTCCTTCAAAAATCTTGAAAACGCCATAATGTCAGGTACTTTCAAGGGCTTCATAAAGGTTATTTATGACGATGCCACTAAAAGAATCCTCGGATGCCATGCGATTGGCAGTGGTGCGGCGGAACTTGTAACAACCTTTTCAATGATGATCCAGTCAAGAATATCTCTTAATAAACTTGAAGATTTTGTCTTTAATCACCCGACTTTCTCCGGTGTTTTGGGCGACATCGCAGGCAAGGTTAAATGAAAGCGATTTACAGCCTTTTCGTATGGATAACTTTCGGTCTCACGACCGCTTTCCTTACAGTTTGCGGAGTTCCTTTCGTTATTGTCGGCAAAAACCCTTTCTTCTATCTGGCAAGACTTTGGGCAAAGATAAGCTCAAAACTGTTTCTTGTGCGCTATGAAGTTCAGGGGCTTGAAAAGATAGAGCCGGACAAGAACTACGTCTTTATGGGCAACCACCAGAGCTATGTCGATATATTTTCCATGATATCCATAATAGACAAGGACTTTCTTTTCATGGCGAAGAGAGAGCTTTTTTCCATACCGTTTTTCGGCTATGCCATCAAGCATATGGGACTTATCCCTATCGACAGGGGTGAGAGCCGCGAATCACTTAAAAGCCTTTTCGATGCTGCCAAAAAGATTCAGGAAGGCTATTCTGTGCTCCTTTTCCCGGAGGGAACAAGATCCGAAGACGGAGTTATGCTGCCTTTCAAACGGGGAGCATTTACACTTGCCGTCCGCACCGGACAACAGATTATCCCTTTCGTGATAGACGGTTCGGGAAAGGTTATGAAGAAAGGGGCGTTTATCATCAATCCTTTCAGAAAAGTGCGTATATGTTTCCTCGACCCCGTAAGCCCCGACGGAATCAAAGACAGAGAGATGGTTGATATCATAAGAGCGAGGATGGAGGATGCGCAAAAAGAACTTAGCGGTGCTGGGACTGGGAAGTAATCTGGGGCGGAAAGCCCGCAATCTTGCCCTTGCCGTAAACGAAATATCCTGCTTTTGTGAGGTTGTGCGTGTGTCTTCGATATATAAGACCGCATCTTTGCTGCGTGACGGACAGGATGGATATTTTAATCTCTGTATGCTTGTCCGCACGGATTTTCCGCCGGAAAAACTCCTTTCAGCAGTCAAAAATCTTGAAAAAGTTATGGGCAGAGAGAACACCGGAAGATGGTATACCAGGCTTATAGATATAGATATTATAGACTATGACAATATTGTTGCGGAGTTTGACGGTCTTTCTCTTCCCCATAAAGAAATGCAGAACCGCAGTTTCGTTCTTAAACCTCTGGCAGAAATTTATCCTGATTACATTCACCCCCTAAGTTGCTTAAATGTCAATGATATGGTAAAAAATATCAAGGACGATCTTGGCATAAGCAAACTGGGGGTGTGCATATGGCGGTCATAACCATCTCAAGACAATACGGTTGCGGCGGTGAATACGTCGCGGAACGCGTCGCAGAAAAACTCGGATTCAAATTCCTTCATAAAGAACTGATACGCATAGCTTCCGTTCTGATGAGCACAGACGAAGAGAAGCTGAAACAGTTTGACGAGGAGGAGTTTTCCACCATGCGGTCGTTTATGTCGAAATATTTCGACCTGGGCATGTTCACGGAAATGCTCAGTAAAACCGATTATTCCGAAAAAACTGCGAAAGAGATAGCCATTCAGGAAGCCGAAACTTTTTTCGACAAATACAATCCTGATACAACTGCGTTCGACAGTGACACTTTTCAGGCGATGATAAAAAAGATAATCATGAAGGCGGCGGACACCACAAATGCCGTGATAATGGGCAGGGGCGGGGTTTGTATACTTGCAGACGTGCCGGACACGCTGCATTTCAGACTTATTGCCGCGGATGATGACAGGATACGCTGGGTGAGCGCCCGCGAGAACATATCTAAAAAAGACGCTAAAGAGCGCATTGAAGAAGTTGACAAACGAAAAGAGAAATATTTCAGACACCATTTCGATAAGGATATAAATGACCAGTGGATGTACCACGGCACTCTGAATCTTTCGAAACTGGATATAGAAGAGGCTTCGCTTGCTATAACCGCCATCGCGAAGATAAAATTTAAACTCTGAAACCTTACTGTTGACTGGACAGTGTTTTAAGCATAATATCAGGATTTTGGAGGAATATTTCCCGTGTATCAGAAAGTCAAAGGTTTCAGAGATATATACGGACTGGAAGCCAGATACTGGAACAAAGTTGAAAAGGTATTCAGGCAGACATTCCGCACGTTCAATTTCGAAGAGTTCTATCTTCCGGTTCTTGAGAAAACAGAAGTATTTAACAGAGGCATAGGCTCCACAACAGACATAGTTGAGAAAGAGATGTTCGCCTTCGACGACAGGGACGGCACGTCTGTTTCACTGCGTCCGGAGGGCACAGCGTCACTTGTCAGAGCGTATGTTGAAAATAAACTGTTCTCAACACCTGGAATATCAAAATACTACTACATAGGTCCCATGTTTCGCAGGGAACGCCCGCAGAAGGGCAGATTCCGCCAGTTCACACAGGCGGGGATCGAAGTTTTCGGCTCCGGCGGTCCTTCAATAGATGCGGACGTTATTTATCTGCTCTATAAGCTGGCTGAAAATCTCGGCATAAAGGACTACGTCAGTATGGAGATAAACTCCATCGGATGTCCGAGCTGCCGTCCTGCATACAACGAAAAACTTATCGAATATTTCAAGGCGAATATAGACCATCTTTGCGGAGACTGCCTGCGCAGACTTGACAAAAACCCCATGCGCATCCTCGACTGCAAGAACGAGTCCTGCAAAAAGATAACCGCAGACGCGCCCAAAGCCGTTGACTATCTCTGCGACGAGTGCAAAGACCACTTCGAAGGTGTGAAAAGCTACCTTGACGCGCTCTCTGTTCCATATAAAGTGAACCCTATGATGGTTCGCGGACTGGATTATTACGTACGCACTGCGTTTGAGATGATAACCGACAAACTCGGCTCCCAGAGCGCCGTGGGTGCCGGAGGACGCTATGACGGACTGATTCAACTCCTCGGCGGTCCGGACACTGCGGGAATAGGCTTTGCGGTGGGCATAGACAGGCTGGTTAGTCTCTGTATGCTCAACGAAACGGAGAAAGAGAACGATCTTGACGTGTTCATCATCAGCTTTAAGGACGTTTCAGACAAAACCGCACTTAAACTTGCGAACGAAATGCGTTCACAGGGGATCAGTGTCGATATGGACTACGATTTCAGAAAGATGAAGAAGCAGTTCAGCCTTGCCGACAGATACGGTGCACTTTTCACCGTTGTGATAGGTGAGGACGAAGCTGCTAAAAACACCGCCGCTGTCAAAGACATGCAGGCTGGTACGCAGGAAGAGATTGAGACCGCAAAGGTTACGGCATATATTATAGATAAACTCAGGAGGAATTAACGTGCTTTCAAACATGGGAGACTGGCGAAGAAGCCACCACTGCGCACAACTTACCGGAAAAAACATCGGCGAAAAGGTCTGTCTTATGGGCTGGGTTCAGAGACGCAGAGACCACGGCGGCGTTATTTTCGTTGACCTCAGAGACAGAGAGGGGCTTACTCAGGTTGTAATGAACCCCGAATATAACGAAAAAGTCCACGAACAGGGCAACAGCGTGAGAAACGAGTTCGTTATCGCTGTTAAAGGAACCGTTTCCGGCAGACCGGACGGAACAGTCAACACAAAACTTCCTACAGGCGAAATAGAGATAATGGTTGACGAACTGCGCATCCTGAACAACGCAAATACTCCTCCTTTTATGATAGACGATTACACCAATGCGAATGAAGACGTAAGGCTGAAATACAGATACCTCGACCTGCGCAGACAGAAACTTCAGAACAACCTCAGACTGCGCCACGAACTGACACGCACTGTCAGAGAGTTTCTCTACAGCAGAAACTTCATGGACATCGAAACGCCTTTCCTTACAAAATCAACACCTGAAGGCGCAAGAGACTACCTTGTTCCCAGCCGTGTGAACCCCGGAAAGTGCTACGCGCTGCCCCAGTCGCCCCAGATGTTCAAACAGCTTCTGATGGTTGCCGGCTACGAAAGATACTTTCAGGTAGTAAAATGCTTCCGTGATGAAGACCTCCGCGCAGACCGCCAGCCTGAGTTCACTCAGCTGGATATGGAGATGTCGTTTATCGACAGGGAAGACCTCATGGACCTCATCGAGGACATGTTCATCCTTATCTTTGACAGAATAAAAGGTATCAAACTGACAAAAGGTTTCCCCAGAATGTCATATGACAACGCTATGGAAAAATACGGTCATGATGCCCCCGATACCCGTTTCGAAATGTTCCTTAAAACTATCAACGACCTCGTTAAAGATTCCGGATTCAAAGTATTTAACGACACTGTTAAGAACGGCGGGGTTGTAAAAGCGGTTGTTGCACAGGGAGCAGGAGAGAAATTCTCAAGAAAGGACATCGATGATATGACAGACTTCGTTGTAGGACTCGGCGCAGCCGGTCTTGCATACATAAAAGTGAACGAAGACGGTCTCCAGTCGCCTATTGTTAAGTTCCTCGGCGATTCTGCCGATAAGATTGTGAGCGAACTGGGCGCAAAACCGGGCGATATCATTTTCTTCGGCGCAGGCAAAAAGGAAATCGTGAACCTTTATATGTCAAAACTGCGTATAAAACTCGCAAATATGCTCGGTCTCATAAAAGAGGATCAGTATTCATTCACATGGGTGCTGGACTTCCCGCTGCTTGAATACGATGCAGAAGATAAAAGATACGTCGCTGTTCACCACCCCTTCACAGCTCCGCTGGACGAGGACGTGGACTATTTTGACACAGATCCCGGCAAGATGCGCGCCAAAGCATATGACCTTGTTCTCAACGGCTCGGAGATAGGCGGCGGTTCCATAAGGATACACAGAAGCGACGTTCAGGAGAAAATGTTCAACGCTCTCGGCTTCACGGAAGAGGAGAGGGAATATAAATTCGGCTTCTTCATAGAGGCTCTGCGCTACGGAACGCCTCCCCACGGCGGTATAGCGTTTGGCGTGGACAGACTTGCATCGATACTGACAGGTTCCGACTCCATCAGAGACGTTATTGCGTTCCCCAAAACGCAGAGAGCAACCGATATGATGAGCGATGCACCCAGCAAAGTGGACGAAAAACAGCTTAAAGAACTCTTTATGCAGTTCAACGTCCCTGAGAACGATTGATAAATTATATAAATATTACAAAAATAAGTAGTTTGCACTTTTGACAAACTATTTCATGTGTGATATTATTATATGTAAACAAAACCCGGAGGATGAAATGAGCAGAGTAACTAAATTGCTGTTTATGGCTGTTATAGCAGCCGCTGTGTTAGTCTCAGGCTGCACAAAACCTCCCGTTCAGGAGATGGACAACGCCAGAGCCGCCATGAAGGCAGCTCAGGAGGGCGGCGCAGAAATGTGCGCCGGAACCGAATACTTAGCTGCTAAACAAAAACTCGAAGCTGCGGAAGCAAAAGTTGCTGAAGCTGAAAAAGGTGGCGATAAAAGTGAGCTTTACAAACAGGCAAAAGCTGAACTGATTGAAGCAGCAGCCGATTTTGAAAAAGTTAAACTTGTTGCCGCTGAAAGAGCGAAAGTTAACGAGCAGGCTAAAGCCGAGCTTGCAGCTGCAAAAAACAACCTTGCCGCAAATGCTGAGGACGGAGCCAAATACTCCGCCACATATCAGGCAGCCAAAGCAAAACTTGATGAGGCTCAAGGTCTTATTGACAAATGCGAAGGCGAAAAAGCACTTGCTGTGCTGAAATCTGTTTCTACTGACAACGATACCATCCAGAAAGAGATTGCAGAGGGCAAAGCCGCTTCAATGAAAGCGGATACCAAGGGTTCAGCCGCTGCTTCAACTCCGGTTGCAGGTTCAGTTGAAGATATAATGAAGTATAAAGTCGTCAGAGGCGATAATCTTTGGAATATCTCTAAAGCGAAATACCTCAACCCATTTATGTGGCCGCTCATCTATTGGGCTAACAAAGAGCAGATTAAAGACCCCGACCTGATTTTCCCCGGTCAGGTGTTTAAGATCCGCAAAGATGTTGACGCTGACAAAGCGAAAGCAGTTGACTACTCCAAACACAGAGGACCATGGTCGCTGTTCGACGGCAAATAAGACAACAATCTTTCAAATAGAAAAGCGGAGGTTAACGCCTCCGCTTTTTTTGTATCTGATATTCTTATTAAAAAAAATGTTACTAATATTTAAATCGACTTATATCCGTTTTCAAGGTACATGTTCTTGTAGCTGATATATCTGTCGGCGTAGTTTCTTATGCCGTCAATATCCTTTTGTTCCAATGTCTTCACCACTTTTGCGGGGCTGCCCATTATGAGGGAGCAGGGAGGGAACTTCTTGCCGGGGGGGACAAGGGATCCTGCGGCTACTATGGAGTTTTCTCCTATTTCCGAATCATCAAGGATGATTGCACCTATACCAACCAGAACGTTGTTGTTTATTCTGCATCCGTGAAGCATAGCGTTATGTCCTACTGTGACGTAATCACCTAATATAGTAGGGAATTTATCTAAAGTGGTATGTATAACGGTTCCGTCCTGAACGTTTGAACATTTCCCTATGACTATCTTTTCCACATCGCCTCTTAAAACGACGTTAAACCAGATGCTTGCGTCATCATCAAGTATAACTTCGCCGATTATATCTGCGCTGTCTGCTGTAAAAACTCTTTCACCCTTAACAGGAGCGGTGTTCAGCCTGCGTAATACAGATTCCATATAATCACCTGTCCAATAATATTTAAAACAGGATATTCGCCTATTTGTTTTCAGTCAACTGTTAAAGTAATTTTTGACGAGATATTAATTAAAATAAGATAATATTGGGTAATATATTAGTAAATATCGTAAAATAAAAGATTAATTATTAACGAAAGATGTTGACAGTGTGTCTTTATTTAATATATAATCTTAATTATTTTTATGGGGTGTTATTATGCCTTACGGTATCAAATTAAGAGAGATCAGAAAAAAACTTGGTATGACCCTTGAGGATATATCCCAGAAAACCGGTTTTACCAAAAGTTTTATCAGCCAGATAGAGAATGGAAAGAACTCACCCTCTATCGCTTCGCTGAAAAAGATCTGCTTTGCGCTCGGAACAACTATCAGCGAACTTTTTGAGGATGAACGCAACATTGTTAACGTGTTTGATCCCTCGGAATATAAAGTTTTTAAAAACAAGAGTATTTCGATGTCGTTCATCGCTTCTAAACTTGTTAACAGAAAACTTGAGCCCATGCTTATAGAGCTCGACCCTTACGGTGAAACAGGTTCCGAATATTATCAGCACGTAGGTGAAGAGTTCGGTTACGTTATAGAAGGCGAGATCTGCGTGGTGATAGGTGCTGATGAGTACCATCTTCCGGCAGGACACAGCATATATTTCAGCTCAAACATGCCACACAAGATACGCAACAGAACCGATAAACCGGCTGTGGCTCTCTGGGTGGATACGCCGCCAACTTTCTAAAAAGTTAACAGAGGAGGTCGTAAGACCTCCTCTGACTGATGATAAACTGGTCTAAACTCAATTGGATTAGCTCATAGCAAAGCTGTTTCATAAAGACTTTGGCTTCTCTGTAATGGCAGCAACTTTCGTCTTTGCGAGGACTGAAAGGATTAAGCAATCTGATTTTCTTAGTTTTTTGTCAACAACCAGAGGAGGTCGTAAGATCTCTTTTTTTTATCTTGACGTAAGTTCTTTAATTACCTATTATTCACTTGCTTGGATCTTCGGACCGAGACACCGCAAATCAACAAAGTTCAATTTTTGCCATGTCTTGCGTCTGTAATCAGAAAATCAGAGGTTGGATATGAGCAAACACACTGATATCAAAAAGATTACAGTCAATACAATCAAAAAAATGAAGTCTAACGGTGAAAGAATATCCTGTCTCACCGCATATGATTTCACGTCTGCATCTATACTGGACAAAGCCGGAATAGATATGATTCTCGTGGGTGATTCCCTTGGAATGGTCATAAACGGCTATGAAAACACTCTTCCGGTCACGGTAGATGAAATAATCTATCACTGTAAAATGGTCAAACGTGCCGCGACTAACGCATTTCTTATCGCCGACATGCCGTTCGGTTCCTATCATGTATCAGACGAACAAGCCCTTGAAAACGCTATCCGCGTCATTAAAGAGACCGGATTTGACGCTGTTAAGATTGAAGGCAGCGGAGAACGTGCCGGACTGGTAAAAAAACTCACCGGATGCGGCATAAACGTTATGGGTCACATCGGTCTCATGCCGCAGTTCGTCAGTACAATGGGCGGATACCGCATACAGGGCAGGGAAGGGCACGAAAAATTGCTTGCCGATGCTGTTGCACTGGAAGAGGCAGGAGCGTTTTCTATAGTGCTTGAGGGCACTGTCAGTTCTGTTGCGCAGGTGATAACGGACACCCTGAAAATACCCACCATAGGCATAGGTGCCGGAGTTCATTGCGACGGACAGGTGCTTGTTTTTCATGATGTTTTCGGTATATTCGACGGCTTCACACCAAAATTTGTCAAGCAGTATGCCAATGTTAATAAGATAATATCAAAGGCGGCAAAGACTTATATTAAAGAGGTAAAAACCGCTGAATTCCCGCAGGATATACATTCTTTCTGAGGTGATAGATGAAGATATTTAGAAAAGTAGCTGATATAAAAACTGAAATTAAAAAAATAGAGGCATCTGCTAAAACTGTGGGACTTGTTCCCACCATGGGGTTTCTCCATGAAGGGCATATGTCGCTGGTGCGCGAATCGGTTAAAAACAACGACGTGACTGTGGTCAGCATATTTGTTAACCCGACACAGTTCGGACCCACGGAAGACCTTGCGGCTTACCCGCGCGATTTCGAAAACGACTGCGCACTTCTTAAAAAGAACGGCGCGGATATCGTGTTCAACCCCGAACCTTCGGAGATGTACGGCGAAGGTTTTTGCACTAAGGTTGAGTTATCCGGTATCACAGAGGTTCTTTGCGGGATCACAAGACCTGTGCACTTCGCCGGGGTTGCAACTGTGGTTACAAAGCTGTTCAACATTGTTGAACCCCACAGAGCATATTTCGGATCAAAAGATTATCAGCAGCTTCAGGTTATAAAGCGTATGGTGAAAGACTTGAACATGGACGTTGAAGTTGTGGGGATGCCTATCGTGCGCGAGGCTGACGGTCTGGCACTCAGCTCAAGAAACGTTTATCTCGGTGCGGAGGAACGCGTTTCAGCACTGGCTCTCAGCGGCAGTTTCAAAGTTGTCGAAGACCTGCTGAAAAAGGGCGTGAAGGATACTGAAACCATAAGAAAAGAGATTGCGGATTTCATTCTGAGTCATCCGCACACGAAGATAGATTACATCGAAACGGTAAATCCTGAGACTCTGGTCTCAGTGGGCATGACAGACGCGGATTTCGTTGTTGCGCTTGCCGTATATGTCGGAAAAGCAAGATTGATAGATAACAGATATTTTGAGGTGCATCATGTTTAGAGAGATGTTCAAATCAAAAATTCACAGAGCCACAGTTACAGATGCTGATCTGCACTATGAAGGCAGCATAGGCATCGATCTCGACCTTATGGAAGCGTCAGGCATCAGAGAGTATGAAAAGGTAGATATCTGGAACATAACAAACGGCGAACGTTTCCAGACGTACGCCATTGAAGGCAGACGCGGCAGCGGCGAAATATGCCTTAACGGAGCGGCGGCGCGCAAGGTGCATGTCGGCGATATGGTTATAATCGCCACGTTTGCCATGTACGACGAAAAGGAGCTTGAAAACTATAAGCCCACAGTCGTTCAGGTAGATGCGAATAACAAAATTGTGCAGAAGACAGGCGCCTTAGTATAATATTTGCAATCTTCCGATTAAACTGATATGATTGCACAAAAATACAAAGAGGTTCTCCATGTCCGAATATAAACAGTATGTCCGTCTGCTTCTTGCTGAAGATAAATACGGCATCGATATCATGGATATTGAAGAAATTCTCCGCATGGTGGATATTACAACCGTCCCCAAGGCACCTTCATTTGTTGAGGGCATCATAAATCTTCGGGGCAGGGTTATCCCTATCGTGGATCTGCGCAAGAAACTCGGGCTTATGGCATCTGATTTTACAAACTCTACCCGTATAATTGTTGTCAACCTCAACGGACGCAAAATAGGCTTTATTGTCGATAACGTTGAGGATGTTCTCCGCGTCAGCAGCGATGTTGTGGACAAGGCTCCAGCCGCATCCACAGGCGCCGATACTAAATACATTCAGGGTGTTGCGAAGACCGAAACAGGAATGGTGATAATCCTTGATGTACATAAAGTTTTCTCAGGAAATGAATCTTCCGCTCTGAACATGTTTTAAATGGCAAACGACAGAGGAAGACTTTTAAGACTGCTTGCAGATATTAAAGATCACACGGCGGACTACTTTAAAAATCCGCGCAAATATCTGGATGCGCTGAAAGATATAACCACCCGCAGCGGTTTTGACTCTGCGGGTTTTGTTTTTAAAGACACTTACGAGCGCAAAGAGCTTGAGAATATCCTTGCCGAGATAACACTTCTGGCACAGTCCGCAAACACTACCGAAGAGTTTAAAGCAGTAGACATCCGCAGTCTCCCGCGCATAGGTAAAAAGGTTGCGGATGCTCTGGAAAAGCAGAATATCCGAACTGTCGAGGATATGCTCTATCATTTCCCTTACAGATACGAGTATATAGGCGAGTCCCAGAGCGGAAAGCGTGCATTGACAGGTGTTTTCAAAACTGGTGGTGTCGTTATAACCAAAAACAGGAAAAGATTCTACAGGGCTGTTTTTCAGGCTGATTTCGGTCAGTTCTGTGCAATCTGGTTTCATTTCTCAGCAAAATTCCCGTCTGGCGCTCTAAAAGAGGGCGATAAATACACACTTTACGGTCAATCAGGTAATTTCAGCGGCATGGAATCGATAATCCACCCGCAGTTCATCAAAGAGGACGAGATGGGCGAGATAATCCCCGTTTACACTCTGCCTAAAACCGTAGCGCTGAAAAGCTATTGTTCCGCTGTTAAATCCGCTCTGGAGCGGTATCTTGGTCTTGTGCCTGATTATCTGCCCGCCAGATATGAGATGAAATACAAATATCCTTCCGCGAAAGAGGCGCTCAGGCTGATACACATGCCTGACACACCGTACGAACTGCCATCTCTGTCCGACAGAAGCCATCCTGCATATCAGCGCTTCATTTACGAAGAGCTTTTTTATCTTCAGATGGGGCTGTTGTATAAAAAGAAAGCCTACGCCCGCCAGGAGGGCATAAGGTTTGACATAAAAATGGAATATCTTGAGTGGATAAAAGGACTTCTGCCTTTTAAATTCACACACGCACAAAAAAAGGTCATGGCGGAGATTTTTAACGATATGTCAGCCACCGGACAGATGAACAGACTGGTTCAGGGGGACGTGGGCAGCGGTAAGACCATCGTTGCGTTCACGGCGGGGCTTGTGGCTGTAAAAAACGGCTGGCAGGTTGCCGTAATCGCCCCCACAGAGGTTCTTGCCAGACAGCATATGGCTAACCTTATTAAGCTCATTCAGGGAACCGACGTTACAGCGGCGCTTCTGACAGGTTCCATGACCCAGTCGGAGAAGAAACGCACCAAAGAGATGATTGCCGCCGGACATATGGATTTTGTTGTGGGCACCCACGCTGTGATTCAGGAGAATGCAGATTTTATGCGCCTTGGGCTTGCTATAATAGATGAACAGCACCGTTTCGGTGTTGAGCAGAGAAAATCATTGATAGAGAAGGGATACATGCCGGACATCCTTCTTATGACGGCAACGCCTATCCCGCGGACACTGGCGCTTTCGTTCTACGGCGACCTCGACATCAGTATAATAGACGAGATGCCTCCGGGGCGTACACCCATAATAACTAAACACAGCAATAATATAGAAGATGCACACAGTCTCATTGCCTCTGAGATTGCCAAGGGACACGGGGCATATGTGATATATCCGCTCATAGACGTGAGCGAGAAGATAGACCTGAAAGCAGCCACAGACGAGTATGAGAACCTCTGCGGGGTTTTCGGTGAAGAGAACGTGGGACTGCTCCACGGGCGGATGAAACACGAGCAGAAACAGCAGCTTATGGATGCTTTCAAAGCGGGCACGATAAAGATTCTGGTGTCAACCACAGTTGTTGAGGTTGGTGTGGATGTTCCGCAGGCAACCGTCATGGTAATTGAGAACGCCGAGCGATTCGGGCTTTCACAGTTGCATCAGTTGCGCGGGCGTGTGGGAAGAAGCCACAGACAGTCCTATTGTATGCTCATAACAGGAAAAGAGGTCTCCGAAGAGGGCAGGGAGCGCATAAACGCCATGTGCCGATATGCGGACGGCTTCCGTCTCAGCGAAATTGACCTTGAGATGCGCGGCCCCGGAGATTTCTTCGGAACGCGTCAGTCCGGACTGCCGGAGTTTCGGTTTTCAAACATTGTGCGCGATGTTAAGGTGCTTCAGCAGGCGCGTCATGATGCCGCCGAAGTGCTCTCGGACGATCCTTCGCTTTCGCAGTCTAAAAATGCTGTCATAAAACAGGTATTGGCGAAAAAATGGAAAAAAGAACTGGAATACATAGATATTGCCTGACAGGTGTAATTCGATTTGATTTATGCGTTATTGTGCGGTTTAATTGATATATACACCAACGTTACAGGAGGCAACCCCGATGCAGCTAATTAAACTTACTGAAGAACAGCTCAAAAACATCTGCTCAGGCATAAACTTGCAGAGAGCAGAGAATTATGTCGGGAAGTTCCATAACTGCTCTGTTGACGGTTCGCTTATCAAAGGAACTATAAAGGGCAACCATGGTGACTATGAGGTCAGTCTTGATCTGGCGAGTGATCCAATCGGCTATACATGCAGCTGTGAAAACTCCAGAGAACTTTTCTGCAAACACGCGGCCGCACTTGGACTTACCTATATCTACACCCCTTGGGTTTTCGCCAGCAAAACGAGGCTGGACAGAAAAAAACTCCAATCCACAAACGAAATACAGTTTTTTGTAAAGACTACTCCGCTTAAAGACCTTCTGGACGAGCTTAAAAAGGCGAACATAGGTCTTTCAACGATTTCAGAACTTACCGGCATTTCAATGCAGCAGATTTCCGTTATGGTAAAGGAGGATACCACTGGAAAGCATCACTCTCTTACGGATCCTTTAAAAATGTCGTGCTTGTTCCTTCTTGAAAAATATGCTTAAACTAAAAGCCCTGTTGAGTCAGGGCTTTTTTTTCGAATAACACAAAGGATTAATATGACTGAAAACTTGAAAAACAAAGACCCGTTTCATGGAATCACGCTGGAAATGATTGTGAACAGACTTGCAAAACACTACGGATGGGAAAAGCTGGGCGAACTTATCACCATCAAGTGTTTCATAAAAAATCAGTCGGTTCCGTCCTGTCTGAAATTTCTGCGGCAGACGCCATGGGCAAGGGCAAAGGTTGAAGATCTTTACCTCGCTACAGAGTTTACTGACGAAGAACCCGTTAAGGTTAAGAAAGTTAAAAACAGACCGCAGGAAAGCGATATATAAATTCAGTCCGGTGCACATAATAACCTTGTAAAAACGGCTGAAATCTGATAGAAAATTGAAGTTTTGCCCATAGAGGTTCATCGGAGGATATTTTGGCTAAGAGAACAGACATTAAGTCTATCATGATAATAGGTTCCGGACCTATCGTCATCGGACAGGCGTGCGAATTTGACTATTCGGGAACACAGGCTGTAAAAGCGCTTAAAGAAGAGGGGTACAGGGTTATCCTCATCAACTCTAACCCAGCGACAATTATGACAGATCCCGAAATAGCCGATGCTACATACATCGAACCCCTTAATGTTGAAATGGCGGAAAAAGTTATCGCAAAGGAACGACCCGATGCGATTCTGCCCACAGTCGGCGGACAGACTGCCCTTAACCTTGCGAAAGATCTTCATGCCGCCGGAGTGCTGGATAAATATAACGTTGAGCTTATCGGCGCTAAAATAGAGGCTATCGACAAAGCGGAAGACAGGGAACTCTTCAAACAGGCTATGAAAAAAATAGGTCTGACCCTGCCCGAAAGCTACGTGGTCAATACATATCAGGATGCCCTTGACTGCATCGATAAAATAGGCTTCCCCGCAATCATCCGCCCATCGTTCACTCTCGGCGGAACAGGCGGAAACGTCGCCTATAACATGGAAGAATATAAAGAATACGTTGAATGGGGGCTGGAAGCGTCTCCTGTAACTGAAATTCTGGTTGAGGAATCGGTTCTCGGCTGGAAAGAATACGAGCTTGAGGTCATGCGCGACCTCAACGACAACGTCGTTATCATCTGCTCCATCGAAAACATAGACGCAATGGGCGTTCACACCGGCGACAGTATAACAGTTGCACCCGCCCAGACCCTTACGGATAAGGAATACCAGATAATGCGTAACGCCGCCATCGCCGTTATCCGCGAGATAGGCGTCGATACTGGCGGTTCAAACGTACAGTTTGCCGTTGATCCCAAAACAGGAAAACAGATTATCATCGAGATGAACCCCAGAGTTTCCAGAAGCTCCGCGCTGGCATCAAAGGCAACTGGCTTCCCCATAGCCAAAATAGCGGCAAAGCTCGCTGTGGGCTATACTCTGGACGAACTTAAAAACGACATCACGCTCAAGACCCCCGCGTCTTTCGAGCCTACAATAGACTACTGTGTTACCAAATACCCCAGATTTACCTTTGAAAAATTCCCCGGTGCGGACAACACTCTGACAACTCAGATGAAATCCGTAGGCGAGGCTATGGCTATCGGCAGAACCTTCAAGGAGTCCATCCAGAAGGCGATAAGCTCTCTTGAAATAGGTAAATCCGGTTTCGACGAGGTTTTCAGCGACGAAGAGCGCAAGACAGAAGCTGCAATCGAACAGATCAAAGCATTGCTCAGAAGACCCACTGCGGAACGTATGTGGTATGTCGGCGAGGCTTTCAGAGCAGGATTCTCCGTTGCTGAGGTTCACGAGCTCTGTTTCATTGATCCGTGGTTCCTAGATAACATCAAACAGATAATAGATTTTGAAGCTGAACTTAAAAAAATATCAATATCATCAATAGATGAGGCGACATTTATTAAAGCAAAGCAGATGGGTTTCAGTGATAAACGACTGGCAAAACTCATGAATTGCGCAGAGCTTGATGTCTGGGCGAAGACAAGGGGCAGGGCAGTATACAAGCGCGTTGATACATGCGGTGCGGAGTTCGAGTCTTTCACTCCCTATCTTTACAGCACTTATGAAAAAGAGTGTGAAGCGGAACCCACTGACAGGAAAAAGATAATGATTCTCGGCGGCGGACCCAACCGTATCGGTCAGGGTATAGAGTTTGACTACTGCTGTGTTCATGCTTCTTTTGCCCTTGAAGAGATGGGATTCGAAACAATCATGGTCAACTGTAACCCTGAAACCGTTTCAACCGACTATGACACATCCGACAGACTCTATTTCGAACCCCTTACGAGGGAACACGTTCTTAATATTGTAGATAAAGAAAAACCCTTCGGCGTAATCGTCCAGTTCGGCGGTCAGACACCCCTTAAACTGGCAGTACCGCTGGAAAAAGCAGGCGTTCCGATTCTTGGCACCTCACCGGACAGCATAGACATAGCCGAAGACAGGGAACGCTTTAAGGATATGATAACCAGACTGAATATAAAACAGCCGCCCAACGGCATAGCAAAAAATGCCGAGGATGCTTTCAGAATAGCCGAAGAGATAGGCTATCCCGTTGTTGTGCGTCCGTCATATGTTCTCGGCGGTCGGGCTATGGAGATAGTGTACGACACTGAATCGCTCCAGAACTACATGGTGTACGCAGTTAAAGCCAGCGAAGAGCACCCTGTTCTGATAGATAAATACCTCCAGCACGCAACCGAGGTGGACGTTGACTCCATAAGCGACGGCGAAACAACCGTTATCGGCTCCATCATGCAGCACATTGAAGAGGCGGGCGTTCACTCAGGCGACTCCGCGTGTTCAATCCCGTCAAGAACCATAAGCGATGCTGTGCGCGCACAACTCCTTGAATATACAAAGAATATCGCGAAAGAGCTTAAAGTCATCGGTCTGATGAACATCCAGTATGCCATCAAAGACGAAGAGATATATATGCTTGAGGTAAACCCCAGAGCATCCAGAACAATTCCCTATGTCAGCAAGACTATAGGTGTTCCGCTGGCAAAAATGGCGGCAAAGGTCATGGCAGGCGCAAAACTGAAAGACCTCGGCTTCACAAAAGAGGTGGACATAAGCTACTTCACCGTGAAAGAGTCAGTATTCCCCTTCGTCAAGTTCCCCGGAACAGACCTTGTACTCGGACCGGAGATGAAATCCACAGGCGAAGTCATGGGTATCGACTCCCATTTCGGAAGCGCATTTTACAAGGCTCAGATAGCCGCAGGAAATAAACTTCCCAAAAGCGGCAACGTCTTCATCAGCGTTAAAGACTCCGTTAAAGAGGAGATACTTGGCGTTGCGAGGGAACTTGTTAAGACCGGCTTTAAACTTGTTTCGACATCAGGAACTTATAATTTCCTGCGCGAAAACGGACTTGAAGTCGTTAAACTTGCAAAAGTTCACGAAGGTATTCGTCCAAACGTTGTGGACAAAATTAAAAACGGCGAAATCGCCTTTGTTATCAATATCCCTGAAGGTAAAAAATCCAGACTGGACAGCGAATCCATCAGACGTACCATGCTGAGCTACAGTGTGCCCTACGTCACAACCGTTGAGGCTGCGAAAGCGTGCATAGTAGCCATCGCGGCAGGACAAAAAGGTCTGACGGTTACGCCCATTCAGGAATATTATAAAAGAGGCTGAACATGAAAGGAAAAGTTGTTAAAAATCAACAGCTTAATGATAAGTACTTTTTCCTTGAAATAAAATCCGAAGAGTTTGTTACGCAGGCTAACGTCGGTCAGTTCCTTATGATAAAACCCGGAAGTCAGGATTACACGCACGATCCGCTTCTACGCCGCCCGCTGGGTATCGCAGACGTTAAAGACGGCAAGTTCAGCCTTGTTTATATGGTTGTAGGCAAAGGAACAAAACTGCTCAGCGAGTTCCACGAGGGCGGAATGATAGAGTTTTCCGCGCCCCTCGGCAACCGCTTCACACTGCTTGAGAATAAGCGTGTGGCTCTTGTTGCCGGAGGAATAGGCATCGCTCCTGTATTCTGGCTCGCGAAAACTCTTAAAACACGCGGCTGTGTGGTTGACCTCTATTATGGCGGTCGTACCGTGGACGACGTTGTTCTTCTTGAAGAGCTGAAAGAAAACACCGACCATCTGATAGTTACAACTGACGACGGTTCCGCCGGAATAAAAGGATATGTCACACTTCCTTTTAAGGAAAATGTTGAAACTTACGATATGGTATACACCTGCGGACCCAAACCCATGCTCCAAACCGTCAGCGAAATCTGTATCAATGCGGACGTTCCGGTGGAAGTTTCTCTGGACGAGCGCATGGCTTGTGGACTGGGTGCTTGCCTCGGATGTATCATATATGTGAAAGATGGCGACGAAATAGTGCAGAAACGCTGTTGTGTCGAAGGTCCTGTTTTCGACGGCTCCAAAATTGCGTGGGATAAATTAATCTAATTCGGAGAATCGTTTATGTCTGACAGACTTAAAACCGTCTTTTGCGGTATAGAATTCAAGAACCCGATAATCACTGCCAGCGGAACGTTCGGCTATGGTCTGGAATATGCGAAACATATCGATATAAGCAGGCTAGGCGGAATCTCTGTTAAGGGTATATCACTGCAAGAAACTGCCGGTAATCCCATGCCCCGAATAATGGAGACCACATCGGGAATGTTAAACGCCATCGGGCTTCAGAACGTCGGCGTGGATAAATTTATAAACGAAAAACTGCCTGAACTCAGAAAGCACGACACGAAGATAATCGTTAACTTCTGGGGTAAAACCATTGATGAATATGTGGCAGTTGCCCGTATACTCGACGATGCCGACGTTGATATGCTTGAGATGAACATATCCTGCCCGAACATAAAAGAGGGCGGCATAGCCTTCGGTACCGACCCGAAAATGACATACGAAGTCACTTATAACGTCAAAAAAGCTATTAAAAACAAACCGCTTATGGTGAAACTGTCGCCGAACGTCACAAATATCAAGGTTTACGCGAAAGCCTGCGAGCAGGCTGGAGCGGACGCAATCAGCGCGATAAATACGCTGCTTGGCATGTCCGTTAATATCCATACCAGAAAGCCCAATATTTACAACGTTACGGGCGGACTTTCAGGTCCCGCTATCAAACCGGTTGCAATACGCATGGTTCACGAGACATTCAGGACAGTTAATATCCCGATAATGGGCATCGGCGGCATAATAGACTGGCGAGATGTTGTGGAGTTCGGACTTGTGGGCGCATCCGCCGTTCAGGTGGGTACGGCAAACTTCATAGACCCTGAGATACCGTTAAGGATAATAGACGACCTTGACAAATATATGGCTGAAAATAATATATCGAATTTCAGCGAACTGATTGGAAAAGTTGATCTGACAAGATAAAAAGAGGGCGGGTTAAAACCCGCCCGTTTCGTTTCTATACTTTGATGTCTACGTCCATTCCGAGAAATTTTTCATACTTCTCAATAACAGGTGTTACTTCTTCTCCAAGGAACTGGTCAACCTGCTCCGGTGCTCGTCCGACAAATTTTATAGGGTCGAGCAGAGCCATGATTTCCTCTTTGTTCAAAGGCACGTCCTTGTCCGCAGCCAGTCTGTCGAGAAGATCATTGTCCTTGCCTTCCATCTTGACGCGTTTACCAGCTTCCATAGAGTTGACACGGATTACCTCGTGCATGACCTGTCTGTCTGCGCCTCGTTTGACGGATTCCATTATAATATTTTCTGTCGCCATGAAGGGGAGTTCCTCCATAACGCGTTTTGTTATCATCTTTTCATAGACGACCATGCCGTCAGTGATGTTGTAAAGCAGTTCAAGGATCGCATCGATGGCGAGGAACGCCTCGGAGATACCTATACGTCTGTTTGCTGAATCGTCAAGAGTTCTTTCAAACCACTGGGTAGCGTGGGTCATGTAAGGGTTGAGGCTGAGCGCTATGACATGGCGGGAAAGGGAGCAGACACGCTCGCTGCGCATAGGGTTGCGTTTATATGCCATGGCGCTGGAACCTATCTGGTTTTTTTCGAAAGGCTCTTCAATCTCTTTCAGGTTGGCAAGCAGCCGCAGGTCAGTAGCCATTTTATGAGCTGACTCCGCGATTGCCGCGAGTACCGCAAGGACTCTTGTGTCCTGTTTTCTTGTATAAGTCTGCCCTGTTATGGTCAAAACCTTGTCAAATCCCATCTTTTTAGACACAGTCTCATCCAGTGTACGCACTTTTGCGTGGTTGCCTTCGAAAAGGTGAAGGAAGGAAGCCTGAGTTCCGGTCGTGCCCTTAACACCTCTGAAACGCAGATTTTCATGTGCAAACTCAAGTGCTTCGAAGTCCAGAACAAAGTCCTGAAGCCACAGGCAGGCACGTTTGCCAACGGTGGTGAGCTGTGCCGGCTGGAAATGTGTGAAGCCGAGCGTAGGCATATTTTTATATTTCAGAGCAAATTTTTTCATATTGTCCATGACGTTGACCATCTTTTTACGGACGATCTCAAGCCCCTCTTTAAGGACTATAACGTCTGTGTTATCACCGACAAAAGCGCTTGTAGCGCCAAGGTGAATTATGGGCATTGCCTTGGGGCAGCACTCGCCGTATGTGTGGACGTGCGCCATAACGTCGTGGCGGAATTTGCGTTCCATTTGAGCCGCATATTCAAAATCTATGTTTTCAACGTTGGCTTTAAGCTCTGCAATCTGCTCATCAGTGATGTTGAGTCCGAGTTCCTTTTCAGATTCTGCAAGGGCAACCCAGAGCTTGCGCCATGTAGTGAATTTTTTGTGCGGTGAGAAAAGGTAGAGCATTTCAGGGCTGGCATACCTCTCCTGCAAAGGGTTTGAATAACTTTTGTAATCTTTCATCATATTCCTCTAACCGTTTATTATCTTATCCGCCCAGAGCCTGGCGTTATACTTTATTTTCTCTTCATCCATTGTATGGATTATTCTATCTTTCATCAAACACTTACCGTTGACATACATAGCCGTTACGTCGGATGATGATGCGGAATATACAAGGTGGGAAACAGGATTAAAAACTGGGGTGGTCTTCGGGCTGTCGAAAGAAACCACGATGAAATCGGCTTTATTTCCTTTTTTAAGCTCGCCTGTGTCGTCTACGCCAAGGGCTTTCGCGGCGCCCGTGGTCGACATATGCAGAACAGTTTCGGCGGGCAGGGCGGTTGCGTCTCTAAGCACACCTTTGTGAACCAGAGCGACGCTGCGCATTTCGTCAATCATATCGAGATCATTGTTACTTGCCGCACCGTCAGTGCCGATGGTTACGTTGATTCCGGCATCCATCATCTTTTTGACTGGTGCAAAACCGTTCGCCAGCTTCATATTGCTCTGGATGCAGTGTGAAACGCTTACATTTTTTTCGCCCATAATGGCTATATCATCATCGCCAAGATGTACGCAGTGGGCAAAAATACTCTTAATATCAAAAGCTCCTGTTTCATTCATAATATGGACTGTGGTCTTTCCGTGCTTAGCGACAGAATCCGCTGCTTCGTTTGCAGCCTCCATGAGATGGGTGTGCAGAAGAAGGTCGTGTTTTCCGCAGAACTCGACACATTTAACGTAGTTCTCAGGACTTACTGTATAAGGTGCGTGGGGACAGAGCGAAACGGTGATGTTGTCGTCGTTCTTATATTTGATGTGAAGGTCGGATGCTTTTGATATGTAATCGTCTGCGCCGGTTCCGAATTTCGTAGGGAAGTCTAGTACCCCGACACCTATTATGCCTTTCAGTCCGCTTTTTTTCAGTGATGAAGCTATGTGGTCTGACAGGAAATACATGTCATTGGAAAGTGTCGTTCCGCTTTTTATCATTTCGATGGCAGCAAGGTCACTTGCCGCCTGAATAAATTCAGGCGAGAGCCACTTTGCCTCCGCTGGCCATATGTGATTCTGGAGCCACTCCATGAGGGGCAGGTCATCTGCCATCCCTCTGAAAAGTCCCATCGGAAGATGCGTATGAGTGTTCACCAGTCCTGGAAAGATTGCAGAGTTGCTGAAAATTTCAATGGTGTAATCATCTGCCGGATTTTCGGCTATGCCTGTTATAGTGTCATTCTCTGTAAGCAGGTGGGTGTTAGTATGTATCTTGTTGTTGTAATAGACGTAATCTGCATAGTAAGCTGTTTTTGTCACTTCATACCCTCCAGAATATCAATTATCTCAAGCGGGGCGTTAACTGTGAAGTCGGGTTTAACATCACTCACAGTACCATAGCCGAAAGTGCAAAAGCAAGTTTTTACCCCTGCATAGTAGCCAGCTTCAATATCCGTGTGGTTGTCTCCAATCATAATAGTGGATGATTTTTCGGCACCGTAGTCTTTAACAATATTTTCAACAGGGACAGGGGAGGGTTTCTTTGCGCCGAAGCTGTCGCCTCCGTACCATTTGTCGAAATACCTGTCTATACCGTAATGCTGAACAAGTCCGCCTGTTAAAGATTCTATTTTATTTGAAAGAATAACTGTTTTTATATTATTTCTGTCCAGATACTCGAATATTTCATCATAACCATCTATTACTCTTGTGTTTACTGTCATTTTCTCAGCGTAAAGGGTTCGGAAAAAAACTTCCATCTCGTCTTTGAAATTTTCTTCCCCTGCTGCGCGAATGACCAGTTTTCTAATTCCATCACCTACAAAACTTCTTGTTACATCTATGGAAAATCTTTTAAGACCGAAATGTTTCATAGTGTCGTCGAGACATTCGTGAATATCCTGAAGCGTGTCGAGGATGGTGCCGTCCAAATCAAATATTGCAAGAATCATAAATTCCCCCGAAATTATTAAATAACCGCAGTCTTTTGGGTTTTCTGTTATAGTATTTCTATCTGTGCTAGTCAATACGATAAGGCGGTGGTATAAGAGTTTATGCATGAATGGCTGATACAATACGGTTATTTATCTATGTTTATGCTGGCGTTTCTCGCATCGACAGCTATTCCGGTCGCTTCCGAATGGCTTCTTGTGGCGCTGGTGATAAAGGGGCTGAACCCTGTTCTTCTTCTTGTGTGCGCGGTTACAGGAAACTATCTCGGAGCCTGCACAACCTATGCCATAGGCTATTACGGCAGTGATTACGCCATAAGAAAGATACTCAAAATCAGCGATGAGAGCAGGGCAAAAGCTGAGCGTACCTATAACAAATACGGTGCAGTTTCCCTGCTGTTCTCATGGATACCGATAATCGGCGACCCTCTTTGCCTTGTTGGCGGTCTTTTCAAGATACATTTTCTTAAATATTCCGTTCTGGTCTTCACAGGAAAGCTGATACGCTACGGCGCAACTGTCTGGCTCACCCTGAAAGGAACGGAAGCCTTTATCCGTTAGCTATTTTTTTGTTTTCCAGAGAGAAAAGAAAACGCCTGATGCCAGCAGAAACAGCGTTATCGTCAGCGATTGAAGTGATGAAAAATGATACCATCCAAACACGTCGCCTATGAAAATCTTTGAACCTATGAACACAAGAACCAGAGAAAGTGTGTATTTCAGGTAGTAGAAGCGTTTTATCATGGCGGCAAGGGCAAAATAAAGCGCCCGCAGACCGAGGATTGCAAATATATTACTTGTATATACTACATAAGGATCTGTTGTTATTGTGAAAACAGCAGGTACGGAGTCCACGGCGAAAATAACATCCGCTATCTCAACCATTAACAGTGCCACGAAGAGGGGAGTGCAGTAAATGTGGAGCTTGCCTGTTTGTGGATGTGGCTCTTTTATGAAGAAATCGTGCCCGTGGAGATGCTCCGTTATCCTGAGGTGGTTCCGAAGGAATTTAAGGATTGCGTTGTCTGACAGGTCGTCGTCTTCGATCTCTTTGTTAAAGAGCATTTTAACGCCTGTGTATAGAAGAAAAAGGGCGAATATATAGAGTATCCACTCGAAACGGCTGACCAGAGCTGAACCCAGTCCTATCATTATGCCGCGCAGAAGGATAACGCCGAGGATCCCCCAGAAGAGAACTCTGTGCTGATATTTTGCAGGAGTTTTGAAATAGCCGAATATCATGGCTATTACGAATATGTTATCCATAGCAAGCGATTTTTCAACCACAAAGCCTGTCAGATAGTTAAATCCGCTGTCATGTCCGAACTTCCACCAGACCCATACGCCGAAGAGAAGACCTATGGCTATGTAGAACACAGACATTTTAAGACTTTCCGCAACACCGATTTCATGATCTTTTTTGTTGAACAGTCCCAAATCAAGAATAAGCAGGAATATCACAATCGCAAAGAAGAGTATCCAAGACCAGATTGGCTTAGACATAACCGTTATAAATAGAAAATCCACAGCAAATACCCTCTGAAAATAATAAGTAAGACAATCTAATCCAGTTACAGTTCAAACGCAAACATAATTCGTTCAAATTAATTTAACATAATATATCTTATAGGACGTTACTGTGTAGTCAGGGTAGAAGCTGGTTCGCCCTGAAACCCCTGATTTTATTGGATTGCTCTGTTTTAGTGATTGGCGCAGTAATTGTTGAAGACGTTATTGAGGAATTTTACGTTTTTAAATGCCGTTGTGTTGGCTCTGGAAAATTCAGACTCTTCCACTTTTACATATTCAGATTTCAATCCTTTGTATTCGTTCCTATCCTGCGGCGGCATTGGATTTTTATTCATAGGGCCGACCTGATATACGTATATGTCCGGATTGCCGGCAACAACTGTCTCTATGCCTGTCTTAAAGACTTTCTTTTCTTCTTTGACAGACATGTAGCCTCCGGCGCGGGTCACCATGTCACTTACTATACTGTCGGTTCCGGCAGACATCAGAGGCGTTTGCGATACCTCGAAAAATATGTTTACCCTGCACGCAGGTTTTTTTAGCCCCGTAATTTCCTTTTTAAGCGACTTTTCCAGAGCGGCGGCGGTATCTGCCTTGCCGAACTCCTTTCCAAGGTCTCTGACGGTCAATAAAATTTCCGCCAGATTGTTCGGGTCAAAAGTATAAGTTCTGATACCAAGAGCAGCTTTTATTTCATCTGTGAAATATTTGCCGTTACCTGCGATGAGAAGATCCGGCTTCAGCGACCTGATTATCTCTATGTTAGGTTTAAGATGCGTGCCGACCTCGACGGCGTTAGGAAATCCGTCAAGATTTTTTGTAACACCAACAACTTTGCTTTCAGCTCCGAGTTTTTGTATAATGTCTCCCGCTGCAGGAGCAAGAATAACTACCCTCTCTGCGGCAAAGGCGCTAAATGATGAAAGAGAAATCGTGAGAATTAGGAGAAACCTTAACATTATAAACCTCTTCTATTATCTTAGGCGTCACTTCCTTGTTTGAAATATCGTAAAGTATTTTTCCATCCTTCATGAAAATGAGACGTTTGAAATATCTTATAGCGAGATTGACGTCGTGCATGGATGCTATGACGGTTTTCATAGTATCTTCAATAATATTCATGATTTCAAGTGAGTGCCGGACATCAAGCATACTGACAGGTTCGTCCAGAAACAGGAATGGGGTTTCCTGGTTGAAAGCGCGCGCCAGCAGAACTCGTCGTTTTTCGCCTCCGGAAAGCTCGTTCAAACGTTTGTCCTTATATTTTACGATGTCGAAAAGAGTAAGTTTTTCAATGGTTTTTTCATCATCTTTACGGCTGTATTTTCCGCCGCACATGCGGAATCTGCCCATGCGTACTATCTCGAAAACAGTGAACGGAAACGATACGTCTGGATTCTGGGCGAACAGCGCAAACATCTTCGCCCTATCCTCTGTGGACATGCTTTTCAGCGGTCTGTCCATGTATGAAACGTTTAGCTCTGATTCCAGCAATCCGCAGCTATAGTTGATAAATGTACTTTTGCCGCAACCATTTTCACCAAGAATAGCAACTTTATCATGAGTTTTAATTAATAAATCATTTATATCAAGTGCAAAGTCTGGTCTTTTAAAGTAAATTCTGCCGTATTTAATCATGCCACATCTCCGCACGGCGTTTAACGAGGATATAGAAGAAGAATACACCGCCTATAACCGCAGTAACTATACCAACAGGGAGTTCCGCTCCGGAGCTTATCGCCGAACGGGCGAAGGTATCTGCACCAAGCAGCAGGAGTCCGCCGAATATCATTGAATAGTAAAGGTTTGACTTCATATCCGGTCGAAATGTACTGCGGGCGATATGTGGAACAATCAGCCCTACAAAGCCTATAAGACCGCTGTAACTCACTGCAACGGAAACAAGTATAGTTGCCGTGATAAACGCCGCCGCCCTCTCCTTCCGTATGTCTACTCCGCCTGTCCGCGCTGTGCTGTCGTCGAATACCAGCATGTCAAGCACTGCGGCTCTGCTATTCAGGTATATAAACGATGCCGTCAGCACTATAAAAACAATTGCCAGTTCATAGAAATCGATATAGCTGAAACCGCCCATAAGCCAGAATATCACAGACGAAAGTGATTCATCGAAATAGAATTTTATAAAACCCATTATGGATGAGGCAACTATGTTAACTATCACACCGCAGAGTATCATTGTTACGGCGCCATTTGCTCCGCCTGACAGTGTATAAACAAGCCATAGTCCGAGGATTCCTGTAAGAAATGCGAACGGAGGTACATAAACCGGTGGAAAACCTGCTGCAATGGCAAAAACAGCCCCAAGAGCGGAAGATGATGCGGCTCCGGTGGTGAAGCTGTCCGCGAGAGGATTTCGCAGCACGAGCTGATATACGGAGCCTGAAAGCCCAAGCATTGCACCGATCAGAAAAGAGAATACAGCTCTTGGCAGCCTCAGGTTTGTGATAATGTCAAAATTATCGCCGCTCAGTATGTCCAGTTTTACTGAACCGAAAAACAGAGAGGACGCAATGGCGACGACAACAAACAGCAGCCAGAGATATCTCACGGTTCCATCCCCCGCATTATGCGCATACATATCCAAAACAGAACGGCCGCTATCAGAGCGGAAATACCGAAATTGACCAGATATTGCGTCTCAATGCCGATAACGGAGCCACGGATGAGCGACGTTGTGTAGGTCATGGGGAATATGTGTGCCAGATATTTGACAACTAAGGGCATTTTATCAACGGGGTAAAAAGTGCCTGAAAGAAAAATCATAGGCGTGATTACGAACGCGTTGACGGCAAACTGATCGCCGTGGTTTTTTACCTTCAGTGCAACGGCAATGCCGAGCAATGAAAAAATTATCAGGTGAATCAAAAGTGCCGGAACTATCATCAGCGAAGGGATATGCCTCATTCCCGCGATGTAGCCGTAGATAAGGATTATAATCACGGGGATAAGCCCTTTGATTATCCCGTAAATCACTTCTCCTGTTATTATTTCCCATCTTCCTACCGGAGCAAGCAGGTATTCGTCGAACGTTTTAAAATAGAATCGGGATATGTTGATATCACTCGAAATCCCATAGCTCTGGTTCATGCTTGTCATTGCAATAAGTCCCGGAATGAGGAAATCTATGTAGCCTGTCTGTCCGACAGAGGAGTTTCTGCCAATCCCGTATCCGAATGCCAGAAGAAACAGCAGCGGAGATACTGAAGACGCTAAGATATTGCGGTATATGCGGCTTTTCAGAACGCGCATTTCGCGGTAAAGTACGCCTTTTATGCCGTTCATGCGTCTATCCTCCGCCCTGTTATTTTGAGATACACGTCCTCAAGTGTCACTTCGCGTATCCTTGCCTCTGTCGTGATATTTTCCAACGCCGCGATGGCATCGTGTCTTGTCGGAAAATGTATGGTTTCAATCTCATTTTCCTTATATATATCAAGGGCAAATTTACCTATGGAGTCTTTAAGTTCCTTGGTTTTGCCCTCGGCGGCTATTTTGCCGTTGTCCATGATTATCACGCGGTCGGAGAGCATTTCCGCCTCTTCGATGTAGTGTGTGGTCATGATTACTGTGCAGCCATGGGTCTTGTTTATAGAGCGGATAAAGCTCCATAGGGTTCTGCGGACGCTTGCGTCCAGACCTGTGGTGGGTTCGTCCAGAAAGAGCACCTTGGGTTTATGCAGCAGTGCACGGGATATGACAAGTCTGCGTTTCATACCGCCGGAGAGCTTATCCGCGGTTTTGTCCTTGTGGTCTGCAAGCCCCGAAAAGTCCAGCGCATCCTGTACCGCTTTCTGAATATCTTTTATTCCGAACAGCTTGCAGTGGACGATGAGGTTCTCTTCAACTGTCAGGTCGCGGTCTACGTTGTTGTGCTGGGGAACCACTCCTATTTCCCGTTTTATGGTGTTGTCGGATGAGTCGAACACCTTGCCGTTGTAAAGGATTTTTCCTGCTGTAGGGTTTGAAAGTCCGGTAAGCATATTTACGGTTGTGGTTTTTCCTGCTCCGTTTGGTCCGAGCAGAGCCACCGATTCACCCGCTTCCACAGACAGTGATATGCCGTCCACAGCGGCTTTTTTATCGAATTTCTTCACAAGATCAACAGCTTCAATCAACATTTTTTCTCCTTTACACAAAAACTATTGTATAAGAGTGATGGATATTTGACAAGAACAGTCTTTTGAAAGTAAGATACCGGAATGGATGCAAAAGTTTACGAATGTGTTAAAGAAGTTTTTGAGACCAACACTCCTTTCAGCAGGAATCTGGGGATAAAAGTGCTTCTGGACGGATCACTTAATCCTTATATCAGGGTTGAACGGCAGGATCATCTCATAGGGAATTATATTCAGGATATCCTGCACGGAGGCGTAATTTCGAGTGTTCTGGATATCATAGGTGCAATTATCGCCGTTGACGGGGTTATAAGCCGCATGAAATATGACCAGAGAGCCGATATTATGAAAAAATTCGAAAAACTTGGCACTATAGACATGCGCGTGGACTACCTGCGACCGGGGCGCGGTGTCAGTTTCATTGCAACCGGAGAAGCTATGCGCACAGGAAACAAGGTTTCCGTGGTCAGAACAAAGCTGAAAAACGATGAAAATACACTTATTGCTGCCGGAACAGGCACATATATGGTCGGCTGATGAAGATAATCCATATCGACACAGGGAAAGAATGGCGCGGCGGACAGAGGCAGGCGCAGTTTTTACACGAAGGGCTGCTGGAGTCTGGTTTTGAGTCGATACTTGTGTGTAACGCTGACGGTCAGTTCCCGAAAAGGGGTGTCCAGTCCATTATCCCAATGAAATTCAGGGGCGAAACCGACCTCAGCTTTATGCGAGAGCTTAAAAAACTGATACGCATTGAAAAACCGGATATAGTCCATACCCACGACGCACATTCTCTCACCCCTGCTCTGCTGGCAAAGGTCATGGGAACCGGGTTTAAGCTGATAAACACCAGACGCGTGGATTTCTCTGTAAACAAAGGATATTTCAGCCGGAAAAAATATGACAACAGACAGGTTGATATTATAGTCGCTATATCGAAAGCTATCAGAGACATGCTTATAAGCGACGGGATATCCGGTTCAAGAATAAGACTGATAAATAGCGGCGTCCGCTTTCCAAAATCATTAAATTATCTTCTTTATAAAGAGCTTATAGATAAGTACGAACTTTACGGCAGATTTGTTATCGGCAACGTTGCCAATATATCCGACCACAAAGACCAGAAAACGCTCATAGACGCTTTCATCCGTTTCAGAGAGGAGGCTGAAAACGCATCTCTTGTTATTGTTGGCGGCGGTCCCCTTTCTGATGAATTAAAGGCTTATGCTGCCGCAACCCCTTATGGCAGTGATATAATTTTCACAGGACATACGGAGAGCGTATACGAACATCTGGCTCTTTTCGATGTATTCTGCATGTCCTCTAAAACAGAAGGTCTGTGCACGTCCATTATAGACGCCATGTTCATGATGCGCCCTGTGGCCGCCACAGCCGCTGGTGGAATACCTGAGCTTGTGAAAGATAATTTTAACGGTCTGCTGTCTCCTGTTAAAGACTCGGAGGCGCTTGCAGAGAGCTTTAACCTGCTTTACGACGACAGGGAGCTTGTGAAGAGGTTTTCATCGAACGGATTCCATACGGCATTAAAATTTTCCGACAATGCAATGGTTTCCGGCTATATCAGACTGTATGAGGAGCTTTGCGGGCGGGTGTAGTGAATCATGGTGAATTCGTCAAAATATGTCTTTTCTGCTTCACGCCATTGAAGAAGATCAATTTCAGGGAAATAGGTGTCTCCTTTATATCTGCCTTTGACCCATGAAATATACATGTGGCTGACAATATTGACTGTAAGATTATAAATATCTGCTCCACCTATAAAAAATAGCTTCCTGTCTGTCTGCTCGCCTATGCGCACAGCCTCAAGGATGGTTCGGCAGGTTGTAACGCCTTCTATTTTGTGAGAAGATATAACAATATTCTCCCTGTCGGGCAAAGGTCTGCCAATTGACTCGTAAGTCTTTCTACCCATTACAATTATATTATCAGTGGTCAGTTTTTTGAAAAGCTGGAGTTCCTGAGGAATGTGCCATGGGATTTTTCCTCCAGCACCGATAACTCTGTTTTCAGCCATCGCAGCAATGAGATAAAGTTCTTTCACCTTGTGTCTCCGTAGTGCGATTTCATGTTGTCCGGATGTGTGCCGGAAAGATAGCGCAGTGTCATGTACCAGTTGCGCAGTGTAGTAAAAAGCACACCCTCTTTCTCCCATCGGCGCGCAGAGGTATGCACTTTTTTATTGATGAGTCCGAATTTAAATCCGGCTCGTTTAGCATCCTGCATCAGCCTGAAATCCTCGAAGAGCGGATATTTTTTATAGCCATTGAAGCACTGTTTTTTTATAAAAATAGCCTGATCTCCGTATGGTATCTTTGTCAGACGGCATCTTATGTTTGAAAAAAACTCGATTATACGAAACACGGGTCTTTTACTGTCAATTCCGAGTAAAAATGCACCGTAGTCAGCAGTTTCGAGGCACTTCACGACAGATTCATGCCATTTTTCCGGTAGTTTTGTATCACAGTGCAGAAAAAGCAGGATGTCACCGGTTGCCGCCTCTGCCCCTTTGTTCATCTGTATGCCCCTGCCCTTTAATGTTATGACCTTTACGACTTTTTCGTTTGAAATAACGTCTAATGTCCTGCCGTTGCAGTCTGAAACGATTATTTCACAGTCTTTAAGTCGTGAAACAGTGCTGTTTATAGTATTTTGCTCATTAAAAACCGGAATTATGACTGATACTGTCATTTTCTGCTCTTTATCTTGTTATAAATAACAGGTATTAGCATCATTACGCCGAAAAGAACAAAAACCAGAAGCATCTTTTGCGAAAATATTTCCTCTGGCGAGTTTATCTCTCCGAGTCTGCTGCCCGCAAACATTATAACAAATCCTCCTGGTATTATTCCCGAAGCTGTAGTCCAGAGAAATGTTCTGAATGGAATATTCGTTAGTCCTGCCAGTATGTTAATTAGAAAAAAAGGGAAAACGGGGATAAATCTCAATGTCAAAAGGTAAAGATGCCCGTTTTTTGAAAGTTCTGTGTTAAAAAGCGTGAGCTGACGAGCATATTTATCGTGGATATAGTTGCCAAGCAGATATCTTGAGATAAAGAAAGCGGCGGAAGCACCTGCCGTGGCTGCTGTTACGGACAGTGCAAGACTCAAAACAACGCCGAACACATAACCGCCGAAAAGACTTATGATAATCGCGCCAGGCAAAGCAAAAGCTGTATAAAGAAAATACCCTGCTGTATAGAGAAGAACGGAAGTAACATAGTGTTGATGTACATAGGTTTTCAGCCCGTCTGCGTGTGTCTTCAGATATGAGAACGTAGCCATATCTGAATATTCGCTGCTGCGCAGCAGGATTATAAAAACGGCAATAAGTATGAGTATTATCAGTTTCTTAAACAAATCTATCCCCGAATTTCATAAGGTCATCCACGGTGTCAATGTCGCCTAGTTCTTTCAATAAAGCTACTGACTTATCTCTTGTTTCGAGCCTTTTCAAAGTTTCAATCAATACTGTATCAATACTCCATATCATATTACTGAATATAGAATATTCCTTTGATGGTCCGCTCATTCCGACAAGATAATAACCGCCGTCGAACGCTTTTCCCAGAACTGCATCGCTGTCTGCAAGAGCGGAGAAACCCTCCGAAATCATTTCGCTGTCAAGCTCCGGTATATCGCTTCCTGTAATAATACAGTTAGTGTATCCCCTTTCAAACGCATATTCAAAGGCGTTTTGCATTTTTCTGCCAAGATCCCCTGTTGTCTGAGCTATAAATTCATAATCTCCAAGCCAGTTTTTGAACTCGTGTGATTTTTCATGAGAATCTATAGCTATCAGAAGGTCATATTTATCAGATTCTATTGACTTTACGGCATTTTCAGCCAGTTTTTTATATATTTCCGCTGCTTTTTCCATCCCAATGGCTTTTCCTAAACGTGTTTTTACCCTTCCGGCTTCCGGAAATTTAAGAAAAATGATACATACATCGCTATTTTTCATGGTATGACCACAGTTTAGGTATCAGCGCCGGAACTTTTTTGCGGTATTCTATGTAATCCTGTCCAAATTCTTTAATTAGTTTGCGCTCTTCGTTTATATATCCGAGGATAAAATACACTGTGAGTATCAGAGTTATAACGAAATCCGTTCTGTTCATGGGACGTGCCCAGATTAAAACCAGTCCGGCGGTATAGTAAGGATGCCGTACCATTGCCAATGCACCCGTAGTTTTGAGATTTTTGGGCATTTCAGGCTGTTTTTCACCATTAAAATGTGCTTTTATCTGTGAAAAGCCAAGAAATATGCCGTTATCATATGATTTTGACGCATATAGTCCGAAAATAAGCCCGCAAAACCATATTAAGCCTAGAATGATCTGCCAGAATACCGATGGGGTGAAAAACGGCTGATGGTCAATATTCAGATAAAGATACGGGAATGGTAAAAGCAGAATAACAGATTGCGATACATAGAAAAATCTGTACCACCAGAGGTCATATATCCGTCCGGTAAGTTTTCTGTCCGCAAGTACGCTGTGAAGGATACAATAAAATATCAGATAGATGTAAAGATATAAAGGTGTCAAGTATTTATAACCGTATTAAGCAGATGATGTTTCAGTTCGCTTATGGCATATGGGCTTACACTGAAATCTCTGTACCCTATTTCTATAAGTTTGACAAGTATTTCAGGGTCGGCAGCCATTTCACCGCATATCTCGACCGGTATGTTTATGCTGTTGGCGCGCTCAAGGATGCGTCGCAGGAGGCTGAGAAACGCCGGATTGTCAAGTTTGTACAGCGAGCTGACCATGGGGTTACCCCTGTCCAGAGCGAAGAAATACTGGAACATATCGTTTGTTCCAATGCTGAAAAACGAACACTCACCCTGCATCTGATCCATCTGATAGATAACAGAAGGAATTTCCAGCATTACTCCGAAATCAGGAAGCTCAAGTCCAAGTTCCGCGGCTATTTCACGCGCGCGGTTCTTTACGCTGAAAAATTCTGATACGTCAGCGATAAAAGGAACGAGTATCTTTATTTTCGGATATGTTTTATGTAACGTTATAAGAGCTTTAAGCTGATCATCCAGCATTTTGCAATAGTCTGTCAGAAGCAGCCTTACGCCTCTGTTGCCTAGCGCCGGATTGTCCTCATCCGCCTCGTATGCAGTCTTTTTGTCGGAACCGATGTCCAGAAGTCTGAAAACGACGTGCTTATCGGTGAAGGCGCGCATTATTTCTCTGTATATCTCTATCTGGTTGTCTGTTGTGAATGGAACATCCTGACGCAGATAGAAAATTTCCGTCCGCACCAGCCCTATGCCCTCGGCGCAGAACTGCCCTGCCTTCTCCGAGTCCAGAACGCTGGATATGTTTGCGTAAAAGTGCACCATGGAGCCGTCTTGCAGCGGTACAAGCTGACACGCAATATCCCTGCCCTCCGGCTGGGTGTGTTTTGCTGACATCTTGGCTTTATATTTTTCGATGGTTTCCTGTGTGGGATTGAAGATCACTACACCGTCGTAGCCGTCAACAATAACAGACTGTGCGTACTCAAGTTTATTATGAATATTTGAAATACCTGTTACTGCAGGTATTTTTCTGCTCTTTGCCAAAATTGCAGTGTGGCTGGTAACGCCGTCTTTCTCCGTTACAAATCCGCATACGCGCTCGAGGTCAAGTGAAGCGGTTTCGCCTGGGGTCAGGCGGTTTGCAAAAATCACACTGTTATCCAGCAGATTAGCCTCTTTGCTCACAGCGCCCAGATGCTCAAGAAGCCTTGTGGCAATATCCTCGATATCCTGTGCGCGTTCTTTCAGATATGCGTCGTTGATGGAACGGAACCTGCGTATGTATTTGTCCGCGACGTGGCGCACGCTGAACGAGGCGCTCTTTTTCCTTTCGATGATGTGGTTTTCTATATCTTTCTTGAAGGAAACGTCGTTCAGCATCATCAGATGGGTTTCGAATATGCCGGAAGCTATCTCCTGACTAGTTGATTCCATTTTATTTATGAGTTCTTTAAGATCATTTGTCGTCTTATCTACAGCGTTTCTGAACTCCGTTAACTCCTCGTCTGGGGAAACGTTGTCATGTGTTTTTTCCACCAGTTTTGAAAGCACCATAACAGGTTCTCCGAAGGCTATGCCGCTTGAAAGCGGAACCCCCTTTTCCATCCGCTCTGAATCGTCCAGTCCCTTTTCCGCATCGTCCTGTGAAAAAAGGTAATGGCGCAGAACCAGCCCTGAAACCTGTGCAGCAACAGCCATAAGCAGTTTCTGCATGGTATCGGTGTTCAGTTTATTTTTGCGGAACTGAAATACCAGAACGCCGAACTCGTGTTCTCTGCTTTTAAGGGGAACGCCGATGAACGTCTGATACGGTTCCTCGTTGATGCCGGGGAAATAGTGAAATCTTTCGTGGCTTTTGGCATTTCTGATAAATGTATATCTGTTTTCAGAGAATGTCAGACCTGTCAGACCTTCGTTGAAACCGAGTGAGATGCTGCCCACAGCGTTTTCGCTGAGTCCGTTTGTAGCTGCCAGAACCAGCCTGCCGCCGTTTTTCAGATATATCGAGCATACGTCGCTTCCGATTGCGTCTTTAACGTATGCGGCAATGTTCGACAGTGTGGTGTCGGTGTCGTCTGAGTTGAGGATTATATTGCTTATGCCCAAAAGCAGATCGATTTTTTTCATATAATATCTTTATCAGATTCCTTCTCAGTCTGCAATCAAACAAATACGGACTTATCCGCTCCTAAAAAGCTGCACAGCCCCGCAATAGCGGGTGTAACGTCTTTGGAATATTTGTTAACATACAGTTGTATATGGTTTTTTATTACTGAATCATCCATCTCCTGCGCATGGAATTTAACAAAGTCCTCAATATTTTCATAATGCTCGTCCGCGTAGTTGATGGATTGTTTTATAACGTCCGTTATCTCCTGTGCATGGTCAAGAAGTTCGTTGCGGATGAGAATAGCACCTAATGGTATGGGAGATCTGAATTTTTCTTCGTAAAGCTCGCCGAGATCACAGAGTTTTTTTAAGCCCTGCTGTTCATATATAAATCTTCCTTCGTGGATTATAACTCCTGCTGCAACCTGTTTTGACGCTATTGCAGGCATTATCATGTCAAACCGCAGTTCCACGAACTCGAAATCTTCACCGAAAAACATTTTAAAAAAACGGAATGCACTGGTATTTACGCCTGGGATGGCAATTTTTTTGCCTCTTAGCGATTCAACGGAAACGTTTTCTGCGGACACGACCAGAGGACCGCAGCCGAAGCCCAGAGCGCCGCCCGCTCTGAGTATTTTGTATCTGTCTTTAACTGCTGGAACCACACCATATGAAACCTTTACAACGTCAGCCTCGCCTTTGATGGCAAGTCCGTTGAGCACCTGCACGTCGTCCATGTAGAGATCAAGTTCAAAGTTGTGTTTCACCAGCCCTTTTATCATCGCCCCAAAGATGTATGTGTCGTTGGGGCATGTGGATATACCCAGTTTCAGCTTCATCTTAGTTAGGCATCGGCACTTTGCCGAGCAGGTATTTGAGGTCGTCGTCACGGAACTGCACACCGCCGCCGACGAACCATGACTTATCGTCTTTGTTCAGGAAATTGTCATAACCTGCCTGCATGAAAAGGTTTTTATAGAATACATATTTAGCTGTTGCCTTTGCGTGTGCCTTTTTGTCTTCGTCTTTATCAGGGAAGTCAAACAGGTCTGCGGAGAGCACCAGTTTGTCTTCGTCTTTCAGCGGGTGATAGTCGAGTCCCACGCCAGCTTCGGACTCTTTAAGACCGACACGGAAGAAGTAATTATCCCAGAACCTGTTGGCGTACATCGCAGTGAAGGTCATGCTGCCGGGGCTGCGTTTGCTGCTGGTGACTGTTTTCTGATATGGTCCCTCGCTTGAACCGGGGGTGTAATAGTCGTAAGTTGCTGTCTCGTTAGTAATTGTTTTCTTTTCAACACCGTCCGGGTGGCTGGAAAGACCAAGCAGATAATATCTCTCTTTGCTGGGTGTAATTTTGACTGTAGCATGTCCCTTGCTTTCGTCTGTTTCTCCGTATCTCTCTGCAAAGAAAGCAAGATCCACTTTAAATTCGTTCAGTTTTCCCAGAGTGTCTTTCAGTCCTACAAGTGCGCCGTTCAGGTTGTCAACTGTCTGTTCGTCGTTGACCAGCTTGCCTATCGTTCCCTTGCCTTCGCTTATCTTGCCTGTAATATCGTTAAGGTTATCAACTGTCTTTTCAAGTTTAGCCGTAACTGTGCTCATATTTTTAATAGTGCTGTTGATATCCTCTTTGTTGCCGCCGATGATATCGTTTACATCCCCTGTTATGCTGGTGAGATTTTTTGTGATGGCAGGGGTTTCCGCTTTCATATCCCTGGTTATGGAGTTTATGTTTGCTATTATCTGATTAATGTTGGATGCGTTTGCGGTTGTGATGTCCGAAAGCTGTCTGGTAAGTTCGTCAACGTTGTACATTATTGCGTTGACGTGATTTTCATTATTTTTAACTATGGAGTTCACCGCATCCGTAATCTCGCGGATATTCGAAATAGTGGCGGACATGTTGCTTTCCGCCTCATTGGTTGCCAGAACCTTTCTCAGCGAAGCCGTTATCGCTTTTATGTCGTCGGCAATGTCGCCTATCTTGTTGCCCAGAACGTCGAAATCCGTTCCGCCGCCTTCAGAGGCTATCGTTGTACCTTCGGATATGACCCCTTCGGCTTTTCCGCCTGCAACTTTAAGTTCAGCGTATTTTTCGCCGAGGAAGCCTTTTGAGCGGACTGCCAGAACAAGGTTGGCTGGTAGTGTATATTCCTTGTCTATCAGCATGATTACGACAGCTTTTCCGTTTTCCAGTTTGATGTCTTTAACTTTTCCGACCTCAACGCCGCTGAATATAACGTTCGCGTCTTTTGTAAGTCCGGATGCGTCTTCCACAACAGCCTGAATACTCACTCCGTTTCCTCCGGAAAATGACATATCCACCAGTTTTAAAGACATTGCCCCTATCAGTATAAGACAGCCGACCACGAATAATCCGACCTTAGCTTCAAGTCCCATCTTCATAAAAACACTCCGCTACATGATTTTGATAGGTCCCTCTTTCGAAGCCGAGAAGAACTGCTTCACATAAGGGTTATCTGTGGTTTTAAAATCTTCGGCAGTGCCGTAAAGCACGACCTTGCCGTCGTAAAGCATTGCTATATAATCCGCTATTTTAAGTGTACTCTCTATGTCATGGGATATAACTATCGACGTTATCCCCAGTTGTTTCTGCGTATCGTTGATGAGGTTATCCACCACGTCGCACATGATGGGGTCAAGTCCGGTTGTCGGCTCGTCATACAGCATTATTTCAGGTTCCAGGGCAATGGCTCTGGCGAGTCCCACCCTCTTTCTCATACCGCCGGAAAGCTCCGAAGGCATCTTATCCTCAATGTTGCTCAGTCCCACAAGACGGAGTTTCTCAGTAACTATGGCGTCAATCCTGCTTTTCGGCAGTTTGGTATGTTCAATCAGAGGAAACGCCACATTCTCGTATACGTTCATAGAGTCGAAGAGTGCTGCGTTCTGGAACAGTATCCCGAAGGTTTTGCGCATATTGACAAGCTCTTCCGGCTTCATAACAGTGATGTCCTGTCCGTTCACAAACACTTTGCCTTTTGTCGGAGGCATCAACCCGCAAAGCTGTTTCAGCAGTACGGACTTACCGGTTCCGGAGGGACCGATTATATAGGTTATCGCACCTTTAACGATTTTAAGGTCGATACCCTTGTGTATCTTGTGCGTTCCGAAACTTTTATGCAGATCAAAACATTCTATAGCGTATTCCATCAGCCACCTTAGAACATGAATGCCGTAAGTATATAGTCAAAAATGAGAATCATGACACAAGCCATGACAACGGATTCTGTTGTCGCCCTGCCGACACCCTCTGCGCCGCCGCGGGTCATATAACCCTTGTAGCAACCGACAAGGGTCACTATGCCGCCGAAAACGACTGACTTTATCATCCCGTTGGCGAAATCTTCAAAGTCTATGTAAGTGTACATATAATCCAGATAAAGGGTCTTGTTTATGCCGAGAACCTTGATGCTCACCAGATAGCCGCCGATAACACCGCAAAGCACCGTCACGGCGTTAAGCATCGGCATAACTATCAGTCCGGCGAGGATGCGCGGTACGAAGAGATAATGCACAGGGTCAACAGCCATGGCGTTCAGTGCGTCAACCTGCTCCGTGACCTTCATGGTGCCTATTTCGGCGGTGATGGCGGAACCTGCACGTGCAGCAACCATGATTGCCGAAAGCACGGGACCCAGCTCCCTTGCCATTGCAAGGGCGACCACCGTTCCAACAAGCTGGTCGGCTCCGAATTTGTGAAAGCCGATATAGCTCTGAAACGCAAAGACCATTCCTGTGAAACTTCCGGTCAGGATGATTACCGACATTGAGTTTGCACCGATGAACTCTATCTGTTTTAAAAGTAGTTTTGTACGGAACGGCTTTTTAAACGTTAGTTTAATCGTTGAATAAAATAAAAGAGCCATATGCCCTGCTACTTCAACGATATTTACAAGCGGTCTACCGAAAAAACTTAATACTTTTTCCATCAAACCCCTTTATCCGAGATAAACTCTTGGTATTCTGTCGGAAATGCCGCACAGCATTTCATATGAGATGGTGTTTGCCCACCCTGCCCACATATCCGCCGTGATATTTTCCCCCATTATCTCAACCCTCATTTCGCTGTCTGTGTCAACGCCTGAAAGGTCTATCATGGTCATATCCATGCACACTGTGCCTATAACCGGGCATTTGATGCCGTTTACAAGCATGTGGCTGACGTTTGTGAAACAACGCTGGTATCCGTCGGCATAACCGATGGGAACAACGCCGTATGTCATATCTTTTTCGGCGAAAAAGCGCCTGTTATAGCTGACCGCTTCGCCTTTTTTTATCTGTTTCACATGAACAACTTTTGAATAGATGCTCATTACTTTTCTGAGTGTAACATTATTTTCGCCGTAAAGGTAGCCGTAAAGCATCAGTCCCGGTCTGGCGAGTGAAAATTTATTGTTAAAAGCGGAAACTCCTGATGAGTTGAAAAGACTGGTGTTGCAGGTTATTCCGTTGTCAACAATGTATTTTTCAAAAATTCGTATCTGTTCTTCGGTATATTCCGTGTCGCTGTCTGATGAAGACAGGTGGCTCATAACGTGAACAGGGCGCAGGTTTTCATATCTGGAGAGGAAGTCGCTGAAAGGCATTTCAGGCGAAAATCCCAGTCTGTTCATTCCTGTGTCAATCTTGACAGACACATAGGCGGTGCGGTTCATTTTTCCGAGAAAATTATTGAAGGCAGCCGCAAATTTCTCATCAACCATGTTCAGCACGAGATTGTATTCCAGCACGTCGTCAAAGAAATCGCCGTCAACGTAGCCCAGGATGAAAATCATCGGTTCGCTGCCGAGATATTCGCGCAGAATCATTCCTTCAAGTATGGTTGCAACGCCGAATTTTTTGACCTTGTGCTTTTCATAGGCATAAGCGGCTAGCTTCATAGCTCCGTGTCCGTAGCCGTCCGCCTTAACGATGGCGATTATGTCGGTTCCCGCTTTCGCCCTCGCCTGTTCAATGTTGTGTCCGAACGCCTGAAGGTCAATTTCAGCGTAGGTTGGTCTCAGTGATTTGATCTTAGTCTTTGTCATACTCTATTCCTGCGTTGTGCAGCAGATACGCACGGATGAAAGCATCGAGGTTTCCGTCCATCACAGAGTCCACATTGCCTGTTTCGTGGCGGGTGCGCAGGTCTTTCACCATTTTGTAAGGGTGCATAACATATGATCTTATCTGGTTGCCCCAGCCTATATCGGTTTTGGTGCTTTCCAGTTTCTGCTTTTCTTCGTTCTTTTTTTCAAGTTCGTGCTCGTAAATCCTTGATTTAAGGATCTTCATGGCGTGAGCTTTGTTTTTGTGCTGGCTTCGTTCAGACTGACAGGTTACGACTATACCTGTAGGCATGTGTGTAATACGCACAGCGGAGTCTGTTGTGTTGATGTGCTGACCGCCGGCGCCGCCAGCTCTGTATGTGTCAATCTGAAGGTCGGATTCGTTTATCTCAACCTCGATATCGTCCTCTATCTCTGGCATAACGAATACTGCGGCAAATGACGTGTGGCGTCTGTTTGCGGAGTCGAAAGGCGAAATGCGCACAAGTCTGTGTACGCCTGTTTCTCCTTTAAGATAGCCGTAGCAGAATGGTCCTTTGATGTTTATCGTAGCGTTCTTTATGCCCGCCTCGTCACCTTCCATATAGTCAAGTATCTCGTATTTATAACCTCTTGTCTCTGCAAAACGGATATACATACGGTAGAGCATGGAAGCCCAGTCACTGGCTTCCGTTCCGCCGGCGCCTGAGTTTATGGTGACAATGGCGTTGTTGGCATCGTTGGGACCGCTGAGAACAAGCTGAAGCTCGAACTCGCGCACTTTTTTTGAAAACGCTTTGATAGCGTCCTCAATGTCCCCGTCAAGTCCTTCCTCGCCCTCTTTTATGAGTTCCAGAAGCACTTCGGTGTCGTCACGCAGTGTCAGAAGTTCATCCCACGATTCAAGTTTTTTCTTGAGAGTGGACTGCTCTTTCAAAATCAGTTTGGATTCTTTTTTGTTCCAGAAATCCGCATCATTCATGGACATTTCATCTATTTTCGCGATTTTTTTCCTGAGTTCGTCCTCATTCATCGCAGTAGCGAAGCTCGCCACCTCTTTGTTGAGTTTTTCCGCTTCGCTGATTATTTCGTCGATCATCATAAAAATTTATTCTCCGCTGACAGTCATTTTATCAAAAAGAGCAGAGGCAGATGTTACCCCCGCATAAGTTCTGTAGTCTTCAAAAACGGCGATAATGCCCCGCAGCAGGTCTTTCAGATTTCCTGAGAGCACAGCTTCACGGAACGGATGGACAATCTCCCGTCCGCTCATGAGCACACCGGAGATACCGACTGAGAAATCGCCGCTTACGGTGTCTGCCGTATGCATCCCCATAACGTCTGTGACTTTAACATATTCATTCATAAAATCATAAGGCATTTTATCCGTACTCGCTTTTAAAATAAGGTTGGATGTACCTATACCTATATGTCCGCCTCTGCCGGTCTGCGCATTTGCCGTGTTGCGCATTCCCATTGCGGATGCTGTGTAGCTGTTGTGGAGGAACGAATCCAGTATCCCGTTTGCAAATATGGGCGTAAGTCCAGTGTGGTGTCCTTCGTCGTCAAAGTACCTTGAACCGGTTCCGCCGCGCAGCTTAGGGTCGTCAAACAGCGTTAACGCTTCCGAAGCGGCTTTCTTCCCCAACCTGTCGCCCAATACGCTTATATTCTTGTAAACGTTATCTGCATTGACAAGCTCAATGATAATTTCAAGGAAATCTGCCATTACCAAAGGATTGAACAGTACCCCGTATTTACCTGTTTTCAGCCTTTTGGCGCCAAGCAGAGCACATGCAGAGTACGCAGCTTCTTCCGCAGCTTTTGTATAGTTAAGACCTTTAAGCGAAAAACTGTCCGCCATGCCGGAACCATCCTGCTCGCCCTTATGGTTAGCAATAGCATATGTGTATGAAGAATAGTATGTTTTTTCTGAGTATAGATCGTGACAGAACGGGGTGATTATTTTTGTTGATTCTTTTGCAGCGCTGATGACTGACTGCTGAACAGATTTCACTCTTATGTCTGCCGCTTTTGCAGTTTCAACAGCTTCCAGTGCCATGTCAGCCATTTGTGCTGTGGTCAGCGATTCGAAACAGCCGTCGTTCTGAATAAAGTCTTCGGCATATTCAGGCTTAAACGGAATATTATGAATATCCTTCGGCATAGTGTCTATAACTCTTTGGTGTGAAGAGAGAAAAGTTTCTATTATGTCGGTGTTTAAACCGTCTGCGCTCATAGAAACAATCCGTCCCTCTTTGAATGCACGGATAACGATGCCAGTTTCTGAGCCTATATCGATGCTTTCAAGGGTTTTACCGTTTAACAGGACGGATTTTGAAACAGATTCCGAAACAGTTACAGTGACGTTATCGTAAAAATGGCTGTGATGCTCCAGAATACTCTTTATATCATAGTTCATAATGTCCGTTTCATTGCTATTTCGTCGCAGTCGGGAAACTTAGCACATTTCAGGCAGTCAGACCATATTTTTTTTGGGAGCTGTTCTTTTTCTATCTCGACAAAGCCGAGCTTGCCGAAAAATCCCGGCTGATAAGTCAGCAGAAATGCGTCAGTTATACCGACTTCCCTTGCCATCTGCATCGAGCTTTCAACAACGGCGGTACCTATGCCCTTTTTCGTGCTGTACTGGCTCACGGCGACGGAGCGTATCTCCGCCAGATTCTCCCATGTCGGGTGCATTGCGCTGCATCCGAGTATCTCGCCGCCTTCATCCCAGACGACAAATTCAAGTATCTTTTCGTATATTTCGTTTATGCTGACAGGGAGCATCAGCCCCACTTTCGCATGGGTATTTACAAGGTTCTGGATGTTCTTCGCATCCGCCATAACGGCTTTTCTTATCATTTCACGGTTTCCTTGATGAACAGTCTGTAAATCCTTACTGCGGTATCTTTGTCGGGGAGCAGCTCAACGTGTTTCTTTGCGCTGAAATTGATCTTAATGTTTTCTGCGTTGAACTGCGTGATTGTTATGTAAATTACAGCGTTGTTTGTCCGCGCTTCAATTTTACCGTCTGCAATGCTTGAAAGGGTTATCTGTGCGTTCTCGCTGTTGAATATGCCTATAAGCACTTCAAAAGCCTGTTCCTTGGGCATTGTGAAAACGTCTGTAACGGAATCGTTTGTTGTTGTGTAAACAGCTCCGCCCGCAGCGCCGCCGAATATAAGGGGTGCCGGAACACAGCTATACATAACAAGAGCCGCTGCCGCAACGATAATAAGTTTATGTAATTTCATAGCATCCTCACAAAATCTTTATTTATTGAATAGTTTATAGAACAGACAGATTTTTTTCAAGAAAATTCGTTGACAAGATAAAATGGCAGGGGCTATTATCTCAAGGGTGAATGATGACAGAACGGATTAACTTTTTAAACATATCTTTATGAGTACACGGCCTTTTAGCCGCCACTGGCGGTTGAAAGGCTTTTTTTTTGAATAAACGGAGGCTGAAAAATGTCCGCGAAAGAGATTATGAACAAAGAAGAGATGGCGAGAACCCTGAACAGGATGGTGTTTCAGATTCTTGAAGCCATCAAAAGCGAAGACGGCTTCTGTCTGGTGGGAATCAGACGCGGCGGCGCTGTGCTTGCAAAGCGCATGGCTGATATTCTGGCAAAGGAGGGAAAAAAGGATATCAAAATCGGATATCTGGACATCACCCTTTACAGAGATGACCTCACCAGTATACACGACTATCCGGTTCTGCAGAGCACCGAGATAGATTTTGACATTACTGGCAGAAACATCGTGCTGGTAGACGACGTTATCTACACCGGAAGAACCACCAGAGCAGCTCTTGACGCTCTCATAGACTACGGAAGACCAAAAAAGATCCTGCTTGCGGCGTTCATCGACAGAGGACACAGGGAGTTGCCCATTCAGCCTGATTTCACAGGCAGAACAGTGCCTACATCCCGCAGTGAAATAGTTGATGTTCAGCTTGAAGAACAAGCCGGATGTGATTGTATATTAATAAATAAAAAAGCCTAGAACACAAGGAGTCAAACCATGGCTTACAAAAGAAAAGACCTTTTGGGGATGAAGGACTTGACCAAAGAGGAGATACTTTATCTTCTGGAAACAGCTCAGAAATTCACTGAAATCAACGAGCGCGACGTTAAAAAAGTACCCACTCTGAAAGGGAAAACGGTGATAAACCTGTTTTTTGAGCCTTCCACAAGAACAAGAACCTCTTTCGAGATCGCCGGAAAAAGGCTCTCCGCCGATACCATAAACTTCACTGCGTCCTCCAGCAGTACGACAAAGGGCGAAACCCTTATAGATACTGTGAAAAATATGGAGGCAATGAAATCGGACATCTTCGTTGTGCGCCACTCCTACTCCGGAGCGGTTAAGTACATCGCGGAACATACAGACGCAAAAATCATCAACGCCGGCGACGGACTTAACGAACACCCGACGCAGGCGCTTCTGGATATGCTCACCATCAGACAGAGCAAAGGCAGGCTTGAAGGGATTGAAGTCGCAATAATCGGAGATATCACCCATTCCCGCGTCGCACGCTCTGATGTGTGGGCTATGACAAAGCTGGGCGTTAACGTCCGTCTTTTCGGTCCCACGACAATGATACCCAAACACTCACAGGTATTCGGCTGCCGAGTATGCAAATCTATGAACGAAGCTGTCGAAGGCGCCGACGTTATTATAATGCTGCGTATTCAGAGAGAACGTCAGGGTAAGCTGCTTATCCCCTCTACAAAGGAATACGCAAAATATTTCGGTCTCACAAAAGACAAACTGGCTCTGGCAAAACCAGATGCGCTGGTAATGCACCCCGGCCCCATCAACCGCGGCGTTGAGCTTATGAGCAACGTTGCCGACGGCGACAATTCAGGAGTTCTGAAACAGGTGACAAACGGCGTTGCCGTGCGTATGGCTGCTCTTTACATTCTTGGCATAGGAAACAACAAGGGAGGAATTGATGAAAACGCTTCTTAAAAACTGCAAAATTGTCAATCATGATAAGGTCACAGAGGGCAATGTCCTGATAGACGGCGAAATCATAGCCTCCGTTACGGCACATGCAGACGAAAAAGCGGATAAGGTCATCGACTGCAAAGGGAAATATGCAGTTCCCGGTCTGATAGATCTCCACGTTCATTTCCGTGACCCCGGACTGGAATACAAAGAGGACATCACTTCCGGCGCGAAAGCTGCCGTTGCAGGAGGCGTTACGGCCGTATGCCCCATGGCGAACACAAAGCCAGTGAACGACAACAGGATAGTGACTGAATACATGATAAGAAAGGCTCAGTCTGACGGACTCATAGACCTTTTCCCAATCGGAGCAATGACAAAAGGTATGGAGGGCGAAGAACTTACAGAAATGGGCGATATGACCGAGGGCGGAGCCATAGGCTTTTCGGACGACGGCAAACCCGTTTGCAGTGCAGAAGTTTTCCGCCGCGCCGCCGAATACGCATCGCAGTTCGGTTCTTTCGTGATAAGCCACGCAGAGGACAAGAGCCTTGCCGGAGCGGGAGTTATCCACGAAGGCGAAGTTTCCGCCATTACAGGGCTTAAAGGCATTCCTTCAGAATGTGAGGAGGTCATGGTCGCCCGTGATATCCTGATGTCAAAGCTGACAGGCGCCCATGTCCACATCTGCCATATCAGCTCCAAAGGTACACTTGAACTGATCAAATGGGCTAAATCCATGGGGTATAACGTAACTTGCGAAGTTACCCCCCATCATTTCACATTGACCGAGCAGGAACTTCTGACCTACGATACCAACTGCAAAATGAACCCTCCCCTGCGTGCACAGGAGGACGTTGACGCGCTTATCGAAGGGCTTAGAAACGGCGACATCGACTGCATCGTTACCGACCACGCCCCACATCATCCCGATGAAAAGGCGCAGGAGTTCGACCTTGCACCGTTCGGCATAACAGGACTTCAGACGATGCTCCCCCTCTCTCTCGCACTTGTTGAAAAAGGTGTGATAGATATGCCTGCTTTCGTAAGGCTTACGTCTTATAATCCTGCTAAACTCATCAAAAAGACGGACAGAGGCGAGATAGCCGTCGGCAAACTGGCTGACATCGCCATTGTTGATCCGGAACTGGAGTACGTTTTTGACCTTACCCTTAACAAATCAAAATCAGTCAATACTCCGTACATGGGTAAAAAACTGAAAGGCGCTGCGCTTTACACGATTAAAAGCGGAAAGGTAGTTTTCGAATTTCCTATGAACTGATAAAGATATGCCGCCGGATGAAATATTCCGGCGGTTTATTTTATCATTGAAACCCCTTTGTCAGAGAATATTATCTGCCTGAAAACCGGTGTGGTTTCATACATCTTGCCATAAATATCGTTTCCTGTGAACTCCGCGGAAACGGCGTCCGCAGTTGTTTTCATATTAGTGTTTCCGAAAATATCAGGGAATATTATTGTCCCGATGTAATAAGCGTTTATGAATAGATTTTCATAGTGCGCCGCGTACCTGTTGTAAGGCAGGATTGTATATACCCTGTTGTTTTTTATCGCCGGAATGTTCCTGAAAAGTGCCTTATTTGCGGCGTAGTCCTGTTTCAGCTTATCCAGCATGGTATATTCGACAAAAAAGTAGTCCGGTTTTGCCTCAACCAGTTCGTTCAGGCTTATTTCGGAATACGGGATGGTGGATCTGAGATCTGATCCTATGCTCATATGATTCAACATTCGAAGATATGTGTAGCATTTTTCAACCGTATAGCTTGCTTTAGATGGTTTATACTGCTGGGAGAGAATGAAAAGTTTCTTTTTCGGTGCGTCCTTTGTCTTTTCTATAAGCTCTTTTCTGGTTTTCGCCATAAAGTTCATGATATCCTGCATATCTTTCTGTTCATCAAGGATATAACCTGTCAGCCTTATGGATTGGAGGATTGCATCAAAGTGGAGATATCCTGTTTCAGAACAGTTCATTGCGGCAACAGGAATTTGAACGGACTGAGCGAGTTTTTCAACCTGCTTTTCGTTTAAACCTGAAACCAGAATGATGTCGGGATCTGCTGCTTTGATGGATGCGTAATCCGGAGCGAAGTTATAGAACGACCTGAATATTGGCGGCATTTTATCGTATCCCTCAGGATAGATACATGAACAATACTTATGCACTTTTCCCATAGATGGTGATAAGTCTTGTGTTACCAATTGTTTGGAGTAGTCTGCATATTCGGTTAAAGCGGAACTTCCCGGTCCCACAGCCGAAATTTTTCTGATCTTATCCGGGACATAGACCTCTCTGCCGCAGGCGTCAATAACCTTGAAGTTGTCAGCAAGTGAGTAGCCGGACATTGCGAAAAGCACTATGACAATAAATAATTTAAACATTGCACACCGTATGAGACGATAATATCGGAATAATTATATACCCGCAATACAAATGTATTGACAAAAAAAGCGTCCGAGTGTTCAACTTCACACGGAGGTTCGCAATATGACAGAAGAAACAATTGACAAAGCTGCGGAAGCCGCTGTACGCCTTTTTAAAAGCGGATATTCCTGCTCCGAGGCAGTACTTCTTGCGTTTGAAATGAATACTGAAAAAAAGTTTTCTGAAGATGCAAAACGCGGTATGAGCGCCTATGTTGAAGGTCTCAGCGGTTCAGGCTGCGTTTGCGGCGCCCTTGCCGGAGCAGTATTTGTTTTAAGCACCATGGGTGGCAGACTCAGCACAGACGAACCCATAAATAAACTGAAACATGCCGTAAGCACACTTCACGACGATTTCCGCAAAGAGTTTTCAAGCGCCTGCTGCCGCGTGATAACCGCTAAGTCTGCAAAGCTGTTCGGTATAGGCAAGTTCAACACCTGCCCTCTCACAGTTGAGTTCTGTATCAGAAAAATAATGATTCTTGCTTCAGAAAACGAATGGATAAAGTGACAAAAAAAATCCCGGTTACATGCTTTAAGGGGGGAGGAGGGATAAAGCATAGAAATAACCGGGCAATAGTCTGTTTGGTATTTTTATTATAGTCTTCTTTATATAATTTTCAACTGAAATCGTAAGATATGTCAAATATTCAGCGGTATTAAATGAAAAAAGCCGCTCCCTGCAGGAAGCGGCTTTGTTTTGTCAGTTTGTGCGCTCTTTGTCTTTCAGAAGTTTATATTCCATTGAATCCATAAGAGCCTGGTATGAAGCGTCTACAATGTTTGCAGCGACACCAACCGTTCCCCATGTGCTGTCCTTGTCTTTTGATTCGATAAGAACTCTGGTAACGGCTTCCGTTCCCTCGCCCGATGTAAGGATGCGAACCTTATAGTCAACCAGTTCCATATCCGATATGCGGGGATAGAATTTTGAGAGAGCTTTGCGGACGGCTTTGTCCAAAGCGTTTACGGGACCGTTTCCGGATGCCGCTGTATGCTCCTGTTCATCGCCAACAACTATTTTTACAGTCGCTTCCGCCATTGGACTGTCAGATTCACCATGCTTTTCGTCGATGACTCTGTAGCTGACAGAGTCGAAGAAAGGCGTGAAGGTTCCCATGGTCTTTCTCATGAGAAGTTCGAACGAAGCCTCTGCCCCTTCATACTGAAAGCCTTTGTTTTCAAGCTCTTTCAGCCTGTCAACAACGGAGTTCACCTTCTGGTCGTTACTGTCTATATCCAGACCGAAGTCCTTTGCCTTGTAAACAAGGTTGGACTTGCCCGAAAGGTCGGAAAGCAGAACTCTCTGTTTGTTGCCAACCAGTTCGGGTTCTATGTGTTCGTAGGTTCTGGCGTTTTTAAGGATGGCGCTGACATGCACCCCGCCCTTGTGCGCAAAAGCAGCGCGTCCGACATAAGGCTGGTGTATGTTGTGTTTCAGGTTGCCAAGCTCGTTGACATATCTGGATACACTGCGAAGTCTGTTCAGTTTGTCTGCCGGAACACACTCATATCCATACTTCAACTGAAGGTTTGGAATTACAGAGCAAATATTTGCGTTGCCGCATCTTTCTCCGTAACCGTTTATCGTTCCCTGCACCTGAGTTATACCGTTCACAACAGCCATAACGGAGTTTGCAACCGCGCAGTCGCTGTCGTTGTGGCAGTGTATGCCAAGTGGATAGTCGCCTGTCACTTCTCGAAGCTGACGGATGATATCCGCAAGTTCCTGAGGCATGGTACCGCCGTTTGTGTCGCAAAGGATGATGCAGTCGGCTTTCGCCTCCATGGCAGCCTTGACGGTTTTAATGGCGTATTCTTTGTTCGCCTTAAAGCCGTCGAAAAAATGCTCCGCATCATAAAAAGCCTTGTCCACCTTTGATTTAAGGTATGACACTGAGTCATAAATTATATCAAGGTTCTGCTCAAGTTCAATTTTAAGAGCTTCAGTAACGTGCAGATCCCATGTCTTTCCGAAGATGGTCAGGTTGGGAACTTCAGCCTCAAGAAGCGCCTGAATGTTTTCGTCCGTGTCGCAAGTTCTTTTCGCACGTCTTGTGCTGCCGAACGCCGCAACATGGTCAATGGGTACGGATGATTTTTTAACATCTCTGAAAAACCCGATATCTCTGGGGTTGGAACCTGGCCAGCCGCCTTCGATATATCTTATGCCGAAATCGCAAAGTGCTTCAGCTATTTTCACCTTATCTGCTATGGTGAAGTTAACGTCCTCCGACTGAGTGCCGTCTCTCAGCGTGGTGTCGTATATCTCTATCTTTTTTGACATAATTTTACCTTAAAAAGATTACGCTTCGACAAAAGCCTCGTGCAGTATTCTCACCGCAAGCTCGGAGAATTTCTCTTCAACGACGCATGAAACTTTTATCTCGCTGGTGGTTATCATTTTTATGTTGATGTTATTCTCCGCCAGAAGAGAGAACATCTTTGCCGCAACGCCTGCATGGCTTCTCATACCCACGCCGACAATAGATACTTTGGCGATGTTCTCATCAGCCAAAACCTCCTTGGCACCTATCTCTTTTGCGATTGCGTTGCATACGTCGGTTGCGCGCAGGATGTCTGTTTTCTGCACGGTGAAAGACATATCTGTATTTCCGTCCTTCCCTACGTTCTGAACGATAACGTCAACGTTGATATTGCTATCGGCAATTTTATTGAATATTTTTGATGCGATTCCGGGATTGTCCGGAACAGCCGTAATAGTAATTTTAGCCTGATTTTTGTCTGAAACGACGCCGGTTACAACAACCTGCTCCATGTCTGAATCCTCCTTGGTTACTAATGTTCCGGGTTTGTCCTCAAGTGATGAAAGAACCATGATGTCTACGTTGTGGTTCATGCCCAGTTCAACGCTTCTGGACTGGAGAACTTTTGCGCCGAGAGACGCAAGTTCCAGCATTTCGTCATAGGATATCTTATCCAGTTTTTTGGCATGTTTGACAATTCTGGGGTCGGCGGTGTAAACACCGTCAACGTCGGTATATATTTCGCATACGTTGGCTTTCAGCGCGGCTGCCACAGCAACTGCGGACGTGTCGGAACCGCCCCTGCCGAGCGTTGTGATATCGCCCGTTTCAGGAAAAAGTCCCTGAAAGCCTGCAATGATACATATCTTTCCTTTTTTAAATTCTTCTCTGATGCGGTCTGCCTTAACGTCCATGATACGGCTGTTGGAGTGTGCCCCGTTGGTCACCATCCCTATCTGGATACCCGTTAGGGAAACAGCGGGATAGCCCATTGAAATGAGAGACTGCGCAACCAGAGGTGAGCTTGCGGACTCGCCTGTGGAAACAAGCTGATCGTATTCTCTGGGGCTGTACTTGGGGTCAATCTCTTTCAGGAGGTTGATAAGCCTGTCTGTTTCGCCGGACATGGCAGAAACCACACATGCTACGTCATGCCCCTGATCTTTCTTTTTTGCGATGATTCTCGCGACATTTTTGATGCGTTCGATGGAGCCTACGCTGGTTCCGCCGAACTTCATAACTACAATGCCCACTAAAGTCCTCCTTAAAAGCTGTCAACCGTTGATAACGGGACTTTTCAGAAAAAATTCTGCGATACGGAAACCGTTTTCTATGAAAAACGTGGGTTTCATAAACTCGTCATAGGTCTGGTTTTCATCCGGTTTAACCCCTGTTCCGTATATTATACAGGGTACAGGCTCCGCAACGTGCGTGCGGCGCTTAACGGGTGTGGGGTGGTCGGGTGAGACCATGATCCTGAAATCCCCGAATTTTTTCAGTCCGTCAAGGAGTATAGGGAGAAGACGGCTGTCGATGTTTTCCACAGCTTTAATTTTTTCACTTATACTACCCATATGTCCAGCTTCATCAGGGGCTTCGACGTGTATGAATACATAATCATTTTTTTCGAGAGATTTCAATGCGTATTCGGCTTTGCCCTCAAAATTGGTGTCTATAAATCCGGTCGCTCCCGGAACGTTAATAATTTCAAGTCCGCCGAACCTGCCTATACCCCGGATAAGGTCAACAGCGGCAACGACAGCACCGTTCAGCCCGTAAAGTTCTTTAAACGAAGGCATTTCGGGTTTAACACCCTCTCCCCAGAACCATATACTGTTGGCACGGGCATATTTTCCGCCATCGAAAACTTTTTTTGCACGCTCCATTATTGAGAGCAGTGTGTCTGCGCCCTTTCCTTTCGGGAGATACTGTTCCCATTCCTGCCCCATTATATCGTGAGGAGGTGTTGTCTGAAGTTCGAAATCGACATTGCGCATTATCATGAGGTTGCGGTATCCAACGCCTGGGTAAAATTCCGCACCTTCGCTTCTGAATATGCTGTCAAGCTCAGCTATACAAGCCTTTGCGACGTTTCCGTCAATATGGTGAGCGGAGAAATCGTCCATCACTTTTCCGTCCAGAGTAACAAGGTTGCAGCGGAACGCCATGTCCCCTTTGTTCAGTTCAATACCCTGACTGCCCGCCTCAAGCGGGCTTCTGCCTGAGTAGTAGACAGTGGGGTCATAACCCATCAGAGAAAGATTGCAGATATCGCTGCCGGGGTAGTACCCGTCGGGTGTGGATTTTATAAATCCGCCGACGCCCTCTTTTGCCATTCTGTCCATATTCGGCTTATCAGCCGCCTGCATGACGGTTTTTCCGCCAAGTTCTTCTATTTTATGGTCGCTCATCCCATCGGTGAGCAGTACGACATATTTCATTTAAACAAGCTCCTTAACTCTTATGGCGACTGTTTTGTCAGTAACACAGTCTTCTCCGTCTATTTCGGCTATCGCCTTCATAATGTTGTGCGCCACGGTCTTGTGTGTCATAAATACCATGGTCACAACCTCTCCGGGAGCCCTGTCGTCGGGCTGGATAGCCTGTGATATACTGATTCCGTATTTGCCCAGTATTCCGGCTATCTTTGCCAGAGTCCCCGGTTCGTCCAGAACCGTGAAGCGCAGGTAAAATTTTGATTTGATGTCTTTTATGTCCCTGATGGGATAGTAGTAATCGAAATCTCTTGTGAATCCGAGCACAGGAACTCGCTCTGCGCATCCGCTGGCGATGTCTCTTGCTATTGAAACAACGTCCGCTGTTACCGCTGAACCTGTGGGTTTGCCACCTGCGCCGCGTCCGTAGTACATTGTTTTGTCCACGCTGTCACCGATGAACTCGACAGCATTGAAAACGCCGCTGACCTGTGCCATCATTTCCGCGTTGGGCAGAATTGTCGGATGCACCCTTACTTCTATACAATCGTCGTGTTTTTTGGCTATTGCAAGGAGTTTTATCTTGCAGTTCAGCTTCTTGGCAAACTCAATATCCACCTTTTTGATGTTTGATATGCCTTCAACGTATATCTTGTCGAAGGGTACCAGAGTCTTAAAACCGATAGACGCAAGAATTGCTATTTTGTGGGCAGTGTCTATCCCTTCGATGTCAAAAGTTGGATCTGCCTCTGCGTATCCTTTTTCCTGAGCCGCTTTCAGAACTTCGGAGAACTCTTTTCCCTCAGCCTCCATTGAAGAAAGAATATAGTTTGCGGTACCGTTGATTATGCCGAATATCTCTTTGATATTGTTGCCGACAAGATCCTCTTTCAGTACGCCGATAAGAGGGATTCCGCCTCCGACAGCACCTTCGAAGCCGATTGTCACGTTGTTTGCCTGCGCCGCTCTGAAAATTTCTTCCCCATGCACGGCAAGGAGTGCCTTATTTGCTGTCACAACATGCTTTTTTGCGTTAAGTGCTTTCAGCATAATATCCTTTGCAAAAGTATATCCGCCCACAAGTTCGATTACGATATCGATTTCGGGGTCGTTGATAATGTCCTCTGCGCTGTTCGTGACAACCTGACAAAGCGCGAGCGTATCGTCAAGTTTGGTTTTATCTATTTTAATATCTGCAATAGTTTTCAGACAGATGTCGATTCCCGTTTTTTCAAAAATATTCTGCTTGTTTTTAAGCAGAATTTCAGCCGTTCCCTTGCCAACAGTTCCGTATCCGATGAGACCTGCGTTCACTTTCTTTGACATTAATTCCTCCGAATTTGGATACAACACAACCGTTAAAAATTATGTCCAACGATATTAGTTGATTTGGTATTTCAAGTCAAGAAAACTGCTGTGTTTTTTACGGAAAATCTAATCAATGTTTTAATTAATCGGGGGTAAATTCCACATTTCTTGTGCCTTCGGGTCTCCACGCCGGAGAGATGGTCTTTGCACCTATCCTTTTGCAGTTGAGTACGGATGCGTATGAAACAGTGTTTTTTCCGAATTTTGAGTTTATTTTATCTATAGCATCATATAGTTGAGGATATTTCTGAAAGTTATCCATTATGTTTGTCAGCGCAACATATTCTGAAACAAGATTTCCAAGAGTAACACCAAGCAGCCTTACAGGTGTTTCGTCCCATATTTCATCGAAAATGTTCACCGCTTCTTCATATATGTGATGGGTTGCGGAAGTGAAAAAACCGAACGTTTTCCGTTTGCCTATATTTCCCATTTGTGTGTCGCGGATGGTCAGGTGTACTGTTTTACCGGCAAATCCGTTTTTTCTGGCGCGGGCGGAAACCATCTCTGAAAGCTGAAGCAGATAGTTAAGCGCCTCCTCCCTTTTGTTCAGAAAAACCGGCATAGTCATGCTGTGCCCTATAGACTTCACCGGTGGTTCTTCCGAAACGACACCATCGGCATACTGTCCGCAGACCATCTTATAAAGTCTCGTGCCGTAAATTCCGAACATCTCTTCAAGCCGCTCCTGCCCGAAATCTCTTAAATCTTTAGGGGTGAATATCCCAAGTTCACGGAAGCGTTTTGCAAGTCTGCGACCTATACCCCAGATATCGCCGAGCTCAAAACTATCTATGAAGTCAATAACTTCATCCGGTTCAACCATGTAAAATCCGTCCGGCTTGTTAACGCCGCTCGCCATCTTCGCAATCAGCTTGTTCGGTCCGATGCCAACGGAGCATGTGATGTTAAAAGTCTTTTTAACATAAGATTTTATCATATATGCAGCATCAACTGGGTTTATCTCGGTTTTGGAAATATCCAGAAACGCCTCATCTATGGAATAAACCTCAACTTCCGGTGTTATGGTTCTCAGGTATTTGTTAATTTCGGTTGATATATAAGTGTATTTCCCTGTGCTTGCCGTAACCATTGTTACATGCGGGCAGGCTTTCATTGCCTCATACTTGCTCATTCCGGTTTTGACACCGCAGGCTCTCGCTTCGTAAGAGCTTGTTACAACTACCGTTCTTTCCTTTGCTCCTATAACGGCGATTGGTTTTCCGCGCAGATGAGGATTAGCCGACTGTTCAACAGACGCGAAGAATGCGTCCATGTCCATACAGAGGATCATCTTCCGTTCCCCTCGTCCATTCCTTCAAGGTACCAGCAGGCGTCCAGAGAGCTGAAAGACAGTTCAAAGACATTGAAACCGTCCGTCACTGTGTATTTATGTATTATGTCGTTTCCGGCGCGTTCCTTCCAACGGTAGCAGATGTCCTTAACAGTGACTTTTTCACCGTGCAGGCTGAACCATACCGGTCTGGGGGTTGCTTCAAACACAGCGCCCACGCGCACCCTTTCATGCAGGTTCAATATCATAACCGCCCTCCAGCGCGCGTATCACCATTTTGACAGTGCCGATAACCTGAAAGTCATCGTATTCACCGACGGGGATAGGAGCAAAATCGGGATTTGCAGGCATAAGAAAAATACCGGCGGATGTTCTTTCAAATGTTTTAAGAGTTACTTCGCCGTTCAGACGAAATGCTCCTATCTGTCCGCTTTCAATATGGTTTGTTATTTTGATGAGAACGCAGTCACCATCGAGAATCGCCTTATCCTTCATGCTTTCGCCATCGACACGCAGGAAAAAGTGGTTGTCGCCTATAGGTTTATCCAGACGTATATAACCTTCGACGTTTTCCTCGGATGTTACAGGTACGCCTGCTTTTATGCGTCCGAGAACAGGGGTGCCCTGTGTGTGGGTTTCGAGGCTTCTTGCAATGTTTCCGGTACGTTTCAGAGCGCCGGACTGTTCCAGCCTGTCCAGCATATTCTTTACGCTGGCGGTGGACGAAACGCCCATGCCCTTTGCTATCTCACGCACAGACGGAGAATATCCGTTGTCCTTTATGAACTTATCGATGAACTGCATGAACATTTTCTGTCTGTCTGTCATAAAAGCCTCCATAGACGAACATGTGTTCGCCTATGGTTATAATAGCTCAACAGAGACAAAAGTCAAGAGAATTGATTTACTTAATCTTTGAGCAGGAAAAGTCGTGAAATTTCACGTCTTTAAAGGTTTTTATATCGTATTGTGCTGCGTATCCGTCTTTGAGTGATTGTATCATGATATCTTTGCCCTCTTTTGTGACAGCTTCGCCAGGTTCGATGCCTCTAAGCGGTTTTGCCAGAAGTGGCGCTATGTTATGGCGGAATTTGAGAACCAGTTTCGCATCCTTTTCACGCGGGAAAACTATATCAATATTTCCTTTGCACATTGTTCTGCTGCCTATCCTGCTTGAATAGAGTTTAACATCTGACAGAACGAGAGAATATGTGCCGTCAGAGTTTTCTTTGATGTTAATCGTGTCAAACTCGCCTGACGGAACGTCAGTAGCTTCGTCTATTTTTTTTGAAACGTCGGAATTTTTAACGGCATAGTTCACAAACAGAAGCGCTATGAGCGCCACAAGAACCGAACCGAGAAGATATTTACCCATTAAGCCTTTCCGTCGGCGGGCTTGAATTTTTCCAGCCCGTACACTTTTATTTTCCGGTGCAGATACGTCCTTTCTATCTCAAGTATCTTTGCGGACTGGCTTATATTCCAGTCGTTCGCCTGAAGAGTCTGAAGGATATATTGTTTTTCGAAGCCTTCCTTTGCGTTTCGCAAAGCCGCTCCGTTTTCGGACTCATATTTGTCTTCTTCCAGAGCCCGCAGAAAGTCAGGTGCGTCCTCAACGTCCATTGTCTCGTGTTCGGACAGTACAACCATGCGCTCTATAAGATTTTTAAGCTGGCGGACGTTTCCGGGCCAGTCAAAAGCCATAAACAGCTCCATCAGAGACAGGCTGACCTTTTTAAGGTCGAGTCCGTTGAGTGAACATGCCTCGCGTATGAAATGCTGCATCAGAATCGGGATATCCTCTTTCCGCTCGCGCAGAGGCGGAACTGTGAGCGGCACCACGTTTATCCTGTAATAAAGGTCTTCGCGAAAATTCCCCGCCTCTATCTCGTCTTCAAGGTTTTTGTTGGTAGCTGTGATAAGTCTGAAATCGGAGTTGACCGGAGTGTTGCCTCCGACACGTGTAAAGCTGTTGTTTTCGAGCACTCGCAGCAGCTTAGCTTGTGCCGGCATGGACATATCCCCTATTTCGTCAAGGAAGACCGTGCCGTTGTCCGCCTCTTCAAATTTACCTGTTTTCTGTGACACAGCGCCTGTAAACGAGCCTTTTTCGTGTCCGAACATCTCTGTTTCCAGAAGCTCCGAGGGGATAGCGGCGCAGTTTATTTCAACAAACGCCTCTTTTGCCCTGCGACTGAGCATATGGATAAGCCTTGCAACGTGTTCCTTTCCTGTGCCGTTCTCTCCGTTTATCATCACCCATGCGTTTGTGGGTGCAATCTTTTCTATCTTCTTTTTAAGCTCGTTTATTGGTCTGCTGACACCGAGGATGTCATATTTTTTTATCAGATCACTTCTTGTTTCGCGCAGGTCGTGCATGAGTTGGAATTTGTCTGTAAGGTGTTTTACTATAAGAAGTATCCGCTCCAGAGAAAGGGGTTTTTCCAGGAAGTCATAGGCTCCTCTGCGTGTCGCCTCAACAGCGTTTTCAATGTTTCCGTGACCGCTGATTATAACCACCTCAAGGTTGGGGAAATAGCTTTTTATATCGCGCAGACCGTCTATACCGTCTTTATCCGGCAGCCATATATCCAGAAACAGTATATCGTAAACATGTTTTTTCAACTGGTCGAACCCGTCCGCAAAAGTTAGGGAGAAATCAGCCGAATATCCTTCGTCCTCAAGGATATCTTTAATGGCCGTGCATATTCCTTTTTCGTCGTCGATAATAAGTATTCTTGCCATAATTTAAGCCTTGCGAAACTCCATAAGAAAACGTGTGTATTGTCCGTATTCACTCTCAACGGTGATATTGCCGTTGTGCACCTCTATGATCTTTTTGACTATCGCAAGCCCCAGTCCGGTTCCGTCAGGTTTCTTGCTGAAATACGGGATAAAGACCCTTGTGATATCCTCCTGCGGGATACCCTCTCCGTTGTCTTTGTAATCAATGCGGATCATGTCGTCGGTTTCAGATACGTTGACGCTTATTTTACCTTTCTGGTTCATAGCGTCAATGGAATTATTTATCAGATTGATAAAAACCCGTTTAAGCTGCTGCTTGTCCCCTATGAATCCGATGTCAGGACAATTGATGTCTATTTCGACATTCTGGTTCGATGCGGCATAGAACGCGTATATTTCGTCAAACAGCCCTTTCAGGCTGAACTGCACCATTTTAAGCTCAGGCAGACGTGCAAACATGTTGAACTCGTTCACCATGCTCTGCAGGCTCTCCACCTCGGCAACGATAGTATCCATACTGGTCATTATGGTTTCTCTGTCACTTTCGCCCATGGACGCTTTTCTTTTTATCCTTTCAGCAGTGAGCTTTATGGGGGTCAGAGGGTTTTTTATCTCGTGGGCGATACGGGTTGCAATCTCTTTCCAGATACCGACACGCTGGAAATTCAGCAGGTCGGTAATGTCATCCAGAACTATGACAAGGTTGTCCACTTCGCCTTCCTGACTGAAAATTTTAGTTATTGTAGCTGTCATTGTGCGCAGTTCGCCTTTAAGCAGTATCTCTATCTGGAACTGGGTTTCACGCTCCTCTGTCTCTATGAATGACGCTGCGGGGGTGAGAACAGACGAAAGGAATGCCTCGTTAGCAAACTCTATGACGGTTTCGGCGTAATCATTCTTTTTCAGCAGTTCAAAACTATGTGTATAAAGGAAAATTGCCGATTTAACGTTTTTAAAGATGGAGTCGATGTACTGGTTGTCCCGCGTTATCTGGATGAACATTTCCGACAGTTTTTCGTTTTTAAGATTCAGTTCTGTGTTATGCGCGTTAAGACGTTTTATCATGGAGTTGAACGACCGCGCCAGATATGCAAGCTCGTCGTTGCCCTGCACATCCACCTCAACATCCAGATTTCCCTTTGAAACCGCCGCGGAAGCGGACGCAAGATTCTCTATCGGTCTTGTTATGCTTTTGGCATAAACAAGGCTGCCCCATATCGCTGCGAATACAACAAGCAGCGTCATGAGCATGGTTATCGCCTTGAAAGAGTTTTTGACTGGATACAGAAAGTGCTCTGTCTGCCTGTAGGTATTGTAGGACTGAAGGATATTCGCAACGTCCTCAGCCTGGTTTTTCGGAAACTCTTTGTAAACAACTACAACGCCCATTATTCTGCCGGAATTTTTGCTCGAATAAACCGGTCGCCCCACCCAGTATATCTGTTTTTTGTTAACAGCCGCATATCTTGCGATAAGTTCTTTGTTTAATATTCTCGATATGGTCTTATCAGTTACAACTTTTCTGATATTCTTGTTATCTTTGGATTTTTTTAGTATCAGCTCACCAAATCTGTTATATATCATAATGCCGTCCACACGGTCTTTGCCCATGTAGCTGCCGATAAATCTGTCCATTTTTGTGTGGTTATTTTTATACACGAAATCGCCAGATGAGATGAAGCTGGCAAGCAAATCGCTTTGCTCGATAACATAGTTTTCGGCCTGCGTTTGATAAACCTGCATCAGATTCATAGAGCTTTCAATAGCTACCTGAATCTGCGAATTGAACCATTTGTCTATGTTTTTTCCTATTATCTTGTTATTAAAAAAGAAAACTATCACAACAGGAATCACGGCGATAACTATTGAAAATGTTACAAGACGCGATTGGAGACGGGTGCCGAAGATGTTTTTCTTCCTGTCGATGAACATCTTAATAAGGTTTCTGAATATCAGAATAAAAACCACAATCAAGAGTATCAGATTTATGTTTGCCAGAAGAAAGATGGAGATATTAGAGTAAAGGGGGAAATCGTTATCCAGAAGCTCAGAACCGGCTATCAGATTAAACATCAGCAGGACTATGAGGATAGTTACGTAGATATATTTGTTTTTCCAGTTTATCTTAGGCAGATAAGACTTGTTTGTTCGAAATCTGAATCTCACGCTGTCAGCCTTCCATTTCTTTTGAGAAGAAATCATCTTCAGACTTACCGGATGACGGTTTCAGCTCGGAAGCATCGAAACTTATCTCCGCAACTTCTTCTTTAGGAACGTTTTTTTTCTCTTCCACAAGTCCGTCGAACATATCGGAAGCGTGTTGAGTATCTATCTCCACGTCTGACATATCAAAAGGGATTACGTCTTCCGCCCTGTCTTTCTTAGCGGGAGCATTAAAAAAATCATTATCGTTGATGGAGATATTCTGTTCCGGTTCATCACCGAATCCGCTGAAAGCTCCCTGAACTTCATTTTTTTCAGGTTCGAAATCAAATTTCTCAAATCCGCTGAACGACGTATCAGCGCTTGATTCTTGTTGTGACAGTCCGAAATCATCGGCAATATCAATTGATGTATTAACCTGAGAAGGTTTATCGTCCGAAACAAAGCTGTCCAGAGATATCGGTTCGTAGTCTGAGATACCGGCTGCTTTTTCAAACGTTTCAAACTCCGCAGAATCATAAGGAACAGGTTCAGGTTCGGAAGTGGCTGCTGCTTCAGGTTCAGTCACAACCTCTTCCCTCTTTTCCTCAGCTTTTTCATGGGCGGTTATTTTCTTTGCCTCTTCAATTGCAATACTGCATCCGGATCTTTCGCATACTTGCTCTATCTCGTTTATATTGAGTGTGTTTTCGAGATACATCTCATAGATAAGACCTTTTATCCTGTCTCTGTCACCGTTCAATGATTCCAGATAAAGCAGATGGTTAAACACGGACTTTTCTGAAACCGCATCCTTTATCCGCATTGACATATGGTAGGTAGCCGCCGGAGGAGCCACGGACACTATATCGTTAAATTCCACAGGATTGAAACTTTTACTGAAATATGACGCAAGCATGTTCTCCGCCATTTCAAAACTTTCCGGATTGCGTTCAATGAAGGCTTTCAGAAACGGTATTACAAACTGCGGCTGACTGTTTGATTCCAGAAGATACACGATCATATCGTCAATTTCAAAATCTGTAAGAACCCGGCTTTTGATACAGTCGGCAAGTATGCCGGAAAGCTCTTTATGGGATCCAAGAACGGTGAGTTTACGCATAACTTTTATTATCAGACGCTTATCATCGGAATTACGTTTTGCAATCTCTGTAAGCAGTGCCGAACATTCGGCAAATTTTCCCGCTGCCCTATACATATCCGCCAGAGCGAAAAGGTAGCGCATGGCTATTTTCTGCCTGTTCATTTTCTCATAGACGTCAGCAGCCGTGCGGTAAAATCTTGGTTTGTCGGATGAGATTATTATCAGTTTGGAAATGATGCTAAGTGCTTCATAATATCTTTCGGAGGCGAGATATCTTTCCATCAGCTTAATAAGCAACGATTCGCCTTTAGCCCTGTCGTCAGACATCAGATAGATGTTTGCCATCATTCTGATTGCGGACAGACTGTCACTGTTCCGAGCGTAATACTCTTCGTAGGCATGAAGGGCTTTTATATATTTCCCTTCCACATACAGACTGTGGGCGTCGAAAATATCCGGCTCTTTTGACCCGAAAAGCATCAGACATCCTTTTTTATTTTATTTTACCGTAAATTTCCGCTTATTCAAAGTATTCCGCGGACTGCACGTCAGTTTCCCAGACCATGACCTTTTCGGTAAGACCGCCGAAGGTTTCTTTCAGCCTGCCATATATAAAACGTGCGATATTTTCGCTGGTAGGGTTGTTTGTAATGAAAAATTCTACCTGTTCATTCAGGTATTTATGATCCAGTTCCTCAAGTATATCTTTAAGCCTTTTTTTGAGTACGGTAAAGTCTACAAGCATCTCAGTCTCGTTGAGTCTGTCACCTTTAAGATACGCTTCCACCCGCCAGTTATGACCATGCAAATTTTCGCATTTTCCATTATAATTCCGCAGGTTATGCGCACCATTGAACTGCTGTATGACTCTTACTCTATACATTATAACATCCCCTCAAGATCTTTGCGTGAAAGCACCCGTATCTCTCCGGCTTTCAATCCGTCGAGATTGACGCGCCCGATGCGCACACGTTTAAGGCGTTTCACCTGAATATTGAAATGTCTGAACATGTTGCGTATCTGCCGCTTTTTGCCTTCGTGGAGAATAACCCTGTAGCGGCGTTCGTCCATCTCCGTTACGATGCACGGAAGATAGTCTATCCCTTCGTAGCTTATTCCTCGTTTAAGTTCATCAACCTGTGCCTGATGAAGGCGTCTGGTAACACTTACGATATACTCTTTCTGTATCTTTTCATCGCTTTTCTGCAGTTTTCTGATGAAATCGCCGTCATTGCTGAAAATTATCAGCCCTTCGCTGTCATAGTCCAGTCTGCCGGAGTATGCAGGTTTTTTCTCTGCAAGTTTCGGGAAGATATCCAGAGTTTCTTTGCCCTGTCCGTCACCGTAAGCCGTAAGTACCTTCACCGGTTTATAAAATGCCCAATAGAAGAAGTCTTCGACCCCCACCTTTCCGCCGTCCAGTGTAACAACTGATGTTTCGTCCACCTGCACCCACGGACCTTCCGCAACTGCACCGTTAACCGTTACGCGTCCATCCGCAACGGCTTTGTCCGCATCCCTTCTCGAAAGGGATGTGTTTTCTGCTAAATATTTGTTAAGTCTTATCATTGTCTGGATTTAAGTTCCTGCCACTCTCTGAAAGTGGGAAGTTCGGAGATGTCGTTTATCCCCATGTATTCAAGGAAAAACTTGGTTGTGCTGTAGAGCAGAGGTTTTCCGGGTACGTCTTTTCTGCCTGTAACCTTTACGAGGTTTTTGTCCAGCAGATAGCGCACGGTTCCTGATGAATTCACGCCTCTGATCTCGTCTATTTCAAGCCTTGTAATAGGCTGTTTGTAGGCTATTATTGCCGCCGTTTCAAGTGATGCGCGGCTCAGTGTCTCTGTTTTTTCGCCGAAGAAAGGCTCAAGTTCCGTAAAAAGCTCTTTGTCAGTAACCATCTGGAAGCCGCCTGACACCTGACGTATTTTGATGCCCAGCGACATTTTGTTGTACTCTTCCATATAATCCAGAAGCCTGTTTTCGAGGTTTATGGGGTCGAGTATCTTGCGGAAAAATTTATTGTCCAGCGGTTCGCCCGCCAGAAACAGTGAGCTGTAAAAGATTTTTTTTTCTCTATCCATTTGCCGCACCCTGCTCTATCTGTTCAATAACTATCTCACCGAAGGTTTCCGCCTGCATGGCGCGCACGATGGCAAGTCGCATAAGTTCCAGCACGGAGAGGAATGATATCACAACTTCACGTCTGCTTGCACAGGTTTTAACTATGTCGGTCCAAAACAGCTTCTGTTTCTCCTGAATAAGCGCCTTTATCTTAACTATAACATCGGAAACGTCCACGATATCCTTCTCAAATTTCATCGGTTTTTCGGTATCCCTTTCCAGAGCGCTGAAAAATGCGTTTGCAATGCGGTACGGATCCTCCGTCTGCATGGATTCCCGCTCAATGTAGATTGCGGAGGTGCGCATCAGGTATTTCCCTGAATCGCCCTCAAGATCCTTCAACCTTTGTGCAACATCCTTATAGAACGAATATTCCACCAGTTTCTGTGTAAGGATGAATTTTTCCTCTTCCGGGTCAAGCTCTTCAAGCGGAAGAGATTCTTTCGGCAGCAACATTCTGGATTTGAGGTATATGAGATAGGACGCCATGTTTATAAACTCGGCGGCAACCTCGATATCCATCTTTTCCATCTCCTGCACGGCATCTACAAACTGTCCGGCGATAAAGGCGATGGGGATATCGTAAATATTCAGTTCGTTCTTATAAATCAGGTGGATAAGCAGGTCTAACGGACCTTCGAAGTTATCCAGCCTGACATCGAGCAAACGGCTCATATTTTAAGCGCTTTCCTCACTTTTTCCATCATGCAGGCTGCCTCTTCGTTGGCTCTGTCCTGCATGGGTTTTAAGAACTCGTTTATGTCTTTTATCTCGCTTTCAAATTTTCTGCGGCGCTCCTGCATGGGCTCAAGAAGCTCCTGCATGTGTCTGTAAAGTATCATTTTGCACTCCATACAGCCTATTGAGGCGGATGTGCAGCCTTTTACAATGTATTCTTTCTCCTCTTCTGTGGAGAACACTTTATGGTAGTCGAATACAGGGCATACTTCGGGGTTCCCCGGGTCTTTCAGTCTCTGACGGTTGGTATCCGTCACCATCTTTTTAATTTTGTTCTCAACCTCTTTAAGGTCTTCAGAAAGCATGATTGCGTTGCCGTAGCTCTTGCTCATCTTCCTGCCGTCCAGACCTGGAAGTCTTGGCACTTCGGTGAGCACGCCTTTAGGCTCTGTGAAAACCTCACAGTTATAAAGGTGGTGGAATCTGCGGATTATCTCACGGCTTATCTCAATGTGCGGAAGCTGGTCTTCGCCCACAGGAACGTATGTTGCGTTGTACATGATAATGTCCGCGGTCATAAGCACCGGATAGCTGAGAAATCCGAGGTTCGACAGATCTTTGTTGGTCTGTTCCTGCTTTATCTCCTTGTATGTGGGGCATCTTTCAAGCCAGCTCACAGGGGTGAGCATGGAGAGCAGAAGGCTAAGCTCTGCATGATAGATGTTGTGGGACTGAACGAACATAGTGCATTTGTTCGGGTCTATGCCGACACTAAGCCAGTCGAAAATGAGCTGTCTGCGGTTTTCTATGATGTCTTCCGGGTCTTCGTAGTTAGTTGTAAGGGCGTGCCAGTCCGCAACGAAGTAGAAACAGTCGTGTTTCTCCTGCAGTTCCAGCCAGTTTTTAAGTGCGCCGAAATAATGTCCGATATGCAGTCTGCCCGTTGGGCGCATTCCGCTTAATACTTTTTCCATCTATAAAACCTCTAAAGTAGAATATTCATAAAAAAGTTCATTGCAGGCAACAGGATATAATCTATCGCCCTTGTGAGGAACAGCACGAGAATGATTATGAAACCGTATCTTTCGATTGCGGCGAATTTGACAGCTTTGTCATATGGCAGGAAATTCGTAACAATACGCCCTCCGTCCAGCGGCGGGATAGGGATCAGGTTAAAAATGAACAGAGCAAGGTTTATTGATACGGAGATTTTCAACATACCTGCAAGGGGTACCAGCACCTTCATAAGCATACTGCCCTCCTGAACCTGCACGTTGTAAAGGACGCGCAGAAGGATAGCGGAGACTATCGCAAGAACGAAATTTGACAAAGGACCGGCAAATGCAACTATCGCCGGACCGTATTTCGTTTTGCGGTAAAGGTTTCCGTAATTCACAGGAACAGGCTTTGCCCAGCCGAACAGGCGGGTGATGATAAGAAACAAAAGCCCGAAAAGATCAATGTGGGCTATGGGGTTAAGTGTGAGTCTGCCCGCTCTTTTTGCCGTATCGTCGCCAAGGATGTATGCGCTCATGCCATGGGAGAACTCATGAACGGTAACCGCAAACATGAACGGAACTATCGCCAGCGCTATAAATCGTAAGTATTCTGCTATATTAAAATCCATCATAATTATTTATCACCTCTTACATTTCAAGTCAAAGACTTTACGAATCGAGATATGTTCAATTTTGAGATAATAGTTATTCAAATATGCACATTATGCTGTTCAAAGTCGAAATTTGTATTATACTTAACAATGCTTGCTCTACGTGAGAAGATATGAAGAATATCGAACATAACAATATTTTTGAATTAATTTCTTTAGATACAGGACTTTCTGAAGACGAACTGCCCGCGAAACTCCGCAGTATGGGAAGACGTTCCTTTATTGATTACGCTGTAAAGAACGGTTTCTCACTGGTTGGGACATCCATGCCCTTCGGTTCCGAAGTTCGCGACCCGAACGGCAAAGTGCTTATTAATTCAGGAGTTCCTATCGGGAAATACTTCGAAGCTCTCCTTGACAGATATGTCAACGACGACAGATTTAATACATCAACCATAACCATAGAATGTACTTCGGACGTTCTTAACTACTATCGCTCAAAAACCTACGAACGCATCGGAATGATACTTAACGATTTTATTTTTTCGCAGGACAAATACAGTTCGTTTTATACCAAGATAAAAGAAAATATGTTTGATGTTAAAGCTATAGACGTTTTTAACAGAGCGGTTGACCACATGCTCGCTTCTCCCGACGGCATAACCGCTATGGTAAAAATCTTCAAAAACTCCGTTGAAAAGCGTGAGATGATAACCGACAATTTCAACTCGGCATTTATAAGCCTCGCACTTGCGCCCTATTCCCGTAACCTGCTGATAAGTGACGAATCCGGCGGATTTCTCATGAAAATAGCCCTGACTTCCATACTCCAGAATATTGCAGAGCTTATGGACTGCAAAAATCAGGACTGCACAGACCGTTCGGCGCAGATTGCGAAGTCTCTGATAAACGACGATTCCGTTGAAGAAGCGATCCGCATGAAGATATACGCGGACGGGGACAAGTCGGTTCCGATATTTACGGATCAGGTGAACAGAAAAAACTTCTTCCTGCGTATGCTTGTAACAGTCAATCTGTTTGTGGAATTGGTTAAAATCAACAAAACAGACCCCCACAACCTTGAGGTGCACAAGTCGCTTTACGAGCTTTCAGAGCTTGGATATGCGGACAAGGAGATGGTTACTTTCATCAGCAAACTATTTCTGCCGGCTGTGAAATCTCTGGTACTGGAATATGCCTATAAAATCAAAAACAGTTGCGGCGCAGACCCTGTCATATGGAGCACCATAGGAGACATGCTGCCTGTGAAATTCCTTTGCCCAAAGCCTGACTGTCTCCATGCCGGACAGCATAAAACATTTATACCGGAAGATGTTAAAATTGAAGCGGACAACGTTTACCAAACCAGAATAAACGCCGGAATGTACCACACATGCAAACTGCTCACAGATAAATTGCAGGAATATTATAAATCCGTTTCTCAAAAAACTGAAGATTAAGCGCCCGCCTGCCTTTTATAATGCTCCCCCCACTCCGCCATGGCATCCAGAACTGTTTTCAGGCTGTATCCGGTCTCTGTAAGAGTGTACTCAACCTTTGGCGGCACCTCCGCATAAACTTTTCTGTCAACCAGCATACACTCCTCCATCGTACGCAGATTTGCTGTCAGCATCTTTTGGGATATGCCGCAGACAGACCTTTTCAACTCGCCAAAACGTTTCGTTCCATCCAGAAGGTCGCGTATTATCAGTATCTTCCATTTATCGCCCATAAGCATCAGTGTTACCTCCACCGGGCAGGCAGGAATATCCTTTTTCATTATCTTCCTCAATAGTATCTTTTAGGCAACTATAGCACAAAAAGGTGCTTACTTTACAATATATCCTTTGGAACTTAATGTAATCTTACAAATTGATTTTACAAGGAGATTGTCATGAAAATAGCAGTCATAGGCGCAAGCGGAAAACAGGGAAAGATGCTTGCAGAGGAAGCGCTTAGAAGAGGACACGAGGTCACGGCTGTTGTACGGAACAAAGCCAAACTTAATGGTTTCAGCGGAAAAGTCATCGAAAAGGATATTCTTGCACTGACATATGAGGATGTTAAAGATAATGATGCAGTGATAAACGCCTTCGGAACGGGTGCGGCTGACGATCCTGTTCTGCACCAGACCGTTATGGCTCATATGATTGATATTTTTTCCGGAAAACCCAACAGACTGCTTGTTGTTGGCGGAGCGAGCACCCTTTTTGTTGATAAGGAACATAAGGTACGCCTCCTCGACACGCCGGAGTTTCCTGATGTATGGAAACCGGTTGCGGGCAGCATGGCAAAGGCTTTTGAAATGCTTAAAACGCATAACGACGTGAACTGGACGTTTTTCAGTCCGGCGGCATTTTTCATTGCAGACGGCAAACGCACAGGCAGCTATATACTTGGTGAGGATGAGCTGATACTGAATTCGCAGGGGAAGAGCGAGATAAGCTATGCGGATTATGCCACAGCAATGGTTGATGAAGTTGAGAAAGGAAACTATATCAGAAAACGCTTTACGGCAGTTGCTGGATAAACACGGGGCTTTATGCCCCTTTTTTATTGTCCGAAATACTTTCTGACGAGTCCTTCAGCCATGTCCATATCGTTCAGGTAGGTTATCTTGATATTGTCCGGCTGCGATATCACCCATTTAACCTGAACTCCGTAAAGTTCCATTGCCTGCGCTTCATCGGTGATAACAATTCCCCTTTCGTCGGCATTTTCCACCGCCTTTTTCAAAAGGGCTGTCCTGAAAACCTGCGGTGTGTGCGAAAGAATATATTCATTCCTGTTGACGGTCTTTTCCACCCCGTTTCCGGATATCTTTTTCAGGGTATCCCGCACAGGCAGACCGCATATTGCCGCACCTGTTTCCTGCGCTGCATCAGCAACGCTTCTTACAGTATCATAGGTGAAGAAAGGTCTTACTGCGTCGTGTATGAGAACATATTCAGTCGAAACGGCTTTCAGACAGTTGTAAACCGTTTCATAACGCTCTCCGCCGCCCTGAACAAGCTGATAGTTTTTAACGTCCGCCTTTGAAAGCTGAGAATAGAGAAAATAGAAATCATCCGGATTCGCACCGAGAATGAACTCTTTGAAGGGACAGGCACGGTTCAGCGCTGTAAGTGTATAGTACAGAACAGTATGTCCGAGAACTTCAAAAAACTGCTTTTTAACGTCGCCGCCGAAACGTTTGCCCATTCCGGCGGCAGGAATTACAGCGGTTATATTCAATATTTCACCTTAGTAAATATAATTCGTCCCGATTCCGTCTGCAATAAACTTGTGACATTGACCTTTACGGTCTTACCTATCAGTTTGCGCCCGTTTTCGACCACAACCATGGTGCCGTCGTCAAGATAGCCGACCCCCTGATTGGACTCTTTACCCTCTTTAACCACGCTAATCTCGAACTCTTCACCGGGAAGAACCGACTGACGCATCGCCATTGACAGGGTATTTATGTTCAGAACTTTGATGTTCTGTATCTCAGCAACCTTCAAAAGATTGAAATCTGTTGTTATTATATCAGCTTTCAGCTTTTTAGCCAAGGCAACAAGTTTTTCGTCAACAGTGCCGATTTCCGGAAAATCGCTGTTGTTTATCTCAACGGGGATAACCGTCTGTTCCTGCAAACGTCTCAGCACATCAAGCCCGCGCCTTCCCTTCTGTCTGCGCAGGTGATCATGGGAGTCGGCGATGTTTTGCAGTTCTTTCAGAACGAACGTAGGGATAACAAGTCCGCCCTCAATAAGACCGGTATCAACAATGTCTGCCATTCGTCCGTCGATAAGAGTTGATGTGTCAAGCACTTTTGGCGATGCACTGTATTTTATCTGTTTGGGTTGTTTCGCCATAAGCCTTGAGAGAAGGCTCTCTATTATCCATGAAAACTTCTGTCCGGTGTTGACACCCAGATACAGTACAAAGAAATAGAACGCCAGCCTGAGCGAATCGTTGTTGAAATATGCGTCAAAGATTGAAGCGATTGAATAGCCGATTATAAGGAAGATTACCGCGCCGACAACTCCGCCGAAAAATTTGTAGCTTTTGATATCTGCAATAAGCGTTTCAATAAAAACTATGGCAAAAATAACACCAAGGGAATATAAAACTGCCTGCATCATGCCGATGCCAAGAGTATCCCTTACCAGTACGAATGCCGCCATTATGAAAAGTGCGTATAAAATTCTGAAAACCCACATGTTATCCTCGTTTTAAATGTTTCTCAAGAGCCTCGAAGTCCCCTTTTCTTCCAAGGGCGATGAGTGTGTCTTCGGCTCTGATGACCTCGTTGGGTCCGGGGTTGTAAACAAACCCGCCGTCGCTCTTTCTGATTGCGACGATTATGATACCGATCTTTCGGACGTTTGAATCAACAATAGATACGTTTTCCATAACACTGCCTTCTTGGATTACAACCTCTTCAACCATTATACCGTATTCCTGATTTCCCATCGCCATGGAGAGAAAATCGCTGACATATGGTTTTATGATGCTGTATGCAATGCTCTGCCCGCCGATGGTATACGGCGAAACTATCTTGTCGGCACCCGCCCATTCAAACTTTGTCGCAGCCTCTTCCTGTGCGACTTTTGCGACGATATAGAGATTTTTGTTCAGCCCCTTTGCGGTAAGCACGATGTACAGATTTTTCACATCTGTATCAACAACAGTGATTAGCCCTTTTGCGCGCATCACTCCCGCTTTTTTAAGAACCGCTTCATGGGTTGCGTCGCCGGTTACAAACACATATTTCTCGTCTGCGGATTCGCTCATCCTCTCTTCGGGATCGACTATGACAAAAGGAACCTTGTTCTCGCTGAGCAGCCCTGCAATTATCCTGCCCATGCGTCCGAAGCCGCAAAGGATATAATGGCTGTTCATGTTGTCGATGATGTGATTCATCTTCCTTCTCCCGAAAAAGTTTGTCAGATCCCCTGTTACCACATAGTCGATGAACTGGGTTGCTGTGTATGCAACCGTGCCCGTGCCTGTTATGATGAGGAATACTGTAAATATCTTTCCTGCGTCGGACAAAGGAAAGATTTCACCATAACCCACTGTTGCCATTGTGATAATAGTCATATACAACGAATCGAGAAAACTCGCGTGTTCGATGTGCATATAACCCAGAGTACCTGTCACAGCGACAAGAAATATAAGTGCTGTTCCGATGTAAACGTATTTGAGCTTATTGAATCCCATTAAAGGAACATTCCGATAAGCCTAAGCAGTAAATTCTTGAGAAAATACAGCAGGAATATCAGAATCATAGGGCTGATGTCCACAGGTCCCAAGGGGGGGATTATCCGGCTGAAAGGTACCAGCACAGGATCGGTCAGCGCGATTATCGTCTGCACAACAGGGTTCGAGGGATCGGGACTCACCCAGCTCATAAGTGCACGGATGATTATTATCCAGATATAGATACCCAGAAGACTTACGATCGACAAAAGACCTGATTTAAGAGACATGAACATCGAGGAAATAAGACTGGATGAAACAAACGTAAAGTCTGTTCCGTGCTGCATAAAAAGAATTACTGCTCCGTTTACAACGGTAAAAAAAACAAAAACGAAAACGATTGCCGGAATAGCCACCGCATTTGAGCGGATGGGAAAAACCGATCTTGCCGCTCTGACCCATAATGAGCCGAGACGGTTAAAATACATGGAAAAATATGACATGCGTCCGTTTCCGGCAAAAATGCCGAGAATAATGCTGACGATATAGAATATCATCAGGAAATTAAGCATGTCGGATATAGCGAAGAAAGCCGAAATGAAAAGGCTCATTCCGCCGAAGGCATAATACAGCAGAGCCATAAGCGCCGTCGCAAGAATAATGAACAGAAGCGTGGATCTGTCGGCGTTCTTTTTGTTCAGTTTAAGCATTTTTTCAAGGAGAGGATCGGTCAGCTTTGCCACCATCTTTCCGATGGGGTTGAAATAAAGCTCCTGCCTGGTCATAACGGTGCGCAGCAACAGCACAACCAGATAAGATTTTATCAGCATTGAGATAATAGACATCGCTTCCCCTTTTTATCTTCCGCCGAAAAGTGCAGTGCCAATGCGCACCATATTGCTGCCCTCTTCAACGGCTATTGTGTAATCGTCGCTCATTCCCATGGACAAAATGTCAAAAGCATTTCCCATTCTGACAGACAGCTTATCGAAAAGTTCTTTCATCGCAGTGAAATATTTCCTGTTTTTCTCTTCGTTGTCTGTCAGAGGCGGAATCATCATAAGCCCTCTGAGATTCAGGTTATTCATATTTATTATAGCTTTACAAAGAGCTTCCGCCTCTTCACCGCTTACACCGGACTTATCAGGGTCGTCTGCTATATTTACCTGTACCAGCACATCCTGAACTCGGCCTGTTTTGGAGAAGTATCTATCCAGTTCATCCGCCAGCCTTTCGCTGTCAACTGAGTGTATCAGCTTGAAAATATCTCCCAGATACTTCACTTTGTTGGTCTGCAAATGCCCGATGAAATGTAGCTCAAGCTCCGTAAGGTCTTTAAGTATCTCTCTTTTTTCTACAGCTTCCTGCACCCTGCTCTCGCCGAAAACACGATGCCCCTGTGCGTATGCGTCTGAAATCGCCTCCGAAGGATAATATTTGCTTACGGCGACCACCTCAACCTTATCAGTTCTGCCGACCTTTTTCATTGCGGCATCAATGTTTTTCCTTACTTCTGAAATTCTGTCAGAGAACATTTCCTCTCCTGACTATAACTCCCATCATGCGCCCTGTAACCCCTTTGTCCCTGCGGTGGGAGTAAAGGTTTTCATCTTCGAAAGTGCAGTTGCGCAGATGTTCAATGTGTCTGATGCCCGCTTTCGCGAGATTCTGCTCAATAACGGTGCGCAGACTGAGGAACAGTTTTCCGTCTTTAACCACTATGCTGTCGTGGCATATCTTTCCGAACGTATCCGCGAGGTCAGGACCTATCTCGTAATTTGAGCAGGAGATACCGGGACCGATACCGGCGAAAACGGGGAAATCATCGTATTTCTTAAATATTTTTATAGCTTCGCCCATTATGTCGGATGAAACTGATTTATGACCGCAGTGCAGAGCTGCGATGCCCTTTTTACCTGCCATGAAAACGTTGTAGCAGTCTGCTGTGAGCACACCGAGTGCGATATCCGTTTCCAGAGTAAAAAGTCCGTCTCCTTCTCTGTACATCACATCCGTGTAGTTTTCAGACGTAACCTCATAGACCATATTTCCATGCACCTGATTCAGGTTGACCAGTTTTTGAAGACTGAACTCACTTTTAAGAAGCTCAATATTCTTCATGGCTATGCGGTGATCCTCCGCTGTGCTGACTGCGAGGTTAAAACTGCCGTATTCTCCTCTGCTGTAGCCTCCGTGCCGTGTGGTAACGAAACATTCCACCCCTTCCGGCACTGTTTTATATGAATTTATGACGATGTTGTTCATAAAGGCAAATTGCTCCTATTTTGGGGTTATAATACAGCGGGTTAATTTGTACTTCAAGTAAAAAAGAGAAAAGCCCCGCGGAAGCAGGGCGCGAAATGTTAAATCTGATCCAGAATATCTTTTTCCACATGAGTTCTGGCACTTATTTCATCATCTGTCATGCCGGATAGTCTCAGACGCTTTATAGCATCCCCCATCCTTTCACCGATCTCTATAATGTGCCCGTCCGGATCGGATATTCTGAACGTGATCTGCCCCCATGGCTGTTCTATCAGCGGATTTACAACTTTTACCGCTTTCGACAGCCTTTCATAGTCACCCGCAATATTATCGCTTTCAAAAAAAAGCTCAAACAGAACAGAACTGCCCTCCTGTGGAGACCCGAAAATCAGCTTCTGTGCTGCGTCGCGCTTCCAGAGAGCCACTCCGCACCTGAACATTACATGTTCGTTTCCGTTGTCCATAAGCAGTTCCAAACCGAGAACATCCCTGTAAAAAGCCAGTGAAGCTCTCACATCCTCTGCCATTACTGCCATTCCGCCATATTTTATCATACGGCACCTCCTGAAACTAAAATATCACATACAACCATACGGAAATTGTATGAAACGGACACCGAGAGAGTTTTTGTAACGTATAAAATCGGAAGGAACCGAACCGGAATATTTTCTGAAATCTTTTATGAAATGTGCCTGATCGTAATATCCGGAGGCATAGGCGATGTCGGTTAACCGCCATATACCGCTGTTGACCATGGCAAGAGCCTTCTGGAAGCGCCTAACGGCTACCATCTTTGCTGGCTGTGCTCCTGTGTGTCTGTAAAACATTCTGTTCACTGTCCGCGCAGAGCATCCGAAATAAGAAGTGATATCACCAATGCTTTTTTCAGGTTCTGAAAGCCAGAAAGATATCATGGAGTTAAGAACAGGTTCGCATGATGCGAAAACAGAGTCCAAAGCGGATGGCAGAAAACTTTCACCCGCTTTTTTAAGTCCGTCCGCCATTTTCCTGTTCAGAAGACAAGCTGCATCGTCCCCGTCGCATATACTGTCTGCGGACATGCCTGTCAGGGCTGTGAAACCTCCCGGACGGAAGCGTATGCCTCCGATATGCACACTGCCAAAGAGAGGTACAAAGCTCAGCTCCACTCCGGTACTTACAGTCTTCGCTGGAGTGCCGGAGCCGAGGTCAAAAATTATGTCGCAGCAGCCGTCGGCGAATACAGGAAACATAATTTTTTGATTATAAAAACCTTTAGATACCCAGTATGCAGCTATGAATGGTCTTAGATGCAGCGCAGGCTGAAATTCCTGATAGATAGGCTCTCTCATTGCTGTTTCTGGTGTTTTCTGAGTTCCGACGGTATAAACTGCGCCAGAACAAGGGACAAAAAGGCGAGCAGAGCGGCGATAAGAAACGGTATCTTTCTGTCAACCATCCACAAGATACCGCCTGCAAAGGGTATGAACACCGCAGCGATGTGGTTTATGGTAAATCCCATAGCTGAACCGTTGGCAAAATCTTCCGGTTCGGCTATTTTCTGATAAAAGGTTCTGATGGATATGACAAAACTGTAAACAAGGTTATCTATGATGTACAGCAGTGCCACAAGGAGCTTGCTGTCAGTGAAAGCGTAGCCGATAAAAACCATTGTCAGTGTAGTATATTCTATGCTTAATAGCCTGCGCTCTCCATATTTGTTCACCATCTTTCCGATAACCGGATTGAAAAAGAAATTGGTCATGTTGTTTATAATGAACAGATAAGCTATTTCTTTGGTGGAAAAACCGAATTTCTCAACCATGAGGAACACTGAAAATGCTGTGAATACCTGTCGGCGTGCACCAGAAAGAAAAGTCAGGGCATAATAGAGCCAGTACTTGGCTTTAAGCTGTAATTTCTTTTTCTGTGCCGGAAGGCTTGAGTCAATAGGATTCAGTTTCAGGCAATATATGCCCGCCGCCACAGCGAGAAGTCCGGTTACGAGAAAAATATACTTATATTCCATAAACTTGAGCAGAATTATAACCAGCACTCCAGCAGCTATGTTTCCGCCGGCGGCAACACTGCGCAAACGGCTAAGAACGAGCGGAGTCTCCAGCTTGTTAAAATACTGTAATGTCAGCGACTGGTTAACCGTTTCAAAGAAATGGAAGCCGAAAGACATAATCAATGTCGAAATTATTACGCCCGTTGTAGATGGAAGAAAGCCCGTCACGGCAATGCCGAATCCCAGGACTATGAGGCTTACAACGGCAAGTTTGTGTTCCGGCAGAACGACGATAGCAAGTATCACCAGAAGCGACAGAAAGCCCGGTATCTCGCGTATTGACTGGGTAAGCCCCATGTAAAAGCCGTCCAGAGAGGCTTTTTCCACCGCAAAGTTATTGAATATCGTTGACCAGCTCTGGAACGATATGTATACCGCAAGATTTAAAAGAAGCAGGAACACGAACATGTCCCTGCGGTTTTCTCTGATCATATATCCTTCAGATGCTTAATACATTTTTCATGATAGCAGACACCCTCATCCATGATGAGGTAATGGATCGTCTCTTTCATTTTTTCCGGACTTATGGGGATAAATCTTCCGGACGCCGAGGCATAAACAGAGCCGGCAGCGTCTTTCAATTCACCCGTGACCTCGCATATTCCTTTGTGCATCCCGTGGTATTTTGCTTCCACAATAAGGTTTGTCATTGTGGGAGTATTCCTTCGGAACTTCACTTCAAGACTTCTGGTGAAGCAGAGTCTGTTCATGCTATCTTCAAAGATAAAGGGCGACCAGCCCATCGTTTCGTCAAGAAGCGCTGTGCATATGCCGCCATGTACAACATCTTTAAATCCGCAATAATCCGAAGGGATGAAAACGTCGCTGCACAGCATTCCGTTTTCGGCATAAAACTTATGTTTCAGCCCCACAGGGTTCTGCTGCCCGCAGATAAAGCATCCTGTGGAGTGCGGGATGTATTCTTTCACTTAGCCCACACCACAAGGTTCAGCTCGAATATATTCTTCAGATATTTATGGCGTGGGACAACGGCAAAGCCCACCTTCATTTTGCCTGCGTTTTCAATTCTGAAATGAGCCGTATATCTGCTCAGTTCCCCGTTTTCAGCAGATTCAAGCTGTATGAATTTAGGGTTTTTCAGAACGCCGCTCTCGCCGTCATACTCAACAACTGCGTAAACAGCAAGACTGTCGTTCCCGATTTTAGGCGAACGCACTTTCGCTTCGAAAGTGACATATCCACCCATTTCTATGGCTTCCGCCTGCACTCCGCTGTCGGCTATTTCAACAGAATCCCATCCGCTGATAACATTTTCCTTCCACTCAAGATACTTGGAAGCACCTTCGAAATCATTGGATGAGATATCTTTGTAAAGTTCATGAAGCTGAACGTAATATTTATCAGTGTACTCCATAACCATTCTGGACGTATTAAAGAAAGCGGCACAGACTTTGACAGCCTGCTTCATCATATGCGTCCACTCTCTGGGGATGCCCACCTTGTCGCGGTTATAGAACAGCGGGATTATCTCATTCTCAAGTTTGTCGTAAAGTTCCATGCTCTCGACAAAATCCTGATACTCCTGTTTGTCGTATTCCTCTCCGGCACCAATAGCCCATCCGGTTTCGCCGTTATAGCCCTCAGCCCACCATCCGTCGAGAATGGAGAGGTTCAGACCGCCGTTAGCGGCTATCTTCATGCCGCTGGTACCGGATGCCTCCATAGGGCGCAGGGGTGTGTTGAGCCAGATATCCACGCCGTGTGCGAGGTGTCTTGCCACTTCAATGTCATAATCCTCAATGAAAACAACTTTGTCTCGGAACTCAGGCTTGCGGCAGATATGGAATATCTTTTTGATTATTTCCTTTCCGCCGTCGTCTTTCGGGTGCGCTTTTCCGGCTATGATTATCTGGACGGGTCTTTCCGGATTGTTCAGGATTTTTGCCAGACGCTCCTCGTCCATGAACAGCAAATATCCGCGTTTATATGTTGCAAAACGGCGCGCAAAGCCGATTGTAAGTGTATCTGAATTGAGAACGTCATCCGCTTTGGTTATTTCGCTTGCGGTTCCGCCGCGCTTCATAACCTGTTTTTTCAGCCTTTCGCGGGCAAAGATAACCAACCTCTCCCTCTGCTTACGTTTTGCATCAAAGAATGCGTTGTCAGGTATCTTCTCAATGTCGTGCCATACGTCGAAATCGTATGGTTTGTAATACCATGCCTCTGAAAGATATCTGGTGTATATCATTTTGAAGCTCTCAGCAATGAACGTAGGCAGGTGGACACCGTTGGTAACGTGTCCGATCGGAACGTAATTATCAAGTGCGTTGCTCCAGAGGTTCTTGAACATCTGCCTTGAAACCTCACCGTGTAGGGCACTTACACCGTTTCGAAACGTGCTGAGACGTATTCCCGCGATAGCCATTGCAAAGCCTTCCGATTCGTTAAACGGGTTCTCACGTCCGAATCCCATTATCTGGTTGATATTAAAGCCGGACGGCTCGAATATAGGTCCGAGGTATTTTTTTATCTGGTCGAAACTGAACACGTCGAAACCTGCGGGAACAGGCGTGTGGGTAGTGAACAGTGTACTCTTTTTAACGACTTCAGCCGCCGTGCGCAGGCTCATTCCGCCTTCAACACAGAGTCTTATGCGCTCAAGAGCTGCAAACGAGGGGTGTCCTTCGTTCAGATGGTAAACCGTGGGACGGAATCCCATGGCTTTCAGTGCTCGAACACCGGCTATGCCGAGAATTATCTCCTGTTTCAGTCTCATATCCGAATCGCCGCCGTAAAGCTGCGCTGTAATGCTTCTGTTCTGCGGGGTATTGCTCGTAAGGTCTGTGTCCAGCAGATAAAGGGTGATTACGCCTATCTCCATTTTCCAGACCTTAACGTTCACATCGCTGTCTGCGATTCTGATCTGAACGTATATTTCGTTGCCTTCCGCGTCTTTAACTGGTGTTACAGGCATTCTGTGAAAGTCGTTGTAAGGTATTGACTGCTGCTGCCAGCCGTCAGAATTAAGATACTGATGGAAATAGCCGTTTCTGTAAAGAAGACCGACAGCTATAAAGGGTATGCCTATGTCGCTGGCAGACTTGCAGTGGTCTCCTGAGAGTACGCCCAGACCGCCGGAATAGAGTTTAACGGACTCGTGTATACCGTATTCCGCGCTGAAATAGGCTATCTGCATCCCCTCCTCTGTTTTTCCGCTGTGGGCGAGGTCGAACCATTTGGGGAGCATTTTATATTCGTTAAGGCGTTCGTGTACGTTGTCCATGACATTCATGAAGACCGGATCGCCGACAAGTCTGCGGAAATCCTTATCTGTGAGCTTGGAAAGAATCCACACAGGGTTATGCTCGCACTGTTCCCAGAGATCCATATTTATCATACGGAAAAGCTCTCTGGCTTCCCAGTTCCAGCTATACCAGAGGTTATGCGCTATCTGCTCCAGAGGGCGGAGTTTGTCGGGGAGTTTGGTTTTCACATTAAATTCATAGACTTTCATAGAATCACCCTTAAAAACTTGATAAGTCATATTAGCACACAAAAGAGAAAATTTATAAACATAATTGTGTCATATTCCTGTGTGTCCGAAGCCGCCTGAGCCCCTTTCCGTTTCAGACAATTCGCCCGCAGGTTCAAAAACGGCTCTTGTTACGGGCGCAACGACCATTTGTGCTATTCTGTCGCCTTTTTTATAGACAAACGTTTCCTGAGAAAGGTTTATAAGAATAATGCCTATTTCGCCCCGATAGTCTGAATCTATCGTACCTGGGGTGTTGACAATTGTTATGCCGTTTTTAAGCGCAAGACCGCTTCTGGGGCGTATCTGCGCCTCGAAACCATCAGGCAGCTCTATGTATATTCCTGTTTTAACCAGCGTTCTTTCAAAAGGCTCAATTTCGCCGCCGTGCGCAGCCATCAGGTCAACGCCGGCAGCGTGCGCGGTTTTATATTCCGGCATCAGAGCCGGATCGTCCGCCTTTATCTTCACTTTACAAGTCTGCATAAAGAATACTTCCTCCCGAATATTTCTGCCGCCGTGCGCATTATGCTCGTTTTGTCCAGCGCCTCGATTCTGCCCATTATCTCTTCACTCTCTATGAGCCTGCCGAAATGATATATCTGCCTGAAATTCATCTGAACGCGGCTTTCAAGTGTTTCGAAATTTGACACATATGAAAAAATAAGCTGATTTTTTATCATGGTCAGCTCGTCGTCGGTTATACCCTTTTCAGCGAGCTTTTTAATTTCAGCAAACACCAGTTCAAGTACCTTGTCGCCGGATTTCTCCGCACAGGAATACATTATGTTGGCATAGCCGGCGTTTTTATACTGGACAGTTTCAGCCTCAATATTGTAGCACAGCCCGCGCTTCTCTCGTATCTCCTGAAACAGTCTGGAACTCATAAGCCCGCCAAGTATCATAACTCCGCCTGACAGTGAATATCTGTCGGGGCTGCCATATTCGAACGCAGGGTACATGAGCTGAACGTAGCTTTGTCCTGATTTGAAATGAAAATCGTGATTTTCAGGCGTATAACTTGGGATGTAATGATTTAGCTTTCCTGCATAATTATCTTGTGATAAAGGAAAATATTTATCAATATGTTTCGATACCTCATCTCTGCTCACGTCGCCGCTTACGGCGATTATACAGTTGTCGGGAGTGTAGTTTTCTTTATAAAATCGCTTCAGTTCCTCAAACTCAAGTCCTTCAACGGAAGCCACAGTGCCCGACACAGGGTATTCCAGAGCGCAGCCTCTGAAAAGCTCCTCCTCTGCCACTTCTCCGAGATATTCGTCCGGATTATCCATAACGGAGTTTATCTCGTCTATGATAATTTGTTTCTCCTGAATAAAGTCCTCTTCGCTGAAGACAGGGTAAAAACAGATATTAGCCATCAGTTTAATGAAGAGTTCCAGATTACCTGAAAAACCTTTTATGTAATATGCAGTTGTCTCTTTCGATGTATAGGCGTTCATATAGCCGCCGTACATCTCCGAAAGTCTGCTGATCTCTTCGTTGGAATAGTCTCTGGTGCCGCGGAACGCCATATGCTCTATGAAATGGGAAACGCCGTTGTTCTCCCTTGTTTCGTTTGCGGAACCGGTGTCAAAGAAAACGGAAATGGTAAAAAGCCCCGGAAGACTGGTTACATTCTCGTAAATAACGGGAATATCTCCGACTTTGTATATTTCTCTCATTAAGTGTCCTTATGAATTGAATGAAGACGATTTTACACCGCAAAACGGAGTATATCAACGGCAAAAATAAAGGGGCTTTGCAGCCCCTTCAAATTTAATTTTCTTCTTTTTCCGCAGGTTTTTCTGTGGAGAGAAGAACTTTTCTGGAAAGTTTGTAGCGTCCGTTGGGGTCTTTGCCCACAACTTTCACCTGAACGGTATCTCCAACACTGAGGTAATCCTCTATCTTGTTGATACGTTCGTTGCTGTACTGGGAAACGTGAAGCAGCGCCTCGATTCCGGGGATAAGCTCCACAAACGCGCCGTATTCCATTATCTTTTTGACTGTGGCATCGTAAACCGCGCCCTCTTCCACCTCTGCAACGATCTCGTTTACACGTCTCTGAGCGATGGTTATAGCGTCTTTGCTTACAGCGAAGATGTTTATCTTGCCTGTGTCGTCGATATCTATGGATGCGCCTGATTCCTCGATGATGGATTTGATCATCTTTCCTCCCGGTCCGATAACCATACCGATCTTCTCAGGGTTGATCTTCATGGTAAGGTATCTGGGAGCCGTGGGAGCGAGATCTTCTTTAGGCTCGGCAAGAACGTCTGTCATTTTGCCGAGAATGTGAAGTCTTGCAGCTTTTGCCTGCTCAAGAGCAGTTTCAAGAAGCTCTTTGGAAAGACCTTCAATTTTGATGTCCATCTGAAGTGCTGTAATACCGTCTTTGGTACCGGCAACTTTGAAGTCCATATCGCCGAGGTGGTCTTCAGTTCCCATAATGTCGCTGAGAACCGCGTATCTGTCGTTACCTTCATAGATAAGACCCATAGCAACGCCCGCAACGGGAGCTTTAACAGGAACGCCTGCATCCATAAGGCTGAGGCATCCGCCGCACACAGTCGCCATAGAGGATGAACCGTTAGATTCAAGAACCTCTGAGACTATACGCACGGTATAGGGGAAGTTGTCCTCGTCGGGCAGAACGTAGGAAAGAGCGCGCTCAGCGAGTGCACCGTGACCTATTTCACGTCTGCCGGGACCTCTCATGAAGCCTACTTCACCAACACAGAAGGGAGGGAAGTTGTAATGCAGCATAAAGCGTTTTCTGCCTTCGCCGTCGATGTTGTCGAGTATCTGGGTATCCATTTTGGTACCGAGAGTGGCAACGACAAGCGCCTGAGTTTCGCCTCTGGTGAAGAGTGCGGAACCGTGAGTCATCGGAAGAAGCGCGTGTTCAATATCGATGGGACGTACTTCAGTGTATGAACGTCCGTCGATTCTTGTTTTAGAATCTATTGTGAAGTTTCTGAAAGCTGTTTTCTCAACTTCGTGATAGATGTTTTTATAGTGACCTTCTTTAGCGGCATATTCCTCTTCGCCCACTTTTTCTTTCATAAGCTCAAGAAATTCTTCGCCAAGTTTATCGATAGCGGCGTATTTCTCAAGTTTCTGAGGAATAACCAGAGCCGCTTTGATTTTGTCACCGATAACAGCCATGGCTTCTTCTATGTCCGAAGCGGGAACGGCGAAGCTCTCATATGCGAACTTCTCTTTGCCGAGGGCTTTGACCATCTCAAGCTGATGAGCCACGAGCATACGGATGTGTTTATGTCCGAACTGAAGGGCTTCAACAACCTCTTCTTCGGAAACGTTGTTCATCCCTGCCTCAACCATAACTATTGCGTCGTCAGTACCTGCAAGGGTAATGCTGATGTCGAGTTCATCATAGCGGTTTGTGGGGGGATCGATGACAAGCTGCCCGTCCAGTCTGCCCACTTTGACACCGGCGATAGGTCCGTTGAAAGGGATATCAGATATCATGAGCGCCGCGCTTGCAGCGTTCATTGCGAGCATATCGGGGGAGTTTACGCCGTCGTATGAAACAACGGTTGCTATCACCTGGGTCTCATTTCTGAAACCGTCAGGGAACATGGGGCGCAGTGGTCTGTCTATCAGGCGGGAGATAAGGGTTTCTTTATCAGAGGGCTTCGCCTCTCTTTTAAAGAAACCGCCGGGGATCTTGCCCGCAGCATAGAATTTTTCGAAGTAGTTCACTGTCAGAGGGAAAAATCCCTGATTGGCAGCAGCTTTCTTCTGACCAACGGCAGTAACGAGGACGATTGTGCCGCCCTGTTTAATCCAGATGCTGCCATTTGCCTGCTTCGCTTTCCATCCGGTTTCAAAAATTATTTCGTCGGCGTCTTCACGCAGGCGAATGGGAAAAGTCAGTACATTTTTTTCCATTTAGTGTTACTTCCTGATTCCGAGAGCTTCGATGATTCTGCGGTATCTCAGGTAGTCTTTCTTCTTAACATAGTCGAGAAGTTTTCTACGCTGACCTACGAGAAGAAGAAGACCTCTTCTTGAGTGGTGGTCTTTGGGGTTAGTTTTAAAATGTTCTGTCAGATAAGAAATTCTTTCTGTCAGAAGTGCAATCTGTACTTCGGGAGAGCCTGTATCGGATTCGTGGGTTTTGTTCCCTGCGATAATCTCTTCCTTGCGTTCTTTGGTCATTACCATTGTAAATTACCTCCATGATAAGCTAAATATTAGCAAAATTATTTTATTATATCCAGTCTGTCAGACCAGTAATTTCACAATTATGAAAGGCTGATCAGTAAATTCGCTTTTTTCTGCAAATGCCAGCAGTTCGCCGTTTCTGTCCGTAAGAAAAACGTGACCCCCGTCAACGTCTGGCAAACTGAGATAATTATGTCTTTTGACGGATACTCCGTTTTTAACCAGTTTAACCGCCTCGTCCCTTATTATCGCCTTTTCCCAGCCAAGAGCTTTATCCACTGGAATGACAGCCTCTTCGAGCCTGCCCTCTTCCTTCATGTTTTCAAGATCTCCGAGTCTGAAAGCTGTTGACTGGGTGAACTTACCGTTCACCGTGCGGATTAGTCCGCTCATAACCCCGTAACAGCCTAGTTTCAGCCCCGCTTCGTGGATAACACTTCTGACGTATGTGCCTTTTCTGCATTTCATGCGAAAAAGCCCGTCCGGATAGCTGTATTCCATAAGTTCAATGTCCGTTATGAACATCACGCGGCTGCCTGCATCCTCAATCTCGCCCTTTCTGGCAAGATCATAAGCTCTTACACCGTTAATTTTGACGGCGGAATAAGCCGGAACAGTGAGTTCAACATCGCCTATGAAGGTTTTCAGAACAGCCTCGACTTCCTCTTTTGACGGTTTGATATCGCGGTTTTCCGCGGTTATATCACCGTCGGTGTCGTAACTGTCTCTCGCTTCGCCAAGACGGAACTGAGCTACGTATTCTTTGTCGAGAGCCATCATGTAATCTGCAAGTTTGGTGGCATAACCCAGACAGACGGGAAGAACACCTTCCGCCAGAGGGTCGAGAGTGCCGGTGTGACCGCATTTTTTTGTGTTAAAAATCCTGCGGGCAGCCCTGACAACTGCGAATGATGAAATACCTTTTTCTTTATAGATATTTACAACGCCATCCATTACTGCTCATGATTGATGGTTTTCAAAACGTCGTCAATCTTCTGACCGTAATCGGATGAGTCATCATAAATGAAGCGGAGGTCGGGAACCTTTTTGATGGTAAGGTTTTTAATGATGCAGTGCTTAATGAAGCCTGCGGAGCGGTTAAGCCCTTTTTCAATCCCTTCTTTTGCACTTTTATTATAAGTGCTGAAAAATACTTTGGCACTGGACAGGTCTTTGGAAATTTCAACGCCCGTGATAACAACATCTTTAACTTTCGGGTCTTTGACCCCGATAAGGATCACGTTTGCAATCTCGGCGCGTAAAAGCTCCGCCACTCTTCTGTCTCTCACCAAAATATCTCCTGCTCAATCTCCGATTGCACAGCAACCGCCCCATCATGAGCGGAAACCGTATCAACGGTCGGCAAAACTGCGTTCCGCACCGAAAAACGGTGCGGAACATTAACTATCGTATATTATACTTAAAAGGTCAAGAACTTATTTGTTCTCCGGCTGATATATAAGATATCTTCGTCACATATTCTTCCTCGCAAAGACGCAAGCTGCTGTCATTGCGAGGAAGCCTTCAGGCTGACGCGGCAATCTCAAACCTGAAAAACTTATTTATTCTCTTCCTTCTCTTTTGCTTCCGAGTCTCTGCGGACGTCCTCAAGAGTTCTCTTCTCTTCAACCATAATATAGAACTCGAAAACGTCGCCTTCTTTAATATCATTGTATTTTTCAACGCCGATACCGCACTCGTAACCCTGAGCAACCTCTTTTGCATCGTCTTTGAAACGTTTCAGAGAGTGGAGTTTGCCGTCGTAGATAACGATGGAGTCACGGATGACTCTGACACTGGCGTTTCTTGCAACCTTGCCCTCTGTAACGTATGAGCCTGCAATCTTACCGATTTTCGGCACAGAGAATACCTGACGAACTTCCGCACGTCCGAGAACCTCTTCTTTGCGGGACGGGTCAAGCATACCTTCCATCGCCTGTTTAACGTCATCAATCGCCTGATAGATAACGGAGTAAAGGTTAAGCTCAACGCCCTCCTGTTCCGCTTTGGCTTTCGCCTGCTGTCCGGGGCGTACGTTGAAACCTATGATAATGGCGCTGGACGCTGTAGCGAGAATGATATCGTTCTCTGAGATACCGCCCACACCGCTTGAAATGATATTTATCTTCACTTCGGGGTTGGAAAGTTTTATCAGAGAGGATTTCAGAGCTTCCAGTGAACCCTGAACATCAGCTTTGAGAACTATGTTAAGCTCTTTCAGCTTGCCCTCTTTAATCTTATTGAAGATATCAGCAAGGCTGACAGCAGATTTCTCTGCCAGAGTGTTTTTACGTTTCTCATCAGTTCTGAACTCAGCGATAGCCTTAGCTGTTTTTTCATCGGCTGTAACGATGAACCTGTCACCAGATTCAGGAACGCCGGAGAAGCCCATTATCTCAACGGGAACGGAAAGCCCCGCTTCCTTGATTGCGGCTCCTTTATAGTTGAACATCGCCCTTACCTTACCGGATTCCGTACCGACGACAAAGTTGTCGCCTCTGGTCAGCGTACCTCTGTTGATAAGAACGGTCGCTACTGGTCCCTTCTGTTTATCCAGCTTGGACTCAATTACGATACCCTCTGCCGGAGCATGGGGGTTGCCTTTAAGTTCAAGGAGTTCCGCTTCAAGAAGAACTCTTTCAAGCAACGCGTCAACGTTGATGTTCTGCTTTGCGGAAATTTCCTGAAACTGAGTATCGCCGCCCCAGTCCTCGGAGATAACTCCGTATTCGGAGAGCTGGTTGCGCACCATGTCAGGGTTGGCGTTCTCTTTATCTATCTTGTTGATTGCGACAATCAGCTTAACGCCAGCCGCTTTCGCGTGGTCGATAGCCTCTTTTGTCTGGGGCATAACGCCGTCGTCAGCCGCAACAACAAGGATAACAATATCCGTAACGCTTGCACCTCTTGCACGGAGGGTTGTGAACGCCTCGTGACCGGGTGTATCAAGGAAGGTTATTGTTCCGTGGTCAAGTTTCACTTCATAAGCACCGATGTGCTGTGTGATACCGCCGGCTTCACCCTCGGCAACGGCTGTAAGACGTATTCTGTCCAGCAGCGACGTTTTACCGTGGTCAACGTGACCCATAACGGTAACGATGGGCGGTCTGGGAACAAGGTCTTCGTCCTTGTCCTCGTGTTTAGGAATAAGGTCGTCTTCCGTAAGGAATTTCACCTTAACATCTATACCGTACTCTGCGGCAAGCAGAGTTGCCGTATCGCCGTCAATAGCCTGATTCACGCTTGCCATTACGCCCAGCCCGATAAGTTTTTTGATAACCTCGGTTGCTTTAACGCCTATGAGTTTGGCAAACTCGGAGACAACAACGTTCTCGCCTATCTGAACGCTTGACGGGCGCACAATAACAGGTTCCTGTTTCTCCTCTTTTCTGCCTTTCTGTTTTTTAAAGGGCTTGCGTACGTTCCTGTTGTCGTTTCTTTTCTCTTTGGGAGCCTCTTCGACTTCCTTTTCGACTTCCACAACAGGGGTTCCGTCGGAAGAGAGTATCTGCTGTTCAAGCTCGAAAAGCTCGATACCTTCGTCCACACCCTTATGTATATTCTTTTCCTTTTTTCCTACTACAGTTTTTGCTTTAACTTTTTTAGTTTCAACTGTCTCTGTCTTAGGTTTTTCACGGATAACTTTTTTCTTTTCAGCCAGTTCCGCTATGGATTTTTCCTCCATCTGCGGTCTTCCTGCACCACCGCCCTGCGGACGGTAAGGCGGTCTGTCACCACCCTGATAAGGTGGTCTGCCGTCACGGTTATAGGGAGGACGATCACCTTGGGGTCTGTCGCCCTGGGGTCTGCCGTCACGGTTATAAGGCGGACGGTCGCCGCCCTGATAGGGAGGTCTGCCGTCACGGTTATAGGGCGGTCTGTCGCCCTGCGGACGGTTATCTCTGTTGTATTGAGGTCTGTCACCTTGCGGGCGGTTATCTCTGTTATACTGAGGTCTGTCGCCGCCTTCGCGATTATACTGGGGACGATCACCCTGCGGACGGTTATCTCTGTTGTACTGAGGTCTGTCGCCGCCTTCACGGTTGTATTGAGGTCTGTCGCCATACTGACGGTTGTCCCTGTTGTATTGAGGTCTGTCACCCTGCGGGCGGTTATCTCTGTTATACTGAGGTCTGTCACCGCCTTCACGGTTATACTGGGGACGGTCACCCTGCGGACGGTTGTCCCTGTTGTACTGGGGTCTGTCTCCGCCTTCACGGTTATACTGGGGACGGTCGCCCTGCTGGCGGTTGTCCCTGTTGTACTGAGGTCTGTCTCCGCCCTCGCGGTTATATTGGGGACGGTCGCCCTGCTGGCGGTTATCTCTGTTATACTGAGGTCTGTCGCCGCCCTCGCGGTTGTAATGGGGACGGTCACCCTGCGGACGGTTTTCATACGGGCGTTCCTCTCTTTGGGGACGCTGCTGCTGTGCAGGTGCCTGAGGCTGTTCCTGTTTAGCAGGCTGTTCCGCGGGTGCAGACTGATCTGCCGGTTTTGCAGTTTCCTGAGCAGGAGTTTCTGTTTTCATAGGCTTAATCTCTTCTGCCGACGGAACCTGATGGGGAGCCGCCGTTTTCTCTTCAACCGGAGCGGAAACAACTTCTTCTCTGGTTGTTACTCTTATTTCATCAACAGTACGAATAGTATTCTCAAGTTTCTTCTTTCTATCGATAAGCTCTTGTTTGGAAATCTTTCTGACTGCTTCATTTTCTGTAGACCCCATCTTGATTTCTCTTGATTTCGGGTGTCTTTTATGGCGTTCCATAGCTTTTTTAAGCATTTCCTGTCTGCGGTCAAGGTTTATGAGCTTAGGGTCAAGCCCCAGCGACTTGACAGCATCGTCGGAGATGGTTCCGTCTTCAGCCACCTTGTGTCCGGCTCCCTGTACGTTGTTGAGAACCTCGTCTTCATTTTTTCCAAGTTTTTTAGCTACATCAGTCAGTTTGATTCCAGACATATAATTTCACCTGTTCAGCGGGTACGTCTAAGTTGGTTGCAAAGCAAAGATCTTGTCAGCTTCATCTTTTTCAGCCCGATATCCCTGCACTTTTCATTATCGCAGACATAGGCTCCACGCCCTTGTCTGTTCCCATCTGTGTCTTCTTCGGGTTTTTCAGAGTAAACATAGCGCACAAGCTCCGATTTCTCTCTTTTTGCTCCGCAGGACACGCAGGTTCTTATAACCCTTTTCATAGTATCTTAGTTTTCTTCGTTCTCCTCAGAATCCATATCTTCGAATTTGCTGGCAAGGAAATCTATTGCCGCATTGATTATATTAACGGCTTCGTCCTCACCTTTGCTCACGGCATCCGCAACCTCATGAGGGCTGGCGTTCGACAGTTTTTCTATATCATCAAGCCCAGCCTCTATAAGTTTTGAAACTTCCTCAGCGGAAAGCACTGAAAGGTTTTCAAGATTGTATATTTCATAAAATTCTTTAAGTTCCTGTTCCTGATCCTGCATACGCTCTTTTCTTATTTCAGCGTATTCGGATTCTTTCAGAACGTCCAGTCTCCATTCGGTAAGTTTCGCCGCGAGTCTTACGTTCTGACCTTTTTTACCTATGGCAAGTGAGAGCTGGTCGTCAGGAACGACAATCTCTATTGTATCTTCATCTTCAAACACGTTGGTAAGCACAACGTCAGCAGGTGAAATTGCATTGCATACGAATTTGATAGGATCCGGAGACCATTCTATAACGTCTATCTTTTCGCCTCTGAGCTCGTTGCTGATGGCATTGATACGAACACCTTTAAGACCGATACATGCTCCTACGGGGTCAATACTGCTGTTCATGGTGTAAACGGCAACCTTTGCCCTGTCTCCCGGTTCTCTTGAAACGGCTTTAACGTCGATAATACCTTCGTAAACTTCGGGTATCTCAACTTCGAACAGTTTTTTAAGGAACTGAGGATGCGTTCTGGAAAGGATAAGCTGAGGCCAGCCTTTCACTATTTTGATATCCAGAAGCAGCGCGCGGACATAATCTCCTCTGTTATAGAAGTCGCCGCCTATCATCTCCCTCTTGGGAAGAACAGCTTCTGTTTTACCTATATTTATGATAAGGTTATCTCTGTCAGTTTTGAGAACTACACCGTTGACAACATCGCCGACCCTGTCCTGAAACTGGTCGAGGACAACCTGTTTTTCAGCTTCTCGGATCTTTTCGAAAAGTTTCTGTTTCGCAACAAGTGCCGCCTGTCTGCCAAGCTCCTCCAGTGTTGTTGGAACCATGATAACGTCGCCGAGCTGCGCGTTTTCTTTATATTGCTGGGCATCGTCAATATAGATTTCCGTCCATTTGTCGTCTACTCCTTCGCAGACTTCTTTGGGGAGCAGAATGTCTATGATGCCTCTGTCTATATCAACCTCAACGTCGGGTTCAAGAAGTTTGCCGATCTTTCTTGCAACGGCAGCCAGAATGGATTCTCTGAGAGCTTCACAGAGGATATCTCTGGATATTCCTTTCTCTCTGCCCAGTTCATCGACAACTTTCGTCAGTTCCTTGCTCATTAGTCCTCCTAAAACTCAATCTCCAGATTGGCCTTGGAAATATTTTCTATGTTCAGTTTAAAAGTCTTATTCTCTTTTTCAACAAACAGATCTACAACGCCGTTTTCCGCTTTTCTGATAACTCCGGTATAATTGGACCTGCCTGATTCATCTTTGGTTTTAGTAACAACCTTACACTTACTTCCGATAAATCTACTGAACTCGTTTTCTGTGCGCAGCGGACGCATAAGTCCGGGTGTAGATACCTCAAGCATATAGTTTTCATACGGTATAAGAGATTCGTCCGTATCAAGATATGCAGAGATAAGTTTACTGATTTCGGAACAGTCTTCAATCCCCGTTCCTGTGTCGTTATCAATGGTGATTCTAAGAACTTTGCCGCCCGGTTCGCTTCTGAGCGTAATGTCGAAAAGTTCGCAGTTTTTGCCTTGGACGATAGATCCGATCTGAGGTCGTATCTTATCAAGAATTATTTTACTAACAGGGTTCTTCATCTGTCTCCGAATAGCAGTTTATACCACACAAAAAAATTGGCGGGCTATGCCCACCTGATTTTGTTTCTAGCACACGGCTGATTAAATAGCAAGCACTTTCTTACAAGAATGCCCGATGTATGGGCTTTCAGATGAAATAGAAGCCGTATTTCAGGTCAACCACCCTTTCGATGAAGCTGTCTATCAGAGTCGAGTCAGTACATCCGTGACCGCCGATGTGTATTCCCGGTTTGATACGGTCGCCGTGGAAATCGCTTCCCGCCGTAACCAGCAGCTTATGCTTTTTTGCTGCGTCAACATACTTCTGCACCTGCTCAGGGGTATGATATGTGCTGTACGCCTCAATACCGGAGATACCGTCGGTTATCAGCTCCTCTATGCTCCTGTCCTTATAAAGCCCCGGATGGGCTATACAGAGAACGGCTTTGCCTTTCAATCTTTCAACAGTTTCGTAATAGTCCAAAAGTCTCACATCAACCCACGCCTTTCCGTCCTTGAAAAAGTAGTCGAAATAAAAGTTTGTGAAAGGCGATACGGATTTCTCACCCTCAAGGTAGTCGTAAAGCGCATCTCTGTTTTCAGGATGTTTCGTGAGCACTGTCAGAAAAGTAACACCGGAAGCTGTTCTGCCGTTGGCAGCTTTCATAAGTTCACCGTATTCTATGGTGAAACCCATGTCCTGAAGTCTTTCCACACGCATTTGGGTCTGAAGGTCACGGTTCTGCTTAAAGGTTTCCAGTATGCCGATAAGCGTGTGGCAACCCTCATTAAACCCGTAAGCGCAAACGTGTATCTCTCTGTCTCCGTGGAATGTTGAAAGCTCAACACCGTTGATGAACATGGTTTCGGAACCGTATCTGCCCTTGTTCCATTTCATCTCGTTACAGGCTGTAAGGGTGTTGTGGTCGGTAATGGAAAACGTGCTTATACCCCTTGTACGCGCAACTGTGAGTATCTGTGCAGGGGTGAGAACACCATCGGAGCTGTGGCTGGAATGTATATGCAGATCAAAACTGCCCACAGAATATTCCACACCACACCTCCGTCAGTAGTTTATTAAAAATTGTATCCGGTATTAAACGCTTCAAGGTTCAAATCAATGGTTTTGGGTGGAACACGGTCTTTAATAGCCTGTTCCCACTCCTCTTTACCAAAAGGAACCGATTTTGCGAGTATTCCGAGAACAACCATACCGGCAATTTTCTGATTGCCAAGCTCAATGGCCTTGGATATGGCATCAACTTCGTACACTTTGCTGAACTTAGATTTTACAGAATCTACTTTGCTCTGCGGGTATTCCGCGGCACCGTCCGCCACAGAGGGAGGAAGAATCATCTGCGTGTTAAGAATAAGCGTAGTGTTATCCGAAATATACTCAGAATATCTCAAAAATTCCATTCTTTCAAATGAAACTACAATATCTGCACTTTTGAGTGGGATTGTCGGTGAAGCAACGGTTTCCCCTATGCGGATGTGAGTGACAACGCTGCCTCCCCTTTGCGCCATACCGTGAATCTCGCTCTTTTTAACGTCATATCCCGCCGCCAGAGCAACATCACACACGATGTTGCTGGAAAGGACGGTACCCTGTCCGCCAACGCCTACCATGAGTATGTCCAGTTTCATCATTTGCTCCTTTGCTCTATAGCGCCGAATTTGCAGACCTTGATGCAGAGATGGCATCCGGTGCAGAGGTTTTCGTCTATAAGTGCGACGCGTTTTGAAGCGTCCCATGCGATGGCGGGGCAGCCCAGTTTTGTACATACACGGCAGCCGCTGCATTTGTCCTCATGGATGAAATAAGGTTCTTCTATCACGCTTCTGTCGGCGAATATGCAGGGTTTATTGGTAATGATGACGCTGGGTTCGGGTTTAGAGGTCTCCTCTTTCAGAACCTCCATGGCGTTTGCAATATCGAACGGGTCTATGACGCGGATATTCTCCTCTTTAACGCCCACAGCCTTGCAGATTGCGGCAAAGTCTATCTTTTGCATAGGGTTGCCGTGTATATCCTTGCCGGAGCCTGCGTTTGGCTGGTGTCCGGTCATGCCTGTGATGGTGTTGTCAAGGATGATGACAGTGGAGTGACCCTGGTTGTAAACGGTATTCACCAGCGAATTTATGCCTGTGTGCAGGAAGGTCGAATCGCCTATAACGGCAACGGATTTTTTTGACATATCATCTGTAGCTTTGTCCAGACCGTGCGCCATGCCGATGCTGGCACCCATGCAGACTGTGGTATTAATAGCCTGTAGGGGCGGCAGAAGTCCGAGAGTATAGCAGCCTATATCTCCGGTAACAAAAAGTTTCAGTCTGCTGATGGCATAGAAGACACCTCTGTGCGAACAGCCCGGGCACATGTTGGGCGGACGGAAAGGAAGTGTAGTATCTACGTCCGTTTCAACGGGGGGTAGCCCGAAAAGTTCGCGCACGGCATCAACGGAAAGTTCGCCGCAAACGTCCCTGTTAAGGGGCTCAACTTTAATTCCCTGTGCTTTTATCTCTGTTTCATAAAATTTATCAAGCTCTTCAACCACATACAGTTTATCTACCGATGAGGCGAATTTTGCTATCTTTTTCATTGGCAGCGGCCATGCGAGATCAAGTTTAAGGGTTGACGCTTCGGGCACAGCCTCTCTCACATAAGTGTAGGCAACGCCTGAGCATACAACACCTATCTTCTTGTCTCTCATAGCTATTTTATTATATTTTTCACCCTCGGCAAGCTCTGTAAGAAGTTCAAGTCTGTTTTCGACAAACCTGTGTCTCTTCCTTGCGTTGGCAGGAATCATAACCCATTTCGGGATATTATTTTCGGGAGCGAATTTGGGCGCCTCAACCCTGTCTTCAAGTTCAACAATGGTCTGAACGTGGGAAATCCTCGTTGTGGAGCGCACCAGTACGGGCGTGCAGTATTCCTCGGACAGAGCAAACCCGTCTTTGGTAAACTGTTTCGCTTCCTGACTGTCGCAGGGTTCAAACATTGGTACTTTGCCGAAGCGTGCAAAATGTCTGCTGTCCTGCTCGTTCTGGGAACTGTACATATTGGGGTCGTCGGCGACTATGACAACCAGTCCTGCGTTAACGCCTGTGTATGAAAGGGTCATGAGCGGATCCGCCGCAACGTTAAGTCCGACGTGCTTCATGCAGGACATCGCCCTTTTTCCGCCGAGGCTCGCGCCTATCGCCACTTCCAGACCGACCTTTTCGTTTGTAGCCCACTCCGTGTATATCTCTTTATAATGCGATACGTTCTCAGTTATCTCTGTGCTGGGTGTGCCGGGGTATGAACTGACCACACCCACGCCCGCCTCATATGCTGCGCGGGCAAACGCTTCGTTACCGCTTAAAACTTTCTTCATCAGCCGTTCCACCTTTTAAGCTGTTTCAGAAGCTCGCTTTCGGGATATGCGGTTTCAAACTCTTTCATAAGTTTGTCTTTTTCAGCGCCTGTAGCAGCAAGGCAAGCTCTGTAATACCATACGGAGCGGAGTTTGCCTGAATTGATATATGCTTTCGCATCGACGCCCTGACCTTCAACATCGGCTTTAAGGCTGTCTGCAAGCTCTTTCAGGTCGCCATCGGATTTTGCGAGCAGTTCTTTTGCAGCCGCGGTGTTCTTACCGAGGACATACATCTGTGCGGAACGCAGATTGATATAGTTTGCCGCATCAGTAAATTCGGATGCGGATTTACTGTAGTCTGCAACCTTGGCTGCCTCATAGTTGTTCATCATAGCCGTAAGCTCAAGCATCCCGACTTTGTTAACCATCATGGAGTCTTTGGATTTGTTCATTTTGTTGAACGTATACCCGATTACAAACAGGACAAGGAGGGCAACAATGCCGACAACCATTTTTTTCAGGTTTCTGGCTAAAAAATGCTCCACCTGATCAATAGGCTCTTCTTCGATGTCAATAACAGGTTTTCTCTTGCTCACTTTCTTCCTCCGTAAATTCTGTCAAAAAGAACTTTATTATTATTAATTACTTTATCAACTTGTTCAGGTGTAAGCCCTGCACCTGCCAGAATCCTTTTCGCCTGTTCAAAGCTAACTCTGTCGCCGGGTGCATGGTAATCATTGTTTATCACAAGCTCGCCGCCCAGTCCAAGAACAGTCTTGGCAACGTGTCCGTTGGTTATACTGTGCCCTTTTCTGGTGGATATCTCGAAATAAACGCCCTTTTCAATACCTTTTTTCACGATATCTTCTGTGATAAGTCCGGGATGGGCAAGTATATCCACGCCGGCTTCAACAGCGGCAAGGTTTGTACCCTCCTCCACAGGTTCAACAATGGTCTCTCCGTGGACAACTATTATATCCGCTCCGGCTTTGCGCGCCTTAACAGTCAGCTCTCCTATTTTGTCAGGCGTAACGTGAGTCAGCTCAAGACCGATAATGACCTTGAAATCATCATTCTGCGCGTTCACCTGTTCCTTGAAACGGAGCTGATTCTCCAATATAAGCAAATAATTGGACTCGTCTGCATGGTCTGTAAGAGCCATGCCGCCATAGCCGTCCGTTTTTGCCCTGCGTACCGATTCGGCGGGGATAAGCGCTCCGTCGCTGAAAGTGGTGTGTGTGTGCAGGTCGTATAATTTCATGCTACACCGTCCTGTTCGTATCCAGAAACTGTCTTACAATGGTTATAACTTCTTCGGGCGTATCAACAAGCTGGATGTACTGCAGATCCTGCTTTCTGATATATCCGTTTTCCAGCATGGTATTTTTCAGCCAGTCTATCAGCCCGCCCCAATACTCCGTTCCCACAAGTATCATGGGAAAAGGGATTATCTTTCCGGTCTGAATGAGGGTTATCGCCTCGAAAAGCTCGTCCATGGTACCGAACCCGCCGGGGAGAATTATAAATGCGTTGGCATATTTGACCAGCATTACCTTTCTTACAAAAAAATAGTCGAAAGTCACTGACTTTTTTACATAAGGATTGATTTTCTGTTCGAACGGAAGCTCTATATTAAGACCGATGGACTGACCGCCCGCCTCGAAAGCGCCTCTGTTCGCCGCCTCCATAACACCGGGACCTCCGCCTGTCACAACGCTGATACCCTCTGCCGCCAGTTTTCTGCCTATCTCTCTGGCAAGATCATACTTCTCATCGCCCTCTTTAACCCTTGCGGAGCCGAAAACCGTCACAGCAGGATCAATCCCAGAAAGTTTTTCAAATCCTTCAACAAATTCGGCAAGAATTTTAAAGATGCGCCATGTATCGCCCACCTTCATATCATCAATGAGATACTGCATTCCGCCTACGTCATTACAATCTTTCATAAACACCTTCCATTGCAGGAAACAATTAAAATACACAAAATACGTTCTGTTTTCAATTGAATATTGAAAACCACCGTAATGTTTGCCGTGCAAATAGTAAAATAGATAGTATAAATTTATTTTATTGACACAACTATTCTGTTGACAAAAACCAAACACCCCTCTAATGTAGCCACTATGTTAGGACTTGACGATACACTCACATTTCTGATCAACAGAGCATCAACACTGGCAAGACAGGAGTTCGAAGGCAGACTGCGCAAGTTTGACCTCACTCCGGCACAGTGGGCGGTTCTTATCCGCCTTTCCGAGCAGGATGGTCTGAACATGACCGAACTCGGACACCTGCTTTACTTTGACAAACCCACAACAACAGGCGTTGTCAATCGTCTCGTAAAGAAAAAATATGTTAAAAAGGTTAAAAACCGCAAAGACCGCAGGGTTACACATGTTTTCATTACAGATGCAGGGAAAGAGGCTCTTGTGCCAGTTGAACCGATCATAAACTTCTATTCAGAGAACTTCCTGAAAGATATCTCCGGTGAAGAGTATGAAACGGCAAAAAATGTGCTGAAAACACTCATAAGAAACATTAAAGCTGTAGAAAACTATTAATGTACGGCGCTCAGCCGCACTTAAATATGTTGAACAAGCGTTTAGCCTCTGATAATATCACTGCGTCTTTTGAATGAACATGATATAGTCTTTGAAACTTGAGGCTGATATGAAAAGATATATTCTCTGCACTATTCTTCTGTCTGCTGTTTCCGCATCCGCAGCTACGCTGGATTCGGCTATAAACGAAGCATTCCATAACAACAATTCCATCATTTCACAGGAATATACTGTGCAATCCGCAAAACATCAGGCACAGGCACAGAAAAGCGGCTATTTCCCAAAAGCCGACGTCGGGTACGCATATAAGCACAGCTCTGAAAAAGCGTTCGGATATGTCGAAGAACAATTCTCGCAGGCAGGTCTTGAAGTCAGTTATAATCTCTTCAACGGAGGTGCCGACAAATACGGCTATCTTGCGGCAGAGAAACAGTATGAAGCTCAGCAGTTCAGCGGCGAGGCAATAAGACAGGACGTCATTCTGTCCGTAAAAAAAGCGTACATAGAGATACTCAAAGCAAAAGAGAATATCGCCGTTGCAGACCGTGCGGTGGCCCTGCTTGAAAACCAGCTAAATGACGTGAAACTCTCCTATTCCGTTGGATACGTAGCAAAAAACGAAGTGCTGAAAGTGGAAGCCGAGCTTGCATCCGCGAAACAGACACAGCTTTCAGCCGTAAGCGTTTACAAAACATCGGTTTTCTCCCTTGAACAGCTTACAGGCACAAATTATTCTGATGATGAGGTCTTTCAAACGTTTCAGCTTCCGGAAGATACGGCAGACTATAACGAGCTGAAAAAAGCTATGTTTGCCAACCGCAGCGAAATAAAATATACCCAGAGTCTTATAGAATCCGCAGATTATTCAAAAAAGGCTGTCAAAGCAGGATATCTGCCGAAGGTTAACGTCGGCGCCGGGCTTTATTCATACGGTCAGGATCTTTCACCCGCCGAAAGAGATTATACATACGACTCAGAAACACTTCTCTCTGCGTCTGTCAACCTGAACCTATTTGATGGTTTCACCAGAAAAAACAGTATCATGGCGCAGGAAACTGCTAAAAAAGCTCTGGCATACGGATTATTTGACCTCAAATCACAAATGGATCTGCAGCTTAAAACTGCGCTGGAAAATCTGAAACTTGCCAAGGTGAGCCTGGAAACGGCGAACAGCGAACACGAATCAGCCGCGGAGAACTACCGCATAACACAAAACAGATTTAAGCAGAAAGTTGCGACAAACACTGACCTGCTGGATGCCAGAGTGATGCTCACCCGTGCCGAAAGCAGCAGGAACACTGCGCGTTTTAACATATATAAAGCTATTGCCGAAATAGAGAGAATAACCGAAAAAAAAGGGCTGAAATACGGCAACGACTGATGACAAAGAGTTTTGCGCTCTTATTTCAAAACATTCGCTTTAATTACGCAACGGAAACATATATGTCTTCGCGAAGCCTGAAAGGGTAAAGCGATCTGAACCGTTCAGACTGCCGCATCACTTCGTTCCTCGCAGAGACGGGGAGGAAAATAGAGAGAGCTGCTTTGACTTTTCAGCCTTCCTACATAAAGCCTTCGCGCTTCATCAACTGCTTCACCTCTTCCGGGTAAACAGCTCTGTTTATTGCCTCTTCTTTGGTTATAAACCCTTTGCGGAAATTATCCATAAGCGACTGGCTCATGGTCTGCATACCGTGTTCGCCCTGTCCCGCCTGCATGGAGGAATAGACCTGATGGAGCTTATCCTCGCGTATCAGATTGCGTATAGCAGAGGTTGGGATGAGCACCTCGCACACCATTACCCTTCCCTTGCCGTCAGCTTTTTGTACAAGCTGCTGAGAGATTATCCCCTCAAGCACGAACGAAAGCTGAGCCCTTACCTGAGACTGTGCGTGTGACGGAAACACGTCGATTATCCTGTTTATGGTCTGAACGGCACTGTTTGTATGGAGGGTACCCATTGCAAGGTGTCCTGTCTCCGCAACTGTCAGAGCCGCTTCGATGGTCTCAATGTCACGCATCTCACCGATGAGACACACATCAGGATCCTGTCTTAAAAGGTATTTCAAAGCAGTTTTGAATGATTTCGTATCGGCGTTCAGCTCTCTCTGGTTCACTGTTGCCATCTTGTGCGGGTGCACGAACTCTATGGGGTCTTCTATGGTCACTATATGAACCGGCTGTTCCGAGTTTATCTTATCTATCATGGCTGCAAGAGTACTTGATTTACCGCTGCCTGTAGGTCCCGTAACGAGAACAAGTCCTCTGGGTTTGTTGCAAAGAGACGCAACGACAGAAGGCAGGTTGAGCTGTTCAAAAGTCCTTATTTTATACGGAATAACACGGAACGCAGCAGCAACTGCACCACGCTGCATAAAAAAGTTTGCTCTGAATCTGCTCATATTCTTAATTCCGAACGAAAGGTCGAGCTCCCAATCCTCCTCAAAACGTTTTTTCTGCGATTCATTCAGTATACTGTAGCACATTGCCTTAGTATCGGAAGGTGTCAGCGGCTCGCCATCCATCTTAACGAGGTCACCGTTGATACGGAATGCAGGAGGAGCACCCGCAGTGATATGGAGGTCGCTTGCGTCCATTTCAACCATCTTTGTAAGCAGTTCCTGCAAGTTATAAGACATATACGCCTCCTAAAGACCAAGCTCTCCGGCAATCTCCCCTACTGTGAATACTGGATATACACCCGTCCATATTTCAAAAGCCTTTGCCGCCTGATAAACCAGCATCGGAAACCCGTCAATAAGTTTGCAGCCGCAGCCCGACATCTCTTTCAGAAAGGGGGTAAGCCCTTTTTTATATTGCAGGTCAACAGCCGCTTTTTTACACCTCACACGGGACATATCCGCGAAAACACCGTCTTTAAGTCCCATGCTGGTACCGTTTATAACGTAGTCAAAATTTCTGTCAGTCTTAATAAAATTATAATCCTGAACGGAAACCTTGTCAAAGTTCATTGCCTTTAAAGTTGTTTCAGCCCTCTCTGTGTCACGGTTTACAACGGTCAGGCGCACGTTATTCCTTTTAAGGGAGTAAAGCACAGCTTTCGATGCACCGCCGCAGCCAAGAAGAAGGACTTCCGCGCCGTTCATGTCGCATACGCCGTCCTTCAGCATCATTTCAAAACCGTGCACGTCTGTATTGAACCCTTTCAGTCCGCCGTCGTTCAGCACAGTATTAACCGCGCCTACACCCGCAGCAACCTCATCCTCGGATATGAGATGGCTGCGTATCTCCTCCTTATGAGGTACGGTAACGTTAAACCCTCTGAAAGAATATTTTCTAAGAGTTTCAACGGTTTCGGCAAGGGATTGACCACCTTCGGTCTCAAAACAGCAAAAACCGCCGTTAAGTCCCGAACTTTTCAGGAATCTGGTCTGAATAAATGGAGAAAAAGTATGGCTTAAAGGGTTGCCGATAAGGGCAAGATTAAGAAACATCCTGTTTCCTTTCCGTTTCAGGTAAAGATTTCTTTACGCTGGTATCCACAAGCCCGCCCGAAATTATGAATTTTATGCCATCGTCAATAGAGATATCTGAATCAATAATTTCACTTTTAGGAACAATCAGTACAAAACCGGATGTAGGGTTTGGAGTTGTAGGAACAAAAACATTCAAGCAAACCTCTCCGGTAATTTCATTAAGAAATTCAGAACTTTCACGGGCAAGAAGTCCCATAGTATAAATTCCTTTTCTTGGATACTCCACTATCACAACCTTCTGAAAGCTACCTCCGGAAGCAGTCTGCACGGCATGTACTATCTGTTGTATAGATGAATATATGCTCCGCACAACCGGAATTTTATCCGCGATACGTTCCAGAAAGCGCAATGCAACCTTACCGACATAATGTTTCGCAGCAACACCTATCAGCACCAGCAAAATCAGAATGATGATAAATGAAATTATCTTCTGCACATAAACATGCAGTTCTATGTCCATATATCTGGTTATCATGCCCAGGTAAGGCAGGAAAAAGCTGGAAAATTTGTCGAAAAGAAACTTAATAACCCAAAAGGTAATAATAAGCGGAAGAGTTGCCAGAATCCCTGTTATCAGTGAACGCTGAACGAACACTCTGAACTTGCCAAGCATTTAAAGCCTCCCGAAATAATCAGCTGTGTTTAAAAAGCTGCCTTTCAAGCAGCCTGTCGTACCCGCTCCATCCTTTTTCAACCCCATCCCTTTCAAAGATGGAGAAAAATGTGTTAAGTTTTGCATCCATATCGTCCAGATGGTGCAGAATGAACGCTTCAGGCGTTTTTGGTTTCTTAGGTGAACCGTATTCCAAAAGTCCGTGGTGGCTCACAATAAGGTGAGATATAAGATATTTCAGATCTTCCGGAAAACCTTCTATCTCTGAAACGTATTTATTCAGCATCTCAACGCCGAGCAGAAGATGCCCAAGAAGTTTTCCGCTGTCGGTGTATTCAAGCCCTGTTCCAGCCTGCATCTCTTTTACCTTGCCAAGATCGTGAAAAAGCGCTCCCATGATGAGGTGCTGGGTGTTCACAAGGTCTTTATAATAATCGCCCACAAGCACGGAGAGCCTCACAATGCTAAGCGTGTGCTCAAGAAGCCCGCCAACATATGCGTGGTGCACGGATTTTGCCGCAGGCATTTTCTTAAAACTGTCAAGTGTTTCTGCATCTTTAAAAAACCTGTCCACAAGAGCCGCAAGATGCTCGTCGGTTATCTTTTCCAGAAGGATAAGCTCAAGCTCCTGAATAAGCTCTTCGCTGTTAATTCCTCTTTTCGGCAGAAATTCCGACGGGTCTGCATCTTTGACAACAGTCATGGTGGATATTTTGAGCTGATCCTGTCCGCCAAACTGCTGAATCATGCCAACCGCATCGACAATATCCCCGTTTTGCGGGTCAAAATCAAGTTTGTTGCTCTCAAACATTATGCCGTTGCGCCTGTTTCCGTCTCTGTCGCACATAATCGCGCGCAGGTATGGTTTGCCGTCCTTTGTTTTGCTTTTTATGATGTCAGTAAGCATGTATCTGCCGGGTATTTCCACTAACGTCCTCCGACTGTGATTTCCGGTATGCGCAGCGTAGGCTGTGCATCCGTAACAGGTACGTTCTGCCACTCTTTTCCGCATACGCCTATGCCGAAACCGAGGTCTGAACCCACCATATCTATATTTGTCATGACATCCGGTCCGTTGCCGATGAGTGTGGCGTTACGAACCGGGTCGCCTATTTTTCCGTTTTCGATGAGGTAGCCTTCCGTAACCTCAAAAACAAAATCACCGGTAACGGTGTTCACCTGTCCTCCACCCATATCCGCCACATAAAGCCCTTTACGGACAGATGAAATTATATCTTCCGGCTTTGAATCGCCAGGTTTTATGTATGTGTTTGTCATACGGACTATGGGTCTGTAGCGGAAGCTCTCCCTGCGCCCGTTCCCGGTTGGCTTAACGCCCTCTTTCATGGCATACAGCCTGTCGTACATATAGCTTTTCAGAACTCCGTTCTCTATAAGAACATTCTCGGCGGCAGAGGTTCCCTCGTCGTCGTATAAAAAACTGCCGCGCCGCCCTTTCAGTGTGCCGTCATCAATAACGGTTATCAGCTCCGACGCAACTCTTTTGCCCATTCTTCCTGCAAAAACACTGGTTCCGTTGCAAGCGTGATCCGCCTCAAGTCCGTGCCCCACAGCTTCATGAACCATAGTTCCGCCAGCCTTGGAACCGAGCACGACGGGCATCATTCCGGCAGGAGCGTTTTTAGCTCTGAGATTCTGCATTGCAAGTTTACCGGCGCGCTCGCCTATAGACGCAAAATTCATGCTCCGCGCCTCTTCCGCTCCGAATGCGCCTCCTTCGGAAACGACAGCAGTCTGCATCTCTTTGCCGTCTGATGCAGTAACTATTGAATGAGCTGTAACGTAATTCAGACTCTGCGATATATCCTCACCCAAACTGTTGATAATACGCGTGTTGCGAACTATCTCCATGTATTTCGCAGTTTTTTGTATAATACGGTCGTCAACAGATGCCGCCATGTCAATTTCAGATATTATAGCTATTTTTTTCTCTGCGGGCAGTCTGCTGAGTATTTCATAGTTACGCACGGATACGGGGTTCCCGAATGAAATATCCATTCCGCCGTTCCTAGTGCTGTAAATCAGCGCATCGGCAGTGTCCTGCAGTGACATTTCATCGGTTTCAGTGGTGAAGCCGAAAAAGGTTTTTCCGTCGTTTATGATACGGAACGAAACCCCTTGTTCAAGGGTATTTTCCAGCCTGTCCGGTTTTCCGTTCTCAAAAACCGCCGTCAGCCGCTCTGTGTTCTCTGCGAATGCCTCAGCATAAACACCGTGCGACGCAAGTTTTTTCAGTATCCTGCGGATAACGGCTTCGGAAATGTTACCATTCATCTATTTTTTCGCTCGCTTCCGTGTGGATATTCTCAATGACCATTCCGTACTTTTTCAGATCTTCCAGAACGAGAAGAACCGTTTCGTACTGGTCGTCAGTGGAATAAACCACCATTGCGCCTGTTTTTGCGTCCACAGTGCGCACCAGCCCGATACCCTCGTGGGAATCTATAATGCTGTTGACTATCAGTACGTCCTGTTTGCGTATATTGAATTTAACTCTTACGGTATGCGGCATTTAAAACTCCAGAAGCTCAATGCGGCACTTAACACCGGCTCCGATAAGCGGAGTTAGGTCAAACCTGTCCGAGTTTTCAATATACACAAGAGGCATATTAAGACTGTTTATTTTTTCTGCAAATTTTTCAGAATCTTGCATGAAATAGTTAAAGTCAAACAGAAAGAATCCGCTGGTGAATATCAGCCCTTTTTTACGGATCATAACGCCCTCTTCGATGGCAAAACGGCGACCTTCGCCTTTCAGCTTTTCGATTTCAGCGGTGAGCGCACCATAGCTGAAAAGATCAATGCGGGCGCTCATCCCTCTGCACTTTCCCTCTTCCATATCATAGTCAACTATGACGGGAAAGATATCGAGGTCTCTGTAAGTTATCTTGGTTACGCGGAAATCAGGACTCAACCCTGTCCTCCGCGAGGTTATACTTCTTTCTGATGTTTTCCAGAATACCGTTCACCAGAGACGCGGATTTTTCGTCGGAATACTTTCTGGCAAGGGTAACGAAGTCATTAACGATAGCATAAAACGGTGCATTTCCGCCGAAAAGTTCGTATACGGCAACGCGCAGGATGCTTCTGTCTACCTCTCCCATGCGGTCATAGTTCCAGTCCTCGCGGATGAAAGATTTAATTATCTCGTCGTTGGAATCCACATCTGCGGATGCGCCGAGAAACAGAGAGCAGGCAAAATCCTTTGTATCCTCGTTCAGTTCTTCAACTGATTTCCAGTATGAGTCGGAGATGTCTTTTGGGTTCTCGTCATTGTTGACAGAGAATCTGTACATCATCTCAAAAGCGTATCTTCTTCCTTTGGTGCGTTCTTTATATTGTTTCTTCATTATACCAGCTTCAGCACATTGACCATTTCAAGGGCGGACATTGCAGCCTCTGCACCCTTATTTCCGTGTTTTGTTCCCGCTCTTTCAACAGCCTGCTCAATGGTATCTGTCGTAAGCACACCAAAGATAACAGGAACGCCTGTGTCCAGAGACACTTTCGCAACGCCTTTTGATACTTCTGCGGAAACGTAGTCAAAGTGGGGGGTGGAACCGCGTATAACTGCGCCGAGAGTTATTATCGCATCATATTTACCGGATGCGGCAAGTTTTTTTGCCATAAGCGGAATTTCGAACGCGCCGGGTACTTTATAAACGACAACGTCCTCTTCGTCTGCTTCGTGGCGCACCAGAGCGTCCACAGCGCCGCCGATAAGGCTTTTTGATATGAAGTCGTTGAATCTGCCCGCAACTATGGCAAACTTCATTCCTTTGCCGCTGTATATCCCCTGTACGGTTTTAACTTCCATCGTTTTCTCCTATATGTCCAGATGGTGTCCCATCTTCTCTTTTTTGGTCTTCATGTAATATTCGTTGTTAGGGTTTACTCCGCATGTGATGCCGACGCGCTCCACAACCTCAAGCCCGTAACCGGAGAGACAGCGCATCTTTTTCGGGTTGTTGGTTATCAGCCTTATCTGCCTGATTCCCATATGTCTTATTATCTGAGCACCGAAACCGTAATCGCGCATATCCTCTTCAAATCCGAGTTCGATGTTCGCCTGGATGGTATCCATGCCCTCGTCCTGAAGATGGTAAGCGTTTATCTTGTTCAGTATGCCGATGCCTCTGCCCTCCTGAAAAAGATAGAGTACCATGCCTCTGCCCTCTTCTTCCACCATTTTCATGGCAGTATGGAGCTGGTCGCGGCAGTCGCAGCGCTCGGAACCGAAAACATCTCCAGTGAGACACTGTGAATGTACCCGCATAAGAACAGGATCGGAAGTTTTAAGGTCGCCCTTCCATATTACGACAGCCTCCTGACCGTCCACGCGGCTTTTGAAGCCTGTTATATTGAACTCGCCGAACTCAGTTGGCAGATGAGCCGTTGTTGTCTCCTGAATGAGCTGCTCGGTGTCCATTCTATATTTTATCATATCAGCGATGGTGAGTATCTTTAAACTGTGTTCTTTGGCGAACTCCACAAGCTGCGGCATACGCGCCATGGATCCGTCGTCGTTCATAATCTCGCAGATAACCGCTCCGTGGTTGTTCAGTCCTGCCATTCTGGCAAGGTCAACTGAACCCTCTGTCTGTCCGGCGCGGACGAGAACCCCGCCCTCCCTTGCGCGCAGAGGGAAGATGTGTCCGGGTCTGGCAAGATCCTGCGCACCTTTTGTCGGGTCGTTGGCAACGCGCACGGTCTGTGCCCTGTCGTGTGCGGATATTCCTGTCGTAACACCCTCTTTTGCCTCAATGGATACTGTGAAAGCAGTTCCGAAACGGGCAGAGTTACGTTCCTCGCGCACCATAAGATCAAGCCCCAGTTCGTCGCATCTTTGCGAAGGCATGGCAAGACAAATAAGCCCGCGCCCGTATTTCGCCATGAAATTTATCTTCTCCGGTGTAACGAAGTCCGCGGCAAAAACAAGGTCGCCCTCGTTCTCTCTGTCCTCGTCATCCACCAGAATGACCATCCTGCCGTTTCTTATGTCCTCAAGCGCCTCTTCAACAGTACAGAGTGCCTTTTTCATTTCGCTCATGAATAACTCCTTAATCCATAAGGCTGTTCAGGCTGTCCAGAAAATCGCTGCCGTTCTTCTCTTTTTTCAGCAGTTTTTCCAGATATCTGGCGATTGTATCAACCTCCAGATTCACAGCCGAACCCTGTTTTTTGTCTGACAGAGCTGTGTTTTCATATGTATGTGGAATAACGGCAACGTCGAATGTAAGCCCGCCCACACGAGCCGTTGTAAGGCTTATGCCGTCCACACATACAGAACCCTTCTCTGCTATATATCTGTCAATTTCCTGCGGATACCTGACTGTCAGGATATACGCATTGCTCTTTTTTTCCAGTTTTTCTATCGTGCCCGTTGCATCAACGTGCCCGCTGACAAGATGCCCGCCAAGACGCGTATTAAGGGTCAGCGCCCTTTCAAGGTTCACCTTGCTGCCGTTCGATGCCGATGCAAAAGCGCTCTTTTTAAGGGTTTCATAGGATATGTCCGCCCTGAAGGTATCGCCGGACATGGATGTTACAGTAAGGCATGTGCCGTTGACAGCTATGGAATCCCCCACCGCCGAGCCTTCCAGCACTTTTTTACATCCAACCGTCACAATGGCGAAATCGCCTCTGCGTTCGATGGATACTATCTTTCCGGTCTCCTCAATGATACCTGTGAACATTTATCCTCTGTGCGACGAGCAGCCGCAGCCGCTGCATCCCCTTATCTTTTCCGTAAGTTCAAGAACAGGTTTAGTATAATCGCTGACCTTTCCTGAATAGAGCATGTCGCTTTCAAACATTCTGGTCTGCACTCCTGTTAATTTATGCGCCTGCGCAACAGTTTCAACACCGTTTCCGCCGACAGACATTCTGTCGCCGCCTATGACCATAGGCGCTATGACAAAATCTGCCTTGTCCACAAGTCCGGCATCAAAAAACGCACCTGCTGTTCTCCCGCCACCCTCTATCATAACATTAAGAATCTTACGTTCTATCAGCTTCTTAGAAAGATAATTAAGATCAAGTCCGTTATCGCCAAAAGGAACTGATAATACATCTATGCCACATTTTTCATATTTATCAATATTTTTATTGCGATCAGACGTAACATATATGAGTTTGTCTTTCGAATTTTGTACCAGTTTGCGGTCAAGTCTCATCCGCCCGTTGGGGTCGAGCACTATTTTATAAGGGTCGCGGTCGGATTTTATAAGCCTTACGGTAAGTTCCGGGTCGTCCTGCTCAACAGTCGAAACGCCAACCAGAACCGCATCGGATACCGCCCGCAGATAGTGTGCGTATGCTCTTGAAGAGTGAGATGTTATCCACTTCGAATCGCCTGTGCGGGAGGCTATCTTGCCGTCAAGGGACTGCGCCAGCTTAATCGTATAGTAAGGCATCCCTGTGTATATGAATTTTGAAAAATCTTCTATGATAGAGGCGCAAAGCTCCTCCATGTATCCGATAAAAACCTCCACCCCGTGCCTTCGCAGATATTCCACACCCTTTCCGGCATTCACAGGATTGGGGTCAACAACGCCTATGAAAACCCTCTTTATACCTGACTGCACTATCTTTTCAACGCAAGGCGGTGTTTTTCCGAAATGGGAACAGGGTTCAAGGGTGACATAAAGGTCTCCGCCCTCAACACTTTCCGCACATCCGTCTATGGCGTTAACTTCAGCGTGCGCCTCTCCGTATGCCATATGCCAGCCGCGGGAGATTATATTATTCTCTTTAGCGACTATAGCGCCGACGCATGGGTTGGTCTTTGTGTACCCTTTTCCGAGAAGTGCAAGCTGAACACACTCCTGCATAACTTCAAGGGGGTTAAGAAGTCCTTTTTCCAACTTTTCTCTCCTCGCCCTGAACAATTCTGGCTATATTTCCTCTGTGGAGCCAGATTATCAGCAGGGCAATGACAACGGTTATATACCGCAGGTGGTTCCATTCTGAACCGAACCACACCATAACAGCCAGAAACGCGGCGGCAGTCACGGAACCAAGGGACACCATCTGGAACACGGCAAGCATTATTCCGAATATGAAAGCCGCAATGAGAAGCTGAAAAGGAGCCAGAGCCAGGAATACGCCTACGCCCGTTGCAACCCCCTTCCCGCCTTTGAATTTCAGGAAACAGGTGAAGCTGTGCCCGATAATAAGCGCCACAGAACCGATGAGCACAAGCCAGCTTTCGCCGTAAAAATATTTCAGCGTCATAACAGGGATAAAACCTTTCATCATATCGACAAAAAGTACACCTATGAATCCCCATTTGCCAAGCACGCGGGCGGCGTTGCTCGCCCCGACGTTACCGCTCCCCACGGTTCTGATATCGATACCTTTGATCTTTTTCACCACCAGATAGGCGGTGGGGATTGATCCGATGACATAACAAACCGCTATGATAACGGCGGCAGTCAAAACAGTAAATATCATGATCTCACCATCATTCTATGCAGCCACGACCTCTGCATACCGACAGCGTCGGACTCGCAGACCTCGTGGCAGCAGAAACATTCAATACATTTGCTTTTATCTATAAAAGGATAGGAATTTACAACAGAAATGGCGTCAACAGGACAGCTATTTTTGCATAGCATACACTTTATGCAGGGATCTTTCAGTACCACAGGCTTTACATATACCTGTTCGGCAACGAATTTTTTCATAAATACAGGAACCTGCATCTTTCGGGACAGAGGAATTTTGAGTATCGGAACGTCGGTTTCAGGCACATCTATCCACGAAGGGTCATAGCCCATACGCAGCGCCTCGGCGGTGGTCATACAGAAGCTGTCTTTAAGCCCAAGCATACGCGTTACAGCGATATCCAGTCCCACTGCATCCGAGCAGGCAGCGGCTATGCCGAGCGGAACAGGTGTTCCGCGGGAAGGACCATCGCCCTCGTGAGCAATTATTCCGTCGATAATGTGCATCGTTTTGTCGCCCAGTAGTGTAAAATATTGATATATCTTAGCACCAAGCTCTGTGTCGGAAGGATATTTTCTATGAAAACCCACCTTCGCCGTACCAGGAATAAGCCCGAAGAGGTTTTTGACAGAGAGTGTCAGCCCTGTGAGCGAATGTGTTTTTATTTTAGGCAGATTGATTATCACATCAACCTCGTCCGCCAGCGACGAATACATAAATCCGTCTCTCTGCACGGGCGCATAGCTCTCCACACGGACTATTTTCACGCCGGCCTCTTCCGCCGCTCTGCCCACACCGGTAACATCCAGCACCTTTTCGTATTTACCGAAATTCGCGCCGGGGCTGTCGCCAAGCATAATACGCGCGTTAGTAAAGCGTTTCAGGGAGGCTATAACTGCGCGCACAAAATCGGGATGTGTAGTAACAGCCCGCTCAGGCGGTGTTGCGGAAAGAAGGTTGGGTTTCAGAAGAATTTCAGACGCAGAGGCAAGTCTGTCTTTTTCAGATTCAAAGTATAAGTCTATCAGCTCATTAAGGCTATCGTCCTGATAGCTCCCGCATTGTGCGGTGAATAGTTTACGCATTTTCGGATCTTATAAAGTTCCTGTAGTACACCCATGCAGACTGGATTGAAAGTATGACCGAAAGATACACAAGCGCCTTTCCAATCATGAGGATATCCAGCCCAAGCAGGGGATTTTTGAATATTATACAGCCCACGCCGACCATCTGGAAAGCTGTCTTTATCTTTCCGCCCATCCCCGCGGCGATAACCTGCCCCTTACTGGCAGCAAAGCTGCGCAGCGCGTTTATGGCGAGGTCGCGGGTAATAAGGATGATAACAACAACAGCTTCAAGTCTGTGAAGTTCAACAAACACGACAAGAGTGGCAGTTACGAGCACTTTGTCAGCTATTGGATCAAGTATTTTTCCTAAATCAGTAATAAGATTATATTTTCTTGCAATATAACCATCTACGTAATCGGTTGCTGCGGCTATTGTGTAAAGAACGGTTGCAATAACATCGCTCCAGAAAGTATCCAGATACATCAGCCATATGAATACGGGCACCATGGCGATTCTGAATATTGTAAGCCAGTTTGCAATGTTCATCTGAGCGGATAACGACATATTTCAATTCCCTCTGTCAGGGGGTGATTATACAGCCATGTAAAGTATTTATCCAGTAAATTCTTTTTAATGGAAATATACGTCCGTTGACTTATTCCTTATAAACTCCATCAGCCTGTTTTCTGCATCCTGAGCGTATGCGCAGGAGGTCAGGTCTTTAACCAGTTCTTCGCAGTCGGAAACCTTCAGCGAGCGGATTATCATCCTTGCCCGCAATATCGACGACGGGCTCATGCTGAGCTGTCTGTACCCCATTCCTATCAGCAAAGGTATATATTTCGGTTCGCCCGCCATTTCGCCGCAGACGGTGCACTCTATTCCTGTGCTCTGCGCACTTGCAACTATCTTTTTAAGCAGTGTGCGAACCGCAGGGTGACATGGTTCGTAAAGGTATGCCACAAATTCGTTGTTGCGGTCTATGCCCAGCGCATATTGAATCAGGTCGTTTGTACCGACGCTGAAAAAATCCACCTCAAGCGCCGCCATCTCGCTTATCACAGCAAGCGACGGAAGTTCCATCATAACGCCGACTTTTATGTTCTCGTTAAAAGCTATCTTTTCTGCTCTGAGCTGCCTTTTCGCCTCATTAAGAGCAATTTTGCAGTCTCTCAGCTCCTCAAGTCCCGATATCATAGGGAACATGAGCTTAACGTTAGCAGTTGCTGAAACGCGGAGAACAGCGCGGAGCTGTTTCATGAAAAACTCTTCGTATTTAAGTGAATATCTGATTGCCCGCAATCCCATTGCCGGATTGTGTTCTTTCGGATGAGGCATATATTTTGAAAGTTTGTCGGAACCAAGGTCGAATGTTCTGATTGTCAGCGGTCGCCCGTAGTTAAGCTCCGCCGCCTCTTTAAGTATATTGAACTGAGTGTCCTCATCAACGTCGCCGTGCTGCATATAGATATATTCAGTTCTGTAAAGTCCCACACCGTCGGACTTATATTCGTTCGCCTTTTCAAGCTCGTCGTTCATCTCAACGTTGCTGAACAGTTTTATGACCACTCCATCCCTCGTAACCGAGGATTCACCGCGCATCTGTCCCAGTTCGCAGACATAATCAGTATATCTGCTCCCCTTGAGCTTATAAGATTCCAGAGTTTCGTCGTCGGGGTTGATTATGACCTGCCCCTCGAAACCGTCGATAATGACAAAATCACCCGTCTGCGCCACTTTCGCAATATCAACAAGTCCAACAACTGCGGGTATGCCAAGCGAGCGGGCGAGGATTGACGTATGGGAGGTTTTGCTTCCGAGGTCTGTGGCAAAGCCTCTGATATTGTTCTTTTTCATGTGAGAAGTATCAGCGGGGGTCAGATCGTGGGCGATGATTATTTCGGCATCCTCAACCTTCAGGATAGAGTCCGGTCCGCCTCCTGTCATAAAGCGCAGAACCTTCTGCACAACGTTTACAACATCGGTCTTCCGCTCGCGCAGATACTCGTTCTCCGACATTCCAAAACGCTCCACAAGTCCGTTACAGGCGGTTTCAAGAGCATATTCTGCGTTTATCAGCTTATTTGCAATGAGCTTTTCGGCCTCTCCAGTGAGCATGGTATCTTTAAGAAGCATAAGGTAAATATCAAAAATGAAAGAATTTTCTTCGGAAAGAGAATCTTTGCTGATGTTCTTTGACTGCTGTATGAACCATGCGGTCTTTTCAACAGCCCTGCGCAGCCGAGCCGTTTCCGCTTCTATCTCATTTTGGGCAATAGTATATTTTCTGACAGCAACTTTCGTTCTGTCCAGTATATAGCAGATTCCATAAGATATGCCGTCGCTTGAGGCAATACCTTTAATAACTTTCAACGTCCCTCTCCGAACTTATTGCATATCAGTTCTTCAAGTGCGCAAAAGGCATCCGCTTCGTCGTCGCCTGTGCAGGAAACGGTTATCAGAGAACCTTTGAAAGCCGCAAGCATCATGAGTCCCATAATGCTTTTGCCGTTGACCTCCATTCCGTCTCTTGCAACCTTTATCTCCGAAGAGAATTTTTCAGCGGTCTTAACGAATGCGCCCGCAGCCCTTGCGTGCATACCAAGTTCGTTAACAATCTCCAATTCCTTTTTAATACTCACCCTATACTCCTGTTATATAAAGGAAAAATCCCGTAGTAATTATTATCATGGTAAGTCCGAGAACAATGTCCAGCTTCTTAGCCAGAGCCATGCCCAGCATTATGTACACAGTAAGAGTGCCGAGCAGAACCGAATTAAAGTCCGCAGATGATTTCGCCATGTATGACAGTAAAATACCCAGCATCAGCGAAGAACCTATATCAAAATAGGTCGCCCATTTATTAAAACGGATCCTGTTAAAAAAAGTTATTACGTCCCTGCCCAGACTATAGCCTATTCTGAATCCTGTGAAGCGGAAGGAAAGATGGAACAGGTTATACAGCACCAGATAGGATATTATCCCTGCAAAAGGGTTATAAAAACCCGCTATTGCAGCCGTTGCGAAACACAGCGGACGCAGAGAATGCCAGAAAAAACTGTCTCCCAATGCGCCGAAAGCGGAGGAATATATCTTTTTATGAAAATCCTCCTCGCCGTTCTGCTCAAACTCGCGTACCCACATACCCACTATGAAATTCACCAGATAAGGGTGGGTATGGAAGTACGAAGTCTGTTCGTACACTTTCTTAACCTCAAGCTCCATGCCTTTGAGCCGTGCCGCTTTTCGTATAAGATACGCAAATCCTGTTCCCTGCATATTCTCATGGTTCAGATTTGCCTGATAAAAAAAGCTGAAAAAACCGATTATCAGACTTTTCATAATACAACCCATCCGATAACCAGTCCGAGAGCAAAAAACGCATATTTAAGATATGTTTTCGCAGACAGAAACCGCAGCACATAACCGGAGAGAAACGCAAACAGCATCAGAGCATAAACGAAGAAATTCATATCCGTGTTTCTGCTGCCGTGGAGAAATATATAGATATGATAGATAATGAAAGTTCCGAGCGTATAAAATATAACCCCGCGCATGTAGGAAAAACAGAAACCAGTCACCAGCAGCCGCAACGGATAAATCCGCCCGCTCCTCTGCTGCCGGACATAAAGCGCTTTGTTAAACGCCCTTGTTATATAAAGGGAAAGTGTCACAGGATACATCATAAGCAGGATGAGCAGAAAAAGAAGAACATAGTTCGGTTCATGCGCCTGAGGCATAAACGAAAGGAGGGAACATCCGGCAAATGCGCCGAAGCTGTCCTCTTTCGGCACACGTGTACCAAAAGGCACGTCGACGAGACCCACAGCCTCGAAAATTATGCCAACATAGAAACACTCCATGCTGTTCCCCAGCAGAAGCCCCATTATCATGGAAATGACTATGGGACGCGAAAGCATCACATTGAACGCGGCGAACCTGTCAACGGAGATGATTCCTGCATAAAGAACGGCAAAGACTATGTTCACAGATTGCCCTCCAGTATGTAGTTAAAATTCTTTATCTCCACACTGGGTTCCCATGAAACCTTATGAATAAACACCTCGAAATCCTGCCGTATCTCGCATATTTTCCTTATCTCATCAGGGTTAAGAAAAACAGTGTTGGAAACCTCTATTTTGTGTTCGCGGGATGCCACGCACCCGATATTCACATAAACATCGTCATTTATCATTGATTTGATGGCGTAAAGGTCGTCAACACTTTCTAGCAGGACGAGGACATAGTCCTTCTTATACCGATCAGAACGGAACGAGCTGATGAAATCGGCAACAGTAAGAATCGAAAGTTCAGTGCCTGGCGGCAACGTGCTTGCATATATCATTTTTTGCAAAGGGTTGTCTGCGACCTTATCATTGGCAATGACAACGTGGTTGATCTTAAAATGTTTAAGCCATCCCTCAATCACCTGCCCGTGTATAAGCCGGTCGTCAACCCGGAAAATTATCTTTTTCATGCCTTCCCTTTAAGAAGCTGTCCGGCAACGATAATACTGTTTTTGCCGGATTCCGCACAGTCCTCACAGATAGCCGTGAGGGATTTGTTCTCCTTTCTGGCGCTAATCGCTTTGATAAGCATTGGCAGATTCACTCCTGAAACAACCTCAACGTTCTTATCGCCGAGATAAGCCATTGATATGTTTGAAGGACTGCCTCCGAACATATCTGTAAAAACTATGGCTCCGGTTGAATCGTATCTTTCTATAGCTTTTTCAATTTCGTCCGCAATACCTGCGAGTGAAGACCCGTCCAGCATTGATATAGTCTCGATACATTCCTGTTTCCCGACTATCATTTCCGCCGTTTTAACAAGTTCCTCGCAAAAAAGTCCGTGAGTAACCAAGATTATTCCGATCATCTGATCACCTGTTTACATCCCTATGTCTGATATTTACCTTGATTTTTGCTTTCTTATCAAGGTATCCGGCAATAAATTCCGCTATGGCGACAGACCTGTGCCGCCCGCCTGTGCAGCCTATGGATACGGTGAGGAATTTTTTCCCCTCCCGTATGTAGTTCGGGATAAGAAATCCCAGAAGCCCCTTGAGTTTGAACAGAAACTGCTTCGCATTGTGGTCGGCGAGAACGTAGTCGCTGACAATCTGTTCAAGTCCGGTTTTTTCTCTAAGCTCGTCAACAAAATACGGGTTTTTCATAAAGCGCACGTCAAAAACGAGATCTGAATCCTGTGGCAAACCGTATTTAAACCCGAAAGACTGAACAGTGACAATAAGCCCCGACTGCATTTCAGTTGAAAAAAAGTCTTCAACACGTCTTTTAAGCTCATGCACGTTCAGCGTTGAGGTGTCTATGACAAGGTCTGCGTAATCCCTTATCGGGCAAAGTTTTTCTCTTTCAGAGCTGATAGCTTCCGTAAGGTTGTCGCCCATGGGGTGTTTTCTTCTCGTCTCTTTAAAGCGCCTTATCAGAACGTCGTCGGACGCGTGGAGATAAACAACTTTTGCAGCGTATTTTTCCTGCAGAATCTTTATCTTCTCCACAGCAGCGGAGATGTCCTTGCTTCTGCTGTCGATAACCAGGGCAACTTTATTCAGCTCATTCTCATACATGACCATGAGTTCAACAAATTTGTCCAGCAGCCGGAGCGGAAGGTTGTCTATAGTATAAAACCCCAGATCCTCAAGGGTTGCCGCGGCAACGGATTTTCCACCGCCGGAAAGCCCTGTGAGAACCACAAGGGATTTTTCATTCTCCATTATTCAACTCCCCTTCTTCCCATTCTCTTTTCAAGTTCGTCAGTGAGTATCTTCTGAGATTCGCCTTCGTTTATAGTGCTCATGAGTCTTTCGGAAAACTCCTGTGCTGAGTTGTAGCCCATTATTTTCAGGAGATGGTTTCTGGCGGCTATCTCCACGATAACAGCCATGTTTCGTCCCGCACTGATGGGCAGGATTATTTTGGGCACCCGCTGGCGCAGTATCTCTTCATATACGTTGTCAAGCCCCAGCCTGTCGTATGAAACGTTGGGGTTCCAGTCGGTAAATTCTATTACAAGTTCCAGCTTCTTGCGTAGCCTTATGGCGGCAACACCGAACATATCTTTTATGTTTATGATGCCAAGCCCCCGAACCTCCATATGATATCGGAGCATATCGGAGCTTGAACCTTCCAGATAGTCCTGAATACGCTTGAAGCGTACAGCGTCGTCGGCAACCAGCCTGTGCCCGCGTTTAATAAGCTCAACAGCGCACTCGCTTTTTCCTATTCCGCTTCTGCCTGTGATAAGCGTTCCTATGCCGAAAACGTCAAGAAAAACGCCATGACAGACACTTTCAGGCGCCAGTCTGTCCTCAAGAAAAACTGAGAGATCGATTATAGTTTCTGAACTGACCCTGTCTGTCTTGAAAAGAGGGATTGAAAACGCCATGACGGTTTCGGTAACTTCGTCAGGCAGTTTGAGATCTTTCGTAACGATGAAGCAGCAGACGTCTTTTTTGCAGATACCCGCCACGGACTGCCTTCTCATCTCCGGTTCCAGAGTCCAGAGGTAGGACACTTCCGTGTTTCCGAGAATCTGAACACGCCCGCTGTGGATATGATCGCAGTAGCCCGCCAGGGCAAGCCCCGGCTTCTGTATGCGGAAATGAGTTATCTGCTTTTCATCAAGTATGTTCTCGCCGAATATAAGCTGAAGCCCCAGATGCGCCGCATCCGGAGACATAAGCTCGGCAACGGGTACACTTTTCATCCCAGCCTAGACTCCTCCTCTACAAGTATAGCATATATCCGCTCAGGGGTATTGCTTTCTGCGGTGACGCGGTCTTTAAAATCAGTCATTTTCACAAGTTTACTTATTCTGGCGAGGGTTTTAAGGTGCATATTCATCTGTTTTTCAGGAGAAATAAGCATGAAAAACAGCTTAACTGGTTTTCCGTCGGCGGAATCAAAGTCTATTCCGTCTTTCTTAACACCTATAAGAACGGAAATATCTTCTATATCAGTAATCTTTGCGTGCGGTATCGCAACCTGTTCGCCAACGCCAGTGCTGCCGAGAGCCTCCCTCTCCATTATGGCGGAGAGGGCAGCCTCAGCATCTATTCCGGTTTCATTTTTTGCCAGCGAGTTCATCATCTCCCGCAGAATGTCCGATTTGGACTCACCTTTCAGGTCGGGGACGATAGATTTTTCACTGACAAGATCAGCAAGTTCCATCTGAGCCGTTACGCCTCGATAAGACCGATGTTTCCATCGTCACGCTGGTATACAACTGCGATCTGACCGTCTTCGGCGTTTCTGAACACAAAAAACTGTTTGTTCAGAAGATCCATCTGCATAACAGCTTCCTCAATGTCCATAGGCTTAACAGGAATATCTTTTGTAATAACGATCCTGTTGTCCTCTTCCATGCTTTCAACGCTCGCGGTGTCGAAAACGTTCAGTTTAAGGGGAGCTTCGAATTCTTTGTCCTGAAGTTTTTTAGATTTCAGCTTCTCTTTATATTTAACAAGCTGTTTCTCAATCTTATCAGTTGCGAGGTCGATTGAAGCATACAGGTCTTCGGATTTCTCCAGACCTTTCATGAAAACGCCTTTTGTAGCGATCAGCACCTCTACAGTGTGCAGGTTTTTGTGGACGTCAAGAAGCACTGTTGCTTCTGTGGAGCCGTCGAAATACTTTTCAAGTTTGCCCACTTTCTTCTCTGCATAGCTCCTGATGGGGTCTGTGATAGCAATATTTTTGGAAGTGATTTGGATTTGCATACTTACCTCCTGATGCGTTTACGTTGTGATTTTGTCGGTATGCTCAGTTCGTCCCTGTATTTGGCAACGGTTCTGCGGGCAATGTTGATGCCCTGCCCGTTTAATAACTCAACTATTCTCTGGTCGCTGAAAGGTTTATCGGGATTTTCGCTGTCCACGATATCCTTTATCATGTTCTTAACCTTCTGTGTTGACATATCGCCGGTATCCGTGTCCAGCCCTTTGACAAAGAAGGATTTCAGCTCTATCAGCCCCTGCGCCGTCATGGCGTATTTGCCGGACGTAACACGGCTCACAGTGGATTCGTGCAGTCCCGTCTCGTCAGCTACATCTTTAAGTTTAAGGGGTTTCAGGTAGTTTATACCCTTTTCAAGGAAGTCTGTCTGGACTTCGGTCAGAACCTTAACGACACGATATATCGCTTTCTGACGCTTGTTTAAACTTTTGATGAGCCAGAGAGCGTTTTTAACTTTTTCTTCGATATACTCCTTTGTGTCGCCGTCCAGAGCCTTGTTTTTAAGAAGGTTCAGGTAATAGGTATTCATACGGAGTGCAGGGATACCCTCTTCATTAAGTATAATATCATACTCATCGTCTTTTTTTACAATATAAACATCAGGTTTTATTGCCTGATTTCCCCTGCCGCCGAAATTAAGCCCTGGCTTCGGGTCTGTCTTGCGCATGAGGAACATCATATAGTCGAAAGTGTCGTCTTCTATGCTTAGAGAAGCCCTTATCTCGTCATATTTATATGCTATTAAATCTTTTTCGTGTTTTTTCAGCATTTCCGCTATGAAATCGACATAAACCTGTTCCACATCGAACTGTGAAAGCTGGATATGTATACATTCTTTCAGGTTTCTGGCTGCGATTCCAGGCGGGTCAAAAGACTGCACCAGTTCAAGAGCCTCCTCAACGTCCGATTCTTCAACGTCAACGTCCTGCGCAACTTCCCAGAATTCATCCAGAAAATATCCCTCATCGGAAAGGTTTCCTATGATGTTCTCCGCCGCAAGCGCAACCTCCCGCCGACAGCCGGAAGTTTTAAGCTGCTCCATAAGGTGTTCGTAAAGAGTCTTTTCCCCTGAAACAAATTTTTCGAGGTCATACCCCTCGTCGTCGGATGGAGTATATGTTATGTCGTTGTTGTCTCTGTAAAATTCATCCCAATCTATTTTGTCCAGTTCATCGCCGTCCGTGTCCTCGCGGATGGGCTCTTCATCCTGTTTTTCCTCTGCGGACTGTGCGGATTCCTCCGTTTCCTTGTTCTCGGATTCCTCAAGAACCGGGTTATCCTCAAGATAACTGTTAAGTTCCTGCAGAAGTTCCGTGATGGGCATCTGGAGGATAGAAAGGGATTGCTTCATCTGTGGGGTGATGTGAAGTTTTTGAGAGAGTTTACCGCTTATTTCAAGATTGAGCTTTCCGCCTTTCACAATGAGAAATCCTTGCCAAGGTACCTGTCGATGACCTGCGGATCCTGTACTATATCCTGCGGTTTTCCGTGGGTCAGCACGCTGCCGTCGGCTATAATATACGCTCTGTCAGTTATTTTAAGTGTTTCACGAACGTTATGGTCGGTGATGAGAACGCCTATCCCTCTTTTTTTCAGGTCAAAGACCATTTTCTGAATGTCGCTGACAGAAATAGGGTCGATACCGGAAAAGGGTTCGTCCAGAAGGATTATATCGGGTTCACCCGCCATACATCTTGCAATTTCCACACGCCTTCTCTCACCGCCTGACAGGGCGAAACCCTGTGATTTCCATACCTTTTCAAGTCCGAATTCGGATATGAGAAACTCCGTGCGTTCCTGCATGAACTTTTTGTCGTCATATTTAAGCTCAAGAGCCGCATAGATATTGTCATAAACAGTCATTTTACGGAAGATGGACGCTTCCTGAGGCAGATACGCAATGCCGCTGTGGCTGCGTCTGTGCATTGAGCTTTTGGTGATATCCTCGTCGTTAAGGAATACCGAACCTGCATCCGGTCTGACAAGTCCGACGATCATATAGAACGTGGTTGTCTTTCCGGCACCGTTGGGTCCCAAAAGTCCCACTATCTCCCCTTTGCTGACAGAGATAGTGACGCCGTTAACAACGGCACGTTTTTTATATACTTTTTTTAAGTGTTCTGCTCTAAGTCCCAATTTACTTTTTGTCCTCTTTCGGTGCTATGATGATCTTGACCCTTTTGTTTGAACCGCGGTCAACAAATATCCTGTTATTCTGATTATAAATGGTAACTTTCTCACCCTCAAGATAATTATCGCCCTGCCAGACTCTCACGTTGTTCATGAGAACCGCCTTTTCTTCTGCGGCATAGAGTCTTGCCTTATCGGAAAGCGCCAGAAGCCCCTCTTTCTCGATTTTTACATTGCCCTGTGCATATATCTCTTTGACGTTGTTTTGCTTGTCAAAATATACGTCCATGCTGTCGGATGTAACGCGCATGTCACCGTCGGTGACTATTACGTTGCCGGTGAATCTTGAAACGTTGTCGTCGCCCGTATATTTCATATAATCAGAAAGTATCTTTATGGGCTTCTTACCGGCAGGCTTAACAAGCCCTTCCGCAGCAAATGCTGTGAGAGCGGAAAACAGAAGCAGAACAGTGAGACTATTTATTATAAGTGACCTGAACATGACCAATAAACTCCGCATAATTTTTTTTCGAGAATATCAACATCTTATCGGCAGAAATCTCACCATTATTATGGCTTATGCTGAATCGCCCCAACATTGTGCCGACACCCGTCAGGAAATCATAGTAGAAGCGCCCGTCTTTTCCTGATGCAAAATCAAGCTCGTTGACACGCCCCTTGATGGTACCGGTTACGCTCACCATGTATTCCTTTTCCATATAGCCGAGCGGAGCGTAAAGCTCTACATCGGTTTTTCCTTTCTTATAGACAGCGCTGAAGTCCGTAAGTTTCGCAGTTTCCTTTTCGCGGTTTATTCTCGCCTGTTTAGCGGTCACCTTATAAAAGTTGTTCTGCTCGTCCAGAACCTTGCCCATCTCAAAATCGTCTATGATAACCTCATTCTCCTTGAGATCGAATTTGATCTTGTTCTTGTCGCTTTTAAACAGTGTAAGCGAACCGAGAGCAAGCACCAAAGCCGATGCTATAAGAATGAGTTTAGTGTATTTTCCCATACGCCGTTCTTTTCCAGAATCTTTTCTATGAACTCCCGCACGGCTCCGTATCCGCCCTTTCTCTCCGTGACATAATGCACCTGAGACTTAATATAGCCGAAAGAGTCGGAAGTTGTCGCGGAAAATCCGGCTTTTTTCAAAAGAGCCAGATCGTTCACATCGTCGCCGATGAATGCCGTTTCACCAGCGGTGATACCCATCTCTTTTTCAAGAGCCTCAAAACACTCTGTTTTGTTTTTAACACCTGTGTAGCAACGCCTTATGCCAAGTTCGCGGCATCTTATCTCCGTCACCTTCGATTTTCTGCCGGAAATGACAGCCACTTCCACGCCTGCGTTCTGCGCAAGTTTTATGCCGAGCCCGTCTTTAACGTCGAAACGCTTTGTCTCAACCCCGTTCTCGTCATATATTATACCGCCGTCGGTCAGCACCCCGTCCACATCAAGCACAAGGAGCCTTATCATACTATACCCTCCCTGAGCAGGTCATGGAGATGTATGATACCGTCAGGTCTGCCGTTCTCATCAACACAGAAAAGAGAGGTTATAGAGAACTCCTCCATAATCTGAAGCGCCTTCGCAGCCAGAGCTTTTCTCTCAACCGTTTTAGGATATTTCAAGGGTAAATCTTTTATATTCATCGAGAAAATATCTTTATATTTTTCAAGTCCTCGTCTCAGGTCGCCGTCTGTTATGATACCGGTAAGTCTGCCTTCGGTATCTGTAACAGCCGTGCACCCGAACCCTTTGGCGCTCATAACGAATACTGCATCGGAAACTTTTTTGCCGTTATCGATAACAGGGACGCTGTCCCCCGTATGACAAAGATCGTTAACGCGGGTGAGCAGTTTTTTTCCAAGGGCTCCGGAAGGATGGTAGAGCGCAAAATCATCCGCACTGAACCCTCTTTTGTCAAGAAGAGCAACGCTGAGAGCGTCACCCATGGCAAGTGCAGCAGTGGTGCTTGACGTGGGAGCAAGATTCAGAGAACACGCCTCCCTTTCAACAGAAGCGTCCAGAACACAGTCGCTGCGTTCCGCCAGAGTCGAGGGCACCCTGCCCACGATTGATATAAGCGGAATCTTGAAACGTTTTATAAGCGGCAGAAGTTTTATTACTTCGGCAGTTTCACCGCTGTTAGAAAGAGCGATACATACGTCACCCTTGACTATCATGCCTAGGTCGCCGTGAACCCCTTCCGCCGGATGGAGAAAAAGGGACGGTGTGCCGGTGCTGGACATTGTGGCGGCTATCTTTCTGCCGATTATACCGCTTTTTCCCATTCCAGTGATAACCACCCTGCCTTTGCACGACAGAATTATGTCAACAGCCTGAACAAAACTGTCGCCCAGTCTGTTTTTAAGAGCGGAAAGTGCGTCTATCTCAGTCTGTATTGTCTCTCTGCCTATCAGCAGAATATCTTTCTCAGCCAAGTTTGCCGTTTTCCCTGTCTTTTTTATAAGCGTACGCAGCTTTTATGAAGCTGGCGAACAGAGGATGGGGTTTGGACGGCTTGGATTTAAATTCCGGATGGAACTGGCATCCGAGGAACCATCTGTGGGATTTTGACTCAAATATCTCGGCAAGTCCCCTCTCCTTGTTGACGCCTGTCATCTGAAGTCCGTTTTTCACTATCTCATCCTGATAGGCGTTATTGAACTCAAGTCTGTGTCTGTGGCGTTCGGAGATGTTTTTTGTGCCGTACGCCTTAAAAGCGGTGCTGTCCTCGTCCAGAGTACAATCGTATGCACCGAGACGCATAGTCCCGCCCATCTGCTTTATATTTTTCTGTTCGTTCATGTAATCTATTACAGGGTAAGGTGTTTTAGGATTAAATTCAACGCTGTGGGCATTTTCCATTTTCAGAACGTTACGGGCGAATTCAATAACCATGCACTGCAGACCGAGACATATCCCGAAAGTGGGAATATCCTTTGTACGTCCGAAGTTTATGGAGACTATCTTGCCTTCAACACCGCGTTCTCCGAAACCGCCGGGTATAAGTATCCCGTCAACATCGGAAAGATACGCGTCGGGTTTTGCGCCGTTCTCAAGTTTCTCAGCGTCGATACGCTTGACATTCACTTTAAGTCTGTTCGCTATGCCGCCATGGATAAGCGATTCATTGATACTTATGTAAGCGTCTTTCAGATCAATATACTTACCGACAAGACCGATTGTAACCTCGTCGTCAGGCTGTTTGATTCTGTGTACTATGTCTTCCCATACGGAGGTATTTGATTCGCGCTCCTCCATCCTGAATTTCTTCAGAACAAGCCTGTCTATACCCTCTTTTCTCATGGAAAGGGGTGACTCGTAAATGGTGCTGACATCTATGGCATTGATGACGTATTCTTTTGACACGTTGCAGAAAAGACCTATTTTGCTTCTGATTGAATCGTCAAGAGGATATTCGGAGCGGCACACAAGGATATCCGGCTGGATACCTATCTCGCGCAGAGCTTTAACGGAGTGTTGGGTGGGCTTGGTTTTAAGCTCACCTGCACTTCTGATGTAAGGCACAAGCGTCAGGTGAACATAGCATACGTTGTCCTCGCCCGCGTCAAATTTGAACTGTCTGATAGCCTCAAGGAAGGGAAGTGATTCGATGTCACCTACGGTTCCGCCTATTTCGACGATAATGATGTCGTATTTGTCGGCTTCCTTATATATATTGTTTTTGATTTCGTCAGTGATGTGAGGAATAACCTGAACGGTACCGCCGAGATAGTCTCCGTTTCTCTCTTTGTCGATAACAGTTTTGTATATCTTTCCTGTGGTAACGTTGCTCACTTTTGTAGTGTTGAAGTTAAGAAACCTTTCATAGTGTCCAAGGTCAAGGTCGGTTTCTGCGCCGTCCTCAGTAACGAAAACCTCTCCGTGCTGAAACGGACTCATCGTTCCGGGGTCAACGTTAAGATAGGGGTCATATTTTTTAATCGCCACCTTATAGCCTCTGGATTCCAGCAGCGCGCCCAGTGAAGCCGCCGTGATACCCTTTCCCAGTGATGAAAGAACTCCTCCGGTTGTGAAAACAAACTTAGCCATCAGTTTTTCCTGCCCATAATTTCTTCTGCTTTAACAAGGTCTTCTTCAGTGTCCACAGACACCGGCTTGTAATCGGTCTTTATAACTTTTATGCTCACGCCGTTTTCCAGCGCCCTGAGCTGTTCCAGCTTTTCAATATCCTCAAGCTCAGTCTGCTCAAGTTTGGCAAACTGCATCAGCCAGCTTTTTCTGAAACCGTAAATACCGATGTGTTTATAATATGTTACGTCGCCCTTTCCGTCTCTGTCATAGGGAATGGGCAACCTAGAAAAGTACAGTGCAAATCCTTTTTTGTCCAGCACAACCTTAACGCTGTTAGGGTCTTTTACGTCTTCACCTTCGGCAAACGTGCAGGCTGCCGTATTCATAAGTACCTGAGGATTTTCAATCAGGTCTCTTATCAATTCGTTGATAAGATTTGGATCAATGAAGGGTTCATCACCCTGAACGTTTATTATAATGTCATCTTCAACAAACTTTGCAACGCGCGCAACCCTGTCTGTTCCCGACTGTATATCATCCGCGGTCATAGTGGATTCCAGACCTTCAAACCCCTCGCAGGCTTCAAGAATCTCCTTTGCATCCGTAGCAACGATAACTCTGTCGGCAGAAGATTTAAGGCAGTTTTCAGCCACACGCAGTATCATGGGAACTCCGCCTATCTTGCGCAGCGGTTTCCCCGGCAGTCTTGTGGAAGCCATTCTGGAGGGAATAACAACAACACTCATATCTTACCCCTTCACTAAACTGACAGCCATTGCATAACGCCTGTCATGTGAAATACTTATTTCGATGTCTGAACGCAGAACACCCTTGATATATACAAGGGGCGCTCCTTTTTCATCGTTCAAAATTTCTATATCTGTAAACGAGTAATCATTCCCGATACCCGTTCTGAAACTCTTTGAAACCGATTCTTTTGCAGCGAAACGTCCGGCAAGGAACTGCATCTTTGCACCTTTTGCCTCGAAAAGTTCCTGTTCTCTCTGGGTCAGTATCCTGTCCAGAAAACGTTTACCAAGTCTATTATATACCGCTTCAATTCTGCCGACTTCGGCAATATCACAGCCGAGCATCCATCAATGCCCTGTGGATGGTCTCTTTCATCTCCCTTACAGCTCTTTCAAGCCCGACGAAGATTGCACGGGCAATTATTGAATGTCCTATGTTCACCTCGTTCATACCGGGGATAGTGACTATCTCGCCTACGTTGTGATAGTTCAGCCCGTGACCGGAATTGAGTATCAGTCCCAGCTCGCGGCATTTCTCGCCCGCAAAAATTATCCTTGAAAGCTCTTCGCGCTGAGCGGCACCCTTCGCGTCTGCATAATGCCCTGTGTGTATCTCAACGGCATCCGCACCCATATCGGCGCATTTTTCCATCTGGTCGGAATCCGCATCAACAAACAGACTGACAAATATGCCTCCGTCTTTCAGTTTCTGTACGTTCTCTGCCAGAAAATCGTAATTGCCGGAAACGTTCAGCCCGCCCTCAGTGGTAAGCTCCTGCCTCTTTTCAGGCACGAGGGTGACCATATCGGGTTTTGTTTCAAGTGCTATACGCACCATCTCGTCAGTGCACGCCATTTCAAGGTTAAGCCTTGTCTTGATTGTCTGGCGCAGTATAGCAAGATCGCGGTCGCATATGTGGCGCCTGTCTTCGCGAAGATGTATGGTTATCTGATCCGCTCCGCCAAGCTCCGCCATAACGGCAGCGTGCACGGGATCCGGTTCCGCAGCCAGTCTTGCCTGACGAACGGTTGCAACGTGGTCTATGTTAATTCCGAGTCTAACCATTTTACGAAAGCTCCTCTATCTCTTTAAGGGCAGCGTTTCCGATATTTTCCGCATATTCCTCAATCTTTTTCAGGTCTGCGCCCTCAAGCATCACACGCAGTTTGTTCTCTGTTCCTGAATAGCGGACGAAAACACGTCCGGTTTTGCCTAGTTCCTTCTCAACGGAGGCTATCTCCGATGTTGTCTTTGGCAGGTTTGTAAGAGGTATCTTATTGCTTACTTTATAGTTTTTGAGCGTCTGGGGATAAAGTTCTATTATCTTTTTCAGTTCACTCAGAGGTTTTCCTGATTTCACAAGCACTTTCAGAAGCTGCATAGCGCTCACCATGCCGTCGCCGGTTGTGTTGTAATCGCTGAATATGATGTGCCCCGACTGCTCTCCGCCAAGGTTGTATCCGCTTTTCAGCATCTCAGCCATGACGTATCTGTCGCCGACTTCCGTACGCACAATGTCAATTCCAAGCCCGTTCATGGAGCGTTCGAAACCGAGGTTGCTCATAACGGTGCTGACCATAGTATTTTTCTGGAGCAGACCACATTCTTTCATATGCGCTGCACAGATACCCATGATTATATCTCCGTCCACCTCTTCGCCGTTCTCGTCGGAGAAGATGACCCTGTCGCCGTCGCCGTCGAAGGCTATGCCGATATCGGCTTTTTTCTTTTTAACGGTTTCGCACATTACGTTAGGGTACACGGAACCGCAGTTGTCGTTTATGTTCGTTCCGTTCGGTTCATTGCCGATTACGGTGAGCTTTGCACCAAGCTCCTCAAAAGCCAGAGGTGCAACTTTATATGTGGCTCCGTTTGAACAGTCAACAACCATTCTAAGTCCAACGAGGTCAACGTCCTTATCGAACGTATTCTTCGCAAACTCGACATATCGTCCGATTGCTGTGTCAATGCGGTATGCCTTACCAATTTTTTCAGCAGAAAGGGGTACGTTTCCGGTTCCGATGAGTTCATCGGTGAATTTCTCTATTTCAAGTTCAACCTCGTCAGGAAGTTTATGCCCTGTTCCTGAAAAGAATTTGATTCCGTTGTCATAGTAGGGGTTGTGGGAGGCGGAGATAACAACTCCGGCATCCGCGCGCAGGCTTCTTGTAATAAACGCTATTGCAGGGGTAGGCAGAACGCCCACAAGAACGGCGTCCATCCCCATAGATGTGATACCGGCAACCAGTGCCGATTCAAACATATAGCCTGAAATTCTGGTGTCCTTGCCGATAACTATTCTGTGTGTCTTCTTTCCGCCTGTATAAAACTGACGGGCGGCAGCCTGCCCCAGACGCAATGCGAAAGTTGCAGTCATCGGGAACTGGTTTGCAAGTCCTCTTACGCCGTCAGTACCGAAATGTTTCCTCATTATTGAACCTCAACACGCACTTTTGCCGGTTTTACATCCAGCACTTTAAGTATTTTAGAATCATTAAAAACAACCGTTCTCTTGTATACTCCGCCTGAATCCACATCTGAAAGGTCGATATGCGGATTAAGGACGTTCGCGATCGTCTGTTCGTTAAGAAGATCCGACCTGCCGCTCACAGTAAGCGAAAAGTCTGTGAGCACATTAGCAGTGAGTCCCCTTTGAAGTCCAAGCGGGCTAACCTCTATCTCGTGGAATGTTTTCTGCTGGATATCCTCTTTGAACATCACGAAAACTTCCACAAACTCAGGAGTGGTCTTCTGAATACCTTCATAAAATTTCAGACCGATGCTGTAGGTTATGGGGTCTTTCTTGCCGGAAAGGTTAACGGGCATAGTCTCAATCGACCTAAGCCCCTTGATTTTAGATGTTGCGGCGTTTATCTCCACAGTATCAGGCTTTATAACAACAGAACCGACCTTATATCCGGGCATGGGTTCGCCGACGAATGTCGGAGCCACCTTCATCTGTTTCTTAACCAGAGTATCCACGGTGACATCGATGGTCTTTGGATGGATGTTCGTAACCTCAATACCCGCAGGCATCTGTACGTCTTCTGGATTGATATACACGCTTTTGGTGCCGGACGTTATCCTTGAAACATCTATAGCTATCTGTACTTTATTAAACTGTTTATTGTTCACCAGAAACTTGGGTCCCTTCGCCATAACGTTTATGAGGTTTTCATCGGTAACGGCTACGGAACCTTCGGGGATATTAGTAAGTTTTACAGGTACATAGAGTGAAATCTCCTGAAACTCGCCTGTAACGATATAGAGCCAGAGGCAAATTGCAAGAACAACGCTGATAATTCTTAAATGTGTATTGGTTATTATCATTTTTCTTTTACGCTCTTTGCCTGCTGCTGATTGAATATGGAATCCAGCAGTTTTCTGAGTTTTTCTGCGTTCAGTTCCTCGCTGAGTTCACCATTCTGTGCCACGGTGATTGAACCCTTCTCCTCGCTGACAGTGATTGCGATGGCATCAGTTTCCTCAGTGACACCGACAGCCGCTCTGTGGCGTGTTCCGTAGTTCTTTCCCAAATCTGTCTTGCGTGTCAGGGGAAGGATGCTGCCCGCTGTCGATATACGCCCGTTGGAAACGATAACTGCGCCGTCGTGCAGAGGTGAATAGGGGATGAAAATGCTTATAAGTATCTCTCTGGATATGATGCAGTCCAATTTTTGTCCTGTATCGTCCAGAAAATGTTCAAGGTCAGTGTTGCGCTGAAGAACGATAAGAGCACCTATCTGCCTGTTTGCAAGGACAGTGGCTGCTTTCACGATCTCGTCCAGAATAACGGATTTTGCCTTCGCCTGCGTGCCGAACACTTTCGTTTCGCCTATGAAGGCAAGGGCGCGGCGTATCTCCTGCTGAAAAAGAACAACGATGATTATAAAAAGATAACCGGTGAAGTTGTCCAGTACCCAGCTTGTGGTTTTAAGACCCAGATACCTTGCGGCAAAAGAGACTATTACGATAAGCATGATACCCATCAGCATGGGAAGCGCCCTCGTACCCTTTATGAGCAGAAGGAGATTGTAGACAACTATGGCGATGATAGCCATATCAATAATGTCAAACAGTCCCACCGATCTGATAATCTCTAACACTTGCCACCCGCTATTTTAAGCATCCTGAGAACTTTCAGCATATCCGCAGATTCTTCGATATCATGTGCACGGATGATGTCCGCACCGTTCAAAACCGCCGCCGAGTGAGCCGTTATCGTGCCCGCAAGACGTTTCATAGGCGGTTTGTTCACAACGTTTCCTATCATGGATTTGCGTGAAATGCCCGCCAGAACCGGAAAACCGGCAGATTTGATTTCATCAAGACCTGCCAGCAGCCTGTAATTATCTTCAAGTGTCTTTCCGAAGCCGAATCCCGGATCGACACATATGGAACTCTCCTTTATCCCTGCCCTGACACACCTTTCGGCTGCATCCAGCAGGTATCTTTTCACATACTGAACAACGTCCGAATAAACCGGATTGTCCTGCATGGTTCTCGGCTCCCCAAGCATGTGCATTATGCACACGGAACACCCGAATTCAGCGCAGACGGCTATCATCTCCGGATCTCTGAAACCGGACACGTCGTTTATCATGCCCGCGCCCGCAACTAGCGACTCGTAAGCCACCTGCGGTTTCATGGTATCCACGGAAACGTATATCCCGTTGGCAACACAATGTATAACAGCCGGAAGAACCCTTTTCAGTTCCTCTTCAACGCTAACGCCGTCGGAACCGGGTCTGGTGGATTCTCCGCCTATGTCGGCTATGTCCACCTTATGCAGCAGAAACTCGTCAACCCTGCTGACCAGCCCGTCGGCACTGTTAAAGGAACCTCCGTCGCTGAAAGAGTCCGGGGTGACGTTCAGTATGCCCATCAGCAGGGGAAATTCAAGTGACAAATCCCCCCGTGCAGACGTAAGTACATCAGACAAGCGTCGTTTCCTCTGGTGCGGCTGTCTCTCCGCTGAGTTCTTTCATAAGCGTATCTATCTCATGTCCGTCAATAGTCTCTTTTTCAAGAAGAAGTTTCGCTACCCGGTGAAGCAGTTCGGTGTTGTCCTCCAGAATCCTTCTGGCTCTGTTGTAACCGTCCATTACAAGTGCTTTAACTTCATCGTCGATTGCAACAGCGGTTGTTTCGCTGTAGTCCTTGGCATGACCTATCTCTTTGCCGAGAAACACCTGCTCCTCTTTCTTGCCGTATGCCAGAGGTCCCATCTTTTTGCTCATACCCCATGAACAGACCATCTTTCTGGAAATATCGGTTGCTCTTTCGATGTCGTTTCCTGCGCCTGTGGAGAGCCTGTCAAAAATGACCTCTTCGGCAACACGTCCGCCCATAAGAACCGCCAGCATTCCTTCCATATACTCTTTTGTGTACATGTGTCTGTCGTCAACAGGGAGCTGAGTGGTAACGCCGAGAGCCATTCCTCTGGGGATGATGCTCACTTTGTGCACAGGATCGGCTTCGGGTATGAATTTGGCAACTATGGCGTGTCCCGCCTCATGATATGCCGTATTCTCCTTCTCCTTCTCGCTGATAGCCATGCTTCTGCGTTCTTTACCCATGATAACTTTATCTTTAGCCTCTTCAAAATCGCTCATCTGAACAGCTTCCTTGTTTTTGCGTGCAGCGATGAGCGCCGCTTCGTTAACAAGGTTGGCAAGGTCGGCTCCGGCGAATCCGGGCGTTCCCTTTGCGATAACTTCAAGGTCTATTCCCTCATCCATCTTCACTTTTGAAGAGTGGACGTTGAGTATCTCAAGTCTTCCGTGCATGTCGGGTCTGGGGACGACAACCTGACGGTCGAAACGACCGGGACGAAGAAGCGCGGGGTCGAGAACGTCGGGTCTGTTTGTCGCCGCTATCATGATTACGCCTTCGTTGGATTCGAAACCGTCCATCTCAACAAGCATCTGGTTAAGTGTCTGTTCCCTTTCATCATGTCCGCCGCCGAGACCTGCGCCTCTGTGACGACCGACAGCGTCTATCTCATCTACAAAAATGATGCAGGGAGCATTCTTTTTGCCCTGTTCGAAAAGGTCACGGACGCGGGCAGCACCAACACCGACGAACATTTCAACAAAGTCCGAACCGGAAATAGAGAAGAAAGGAACTCCAGCCTCGCCTGCAACGGCTCTCGCCAGAAGGGTCTTACCTGTTCCGGGAGGACCCACGAGCAGAACACCTTTGGGTATCTTACCGCCAAGTTTCTGGAATTTCTGAGGGTCTTTAAGGAAATCAATAATCTCCTCAAGCTCCTCTTTCGCCTCTTCAATGCCTGCAACGTCTTTGAAAGTAACTTTATGCTGATCCTGCGTAAGCAGTTTCGCCTTCGATTTTCCGAAGCTGAAAGCCTTGCCTCCGGCTCCGCCCTGCATCTGGCGCATGAAGAATATCCATATACCGATGAGGATTATCATAGGCAGCCATGAAACAAGAACCTGCATATACCATGGGCTTTTGTCAGGCGGCTGGGCTGTTATCTCCACCTTATGTTCTCTGAGATTCTTTATAAGGTCAATGTCGTCCGGCGCGTAGGATTCAAACTGCCCGCCGTCAACAAAAGTACCGTCGATTTTGTTCTGCTTTATGGTTACGGCCTTAACCTTGTTCGCAACCACCTGAGCCATGAACTCAGAGTAGTTTACGTTCTTTTTGACCGCCTGTGTCCCGCTTATCACATTGAACAGAAACACCATGATAAAAGCGATAACAAGCCACAAAGCCAGATTCTTGTAAAATCCGTTATTCATTAATCACCTTTCTCCAGTCATCAGTCGGTAAATTCGACTGTGCATATATTTTTTAAATTCCTGTAATATCCGTCGTAATCCAGTCCGTAGCCAACAACGAACCTGTCCGGTATCTCAAACCCTCTGTAGTCAAGATTTATCTGAGCTTTACGCCTTTCCGGCTTGTCCAGAAGGGCAACCAGCTTCATGGATGCGGGGTTTCGCAGGGAAAGCATATTCGTAAGATATGACAAAGTGTTTCCAGTATCCAGTATATCTTCAACTATCAGCACATGTGTATCTTCAAGCGGTCTGTCGAGGTCGAACAGAAGCCTTACGCTGCCAGAGCTGTCGGTTCCCTGATAGCTGGAAACAGCGAGAAATCCTATCTCGACGTTGGAACCCTCCATTTCTCTGACAAGGTCAGACATAAATATAACTGAACCTTTCAGAACGCCTACGGCAAGAACGTTTTTATCTGCATAGTCGGCGCTTATCTGCTTTCCAAGCTCTGCGACTCTTTTTTTTATCACTTCTTCACTAAGCATCTCTTTCAGAACGTGCGGTTTCAAATCCATCTCCCCCGTTTTATTTCACATAAAGAGCTATACTACCATCATGTGAGATATTTTCAACCCATACGATTACATTTTTTTCAAGAATTATTAGTGCGGTATCCCTTGTGTACAGGTCAAGTTTCATGTCGATGAAGACATCTTTGACCTTTTTCATCTTTATTCTGTCGCCGATGCGCCTGTTGCGCACCAGAAGTTCGGCATCTTTCCATTTTCCGGAAAACTTCATCCTTTTACCCGTCTGCGGGATAAAAAGAGAGTCTTCTCCGGCAGGTTTGACAATTTCGAACGGATAAACATTCCTTCCGTGAAAAAGCCTTAAATATTTGTCGCTCTTTTCAAATTTATATCCGTCGGGCATGTCGCCGCGGACGGAAAATTCGTTATCAAGAATCTTCTGCATCTCCGAAAGGTGCCTGCGTTCGAAACGAAAACATTTTGAACCCATTCTGTGCAGGATATACTCCTGCTCAAGCTCGGAAAGATTGTTAAAAAAATCCGTTTCAACGGCCAGAACACCGTTTTCACAGGTTTCAATCATTGGTTCAAATTTTTCAGACAAGTAATTGTCAAAACGCAGATTATCTCTCATCAGAGAAACAATATTATCTTCGTAGCCTTTTCGGAACTCCGCCAGCTTCGCCGTAATGTTTTTACGGATGAAATTGCGGAGATACTTTTCATCATTATTGGTCTCATCAATGACATACGCAATGCCATATTTGTTCAGGTATTCGTAAATTTCTTCAGAAGAGATATCAAGCATCAGCCTGCGCAGTATACCGTCCTGTTCACTTATCCCTTTCAAAGAGAATGCCGAAGCCCCCTGCACTGCCTGTATGAAGAAAGTCTCCACAAGGTCGTCTTTTGTGTGTGCCGTAAGTATCAGATCCGAACCGGATTTTTGTGCCGCCTCGTGCAGTGCCCTGTATCGTATTACTCTTGCGCCGTGTTCAAAGCTCATTTTTTTAACGGCGCAATATCGCGGAACATCACATCTGTAGGAAGTGAACGGAATTGACAGCTTGTCGCAGTAATCCGAGCAGAATTTTTCATCCCACCACGCGGTTTTTCTGTACATATGATTGACATGACACGCGGCGATCTGATAACTCTTTATCCCTTCATTCTTTTTCAGAAAATGCAGCAGAGACACGGAATCTTTGCCGCCGGAGAGAGCCACCAGCAGTTTTTTACCGTTCAGTTCACCAAGTCTTGCGGACAGCTTTTTCTCAAACGATAAAATCATCCTGTTTTTTGTATATCTCCGTGAATTTGGCTTTGGTAGCATCATATCCATTTCTGCCGAGAAGCGCATATGCGTAGTCTTTGCCCTCTTCCACACCCGGCTGGTCAAAAGGGTCTATATCGCAGGCAAGACCGATTACGGGCACAATATACTGCCATATCATAAACAGTGCGCCGATGGTAAATTCGTCAACTATATCAAGGGATATCTTAACAGATGGCTTTCCGGAATTTTTCAGGGCGGCTTCTGTGCCCATAAGCTCAATATTGCACAGCCTGCCCATACCATGTCCGTTCAGATAATCGTATGCCTCGTATGGAGAGGTTATCTTCCTGTCCTTGTCGTGGTTCAGAACCTCTATGAAGGTGAATACTTTATCGTTAGGTCCCTCTTTATAAAGCTGAACCTGAGAGTGCTGGTCAATGGTTCCTGTTGCCCGCACAGGGGTTGTGCCGAAAACAGTATCTTTTCCGTCTATTGTCCTGTTTTTACCGAGACTCTCTCCCCATAGCTGGCAGTACCAGTCGGCAAAGGATATCAGACGGGATGAATAAGGCATCATGACATTAATATTTTTACCTTTATCCATGAAATACATATAGATAGCAGACAGAGTTAGAATCTGTTCATAGTTGTCCTTGTTGACGGATTTTGCGCCTTCCAGGAGCTTTTCTATATCAAGTCCGACTATTGCCGCAGGAACAAGCCCCACGGGTGAAAGCACGCTGAAACGCCCTCCGACGTTCGGCTGAACATCGAAAGATACGAAACCTTTATCGTTTGTCATTGCGCGCAGTGCGCCCTTTTCAGGGTCGGTGATAGCGCATATCTGTTTTTTAGGATTTTTAACTTTGGAAGTGAGCCATTCATAAATGATTCCAAAATTTGCCGCTGTTTCAACAGTACTGCCGGATTTCGTTATGATACAAACGAAAGTATCCTCCGGCTGGCACTCGGAGAGTATAGAGCTTATTTTACTGGGGTCAACATTGTCCGCAACCCATACACGGGGGAAACAGCCGCGCTCCGCAAACGAACGGGCATTATAACCGAACGGCAGCATAGCGTTGCATACGGTTTCAACACCGAGGGAACTGCCGCCTATACCGACGACGATAAGATCGTTGAACTTGCCGCTTATCTCTTTAGCGAATTTTTTAATGGGTGCGAGGTTCTGTTCAGGAAGTCCGATGAATCCTGCCTGACCGTCGTCGAACATCCGCAGCAGACGTGAAAGCCCAAGTTTCGCCTTCTCTTTGTACTCTTCGAGTTTTTCCTCGCTGAGTCCGTCCGCAACAAACTTGTCCATGACGTAGTTATAATCGACTTTAATCCGTTTCATCAGTAACCTCCAGAAAACGAACCGCATCATCAATGGAATCTATCTTAGGTACATTACTTAACACATCGCGGAAATACTTTCCATAATTTTTGGTTTCAATCCTGCTGTCCAGAACAGCCCACACGCCGTGGTCATCTTCGTGGCGCAGAAGTCTTCCGACCGCCTGACGATAGTATATCACAGCCCGCGGCAAAAAATAGTCTTTAAAAGGTTCAAGACCTTTATTTTTCAGAGAAGCCGCCCTCTCTTTCAATACTATATCCTCAAAATATTCGAACGGAAGTTTGTCAAGAACGACAAAAGATATGCCTGTATGTGCAAAATCCATGCCCTCGCGGAATACGGCACAGCCGACAAAGAACGCATCAACAAATCCTTCCGTATCGCTTATGTCTATCTCGTTCTGAGCGAATACCCTCTCGGGTATGATGGTTTTCAGCAGCTTTGCAACCCTGTTCATTCGGGAAACGCTGTTGCATATGACCAGTACCGAACCTTTGGCTTTAAGCGCCAGTTCCTCATAGAAAGCATCATCGCAGTCCCTGACCAGCAGCCTGCCCTGTTCGCTCATGTTGAAAACAGGTTCAAGACTTTTCGTCTCAACTTCGTCGTGCGAATATCCGGTTTCATTAAGGAAATACTCGAAACTGCCTTTAACGGACAGAGTGGCACTCACAAACACCGGAGATATGCACGAATTTTTCAGACCTTCGCGCAGTTTCTCGGATGCGTCGAACGGAATATACTGAAGTATTATATCGCCACGCTCCGTTTCAGCAAAACGCACGCCCTCACTGTCACCCATTACGCTTTCCGCCTTGTCGTTGAGGCGTTTGCTTATCTGTTTGAGATCGTCAACATCCTTTTCACCGATGGCTTTGTTGGCAAACTCTATGTACCCCAGAAGCCTTTCCTTTATCTCAGAGGTATAACGCCGCTCCGTTATGTCCTCCAGAAGCCCGGAAAGCATTCCTGCGGTTATTTCTATCTCACGCGGATCAAATACAGGTCGGTTCTCGTTCATAACACGCAGAAAGCTGCGCAGCGAAAGTTCCGTTCCGGCAAATCTGGGGAATATATCAGGTATGGAGTGAGCCTCATCCATTATTATATGGTCGGCAAAATCGAAGATGCTGGCGTGTTCGCTCTCTGCTTTCAGCGCAAAATCGCTCATCAACAGGTAATGGTTGGTTATGACTATATCCGCGTCATTGGCATTCTGCTTTGCGCGGTAGAATGAACAGATATCGTAAAATTCGCATTTGGACGCTGTACACATCCATGAATCGGTTGTCATGTTCTCGATCTCCGCCATATTGAACAGCCCCACAGGCATCTCTATAATCTCCTGTCTGGCAACGGATTCATACCACTCCAAAACCTTTTCGTACCGCCCCGGATGAGGGTATATCAGCTTAAAGAAGCGCAGGTGACAGAAATAATTCTTTCTGCCCTTTAGGACGGCAACATACTTGTCGTTTCCAAAAATCCTTCTGGCAGTGTTGATATCCTTACCGGCGATCTGGGACATAAGCTGTTTTGTTTTTGTGGAGATTATGGTGCGGCGGTTAAGATCGAAAGCGGGAACAAGATATGCCATAGTCTTTCCGGAACCTGTGGGTGCTTCCAGAACAGCCGGAACACGGTTTTCCATTGACGCGTATATAAATTCAGAGGCGTCTATCTGCGCCTGCCTTTTCCTATATCTGGGCAGAACTTTTTCAAGCTCCCCGCCCTCTTCAAAATAGTGTTTAACCGACATTAAAACAGAATACTTGAATTAATCAGTCGGTTCAAATATATTCTTAAAATAATTGAAAAAATGAAGGGCTTCGCATGAAAAAAATATTTCTGTTTCTTGCAATGATTCTTATGATTTTCGGCTGCGGAGAGGAAAAAAAGCAGAATAAGCCGTCACAGCAGAATCAGACACCTCCGCAGGCGGAAGCTCCGGCACAGCCTAAAGCGGGCAGCAACAGATATTCACCGGTCGTAGACGCAGTCAAAAAAATTGAAAACTCTGTCGTGAACATCAGGACTGAAAAACTCGTCCGCACCTCCGTCGGACCTTTCGGACGCGAAACAATCCACGGCGAAAACTATATGAATGATTTCTTCGGCTACGACAGAACATACAAAACCCAAAGCCTGGGATCCGGCTTTATAGTCCGAACCGACGGCACGATAATAACCAACTATCACGTCATCGAATCCGCTACTAAAATATATGTAATAACCACCGACAACAAAAGCTATGAAGCTCGCCTTGTGGGCGGGGACAAAATTCTGGATATAGCTGTGCTGAAAATAATCTCCGGAGGCAAGTTTCCGGCTGTGAAAATAGGCAACAGCGACGGCGCCATGCTTGGCGAAACGGTCATAGCCATGGGCAACCCATACGGACTTAACAGCTCAATCACAACCGGCGTGGTCAGCTCAGTTAAAAGGATTATAAACATAGGTAACGGATATTCACTTTACATACAGACAGATGCACTTATCAACCCCGGCAACTCCGGAGGACCTCTAATTAACCTTGACGGAGAGGTAATAGGTATAAACTCCGCAGTTGTTCAGGAGGCACAGGGAATAGGTTTCTCCATTCCGATAAACACTGCAATACGCATATTACCGGAAATCCTTAAAACAGGAAAAGTAACTGCCGGATATATGGGATTTTCAGCAAGAGAGCTGAAAGATAAAGACGGTATAAGCCTTGTTGTGACGCGGGTTGAAAAGGCTTCCAACGCTGAAAAAATAGGTATGCGGACAGGCGACAGGATCCTTCAGGTCAACGGACTTCCGGTGTCCTCCATTCTCGCAATGAGCAACATGCTCAGAAGCTATCCACCGTCTTCTGTCGTTCAGGTCGTTGTTCAGCGCGGTTCGAAAACATTCAAAGGACAGATACTTCTGACTGAATATCCTGATAACTACGGCATTTCCGTACTCCGCAATACATACGGGCTGACTTTCACACCGAAAGACGACTATCTTGTAATATCATCCACAGGGATATCCGAAACCGTTCAGGAGGGCGACGTTCTCGTTGCAATGAATGACACGGAGATAAAGGACATCAACCATCTGAACAGCTACATAATGGACAACATGGGCACAGAGATAATGATGACTCTATACCGCTACGGACAGCTTTTCAGGGTGAAATTTCAACTTTAGGCGTATTTTTGACATAGCTCAATTTATTCGGGACAAAAATGCTCTATTGTCTTCCCATGAGCAACAACATCAGGAGGACAACAACTATGAGTATGTTCTGTTTTCAATGTCAGGAAGCAGCAAAAGGTACAGGCTGCACAGTAAAAGGGGTCTGCGGAAAAACAGACTCATGTGCGGCTCTTCAGGACGCACTGGTCTATACACTTAAAGGCATCTCCCTTTATGCCGAAAACACAAACGCCGATAAAAAATACGGACGTTTTGTAGCACAGGCGCTTTTCGCCACAATCACAAACGCAAACTTCGACGATGCACGCATCTATGAACTCATCCTTGAAGGCGTTAAACTCCGCAACGAGCTGAAAGCTATCTCCGGCGCAAACATCACTTGCGACTGCGCAAACTGGATTCCCGCAAACATGGCTGACGCCATCGCAAAAGGCAACTCCTTCGGTGTTCTTTCACAGGAAAACGAAGACATCCGCTCACTGCGCGAACTCCTTATCTACGGTCTTAAAGGCGTTGCGGCATACGCCGACCACGCATACGTTCTCGGTTTCGAGGACACAGCCATCTATGAGCACATGTTCAAGGCTCTTGCAGGCACAACAAAAGACCTTTCCGTTGACGAGCTTATCGGTCTTATCATGAAAACAGGCGAAATAGCCGTTACGACCATGGCTCTGCTTGACAAAGCCAATACTTCAACATACGGCAATCCCGAAGTTACAGAGGTTAACATCGGTGTCGGCGGCAAACCCGGCATCCTTATCTCCGGTCACGACCTGAGAGACCTTAAAGACCTTCTGGAGCAGACAAAAGGTACAGGCGTTGACGTTTATACCCACAGCGAAATGCTCCCCGCTCACTACTACCCTGAGTTCAAAAAATATGACAACTTCGTGGGCAACTACGGAAACGCATGGTGGAAACAGGATAAGGAATTTGAATCTTTCAACGGACCCATCCTTATGACCACAAACTGTATCGTGCCCGTAAGAGATTCCTATAAAAACAGAATGTTCACAACAGGCATGGCTGGTTATCCCGGTCTTAAACATATCGCCGACAGAAAAGACGGCGGTCAGAAAGACTTCAGCGAAATAATCGCACTGGCAAAAACTTGCCCCGCTCCCACTCAGATTGAAGAGGGCAAAATCGTCGGCGGTTTCGCACACGCACAGGTAATGGCAGTTGCAGACAAGGTTGTTGAAGCTGTTAAAGCAGGCGCAATCAAGAGATTCGTAGTTATGGCCGGCTGCGACGGTCGCCATAAGGAAAGAAACTACTTCACAGAAGTTGCTGAAAATCTGCCTCAGGACGCAGTCATCCTTACTGCGGGCTGCGCTAAATACCGTTACAACAAACTGAACCTCGGCGACATAGGCGGTATACCCAGAGTGCTCGACGCAGGTCAGTGCAACGACAGCTACTCTCTGGCGGTTATCGCACTTAAACTGAAAGAGGTATTCGGACTGGACGACATAAACAAACTTCCTCTTTCATTCGACATAGCATGGTATGAGCAGAAGGCCGTTGCGGTGCTCCTCGCACTGCTCTTCCTCGGTGTGAAAGGCGTACGCCTCGGACCGACCCTTCCCGCTTTCCTTTCTCCCAACGTGGCGAAAGTGCTTGTGGAAAACTTCGACATAAAGCCCATCGGTGATGTGGCCGGCGACGTCGAAAAAATAATGATTGGCGCTTAACTGACTATTTCAAGCCCCGCTTCTAAGGCGGGGCTTTTCCATTTCAATTCCCCTTTTCCGGCATAATATCTATCCATTCAAATGATATTGTACATCATATTATTTTATATGGAGTACATATGAAAACAATCAGTATCGTAATTGCAGTTTGCCTGAGTGCCTCTGTTCTTGGCTGTGCAGGCAGGTATGAAAAAGAGAATGACCCTTCAGTTTCCTTCAACGCGCACGGAGGGAATTACGGTTCAGGAGCCGAAATAGGTGTAAACATGGGACCAGGGGCACAACAGAAAGATATGCCGCCAATGTGCTGTGGTCAGCCACCGATGGAAGGAAAGCATCCCGGACCTCCTCCCAAAGGTTTCAGAAATAAGATTCAGGCCGCCAAAGCCGTGCTTGAAAAGATAAATGGCGTTTATGTGGTGCAGGGAACTTCTGAAACGCAAACAGGAAAAACGTATGACGCTATACAACCCGATCAGTCGGCTGTGGTAGTCAAAATAAACGGTGAGCTCAACCTCTCAGAAACTGTTATCACCAAAAAAGGCGGCACAGAGGATGAAGAATCTGCCGGTTTTTACGGTATAAACTCAGCTGTGCTCGTTATAGGCAGATCATCGCTTAATATGGACAAAACGGCTGTCACAACGGATGCCGCAGGCGCAAACGCAGTCGTTGCTGTCGGAAAACGTGCGGAAATAAATATTAACGGCATTGATATAAAAACCTCGGCAAACTCATCAAGAGGACTCCACGCGACAAGAGAGGGAAGCATAACTGCCAAAGATGTCAGAATCAGCACACTTGGCGCGCACAGTGCGGCCATTGCAACTGACAGAGGGGGCGGTACGGTCACGGTTGAAAACGGCACACTGAAAACAGAGGGCGCAGGCTCTCCTTTAATATACTCAACCGGAGATATCTCCGTTAAAAGTGTCGTGGGTGAGTCGAAAGGTGCGGAATGTGCTGTTGTTGAAGGCAAAAACAGCGTATCCATCACGGACAGCAATATGACGTGTTACAAAAGAAACGGCGTGATGCTGTACCAAAGTTTCTCAGGCGACTCTGAAATAGGAGAAAGCAGTTTCATCATGAACGGCGGCAGCATAAAGTCATATGAAGGCGCTGTTTTCTACACAACAAACACCAGAGCCGAATTTATTGTAAAACACGTAACAATAGAGAATTATGACAACGGAAACACTCTGTTCAGAGCATCTGGAGACAGATGGGGGCAGGAAGGCAGAAACGGTTCCGATGCGGATTTTACTCTCACGGATACGAATGCAGCTGGTAATATACTCTGCGACGCAATAAGCAGCGTCAAAATCTATCTGAAAGGGGCTGCATTCTGGACAGGAACGGCAAACAGCGATAAGACAGCCGGGTTCATATCGCTTTCGCTGGGAAAAGAGGCAAAATGGAACCTTACTGCAGACTCCTATCTTACAGAACTGCGCGATGATGATAAAACACTCGCCAACATAAACAGTAACGGTTTCAATATCTATTACGACGGCAACAATTCGATGAACGACTGGATAGGCGGAAAAGAAATGGAATTGAAAGGAGGAGGTAAACTGTTGCCTGTCTTCTGAAAAAACTAAAGCCGCTCATCCGAGCGGCTTTTTTCATATATAATCTATGCCATCTGAGAGGTGAGCATCTCCGCCCAGTCTGCAATGCGTTTTTTCGTCATGGAGGACTGATTGTCCTCATCAATGGCAAGCCCGATAAACTCACCGTCGACAACAGCTTTTGAATCGCTGAAACCATAACCTTCAGTAGGCCATGTACCCACGATATTCACCTTGCTGTCCACAACCTTTTCATACAGAGTACCCATGGCGTCAAGAAAGGTGTCAGCATACGTTTCCTGATCTCCCGTACCGAAGAATGCAACTGTTTTGCCGTTAAAGTCCACTTCTTCAAGGTCTCCGAGAATATTTTCCCAGTCGTCCTGAAGGTCGCCCATGCCCCATGTGGAAGAACCGAGAATGAGTTTGTCGTATTTCTCAAACGCCGACTTAGAGGCGTTCGCAACGTTGATGACATCCACAACAAACCCCTTGGAATTAAGTGCCGCAGCGATTTTCTGTGCGACTGACTCGGTTGTTCCGCCGCTAGATCCGTAAAAAAGTCCTATGCTTCCCATAGCTGTCTCCTTTTACATGTAATGTCGTAACCAATGACATCTTACATAGTTGATACTGATTGTCAATATCAGATTAAAAGAAGACGAAAAAAAAGCGGAGCATCAGCCCCGCCCTGTTTTGTTATTCCTCTTCTATAAGAGCACCCACTATCTGCGCCTTGAAATCGTTATAAGATTTCTTATTATCAAAATCCACGTTTCTTTCAGATGTTCCGTGGTCAATCATAACGGACATTTTCACGTCGTCGAACTCTATGGTGTTAAAATTATTAAGGTTTATCACCAGAGCATTCTTTCCGTTCTCAAGAATGAAAACCAGTTCTTTATTAAGCATCTCTACCCCCTGTTTTCAGCTACACTATTCATGTTTTATCATTTTAGCAAGAAAAAAGGCTGATTTATCTCAGATCCGAGCTGATATACCTGTCCAGTCCGGTTTCTTTGTAATATTTCATGGCACCAGAGTGCACGGGCGCAGTCATACCCTGAAGCATATCTTTCTGTGTGAGATTTGCCAGCGCAGGATGAAGAGATCTAAACTCTTCAAGATTATCGAATATTTCCTTTGTAGCGGCATAGACAACTTTATCTGAGACATCGGAGGATGTGACCAGTGTGGCTTTAACACCGACAGCGGATACGTTTTTCCTGCCGCCTGATGCTGCGGGGTAGTCTTTTACATTTATGAATGTTTTGACATAGTACGGGAATTTTTTTATAAGATAGTCTGCCTGTTCTGCATCAACCGGTACGAACCGAACCTTCATTCGACCAGAAACAGCCTCCCTTATGTTGCTGTTCGGGTGCCCGACGGTATAGAAAAAAGCGTCTATTCTGCCATCATGCAGCAAAGCAGGAGCATCAACCGCCTTTGTTTTTTCAACTTTAATATCTGAGATTTTAAGACCTGCCGCACTGAAAATATCTTCCGAATTGACATACTGCCCCGAACCGGGATTGCCTATGTTTATTCTTTTGCCTTTCATGTCGGCAAGTTTTCTTATTTTACTTTTATCAGAAGCAACTATCGTTACAACTTCGGGATGGAGTGAAAAAACAGCCCTTAGTTTGGTCTGGGGTCCCCTGTCCTTCCACTGGTCAAGACCTTTGACAGCCTGATACTGAATGTCAGACTGGACTATTCCTAAGTCAATGTCTCCGGCAAGCACTGCATTAACGTTATGAACTGAACCTCCGGTGGGTTCCACAGTAGCTTTTATATCATAAATCTGTGATTTTTTATTTATCATACGGCATATTGCGCCGCCTGCCGGGAAATAAACCCCTGTGACACCGCCTGTGCCTATCGTAACGAAAGTTTTTGCATATGAACCGTGTACCGCCGCAATCGAAAAGACCGCGGCGATAATGAACATAAGCAGTTTTTTATTCATCTGTAAACCTTGCTGCTCCGGAGCGGTACGCAGCCGTCTCAACATCTTTTGCAACGGCATTGTGTACGTTCTGGTCAAGGATATTCGGTACAAGGTCGCCTTCCAGAGCGAACGAGGCGATTGCCTTTGCTGCGGCAATTTTCATCTGATCGTTTATTGTGACGGCGTTTGCCGCCAGAGCGCCCTTGAACAGACCGGGGAATGCAAGTGCGTTGTTCACTGATTTACCGTCGGCTGCAAATATCGCACCGTGTTTAACGGCAAGATCAGGGTCAATTTCAGGATTTGGATTTGAAAGCGCGAGGATAACATGCCCTTCCTGAACCATGTCGGGTGTGATAAGGTCGGGGCATCCGGTTGTGGCTATCACTATTCTTGACTCGGTTACCACACCGCGAAGGTCTTTTCTGCTCCCTCCGAGGTTTTCGAACCTTTCCATGGCGGAAACATCAAGATCTACGCCGTTAAATGTTTTAACTCCGTATGCTTTAAGGAGTTTCATGATTCCTGTTCCGGCAGCGCCGAGACCTATGATGCCGACGCTTGACTCACGCAGGTTGATGAACGTGTATTTCGCGATGTTGAGGAGCGCCGCAAGAACAACAACTGCAGTTCCGTGCTGGTCGTCGTGCATAACGGGGATATCGAGCATGGCGTCCAGTTTTTCCTCTATTTCAAAACATTCCGGCGCTTTTATGTCCTCAAGTTTAATGGCTCCGAAAGTCGGTGCTATATGTTTTATGGTGTTAATTATCTCTTCAGGATCTTTTGTATCCAGAAGTATCGGTATTCCGTTTATGCCGGAAAGGAGTTTGAACAACATCCCCTTGCCCTCCATAACAGGCATACCGGCAACTGCGCCTATGTCGCCCAGACCGAGGATTGCGGTTCCGTTGGTAACAATCGCAACGTTGTTGCTGATGGTGGTGAATTTGCGTGCCAGCGCAGGATTTTTGTGGATTTTGTGGCATATGGACGCAACGCCTGGGGTATAAACTATGCGCAGGTCATCGAGGCTGTTTATATCCACTGTCGGACGAACCTCTATCTTGCCGCCCATATGTGTTTCCTCTACAATATCGGTAACGGAGACAAGCTCCATGCCTTCAATATTCTTAATGGACGCCAGTATGTCGTTAAGAACGTTCTCATCCTCTGCATATACGTCCAGCGCGCGTATCTTGTAACCTTTACCAAGGTGCGAGGTGGATATCTCTCCTATGAGTCCGCCGCATCTGCCGATGGCTGTTGTGAGCTGACCGAGAAATCCGGGTTTATCGGTGACTTTCACCGTCAGTTTTCTAATCACTTTGTTTGAGTATTCAATTCTCATCTTCTTCTCCGGTATCAAGAAATTTTTCCCATGTTTCCGGTTCAAACATGGTGCAGGATTTTCGGGGGGATTTCATATACTTATCCGCTGCAGCGCATTTCAGGCTGAAGCAGGTTTTCATTTCTGGTATCAGAAGCCGCCGCAGGTGCACGCATTGCGCACATTTTGAATCTTCGACTATAACGTTTTTGCCGGAACACTTTGATGTCTTTGCCATAACCCGCCTTTAGGACAAGTATAGTGCTTTCAGATGCTGTTGTAAACGGATTGCTGTTCTGCCAGCCAGTCAAGCCCTTTGAATTTGATATCGCTGATATCCTCTTCGGTGAGTTTGAGAGCGGCGAGCTTATTCCTTTTTATCTCGGAATTGTTGTCGTCCACATCCTCAAGTATAGCAAGAAGATTCCCTATTTCTCCCTTTCTGTCAAGCACTGCTTCTCTTATAAGGGGTTTTACGTTGATTGAATCCATCAGATCCTCTTTCGTAATACCTAAAACAACATCAACGTATGACAGAAGACCGATGAAAAAAGCATCCGCTCTGCCGTGGTAATTTTCACCGAAAACCCTCACACAGAGCAGTTCCAGAGTATGTGCACGGAGCATAGCCGTTTCCAGCAGGGTCGATTTGAACCTTTTGCCTCCGGTGCTGGCATAGAGCATTATGGTGAGCCACTTGCGCATGTTTTCCCTGCCGATGAGGGTAAGCGCATGGCGTATACTGTTTATCTCGTTTCTCAGACAGTAGGAACAGGCGTTTATCAGTTTAAGGAGCTTCAGAGTCAGCTCCGGCTGTATCCTGAACTCAGCTTCAATCTTGTCTATATCCGCATTCTGAGCAAGGTGTGAAAGAAGGCGGATAATAGTTGCCTTGCCGGGTTCGATGTTCTTTTTATTTATGATGGTTGGTCTCTCAAAAAAGAACCCCTGAAAAAGCTCAAAGCCGCAGTCTCTTGTGAAATCAAAATCCTCGCGGGTTTCAACTTTTTCAGCAAGAAGTTTCATGTGTTTGCCGTGAAAAATCTTTTCCACACGCTCCATTTTTATGAGGCAGTTCTCCTTCATATCCACTTTCAGATATTCAACATACGGAAACAGCGGCATGAACATAGAAAAATATTCTGAGCTAAGGACAAAATCATCGAGAGCAAAGAGATATCCGGCTCTGAAATATGCCGCAACCTTTTCAACTACCTCTTTTTTTACGTTTGTCGTTTCGACTATCTCAAAAACGACTTTGTCTTTGGGGAGAACGTCAAGAATATCCTGAACGATGATATCATCATCTATGTTGACGAATGCGTATTTACCGTTTGTGAGACTTTTGATGCCGAAATTCTGAAATATGTTGACCAGCACCCTTGAGGTTGCCACAACAGAATCATATATCTCAGCTTTGTTTTCAGTGCAGCCCGCCTTTCTGAACAAAAATTCATAACCGAATACATCTTCGTTCGCGTCAAGTATAGGCTGGCGTCCAACCAGAAAATTATCAAATATCATCTGCCTGCACACTTTGTTTTTTATCAATATAACATCTCAAAAAGAAAAAATCATCACTAAACATCCGTTATTTTTTTGCGATACCATAATAGGGAGGTACCAATGGGACTTGGACAATATCTTCTTGCAGCGAGAAAACTAAACCATATCAGCAGATGGGCAAGCGATTTCATGCATGTACGCTCGTCCGTTTCCGAACACTCTTTTCTCGTAACCCAGATTGCACAAATGCTTGGAATAATTGAGGAACAGCACGGCAGCTCCGTGAACTGGGAAATTCTTTACAAAAAAGCCCTTAACCACGACGTTATCGAAGCGTTCACAGGGGATATCCTCAGCCATGTAAAAAACAAAACTCCTAAAATGAAAGCTGCCGTTGCAGATATTGAAAACATGATTGTGGACGAACTGCTCCTTTCCGACATAGAGGAACCTTATAAAGAAATATACCACAACATGCTTTTTAACGGAAAAGACGAGACCCTTGAAGGAAAAATACTGAAATACGCCGACTATATCGACGCTATGCTCGAATGTCTGACTGAAGTTAAGCTGGGAAACAACTCCCCCTTTAAGCGCAAATACCTTGAAATAAGAGATAAATGTGCAAAATCAGATCTGGTCAGCGTACAATATTTCCTGAATGTTATTCTTCCTGAGCTGGACAATATAATCTGACGTTCATATTTTTTTCATTTTAAACGAAGGTTTGATGGATATTTCCAGAAAAAAGTTATACACTTATGTAGTTAATAAATTCAGGAGGACGTCATGGTAACAGCAACAGCTAAAGACCTCTGGCATGCCTGCCCCGCACGCGGCTTTATCTATGTTTGGCAGGCGGCTGTGCGTATAACTCACTGGGTCAACGTGCTTTGTATAATGATCCTTGTCCTTACCGGGCTTTATATGCACTACCCTTTTATGAAGCCTAACCCAGTGGACTTCCCATACATGATGGGCTATGCGAGGTTCATTCACTATCTCACAGGGATAATCTTCTCAATAAGCGTGCTTGCACGCATGTGGTGGGGAATAGTCGGCAACAAATACTCCAACATAAGTACGTTTTTCAACCCCTTTAACAAAGAAGACAGGAAGCTGATAATATCTTATCTCAAATATTACGGGTTTCTTGAGCATAAACCGCCGCACCTTCTGACTCACAACCCTATGGCGCAGTATGCTTACATCGCCATTTTCTGTGTATTCCTGTTCCAGATATTCAGCGGATTTGCGCTATGGTCGCAGATAAACCCGGACAGCGCTTATTATGCGTTCTTCGGATCTATTTTCAGCATAATGTCCAATCAGTGGGTAAGATATCTACACTACTTCGTGGTATATATCACCGCTGCGTTCCTCATTGTCCACCTTTATGCGGCTGTTCTGGTTGACTTCAGAACACACTCAGGAGACATAAGCTCAATATTCAGCGGCTGGAAAGCGGATATAAGAGATTAATTACAAATGAAAAAAAAGCCCGCTTTGAACTGTATCCTTAAATTTGGACACTAATAAAAAGCCCCTTAGCGAATAGCTAAAGGGCTTTTTTTCGTATACACTAAATTTAAAGGAGAGAGTTCATGCGCGAACGTGAGTTTACCCCCGAAGAA
>NZ_JAJUIS010000019.1 GCF_029267515.1 Seleniivibrio woodruffii
ATACTCGTCAGACTTCAGGCGAAGACGGGTGGTCAGCGTCATATAAAGTCTGCTGTCCTTGGTCAGCCCTACTCCTGTCATGCTCTGTTTGAACTGACCGGGAGTTGTCTGCATCGACCAGCTGTCGGGTGTGTTATAGCCCTCAGCTTCGAACGCCTCGGCTCCTAACACTGCTGTGCCAAGCAGAAGAACTGTTATTAACAGACTGCTCAACAAATGTCGCATGTTTCCTCCTTGTAGGTGATGAACCGGTGTAAGATTTCAACCGATTTTAAAAAGAGGTAACATGACGACAGTTAAGACATGGTTAAGAACGCAGGAATTGTGAAATTATTGTGATATCAATTCGTTATACTTAAAAGAACATAACGTCGTATAACGCTCAGATCGGCATCAGATATCCCGCCGTGCTGCTGCATGGATTTAAGTATTCCGTCCCAGCGATGCTTCGCATACCTGTTCGGTTCCGCCGCTGCATGACATGTGCTGCACAACTCATAATATTTTCTGCCGGATTCCTTAATTGAGTCGGGGAGGGTTTCGGAAATAACATTCTCATCAGGAGAAAGCGATACAACAGTTTCAAAAAGCCCGTTTACATTCTTTCCGGTGAAATGGAGAGAAGAAACATCCTTTGTAAAACCGTTGTCAATGCTTTTATCAGTATCCGCATAAAGAACGCCGCTCTTTTTATCAGACCAGAGATGTGCCCTGCCCCCGGAAATTTCCGTTCCGAAAAAAACCGTGATATCACCCTTTGTGACGTTTTTATTGAGATATCCGTTTCGGTTATCTGAAAAGGCGTAGATAACAGATATTGCTATCGCCGCCGGAATTAATATAAATAAAAATTTTCTCAAAACTGCACCTTTCGGCAATATTAATACATCCGTTTAATAATAAAATCAATTCAAAAACTGTATTTACAGTTTACCTTGTCGAGAAATTTTATTCTACAACAACATTCCGCCGTTTTGAATAGGGAAGAATAGTATAAACCGGATACTACAGTCTGCTTTTTACTATGACAGGATTATCGTACGCTGTGTTCGGTTTTATTTTTTCTGTCAGTTTGCGTAAAGACACCAGACAGCTATGCGCTGAACAAGCCTGAGCCAGACAGGAAGTGGGTTTGTCCGATGTCAGCACGTTCGGATTGCCGCTGATACATCTTGTCCCCGGAACACCGGGTTTCTCAGGAGCATACCACGCTCCCTCGTCAACACGCACAACGTTGCGCATGACACGCTTGCTGAGCACTGCCCCGCATATTATTGATCCTCTGTCGTTGAACACCTCCACTGTATCGCCATCGCTTATGCCGAGTTGCTTTGCGTCGGAAGGATGGATGACCACGGGTTCTCTGCCGTTCACCTTGTATTCATTGGCAAGGGGCAGGTTATCCATCTGGGAATGAAGCCTGTTTTTCGGGTGGAGCGACAGAAGATGAAATCTGTGTTTTTTCGCCATAACTCCGCCCAGCCATTCTTTCGGTTCGTACCATGTCGGATGCCCGGCACAGTCGCGGTATCCGTAGCTGGAAATCTTTTCGCTGTGAATCTCTATCTTGCCTGACGGTGTAAAAAGCGGATTGGATTTCGGATTTTTTACGAAATCTTCAAAACGTACAAAGCGTTTATCATCCGGCTTCTGGGTCAGCTTTATATATCCGACATTCCAGAAATGTTCGAACGGCACTCTGTTTTCAGTACCCTCATAACTCCATTTAACCCATTCCATGCCGGATTTTCCCATGGTAAATTTATGTTCAAACCCAAGCCTTTTCGCAAGCTGTGCCAGCACCCAGTAATCGTCCTTTGCCTGATACATAGGCTTAACAGCCTGCTTCATTGCCCAGAGATAGGTAACGTTGTTCACAATACTGAATCCGATATCATTCTTTTCAAAAGTTGTTGTAACCGGAAAAACGATATCTGAATGTTTTGCCCACGGTGTCCAGACTATTTCATGGGTTATCATGGTCTCGACCTTTCTTATACCGGCAAGAAGGGCGTTTATATCCTGATGATGAGTCATGGAGTTCGCCCCCATGTTGTATATCAGCTTAACATCGGGATAGGTTATCTTCATACCGTTGAAATCTATTGTTCTGCCGGGGTTCATGAGCATCTCCCCCATACGCGAGGCGGGGATTATTGTTCTGGCAGGATTTCTGCCCTGTGATATCCTTCTGGGCATTTTCCCGTTGATGCCTAGGAGACCGCCGCCGAAATTTATTCCGGATCCCGGTTTTCCTATATTTCCCAGCATTGAAGCAAGCGTTATGAGACTCCAGTGAAACTGTTCGCCATGTTCTATTCTCTGGGGACCGTAAAGGGTTCCTATAAGAGTTTTGTCGCTGCGCAGAGTTTCTGTCAGCGATATTATTCTGTTCACCGGTATTCCGCATATTTTCGAAGCCCATTCCGGAGTTTTTGGCACACCGTCGTCTTTTCCCAGCAGATATTTTACGAACATGTCAAATCCCACAGTGCAGGAATCAATGAACGATTTACTGTATTTCCCGCTGGTGTAAAGATAGTAACACATGCCGATAATCATGGCAGTATCTGTCCCCGGACGCACGGAAATCCATTCCGCTCCAAGTTCCTTCGCAGTGTCGTTGTATACCGGATCAACGCAGATATATTTTATTCCGAGTTTCTTAAACCGCCTGTACCATTTTATTCTGGTGAAATCGGGAACAGCGGAATCTATTCTGAATGATTTCAGAGGATCCATTCCCCAGAGCACAATAGTTTTGGTGTTGGCAGCTATCATTTCGTATGAGGTCTGTTTACTGTATACCTCCATACTGCCGAGAACATATGGCAAAAGCTGGCTTGAAGCACCTGCGGAATAATCGCTTATAGTATCAGTGAACCCTCCGAAAAGCCCCAGAAACCTTCCCTGGAGAGTATTCGGACGGTTGATAGCCCCGGCGTGGGACCATCCTGCGAATGATGTTCTGAAAATTGATTCGTTTCCCCAATTCTGTTTCGCTTCTTTAAGTTTTTCGGCGGCAAGGTTAAGAGCAGTCTGCCAGCTCACCTCTACAAACTCTTCCGCACCGCGCAGTTCGGTCTGTCTTCTTCCTTCGAGAAAGCTCTTTCTGACGCAGGGAGTCTTTATCCTGTTGGGAGAGTTTACATAATCCACCAGACTTCGCATCATGGCGGAATCCGCATTTATGGAGCGGTGCGGTACAGTAGATACCAGTTTTCCGTTTTTAACATGCGCCGTTACCGGTCCGAAATGTGTTGCATGGCTGATAGCCTGCTCCCCGCCGTCCGCCAGCGCTTCTCCGGCAGGAAAAGCCGAAAAAAGAGAGGCAACAGCCGCCATTCTGAGCAGTTCGCGTCTTGAGATGCTTTCTTTCATAAATTTACCTGCGCATGTTCAATCATATTGTTCATAAACAATCCCTTGCAGTCAGTACACGGGTTATCCGGCTGCTTATAGCAGATTCGTGCCTGAGTACCGACTCCCTGTTCGGAACTGAGATAAAAATCCCATCCGAGGCTCACACAAAGCCGCCTTACGATTGCCAGTCCGAAACCGAACCCCTCGGCGTGGTTTCTTGAGTTCCCCGCCTGAAGCTGAATCAGGGTTTCGGGCTTTATTCCGGAACCGGAGTCGTGCACCTGAAAACAGTGCGTGCTGAGATAAATATCGACGGTTCCCTTTTTCGTATAGTTAAACGAATTTCTGATCAGGTTTGCCATCAATATCTTAATAAGCTGCGGCTCAACGTTTAAGACTATTCCCAGACTGTCGTGGACAACCACTTCAACTGGTTTATTATCTATCAGATAAGCGTTTTCGTGAATTATTTCATTTATAACATCCGCAATGCGCACGTCCCTGCGCTCAAATTTGTCCAGATTTCTGTGTCTGGAAAGCCATAGGAACGACTTAATAAGGTGTTCCATATTTGCTGCTGCACGGTTTATTCTACCGATTATTCTTTTAGTATTGTCGTCCAGTTGTGGTTTCAGTTCGTCCAGAAGCTCCAGCGAGTTCTTTATGGTTGTCACAGGTGTGCGGAGCTCATGGGATGCGTCCCTTGCAAAGGCCGTTTCCCTCTCTACAGATTCCTGCATACTGTTCAGAGCGTTCTTCAGCGTTCCTGCCAGAAGCCCTATCTCATCATCGTTAAATTTACTGTCGAAGCCTTCCATCAGCTTCAGTTTCGGGTCGCGCTCTTTTATGATATTACTGAGCCTTATCACAGGTCCAATGACCTTATGGGCTGTGACAAGCCCAAGAGTCAGCCCGAAAATGAGAATAGGCAGAAGTGTCAGAAGTATAGTCTTTTGAAGCGAAACAAGGGAATCGTCGTTCATATACTGCCTTGTTACGTTATACAGCAGATAGAACTTATCGCCGTCAGGCAGCCTTTTTATCAGTATGCAGTATCTCTGTTTGTCATTATCAGCGAAGTAGGTTCCGGATTTAAGTCCCGGTATCTTCTTTGCAACCCAAGCAGGAAGCAGGTCTTCGCCGTAATAGTGTGTCATATAAGGCGATGTAGGGGTTGTTGCGTTAAACGCGTTAGATGTGGGCGCAGCGAAGGAAGCCAGATATGCACTTAGATAATATTCCGCCTCCACTTTCAGCCTGTTCTCCATCGAACGTGTTTCGCTCAGCCGTGTAGCGATTATTACCGCAACAACAGTAAGGGAACTCAGCAGAAGGGTATAACCGATGAAAACAAGGATTATTCTGCGGCGCAGACTACTGCTATGCTTCAACTATGCCTTCCTCTGAAGAAAGCAGGTATCCCCTGCCCCTTACGCTGTGGATGAGCTGCTTTTTAAAAGGTTTATCCAGAAGCTGTCTCAGGGTGTAAAAATGTACCTTGAGAGCATCCGTCATGGGTGGCTGATCCTTCCAGACGGCATATTCAAGATCCTCTTTTGTGGCGTATCCGGGGTAAAGCTCAACCAGCTTCGTGAGGATTGAAAAACAGATAGGAGGCAGATCTATACGGGTTCCACCTCTGGTTACTATGCCTTTTTCAATATTCACGCAGAGATCCTCTACACAGAACATGTCCGCCATGCCCTGTTTCGAACGCCTGATTATAGCGCTTAGGCGCATTTTCAGCTCCGCAAGCTCAAAAGGCTTTGCAAGATAGTCGTCTGTACCGGATTCAAAACCTGTCAGCTTGTCGTCCAGCATGGTTCTGGCAGTAAGCATGAGTATAGGCACGTTCAGGCGCAGTTTATGCCTGATTATCCTGCACACTTCAAATCCGTCAATTCCGGGCAGATTGATGTCCAGCACTATAGCATCGTAGTGATTATCATGCAGCAGTTCAACCGCCGCCTCACCAGATGAACAATAGTCCGCAGTACAGCCGTGCAGTTCAAAATAATCCAGTACGTTTTCCGCAAGATCCGTGTCGTCTTCAATTAATAATAATCTCATTATATGCCTGTATTTTTTACTATATGGTTCCTGTCCGAAATTTCACGCTTTTTTACGGGCAGCCTACATTTCTTTTAAGACAGACGGGGTTAAGCGAAGGTTAAGTTTGATGAAAATACCGATAAAATATGGAGATTTATCAGTGTCTCTTAAAAAGTTCGAGGAGTCTTTTTGATGCCGCAGATGGAGGCATTATTCCCTGCTCCACAGCATCGCGGACGGAGGCGAACATACCTTCAACATTTTTATTGGTAAGGAACATCTCTTTCAGATCGTCCATAAGCAGTGTCCAGAACCAGTCAACTGACTGCTTACGGCGTTTGGATTCAAATTCGCCGCTGTTGCTCAGCTTTTCGTAATAATCGCATACCATATCCCAGATTTCCTCTATGCCCTCTTTGTACATGGCACTGCAAAGCATAACCGGAACCTGCCAGTTGGGGCTTTTCGGACGCAGGATATGGAGCGCGTTGACATACTGCTGTGCGGCAACCTCAGAGCGCATACGGTTCGAGCCTTCCGCCTTGTTGATTATGATGGCGTCGGCTATCTCCATAACACCCTTTTTGATTCCCTGAAGCTCATCACCCGCATTTGCCAGCTGGAGCAGCATAAAGAAATCCACCATGGACGCAACGGTTATCTCAGACTGACCGACACCTACTGTTTCAACCAGTATAACGTCGTAACCAGCCGCCTCGCAAAGCAGCATGGTCTCACGCGTTTTTCTGGCAACACCGCCAAGGGTGGCACCAGCCGGAGAGGGTCTTATGAATGCGTTCTCGTCGCGGGCAAGCTCCTCCATACGGGTCTTGTCACCCAGAATGGAACCGCCTGTTATCTGCGATGTGGGATCAACGGCAAGAACGGCAACCTTGTGACCTTTTGATGTCAGCAGTTTGCCGAATGATTCTATGAATGTGCTTTTACCCACCCCGGGGACACCGGAAATTCCGATTCGCACAGAATTTCCGGTATGGGGAAGTATCTTTTCCATAAGTTGATTAGCTAGCTGACTATGTTCAGGACTGCGGCTTTCTATTAAGGTGATAGCCTTTGAAAGCGGGCGCAGTTTCCTTTCAACAATTCCCTGTGCAAGCGTATCAACATTATACAAATCTAAACTCCGAGAGATTTTTTAATAGCTTCCAGCGTGTCTCTTGCGGACTTGGTGATTGTTGTTCCAGGTCCAAAGATACACGCAGCGCCTGCGGCATAAAGCTCGTCATAATCCTGTCTGGGGATAACTCCTCCGCAGACGATAATGATGTCTTCAGCGCCGAGTTTTTTCAGCTCCGCGGCAAGCTGGGGCACAAGAGTCTTGTGTCCGGCGGCGAGAGATGAAACGCCAACAACGTGAACGTCGTTCTCAACAGCCATTTTTGCAGCCTCTTCAGGGGTCTGAAAAAGGGGTCCGACGTCCACGTCGAACCCGCAGTCTGCATAGGCTGAGGCAACCACTTTCGCCCCGCGGTCATGTCCGTCCTGCCCCATTTTAGCAACGAGGATACGGGGACGGCGACCTGTTTTCTTTTCGAATTCGTCTATATCTTTTTTAATACCGGCAAAGGTTTCGTCGGATTCAAACATTGAACCGTAAGCTCCCGACACAAGTTTTATCTCAGCCTTGTGTCTGCCGAATTTCTTTTCCATAGCATCGGAAATCTCGCCTACTGTGGCGCGCAGTCTTGCCGCTTTCACACAGTATTCAAGAAGGTTAGCCGACTCATCATCGCACGCAGCGGTGAGCGCGTCAAGAGCTGCCTGACAAGCGGCGTTGTCCCTTTCGGCTCTTATCTTCTCAAGACGTCTAATCTGTGACTCGCGCACAACCGTGTTGTCGATATCCAGAACATCTATTGGGTCTTCCTGCGCAAGTTTATACTTGTTCACACCAACTATAACATCTTTTCCGCTGTCTATCGCGGCTTGTTTCTTTGCGGCTGATTCTTCAATTTTCAGCTTGGGCAGACCGCTTTCGATAGCCTTTGTCATGCCGCCGAGTTTCTCAATCTCCGCAAGCTGTTCACGCGCTTTGTCGATAAGCTGCTGAGTGAGTGATTCGATATAGTATGAGCCGCCCAGCGGGTCTATCACCTTTGTGATTCCGGTCTCTTCCTGAATCACAAGCTGGGTGTTGCGCGCAATCCTTGCCGACTGAACAGTTGGGAGCGCGATAGCCTCGTCAAGGGCGTTGGTGTGCAGCGACTGGGTTCCGCCAAGCACGGCAGCCATAGCCTCTATCGTTGTTCTGATTACGTTGTTGTAAGGATCCTGCTCAGTGAGCGACCAGCCGGATGTCTGGCAGTGTGTACGCAGAGCAAGTGATTTCGGGTTCTGCGGGTTGAACTTTGCGATAAGCTCGCTCCAGAGCAGTCTTGCAGCTCTGAGCTTTGCTATCTCCATAAAGAAGTTCATGCCGATGCCGAAGAAGAATGACAGCCTCGGCGCGAAAGCGTCGATGTCCAGCCCTTTGGACAGAGCAGCTTTGACATACTCAAGTCCGTCAGCCAGAGTGAACGCCAGCTCAAGAACGTTGTTCGCTCCCGCTTCCTGAATATGGTAGCCGGAGATAGAGATTGAGTTGAACTTGGGCATGTACTTGCTTGTATATTCGATAATATCGGCAATGATTCTCATAGAGGGTGCAGGAGGATAGATATAGGTGTTGCGAACCATGAACTCTTTAAGGATGTCGTTCTGGATGGTTCCTGCAAGCCTGTCCTGAGTGACTCCCTGCTCCTCCGCCGCCACGATATACATGGACATGATGGGAAGAACAGCGCCGTTCATGGTCATAGACACTGAAACGTCGCCAAGGGGTATGCTGTCGAAAAGGATTTTCATATCCTCAACGGAGTCTATTGCAACCCCGGCCTTGCCCACGTCACCTACAACTCTGGGGTGATCGGAATCATATCCTCTGTGGGTCGCGAGGTCGAATGCCACGGACAGCCCCTGCTGTCCGGCGGCGAGGTTTTTCTTATAAAATGCGTTGGATTCCTCCGCGGTGGAGAAACCTGCGTACTGACGTACTGTCCAGGGTTTGCCGGCGTACATTGTCGCCATGGGTCCGCGCAGATAAGGAGCCATACCCGGAAGGGTGTCGGCGTATTCAAGATTTTCAGCATCGGATTTTGTGTACAGAGGTTTAACATCAATTCCCTCTGCGGTGTGCCATGTCAGACGGTCAAGACTATCAGACTTGATCTCTTTTTTAGCCTGTTTTTCCCAGTCCTCAAGGGACTTTCGTGCAAACATATTCTAACCTCACTGATTATTGAAACCGCAGTGTTCCGACTCCCTCAAGTGAAACAAAAAAGGGGAAATAATATTATCTCCCCTTTTAACCGCAGTATTTTAAACTTTAAAACTTACTCAACAACCGCCAGTTTGTCGCCTGTTGCAACCGTCTGGTCGAGAGTGATGAAAAGATTCTGAACGATGCCGGCTTTAGGAGCCTTGATTTCGTTCTCCATCTTCATAGCGACAAGAATCATAAGGGGCTGACCCGCTTCGACCTCCTGTCCTTCTTCGACGAGGATTTTCCAGATATATCCGGGCATCTGAGCCTCGATAACCTGACGCCCTTCAAGTCCTGCGGTGGAGCGCATCTTCATCAGGCGTTTCATCTCGTCCAGAACCTCAACCTCGAAGGTGTCGCCTTCGTCGGTAAGGATAGTGAAATTATCGCCCTTTTCGTCTATATCCATGGCGTATGACCTGCCGTCAACGATGATGGAATAAACAGCGTCGCCCGCAACGGAGAAATCGGCGGTATATTTTCTGCCGTCGATATCTATTTCGAAGATACCGTTCCTTCTCTCTACGAGGTCAACAAGATGCTCCTGCTCGCCTTTATCAACCGTAACGAAATAGTTTCTTTTAGTTATCATTGTACTTACCCCTTAACCGAGCCTGTTTCCGAGGCTTACAAGTCTTCCGAAGCGTTTCCAGTGGGATTCGCCTACGTCGCGTCTTGTAATGCTTCTTGCGGCTGCCTCTTTTTCGGAAAGAAGCTGTTTTATGACAGCGGCGATTATCGGCACGTCAACGTCGGCAGACTGCTTACGTTTAAGGTCTTCCATGTCGAATTTGTTGTCGATGAAGCCTGTGTCATAGTTTCCGGAGAGGAAGGTTTCGTTTTCAAGCACCCTCTGGTGGAAAGGGATTGAGGTTTTGATACCGGAAACCTTGTACTCGGAGAGGATACGTTTCATACTTACTATGGCGCTTTCGCGGGTTTTACCCACGGAGCACACTTTTGCTATCATGGGGTCGTAATATATCGGAACTTCAAATCCCGCATACGCACCGCTTTCGATACGCACGTTGGGTCCGCCCGGCACTTCGTAAACAGTTATCAGACCGGGTGAAGGGACGAAGTTGTTTGCAGGGTCTTCCGCATAAACGCGGCACTCAATGGCGTGACCGTTTCTCACGATCTCGTCCTGAGTGTATGTAAGCGGTTTGCCCTCCGCAACGATGATCATCTCGCGGACAATGTCCACGCCTGTGATAAGCTCAGTTACGGGGTGCTCAACCTGAAGACGCGTGTTCATCTCAAGGAAATAGAAGTTCTGATCTGCGCCGACGATGAACTCAAGAGTTCCGGCACTGACATAACCGATAGCTTTAACGGCTTTGACGGCAACTTCATACATTTTCGCCCTTGTATCATCATTGATGAAGGGGCTGGGAGCTTCCTCGATAACCTTCTGGTGACGGCGCTGGATGGAACATTCACGCTCGAAAAGGTGAAGACCGTTTCCGTGGGTGTCGCCGAGAACCTGAATTTCAACGTGGTGGGGCTGTACGATGAATTTTTCGATGTACATCTCGCCGTTTCCGAAGGCGTTCTGCGCCTCGGAGCTTGCCATTCTGTATGAAGATTCGAATTCTGATTCATCGTGAACAAGACGCATACCCTTTCCGCCGCCGCCGTGAACAGCTTTAAGCATGATGGGGTATCCCACCTCTCTGGCAACTTTTTTAGCGAGCTCAACGTCGGTGATGGGGTCTTTGGTACCAGGGACAACAGGCACTCCGGCAGCCATCATAGCCTGTCTTGCGCCTGTTTTTGAACCCATCATTATGATGTGTTCGGATTTGGGACCGATAAAGGTGATTCCCTCTTCCTCAAGACGCTTGACGAACGTGGGGTTCTCTGAGTAGAAGCCGTATCCGGGGTGGATAGCGGCGCCTGTCATTTTTGCCAGCTCGATTATTTTATCCATTTTCAGATAGCTGGTGTCATGATCGTCCGCAGTGATGCAGTAAGCCTCGTCCGCATAACGGACGTGGGGAGCTTTGCGGTCTGCATGGGTGTAGATGGCAACGGTTTTGATGCCCATCTTGCGGCATGTTCTGAAAACTCTTATTGCAATTTCGCCTCTGTTGGCGACGAGTACTTTTTTAATTTCAGCCATTTTTCCCACTCCTTACAGCGGCAGGTTGTCGTGCTTTTTAGCGGGGTTCGTCTGCCTTTTGTTGGAAAGAAGCTCAAACGCCTGAATAAGTTTGGGGCGAGTGTCTTCGGGCAGGATAACCTCGTCGATGAAGCCGAGTTCCGCAGCTCTGTAGGGGTTTGCAAACGTTTCTCTGTATTCGTCAACTTTCTCTTTCTTAGCGGCAATCGGATCGGCAGAAGAAGCTATCTGTTTGCCGAAAAGGATCTGTGCCGCGCCGTCGGGTCCCATAACAGCGATTTCAGCGATGGGATACGCATAGTTAAGGTCGCCGCGGACGTGTTTGGAGCTGAGAACGTCATATGCCCCGCCGTACGCTTTTCTTGTGATGAGGGTAACTTTCGGAACTGTCGCCTCGCAGTAAGCGTAAAGGAGTTTCGCGCCGTGACGGATGATACCGCCGAGCTCCTGCTGAACGCCGGGCATGAAGCCGGGAACGTCTTCAAGAGTGAGTATCGGGATGTTGAACGCATCGCAGAAGCGGACAAAACGTGCAGCCTTAACGGATGAGTTGATGTCCAGAGCACCTGCCATGATAGCGGGCTGGTTCGCAACGATACCGATTGAGCGTCCGTTGAGTCTCGCGAAGCCTACGAGTATATTTTTCGCATAGTGTTCCTGAATTTCGAAGAAGTTGCCGTCGTCAACGATTTTCGCGATAACTTCGTGCATATCATAAGGCTGGTTGGGGTTTTCAGGAACGATTTTGCGCAGTGATTCGTCTGTTCTGTTGGGATCGTCTTTGGTGGGAACTATGGGTGCTTCCTCCATGTTGTTGGAGGGGATGAAGCTGAGCAGCTCTCTGATTCTCAGAATAGCGTCTTCATCGTTTTCGGTTGCGAAGTGTGCCACACCGGAAGTGGTGTTGTGGGTCATCGCACCGCCCAGCTCCTCTTTGGTAACGTCCTCGCTGGTAACGGTTTTAACAACCTCAGGTCCTGTGATGAACATGTAGGATGTGTTTTTAACCATGAAGGTGAAGTCGGTCAGAGCGGGAGAGTAAACAGCGCCGCCTGCGCACGGTCCCATGATAGCGGATATCTGGGGAACAACGCCTGATGCAAGCGTGTTGCGGAGGAAGATGTCGGCATAGCCGGCAAGGGACAGAACGCCCTCCTGAATCCTTGCACCGCCTGAGTCGTTAAGACCGATAACGGGGCATCCAAGCTCCATAGCTTTGTCCATAATCTTGCAGATCTTACGTGCAAACATTTCCGCCAGCGAACCGCCGAAAACCGTAAAATCCTGAGAAAATACGAAAACTGTTCTTCCGTTAACTTTACCGTAACCTGTTACGACGCCGTCGCCGAGGAATTTTGTTTTCTCCATTCCGAAGTTGTCGCATCTGTGTACGACAAATTTGTCAAGCTCAACAAACGTTCCTTTGTCAAGCAGTTTGTCGATCCTTTCGCGGGCAGTGAGCTTGCCCTGCTTGTGCTGCTTTTCAATACGGTCAAGTCCGCCGCCGAGCTCCGCAGCTTCATTGAGGTCATGCAGCAATTTGATTTTCTCATCCATTATATATAGCCCCCTCTTAGTGGATATAATACCAAGTAATAAAACATGTTTTAAATTTCTTGTCAACTGTCAATACAAAACACGCCCCATTCAGGATGATTTTGCAATCTGCTTCAATATTAAATATTTACATGATTATATAATTAGGTTTGGTTGCTTATTTTCTGAGAATGGGTTATTTCGATTATGTCAATTTTGGTTTTATTTTATACTATTCAAAAAGCCTTTTTAAATTGCCGAGGGCTAACCTTATGTTCCACTCCTGCTCGCTGCGTTTTCCACAGAAGTTTGAAACTGCACGTACCTGATATGCTTTTATTCCCAACATGTTACATACAAAACCGAACGCTGCTCCCTCCATGTTTTCAACCGCGGCACCGTATTTTGAGTACAGCAGAGAGGACACATCACCCTCTCCGTCCAGAAAAGATACTGTATTGGAATTTACTATAGGAAGATTGCCATACGAAATAAACTCTGAACAGCCGTCATTGGCGAATCCAAACCCCATTTCATCCATAGTCGTTATTTTATTACGGTAAAAAACCGCTTCATCAGCAAAGAAATCCTTATGAACAGACACAACGTCGCCCACGTTCAGACCTGACTGCCTGTAGGCACCGCAGATGCCCGTCAGAACAGCCTCCGCGACAGGAAAAGCGCCCAGAACCGCTCCGGCTGAAAAAGCGGCGCAGGTTTTGGTGGCACCGGTGACAAATATCATAATGTCATTATATTCGGCACAGAAAATCCCATGCCTCCAAAGAGTCAGTTCAATCCCCGTAAATATACTCTCCGCCTCTTTAACTGTCGGTACAAATATAGCTTTCATCAAAACTCCCAAGTGAAATCGCCGCGTCGCTATGCTCCTCACGAAGACAAAAAGCCACCGTCTCTGCGAGGAAGCCCTCAGACTGACGAAGCAGTCCCTGTTTACATTACATTTCCTCGTAAAACTCAGGATACTTGTCGAGCTGTCCCCGCGCTTCAAGAGCGTCCATCGCCTCATCGATGCTCCGCACAAGCCTGTCTTTGTCCTGTGCAAGCCTGCCCTCAAGCGGCAGGAAATTCGAAACGTGATTTGAACGGAAAATGATGTTGCGCCCTTCTATAAGCTGTATCATGTCCCGTGATTCCTCGAATATATCTCTGAACGTCGGCTTCTCCAGCCCGTTGAAATAATCCTTTTTTCTGCGCAGAAACAGTGTGAGGAACGACAGGTACTCAGGCGCTGCTTCCGTCACCCATTTTGCTGTGTCGGCAATATGCTCCTGTTTCAGCCTCTTTCCGCCGCCTCCCAGAATCACCATCACAGAGAAAGCTATCCCCGTTTCCTTTATCTCTTTTACCTTAGGCAGTACCTTTAAAGCGTCCATACCTTTGTTCATGAGCTTCAGAACCTCTCTGTTGCCGGATTCCAGCCCGAAATAGAGCAGTTTCAGCCTGCGTGCGTAAAGCTCCCGCCATTCATCGGCACTCTTTTTCATTATGGCATGTGGTCCGCAGTATGAGCTTATACGGATAAGGTTCGGAAATTTGGCATTCAGCGCGTCAAGGATAGTTATAAGTCCGTCCGTGGGATAGATCACTCCGTCGCCGTCTGCAAGAAATATCTTTTTAACTGATTTCGCGTATGAATCGGGTACGGCGGAAATCTCCGCCAATACCCTGTCTAAAGGTTTGATCTCAAAAGGTTTGTGCAGGTACATCCCGCAAAAGGCACATTTATTATAGGAACAGCCGTGGGTTATCTGAAAGATAAGCGAGTGCGCCTCGCTTGGCGGTCTGTAAAGAGGTTCCGTGTGGACGGGCATTACCTTATCCTGTCCAGAACGGCTTCCGTTGCGCCATGCTTATTCAGCGTGTAAAAGTGCAGTCCTGCAACGCCTGCGGCAAGAAGCCCTCTGCACTGTTCAACTGCGTATTCCACGCCAGTCATGAACTGGTTCTTTTCGGATTTGCCGTCCATCTTCTCAACCAGATACTGCGGGACAGTTGCGCCGCACATCTGGGTGAATCTGACAACCTGCGCGATGTTGATTATGGGCATTATGCCCGCCACAACCGGTGCTGTTATTCCGGCTTTTTCCAGCCTGTCCATATATCTGAAATAATGTTCGTTGTCGAAGAAAAGCTGGGAAATTATGAAATCGCCGCCTGCGTCCAGCTTACGTTTCAGGTTTTCAATATCCGCATCCATGCCGGATGCTTCGGGATGCCCTTCGGGATAACCCGCGACGCCGAGGCAGTATTTATCGCCGTGTTTTTTGCGCAGATACGCCACAAGGTCAGAGGCATATCGGAATTTCCCGCCTCTCTGCTCAATGGGCATATCCGCCGGATAGTCACCGCGCAGAGCCAGCAGATTCTGAACGTTTATAGCGTCCACAGCGCCTGTTATCCTGTCGATGCTGTCCTCGTCTGCCGCAACACAGGTGAGGTGCATCATAGTGGTTAGCCCGTGTACCTTTTTTATGTGTGTCGTCCACTCCACAGTTTTTTCCTGTGTGGAGCCTCCCGCACCGTATGTCACTGATACAAAATCAGGTTTATAATCAACCAGCTCTTTTATCGTTTCGTAGAGAACGTTCTCTCCCTCCTCTTTTTTCGGCGGGAAGAACTCGAACGAAACGGTTCTTCTGGTTTTCAGCATTTCTGATATTTTCATGAAACTTCCTTTTTAAATGATTGCATTATTATTACTATAGAGATGATTGACTGCAAGAAGTTTTTATGACATTGTTTTTTTATGTTAAACAGAACATACAAAACCATCATATATACGTTCATAGGCTACCTTTTAGTGCTGAACATGCTGACCTTTCTGGCTTCCGGCAGTCCAAAGGCGCTGTTAAACCCGTTTTACATCAAAAACAGGACAATAAGCATGTATCATCTGGCAAAGCACGTTTTCCTCGTTGCGGGACTTGGTTTCAACACATCCGAAACCCACGAGGTAGAGGCGTTTATCAACGCCGCCTGCGAAAAATACGGCGTTGACCCGAAACTAATTCACATAATGATTAAAGTTGAATCTAAAGGCAGGCAGTTCGCTGTTTCACGCACAGGCGCAATGGGGCTTATGCAGGTTATGCCGTCCACTTTCTTCGACATTTCACACGGCGACCCGTTTCTTGCGGAAGATAACATAGACGCAGGCGTCAAATATCTGTCCAGACAGATAAAAAAGTTTGAGGACATACCGCTTGCCCTCGCCGCGTACAATGCGGGTCCCAACAACGTTAAGGACGGCAAGGTGCCGGATTTCGGCGAAACCAAGCACTATATCAAAAAGATAATGGAAGAGTACGAAAGGTAGTGATTCCTCAATACCTTTTCAGCACTTCCAGTATAAACTCCCTTTCCGCCGCAAAGGGTGTCCATTCGCTGTTCTTCTTTGTCAGCGCATAATCCACCATAGCTTCAATCTCTTCATCTGAAAGTATCTCCGTTATCGTAACGTCATAACCCATCTCATTCTGCCAGCGGGAGATATCGAATCCGTATTTCTCCATCAGAGCATCGACGACCATACATTTTTCAACGCCCGTTTCGCGCATCATCTCAAGGTAATAAGGAAGAAGTACGGCATTCGCTGTTCCGTGGTGCATCTTCTTCTCATTGGTGAGATAATAGCCGAGCGCATGGAGAAGAGTAGTCGCCGTATGCAGGATAACTATGCCGCCCAGTGTTGAACCGTAAAGGAAGTTGATAAGCGTCTCATCCTTTGAGGTGTCCGCACCCTCCGCGAATGTGGCAAGGATTATCTCCATTCCGGTAAGAGCGTGGCTGTCGCTGAACGGATTGGCGCGAACGGAAACAAACCCCTCAAGACAATGGGTGAAAGCGTCAAAAGCCGTTGCGTACAGTGTTTTTCTGTTGAGCGAACGGAGAAAGACCGGATCAATAACCGCATATTTCGGAAAGGTGTTCGCCTTTGCAAAGTTTATCTTGTCCAGCTTTTCGGTGTCTGTAACAATGCTGTAATTGTTCATCTCGCTGCCTGTTCCGCAGGTAGTGGGTATGCAGATTACGGGAAGCGGTTCCTTTTCCAGCCTGTCTTCAGTGAGCAGTTCATAAAATCCTTTATTATTCGTTGCGAACGCCGCAATGGCTTTCGAAGCATCCAGCGGACTTCCGCCGCCGAAGCCGATAACAACCTCAGCCCGACATTCCCTCGCAAACTTTCCGCCCTTGAGTATCGTGTTTATTGACGGATTCTCCTCAATGCGGTTGAACCAGAAGATGTCCTTATCCTTGAAATATTCATCCATGTATTTGCGGAATCCGGTTTTGTCCGGAGAGCTTGCACCGCTTACGATGCAGACCGTCCTATAAGGTTCAAGAAGCGTTTTGAGGTTGTCAATGGCGTTGAATCCGAAAAAAGCGTGAACGGGGCTGTGAAAGCTGAACTGCTGCATATTGTCTCCTGAAATGGAAAAAAAGGGGATGCACAGTGCATCCCCGGTTGATTTTTAATATCTTTCTACTTTTTTAAGCCAGCCGAATTTATCGGGCGCCTCGCCCTTCTGAATTGCGGTGTAGGCTTCGTATATTTTTCTGGTGTTTTCGCCTATCTGTCCGTTGCCGACCTTGATTATCTCACCGTCGTCGAAGATATATTCGTTAACAGGTGAAACCACAGCGGCAGTACCGAAACCGCCCGCCTCTATGATGTCGCCGCTCTTTATCTGGGCGACGAAATCCTTGATGGCGATGCGTTCCTGACGAACTTTAAAGCCGAGTGAAGGCAAAAGCTCTATCATAGATATGGAAGTGATTGACCGCAGGATTGAATCCGTGAATTCAGGGATGATAACCGTGCCGTCCTTCATTATATGGAAGTGGTTCATAGCGCCCGCTTCCTCAATATATGTGTTTGTGGCGTCCAGGTAAAGAACCTGACTTGCGCCGCATTTCTTCGCAACCATACCGGGTTTAAGAGATGCTGTGTAGTTTCCGCCTGTTTTGGAAGCACCAGTACCACCGGAAACAGCTCTGTGATACTTATCGGTTATGAGCAGTCTCACGCTATGGTTGAATCCGCCAGCATAGTAAGGACCGCTTGGGGACAGGATAACGCAGTATTTAAACTCAAGGCTGGGACGGACACCGAGTGCGTCCTCAGTTGCAAACATAAAGGGACGTATGTACAGGGATGATTCGGGAACATCGGGGCACCACTTACGGTCAACGTCCATCAGGCGCATAGCGCCTTCCACCTGAAGTTCCTCGCTGATTGGCTGCATACAGACGAGTTCTGCGGAAACGTTCATCCTTTTCGCGTTCTGATCCAGTCTGAAAGCGTAAATCTCGCCGTCGGCATGTTTAAACGCCTTCGCGCCTTCAAAAATTGTCTGACCATAGTGCAGGGACACGGCGCCGGGCATCATTTCGATTGGGCCGTAGGGCACTATGCGTGGGTTTTTCCATTCCCCGTCCTTGTAGTCCGCAAGAAACATGTGGTCTGTGCGGAACTGACCGAAGGGGAGGTCTTTGATACCTGCGATCTGCGAATACTTCCTCTCACTTTCGGGAAGCAGTTTGGATGCTATTTCCATGGGACTCCTCCAATACCTTTACCGTCGCGATAAAGGGTTCGTGCATGAAAATATACTCCCTTGATATGCAGATAGTAAAGGAGAAAATGCTTATTATCTCTTTTTGGCATATTCTGCACAGGAAATTCCGGCAAGTCTGCCCGTACTCCAGCACATCTGAAGGTTATATCCGCCTGTGGGCGCGTCCAGATCTATGACCTCACCAGCGAAATAAAGCCCTTCAACAATCGCGGAACTCATTGTTCTGCCGTCGATTTCTTTAAGGCTGATACCGCCCGCCGTTACAACCGCCCGCTCGAATCCGGCAAAGGTCACTCCGTTCAGTGCCAGCCCTTTCATGGTAGAAGCCAGCCTGTTACGGTCCTTTTTTGACAGATTTGACGCTTTCAGCACAGGGTCTATGCCGGAAAGCTGAAACACCACCGGAACAATGGAAGACATAACACACTCGTCTATAATATTTTTAATATGTTTTTTATTATTTATCCGCGCCGCCTGTTCAAGCTCCGCGTCCAGATCTTCAAAACGTTTCGCAGGAAAAAGGTCTATCAAAAGTTTATTTTCCCCATCCCTGTCGAACCCGTGACGGGTGATGTCGTACACAGCAGGACCCGAAACACCTCTGTCCGTGAAAACGAGGTCGCCGTCTGCCGATGCAGTCTGTTTTCCACCGGAAACCAGCGTAAGGCGGATATCGCGCAGACTCACGCCACGCAGTTCATTTATCCACTCGTCGCCTGAATATGCGGGAACCAGCACCGGACGGGGTTCAACTATTGTGTGCCCCAGCGCCGCCGCCAGAGTGTAGCCGTCGCCCGACGAACCTGTCGCCGGATAGGACTTTCCGCCGCAGGCGATCACAACCGCACGGCATTTTATCTCCCGCCCGCCAGCAGTTACGGAAACTATATGTCCGTCCTCCGTATTTACAGCAGTCACAGGGTAGGATGGCAGAAACTCTGTACCGTTTGACACGCAGAAGTTCATCAGCGCACGCAGAACGTCCGCTGAGCCCGCCTCACCCGCCGGAAACACCTTAAAACCCTTTTCAACTGTGGTTTTAAGCCCTTTGGAGTTAAAAAAAGCCACCACATCCGAGGTAGTAAACGAATTTACCGCCTGATACAGAAACTTTCCGTTTTTGCCGAATTTTGATACGAACTGCTTCGTATCTTTCAGTGTATTGGTGATATTGCAGCGCCCGCTGCCGCTTATGAGCAGTTTTCGTCCGCACGTCACCATCTTTTCGACGACAAGCACCTTAGCGCCCTCTTTTGCGGCAAATCCCGCCGCCATAAGCCCCGCCGCACCGCCGCCGATAACTATGACATCATACATCACGCTTCACCGCCATAACGCAGACGTGTTTCTGCGGGTACTGGTCAAGCTCAAGATGAATAGGCGTTAATCCGCAATCCATAAGAAGTCTCATATTGCCCTCTATGCCGATGGAACTGTAATAAAACTCTTCATCGTGCCATGTGTCCGTATGCTCGCCGACAGCATCGCCAAATGTGTACATCAAAAGTCCGTTGACACTCAGCATGCTGCAGAGCTTTTTTATGACTGGCTCCTGCATGTTTAATGGCAAATGGAATATACTGTCCCATGCAGTTATCAGGTCATATTTTTCGGCGGTCTGCCATGTGCAGATATCAGCGTGATAAAATATAGATTCCGGATGATTTACCTTTGCCAGCTCAATCATTTTTTCTGAAACGTCAATTCCGGTAACGGCGAACCCTGAACTCTGCATGGTGAGCACAAACCGACCGCCACTGCCGCACCCGACATCCAGCGCTCGCGAACCACCGCACATGGACAGCACTTTTTTAAGCGCATTCACCCCGTATGCAGAATCTTTATGTTGCTCATGCCACCAAACCGCTATCTTGTCGTAGTTTTTACCAGTTTTGGACGTATCATACATCTATCTTAAATCCCAGCTCAACGTCACAGCCAGCCTGTCCGCTGCGTATGCCCCAATTCTCTTTTGGTATCTCGCGCAGCAATATTTTCACATGATTTTTCGGTATGCCGAACAGTTCCAGCTTCTCGACAATGGTTTTATAAAGCGTACGTTTCGCGTCCAGAGACCTGCCCGCGAACGCATCGATGCTTATGTGGGTGTAATAGTCCGGCTTCTCCCTGTCTGGCGGGCACATAAACCTGTGGGGTTCGTGCACAATAAGACGAACGTTTCTGTCGTGGGGCATAATCTTGAAAGCCTCACGCAGCGAAGCGTGAACAGCCTCCATGATCCCCTCTTCCTCCTCTTTTGTGAAGTGTCTGCGCACCTCAATAAGCACACTGGGCATAAGAACCTCCTGACGAACTATAAACTAATTCGTCTGTCATTCAAATATTAAACAGATTTGAAACATTAAATAAAGAGTGTACACTTTAAGTACGATGAAAATATTCAAATCCATCACAGGCAGGCTGCTGCCTGCATTTTTTATTACGGCGCTGCTGCCCACCATGCTTCTTTCGGCAAGCGTCTATTTCTCTGCTAAAAAGTCGGCTCTGCTCTCTTCGGAAAACATCATCGACGAGCAGTTTTCCATGGTTGATTCTCTCATCGACCAGATGCTGGTCTCCTCGGCAACTGAACTTTCCGTTGTGGAACAGCACGAAAGTTTCAGAACATTCCTCAAAACAGACAACCCGCAGGGACTTGCCAGCGAATTCAGCGCCATAATGCAGCGCCACCCAGAATTTTTGCAGATCAAATATTTAGACAGAAGCGGAATGGAAATGATACGTCTCAACAGAACTCCCAAAGGGCTGTCGCGCACAAAGGACGACGAACTGCACAACCGCTCGGACAAATATTACTTCCGTCAGGCGATGCAGATGTCCGGCAAATATATATACGTTTCCGGTCTCGACCCGAACGTTGATAAGGAAAAAGGACACATCAGAAGACTTGTCGCCCGAATCGGCGTTAAGGTTGAAAAGAACGGGCTACTGCTCATAAATCTCGACGGCAACTACATATTCAAACATATCCTCCCCCTAGCAGGAGCAAAGCCCGCAAAGGCTATGCTGATAAACAACTCAGGCAGATACATCAGCTACGACGGCAGCAGTTTCAGGGAATACGGTGCGGACATGATACGCAACCGCTTCGGCATTGATGCTACAAACCTCCTTACTCAGCAGCACATCACCCAGAAACGGGTGAAAGGCGGATATCTTTCTGTCATGCCTGTTAAATTTGACAACTCAGAAGGAGCAAACCTCTGGTATGTGGCAATTTACGAATCGGACAGCGAAATAAACGCGGCTGTATTCTCCATAATGCGCCCTTACATGGTTAGCCTGTGGGTGGTTTTCGTGTTCGTGCTCCTTTTCACCCTGCTGGTGTCCTCCGACATAATAAAGAAGGTCAAACACCTCGTAAAATTCATCCCCACTGCTTCGGAGGATGAATTCACCGAGACAGGAATCAGCGAGTTCGACGGCATCGGTCACGCTATACGAAGAACGGCGCTGGGTTTGAAACGAAGCACAACGGAGCTTGAAAAACTCAACAGAAACCTTGAAACGCGCATCGCCGAACAGGTGGACAAGATAGCCGGAATGACAGAAAAACAGCTTGAATATCAGAAACAGCTTCGTGAAATTCAGGAAGAGCTGATGCACGCGGACAGACTGGCATCCCTCGGCATGATATCCGCCGCAATGGCGCATGAAATAGGCAACCCACTCGCCGCAATGAAAACCAGTTTGGAGGTTCTCCGCGCCGAAAACGAATCTGAAGAGGAGCGGGAGTTTATCTCAATGATAATCTCCCAGGTGGACAAGCTAGCCGTATTTCTGAAATCCATCACAAAGTTCGGCAAAAAGCCACAGGCAGAGCTCAAACCCGCCGACATTGCCGAAGTGCTTAAAGAGGTTATCATAACCCTTGAAAAAGAGACGGAACGGAACGGCATCACAATCAGCATAAGAGCTGAAAGCAGAATGGTTCTGTGTGACGAAATACAGCTCAGACAGGTGGTTTTTAACATACTGCTTAACTCCGTGCAGCAGCTTTCCGAAAAAGGCGGCGGACGGATAGACATCGACCTTTACGATGCAGATGGTGCATGTGAAGTGTGCATTACAGATTCCGGAGGCGGAGCAAAGGAACCTGAAAAGATGTTCAAACCCTTCTACACCACTAAACAGGACGGAACAGGGCTTGGGCTTGCCATCGTCAACGACATTGTAAAATCCGCAGGATGGGAGATTTCCGCACGCAATATTGAAGGCATGGGGCTTGAAACCACAATCAAAATAAAAGAGTACGACAAATGAAAAATAAACTTCTGATAGTAGAAGACGACCTTCTGTTGGGAAAATCGCTGGTCAGATTCTTTTCAAAGGAATATGACACAACACTTACCAATACTTTCGCAAGTGCGAAAAACGCAATAATGTACGAGGATTTTGACGTCGCTATTCTGGACGTTAACCTGCCCGACGGTGAAGGCACCGACCTTCTGCCCATTATAAAAAACTCACCCGGAAATACGGAGGCAATCGTCGTGACCGCATACCCTGAGGTGCAGATGGCTGTCAAGACACTGAAAATGGGCGCGTTTGACTATGTGAACAAACCGTTCGAACTGGCAGACCTGCAGCTCTGCGTCAGCAACGCAATGGCTCTGAGACTTGCAAAACAGAACCTTGGTGCTATAAACGCCATGAAGAACAGAATGTCTCTGGACTGTATCGTAGGCAGTTCGCGGGTCATGAATGAGCTTAAACAGCAAATTACTCTGGCTGCCCAATCCGATGAAACCCGCGTACTGATATCCGGCGAAACAGGTACTGGAAAGGAGCTTGTCGCCGAGGCAATACACATGCTGTCTCCCAGAAAAGAACGCCCTTTCATGAGCATAAACTCCGCAGGACTGCCGGAACAGCTCGTCGAGTCGGAACTGTTCGGCTACGAACAGGGCGCCTTCACGGATGCAAGGAAAAACAAAAAAGGACTCATAGAAATGGCATCCGGCGGAACACTGTTCATGGACGAAATAGGCGACCTGCCGATGTCCACACAGGTCAAACTGCTGCGTTTTCTTGAAAACGGAACGTTCTACAAACTTGGCGCAACCAAGGAGACAAAGGTCAACGTGCGCATCATAACAGCAACGCACAGAAACCTTGATACCCTCGTTAAGGAGGGAAAATTCAGAGAAGACCTGTTTTTCAGACTGAACGTGGTAAATCTGCGCATACCGCCGCTTTCACAGCGTGGAACGGACTGTGTTGAGCTGGCTCAGCATTATCTGGACAAATACATACGAAAAATGAATAAACAGCCGATGGAACTTACCGAAAACGACAAAAGAATAATTCTGGATTACGGCTGGCCCGGAAATGTGCGGGAACTGAGGAATATCATGGAACGCACGGCACTTTTCGGCAGCCTGCCCGACCTCGGCGCAAAAAAACACAATACGGCGGCTCCTGAATCCGCGGCAGAACTCTGCTGCCTGAAAGAAATTGAAAAACGGCACATTCTCTCTGTTTACATACTGTCGGAAAAGAACAAAACCAAAGCGGCGAATATACTTGGACTCAGCAGACTCACCCTGAGAAAAAAACTGGAGGAATACGGCGTGGACGATCCCGACTGATAAGTTCCTTACCACCGGCAAGAAACTTACCGGATAGTTTATTATCCTCCGGCAAGCCAGAACACCATAAACATTTGTCAAACTGAAACTTCCTGAACATGTCAAAATTGGCATACCAGTTGCAATTATATTGGCATGACAGACAAAATTGACTCAGGAGGTCAACCATGAAAAAGACAACACTTTTCGTTTCAACAGTATTCGCTGCAGCTCTGATGTTTTCCGCTTTCAGCGCAATGGCAGCAGAAACCAAAGCACCCGCTGTTAAAAAAGAGATGGTTAAAGCCGCTGTTCTTTCTCCCGAAGAGATGAAAAAATGCGAAGATTACGCTAAGAATCCGGCGACTGTGAAACTGAGCAAAAGTGAAATGGAAAAATGCAAAACTCTTAAACCTGCCGGAATGAAATAAGCAGGTATAACCCTTCAACTTTTTCAGCTTTCCCTAATTCCGACAGAAAACGCCGCACGCAACTGCGGCGTTTTTCATTTTGTCCCATGCAAAAAGAAGAATCCCTTGCCCATGCAAAACATAAACTATATATTGATTCCTTGTACGTTTAAAATAAAGATGGAAACTAAAAATGGCGTAAGTGACTGACAATCGCATACGCCTTTTCTGTTTTTTACAAAGTTGGAAACTGGAATGCTGGTTTTTAGCTCACATTATTTAGGCACTATTTTTAAAATAAGTTGGGAACTATATTTTAACCGAATTTTGCATTAAATTAATTATACATCATATACACAGTATGCTATAATATTTACGATAATCATATCAGAAGGATAATTATGGCAGAAAATAATCATTTCAAAGATAATACTTTCACAAGAGATCCTTATTCTAATGAAATTACACAAGGTACAATTTTTAATAATGTATATGTAAATGATTTTAAGAATAAAGAAACATGGGGTGTTATAATTACTGCTAGATGTGATTTAGCTCAAGCTAAATCATCCATTATAAATTTCTTGCCAATAGTCAAATTAAATGATTGGCTTGATATCTACGGTTTACGTATTCTTAAAAATGAGATACTAAACAATAATAAAGATCAGATAAAAAATCTTTTAAAGGAAACGAAAATACCAACTACTTTAATTACAACATATTCAGAAGAAGAGTTGATAAATCTTTATAAAACTCAATGTAAACCCAAAAAACAAAATAATTTATCAGAACTTATTAAAGAAAAACATATGATATTAAAGATAACTGATTTTTGTTCATTAAAAACTTATTATAATAAACAAGTAACTCCCTTTATGAAAAGAATTTTTAAAAATGATGTTGCTGGGCATTATTTCTTACCATCTATATTTTATAATGATTTCGAAGGATATATTATTTTACTGAGAGAAATTCGCCATATAAATGCTGATATATGCAAACTTTTTCCTACTGGTTTTAAAATACAATCACCAGATGATGATTTAATAAAAAAAGAAATCGTTAAAAATAGTAACGAAGAAATATATCCATTAGCTGTGATCAATTCTCCATATATCGAACATATAATGCAATCGTTTGCTTTGCTTTTTATGAGAATTGGTGTTGATGATTTACCAGACACATATACAAACAAATTAATGGGTGGCTAATCATGATAAAATACTTAGCATTTGATGAAGGAGCAACAACTTCAATTATTAACGATCAGTATCTTCAATCTATAGAATTTCAACAGGGAGCTGTATTTGCTGATCTGTTGACAACCCAATTTGATTGCGTACATAATGAGTTCAATATCAACAACGTCGCAAGATGCATTAAAGCAAAACATGGTATTTATGTTATCGGAAGTAAAAGGGTTAACGAAAACTTATTTGTTATAGATTGTGAAAAAACAGGCTTATTTGGTTCATTTTCTAAGCAAGACTCACTGTTGATATTGCAAAGATTACTTCGCTTTGCTGTTAGGCATTGGAAACAGCTTACTTTTAGCGGAAGCGAACGTATAATTCCTAATTCAAATCTTGCAGCTGTTTTCCCTTATTCATGGGCATTTAAGCGGACGTTCAGAATTGCAATAGATAGAGATCCTTTCCATGGAACTAAGACAAGCCGAACAGGAAAGTTCTTGTTAGCGTACAAAGTGAGCGATGATGAAGGACTTGGCAATAAAGAAAATCCTGACACTAGTAATTTTGGAAAAGCAATGCAGGACTATAATAGTATTGTGGCATTTTATGGACGTCAAAGTAATCAAAGAAATGATGAGAATTCTTGTCAGGATGAATTAATATCAAGTAGTGTCTCTCTAGATACAACTTTTGATACACATATGAGTCTTTCATTTCAAAACTGGTTACAGAAACTTACTTTAAATCAAAAAGCTTTTGTCCTATCACCCTCATCTATCCCGTGTAAGATAGAAGGACCAGCTGGAACAGGGAAAACGTTATGCTTAATACTAAAAGCAATTAACATCTATCACACTGCCGTAATGGACGATGGAATATTTAATATTGTATTTATAGTTCATAGTGAAGCCCTTAAAGAACAAGTTGTCACGCAGATTAATATTATTCATGGAAATAATATAGTATCTAACGATAGACGTCAGAGTAATGTTACGTTAAGTGTTATGACATTACAGGAACTTTCTGTGCAATATTTGTCAGACCAAATATCCTTAACAGATATTTTAGATGAAGATGCTGAAGAATCAAAAATAGCTCAATTGCTTTTTATTGAAGATGCAGTTAAATACGTTATGACTACACACTATGATGTTTATAAGGATATTATTTCTGATGATTTCAGGATTTTTCTTGAAAATGAATCACCTGAAACGAAATATCAAATGTTCCGACATGAAATAAGTGTTCTTATAAAAGGCAGGTGTAATGATAACTTTGAAATTTACAGGAACACCCCTTCATTAAAATATGGAATTCCAATTAGCAAACCAGAAGATAAGGATTTTGTATTCAATATATATAAACACTATCAATCACAATTAAGTGACTCATCTGTTTTTGATGTCGATGATATTGTAATAACCCTTACAAGCAGATTTGATACACCTGTTTGGAGAAGAAGACGTATCAATGATGGATACGACTTAATACTAGTTGACGAAACACATTTATTTAATATGAATGAACTTTCTGTTTTTCACTTTTTAGGTAAAAATGATACTAAAATTCCCATATCATTTTCTTTTGATTCATCTCAAGCAAACGGAGATAGAGGTTGGGACTCAATGGGAGAGAATGCAATAATCAATAAGTTTGAAGAGTCGTCAAAGGTAAATACTATTTTTAGATCATCTAATTCCATATTAAACTTAGCGATGTCAATAACATCCTCTGGAGCAACATTATTTACAAACTTTCATAATTCACTTGAAAATTCGGTTAGTTCATTCTCAGAGTCTGATGAGTCAAAGTCACGAAAACCATGCTATGTGTTATCATTAAATGATTCAGAAATGATAAAGGATGTATTTAAATTTGCTGAGAAAATGAAAACTCAGCTAAGCTGTTCAAGAAGTGAAATAGCAATTATCGTGTTTGATAACATACTCTATCATGAATTTGAGAAGTATTGTGCTGATAATAAAAGAAATACTACTTTTATCAAAAAGAGAGGGGACTATGCTCTTAAACAAGATGCGTACAGGAGAAACAACTTCATACTTTCATTGCCTGAATATATAGGAGGCTTAGAATTTGATGGAGTAATTATCGCAGGCGCAGATAGTGAGAGAGTGCCAGAAAAAAATAACAATGAAAGTAATATGTATTTAAAGTACATTGCTCATAATAAATTATACACGGCGATAACTAGAGCAAAGTATCAAGTGCAAATATTTGGCTTAAAGTCTTGTGGTTTATCAGAACTATTTAAGACAGCAGTGGAAAACGAACTTATTGATCAAGTTGAAATGGAATAGTTATTTTTTATAAACAATAATATGCTCTTCCATCATGCTGGTGATTTTTTGGTCTCTATCAAGAGCTGAGTTCATATGATGAGGAAGTCTTTTAAAAGAATATTTTCTTGTGAGAGAAGTGACTTTTGTATATCTCCTTGACTCAAACCAGTCAGACAAAATGTCTGACAGAGGTACATTGATACTGCCAAGGACTGTTCTGTTACCAATAATCCATCCCTGTAATCCTTCTTGTTTTAATACCCTGTCAGTTTCATTAAACACTTGATATAAATCTATAAAGAAGTTGATGATTTCTTCTTTTCTG
>NZ_JAJUIS010000028.1 GCF_029267515.1 Seleniivibrio woodruffii
GCATTATGTGATATACAAGGGCAGGCTTACGGAAGATGTCAGAAAATCCCTCGTATCCCTCGGCAGGCTGATGGGAGGCGGAATAGGAGTCATGATGCTTCTTTATCTGTGGAAGCTGCTGTCCTCCGTCTTCATAGGCGGCGGGGATGCTTACACAGCTGCGGTAGCGCTTATCAAGGGACCTCTGGCGCTGAACTTCTGGCTGGGTGAGATGATACTTGCGGTTGCTGTGCCTCTGCTTCTGATAGTAACTGCTAAGGGTAACGTTGGCAGGCTTGCCCTATCCGGATTCATCTATATGATAGGTCTGTTTTTTACGAGGTATGACTTTATAGTTGCGGGACAGCTTCCTCCCATGCGCGGCGGATTCTACGGCGCAGGAGTTGTAACGGACTTTGCGGGCATGAACTTCTACAGCCCGTCCGCAATGGAATGGCTTGTCTACCTGTTCGGCTTCGGAGTGTTCTTTCTGCTGTATTTCTCAGCGGAGAAGTTCTTTAATCTGGAAACCAAACATCACTGAGATAAGATATGAGACCGCCGCGGCAAAACACGGCGGTCTTTTATAAAAATACTGCTGGCAAAATAAAAACTTTTGGATTATATATAGCCCCATGAACATGAAACGTTTCAATCAATACTTCGGCGGAAAATACATGAAATACTGGTACGTTGCTTTCGTACTGGTCATTTCGTGGTTTGCACTTAACCTTTTCAACAACGGCAGCGTCAACAGATATGAGCTTACAGCGTATGACGCGAACGGAAAGGCTATCGACAGCATGGTTGTTGACGCAGGCAGTATGAGCCCGCCCGAATCACTTCCGGTTACAAAGGCGTATAAGCCGGTGAAACCTGTTAAGTTCCTCCCCTGATAACCGTTTTTCTTTCGTTTTTCATTAATTGTCTTGCAATAAAAGTGTTTTGGGATAATAATATATGATTGCGGACAGTATGAAAGGAAACGAAGATGCCTGGTCTCACATATCGGAGCCAAAAATATAAATGGGTCTATCTCCGACCGGAGAAACTGCTCATAAAAGAGCTGTCGGATCAGTTCGGTCTAACGGACTGTATCACTGAGGTTCTGTATAAACGGGGCATAGTGGAGCCGAACGCTCTTCAGGCATATTTTGAAACACCGCTCACAGGGCTTACATCTCCTTTTCTTATCAAAGATATGGGGAAAGCTGCCGAACATATCGCCCTTGCCATTGAAAAACACGAAAAAATATGCGTTTACGGGGATTATGACGTTGACGGGGTGACTTCCGTTGCGCTCATGTATCATTTCCTCAGTGAAGTGGGTGCGGACGTCGCATACTACATTCCCAACAGGCTCGAAGAGGGGTACGGACTTAATATCGCCGCAATAGAGGAGATCGCTGCCGCACATGTTAAGCTGATAATAACCGTTGACTGCGGAATAAACGCTGAGGCAGAGGTGTCCCACGCCGTTCGCATGGGTATGAAGGTCATAGTTACCGATCACCATCAGCCCTCTGAAAGAATTCCGGAGGATGCCTGCGCAGTCGTCAATCCCATGAGGGAGGACGACACAAGCCCGTTTAAGTGCCTTTCGGGTGTTGGCGTTGCCTTCAAAACCGTAATGGCGCTCCGCTCCAAAATGAACGATATGGGTAAATTCGGCGGTAGAACGCCGAACATAAAGAAATATCTTGACCTTGTCACTCTGGGCACCATCGCCGACGTTGTACCGCTTGTCGGTGAGAACAGAATATTTGTCCGTCACGGACTTGAGATACTTTCCGGAAAGGACTGCCGCGCCGGTCTGAAAGAGCTTAAACGCGTTGCAGGTGTGGACGGAGGAAAGGTTACGACGACCCACGTCGGGTTCGGTCTCGCTCCGCGCATAAACGCCGTCGGCAGACTGGGCAACTCCGACAAGGGACTGCGCCTCCTGATAACTACTGACAGAGCTCAGGCAAAGTTTCTCGCAGACGAGCTTGACAGGGAGAACAAAGACAGACAGGAGATTGAGAAGGAAATTATAGAGGAATCGTTTAAACGCGTTGAAAGCAACCGTCTGAACGAGAAATATAAAGGGCTGGTGCTCTATTCGAAAGAGTGGCATCAGGGAGTTATAGGCATCGTAGCATCAAGGCTTGTGGAAAAATACCATATGCCGGCCATAGTTCTTACATTCGACGACGGTGTCGGCAAGGGTTCAGGACGGAGTATCCCTTCGTTTGACCTTTACAAAGGACTGGAACAGCTTCAGGATATACTGCTCTCCTTCGGCGGGCACAAATACGCCGCAGGACTGAAAATATCCGAAGAACATATTTCGAGCCTCCAAAGGCGCTTCCACACGGCCGTAGACGAAAGCCTCACTGCTGAGGACTTTGTGGCGGAACTGAAAATAGATTCCTTCATCGAACCGGAGGCGATAAACGCGGAGTTCATGAAGATGATAGAGAGAATGGAACCATACGGCGCGGGCAACCGCGAACCCGTATTCTGCATGAAAAACGTCCGGAAATATCAGCCGGCAACCTATGTGGGCAGAGACAGTATGCACCTTAAAATGTTTCTGGAAAAGAACGGACGGACTTTTGACTGCATCGGATACAACATGAAGAGCTACGAAAAGATAGTGACCGGAAACGACGTGTTCGACGTTGTGTTCACCCCCGTTGTGAACGGGTATTACGGCGGACGCTATATTCAGCTTGTATTGAAAGACCTTAAACCGGCGGAGGAAGAATGGCAACCAATCGCGTGATCCGCCTTATGGACATACAGGATATGCTCACGGCAAACGGTATTGCCGACGGGTTTGACCGTGTGCACAAAGCATATATATACGCAGCGCAGAAGCACAGAGGACAGCTCAGAAAGAGCGGCGAGCCGTATCTTTCTCACCCTCTCAATGTGGCGTATATCCTTGCACAGATGAACATGGACGTGGATACCGTAATTGGCGGTCTTCTCCATGACACCATAGAGGACACAGACGCTACATTTGAAGAGATAAGCGGGCTTTTCGGGCAGGACGTTGCCTTTATCGTTGAAGGTGTGTCCAAAATAGGCAAGATAATCTTTAAATCAGCACAGGAGAAACAGGCGGAAAACTTCCGCAAAATGCTCATCTCCATGTCGAAAGACGTGCGGGTAATCATCATAAAACTGGCGGACAGGCTCCACAACATGCGCACACTGGACTATCTGGCGGAAGAGAAAAAACAGCGCATCGCAAGGGAGACAATGGATATTTATGCACCGCTGGCACACAGGCTCGGTATCGCGTGGATTAAATGGGAGCTTGAGGATATGTGTTTCCGCATCCTCAATCCGGAAGCCTATTACGATATCTACGAAAAAGTTAAACTGAAAAGAGGAGAACGGGAGCAGTATCTTGCCGAGATAAAGGAGGCTGTGATAGCAGAGCTTGAGAAACATAAAATCAAAGCTCTCGTCTCAGGCAGACCAAAGCACTTTTACAGCATCTACAATAAGATGGTGAAGAAGAAAGTGTCTTTTGAAGAGATTTACGACCTTCTTGCTCTCCGCGTGCTCGTTGACGACATCCCCACCTGCTACGCCGTTATGGGGATACTGCATAATATGTGGAAACCCATTCAGCACAGGTTCAAAGACTATATCGCCATGCCTAAGGCGAACCTTTATCAGTCCCTGCACACTACCATCATCGGTCCTAAAGGGATAACCGTTGAATTTCAGATACGCACACAGGAGATGCACAGCATCGCGGAGGGCGGTATCGCAGCCCACTGGAAATATAAAGAGGGCAGACCGTTTGACCCGCAGGAGGACAAGGCGTTCACATGGCTTCGCCAACTGCTCGAACAGCACGAACTTCACAGCCCGGAAGACCTTGTTGAAGCACTTAAAGAGGACGTTCTTCCCACCCAGATATATGTTTTCACACCCAAAGGGGATGTTATGGAGCTGCCAATCGGTTCCACCCCTGTTGACTTTGCTTACAACATCCACACAGATGTCGGCAACAAGTGTAAGGGCGCAAAGGTTGACGGACGCATAGTGCCGCTGAAATACAAGCTGCGCAACGGCGACAGGGTTTCAATCATTCTCGGGGAAGACCATAAACCCAGCCGCGACTGGCTCAGTTTCGTTAAGACCAGCAAAGCCAAAAACCGTATCCGCGCAGCACTGCGCAAGATAGATACGGATATGGGGCACACAGTCGGGTTCGATCTGCTTGACAAAGAGTTCAGCAACGCCGGACTGGACGTGCGGGAGATTTTCAACAAACAGGACAACATCAAAAAGATAATAGAGCGCTTCAAGCTGAGGGACGAAGAAGAAATTTTCCTCTCGGTCGGCTTCGGGCGTGTTTCACCCAAGCAGGTTGTTCACGTTTTCACCGAACCCGCGACACAGCCGAAACTTGAAGATCTGCAGAAAGCACCGCAGAAAGACAGCGGAAAAAAGACCAGCACGCCGTTTATCATTCAGGGTATCGACGACGTTATGGTCAAGATTGCCAAATGCTGCAATCCGCTCCCAGGCGATGACGTTGTGGGATATATCAGCCGCGGGCGGGGTATCGTCGTGCATAGGGTGGACTGCGCAAATCTGAAAAACTCAGCGTTCAGTGAGGAACGCCTCGTGGACGTACAGTGGGATTCAAGAAAAAGCTATAAGATGCCAGTGCGCATACACACTTCCATAGTCGATAAACCCGGCGTGCTCAGTGCGCTTACCACAGTTCTGAAAGAGATGGGACTTAATATTCTTGAACTGTCCTCCAGACGGGACAAAGACGGGCTTTCGTCTCAGGATTTCAGCATAGAGGTGCGCAACAAGAGCGAGCTTGAAAGTGTTATCCGCAAAATCAAAACAATCGACGGGTTACGCGAAGTCAACACCGCCAACTAGGTTCAGGTCTTTTATGCGGCGCATTACTGCGTCAGTTCCCTCTCGCTCGCAACACGCACTATTAAAGTGCGCTTTTGCTCATCTGCGGGAGCCTTCCTTGTTCTGCTTGCATCAAAGCCCTGAACGTTCGGTGTTTATATGCGTCGTTCTGCGGCGTCAGTTTTCAAAAAAGCCTCATCATGTACTTATATGTTCACTCAGAGTCTTTTTAGAAAACTTCCTTGCATAACTCGCATCTAAACACCGGGCGGTCGGTGTGACTGAGCGGAAAAATCACGTCTTCGCGGGGAAGCCACAGACTGACGAAGAAATCTCATTAATAAACATAAAAAAAGCGGATCCGAAGATCCGCTTTTTCTTTTTATAATTCTGAAATCTCTTAGCCGAGAAGCTGAAGAGCCAGCTGGGACTGGGAGTTTGCCTGAGAAATCATGGCAACGCCTGCCTGGCTGAGTATCTGGTTTTTGGTGAAGTCTGACATCTCTTCCGCCATATCGAGGTCGCGTATCCTTGATTCGGAAGCTGTCAGGTTTTCTCTTGTGGTGTCCAGACCGGAGATGGTGTACTCAAGCCTGTTTATCTGAGCACCGATAGTTGCTCTTGCGCTTGAAACTTTGTTCAGTGCCGCGTCAATAGCTGTTATGGCTGACTGAGCGCTCTCCTGATCTACCATCAGTACATCTGCAAGACCGAGAGCGTCAGTGTCTGCCTGAGCTATGCTTGTGTTGATGGTCTGACCTTCGTTCGCACCTATCTGCAGCTCTGTTGAGTTGTCAACAAGGTGGAGTTTGATGTCTTCCGCGCCGGAAGAACCGAATGTCATTGATTTCTTGCTGTCGTCCCATGAGATGTCAAGACCGACTGCGCTGTCTATCTTAACATTTACACCTGAGATAACGTTTTTCAGTATATAGTCGTTAACTTTGTCTGAACCTACTGTTTTGCCTGTGTGCGCGTCTGTAACGGAAACTGTCAGCTCGCTGTTTTCACCTTTCTGAATCTGAGCAAGTGAAAGAGCGTTGATGAGGTTTTCGTCACCCACGAATGAAAGCTGGCTGTCGTCTCCGAGTTTCGCTGTCTGGATTACGAAAGTACCTTCAACAGCTTCGTTGGAGTTCTTTTTAGCAGTGGTAACGTAGTTAACGAGGTTGTTGTTAACATCGGAAACGGTGTCGCTCACTTCGCTGTCTGCACCCATGCCGAGAGCTTTGATGGCATCTGTCATTTTTGTTTCAAACTCTGACAGAGTGTCGTCCCCTTCAAGGTAGATAGTCTGTGAAGTACCGTTACCGTAGATTGTAAGTTCCTGGGTCTGTTCAAAGATGTTGCGTCCGTCATCTGTCGTGAACAGAGCGATGTCTTTCAGCTTGGTTGCTGATGTCGCAACTTCTCCGCCGCCTCTCACTTCAAGGTCAAACGAACCTGTTGAAGTTTCGCCGTTGGGCGTTGCCGCTTCGTTGCTTGCCTCTTTGAAGTTCATTGTCATTGAACCGACGTCAAGGTTACCTGTAGCGGAATCCATTGCAGCATAGTAAACGGTTACGTTGTTATAATCGATAACGTCGTCGCCGTTGTCAGCTTTGGTCAGAGAGTTGTCTCCGGTATACTGGATTGTCGGTCCTGCCTGTCCTGCCGGTCCGCCTGATACTTTAATTGTACCGCCGCCTGAGGTGGCTGCTCCCGCAACAGTGGACTGTCCGGAGATGCTCATCAGTATCTTGTCGCCTTCCTGAATTTTACCGGCAACACCGATTGTTATTTCCGCATCAATGGCGGGTCCGCCTGACACTGCGCTCTCGTTGAAAGTAACTGTTCCGTTGGAAACAGTTACGCCTGACATGGTTGCCCATTCGCCAACAGCGCCTGTTTTTGCGTTGATGAATCTTGCGGAAACGCTTACGGAAGATGAAGCGGAAGTAACTTCGCCGTCAAATTTGATTTCAAGATAGCCGGAATCAGCGAAAGTTGTACCGCCGGTTCCCATTCCTGCTGATGAAACGGAGAAGGAAGAACCTGTCTGCTGGAATGTTGCTGTTACAGATGCGGATGCGTTTTCCACAACTGTGTTGCCAACTTCAACTGTGTAGTAGCTTGTGCCGGAAGTCGCAACTGTTTTGATATCGGATACTGAACCGATATTTGTGTTGTTCTCTGTTCCGCCCGCAGTTGTTATCTCGCCGCCGACAGAGTCGGTGTTCAGCGTCATAACGTCTGTTTTGTAAACGTTGTTTGAACCTGCTTCAACTTCAATATTAAGGTTATAGTTGCCTTCCGCAACTTTGCCTGTAACAGCTACGTCGATAGCAGTTGTTTTGTCTGTTGACCAGAGAGCGGTCGCGTCACCGTTAAGGAGTTTTTTAGTGTTGAACTCTGTTGATGAGGCAACGCGGTCGATCTCTTCTTTAAGCTGATCAACTTCTTTCTGGATCTCTGCACGGTCACTGGTGGTGTAGACACCGTTTGCGGCCTGTACCGCAAGCTCTCTCATTCTCTGAGTCATTTCCTGAATGGTTGAGAGACCGCCTTCAGCAGTCTGGAGCATTGAAATACCGTCCTGGGCGTTCATGGAAGCTCTTTTAAGACCGGATATCTGCCCGCGCAGTTTCTCAGAAATAGCAAGACCGGATGCGTCGTCCGCGGCGCTGTTTATTCTGAGACCTGAGGAGAGTCTTTCAAGGTTTTTGGAAATGTTATTGCTTGTCTGATTTACGTAACTCTGCGCAACGAGAGAGTTCACGTTGGTGTAAACTGTGAGTGCCATGATATTACCTCCGTGTAATTGTCCCCGGCCTCCGTGCCGGTGGTTGTGTTAATGGCAAGTCTTATTAAACTGTGTTGTTCCAGAGCAAAATGCTCTATAGCCTGATTATTGACTGAAGTTTGCTTTTTACCTCTTTAAAAAGTCGTTCACTCCGCAAGGAACCGGAAAACAAAAAAGACCGATGCTGTATTTCCTACAGTCATCGGCCTGAGTGTTTCAGTACCTTTTTCATATTCTTCTGTCGTGGTATTAGTATCGTCAGGCTCTAAATGAAACTTTAAAGGATTTTTTGAAAAAAATTTAGACAAGCAGAAATAACCTTATCTACCAGTGTAATAGATAAGGTAAAAAATTTTAGGAAGGGAAAGAGCGGGTCATATGACCCGCTCCAGATTGCTGACAAACGCCGTATTTCGAAAGAAGTACGGCGTTTTTTGTCTCTTTATCTTTTTATTCTCTTTTTCTGATTTATATTGCGGCAAATAGCTGTTTTTTACCCATATCATTCTCTATCCCAAACATTTCTTCGA
>NZ_JAJUIS010000017.1 GCF_029267515.1 Seleniivibrio woodruffii
CAAAAATTGTTTGAAGTGTGAGCGAAGTCGAGGCTTTGCCTGACTTTGCGTTGCGAGAAAACAACACGACGTTGTTTTCGAGTGCAGAATCAGAATGAACGCTCTTTCGCGCAGCGCAAAGATGCGCGTAGCGGAGAGGGTTTGAATTACGGGATCGCTTCGGGCATAAAGCCCCTGCGTAGACGGCTGGTCGTCTATGCGAGGAGCGCAGCGGCGCGGCAGTCTAATTGATTTTTCCCCTTTATTAAAAAGGGTAAACAATAGGAACCTTAAACAGGAGGACACATGAAAGCACAGACAATGACCGCAAATCCGGCAGAATCCGTTTCAAGAGTAAGACTCAGCACTCTGATACTCGGTGCTGTCATGATGCTTCTGCTGTTCTCTATAGTTTATGTGCGCCAGATGTGCATCCGCGCGGGATACGACATCAGCAGCATGACGCAGAAGATAGAGCAGTCAGAGATCGACTACACGTCGCTGCTTGCGAAAAAATCCGGCGCCTACGATGCGGAAAATCTCTATAAAAAAGCAAAGGAGATGGGGCTTGTTATGCCCGATGTGAGAAGAACCTATTATGTTAAAGACTGAGAGCGGAAGACTTACATTCTTTTCGTGGATCGCCATCTTCTTTTTCTGCCTCGTCGGGGCGAAGGTGGCATATCTCCAGACAGCGCAGAACGATTTTTATTCTGAAAAGGCTGTCCGACAGTCGAAAGGCGTGATGAAAAGCACAAAGGGAAGAGGACTTATAATGGATGCGAACGGGAACCCCCTCGCACTGAATAAAAAGTCCGCTTCCCTTTATGTTTTTCCGGAGGAACTCAAAAACCGTCAGGCGTTTATAGATCAGCTCCGGCAGCAGGGCATAAGGCTTCCCGCTGAAAAAAGGCGAAGGATTCGGAACAAAAAAGGCTTCACATGGATAGCCAGAAACATAGAAGTTGCCGACGCCAAACGTATTCAGGAGGAGATTCCTGACATTGAATACGTTCTTGAAGAACAGAGGTTTTATCCCGAACGTAAGCTGGCGGCTTCTCTCGTCGGGTTCACTGGAACGGATAACGAGGGTCTGAACGGCGTTGAATACCGTTACAACGACGTGCTGGAAGGGAGCGAGTTTCAGCTTCTTGCCATGCGCGACAACAAGGGAAAAAGGATAATCTTTGAGGATCCGCAGAAGAAAAAGGATGTGGATACCGTTATATATCTGACAATAGACGAATACCTACAGGGTCTATCGGAAGAGATCCTTCGGCAGGACACGGCTGAGTTCATGGCTGACAAAGGTATGGCAATAGCCATGGACGCACAGACAGGGGAAATAATTTTTGCCGCGTCCTCCGGAGGGTTTGACCCCAACGAGTTCAGAAAATACCCGCAGAAGGAGTGGAAAAACTTTCCGGCGGGCTTTCTTTACGAACCGGGTTCAATCTTCAAACCTGTGCTGTTTTCGCTGCTGCTTGACAAGCACAACCTGAACACTAACCTGTCCATCTTCTGCGAAAACGGCGTGTTCAACGTATACGGACACAACATAAAGGACGTATCCCCAAGCGGGATGCTGACTGCGGAGCAGGTTCTCATCAAGTCCAGCAACATAGGCATGGTGAAGCTCTCCGACAAGGTTACAAAAAAAGAATTTTACGAGTATATAAAAGCCCTCGGTTTCGGGGACAAAACAGGCATTTCCGGCGTGATAGAGGAGGAGGGGCTTGTGCGCAACTATAAGCGCTGGTCAGGTCTCAGCAAGCCTTCAATATCCATCGGTCAGGAGATTCTGGTCACACCGTTGCAGATGGTGCGTTTCTACAGCGCAATAGCCAACGGCGGACATCTTCTTAACCCTAAGATAGTTAAGAAGATAGAAAAAGGCGGAGACACCTATACACCAAAGAGCAGGGACGAACAGGTATTCTCCGAGCAGACAGCAAAAAGAGTTCAGGCGATACTTAAAAAGGTTGTTAAGGACGGTACCGGAAAGAACGCCTATTCCGACTACGTTGACATAGGAGGAAAAACCGGAACCGGACAAAGGATAGACGCGGAAACAGGAACATACAGCAAAACGGGTTATGTGGCGAGCTTCGCCGGAGTTTTCCCTGCTGACAATCCCAGAATTGCAATGGTTGTTGTTTACAAAGAGCCGAAAAGTTCTATCTACGGCGGTACAACTGCCGCAAGAACTTTCAAAACCCTTGCGGAACAGATTTCCATGCACATGGGGCTTAAAAGGAGCTATGTATATGAAAGTGTCCCAACTTCTTGACGGACTTGATATTAAGGGGTTTGATCTGGACGTTGACTTCGAGGCGGATATCAAGGATATCAGCTTTGACAACAGAGACACAAAGAGAAAGTGTCCCTTCTTTGCGTTCAAAGGGACTCATTTCGATTCTCACTCCTTTGCCAGAGAGGCTTACGAGACAAAAAAGGCTCCGTTCGTCGTTGCGGAACGCCACATTGAAGGCGTGCCCACGGTAGTTGTTGAAGACGGACGCAAAGCCATAGCCCTTGCATGTCGCAACCTGTTCGGCAGACCCGATGAACACATGGCGAAAATAGCCGTAACAGGTACAAACGGAAAGACGACAACAACGTATATAATAGAGTCCATAATGAAGGAAGCGGGGATGAAGCCTGTGCGTATCGGTACGACAGGTGTTGCATACGGCGATACGTCGTTCGATCTGGATTCAACAACGCCGTCCCCATACGAATATTACAAAGCTGTGCGCAAAGCTGCCGATGCGGGATGCAACGCAATGGTTATGGAGGTTTCCTCCCACGCGCTCGACCAGCACAGGGTATACGGCACTGTTTACGACGTTGCCGCCTTCACCAACCTGACAGGCGACCACCTCGACTATCACAAGACCATGGAAGAGTATTTCAATGCGAAAAAGAAACTCTTTACGCACGCATACTCCAAAGTTGGCGTTATAAACGTTGACCACGATTTCGGAAAGCGCCTCGCAAAAGAATGCGAGGTTGATAAAGTTACCTTCGGAGTCAGCCCGAAAACAGACATCGGCGCGGAAGAGATATGGTTCGGACTGGACGGCATAAAGGCGACGCTGATATGCCCCGCAGGAAAGATAAACATAGACTCCCACCTTGTGGGACTGCATAACCTTGAAAACCTGCTGGCAGCGGCATCCGCCTGCATAATGCTCGGAATTGATTCCGGGCACATCAGAGAGGGTATCGCGAAGATGAAGAACGTGCCGGGCAGGCTTGAGAAATTTAAGAAACCCAACGGAGCGTTCATCTTCGTAGACTATGCCCACACTGACGACGCTCTGATAAACGTTCTGTCCGCTCTTGGAAATTTCAGAGAGAACAGAGTGATAACAGTTTTCGGCTGCGGTGGAGACCGCGACCGCACAAAACGCCCCAGAATGGCGAAAGCGGCTGAAAAGAACTCCGACGTGGTGATACTCACCAGCGACAACCCCAGAACGGAAGACCCGAAACAGATATTCGGGGATATACTTCAGGGTTTTGAAGATGCGGAGAACGTTATCCTTACCCCCGACAGACGCCACGCCATCCAGCAGGCGGTGGGTATGGCACAGGATAAGGACATAGTGCTTATCGCGGGCAAAGGGCACGAGGATTACATGATAATCGGCAGAGATAAGATACATTTCGACGACAGGGAAGAGGTCAGAAAATGTCTGGAGGCGCAGTGATGCACGTTACACAGGCAATAAACGCGATGGGCGGGGTTTTGCGTTCCGCCATATCCGCTGACACTGAGATAGCGGATTTTGTTATCGACAGCAGAAAGGTATCTGCAGGCAGCTGTTTCGTGGCTTTCCGAGGAGAGAACACCGACGGAAACCTCTATGCACAACAGGCGGTTGACAGCGGCGCGGCTCTGGTAATCCTTGAGGACGAGGAGACGTTCAACAAAATGTCCGGCAACAGGGTGCTTGTGAAAAGCAGTCTGGAAGCTCTCAAGACCATAGGGAGCTATAACCTGTCCAAATTCAAAGGGATTAAGGTCGCCGTTACGGGCAGCGTGGGCAAAACCACAACAAAGGAGCTTATCTCCTGTGTTCTGGGCGCGAAAAAGAAGGTCTATACGGCATACGGCAATTATAACAATGAACTGGGTGTGGCGATATGCGCCGCGAACATGAAAAACAGAAGCGGTTTCGCCGTTTTTGAGATGGGAACAAACAGCACGGGGGAGATATCCGCGCTGTCAAGATATATCAAGCCCGACGTGGCTGTCGTTACCCTCATCGGTCACGCGCACATCGGCAGGTTCGGCAGCCTTGAGGGGCTGGCGGCTGAAAAGCTGTCCATAGTGGACGGAATGAGCGCCGAGGGAACCCTCTGGGTGCATGATTCTTGCAGACGGTTCATAGGCGAGCGCGAACTTTCAAGGGTGAACGTGCGCTATTTCGGAACTGATATGGCGTCCCACGTTATCATGGGAGACATGAACAGAACCGTTAACGGTGATTTTTACTTTACGGCAGTAATGCGCAACACGCCCTACTGCTTTAAACTGAACCATATATACAGCCACTTCGTGCAGAACAGCCTTGCCGCCATCGGCATAGGTATGTCATGCGGACTCTCCTACACGGAAGTTATGAAGGGCATCAGACATTTCCAGCCGGAGAACGGCAGAGGAAGGATAACAGATTACGGCACATACCGCGTTATAGACGATACATACAATGCGGGCTTCGAATCGGTCATGAGCGCAATGAACAATCTTGCGGAGATACCTGCATCAGGCAAAACCGCAGTTCTGGGCGAAATGGGTGAGATAGAAGGCTACGAAGAAATGCTTTATCACAAGCTGGTTAAGCGTGCAAAAGAATTAAAGGACATAAATTTTATATTCGTGGGCAAGAGTTTCTTGAAGTTTGAGGCAGGAGAGAATATAACGGTCGTCGCCGAAAAAGAGGACGCCATGAAAAAAGTGGCTGCCGTTGACGGCGGAATCTTCCTGTTCAAGGCGAGCCGTGCCCGCAGGTTTGAGGATTTCATAAAATATCTTCAGAAGGAGAAAGAGCAGCGTGCTGTATAACCTTTTAGTTCCGCTTTCGGAATATTTAAGTTTTCTTAACGTATTCAGGTATATTACCTTCAGAACGGCGTATGCTGCCATTACCGCTCTGGTCATTACACTTGTGTTCGGACCCTATGTTATCCGCAAGCTGAAAGAGATGTCTTTCAGCATGAAATCGAAAGGATACGAACCGGAGCGCCACAAGGTGAAAGAGGGCACCCCCACAATGGGCGGCGTCATGATAGTGGGTTCCGCAACCATATCGACACTGCTGTGGGCTGACCTGCGCAATCCTTATATATGGATAGTTCTTCTGCTTTTCATCGGATACGGTCTTATCGGATTTGTGGACGACTACAAAAAGACTATCCTCAAAAACCCAGACGGCATAACACCACGCCAGAAATCCGGCGGACAGCTCTTTTTCGCGGTGATAGCAACACTTCTGGTGCTTTACGTTGATAAATCAGGCGTTTCCACTAAGCTGGCAATGCCCTTCTTTAAAAAATTCGTGATAGATATGAGCTATTTCTATGCTCTGCTCGCTATCTTCATAATGATAGGCACTTCCAACGCGGTGAACCTCACCGACGGTCTGGACGGACTCGCCATCACTCCAAGCATAATCGCTTTCGGAACAATTGGTTTCATGGCGTATATGACAGGTAACTTTAAGTTCGCAAGCTATCTGAACATTATTTACGTTCAGGGAGCGGGTGAGGTTGCAGTCTTCTGCGGTGCAATGGTCGGTGCAGGACTGGGCTTTTTGTGGTTCAACGCGCACCCTGCGAGCGTCTTTATGGGCGACGTTGGTTCGCTGTCCATAGGCGGCGCGCTTGCAGGTGTAGCTGTTATAGCGAAACACGAAATAGTTCTCGCCATCGTGGGCGGTATCTTCGTAATGGAGACCCTCTCGGTTATTTTACAGGTGGGCTATTTCAAAATGACGAAAGGCAAAAGGCTTTTCCGCATGGCACCAATACACCACCATTTTGAGCTTGCGGGATGGAGCGAAACGAAGATAACGGTACGTTTCTGGATCATCTCATTCATACTGGCGCTCATTGCGCTTTCAACTCTGAAACTGAGGTAATGTGATGAAAGCTGCCATATTAGGATACGGAAAAAGCGGCAAAGCGGCGGAAGCGCTGCTTAAACTGGATGGTTACACGGATATCACCGTTTTTGACGACGGTGATAACTCGTATAAAAATATAAGCGAGTTCACAGATACTTACGACGTAGTTGCCGTAAGCCCCGGCGTGAACCTGCGCATATATCCCAACGCGCCTGAGAAATTCACCAGCGAGATTGAGCTTGCGCAGAAGCACAAGCCGGCGGGAGCTAAGGTGATAGGCATAACAGGCACCAACGGCAAATCCACCGTTACGACCCTCACCGCGCAGGTGCTTACCAAGGCGGGGATAAAATCCGAAGCGTGCGGGAACATCGGGCTGACATACGGCGAGTGTGTGCTGGGCGAGTCTAAAGACTGCTACGTTGTGGAGCTTTCCAGCTTCCAGACGGGGATGCTGCACGAGTTTGCGGCGGACTGCGCCATCGTCACAAATCTTGCGGAAGACCACATGGACAGATACCGCGACATGGACGACTACGCCGACGACAAGATGAACCTTGTGAAATACATCAAAGATGGCGGCAGGCTGATAATAGAAGACGAACCGTACCTTGTCAGAAAGACCTCATTTTATGAGGGAGAGACGGTTAAAATAGACCCGAAACTGACGAATTTTCCGAAACATGAAGGCACGAAGCTGGATTTCGGAAGATTTTTTGTGGATGTTGCCAAATTTCCGCTGAACGGCGGACATAATATAATGAACCTCTCATATGCGTTGCTGGCGGCTGACGCACTCTGCGGATTTGAAGGGGACGTGACGTATCTCGTGGATGGTCTGAAAGGACTGCCCCACAGATGTGAATACGTTGACACCATAAACGGTGTCGAGTGGATAAACGATTCCAAGGGAACGAACCTGCACAGCACCCTTACGGCGCTGAAAGGTTTCGATAAAGGGGTCATAGTTATCCTCGGCGGAAAGGACAAGAACGGGGATTTTTCAGTTCTTGTGGATGTGCTTAATGAAAAGTCTTCGCTTGTCGTGGCATACGGCAAGGCGGGCGAAAAGATAGAAAACACTCTGAAAGATAAGGTAAAAGTACCTGTTATCAGAGTTAAAGATATGGTTGAGGCGGTAGACGTATGCTTTAAGCACGCAAAAGCGGGCGAAAAAGTGGTTCTGTCCCCCGCGTGCGCCAGCTTCGACCTTTACAAAGGTTTCGAACACAGAGGCGAACACTTCTGCGAGCTTGTGAAAGCTCTTAAAAAAGGGTGATATGCACGATTTACAGGACAACAGACTTAAAATTCTGATAATCACCTCCGTACTGGTGATTCTGGGGCTGATATTCCTGCTTTCCGCCGGAAGTATGCAGGCGATGCAGCTTGGTCGTCAGGAGCTGTATTTCTTCCAGAAACAGCTTATCAGTGTCCTTGTGGGCGGATTTGTAATGTATTCCGCTTATAAAGTGCCCCTTGATACATGGCGGAGATTCGTTCCCATATTCTATTTCGGAACGCTTATCCTGCTGGTTGCTGTCTTCTTTTACAGACCGATCAACGGTGCTCACCGCTGGGTGATTCTGCCGGGTTTCAGCCTCCAGCCTTCGGAGCTTGCAAAGTTTACGGTTATTCTTTATCTGGCGCACTACCTCGAAAAGAAAGAGGACAAGCTCAAGGATTTCTCAAAAGGATTTCTCCCCGCATCTATCATGCTCGGTATGATGGGTGCGTTGATACTTATGGAACCTGACTTCGGAACTACGTTCCTGCTAATCGCAGTTCTGCTGGCAATGTTTATTGTGGGCGGAGCAAGCGTTCTGCACATAGGCGGTATGCTGGGTTTCATCTCCCCTATACTCATTGCGGGTATGATGATGGGCTACCGCAAGGCGAGGCTGCTTAACTTCCTTGATCCGTGGCAGGACAGCCATGGTGTCGGATATCAGCTTATCCAGTCGCTAATCGCAGTGGGAAGCGGCGGACTTTGGGGCAAAGGGCTGGGGAACTCCACCCAGAAGCTGTATTTCCTTCCCGAAGCACACACCGACTTCATCTATGCCATCATAGCGGAGGAAACGGGGCTTTGGGGGGCGTTCGGAGTTATAGTGCTGTTTATTCTCCTTTTTTATGTGGTTGTTAAGGTGGCGAAGGCCCATAGCGATAAATTCAAGCGGCTGCTTACGTTCGGACTGGCTTACTGTATGATAATTCAGGCTATTCTACACGTTGGCGTGGTTTCCGGCGCTCTGCCCACAAAGGGTATAGGTCTGCCGTACATGAGCTACGGCGGTTCAAGTATGATAATGGCAATGTTTATGACGGGCGTTCTTCTGCGCAGCGCCGAGGAATCACAGGTGAAGAAGTCATGAAAGAGCGTCTTATCATAGCGGGCGGCGGAACCGGCGGACATCTTTATCCGGGTATCGCAGTTGCGCAGTATCTGAAAGATAAGAATATCGACTGCTATTTCATAGTATCCGACCGCGGACTTGAGCGCAGAGTGCTCACTGAGCTTGGCTATAAATTTTACGAACAGAAACAGACCCCGCTGAAAGGGGTGAGCGTGCTGACACGCATCCGTTCCCTGTTCAGACTGATAAAAGAGATAAGCGTCTGCTACACGCTGGTGCGCAGACACGACACGGTGCTTATGACAGGCGGTTTCGCATCTGCGGCGGCGGGTATAATCGCCGTTATGAAAGGTTTGAAACTCTATATGCACGAGCAGAACAGTGTGATGGGGCTTACCAACAGACTTTTTGCCGGATGCTGCGACAGAGTTTTCCTGTCGTTTCCGGAGACTATAAACGCCGCAGGAAACACCACGGTGACAGGCAATCCCGTTCGCGAGGAGTTTAAAAGTATAAAACCCGCGGAGAAGGGCGGCAAACGCATACTGGTCATGGGCGGCTCTCAGGGTTCCAGACTGGTGAACATACTGGTTTCAAACTCAGCGCCCATACTCGTGGACAGAGGATACACCATAGTCCATCAGACAGGCGGCAAGCTGTATGACGAGACAGTTGAGAAATACAGAGTTAAAGGCTTGCTGGACACAGGAAAAGTGACTGTCTGCGGATATATAGATGACGTAGCGAAGGCGCTTGAAGACTGCGATATAGTGATAGCCAGAAGCGGTTCCGGTACCGTTTTTGAAGTTACAAACGCTGGACGCTATGCAATATACATTCCGTTTGCTCAGGCAACCGATAACCACCAGTATTTTAACGCTTTGTATGCAGAAAAGCAGAAAGGTGCGAAAGTTATCACAGAAGAATATGCAAATGCAGAAAAAATTATAGAAGCCGTTATAGATTATGAAGAAAACAGCGATTTATATATAGAGGCTCTTCGAAATATGAAAAAATACGAAAGTGCTGCTCTCATAGCAGGGGGAATGAACATTGGATAAGGTGTTCGGTTCGGTCAAAAACATTCATTTTGTGGGTATCGGCGGGATAGGTATGAGCGGGATCGCAGAGGTTCTGCACAACATGGGGTTCGGCGTAAGCGGCTCCGACCTTTCCGAAAGCGGTAACGTTAAAAGATTACAGAACATGGGAATAGACGTGCGCACAGGGCACAGATACGAATATGCAGAGAACGCCGACGTGGTGGTTTACACCTCTGCCGTTAAAGAGACCAACCCCGAACTTGTCTGCGCAAAGGACAGGTTCATCCCCGTTATCAAGCGCGGCGAGATGCTGGCAGAGCTTATGCGCCTGAAATTTTCAGTCGCTGTTGCGGGCAGCCACGGTAAGACCACGACAACCTCCATGGTTGCCGAAATTCTTAACGAGGCGAAGCTCGACCCCACAATAGTTGTGGGCGGTATCCTCAACACAAGGGACACCAACGCGTCCCTCGGTAAGGGCAACGTCATAGTTGCCGAGGCGGACGAATCGGACAGAAGTTTCCTGATGATGTCACCCAGCGTGGCGCTCATCACAAACATAGATTATGAACACCCGGACACCTACCACGACCTTGAGGACGTGAAGCAGACTTTCATAGACTTTGCATCAAGGGTTCCGTTCTACGGAAGCGTTGTTCTCTGTCTTGAGGACATGAACACTGCGGACATAATCCCCCACATAGGCAGAAAGTTTCTGACCTACGGATTTAAGGCGCAGGCGGACGTTCACGCCGTGAACGTTGAGCAGAAGGGTTTCGGAATGCACTTTGACGTTGTTATCAAAGGTCAGAAGATGGGCAAAATCAGACTCGGATTCCCCGGCGAGCACAATGTTCTGAACTCTCTCGGCGCAATAGCCGTTGCGCAGGAGTTCAATATACCGTTCAAGACCGTTAAGCGCGCGCTTGAAAAATTCAAGGGCGTGCAGAGAAGGCTCACCGCCAGATACGACGACGGTTCGTGCATAGTCATGGACGACTACGGGCACCACCCAACTGAGATAAAAACCACACTGCGTGCGGTGCGCGGAGCATACGGCGACAAGAAGATAATAGCCGTGTTCCAGCCCCACAGATACACCAGAACGCAGGCGCTCATAAAAGATTTCGCAATGGCTTTCTTTGACGTGGACATGCTGTTTATCGCGGACATCTATGCCGCCAGCGAAGACAAGATAGAGGGTGTGGATTCCGAAACCCTCGTGCGTGAGATAAAGAGAAGAGGATTCAAAAACGTAAATTATATAGGTTCCTTTGACGAGGTCTTTGACTACCTTGAAGACGAAGGATGCGACAACACCGTGATAATCACGCAGGGCGCAGGAAACGTAACCAAGTTCTCATTCGATCTTGCCGAAAAGGTGAGGGAAAAACGTGAAGGAAAATAAGGTAGCCGTACTTTACGGCGGGATGTCTGCAGAAAGAGAAGTTTCACTGCGCAGCGGTAAGGCGGCGTATGACGCGCTTGTGCGTCTCGGATACGACACTGCGCTTATAGATATGGACAAGGACGTTGCTTTTAAAATCCGCGAGGCGGGGGCGACTGTCTGCTTCATCGCTCTCCACGGAACCTACGGAGAGGACGGACGTATTCAGGGGATGCTCGACATAATGGGTCTGCCCTACACAGGTTCGGACTTCGAGGCTAACATGGTAGCCTTCGACAAGCTCATGACAAAGGAGCAGTTCGTCAAGAACGGCGTACCGACTCCGGCATATTGTGTGCCGACAGATAAAAAGATGCCCTTTAAAAAGTGTGTGGTGAAACCCTGTCGTCAGGGTTCATCCGTGGGCATACATATAGTGGACAATGAAGCGGAGTATGCGGCGGCTCTTGAGGACGCTGCGAAGTTCGACAGCAAGCTGATGGTTGAAGAGTGCATAGAGGGCAAGGAGCTTACTGTCTCCATCCTCAACGGCGAAGCGCTCCCGATAATCTGGATACGCCCGAAAAAAGGCGTTTACGATTATGAATCGAAATATACCAAAGGCATGACAGAATACGTCTTCGAGACGGAACTGACAGACGAACAGTATAAATATGTACAGAAGGTCGCCCTCGACGCGTTCAACGCGGCAGGGTGTTCAGGATACGGCAGGGTGGACGTTATCTTCGACGGAAAAGAGGGTTACGTTCTGGAAGTCAACACGCTGCCCGGAATGACCGAAACAAGTCTGCTCCCCAAGGCCGCCGGAAAAGCCGGGATGACCTTTGAGCAGATGGTGGAAAAGATGCTCGCAGGGGCACTTAAAAAGCAGGGATAAGGAAAATACCAATACCCAAGGATGGGGTTGCTTGAGCGGAGTTAAGTGATGGCAAAAAAGAAAGGAATCGGGCGTTTTGTTCTTGTGTCTCTTCTGGCGCTGGGAACTGTCGGCGCCGTTACGGTTGGTATTAAAAAAGGTGCGGACGCGTTCACTGAAAGCGGATATTTCAAGGTGAAGAGCGTCAACGTTAAAGGACTGATAAAGGCTGACGGAAACAAGGTGGAAACCATGGTGAAAAGCATGGTGGGACAAAGCATCTTCGACGTTAAGCCTGAAACAATAGACTACAGCGGGGATTCCTGGGTTGAGCGGATGGAGATACGGAAGGTGTTTCCCGACAGGCTCGACGTTGTGGTGTTCGAAAAACGTCCCGTATTCAAACTGCAATATACACGGGGATGCTTCACTGCCACTTCCACCGGACTCATGATAAAGGATACTTGCGAAGGCGTCAGGATAAAGATGGAACAGCAGGTCAAGGAAGAGGACTTCAAAGAGTTCATCAAAATGTATGAGAAAGCGGCGGTGCTGAAAGACAAGAACATCAACCTGAAACAGTTTTATTTCACAATGGTGGAAAACGGCATCGAACTGCGGGCTTCTTACAATCAGGCGGATTTTGAAAGGATGTACGCGACATATCAGGACATCATCAGAAAACGCTACAAGGAGATTGAATACGTGGATATGAGGATTCCTGACAAGATATTCGTTAAAGGGGTGATGTGATGATACAGGATAATATCTATGTCGGGCTTGACTTCGGCACAACGAAAATATGTGTTGTTGTCGCAAGCAAAAACAGCGACGGAAGCATAGACATAATCGGTCTGGGAAAAGCACCAAGCGACGGCATCAGACGCGGTGTGGTTGTCAACATCGACTCAACCGTGCAGAGCATCAGAGATGCCATCACCGAGGCTGAAAGAATGTCCGGCGTGCAGATAAAGGCTGTTACGGCGGGTATCGCAGGCGGACACATAAAGAGCTTTAACCAGAGAGGCACCATCGCCGTTAAAGGAGGGCGTGAGATTACCCAGAAGGACGTTGAAAGGGTAATCGAAACTGCCGCCGCCACTAACATCACAGTGGGCAATGAGATTCTGGCGATTCTGCCTCAGCAGTTCATCCTTGACGGTCAGAGTGAGATTAAAGACCCCATAGGTATGAGTGGCGTAAGGCTGGAAGCGGACGTACACATAATCACTGGCGCGGTTTCAAGCGCCCAGAACATAATAAGAAGCTGTGAAAAGGCGGGTATAATCGTTAACGATATCGTCCTTGAGCAGCTGGCATCATCAGAATCGGTACTGAGCGACGACGAGAAGGAGATAGGAGTCTGTCTCATCGACGGCGGCGGCGGTACCAGCGACATGGCGGTGTTCAAACAGGGAGCGGTGTTCCACACTGCGGCTCTGCTTATCGGCGGTCGTAACTTCACAAAAGACCTCGCCATCGGGCTTAACACTCCCGAATCGGAAGCTGAAAAGCTGAAGATCAAAAACGGATGTGTTTGGATGCCACTTGTGGAAGAGGACGAGCGTATAGAGGTTCCCACTGTCGGCGGCAGACCCCCCAGACTGGTGAGCAAGGCGACTGTTACGCAGATTCTTCAGGCGAGAGCCGAAGAGGTTTTCCAGATTTTCAAAGGCGAGCTGCAATATAAGGGACTGCTCGACCATCTTGGCGCGGGGGTCGTCATTACAGGCGGACTCTCAAACCACGAAGGCATTGATATGCTGGCGGCTGAGATACTTGGCGTTCCGGTGCGCGTGGGCAGACCCCATAACGTCGGCGGTCTCAGCGACTATGTGCACGACCCGAAATACGCAACAGGCGTCGGGCTTGCCATATGCGCAGCCAAAAAGGGCAAATCATCCGGCGCGAGACTCTCTTCGTCCGGTGACAGCGACGAAAAGCAGTTCACAAACGTACTGGGCAGGATGAAAGGCTGGTTTTCAGAGTTCTTTTAAGAGAAATACAGATCGCTTAGGGCTGAACCCCTCGCGAAGACGATTATTCGTCATTGCGGGGTGCAAAGCGACGAAGCAATCTCAATAGGTCTTTATATAGCTTTAAGGTAATTTTTCGAGCTTTAACAGGAGGTTTCAGATGGACAAATTACAATTTGACTTTGCGCCGCTGCCTCAGAACGCAGTCATAAAGGTTGTGGGCGTTGGCGGAGCAGGCGGAAACGCAGTTAACAACATGATCAGAGCAGGGATTGCGGACGTTGAATTTATCGCCGCAAACACAGATGCGCAAGCACTCGCATCTAACCTTGCACCCATAAAAATTCAGCTTGGCACCACCATTACACGCGGACTCGGTGCGGGCGGTGTTCCCGAAGTAGGCAAAAAATCAGCCATCGAGGACATGGAAGCTATTGAACAGCACCTGCGCGGAGCCGATATGGTATTCGTAACGGCAGGTATGGGCGGCGGCACAGGCACTGGTGCGGCTCCCGTTATCGCAAGCATAGCAAAAGACCTCGGCGCGCTCACAGTTGCGGTTGTTTCAAAGCCCTTCGCATTTGAAGGCAGAAAAAGAAACGACAACGCTGAACAGGGACTTAAATTTCTGAAAGACCATGTGGATACCTATATTGTTGTCCACAATGATAAAATAATGGATCAATGCAAAGAGAACACTCTGTTTGAAGAGGCGTTTAAAATGGCTGACGACGTTCTACGCCAAGGCGTTCAGGGTATCAGTGACGCCATCAACTCAAACGGCGTGGTGAACGTAGACTTCGCGGATATACGCACCATCATGAGCAGCAAAGGTATGGCTCTCATGGGTATCGGTACCGCGGAAGGCGAGAACAGAGACCTTCTCGCAGCGGAAAAAGCACTCAGCTCTCCGCTTATCACAGACGTTTCCATCGCGGGCGCGGATGCTCTGCTGCTTAACATCACTTGCGGCACAGACTTCCGTATGTTCGAAATGGACAGAATCGCTACGAAAATTTATGAAGCTGCCGGCGACGAAGCCAACATCTTCAAAGGCGTTGTCATTAACCCCGATATCACAAACGGCGAACTGAGAGTTACCGTCGTTGCCACAGGTCTGGGTAAAGCACGCGAAAAAAAGCCTGTAGACCTTGAAAGTTTCGCCGAGAAAGCAAAGGTCGGTAAAGAAATCAAAATGACCCTCGGCACAATAAGAAAGACAGACCACAGACTCAAAACTCTGACTGATTTCAATGAAGAGGAGTCCGAACTCCCCGCATATCTGAGAAATCAGGCAGACTGAGATAGATTGAGGTGCGTATACTAAACGTAATCAACGTACGGTGGTATAACGCAACCGCCTGGTATGCCGTGTCTTTGTCGTCGGCCCTGAAGTGCAAAGGGCACGATGTCGCTGTTTGCGGACTGCCGGGCTCACCTCCTGTCCTTAAAGCTCGTGATGCCGGTCTTGAAACTTTCGAGGCCGGCATTAACTCATCAAACCCGTTCAAGGTGCTTGCCGCTATGGGGGCGATGGACAGGATACTCATGTCTTATCAGCCGGATATCGTCATCGCTAACCGCGGCGAATTCTTCGGCTATTTCACATGGAGACGTATAACAAGACAAACTTTCAAACTCGTGCGCGTGCGCGGTGATATCCGTCCGCCTAAAAACGGATTCTTCAACCGCATAATGCACAACCGATGTACCGATGCCATAATCTGTTCCGGTGAATTCATAGCGGACAGCTATCGTAAAAACCTTAATACTCCTGATTCAGCGCTCAATGTGGTATACGGCGGAGTTGACACCAAAAAATTCAGAAAAAGCGAGTTCGCCCGCATAAAGCTACGGGACGAGTTCGGCTTCTCGGAAGACGATCACGTTGTTGGCATAGTTGGCAGGTTCGACCCTATCAAAGGGCACGAAAATCTCATAAAAGCCGTGGGCAAGGTTTACCGAGAGGGAAGGCGGAACATCAGGCTTGTCATAGCCGGATTTGATGCGGTCAGTCAGACGGACAGTATAAAAAATATGATATATGACAACGGAATTGAAGATATAACCGTTATTACGGGATTTCGTGAGGACATTGCGGACATATACAATAGCTTTGATGTGTGCGTTGTCTCCTCACTCGGTTCAGAGGCGATATGCCGTGTCGGTATGGAGGCAATGGCGTGCGGTGTGCCCCTTATAACAAGTGACACAGGCGTACTGCCTGAGATATCGAAGAACGTCTATCCTAAAAACGACTGGGAACGGCTGTCGGAGCTTTTGACAGATTACGACCCGTCTGTCACCATCTATTCACTTGACGATTTCGCGTCAGCTTTTCACAAAATCATGCGGATGTGAAAAGCCCCGCATGGCAGTGCGGGGCTTTCAGGCTAAAAGAAGAGTTACGAGGTACGAAATGATCAGAGTATGTATATCAGAAATGACATCGTATCTTTTCTGATCAACGCCGTATGCAGGCGAAGCCCTCAACGGCTCACACTGCTTTTTTCAGCCGAAACAGAGCAGGTCTGTTCCGAGCCTGTATTCCTTATTGTCGTCAGTTGCCAATATCTTCATATCAGACAGCTTTTTCAGGTCGCGTCTGGCTGTCTGCTCGTTCTTTCCGGCATAAAGCAGGGAAAAGGGCAGGTTTGTCTGGATTGATGCCAGAGTAACCGTGCAGTCCTTGTCCATCATAAGTATGACAAGGTCAAGCTGGCGCTGGTTCAGCTCTCCGTCCTCTTTGAGTATATTAAGATATTCGCGCATGGTCAGGTCATAAAGATAGCCGTAAACAGTGTCTTTCAGCCCGTCCAGTGAGGCGTTAACCGCCTCAAGGACGAACCGGATAAAAGGAGTTATGTCTTTCTTGGCTCTTTTGGACGCTGAAAATGTATTAAAATATTCTTCCGAATTTGCGTGATATCTGACGCTGAGAGACTTTGCAGTGAGGCGCATGTCGGCAAAGCAGAGTATGTATGCTTCAAGAAGCCTTGCTGTGCGCCCGTTTGCCGTGAAAAAAGGATGGATGGCGGTGAGTTTCGCATGTGCGGCAGCAGCGCGGATATAGGGTGAAACAGCAAGCATTGCCGGATGATTAATGAAATCTATGAACTCAGCCATTTGTGATTCAATGTCTGGCGATTTCCTGCCGCCGGCTTTTGAAGGTTTATCTCTGAATTCGCCGGGTGTTGAACCTGCCGCTTCAATTCCAATGGTGAGGTTCTTATGCAGGTCTTTAATCAGTTCTATGGTGACTGAGGGCGATGAACCGTCGGGCACTATCTCATCGAGGAGCTTATAGGCTCTTATCAGATTTTTTATTTCTTTAACGTTGTTTGCTGTTGATACTTTAGATGCGTTCTGTGAGTAGATCGAGGCTATTTCATCTTTGGAAAGTGTGTTTCCGTCCAGTGCTGCTGTGGCAAAAATGGAGGAAACTGCAATATCTGTTTCCATTTCCATCGCCTGATTAGGCAGAAGCGGTATATCGCTTATGGTTCCGTTCAGGACAGATGCCCTTGTGAGTAAGTCATTTAGCTGATTCTCGTCAAAAATATCTGCCGTAGAAAAACCGTCCGCAATAACCACTTGCTTTTTGTAAATCATAACAACCTCTTTTCAATTAAAAATGTAATATTTTTAATTCCTATCTACAAGTATTTATATATCATATTGCCTAAAGTATGTAAAGTAAAAAGTAATATAAAATGTAAAGTAAAATGTAAAATTGACGATATTATATTATATGAGTGTAAGTATCTTATAAAGTGCAGTTAATTACATAAAATTAAAGATGGTAATACTGCTGAATGAAGGCTTTATGTAAGCGGGTTGTAAAATAGAACTGGTGACAAGAAAGACAGAAAATGAAAATAAACAAATTTCAGGGGAGGGTAAAAAAAGCAGGTTCCCGTTGGGTATCAGATGCGGAAAATAAAAAAGGGAACTTGTGTTGTTTCAACAAGTTCCCTTACAGATATGGTGGAGGTAAGCGGGATCGAACCGCTGGCCTCTACAATGCCATTGTAGCGCTCTCCCAGCTGAGCTATACCCCCGATTTTCAGGAAGTTTGATTATATTTATATTCATCAGATAATCAAGCATAAAATTTCAATTATTTTACATGAAAAAAAGCGGCGGTTTTGTACCGCCGCAGGTGTATCACTGAAAGTCCAGAAGCCGCTTTTCACCGGAAAGTGCGCGGATACCCGTTACATCCTGACTGACTTCTATTGTGCCAATGTATTTTCCGTTTTTGTCTCTGAGCGCAAAATACTGAATGAGTATAAATTTGCCGCCCATCTGTATCCAGAAGCTCTCAACGTTCTTTTTTCCGGATTTAAGGCGTTCAACAACGTCATTGACTATGTGTACGCTCTCCGGCGGATGGCAGTTCTGCACAGTCCGTCCGATGATAGCTTTTGATCGTGGGAATATCCGTTCCTCAGGGGAGGAGAAATAGCGAACCCTGTCGTCTGCGTCAACGTAGGTGATGTCAACCGGAAGGGTGTTCAGCATGGTTATAAGCTCGTTCGCCGAGAGGCTTCCGGTTTCGAGGTTTATAGTGCCTTCGGGAACGTATGCTTCCTTTTTGGACGTTGTCTTGACGTCCGGAGATTTTATGAATGAGTAACCGATTTCAGGGCACTGGGAAACTATTTCCGCGAAAACATCCTCCGGTATCTTTTGCGCCGCCATGGGGAGCAGCACATAATCCTCTCTGAAGATAAGCCCGTAGATGTCGAAGAAAAGCCGACCGACGGAGCGGTTGAATTTGATAGCGTCCATAGCAGGTTCGGACAGGATACCTATGAGTGATTTTATCCCCTGCCGCACGTCGTCGTGTATCGACCACATTACGCCGATACACCGATATTCAGGTATGTATTTTTCAACGTAGGGGAATAGTATATTCTCCATTTTTACGTAGTGCTTGTCAATCTCCGTAAGCTCTTCCAGCTTTGCTATGAGCCCGTGTCTGCATCTGTCTGATTCGGCAGAGCCTTCCGGCGCTTTGCTATGTAATTTCAGCAGCTCTTTTATGGAATCCATGTGCTCCGTTATGGCGACGTTCTCGTCCGACAGGATAGAGATGAACTGCGGAACGTGTCTGCAAAGATTAAAAACGTCCTTGTCAAGCTGATTTGAAAAGATATTTATAATCCTGTTCAGCGCATCTTTGATGGTTTCCATGTCATAATCGCCGCATGAGACCATCCAGTTGACGAGAGCCATAACTTCATCGTACTGAACTGATTTTATATCATCTTCATATTCGGCATAGAGCGCGCCGAGGTCTTCGTCTTCAAGAACGCCCTTGCAGTAAAGCCGCAAATTTTCCATATGGGGGTTTTTTCTGGCAAGCCACTCAGACATTGTCACCCTCCGGTAGTGTTTTACGGATTATACCTTATTAAGCACCATGTTTCAATTTATAGGGGCAGTGATTCGATTTTTCCGCCATGGTTTCTGTCCGGTATAATTTTTCTTCCAAATCCAGAAATACGGTATTATCCTGTAGAAAGGTCAATACTGATATTATTACGGGTTTGTAATGTTTGATTTTAGCTCATATTTGTTTAGTCCTCTTGCATACATAGTTCTTTTCACCCTTGCGGTCAGCTCTGTGGTGGTTTTTGATTCATTCAGAAATTACAGCAGGCGCACATATCGGTATTTCAGCCTGTATGCGGTACTGACATGGCTGCTTGTTGCCGCATATCTGATGCAGAGCATGTCAACGGTTAAAGATAATGCAATGTTCTGGGCAAATGTAAAAGTGACTGCATCGACTTTCATTCCGACAGCATGGCTTTGGGTATCAAGTCTCATTACACGTCATAAGATGCCGCCCAAATGGGTCAATTTTCTTATTATACTGATAGGTATGATAAGCGCCATCGTGCTCTGGAACGATAGCAGTCTCAAACTTTTCAGAACATCCGTGGACTTTATAAAAATGCCTGACGGCACTTTTATGCTGAAGCCTGTGTTCGGCATATGGTTTTATACTGTATATTCATGGGGTATCATTTTTCTACAGACGGTTCTTGCCGTGATTATGTACGGTTCTGCTTTCGTCAACTCTTATAAATCCGGCAAAATCCTCCATGGCTTACAGATTGCGCTGATACTGTTTGGAATATTCGGCGGTATGCCTTTCGTCATGAAGCTGACCTATATAGACTCCTATGTGATAAGTTCCGTCTGCATACTGATCATACAGGGCGTTCTGCTGAACAGATTCCGGTTTCTGGACGTTGTTCCCATGGCGAAAGACACCGTTATGGACATGATAAACTCAGGTGTGTTCATTTTTGACGGTGACGGGATACTGATGGACACGAACAAATGCGGACGCAGCTTTTTTAATGCTGGCGGTAACGGCAAAGTTTCGATGGGGGATTTCTGTCGGCATTTCGGTATAGAAAGGGAATCGTTCGCCAACGGAGTGGTGCATATTTTCAAATCTTCCGGCGGCGGCCAGGAGAAGATTTTTTCTGCAAAGATGATCCCGGTTGTTGAGAATGATACTGAAAATTCAGGCTGTATTGTGTATATGTCCGATCTGACGGAGCAGACGGAATATTTCAACCTGCGAAGCGAGCAGGAGAAGATAGAACAGAAAAGACTGATATTGAACGATATCCACGACAGTATAAGCGGGAGCGTATCGGTTATAGGGATGATATCGTCTAAAGATTTCGGCGACATCGGGTCGGCGGCGGACGGTTTGCGTTCTATAAACAGGATTGCGAACGAGGCGAGCGGCGAGATAAGATTTCTGATGAACTCCTGCGACAGAAACAACCCTGTTTTTCATGAGCTCTGCGGAGATATGCGCTATCTGGGCAATCTCTTTACGGAGGGCAGTCTTATCCGGTTTGATTTTTTTGAAAAAGCATCCACGGCTGCGGAGTATCCGGTTCCATTTAATATTTATCTCAATATTGTAAGGTTTTATAAAGAATGTATTGTTAACGCTATAAAACATTCCGGTGCGAATGAGATATTTGCAGAGGCGGAGATTTCCGGAGACACTCTTCGTGTCACCGTCAAGGACAACGGTAACGGCGAACTATGCGAAAGAGGCACCGGCAGAGGGCTTCGCAGTATGAAAAAAAGGATGGCGGCGATTGACGGCACGCTGGAGATCAGCTCCGGTGCGGATGGAACCGTGATAACGGCTTTTGTACCTCTCGTATCGGATGAATCTATATAATTGCCATGTTTTTGGCTTTTTTGATGGCGCTCAGTTTACTGTTTACCTGAAGTTTTGTGTAAATATGCTTGAAGTGGGTGTGAACCGTGTGTCTGCTTATTCCGCAGTGTTTCGCTATCTGCTGATAAGAAAAACCTCTGTCCGCAAAATCCAGTATCTCCATCTCTCTTTTGGAAAGCAGCTCCTGCCCGCCTGAATCTTTGTTCTGTTTAAAGCTGGCAATTAGTCTTCTGGCAATTTTCGGCGTCATGGGTACGTCGCCCGCCTGCAGCCTTTCAATGCTGCTGAAAATCTCCACAAGGGAAGAACCTTTTAGGATATATCCGCCTGCGCCCGCTTTAAGCGCGTCGAAAAGAATCTCGCTGTCTTCGTTGACCGTATGCACCAAAGTGAGGATGTTTTTATATTTATCTGTGGCGTAGCTTATTATATCAATGCCCGTTTTTTCACCCTGTAATTCAATATCGACAGTCATCAGGTCGATTTTGTTATTGTTCAGCAGCTCAACGCACTCTTCATAGCTTTCCGCCATACCTGCAACATTGTATTTGTCGGAGGTCGAAAGGATTACTCTCAGCAGTTCCGCCTGTTCCCTGTCATCTTCAACAATTATAACGTTTATTTTCTGCATATTGTCAGCCATGGTTAATGATACAAACTTTACCCGGTTAAATCAAGGAGCTTAAACAGAAGCGGTTCATAAAGGCAACGAGGTACATCGGAAATTTTTTTGCTCCTTGTCTGTCATCCCCAAGTGTGGGTATGTAAACTGAAAATACATGCCGTCGCAGGTATCTGATTTATGCTTATTTTTCGAAAACAGCATCATTGGCAATAACCAGTCTATGGGTATTTTAATGCGCATAAACTATTAATAATAAAAAGTATTTTTATAAAATTTCCTTGACGGTATGCATCTGTTGCCGCAAGATGCAAGTGTGAAAATATAAATTTAACAAGGAGCATTAAATGGCGGCAAAAAACATTATGAATGTGTTTTCCGGCAGCAGGTTAAAAATTGTATCAGTTTTGACTGCGCTGATATTCGTAATCTGTGCATGTTCGTTTCATGGTCACAGCACTAACGACATCCCCACGCTCAGCGGTGACCCGGCAGTCAGTGTTTCCGTAGGGAGTTCTTACTCATTTACCCCTGAGGCGGACGATCCCGACGGGGACACTTTGACGTTCAGCATACTGAACAAGCCTTCCTGGGCATCTTTTAACTCATCCACAGGCGCATTGACTGGTACTCCCGCCGCCGGAGATGCAGGCAGTTACGGCGGTATAGTCATATATGTTTCCGATGGGCACGGCGGCACGGCGTCTCTGAAGTCGTTTACAATTTCTGTTGTAACAACAAACGCTGAACCTTCAATTTCAGGAACTCCCGATACGGTTGTTACTGCCGGCAATGCATACTCTTTCACACCTGTATCCGCCGACAGCGACAATGACACTCTGACATTCAGCATTGCTAACAAGCCTTCCTGGGCATCTTTCAGCACAACGACAGGCGCTTTGACAGGCACGCCTTCAAACAGTGATGTGGGGAGCTATTCAAACATCACTATATCAGTTTCCGATGGCAGGGGCGGTGAAAAGGCTCTTGCAGCTTTCACTATAACAGTGAATTATCTCAACTCCGCACCGACAATCGGCGGAACTCCGACTGCGGGCATAACGGGTGGAAGTGCATATTCCTTTGTCCCCACGGCGACCGACGCTGACGGTGATACTCTGACGTTCAGCATACAGAACAGTCCTTCATGGGCATCGTTCAGCACGACAACAGGGGCTTTGACAGGTACTCCCTCCAACAGCGATGCAGGAACTTACTCTAACATTACAATTTCAGTTTCCGACGGCAACGGCGGCACTGCTGCGCTTGCTTCGTTCAGCATAACTGTCAGCTCAAGCAATACAGCGCCGACAATCAGCGGAACTCCGGATGCAACTGTGACAGCCGGAACAGCTTATGGTTTCGTTCCCACATCAAACGATGTTGACGGCGACACTCTGACATTCAGCATACAGAACAGACCCTCATGGGCAACATTCGACACCGCAACAGGTGCTTTCAGCGGAACACCTGCCGGTAGCGATATAGGAACTTATTCTGATATAACAATTACTGTCTCTGACGGTAATGGCGGCACAGATACAATAATATTTGACATAGAGGTTCAGGCAGCGCCGCTGTCGATAGTTTTCCAAACCGGACAGGTTACCTCATACATATCGAAAGACGACGGATACTATCAGGCAGGAAGAGCGTTCAGCTTCACCAGGGATAATGTAAACGAGATAGTAACCGACAATGAAGACAATCTCATGTGGGAGGACGGCTCGGAAGTTACAGTGACGAAAACCTGGCAGGATGCCTCAGACTATTGCTCAAATCTTTCTCTCGGCGGCTACACTGACTGGCGTATGCCTGAGATATATGAACTGGTAACAATCGCAGATTACGGAAAGGGTACTAATGGAATTATAAATGCAGTGTTCCAGAACACCCTCAGTTCAGGAAATATTCATTCCGCAACAGCGTTGGGAAGTGATGCAACTTTAATCTGGGTAATGGATGGTTCAAGCGGATTTACTATTCCGGGATCTAAGACAGCGCCTTCGCTTAATCGGTGTGTGCGGGGAGTAAAACTGAGCAGAGGTACTTTCACCAGAGATGTCGCAACCTCAATCGTTACTCATGTCAATAGCGGTCTTCAGTGGCAGGATGATTCTGATGTGGGAGTCACACCCTTAGCATGGGCAGATGCAATCCCTTATTGCGAAAGCCTCACATTGGGCGGATACACCGACTGGAGAGTTCCGAATGTGAAGGAATTGGAATCAATAATTGGCTATACTGAAACCAGCAGCTTCGTGAACTCCACATTCCAGAACGGACTTACAGCATACTTATGGAGTTCAACCAGATCTCCATTAAGCAGTACTGCGAACTTCATTTTAAGCCCAAATGGTATCGGTTTCCAATACAATTCAATTAGTTTTGCAACCAGTTATACTCGCTGTGTGCGGGCGGGAGAAATATACTGATAACTGATTAAATGAAGCCCGGTTTTGCGACCGGGCTTTTTTTTTATTCAGCCTTTTGCGGACGTATGGTGAGAACGGGGCAAGGTGCGTTTTTAACAACTCCTTCGGCGGTGCTGCCGAATATGAAGTGTTCGAATCCCTGCCGTCCGTGGGTACCCATGACAATCATGGATGCGTTTATCTCTATCGCTTTTTCGACTATTTTCTCGTGCGGAACTCCGACCTCCGTAAAGCCTTTGATATCGTGGAAGTCTTTCCTGTGCCTTTCGCAGAAATCATTCGTCATTTTCACAGCCGCTTCGTCAATCTGTCTGTCGGTCTCCTCGAATGACATCTCAGGAACGTAATATTCCCTAAGGTCTGTTTGGCGGTGTATGACGTGGATGACGGCGATCTGCGCGCAGAAGGCGTTCGCCATTGCCGCGGCATATTCGAAAACATATTCCGCGCCGTCTGAGATATCCAGTGCAAAGAGTATCGTTTTAATATCTTTCATGCTGTGCCTCCCTTAGCTTATCCAGCCGCTTATGATGGCAAAACCGCTGGTAACGGAAACCGCTATCCAGAGCAGAACGCCCTGTGCCAGAGGTTTAACGCCGGTTCTACCTATAACCTCTCTCGTCAATCCGCTGCCGATCAGAAACAGCGTGACCACAAGGCTTTGTTTGGCTATGGCGTTGAGCGGGTTCCATACCATATCAAGCTGCGGCAGGGCGGTTTTTATCACTGCCGCCAGAATGAAACCGAGGATGAACATGGGGAACTTCACTTTGCCTTCGGACTTGCTTACCCATGCGGCGATTAGCGCCGCAGGCATTATCCAGAGCGCCCTTGTGAGCTTTACTGTCGTGCCCACAGCAAGTGCCGCTGTGCCGTATGCCGCCGCCGCGCCCACAACACTGCTGGTGTCGTGAATGGCGAGAGCCGACCAAAGCCCGAACTGTCTCTGTGCCATATCCAGAAGGTGCCCGATGGGCGGAAAGATTATTAGCGCCACAGAGTTCAGCGTGAACACAGTTGCAAGCGCAACGCCTATCTCCTCTGATTCAGCCTTTATGACGGGTGCCATGGCGGCTATTGCGCTGCCTCCGCAAATGGCTGAACCAAAGCTGATAAGTGTTGACGTGCGCTGTGGAATTTTAAATGCTTTACCGAGCAGAAGCCCCACTGCCATTGTAAAGACTATGCTTATCGCAGTATAGACAAACGCGTCTTTGCCTGTTTTGAGCAGTTCCGGCATGTTCATTCCGAAACCAAGCCCTACTACTGAAGCCTGAAGAAGCCTCCTGCTCCAGACGGACGTGGCTTTGCTCCACGGGTTGCCTAAGATGATGCCGTATGCTATCCCTGCGGTGAGCGCCATGGGTGCTGTGACCAATGGCAGACAGCAGCAGATAAGCAGAAGCCAGAATAAGACCTTTAATCCGTTATTATTCTCCATGACAAACTCCTTTGTTTTATATTATTGCATTAATATAGCTCTTCTTGTATATAAATAAAAATTCAAAATATTGACAAACATATTCAGTTTTACTGATAAGAGAGGCTGATATGACAATTACCCTGAGGCAGCTTGAGATTTTTGAAAAGGTGGCAGTGAGTCAGCATGTTACAAAAGCGGGTGAAGAGCTTTTCCTCAGCCAGTCAGCGGTAAGCATGGCCGTTGCCGACCTTGAGCGGGTAACGGGCGCGCCCCTTTTTGAGCGCCGCGGAAGAAGACTTCTTCTGAACGACAGGGGACGGGAGGTCCTGCCGGAGGTTCAGGAGGTGCTGAAAAGGGTGTACCTTATCGAACAGTTCCTGAACGAGTCCGTGGGCGAACCGCTGGGTGTTCTGAAAGTCGGGGCGAGCACGACCATAGGCAACTATCTTCTGCCTAAGATAGTCGGCGAGTTTACGCACAGATATCCTCGGGCGAAGGTGCTCCTTTACGTCGCGAACACACAGCAGATCGAAGAGGCGGTGGAAGAGGGCGAATTTGACCTTGGACTCATAGAGGGACCTTCCCATAACCCCACGCTGACCGCTGCGCCATGGAAGGACGACGAGCTGGTGGTCATTGCAGGAAAGGAACACCCCTTTGCCGAGATGGGGTTTGTGACGTCTGAGATGCTTTCAGGTGCGGACTGGATAATCCGGGAGAAGGGTTCGGGCACAAGAGAAGTTTTTGAGACGGCGATGGACGTTAAGGGTATAAAGTATGCTGTGTCCATGGAACTGGGGCACACGGAAGCCATAAAAAAAGCTGTTGAAGCGGGGCTTGGGATAGGCTGTCTGTCAAGGATGGCGGTTCAGAGAGAACTTGACAACGGATGGCTCACTGAGGTTCACACCCCTTTGAACCTGAAACGTAAGTTATTTATCCTGACAGGTGGCAGCAGCTACAGAACGCGCCTTTTCCGTGCATATGCGGAACTGCTGGAGAGCATAGTCATATGACTACACCCTCGCGAACTCTGCGCCGTTTCCGCCGCTGCGTTTGACCTTATATATTCCGTCGTCGGCTCTCTTTATGATTGTTTTCATCTGCTCGTGGAGATTGGCTCCCTCGGCAAGGACTGCAGAAACAGCGGATATGCTCAGTGTTGTTCCATGGCGTTCGGAGGTCATGTATACCTCCTGAAGTCTGCTTACAACCCTCTCCGCAGCAGAAAGCTCTGTCTGCGGCAGCAGTATCCCGAACTCGTCGCCGCCGAAACGGAAGGGCACGTCCCGCCCGCTGCGTATAACCTCGGTCATTATCAGTGCGAGTTGTTTCAGAACTCTGTCCCCCGTGTCGTGTCCGTATGTGTCGTTGACCTGTTTGAACTTGTCGCAGTCCACCATGATAAGTGTCAGAGCGGTTTTACTGCGTTTGGAGTTCTCCGCCTCCGCCTGAAAAACGGTGTCAAAGTATCTTCTGTTGAAAAGTCCGGTCAACCCGTCGCGTTCCGCCAGTTTTTTCATCATGTTGGCTTCCGTGCGGGTTTCTTTCAGGTTGTATATCAGCATGTTGTTCTGTCCGCGTATAACGCGCGCAAGTGATTCCAGACTGCGCAGCACCTGAATCTGATAGTTCTCCTCGTCCCTCTGCATGGGGAGGTTGAAGTGCGTATCATAATACCCGTCCTTGATGCGTTCGGAAAATTCGTGTATTTTCAGCAGGTTCTTTTTGAACAGAATATATTCCAGAAGTGTTGTGAGCGACTGCGAAGCGAGAAGAATAAAAATAGGGATGAGAATGAGTGCGCTGCCTCCCGGTTCGACAATTTTATGCTCGTAAAGCAGAATGATGGCGAGCATGGGTATCACCGCAAGAAATAGGATGACTATGAAAAGGTGTACCCTTATTCTGTAATTAACGTTTATTACGCCCGATTCCGCATCTGTTGCCATGGGTTCCTCCAGAGCCGCCGAAATCTTTTTAATGCGGCAGGGGAAACCGTGCTTTTTTGTGTTTATTGTCTCTGTTGTTTCCAAGGTCCTTAACTCCGGAAAACGATAATGATTTTCATTATCAAAATTTGACGATACTGTCAATGTTAAATCTTCCTTTCCATATCCCGCCGCGTGTGTATCATAAGTAGTAGGGGTGAAAATATGAAAATCATCAGAATAGCGTTTGCGGTTTTCCTTGTTTGTCTGACGGCGCTTCTGTTTTATTTGGGCGGACGCTACAGAATAACCACTGTTAAGTATGATGCGGCGGAGATGAACCGCAGAGCAGGCGAAAAAATATTCGAAGATGACGCTGATATCAAAATATCCGCTCCTGTTATAAAATCGCTGCTCCACAGAAAGATATTCAAAGAGGCGAACAGTATCCCGAAAGAGGTTATAAAACCTTTTGTTTCAAAGGATACTGTCTATCTGAGCCTTTCCTACGATGTTATGAGAGCGGACGACAGGTATGTCGGAATCTTACTGCGCCGAAGTTCATATTTCCGCAGAGCAGCCCACGGCGACAGCTCTGTCACTCCGGTGAATATAGATATCAGAAACAACAGGTTCGTTGAGTTTTACGATGTTTTCGATAAGACCAAAGATCCGCTTCCGTCGGTGAAAAGTATTATTAAAAATAAGATCGGAAACGACTGTCCGCTGTTTGATACGCTGGACAGCGAAGGTTTTGTGCCGCGTTTCGTTCTGAAAGAGGGCGGGATAGATTTTGTATTCTCAAAATATGAGATTACCCCCGGATATTGCGATTCGTTCGAAGTGAATATTCCTTATGCCTCCCTGAACGGGCTTTTGCGGGCGGGTTTTAATTTATGAGAGGTTATGTCATGAAAATAACAGGCAATATTGTCGATATAATAAACAGGAAAATTTACGGAGGCACAGTTTCTTTTGAGAACGGAAAGATAGTGTCCGTTGAAAAAGACGGGAAGGTGCACAACTGTTTCATCCTACCGCCGTTCATAGATGCCCACATTCATATCGAAAGCTCAATGCTTGTGCCTTCTGAGTTTTCCCGTCTTGCTTCTGTTCACGGCACAGGCGCATGTGTCAGCGATCCTCACGAGATAGCTAACGTTCTGGGCATGGATGGTGTGCGCTTTATGCTGAAAAACGCGGAACAAACCCCTTTCCGGTTTTTTTTCGGCGCGCCGTCCTGCGTTCCGGCAACCCCTTTTGAAACTTCCGGCGGAACCGTTTCCGCTGGGGATATTGCGGAACTCTTCACGGATGAGCGTGTAAAATATCTGAGTGAAATGATGAATTTTCCGGGCGTGCTGAATGGTGATGAAACCGTTATGAAAAAACTTGCGATGGCAAAGGCGGCGGGCAGACCTGTTGACGGTCACGCTCCCATTCTGCGGGGTGAGAACCTGAAAAAATATATCAGCAGCGGTATCACCACCGATCACGAGGCTGTTTCATACGAAGAGGGCAGAGAGAAGATATCCCTTGGCATGAAGATACAGATACGCGAAGGTTCCGCAGCTAAAAATTTCGAAGCGCTCTTTCCGTTGATAGACGAGCATCCTGATATGTGTATGCTTTGCAGCGACGACCTCCACCCTGATAATCTGACCGCAGGACACATAAACCTCACTGTCAGGCGTGCTGCTGCAAATGGCGCAGATATCTTTAATGTGCTTACGGCGGCATGTCTGACTCCGGTCGGGCATTACGGGCTTGACTGCGGACTCCTTCGGGCGGGTGACAGCGCGGATTTCATCGTTGTGGACAGTCTGAAAGATTTTAACGTGAAGCAGACGTGGATAAAGGGTGTTCTCTGTGCTGAAAATGGTGTGTCACTTCTTAAAAGCGTTCATGCGGAGCATCCGAACCGCTTCTGTGCAGCGGAAAAAACACCTGCGGATTTTGCCCTGTCCGTTTCAGTTCCTGTTGATGTTATAACCGTTGAAGACGGTCAGCTTGTTACCGGAAAAATGAAAGCCTTACCTTGTCCTGAACAGGATATACTAAAATTGACAGTAGTTAACAGATATGAAGATTCAAAACCTGCCGTTGCTTTCGCAAAGAATTTCGGTTTGAAAAAGGGCGCGTTTGCATCCTGCGTCGCTCACGATTCACACAATATCATTTGTGTCGGCTGCGATGATGTGAGCATTGCAAAGGCTGTAAATCTGGTTATAAAAAACAGTGGCGGTCTTTCCTGTGTAACAGACGGGGAAGAGCTTTCGCTTCCGCTGCCTGTGGGCGGAATAATGACCGATGCCGACGGATATGAAACCGCTGAAAAATACAGGGAACTGGACAGTATGGTTAAGTGTGCGGGTTCGAAACTTACGGCGCCTTTTATGACGCTTTCTTTCATGGCGCTTCTGGTCATACCATCGCTGAAACTCAGCGACAAAGGTCTGTTTGATGTTGAGAAATTTGCTTTCGCGGACTGATATCAGGAGTTTTCTCATGTACGGGCGGTCTTTTTCAGACCGCCCTTTTGCTTATTATTTCATTGATTTATAGTTGTCGCAGCCTTTCTGTTCCTTCAGGTCACATGCCTTTCCGAAAAGTTGTTTCGCTTTTATCCTGTTCACTTTTACACCGTTTCCGTCGGCATAGGCTATTGCTAAATTGTTACAGCCGGAACCGTAACTGAGATTACAGGATTTTTCATAGAGCTTGAACGCTTTTGTGATGTCCGCACGGGTGCCGCGCCCTTCCTGATACATATTGCCGACCATGTTGCAACTGAGTCCGTTACCCATATCGCACGATCTGTTGTAATATTTGAACGCTTTAAAATAATCCTGTTCTGCCAGAATACCTTCGGCATACATGTAGGCAAGGTTTGTACATGATTCGGAACGTGTCCCGTTGCATCCGTCTTCAAATATCTTAAATGCCTGCTGTTTGTGTTCCGCATTGTATGGCTGCTCTTCGAGCAGGTTGACCGCAAGGTTGTAGCACGCAAGTTCGTTGCCCATATCGCATGATTTCTGATAAAGAGCGAGTGCTTTCTTTGAGTCCTTTGCAACGCCTCTGGCATTGTCGTACATGTGCCCAAGATTGTTACATGCCATGGAAACGTTGTTGTCACATGCCTTTGTGTACATTGTCATTGCTGTGTTGTGGTTTATTACAAATCCGAGAGTTTCGTCATACGCAAGATTTCCTGCCAGATAACAGCCGTTGTAGTGGTCGAGCGTACAGGCAAGATTCATAAATGTGAAAGCGAGAGAAACGTCTTTTTTAACTCCGTCTCCGGACTGGCTTTTCAGTCCAAGCTGGTAACATGATTCCGCATCCGCATATTCACAGCCTTTTTCATATTTTTCCTTCATCAAAGGATAATTTATTTTAACGCCGAGGTTTTCAAAATACATTTCGGCAGCAAATCTGCACCCCATGCCGTCCTTTCCGTCACACGCCCTGTTGTACATCTCAAGAGCTTTTGCATATTCCGGTTTGTCTGTGGAGGTTCCCTTTCCCTGATACAACAAGTTTCCTTTGAATCTGCACGCTGCGGCGTTGTTGTTGCTGCACGCTTTTTCGTAATATTTTATCGCTTCGGAGTAGCTTTGTTTGAACACATTACCTTTTTCATACATGAAGGCAAGTCCTGCACAGGCTTTTCCATAGTTCAGCCCGCACCCCTTTTCATAAAATGCGGCAGCGTTTTCAGGATTTTTTTCAATCTCCTCTCCGGTTTCGGATAAATAACCCATATTATAACAGGTGTAACCGATTCCTCCGCTACATGCTCTGGAATAGTAGTCTACTGATGCGTCAACATTCTTTGATGTGCCGTATTCAAAATAGTAGGAGTCTCCAGCGCTCGCGCACGCGGATGCCACGCCGTTTGCACAGCTTTGTATGAAAAGACCGAGAGACTTTGCCCTGTCCTGAGCCACATACTCGCCATTGAAATACATATCCCCAAGATAGGCACACGCAATGGAGTTGCCCTGTCCGCAGAGTCCGCTGAAAAGCTGAAACGCTTTTTCATAAGATCCGCCGTTGTATTCTGCCACAGCGTCTTCCAGTTCACCGGCATAAACCGCAAAAGAGAACAGCAGAAAAACAAATAATAATACCCTTTTCATTAATCCTTAACCCCCGATAGTGATAGAGACGTGTCCGCCTCTTGTCCTTCCGTATTCGGAACAGTTTTTATAAATGCTATGTGAACATCTGATTGAATAATAACTTGAAAATTTCAGATATGCAAAAGAAAAAGGGGAGCGTCAGCTCCCCGCAGATTGCTGACAAACGCCGTATTTCGAAAGAAGTACGGCGTTTTTTGTCTCTTTATCTTTTTATTCTCTTTTTCTGATTTATATTGCGGCAAATAGCTGTTTTTTACCCATATCATTCTCTATCCCAAACATTTCTTCGA
>NZ_JAJUIS010000035.1 GCF_029267515.1 Seleniivibrio woodruffii
CGAAAAAATGCAGACTCCCTGTGCCATCCGCTATGCCAGAGGCGAGGCGGGCGCATATGACGATATACCCGTTACCCCCGTTGAGATGGGAGAGCCGGAGATAATAGGCGACGGAACCGACGTTGTTCTGTTCTCTGCCGGTCATATCTTCGAAGAGGTGTACCCTGTTTATAAAGAACTGCTGGCAAAGGGAATCTCCGCAAAACTGGTCAACATCCGTTTCCTTAAGCCGCTGAACGCCGAAAAGATCGCCGAAACCGCAAGGGGCGCAAAACTGGTTGTTACAGCCGAAGAGGGCAGCGTTAAGGGCGGAGCGGGTGATGAGATAGCCGATATCCTTATGGATAAAGGCGTTCTGGTCAAAATCATCAAACACGGCATCCCCGACGTATTCATTGAACACGGCGACCACAAAAGCCTGCGTAAGCTCATTCAGCTGGATGCTGAGAGCATTCTGGAAAACATCGGAAAACATATCTGATGCAGAAGCCGAAAAAGGAGCGCATCGACAGTCTTCTGGTTCAGCTGGATCTGGCTGAGAATGCTGACGAGGCGGCAAGGCTTATCATGGCGGGTCTTGTGGTTGTGAACGACCACAGAGCCGACAAGCCCGGTCAGACTGTTCCTTCCGACAGCATCATCAGGCTGAAAGCCCACAACAAATTCGCAAGCCGGGGCGGGCTGAAGCTCGAAAAGGCGGCGGATGAATTTCAAATCGATTTCAAAGATAAAACTGTAATAGATATAGGTGCATCCACAGGCGGATTCACCGACGTTGCGCTGAAATACGGTGCGGCGAAGGTTTTCGCAGTGGACACAGGCAAAGGGCAGCTCGACCCCAGACTCGCAAGGGATGAGCGGGTGACAGTGCTGGATGCCACAAATTTCAGAACCATCCCCTATGAGACCATCAACACAGTGGCCGACGTTTTCGTCTGCGACGTGTCCTTCATCTCTCTTTCAAAGATAATCCCCGCCTGTGTGCAGTTCTGCCATGATGATTCGGTGGCTGTCTTTCTCATAAAGCCCCAGTTCGAAGCGGAGCGCAATGAGGTGGACAAGGGCGGAATAGTTAACGACAGAAGCGTTCACGAGAGAGTGATAAGTCAGGTAATCACATGGGGCGGCGGGTGCGGTTTCGCTCTTGCCGGGCTTTGCGCATCGCCCATTAAAGGCGCAAAAGGAAACATTGAATATCTGGTGTATTTTAGGTACAATGTTCAATTAGTTCCGCAACAAACAGAAAGCATCATCCGCAAGGTAGTGTATGAAGAATATTGCTATCATAGCTAAGCCCCACGGCGACAGAGTGCGTCCCCTACTGGGGGAGATAACGCATTTTCTGACCGAACACGGAGTCCGCATTCTCAAGGCGAAACGGACGGCTGAGGCGCTTGGCGAAAGAGAATTTTATACCGACGACGATATCCGTGAGCTGGCTGATCTTGTCATAGTCCTCGGAGGCGACGGAACGCTCATTTCCGCTGTCAGACTTCTGGGCATGAAAGAGACGCCGATTCTGGGGATAAACCTCGGCAGGCTCGGCTTTCTGACTGAGACCAGAGCATCGGACGCCATTCCTGCCATCAAA
>NZ_JAJUIS010000023.1 GCF_029267515.1 Seleniivibrio woodruffii
AGTAAACGGTTACGTTGTTATAGTCGATAACGTCGTCGCCGTTGTCAGCTTTGGTCAGAGCGTTGTCGTCGGTATACTGGATTGTCGGTCCTGCCTGTCCTGCGGGTCCGCCTGATATCTTGATGGTACCGCCGCCGGAAGTGGCTGCTCCTGCAACAGTAGACTGTCCGGAAATGCTCATCAGTATCTTGTCGCCTTCCTGAATTTTACCGGCAACACCGATTGTAACTGAAGCATCGATAGCGGGTCCGCCGCCACCTGTACTTTCGTTGAAAGTAACTGTTCCGTTGGAAACAGTGGCACCTGACATAGTTGCCCATTCGCCTACAGCGCCTGTTTTTGCGTTGATGAATCTTGCAGAAACGCTTACTGAAGATGAAGCGGAAGTAACTTCGCTGTCAAATTTGATCTCAAGGTAACCTGAATCAGCGAAAGTTGTGCCGCCTGTTCCGATTCCCGCTGATGAAACGGAGAAGGAAGAACCTGTCTGCTGGAATGTTGCAGTAACTGTTGCGGATGCGTTTTCAACGGCAGTGTTTCCTACTGTTACTGTGTAATAGCTTGTGCCGGAAGTCGCGACTGTTTTGATATCGGAAACGGAGTTGACGTTAGTGTCGTTCTCTGTTCCGCCCGCAGTTGTTATCTCGCCGCCGACAGAGTCGGTGTTCAGCGTCATAACGTCTGTTTTGTAAACGTAGTTTTTACCTGCGTCCACTTCGATTTCAAGGTTATAGTTGCCTTCCGCAACCTTACCTGTCACTGCAACGTCGATTGACTGACCTTTGTCTGTTGACCAGAGGGCAGTGGAATCACCGTTGAGCAGTTTTTTAGTGTTGAACTCTGTTGAAGAGGCAACGCGGTCGATCTCTTCTTTAAGCTGATCAACCTCTTTCTGTATCTCGGCGCGGTCGTTTGAAGTATAAACGCCGTTTGAAGCCTGTACAGCGAGCTCTCTCATTCTCTGAGTCATTTCCTGAATGGTTGACAGACCGCCTTCAGCAGTCTGAAGCATAGAAATACCGTCCTGAGCGTTTGATGATGCCCTTGAGAGACCTGAAATCTGCCCGCGCAGTTTCTCGGAAATAGCGAGACCTGATGCGTCGTCAGCCGCGCTGTTTATTCTGAGACCTGAGGAGAGTTTCTCAAGGTTTTTGGATATGTTGCTGCTCGTCTGATTCACATAATTCTGCGCGATCAGCGAGTTGACGTTAGTATATACTGTTAACGCCATGATAGACCTCCATGTTGAATCGTGGTCGGCATCCGTGCCGACAGTACTAAATTGTTGTGCGTCGAAAATTGCCGTTTAAAAGAAACCAATTAACCGAAAAGCAAGCCTATAGATCCTCCTCGTGAAAACAAAAAAGACCGATGCTCCGTTGTACGGATGCATCGGTCTGATTGTTTCAGTACCGTTTTTTTAAACTGTAAACCTGCGAAACCCTTGTCCAAGGGGCTTTTCAGGTAATTCGGGTTTTACTGAGAGTTATATCGGCAGAAATATGGATAACTTTAGAAATTTGACGCAATTATTTCGTCATAGGTGAAATGATAAGAATTTGATCCGGGCTTTAATACAGCTTACAAGGTTTTAACCACTTAAAAAACTCCATAATAATTTTTCACTGTTATGTAATCGGACATTTAAATAAATACTTTTGCTTATTTTTTCATCAAATGAAAAAAAATTTATGTTATTGACGGTTTATGCCGGCGGCGGTTATTATCTTTCTATGCAGGAAAAACGGAGAGAAACAGAATGGGCGTGAGGGAAAACAATCTGAAAGTTTTGCAGGAGAGATATCCGGAAATATACGGCAGAATAGCTGCCATGCCGCAAAACAGCAATTATGAAATTGTTCTGCCCCCGCGCGAAGGTCTTATGCCGAACATGCGCAGCAGAAAGACAGGGCGATCGTTCTACAGTTCTTTCAACCCCATGGCGGAGGTTGAGCAGGATATCAGGTCAAGAAAACTGAAGGTGTTGCAGTTTAATGTTTTTCTCGGCTGCGGCATGATGTATCAGGTTTTTGCCATGTTCCGCCTGTTCCGGATCCAGGGCGGACTTCACGTTATAATAGAAAAGGATGTGGACGCCTTCCGCACCATGCTTAATACAGTTGACATAACACAGATGCTGAACAGCCCTAATATGCTCTTTTTCGTCGGAGAGGAACTGCCTGTTATATACGCTCGCATGGTGAACGTTCTTACTCTTACAGATTCCAAGTTTTATATCAAAACAATCAATTTCATAGAACAGCCTACGGCTTTTTCAGAGAACAAGGAGTATTACCTCGACGCTGTCAGAACCATGCGCAGCGTTATTAAAGAGCTTCTGAACTATTTCGGCAACGACCCGCACGATTCAATGATAGGCATTGAGCATACTTTCGTAAATATCGAGGAAATATTCGGAAATCCGGGGATAAACCAGCTTAAAGACGTTTTTAAAGGCAGACCCGGAGTCGTTGTCGCCACCGGACCCTCGCTGAACAAAAATGTGGAGCTTCTCCGGGAAATATACGACAAAGCCGTTATAGCCGGTGCGGACGCATCTCTGCGCGTACTCAGCAAAAGAGGACTCAAGCCCCATATGGTCTGTTCGCTGGAAAGAGGCGTGCCCACTTCCCAACTATTTGAAAATTTGGAGGAACAGGCGTTTGAGGATGTGTATTTTGCGGCAGCTCCGGTAGTTCACCCTCGGACTTACTCCGTTTATAAGGGCAAGCGTATAGTAGTATACAGAAACTTTGCCACATTCAAGTGGCTGGACATAGAAAAGGGCATACTTAATATCGGACCTTCATCGGGTAATATGGCGTTCAAGCTGCTTGAATATATGGGATGCGATCCTATAATCCTTATCGGACAGGATCTTGCGTTCGGCGAAGACGGAAATACCCACGCTTCGGGTAACACTTTCGGCGAAAAGGAAGAAACAAATAAAAACTATATGGAACAGAATGTTGTCATGGTAGAGGGCAACTATGTCCCCCAACTTCGTTCCACAAAGGTTTGGAACACGTTCCTTAATTATTATCATAAGGACGTGGTGGGGTCTCCGGCCAAAGTGATAAACGCCACTGAGGGCGGAGCAAAGATACACGGCACCACCCTTATGACATTCAGAGAGGCGATAGACAAATATATCAGAGACAGTTTCAACCCGCTGGAAGTGATAAACAGCACTTTAAAATATCCTGATGAGCTCATTCAGACGGCACAACGCAAAAGCGTTCTCGGCAAGGTTGATAAGGGGCTCGATACATGCCGCAGGGCAATAAAGACTTTTCAGGAGGGATATGACCTCGCTGAGCGATATTTCAACGAGATATGGATACCGTCGCTGAACGGTGTGCCCTACGATGCGGACAAAGGACGAGCACTGCTTGTTAAGATGGAAGACGTTAACGAAATATTCAAGGCACCTGATTTCTTTAACGTGCTGATGCACTACGTTCAGTCATATACCATCCGCACCCTGATAGAGGTTAACAGCATCCAGAACGAGGATATACCGGAAGAGCAGTCACAGTTTAAGATAGCCCACGTTTTCAAGGATATGTACGCTGTGATGATTCAGCTTATTATGAAGATGGAGCAGCTTCTTTCATCGCTGAAAGAGCGTTTGGAGAGCAATATCAAAGCCTGATTATAGGTTTTGTGCATCCTGTGATGCACTCCGCACCTTCGGACGTGACTATGTAGGTGTTTTCCAGCCCCACAAGCCCGATTCCGGGGATGCCGCGTTTCGGCTCCACCGCGAATACGTTGTTTTCCTGTATGGGCGCGTCGAAACCTTTGGCGATAACAGGATATTCGTCTATGACAAGCCCTATGCCGTGTCCGAGGAATTTTACCCTTTCGTCCTTAACTCCCATGAAATATTCAAGGAAATTTTCGTCAATACCGCTCATTACCTCTTCGTATATATTTGAAGGGATCGCGCCGGGTTTAAGGCGCGAAACGGTGTCTTCAAGTATCTTCACGCAGCGGTCGTGGTATTCGTATGCTATGTCGGGCAGGGTGCCGAGGGAATAGACCTGTGTCTTGTCGGTGTAATAGCCGTCGATTCCGCAGCCTATATCTATGAAGATAAGCTCGTTGTCGGCAAGAAGTCTGTCGGCGTTGCCGAAAAAGGGAGCCGCAGGGCTGATGCCAAGCACGCCTCCGGGGCCGTCGAAGGTGTTGAAATACATGGAATTGTCTCCGAAACAGACCTGTCCGAGAAACATCTCCGTGTTGAACATCGAAAGCCTCGCAATGCCCTGATGTCCGTTGTCCATCATATATTTCAGTATCTCCGAACCGAGTTCCTTTTCGCTCATTCCCTTCCGGACGACAGAGGGAACGAACTCTGTCAGCGTTTTTCCGTGCAGTTTTCCAGCAACGCGCATGATGTTCAGTTCATATTTTGTTTTCACCGAACGGGTCACGGAGAGGGCGAGGTCGCATGAGAGCACCTCTGTGAAGTTGAAATATTTGTTAACCCGCTCGAAATAGGCGAGTGGAACAAACTCTTTTTCCATATGGACACGGCTGCCGCAGTTACCTACGGCAGCGGCTATGTCCTTGAAACTGTTTATCTTTACGATATTTCCAAAATCAGATTCGTGTTCCGCTCGGTAAAAGCTGCGACGCACATAAAACACTGCGTCCTTTCCTCTGCGGATGAGGAGAATGCCGTTCTGCTGGGTACCCGTGAAGTAATAGAGGTTCACCTTACTGACTATCATAGCCGTTTCCCAGTCCGGACAGAGTGCGTCCATTCCGGCTGTAAAGTTTGCCATCCTCACTTTCAGTTCATCTGCGGGTATCCGGTTCAAATCAGCTCCTCCAGTGATATCTTCTTGGTTGCAAGCAGGTTGCGCATTTTGTTGAGGACGCGCTTCTCTATCTGGCGTACACGCTCGCGGGTTATACCCAGGTCGTTTCCGATAGCCTCAAGAGTTTCAGGGTCGTTTCCTGCCAACCCGTATCGTCTGACGATAATAACCTTTTCGTTTTCCGACAGGAAGGTCAGCCATTTGAAGATAATGTCCTTCTTGCTGGAATTTTCGATTCGCATATAAGGGTCGCTGTACTTTTCGTCATCTGTGATGAACTCGTGGAGCGTACTGCTTTCGTCGCTGCCAACGGGCATGTCCAGAGACGTATCCTGCTTGATTGCATCGAACACTTTTTTAAGTGTGGAAAGGGGCATTTTGCAGGCGGTTGAAAGTTCGTGGATGGTAGGTTCGCGCCCCATCTGCTGTTGCAGGTCGGTCTGCGCGCGCATGACTTTGCTAATGTTTTCAGACATATGCACCGGTATGCGCACCATACGGCACTGGTTGATTATGGCGCGTTCGATAGCCTGACGAATCCACCACGTCGCGTAGGTACTGAACTTGAATCCCTTTGTGTAGTCGAATTTTTCCACAGCTTTCAGCAGACCGATGTTCCCCTCTTCAACGAGGTCAACAAGGTTCATGCCTCTGTTAATGTACTTTTTCGCAATGGACACAACGAGACGCAGGTTGCATTTAATCATTGTTTCTTTGCTCTGGGGGCAGCCTTTCTCTATCCCCTGAGACAGCTCAACCTCCTCCTCTCTGGAGAGGACGGGGTATTTTGAGATTTCGTTGAGGTAGATTTTGAAGACCTCAAGGTCATCGGATGAATAATCGACCTTAACGTCGATTTCGACTTCGCACTCTTCTTCAATTTTTCCGTCAAAATCTTCCTCGATTTTGTCTTCGAGTATTTCACCTTCGTTCATAACTGCTCCGAAAATAAACAGGTAAGGTTGGTTTCCGCGCTTTTGGCACGGCTTTGTTGGATGTCCGGGCAAAAAATGTCTGGAATATGAATTGGGGACAGTACGCTGCCGCAAAGTGTCAACTGAGCCGTTATTTGGGTGATGGTTTTGTGTTCCATAACTCCCGTCTCCTGCGGTGCGGACTGGGCAGTGTTAAAACTGCTTGATTCTATGTAAAGCACGCCTGAAACACATTGTAACGGAGTTATAAAAAAAAGGGAAGCACTAAATAATAAACGAAAAGAAAATTTGACAATTTTCCTTGACTTTTATTATTCTTATGTTCCTACGAAATCAACGAAAGAGCAGAGTTTGAGCGGTTCCTGAGATATTGTAGTACCGTTTTTGGTAATTTTCACAAGTTTACCGTTAACGGGGATAAGCATCAGTCCGCCGTCTGCGAGTTGGTCTACGAGTTCCTGCGGAACTGATTTTCCCTCCGCTGTGCAGATTATGCGGTCGTATGGAGCAAACTCGTCCCAGCCCAGTTTGACAGGTTCAAGTTTCATCTTCACGTTACGCAACGGTATCCTTTTGATTATCTGATATGTCCTGCGGTGCAGTTCGCCTATGCGCTCAACAGTGTATACCGTGTCGCAGAGACGGGCGAGTATAGCCGCCTGAAAACCGGATCCTGTGCCTATCTCCAGCACCTTGTGGGTGGGTTCAAGCTCAAGAGCCTTTGTCATGTAAGCCACTGTGGACGGTTTTGATATTGTCTGTCCGTAACCTATGGGCAGGGCGTCGTCAACGTAAGCCATCTTATACATAGCCTCGTCCAGAAACTTGTGGCGGGGGGTCTTTGCGAAAGCCTCCATCACCTTTTTGTCCCATTCACAGTTGGGACCTACTGCCCTGGCGAAGTATTCGTCTGGAATCCTTATGTGTGTCATAGTCTTATCTGTGTGCCTATTCCGGAATCGGTAAAAATTTCCAGCAGAACTGAATGGCTTATCCGTCCGTCGATAATGTGTGATTTGCCAACGCCCGCCTGCACGGCTTCAAGAGCACAGTCAATTTTGGGTATCATTCCGCCTGTGAGCGTGCCGTCTTTTTTCAGTATCCGTATCTTTTCCGGCGTGAGTGTGGAGATGAGTTTGCCCTCTTTGTCCAGAACACCCTCAACATCGGTTAGCAGAACCAGCTTTCTTGCTTTCAGAGCCGCTGCTATAGCTCCCGCCACAAGGTCGGCGTTGATGTTATATGGTTCATAGTCCTCGCCTATGCCCACCGGAGCTATTACGGGGATGAATTCTTTTGCTATGGTGTTCAGAACGCCCACGTCTATGGATTTAACCGAACCGACGTGTCCCAGATCGATTATCTCAGGTGTTTTGACGAAATCGTCCCCTTCTTTAATGAACATTTTTTCGGCTGTGATGAGGTTGCCGTCTTTGCCGGAAAGCCCTATCGCCTTGCCTCCGTTGCGGTTTATGAGGCTGACGATATCCTTGTTTATCTTACCCGCCAGAACCATTTCAACGACGTTCATCGTTTCAATATCCGTGACCCTCATGCCGGAGATGAAGTGGCTTGGAATATTTAGTTTCTTCAGCATGTCCCCTATCTGGGGACCGCCGCCGTGGATGATAACAGGATTTATTCCGATGTATTTGAGCAAAACTACGTCGCGGGCGAAGCTGAATTTAAGCTGATCGTCTACCATGGCGTGTCCGCCGTATTTGATTACTATGGTTTCGCCGTAAAACTCTTTGATGTAAGGCAGCGATTCGATGAGAACGTCCGCCTTTCTGATAAGCTCTTCCATCATGATTTTTGCTCCGTACTCTTTTCGGCAGAATATTACATTAGTACAATAATATCAAGAAATGTTATTCGGCGTAAACGCCCTCTTCGTTTGCCCAGTTAACGGCTTTTTCAATCTCCTGAGAGAGTGAAAAGACCGCCATTGCGTAGTTCACCCGCGGGTTATAGCGGGAGATGGCGTAAAGGTTGTTGAAAAATATCCAGTACTCCTTGCCGTCAGTGCCGTCCAGTGTATAAAGGGTCGCTTTCATATTCGTGTCAAAATCCCCTCTGGGCACGATACCGTTGTCAATGAGTTCTTTAAGAGGTTTTGACGGGCGCATTGAGCGCGCGTCGAACTGCTGCCATGTGTCGCCTGAAACGTCTGCCTGAACTGCTATAGGGTCGCTGAGACTGAATCTGTGGGCTGAAAGATATTTCGCCACGCTGCCTATGGCGTCTGGCATGGAGCGCACGAGGTCGGTCTTGCCGTCACCGTCGAAATCCACGCCGAATTTGTCAAAGTTTGAAGGCATGAACTGAGGATAGCCGATTGCTCCGGCGTATGAACCCATGTATGTGAGCGGGTCAACGTCCTCTCTGTCGGCTATTATGAAAAGCCATTGCAGTTCCTTTGTAAAAAAAGCTCTTCGGTTCGGCGAGTTGAACGCAAGTGTTGCCAGCATGTCTGCGGCGCGCAGTTTGAGCTGATATTTGCCGTAGTTGGTTTCCACGCCGAGTATGGCGGCTATGACATATCTGCTCACGCCGAACTGTCTCTCCGCACGGATGAGATCTCCCTCGTTCGCAAGGTAAAAATCCAGCCCGCCGCGGGTGCGGTCGTCGGTTATGAACAGTTTTCTGTATTCACCCCATGGCTTTGCCTCTGTGGGTTTTGCCGTCCTGTTAAGCGCTATCTCGCTGATGTTCGTGCCGTAGAGCCACCACTCAACCTTTTTGGCGGGCACTCCGTAACAGCTTTCCATGTTGGCCGCGAACTCGTGGATGTCCTTATTGATCTCAAACGCCTCTGCGCGGGCGGAAACGGTTAAAGCTAAAAGAAATAGCAGGTATTTTTTCATAAGAGTTTCTGGTCTTTTAATGATTTTAGTTTATAATCGGTTAGACAGTAATAAAGCATGAATGTTTTAAAATAAATATTTTTTTTGGCAAACAATGGAAGAAGAATATAAATCCACCCAACACTCCTTTGCCAAAGGAGGGAGCTTTTCCCCCTTTAATAAAGGGGGATTAAGGGAGATTTACATTATTTTAAGTAATTAATAACGGAGATTAAAAATATGCTTGTAGCCCCTTCAATATTAAGTGCGGATTTTTCGAAACTCGGCGAGGAGATAGCCGCCATAGACAATGCCGGCGCAGACTGGATTCACCTTGACGTTATGGACGGAATGTTTGTTCCGAACATAACCTTCGGTGCGCCTGTCATAAAAGCATTGAGGAAGACCACGGAGAAGGTGTTCGATGCGCACCTTATGATAGAGAAGCCCGACAGGTATCTTGAGGACTTCGCCGCAGCAGGATGCGACTATATCACGGTTCATCAGGAGGCTTGCATCCACCTGCACAGAACGGTGCACCGCATAAAAGAGCTTGGAAAAAAAGCGGGCGTGTCGCTTAATCCCGCTACAAGCCTTGCGACCATAGAAGAGATACTTCCAGACCTCGACATGGTTCTCCTCATGAGTGTCAACCCCGGTTTCGGCGGTCAGAAATTTATAGAGAACACTTATGGAAAAATAATGATGCTCAGACAGATGAAAAAAGAGGGCAAACTTAACTTTATCATACAGGTTGACGGCGGCGTAAACGCTCAGAATATTGAAAAGCTGGCTAAAATGGGCTGTGAATGTGTCGTTGCCGGAAGCTATGTGTTTAACAGCGGCGACTATAAGACGGCGGTAGACAGCCTGAAAATATAAAAAAAGATTTTACGTTTCAATCACATTACAAACGCTCGTCCGTATGGTATACTTTTATACAGATAAAATATGACGGAGGAAAATGATGGGTGTGACGATACTTGTTGTTGATGACGAACCGGAAATCAGGCTCCTTTACCGTTCGGAACTGGAGGACAGAGGTTACAAGGTCATAGAAGCATCCGGCTCCGCCGAGTGTTATGATGCACTTGCGAAAAACAACGTCGATCTGATTCTGCTGGACATAAAACTTAAAGGCGAAAGCGGTATAGACATATTACAGAACCTTTCTTCACGCGAGAAAAAGGTCAAAATCATACTCGCAACTGCTTACAGCGCATATCAGGACGACTTTTCCACATGGCTTGCCGACGGATACTGGGTCAAGTCTCTCGAATTTGACAATCTGATAGAAGAAATTAATAAGGTTCTGCATAAGAACTAAATTCATTTTGGAGTGATTTTTATGAAAGCTGTTGTTATGGCGGGGGGATTCGGAACGAGGATCCAGCCGCTCACTTCAAGTATGCCCAAACCCATGATACCCGTTTTTAATAAACCGATGATGGAGTATATCATCGGGTCGCTCAAAGCCGCGGGCATAGTGGACATAGTTATTCTTCTTTATTTCAAACCCGATGTCATTAAAGGATATTTCGGCGACGGATCCGATTTCGGCGTGCGGATAAACTACGTTCTGCCCGACGATGACTACGGCACTGCCGGAGCTGTTAAAAAAGCTCAGAAATACCTTGACGAAAGGTTCATAATCGTTAGCGGCGACCTTATCACGGACTTTAAAATTCAGGAAATTATCGGCTTCCACGATGTCAAAAACTCGCTGGCGACCATCACACTGACTTCCGTGCCGGATCCGCTGCAATTCGGGGTAGTTATCACCGATAAGGAGAGCAAAATTCTGCGCTTTCTGGAAAAGCCGGGCTGGGGCGAGGTTTTCAGCGACACCATAAACACAGGTATCTATGTTTTTGAACCTGAAATCCTTCAATATATCCCTGAGGATTCTAACTTCGACTTCTCCAAAGATCTGTTCCCCAAGCTGATGGCGAGCGGGATAGACATTTTCGGTTACAACGCAAAAGGCTACTGGCGCGACGTGGGCAACCCCGATTCATACCGTGCAGCACTTCTCGACATTATGGAGGGTCAGGTCACTCTGCCCTTCTCAGGCACCATGCGCGAGGAAAAATCCGCCCATATCTACGTCGGTGAAAACTGTGAGATTGACGAGTCCGCCCGTTTCGAAGGGCTTGTTGTGATAGATGACGGCTGTGTTATCAAAAAGGATGCTGTGATAATTGATTCTGTTGTGGGAAAAAACAGTGTCATAGACGAAAAGGCTAAAGTCACCGACTCAATCCTGTGGAAAGACTGTTTCGCAGGAAAAAACAGCGTTATCAAAAACGCCGTCCTCTGCGACAGGGTTAAGCTGGGTTCAAGTGTTAAGGCGGAACACGGCGTTATAATCGCCGAAGGAACGGAGGTCGGCAATCAGGTCATCTTTGAAAAGGACGTGATGGTCTGGCCGGAAAAACAGATAGAGGCTGGTTCAATAGTCAGCAGCAACCTTATCTGGGGCGATAAGTGGAAAAAATCCATTTTCGAAGGCGGCAAGGTATCTGCAAGGACGAACGTGGAGCTTTCACCCGATATGGCGGCGAAACTGGGCGCGGCGCTGGGCAGCCAGCTTCCGCAGGGCGCGCGGGTGCTTATGTCCAGAGACTATGACAGAGCCTCCCGAATGCTTAAAAGATGCTTCCTCGGCGGTCTGCTCTCAACAGGCGTGAACGTTACGGAACTGCGCATGACCCCTCTGCCCATCATGAGACACAAGCTGTCCATGTTCGGCGAGGTGGCGGGTGTATATTTCCGTCAGTGCCAGAGCGACCCGACCAATACCGAAATACTTTTTTATGACGATTCCGCATTGCTCATCGACAGCAACACGGAGAAGAACGTCGAGCGTATCTTCTTCCGCGAAAACTACCGCAGAGCGACGCAGGACGATATCGGCGAAATTTACGATCAGATGATGGTCAACGAGTTCTATAAAGAGGGCGTGCTGAAAAACATCGACATCACGCTTCTGAAAAGCCGCAGAAGCAAGATAGTTGCCGACCTCACAAACGGAACGACGGATATGATATTCCCCGAACTGCTGAATAAGGCAGGTGTGGACGCCGTGGTTCTGAACGCATACCGCGATGAGAAAAAACTCTCCAGAACGCTCCACCAGAGCGCACTGAGCTTTAAAGAAGTTTCCGACATCGTAAAGGTGACGGAATCGGAGCTTGGTATAGTTGTTTTCCCCCATGGCGAGCGGCTGGGCATCATAACCGACAAAGGAGAGATGCTCTCAGAGGATAAGGCGCTGATGTTCATGCTGAAACTCATAGATCTCACTGCCAAGACAAAGCTGAAAGTATATCTTCCGGCGTATGCGCCCACGGTTCTTGACGATTCGCTGATGAACGTTGAGATTACCCGCGGCAAGGGCACGGGGATAAAGGCGGAGTTCCTGCGGAATTTCTATTTCACAGGAGACCTTAACCGCAATTTCATCTTTATGAAGAACGGAATACACGCCGACGCAATGTTCAGCTCACTTAAAATGCTTGAGATGATGGCGAAGCAGAACGTGCGAATAAGCGACGTGCTGAAAACTATACCCGAATATCATTTCAGCCACACCGTTATCAACTGTCCGCTGGAGATGAAGGGCTATCTCATGCGCAAGATGAGCGAAGAGGCTATGGACAAAGAGGCTTCATTCCTTGACGGCATCAAGATAATGTTCAAGGGCAAAGGCTGGGTGCACATGGTTCCCGACCAGTTCACCGCAAACGTCCACCTTTATGTGGAGGCGGCGAACGCGAAGGAATATAACGGCATCCATGGCGAATACAAAGACAAGATAAACGGATGGCTTCAGGAGCAGGAGTAGTATGAAGAAACTCAGGCTGTGTTTCCTATGGCATATGCACCAGCCATACTATAAGGACGACCTTGACGGGCTGTATCATATGCCGTGGGTGTATCTGCACGCCCTGAAGGACTATTATGAACTTCCGTATTATCACAAAATATTTACGAAGGTGAAGGGCACATATAATCTTGTGCCCTCTCTCCTTGTCCAGCTTGCGGACTACACGTCTGCGGGCGTTTCCGATACCTTTCTCAAACTCATGCTGAAAGACGTTCGCGAGCTTACGCAGGAGGAGAAGAATATTCTTATCCCGCAGCTTTTTATGGCGAACTATAAGAATCAGGCGAAACCTCTTAAAAGATACCGCGAGCTTTACGACCGCAAGGGAGACACCCCGTTGTTTGAAACGGCGAAACTCAACTTCTCCGAGGGTGACATTCTCGACCTTGAGGTGATGTACCTGATAAGCTGGTGCGGAGTTTTTACGCGCAAGGATGTTCCTTTTGTTCAGGAACTTATCAACAAAGGCAGGGATTTTCTGCACAACGATAAGCTGCACCTCATAGATAAGCTGGCTGAGTTTGTCGCAACAATCGTTCCTCTTTATAAAGAATTGCAGGATAACGGAAATATTGAAGTTTCCGCCACTCCTTTCTATCACCCGATACTGCCGCTTCTTCTGGATGTGAAAAGCGCGAAAGAGGCGCTTCCCGATATCCCGATGCCCAGTATTTCTGCGGATTTTTCTCCACATGCGCGGGTGCATGTGCAGACCGCCGTGGACTATTACAAAGATATTTTCGGTTTCCCGCCAAAAGGCATGTGGCCTGCGGAGGGCAGCATTTCAAATAAAGCCGCTGAACTGTTTCGAAGCTGCGGCATCCGCTGGATAGCCAGCGACGAGGACGTGCTCGCGGCATCCATAGGGCGTGACCTGCGGGACAAACAGCAGCGCCACAGACTCTACAAACGACACGGGTACAGCACTCCTGACGGCAGAATAAACATATTTTTCAGAGACAAGGAGCTTTCCGACCTTGTGGGATTCACCTACAGCGGATGGGAAGCGGAGAAGGCTGTTGACGATTTCATGACAAAGCTGTCTGAAATATATGATATGTGTGACTTTTCGCCTGTGGTGCCTGTCATTCTGGATGGTGAGAATGCGTGGGAATACTACCCGGAAAACGCATCGAAGTTCTTTGAACTGCTGTATACAAGGCTTTCCGCCTGTAACTGGGTGGAGACGCTCACCATGAGCGAGGCGGCGGAGTGCGATAGCCCCGAAGAACCTCTGGACAGAATACGAGCCGGTTCGTGGATATACGCTAATTTCACAACTTGGATGGGGCATCCTGAAAAGAACGAGGCGTGGAGGATTCTCTCGGACGCGTATTCAAGATACTCGGCGAAGGGGCACTCTGCGGGAGACCTTACGGCTGTGGAGAAGGAGCTTTATGCGGCGGAGGGTTCCGACTGGTTCTGGTGGTACGGCGACGACCATTTCAGTTTGCAGTCTGATATTTTTGATAAGCTGTTCCGCAGACACATAGCGAACGTTTACACTTTGCTTGGCGAGAAGGTGCCGCCGGAGGTCAATCAGCCTATTAAGAAGAGCCATAAATCGGGTCTTCTTAAAGCGCCTGCGGGATCTATGACTCCCGTTATCGACGGCAAAGTGACCAGCTTCTTTGAATGGCTTGGTGGCGGCAGGTTTGACCTGAAATTCGACGCTGGAGCCATGACAGCCTCGTCGAACATTCTGCATATGCTTTATTTCGGATACGATACTGAAAATATATATTTCCGTCTGGACGGTGGGTTCAGGGATATTCTGAATCTCGATTACCACCTTGAGGCTGAGATTACCGACGGGGATACGAAATCCGTTCTGTTTCCGCTGGTTTATGAGTTTAAAGGTGAAAAAGGCGAGACGTCATGTTGTGAAACGGTTTTTGAGGCATCTGTTCCGCGGACTTATGTCAACGGATCAGAAAAAATATATGTAACGTTCCGCCTGCGCCGCGACGGACGCATTATAGAAACCGCGCCTGTGTACAACACGGTCGAGATAGACTTGTCGCATAACGGTGCACACGACTGGATAGCGTAGAACTTCAGGATGAAGTTCGTGGAGTGAGCGCGGCAGGTTTTACCTGTTAAGCGAACGTAACGTGAGCGGAAAGAGGCTTTGCCGATTGGAGCGTTATCATTATTTTCCCATGGACGGGAAAATAATGCAAAACTATAGACTTGTCGCACAACGGCGCACACGACTGGATAGCGTAGACTGCTTTGTCGCAGGCTTCTCGCAGAGACGTCATTGCGAGCGCAGCGAAGCAATCTCATTACGGAGAATATAAATATGAAACTTCCCTTACACCTTGGAATACATTGCCATCAGCCGGTGGAGAACTTTTATCATGTGGTGGATATAGCCGTTGAAAAGAGCTATCAGCCCTTTTTCGAACTGCTCCTGAAAAAGCCCGCAATGAAAGTGAGCGTCCACTACAGCGGCTGGCTTTTCGAATACATAAAGAACTATCACAAAGACCTGTTCGGCATGATGCAGGATGCGAACCGCGCGGGGCAGACCGAGTTCTTTTCCGGCGGATTCTATGAACCTGTGCTCGCCGCCATCCCGTCGCGGGACAGAAAAGAGCAGATAAAGAAGCTCAACGGCTTCATTGAGGACAATTTCAAAGTATCGCCCAAAGGACTGTGGCTCACCGAACGGGTGTGGGACAGCTCCATAATCCCCGACTGCGCGGACTGCGGTATCGAATACGTCATAGTTGACGACTATCATTTCATTGCTGCCGGATTTTACGAGTCCATGCTCCACGGACATTTCAAAACTGAGCAGGACGGGCGGGAGATGCTTATCTTCCCCATCAGCGAAAAGCTGAGATATATGATACCGTTCAAACCTGCGAAAGACGTTGTGGGGTATATGGGAGAAATAGCGGCAGAGGGCGGGAAATCACTCACCATATTCGACGACGGTGAGAAGTTCGGTCTCTGGCCTGAGACCCACGAATGGGTTTATGAAAAGGGCTGGCTGAACGATTTTGCCGATGCGGTTGAAAACAGCGGACACAGCGAGTTTGCGCTGTTCAAAGATACGGCGGAGACTGTGCGCCCCTCCCAGATAGCCTATCTGCCCACTGTTTCATATTTCGAGATGGGCGAATGGTCGCTGTTTGCGGAGCGTACGAACAAGATGGCTGAGTTTGTCAGAGAGACTGAGAAACTGCATAAGGACGACACTGCCAAGGTGTTTGTTAAGGGCGGAATCTGGAAGAATTTTCTGGTGAAGTATCCCGAATCCAACAGGATACATAAACGGACATTGAAACTGTCGAAAGACGCGGACAGACTGAAAGATGCGCGGCTTTACGATGCGCTGTATAAAGCACAGTGCAACGACGTGTTGTGGCACGGGATTTTCGGCGGACTCTATCTGCCGAACCTGCGCAATAATGCGTACCGCTTCATCATAGAGGGTGAGAAACTGGTTGAGGAACTGGACGGCACATCTTATCCGTACATTGAACAAAGTGATTTCGATTTCGACGGGCATGAAGAAGCATACGTCCGCACGCCGGAACTGAACTTTATGTTCGTCTCAGTTGACGGAGGGCAGTTGGTTTCCATTGAGGACAAGGCGAACTGCTATAACTTTCTGAATACTCTGGCGCGCCGTAAAGAGGCTTACCACGAAAAGATGCTGAACCCTGCCGAACCCGATGAAACGGATGAAACAGAAGAGGCTTCCGGGGAAGAGGGCATAAGCACCATCCACAACGACAGCCATGCCGGAAACGAAATATATAAAGAATATCTGGTATATGACTGGCACAACAAGAACTGCTTCGTTGACCACTTCGTGCACCGGTTCGACGCTGAGGAGTTCAGAAGCGTCAGCTTCGGCGAGATGGGCGATTTTGCCAATCAGCCAGCGGACATGAAGGCGACGAAAACAAAACTTACGTTTACCCGCAGAGGCGGAGTTTATAAATACGGACAGAAGTTTGCCTGTGCAGTTACGAAAGAGTTTTCGTTCGGCAAAAAAGGACTTGTGCTTAAACTGAAAATTGATTCGGAGCTTGATGAAGAGATTGACTATGTTATGGAGATGAATCTGCATTTCAATGATCTTGAAAATGTTATGATAAATGGAAAAACTCAGGCGGAAGCGGAAGGTCTTGATTGTGCAAAAATCGAACTGATAGAAAAACATACGCCTGCAAATGTGTTGCTGGAAATGAGCAGAGGTGTTAAACTTTACACGTATCCAGTGATGACCGTTTCCCAGTCGGAAAGCGGCGCAGACCTCACCCGTCAGGGCATCTGTCTGCTGATGCCTTTCCGGTTCAGGAAAACACTAGAGCTTGAGTGCAAGCTCTCTCTGGCGGGGAAATAATATGTCGGAACTGAGATTTGATCCTGTTAAAAAGATATGGTCGGTGATAGCCTCCGAGCGCAGCCGCAGACCGGAAGACTTTCTTGTGCGCAGACTCACGGCTCTCGAAAGTCATATGGAGTTCTGCCCCTTCTGCAAAGGCAGCGAGGACAAGGCGGGACAGGAGATTTTTTCGCTGAAAGACGCGCAGGGGCAGTGGCTTACCCGCGTTGTACCGAACAGATATCCGGCGTTCCGCATTGAGGGCGAACTGAAACGGTTTGCCCAAGGCATGTACGACTGTGTTTCAGGCATAGGTGCCCACGAGGTTGTTATAGAAACTCCTAAGCATCACATGAACATCGGCAATTACACCGATAAGGTGCTTAAAGATGTTTTTTTAACCTTCAAAGAGCGGGTTCTTGACCTTAAAAAAGATACAAGATTCAGGTATATAATGCCTTTTAAAAACTACGGAGTGCTTGCGGGAGCGAACATTGAGCACCCGCACTCACAGATAATAGCGCTGCCGGTTACGCCCGATATCATAAAAACAAAGCTGGCATCGGCGCAGGAACATTACAGAAATAAAGAGCGGTGTATTTTTTGTGATATAATGAATCAGGAGAAGGATGAAGGAACACGCATCGTTTATGAGAATCAGGATTTCATAGCGTTCTGTCCGTTCGCTTCGTCGCTGCCGTTCGAGGTGCTGATTTTCCCGAAACGGCACACCCATTGCTTTGAAAAATCTGACGATGCAGAAATGAGCGGTCTTGCGGATATTGTCCGCGAGGTTTTTTTCAGACTTTACAAATGTCTGGAAAATCCGCCTCTCAATATGGTGGTGCATACTTCACCGCCTGTGGTCAAAAGACCGTCACAGCCTAACTACTGGCAGAGCATTGAACAGGATTTTCACTGGCATATAGAGATTACGCCCAGACTCTCCGGAATAGCCGGATTCGAGTCGGGAACAGGCTTCTACATCAACCCCGTTTCGCCGGAAAGCGCGGCGGGTTTCCTGAAAGGAGTTAACTGAGAATATGATCGTTGCCCACATCACAAGTGAGGTTTATCCCTTTTCCAGAACAGGGATGCTCGGCGATTCCGTTTACGGACTGGCGAAGTCGCAGGCACAGCTTGGCGAGTGCGTCCACGTGCTTTCGCCCATGTATGTTTCGGCGGGCAGTTATGAGCCTTATGATTGTGTTTTTGAGCGTTCCGTAAGCATTTTCATGGCGGGAATGAATCATACTTTTGATGTTTACACCGCTGAGACAGAAGGTGTGCGTTTTGTTTTCTTCCGCAACGACGACCTATACAGCCGCAGATATATCTACGGCACTTCCAGCTATGACTATTCCGATAACGACATCCGTTTCGGAATGTTCTGTATGGCGTGTCTGCAATATCTGCGCGAAACCGGATTTAACCCCGATATAATCCATTGCCACGAGTGGCAGGCGGGGCTTGTTCCGGTGTATAAACATCTTTTTTATGAAGATATTAAGGCAAAGACTGTCTTCACCGTGCACGACATCACCTTTCAGGGAGTGTTCGGCAAGTTTTCAATACAGTCCCTCGGACTGCCGTGGGAGATGTATAATGTTGAGGAACTTGAGTTTTACGAGAATATAAGCCTGCTGAAAGGCGGGGCGACACACTCGGATTTCATCACACTTTTAAGTCCTACCTACGCCAAAGAGGTGCAGACGGATGAAAATTCCTTCGGTCTCGGTTCGTTCATGGCTAAGTTTCAGGACAGAATTGAGGGTATCCTTGGCGGCGTGGACTATGAAAGATTCGACCCGCAGACGGATATTTTTATAAAAAAGCAGTATAATGCAGACAGTGTTGCAGATAAAATTATCAATAAAGAGGACTTTTTGACCGAAATTGGTCTTTTGGATGCCGGAAAACCTCTTTTTCTGGTGGAGACAAAGTTTACTGAGCGCAAGGGACTGGAGCTTATCATCGACAGTGCTGATAAGCTGGCTGAAATGCCCGCTAATTTCGCGTTTCTCGGTTACGGGGAACCGAAATACTGTTCAAAATTTAAGGAAATAGCAAATAATTATAACAATATTTTTACATCTATCGGTATAAGTGAGTCTATGCTGCACAAAGCCTATGCAGCGGCAGATTTTGTACTGCGCCCTTCTTTAACGGAGCCCTGCGGAAAGAGCCAGATGGTTGGTATGCGCTATGGCGCGCTGCCGGTGGTGAGACGCACGGGCGGTCTTATCGACACAGTGAAAGATATCAGCGAAGAGGGCGGCTACGGCTTTTTTATGGATGGCTACAGTCGTCACGATCTGATAAAACAGCTTAATAGAGCAGTGGATTTTTTCCAAAATAGAGATATATTGTATAAATATGCCGCCGATGTTATGAGGCTGGATTTCTCGTGGACGAGAACGGCGGAGAAATTTTTAGGGGTTTATCACAGGATTCTTGGAGGACACTGATGAAATTCAAAGAGATGAGCAAGGCAGAACTTTACGAACTTGCCAAAAAATTCAACATTAAAAACCGAAGCGCAATGGCAAAGGATGAACTTGTCAAAGCCTTGTCAAAATATGAAAAAACCGTGTCAAAAAACGATGAATCCTCCCGACAGACCGTGACCAGCCACATGCCCGACCAACCGACACAGGAAGCCTATGTCCCGAAAAAGGATTATTACATCCCTGACAGATATAATATTGACACCGTTGTGCTTCTTCCGGTCAACCCAAAGAAGGAATATGTATACTGGGAGGTTTCTGACAAAACAACAGACAGTTTTTGCAGAAAATTCAGTACATCCGACCCTGTTTTCATTCTGAAAGTATTCGCTGGTGAAGACGAGTCCGTTTCAGAGCTTGCCAGCGTGCGCGTGGGCAAATACGGAAACTGGTATTTTGACCTCTACTGCCCCGGTCAGAAGCTCTGGGCAGAGATAGGAATGCTTGATGCAACAGGCAATTACCACACGATTTCAGCATCCAAAAAGATAATGATGCCCGCAGACAGGATAAGCGACCTCATCGATGAGGAAACGTGGATGACTGTCGGCGAAAACATAGAGAAGATATACACCCTTTCAGGTATTACAGACCTCCAAAAAGAAGAACTGCTTTCCAGTGCCAGAATGCACTCGGAGCTTTTCAAAAAGCTGCACAAGGCTGAGGGCGGAATGTCCTCTTCGACACTTGCACACAAAGGCGGTGAATAATGCCAAGAGGTTACTGGATGCTGGTGCTCCACTCGCACCTGCCCTTCGTGAAGCATCCTGAATATTCGTATTTCCTTGAAGAGCAATGGTTTTATGAGGCGATATCAGAAACGTATCTGCCTATTTTGCAATACATGAAAAAGATGGAGGACGAGGGCGTCCACTTCCGCTTCGCCGTGTCCGTCACCCCGCCTCTGGCGGAGATGATGTGCGACCCGCTCCTTATGGGCAGGTATGAACAGCATCTGGACAAGCTCATCGAGCTTTCTGAGAAAGAGATACACCGCACGAAAGGCACTTGCTTCGAACACCTTGCGCATATGTATAAGGAGCGGTTCGAAGGACTGCGGGATTTCTATTACGGATGGCTCGGCAGAAGCCTTATAAACGGTTATAAACACTTCCTTGAAAAGGGATATATCGACGTTATCACATGCGGGTTCACCCACGGTTTCCTGCCGCTTCTGAACAATACGGAAAACGCGGTTCGGGCACAGGTTGAGCTTGCGGTGCGCAGCCATGCTGAGAAATTCGGGCAGCCGCCTAAAGGTATCTGGCTGCCGGAATGTGCGTATTTCGAAGGACTTGACGCGGTGCTTGCCGAATACGGCATCCGTTATTTCTTCGTGGATACCCACGGGGTGCTTTATGCAAAGCCCAGACCGAGGTTCGGCGTGTATGCCCCTGTTTACACAGAGAACGGCGTTGCCGCATTCGGTCGCGACTACTATTCTTCAAAGCAGGTGTGGAGTTCGAAAGAAGGCTATCCCGGCGACCAGTATTACAGGGACTTCTACCGCGATATCGGTTACGACCTTGACCACGACTACATCAAACCTTACATCAGCCCCGACGGTGAGCGTGTGTTCACCGGGCTGAAATATCACAGAATAACCGGCGATACGGACTTTAAAGAGTTCTATCAGCCGGAAATAGCTTCGCAGAAGACCGTTGACCACGCGAAACACTTTGTCCGCGGGCGGGAGAAACAGGCGGAGGAGATAGCGGAGCTTATCGACCGCAAACCGATGATAGTTTCGCCGTATGACGCTGAACTCTTCGGGCACTGGTGGTTCGAAGGTCCTGAATTTTTGTATAACGTGTTCAAAGAGATGGATAAATCGGAAATCGTGAAGGCGATAACGCCGCTCGAATATCTTAACGAATATCCGACCAATCAGGTTGTTAAGGTCAATCCGTCGTCATGGGGCGATAAGGGATACTATGACGTGTGGCTGAATCAGGGCAACGACTGGATATACAGGCACCTGCATTTCATGTCTGACAGCATGGTGAACCTTGCGAAGTATCACCACAATACGAACGACGATGCCGTCCGCAGATGCCTGAATCAGATGGCGCGGGAGCTTTTTCTCGCACAGTCAAGCGACTGGGCGTTCCTCATCACAACCGGAACCGCCATCGAGTATGCGGTTCAGAGGACGAAGGAACATATTTACAACTTCCTGCGGCTTAAAGAGATGGTTGAGAACAGAGAGTTCGACTATGATTTTCTGGCTGCGGTCGAAAATAAAAACAGCATATTTCAGTCGATGGATTTCAGAATTTACTGCTAGGAGGAGAAAGGATGATAAGCAAGAAGATGGTGAAAGCACTCAACAAACAGCTTAATTTCGAGCTGTATTCCGCATATGTGTATCTGGCGATGGCTGCCAATTCGAACACTATGGGACTTAAAGGTTTTTCCAACTGGTTCCACGTTCAGTTTCAGGAAGAGCTGTTCCACGCGGACAGATTCTATAACTATATACTGGATCAGGACGGCGAGGTCGAGCTTGAGCAGATAGATAAACCCAAAAAAGAATACAAGGATGCCTACGAGCTTTTCGACGAAACTCTGACTCACGAAAGAGAAGTTACGAAAAGAATTTACGACCTTGCTTCACTTGCGCTTGAGGAGAAGGACCACGGAACACACAGTTGGCTCCAGTGGTTCATCACGGAGCAGCAGGAGGAAGAGGCAAACGTCAAGGATATCAAAGACAAGCTGAAACTGGCGGGCAGCACCGGACAGGGGCTGTTCATGATAAACGCTGAGCTTGCCACAAGGGTCTACGTTCAGCCCACAGTCCCCGGTTCACAGGCGTAACACTTCAAACAATAAAGCCCCGCCGATGAACTGTCCCCCATTTTTCGGACAGTAAAAAAAGCCCCGGGCTAAGAATTAAGATGACGTCGGTATGCAGCCGGCGTCATCTTTTTTAATGTCCACTGTGGTCTCTCTTCATTATAATACCGGATATATTCACTAACCAC
>NZ_JAJUIS010000006.1 GCF_029267515.1 Seleniivibrio woodruffii
CCGCCAGGGATTTTTTATGTCCATTTTTCTGAAAAGCGTCTCATTACTTCGTCAGCTTTCTCACTCCTCGGTCATGTACACATACGTACACTCCCTTTGTCGTTCAAAACCTTCCTTGTTCTGCTCGCTTTTGAGAAAAATTGCTCGTCTTTGCGAGAAGCGAAGCGACGAAGCAATTATATACACACTCCCTTATTTGATCATCATATTGACTGCTGACAACATAAACTCCAGCTATTAAGGTGTATTTTACCAGATTGCACTTCTAAGTCTGATTTGTTTTATAGGATATACAATGCTATATTACATAAAATATACAAATGAGGCTTTTCATGAAAATCGGTTTTCTTTTTTCTTTACTATTAATTCTGACTTCCTGTGCAAATATTAAAGATACTGTGGTTCCTCCGGCAGATACTGAGCTTCGGAGCGGACTATCCGGCAAAGTGATCTATTCTGAGGGTTGCACATATAATGATGCTTATCTAAAAGTTTCTCATTATCAGGGAATATTGAGGATTCCAACTCCTTCATATTTTGGCGGGTTCCCCAAGTCCGAACGTGAAAAGATGCTTCAGCTTTCCGTTCAGAGTGCTGCTTTTGCTTTCTTCAGTCAGCTTCAGCAAACCGGTGTTACTGTCAGACTTCTTTCAGCGGATAATGTTCCTGAGGTCGGCAGTATAATGCTTAAATGCAATATATCAAAAATCAGGATAGGTATCTATGATGACGGATGGAGTGGTTATGGTTCTGCCGGAGACTTCTGGGAAGCAGAGACTGAGTTTAACCTGAAAGCCTATGTTAGCGGAAGAGAGTATTCACTTACTCCTGTGACAGGTAAAGGGCAGATCAAACATGCGCCCATCAGTCCTGGGTCTTTTCTGGATGCTGTTATTCTTTCTGCTAAAATAGCCACTTCTGCCATAAACGGCAGTATGTTCGGAGTTGTTAAAGAGGGTTTTATAGATTATGAAATAGACAATGATGCTAAATCACCTGTTGAGCCTGCGGCGGGTCTTGCCGCAGTGGAAGCTGCAAAACAGCTTGCTTTAATAAAATAATGGGGGCATGACTGCCCCCTCAAATTATCAGCATACCAGTGATGCGCCCAATTCAAAAGCCTTCTGGCGGTCGATTGGGAATTGATTATCTCTGCTTTCCTTCTTTGCAACAGGATCGAATGCGGAACATTCGTATTTCGAGTAGTCATTGAACTGATATGTATTGCAGGCAGTGATATATTCGCAGGAACCGAATATCTTGCCCATGTACGTTTTATTCATTTCAAAGAAATACTCGTAGCCGCGTGTCTTCATCATCTCTTCTTTCTGGTTCATGTCATATATGAATCCGGTCTTAATCTTTTTTGGAAATATGCTTGAATAGTTTTTATCATACATCATGAAAGGATAGAAGAGGCGCTCCATAAATGAGCGGGTCTCTCCTGTCACGTCCGCATAATAAATAGGAGAACCGATAACGAATGCGTCTGCTTCTGATATTTTCTCAAGAAGAGGTGTCAGACCGTCTTTAACGGCACATTTGCCATAACTATTACCGCCGATGAGCTTGCAGGCGAAACAGCTGTGGCATCCTTTAAAATCAATATCATACAGATGTACTACCTCTGTTTCTGCACCTTTAGATTTAGCCCCTTCAACAGCACTTTCAAGCAACAGAGCAGTGTTCCAGTTTTTTCTGGGGCTCCCGTTAACAGCTATAAACTTCATATACCCTCCCAAAATTAAGTAGTGTTTAAATATATAAAAGAAATGTTATAATAAATACCTGAAATGACTTTTGCAACCAGTAGTTAATGAGGTGATTATGAGTTGTGCTAAATGTACTGAAGTTCCAAGCGTCCCGCAAGGTGCAAAGGGAATATATATAAGTGCCTCCCACGAGTATATTCTGGAAAAAATTAGCTCAATACTGGCAAATGAATCATTTTCTACGACAAAACACGGAGCATATATCCATTTTGTAACAGACTGCTTTTCAGATGTTATAAGCAGGTGCGCTGCAAGCGGAGAGCTTACTGAACTGGAAAAACAGAATATAAGTATTCTGCCTTTGGGAGTTGACGAGATATTGGATTTCGGCAAGGCATCTGCGGCAAAATCCCTTGATTCATGGAATACGCTTATTTTATCCAAGGATCTGATCTGGATCCTTGAGAACGGTTCATTCACAGTTCATTTTCAGCCGATAATAGATGCTTCAACAATGACTATCTATGGTTACGAGTGCCTTTCAAGGGGTGTTTTACCGGATACGAGCATGATGAGTCCTGCAAAAATGTTTGATGCCGCAAAAAAGACCGGAATGTTGTTCAATCTGGACAGGCAGTGCAGGGAAACTGCAATCAAGACCTCAGCAGTTAAGAATATTAATAAAAATATCTTTATCAATTTTCTGCCCACTTCCATATATAACCCTGAATTTTGTTTAAAAGATACTGTGAAATGGGCGCATCAGTTGGAATTTGACCCCAGCACAATCGTTTTTGAAGTAGTTGAAACAGAAAAGGTTGACAGTGCGGCACACCTTCAGAATATCTTACGCTTTTACAAAGAGAAAGGGTTCAGAACAGCAATGGACGACGTAGGAAGCGGTTATTCATCATTGAACATGTTTGCCAGTCTTAGCCCGGACATAATCAAAATAGATATGGAACTTGTGCGTGATGTTCATAAGAACATTATGAAACAGTCTGTTTCCAGAGCACTGGTTTCGATGGCAAAAGAAGCCGGATGCAAAGTGCTTGCGGAAGGTATTGAAAATGTTGATGAATTCGAATGGTTCAAAGTGCTCGGAATAGATTATGCACAGGGGTATTATTTCGGGAAACCGTCGGCAGAACCGTTAAGACAGCTTTAATAACACTGCCGGTTAATCTTATTGTTATGGAGATAGTCAGAATCTTTTATTGATACGATATTAAATGATTATATTTCTCAGCCGGATATTGCGGCGAGGAAAATAATAAATAATAATTATCTATATTATTTTTCAGCAACATCAAATTATTTTATCTAATATTACCAAAGCATATCTTAACAAAATTTACAATATACGTAAATACCTCTTTTTTTGTATGAATTATCAGAGTCAAAAACTGTTGCCGGTTTAATAAATCAACATTTGATTAAAATTGTTTAAGCAGGTGTATAATTCATTGTTAGATTACGTTTCATATTTCAGGAGGTTGCCATGAAAAGTAAAAATGAAAGCGGTCTATCAAGACGCCGTTTCTTACAGACCGGAATGACAGTTGCAGCGGTAACGGCAAGCGGTATGGCGATGAACCTTTTATCACCCTCCGAAGCGGAAGCGATGGCTCCGAAAAAGATACCTGCCAAATGGGACAAAACTCATGACGTGATTGTAATCGGTTCCGGTTTCGCCGGACTGGCTGCGGCGGCTGAAGCGGCTGCCGGAGGGCTTGACGTTGTGATACTTGAGAAAATGCCTCTTTACGGCGGTAACTCTATCATAAACGGCGGTGAATACAATAGCTGGACGGATCTTATCCATCTGCGTGAAACACTCAAGCTCGGTGACGACAGCGCCGCACTGCACAAGGCAGACACGCTGAAAGGCGGTGACTTCTATGGAAACCCTGAGCTTGTACAGATACTTACAGATAACTCAAGCGATGCTTTGAACTGGATGGTCACTGAAGGCGGTCTTAAACTACGTCCCATCCTTAACCGTACCGGAGGTCACAGCGCATACCGTACACACACATGTGTGGAAGGTGTCGGACGCGGCTATACAGAGGCGCTTAAACGCATCGCAGAGAAACGCGGTGCAAAAATAATGCTCAACATGCCCGTGAGCTGGATATGGAGAGAGGAGGGCGACAACAAGCCCGTGCTTGGTGTTGAAGTTGACGTTAAAGGCAGGAAACGCAATCTGAAAGCCAGAAAAGCGGTTATTATGGCGAGCGGCGGTTTTTCACGCGACATAAAAATGCGTATGAGCTTTAACCCTGCGATAGTGCCTGAATTTAACTGTACTAACCAGCCCGGAGCCACAGGTGAGATGCTGAGATATGCACAGGCGATCGGCGCGGACAGCCTTCAGCTTTGCTTTATTCAGCTTTATCCCTACGCCGAACCGGAGACAGGTACTCTGGACAGCCCCGCAGTGTATCCGTTCAGAGGACCCGGTTACGGACTTATCTATGTTGATAAGAAGGGCAAAAGGTTTGTAAACGACCTTGAAAGAAGGGACGTGGTTTCACATGCCGAGATAAACACAGGCATGAAACCCACATATTCAATCTTCTGTCAGTCGATGATACCCCTTATGGGAACACAGGATGAAGTTGATAAAGGTATCGCTAAGGGCAGATTTTTCAAAGCGGATTCCATCGCTGAGTTGGCACAGAAACTCGGTTTGCCCGCTGATACTCTGGTTGCCACCGTTAACCAGCACAACCAGTATCTGAAAGATGGCAAAGACCCTGATTTCGGCAAGCCAATAACCGCCAGAATGATACCTATAGATAAAGGACCGTTCTACGGTATCGCCCAGTGGCCGGCAGTGCACCACACAATGGGCGGTCTGCGTATAAACGACACCGCACAGGTAATAGATATCTGGGGTAGTGTGATACCTAATCTCTTTGCATGTGGTGAGGTGACAGGAGGTATCCATGGCGACAACAGGTTGGGAGGAAATGCGATAGCCGACTGCGTTGTTTTCGGCAGGATAGCCGGACGCAGTGCTGTTAAATAAACATATTTCGGGCGGGGTTTGCCGCTCCGCCCGTCTTTATTATAAGGTGACGCCGTGAAAACTTTGATATTTATCATTACGCTGTGCATCTCAGGATTTGTGATTGCGGCGCAGAAGCCCGCCTGCCTTGAGTGCCACCAGCCCGCGGATGTTTTGCCGAAAGACCATAAAAAGGTCAAATTCCAGCCTGTGACCTGCCCTGCATGTCACAAAGGCGTTGATATCGGAAAAACAGATCCGTTTGCTGCCGGTATTCACCTGAAGCACAGCGACGGTGTTGAATGTTCCGTCTGTCACGAGATGAAAGGAAGCGCACCTTTCACGGTCAAGGGCGGAAAAAAGGGTAAGGTTACAGAGGAGACCGACCTTATCAAAGATACTATGGTAAGCTGGCAGACATCTGCTTTACTGGATAATAAACATGCAAATGCGCAGGTGTTCTGTAACGGATGTCATGGCAGGGAGCTGCCGGTATTCGCCGCTGAGGTGAGCAACGACGTTTGTCTGGTATGCCACGGACCGCTGGAGGATCTTCAGAAAAAGACAGAACCTATGGAGTTTAAGGACAGAAACCCGCATAAGTCGCATCTGGGTGATGTTGCGTGCAGTATGTGTCACCACATGCACACAGAACAGACGGCTTATTGCGTGAGCTGTCACCAAAAATTTGAAATGACTATGCCTAAATAAGAAAAGCCGGAGTTTTTTGCTCCGGCTTTTTTTTCAGACGTGTGCGCCTATGTATTCCTTTATATCTTCGATGCTGATAACTGTGAAACCGTTATGTTCCGCATATTCTGTGATATCCGGCAGTTTCATCATACTCCCGTCGGGGTTTGTCAGCTCGCAGAGCACCCCGCACGGTTTAAATCCTGCCAGCTTCATCAAATCTATTGTTGCTTCCGTATGTCCATCCCTTTCAAAGACTCCACCGCTTCTGGCAACCAGAGGGAAAACGTGTCCCGGTGAGGCGAGCTTTGCGCCGTTCATGACAGTCTGAACGGTTGTAAGTCTGTCTGCGGCTGAAACGCCTGTGGTAACACCCTCCGCAGCCTCCACGGAAACGGTGAAAGCCGTTCCGAACTGGCTTCTGTTGTTACGGGTCATCATTTCAAGTCCTAGTCTTTTACGCTGATCCTCTGTGATGCACACACAGACGATGCCGCTGCAGTCGCGGATAAGCCTTGCCATCTGAGCGGTGGTAAGTGTTTCTGCAGGATAGATGATATCCCCTTCGTTCTCTCTGTTCTCATCGTCAACGACAATTACGCCTTCGCCCGATTTCAGAGAGGCTAGAGCTTTTTCCATCCTTTGCTGTGAGTTTCCGAAAATTGACAGACCTTTCTGATTCATGATATGTCTCCTTTTTTACATGAATCAGGGCGTTTTGGGAGAGTAAGATAGCCGCGCGGACGCGTGACACATTCAAAGAATCCTCTTCCATCCGGACTTTAACCGTCGGCTACGGAATCTAACCGTATCTGCTGTCTCTGCTTTGAGGCAGACGCTCGCGGGCTACCCGAAAAGGGATTACCGCCGGTGGGGAATTGCACCCCGCCCTGAGAATATAACTAATATACTTATTTTACAGAAAATTGCAACTTAACAGAGCTTATCTCCGCAAATGAGCTGAGAAAATTCTTCCACAGGACAAGGTCTGCCGAAAAGATATCCCTGACCGTACGGAACATTGTATGACATCAGAAATTCAATCTGTTTGTGATTTTCAATGCCCTCGGCAATAACTTGCGCACCGATATCGTTTGCTATGTTTACAATATTCGGTATCAGGCTGGATTTTATTGAACCGTGCTCAATCTCGCGTACAAATGAACGGTCTATCTTTATATAGTCCGCGTTTATATCCCGCAGGTATGAGAGGCTGGAATATCCTGTGCCGAAATCGTCTATAGATATAACATATCCCCATGCTCTCAGTTCGTCTATTGCTATTGAAACCTGTGCCAGCTCAATGAGTTCGTCCTCTGTCAGTTCAAGATTGATGGTCAATTCAGGGTGCTTAACCCTGTACTGTCCTATCATATCCACTATTGTCTCCGACTGAAAATCCGAGGGGAAGATGTTGAAAGATATCTTGAATCCGGGGATGCTGCTTATGACAGGCGCAAGCTCGTCGAAAGATTTATCGATGATGATCTGCGTGAACTCTTTGGTTTTATGCAATTCCTTTATTATGTTCAGAAATTCATCAGGGGTTGCAACCCTTCCGTCAAAGTCCACCCAGCGGCAGAGTACCTCGCATCCGATAAGTTTTGAAGTTTGCATCTCAACTATTGGCTGATAGTAGCATAGAACTCTTTCATGGTTTATCCCGAACCGGAATCTGTTTCTGAAGCCTTTGAATCTGTTCAGCAGGTCATAGAGAAACTTCATGAAAAAGATAGTGCTGATGGCGGAGAGCATAACTATTCCGAATATCATGGACGCTTCTTTCTGAATTATCTCCGAATAAGAAACGTAGACCGCAGCACAGATGTTCGATGTTTCCGAACATCTGATGGTCTTCATCCCGTGCATGTCGTATATGGACTTTTTTCTTACAAAGCTGTCTATAGTAAGCTCTTTGTTTCCGCCGTAAAAATAAGGCGGTTTATTTTTCTGGACAACATATATTGCGATGTTTGATGCAGTTATGTCGTCCTGATCTATTTCACTGGTGTTGAATACGGCATTAAAGTGATCCACACGGACAACGTGAGCCATTTTTTCGAAATTAAACAGTTTGATGGGAACTTTAAGCCATACCAGAGCACCGTCGGGGGTAATAAGATCCGGCGGTAGCTCATTAAAGGGTTTTTCCAGCTTCCCCAAACCGGAGGTGCAGAGAAGTTTGCCGCCGTAACTGTATCCGATATCTTTGATGAATTTAGATTCAAACTGGGCAAAGCGCATCTGCTTTATCATTTCGTCGTCGCAGTTTGTAATGTCGAGACCGTTCAGCTTTGTCAGTGCCGTTTTGATATCCTCGGAAATCCGATCCATTTCGCCGATATATTTATGTGCATAGCTCTCGTTTTTTTCAGAGTAATCCTCAAGCATAACGGGGATAGCGCCGCCCACGAAAAACAGAAAAAGAAAAACAGATATGAAAAAGATAAGCAGCCTGATTGAATACCGCTTGTTGAGAAATTTAAATATGAAGTTCATTAACCTACCGCTAAATCAAATTTATACATAATACCATATAATACCAAACATGAAACTGATTGTTGGCGTTCCTGTGAATCTTTTACATGGAATAGGAGTAAATATATCCGTTGCGAAATCATGAATATTAAATTAAGCTCGCATTATATCATTGCGAGGTGCTGTCGGAACATGAAAAACAGTCACGATTTTATATATGCCGCGGTTAGCGCGTTACCTGATCCTGTATATGTGTTTTCCGAGAACGGAGACTATGTCGATGTTATCGGGCGAGGTGCAGGCGACGGAAAAATGCTTATTGGCAGAAATATTTATGAAGTTGTTGACAGACAGCTCGCAGACAGGTTCATTACCATAATCCGCGAGACGATATCCGCCGACGAACCCAATATTTATGAATACGATTTCGAAGAACCGTCCTGCCGTGTGGGCGGAGCAGAACCGGGAAAAATATGGTTCGAGGCGCGTGTTGCCCCGTTCAGCTTTATGGATAAAAAATGTGTCATATGGCTCGCCAGAGATATAACAGAGCAGAAAAATACTGAATCCAGACTGAAAGAAACGTCATTTTCAGATCCGCTCACAGGCGTTTATTCCCGCAGTTTTTTTATAACGGAGCTTAACAGTTTCTATCACAGGTTTCTGCGCACTTTCAGAACCTATTCGGTGATTTCCGTTGATCTCGACGGTTTCCGCGAAACAATGGAAACGTACGGACAGAAGGTCTGCGATTCCCTTCTTGTGCACGTTGCTTCGGTGATGCGCCGTGTGCTGCGCCAGTCGGATGTGATAGCAAGACTGGGCGGCGACAAATTTTCCGTTCTGCTTCCTGACACAGATTCCAAAGGGGCGGAAATACTTGCGGAGAGACTTCGCAGCGTTCTGGAAACAAGCGAAATAACTACCCCTTCGGGTAAACTGGTGCTTACGGCAAGTTTCGGATGCTCTCAGGTTTCAGCACAGGATGAAGCCTATGAAAACACGGTTTCACGCGCTGAAATTGCAGTCAGCATGGCAAAACTTGCAGGAAAAAACACGGTTCGCTCCATTCTCTGATATCATTTATCACTGTTTTGCTGATTTTGTGGTAAAATCAAATTAAAAACGGTGAGCTTATGTTCCTACTGAAAGAAATTCCTGATAAAAAAGAGATAAAAACAGCCGCTGGCGATGACAGAAACATCGACCCTTCTGCTGTGACCTCTGTGTTCTGCATACTCAAGGCATCCAGCGACATGCTGGTTGAGATAGAGAAGTTTTTTAGCGGGAAAAACCTTTCTCTTAGCAGATACAACGCTATTTCTGTTCTTGCCTCACATCCCGAAGGACTTTTTCCTTATGAGCTGGCAGATCATATGGGCATTTCCCGTGCCACAGCCTCCTCTGTTATAAAGGGGCTTGAGAGTTCCGGTTATGTCGGATCGGTTAAGTCCGGTGACGACAGGCGCATGAAAAAAATAACGGTTACAAAAGAGGGACTTTCTGTATACGAATCAGCAGTTGCGCAGTTTTATACTATTCTTACTCTGCTTTTTGGTACACATGATAAAAAAGATGTAAAATTAGTGAATACTGTAATGAAATCCATAAGTGAACGTGTGCAAAATTACAAAAATAACAGTTAAAAAATATTTTGTTTTCTGCTAGGTTTCTATATTCAGTTTTTGAAATAGGTTCATATGGACAAGATACTGGTTGTTGAAGACAGCAATATTCTGGGAACTCTCCTTAAAAAAAGGATAGAACTTGAAACCGGTCTGGAGGTTGACCACGCCGTAACATATGCAAAGGCGATGGAATACACATCGGCATTTGATTATTTTGCCGCTGTGGTTGACCTTAATCTTCCAGATGCCGCACAGGCGGGTATGGTTGATTTTGCACAGGATAAAAAGATTCCCGCAATCGTATACACCGGCGACTATGACGAGAATCTCCGCGAAAAGATCTGGAAAAAGAACATCGTCGATTACGTTCTGAAAAAGGATCCGGACAGCGACATATATATCGCGAAACTTCTTAAACAGATGATGCTGAACCGCAATATAGACGTTATAGTTGCTGACGATTCACGTCTGATGCGGAACAGAATAAAGGCGCTTCTTTCGGCACATCTTTTCCGTGTCCACACCTGCGAATCGGGTAAAGAAGCGTTTGAACTCGCCATGAAGCTGGAAAATCTGAAAATAGTAATATCTGACTACCTTATGCCTGAGATATCGGGTTTCGATCTGGTGCGTCTCATCCGAAAAAAATTCACCAAGGACAAGGTTGCTTTCATCGGTATGTCCAGAGAGGGAACGGCGGAGCTTTCGGCAAAATTTATTAAATACGGCGCAAATGATTTCCTGCTGAAACCGTTCAGCCCCGAACAGTTCTATTGCAGGGTAAACCAGAACCTTCAGACTCTGATGCTCATAGACCACATCCGCGATATGTCATATAAAGACTATCTGACAGGTCTTTACAACCGCAGATATTTCTTTATGTATATGAATGAAGTATTTGACATTGAGAAATCAAAAAGCATAGCTGTGCTGGATATCGACCATTTCAAACGCATCAACGATTCTTTCGGGCATGATGTGGGCGACTACGTTTTAAAGAGCATATCAAAGGCGATAACTGAATATGTGGGCAGGCGCGGACTTGTTTCACGATTCGGCGGCGAAGAGTTCTGCATATATGTTGAGCCGGGAGCCGACGACGAATATTTTGACGGACTGCGGAGCATGATTGAAAATTCAGGCGTATCGTATAATAACATAGAGATAAATATCACCGTGAGTATCGGAGTATGCTCAAGCTACGGCAAGGGGCTTGACAACATGATATCCACAGCGGACACTCTGCTTTATACCGCTAAGAACGAAGGCAGAAACAGGGTCTGCTCATCAAGCTGAAAACTCTTGTCCCGCTCTCAGTATTTTAGTAAGATAATTCCATTACGAACAATATCTTCGGGTGATTAATGAGAGACAGGCTATATCAGGAATTTCAGTTCAGAAAAAACCACATCGACAGCGTTATCGACCTTTATCTGGAAGGGAACACCGTTCCGTTCATTGCGCGGTACCGCAAAGAAATGACGGGGAGCATGGATGCGGAGGATATCCGCAATATCATAGACAGGTACGAGTACCTTGAAAACCTTGCCAAGCGTAAGGAAGAGGTCATCGCCGCCATCGACGAACGGGGCAAGCTCACCGATGAGCTTAAAAAGCGTATCCTCGCCGCAGAGACGCTTAAAGAGGTTGAAGATCTCTACGAACCTTATAAATCCAAAAAGAAAACTAAAGCGGACATAGCCCGTGAAGCCGGACTGGAGCCGCTTTCCTTCTATATCAAATCAAATGAAAATCTTTCCGGTCTGGAAAATGAGGCGGCTAAGTATATCAATGAAGCCGTTGCTGACGCTCAGACTGCAATAACCATGGCTTCGGACATCATAACCGAGGACATCGGGCACGATGTGGATGTGAAAAACCGCATCCGTGAGCTTTATACTCTTTACGGCGTTCTGGAATCATCTCAGAAAACCGAGAGCAAGGAACGCAACCCATACGAGGACTATTACCGGTTTTCACAGAAGCTCAGTGAGATACCGCCACACAGGGTGCTTGCCATGTTTCGCGGCGAACGCGAGAAGATACTGAAACTGAAACTGGTCATAGACGAGGAGATGTGCCTCAACGCCATCCAGAAGGTATCTGCGGACAAGGGCGTCGTGAAGAACGACATAACCGTTAAGTGTTTGCGTCAGGCGTTCAAGAAGATGATAGAGCTTTCCCTTGAGCTTGAGTTCCGCGGCGAACTGAAAGAGAAGGGCGAGCTGAAAGCAATAGAGGTGTTCGCGGACAACCTGAAAAACCTTCTGCTTACTCCAACCGTTAAGAACAAGACCATTATGGGTGTAGACCCTGCGTTCCGCACAGGGTGTAAATACGCCGTTGTTGATCCGACCGGGATGCTTCTTGGGCACGGAGTTATGTATCCCACGAAGCCGCAGGAGGACGTCGAGGGTGCGCGCAGAATTTTCCTGAAAGCAGTCAAAGATTTCGGCGTAAATGCAGTCGCCATAGGCAACGGCACCGCCAGCCGCGAAACAGAGGAGTTCATAGCCTCTGTGATAAAATCAGACAGTCTGGACATAAGATACACCATCGTCAGCGAAGCCGGCGCAAGCGTATATTCCGCAGGGGACGTTGCCAAGAAGGAGTTCCCAGACCTTGACGTTTCCATACGCGGTGCAGTTTCCATAGCAAGACGGGTAATAGACCCTCTGGCGGAGCTTGTAAAGATAGAACCGCAGGCTATCGGAGTCGGCATGTACCAGCACGACGTGCAGGGCAAAAAACTTGACAAAACATTGACGGAAGTTGTTGAAGATGTGGTGAATAATGTAGGGGTTGACCTGAACACAGCCAGCGCTTCCCTTTTGTCCTACGTTTCAGGTCTCAGCGCATCACTTGCGGAAAAGATAGTCCGTTTTCGCGAGAGAATAGGGCGTTTCACCTCGCGTCAGGAACTGATGAACGTTGACGGTGTCGGCGAGCAGACTTTTAGGCAGGCGGCGGGCTTCCTCAAGGTTTACGGCGGGCAGGAGAAGCTGGACAGTATGTTCATCCACCCCGAAAGCTATGGCGCGGTGCACGCTTTCCTCACGGCGATGAACCTTAGCGTGGATAAATGCGAGATGGTGAAACTTGCCGTAAAAGGCAAGGACATCCCTTCCATGGCAAATAAACTCGGTATAGGCGAGTACACTATTAAGGATATTATAGACAACCTTGAAAAACCGGACAGGGACATCAGGGACGATGTTGACCCTGTTATATTCAAGGCAGGGGTCATAAGCATTAACGAACTGAACGTGGGCGACATACTTACGGGCAAAATAAGCAACGTTGTGGATTTCGGAGCGTTTGTGGATGTGGGACTTAAAAACGACGGTCTGGTGCATATTTCCCAGCTTGCGGACAAGTTTGTAAAGGTGCCTTCAGAGGTTGTTAAGGTCGGTCAGATAGTCAGAACCAAGGTTTTAAGCATAGATAAGGAACGGGGCAGACTCTCACTGTCCATGAGGATATGATGTTTATACTGGACAAACCATATGTGTCTAAGGTGCTTCTGGACACAATAAAACGGAATAATTACCCTGTATTGGACAACGAGATGGCGCGTGAGCTTCTTGGAACCGGCAGCCACCTCATAAGCCCCGAAAGATTTGCGGACAGATTTCGAAGCAAACCCGTGATATATACAAATTCGGAGAACGCAGTCGCTTGGATAAACGAGAATCTGATGTTCTCTGATATAGTTGAGAAGGTTGATCTTTTTAAAAATAAAGTCAAATTCCGCGACCTTTTGAGCGGTATGTTCCCCGATTTTTTTTATCAAGAGGTGCTCTTCCATGAGATAGAGGCACTCAGAGCGAAGGATTTGCAGTTCCCTTTCATAATAAAGCCTGCGGTGGGATTTTTCAGCCTCGGCGTACACTACGTTGAGGATGAGAACTCATGGAAGACTGTTCGCCCGCAGATAATCGCTGAGATGCAGAAGGTCAGGGACTATTACCCCGATGACGTTCTGAATACCCACAGCTTCATAATTGAAGAGGTCATTGAGGGTATCGAATACGCCATTGACGGATATTACAATGCGGAGGGCGAACCCGTTATACTGAATGTGCTCAAACATTATTTTGCCGGAGCGGAGGACGTTTCAGACAGGGTGTATGTCACATCCGTGCCTATCGTTAAAGAGATATCGGAAAAGGTACGGAAATTTCTCATTTCTCTCGGCAGACTGGCAGTGGTCTCAAACTTCCCATTCCATATCGAAGTGCGCATCGACAAGAACGGCAAAGTGGTTCCCGTTGAGCTGAACCCGCTGCGTTTTGCCGGATGGTGCTGCACTGATATTTCTGTTTTCGCATACGGTGTGAACACTTACGAATATTTTGCAGAGAGCCGCGAACCCCATTGGGATGAAATTGGCGAGATATGCGGAGACAGAGTATACGCAATGATCGTTGTGGAGAAAAGTTCTAAGATAGATGACAGTATGCTGCTGGGATTCAATTATGAGAAGCTGAAAAGCAGTTTTACCCATGTTCTTGAACTGCGCGAGACGGATTTTGTTAAATACGGGGTGTTCTGTTTCCTGTTCGCGGAAACCGACAGGGAGGACGCGCCCGAACTGAAAGCTATTCTGAACTCTGATCTGTCGGAATATCTTTTATACTGCTGAAATAATTTTCCAGCATATCGTCAAGCTGCCGTCTGTCGCGGCACTCGTATACGCTGTTTCGAAGCGAAGCCGCGCCTGGCAGTCCTTTCATAAGCCAGACTATGTATTTTTTTGAAACGTCCAGATATCTGCTGCCTCTGGCATTCTGCATTTCGTATTCCATGATTTTAAAGATAAGCTCTTTCAGCCTGGAAGTATCCAGATAATTGTCAGGATCTTTTCCGTCTGCAAGCGCCTGAAATATCCACGGCTGCTTCATCATTCCGCGCCCTATCATAACGCCGTCAACACCGGTGGAAAGCATCCTGTCGTATGTTTCCATATCGATTATGTCGCCGTTTCCTATGATTGGCAATTTTGCCCGTGATTTCGCATCGGCTATCATTTCGTAATGTACCTGACCGCCAAAGCCTTCCGCTTTTGTTCGCCCGTGCAGAGTAACTGCCGAAGCACCCTCTTCGTGCGCTATTTTAATTATTTCGTTATAGTTTATGGTGCCCGCGTCCCAGCCGAGACGTATCTTTATTGAGAGCGGCACGTCTCCGCAGGCGGATCTTGCAGCGCTGATGACCTTCGCTATGTTCTCTTCGTCCCTTAGCATAGCAGCGCCGCTGCCCGTTTTGATAACTTTTTTGACCGGACAGCCCATGTTGATGTCTATGACGGCGGGAGTGATGGTATCCAGCACAACCTTTACGGCATCCGCATAATTTTCATGGCGGCTTCCGAAAAGCTGAACACCCAGCGGCATATCGCAGTCGTTGGTGCGCAGAAATACCATGGTGCCGGAACCTTTGCGGATGAGTCCTTCGACGCTGACCATCTCTGTAAAGAGCAGCCCGCCGGAGAAAAGCCGCACAACCTTGCGGAAAGAGGGTGTTGAAACCCCTGCCAGCGGTGCGCCGAACATCGGCTGATTTTTCAGCATTTCAAGATAATTACTTGTTAATGTGCTGTGCTCTGTCATGTGCCGTTTCTATGAGTGATGAAAATTTTCTGAGTTTAAAGAACCGATGCGCAGCAAAGGCTATCATATCGCCGTTGTCCGTGCAGAGTTTTTTTGACGGAAAATATACGTTAAAACCTTTCTGTGCCGCGAACGCCTGTCGTATGTATCCGTTGCAGGCAACTCCGCCCGCCACCACGACGTTCTTTCTGCCTGTTTCCTTCGCAACGCGAAGGGTCTTCATTATGAGGGTTTCCGCAACGGTCTTCTGAAAAGAGGCCGCTATGTCCGCAGGGGACACGCTGTTCTCCTTTATCTTGTTCATAACGGCGGTTTTAAGCCCGCTGAATGAATAATTGTTCTCTTTGCGTATGGCTATGGGAAAGTTTACAGCTTTTTCGTTTCCTTCCTTTGCCAGTGCTTCGATGAGCGGACCGCCTGGGTAGCCCAGTTCCATCATCTTAGCCACCTTATCGAAAGATTCTCCGGCAGCATCGTCAACGGTTTTTGCCAGCAGCTCGAAGTTATATGCCGCGTCCACGTCGTAAATATGCGTGTGTCCGCCGGAGATTATAAGGGCTGTATAGGGAGGTTTAAGTTCCGGATGTTCCAGTTCCGCAGCAAGGATATGGGCTGAAAGGTGGTTGACAGGTATAACCGGAATTTTCAGAGCGTATCCCAGTGCCTTTCCGAAAGATACGCCCACAAACAGCGCACCGATAAGTCCGGGGGCTGTTGTAACGGCTATCATATCAAGATCATGCGGGGTGAGCTGCGCTTGTTCCATACATTTTGAGAAGAGTTCCTCAACTTTCAGTATGTGGTTGCGTGACGCAACCTCCGGCACAACCCCTCCGAATTTATTGTGAATATCTATCTGGGAGTTGGTGAAACTCGCCAGTATCCCTTTCTCTGTGTCAAACACCGCAAGCGAGGTTTCGTCGCAGGAGGTTTCGATTCCTAAGATTATCACCTTGCCGCAAGCTCCTTAACGGGGACTATATCAACACCCATGGCTTCCAATTCGGGAAGCATTTCTACCAGAACATTCACCGTCGCTTCGCGCAGGTGACCAATCATGATGATGGAGCCGTTAGCCTTCGCAAGGTTTACGCCGTCCATTATCTTTCCTCTTATATATGCAGGATCGGATTCGTTGTCGATGAATTTGTTGTTTATTGCACAGACCATGCCCGCTTTCAGACATTCGTCGTATGCAACCGTCTTAGGCGAGGTGTAGCTGTCAACATAGAAGTTTGTATAGCTTTTCATAACGCTGAAAACCTGCTGCATCTTCTCGCGGCTTTCAGTAAGTCCAGAACCCATGTGGTTGTTGAATCCGTCTATTTTTCCGCCGAGGTCCTCAACGTTTTTGCGCAGAGATATTTCCACCAGACTTTCAGGCATGTTCAGCAGTACGGCTCCCTTGCCGGGGTCGTTCTGGGGATAGGATTTCGGCTCCATGGGCTGGTGCAGAAATACCGTTTTGCCCAGCCTGCGGAAAATTTCCGCAGATTCCCTGCTGTGGGGGGTATAGGGGATGATAGCCATTGCGAGGGGATATTTCACCCTGCCGAGCTTCTCCGCCAGAGGCACACTGTATCCGCAGTCGTCTATTACGAAAGCAATTTTAGCTCCGCCGTAATTGTGTGCAACAGGGGGCTTCTTTTCAGCTGCGGGTTTTTTTTCAACCGTTCTTTCGATGAAATCTATAACAGTGGCAAGGTTTCCGCTTTCAAAGGTAACTGATTTACCGACTTCCGGTTCAGCACCCATTGCGGAAATACGTCCGGCGATGCTCTCTTTAAGAGATTTAAGAGAGGCGTCGCCCTGATCAATTATGATATGGAGCCTGAGAACGTCGCCGTCCTGTTTTTCAGTGGTTTCTTTGATGCTGCTGCTGTCCAGTCCGTTGTCGAACAGGGAGAGCGCGACGGCATCCATAACTGAGCGCTTGTCAAGCCCCTGTGCGTGGGGGTTGTCATCCTTTGCGATGTCCTTTGGTGCATTGACAGGTGCCTGTACAACTTCTTTAGGCTTTTGTGCGGGAGCATCGTCTTTCAGAATGAAGTGGAGTATGCCCATGGATGCGAATATTGCCGCAACCACGGCAAAAGCTCCCACTATGAGGAGCTTTTTCATATCTGGTTTATTTTTATTACCTTTTTCAGGTTTCTGGCTGAAATTATTTTGCAGCTGCATTTCCTGCCATTTCCTTGATTTTGTCCAGAGCCGCTTTCAACTGAACGTCCTTCACAAGATCAAAATCAGCCTTGGCAGAGTTTGTCGTGAGGTCTTTGTCCAGTTCTTCATCCTCTTTTTTGTCCTGATGTTCCGCCGGATCTTCGTGTTTCGCTTCGATTTTTACATCGGGTTCGATACCGATTCCGTGGATGGAGCGTCCTTTGGGTGTGAAATACTTAGCCGTTGTCAGCTTTATGCCGGAACCGTCGGAAAGATGTATAACGTTCTGCACTGAAGCCTTTCCGTATGTTTTGGCACCGACAACCACAGCTCTTCCGTAGTCCTGAAGCGCTCCTGTAAGAATTTCCGAAGCGGACGCACTGCCTTCGTTAACAAGGAGGACTATGGGCTTTTTAAGCTCTTTGTTGAAGTATGAAGTGGATTTATAATCCTGTCTCTTCTGTGCTCTGTCCATTGTATAAACAACTATCTGGTCGTTTGGCAGGAACACACTTGAAACCTTGATTGCCTCGGTAAGCAGACCTCCGGGGTTGTTTCTCAGGTCAATTATGTATGCCTTAGCGCCCTGCTGGTCAACAGCGTGGAGTGCTTCGGTGAGCTGACCGGAGATATCGTTGCTGAACTGGATAAGTCTGATGTATCCGATATTCTTTTCTATCATGGTATATTTTACGGATTTTATCTTGATGATGGCTCTTTTCAGCTTAACGTCGAAGGGTTTTTCAACGTTTTTGCGCATAACGGTGATGGTGACGTCGGTTCCCTCTTTGCCGCGCAGCTTGCTCACCGCGTCGTCAATGGTGATGTCCATTGTGCTTTTGCCGTCAATTTTTATTATCTGGTCCCCCGCTTTTATGCCTTTTTTAAATGCGGGTGTGTCTTCAAGGGGGGCAATGACGGTGAGAATTTTGTCTTTCATTCCAATGGTTATACCAAGACCGCCGAACTCGCCCTGAGTTTCAACCTCGAATTCGTTAAGTGTTTTTGGATCCATAAAGGCTGAGTGGGGGTCAAGTTCCTGTGTCATACCCTTGATCGCGCCGTAGATAACTTTTTTGTCATCAACAGGTTCCACATAGTTATTTTCTATCAGATAGAGAGCCTGTGTAAATATGTCAAGGTTCTGATACTTATCCTGTTTTGCCGCATATACGTTTTTGGAGCGGAAAAGCGCCACGGACGTAATTATAAGGGCAATGGTTAAAAGAAGTGTCAGAAACGGAAGAAACCTGAATTTGAATCTCATTTGTATCTCCTAATATATCAAGAGGCAAGCCATTCCAGAGGATCGACCGCCTTGTCATGTATGCGTATTTCAAAATAAAGATACGGTGTATTCGTTTCATGGTCAACATCTATTGTGCCCAGATTTTGTCCTGTTTTCACTTTTTCGTTCTTAGAGACGCTTATTCCGTCCATATTTGCATACAGACTGTAAAAACCGGACGGGTGAGCCACTATGAGGAAGTTGCCGAGACCCCACGCGTTGTCCCTGTGGATTACTATACCGTCATATACCGCCTTAACGGAGTTTGACGTGGGCACAATCTTTATCCCTTTTTTAAGTATCACACCTTTGAATCCTTCGACAGTTTTAACGCCGAATTTTTCTATAACATGACCGTGAACAGGCCATATAAGTTTTCCTTTTTGTCTTCCGAACTCGGAGGAAAGCCCTTTAAAGCTGACCGGAGCGGACTTTGCGAAATCCCTTTTAATTTTGGCAAGCTGTGCCTGCAACACTTTTGCACGAGCCTGAAGTCTTGCCAGATACTCTTTGCGCACTTTTTCGTCTTTAACGGCGTCGCGGTACATTTTATCGGTGTTCTGCTTTTTCTTACGGTAATTTTCCAAAGCATATTTTTTTTCAGCAACCGCAGCCGCCATTTTTTTCTTTTTGATTTCAAGCTCGGCTGCCGTTTCTTTTATCTCTTCGTTTGTTTTTTTAAGCTCAACAACGGAATCGTACAGCTTTGAGTTTACCTCGCCGATAATCTGGCTTAAAACGGCGGCGTTCTTCGCACTGTCGGACATTATCACCGCTTCCAGCATGTCGTATTCGCCGGAGGAAACCATATATTTATTTGCCGCTTTAATGGTTTTTATCAGTTCTGCGTGCTTACGCTCCAGCTTTCTGCTTTTTGCGGTCAGCCGCCTGTGTTCCTCTTTCACAGAGGTGTATTTCAGATTTATCTGACGTACGGCACTCTGCTGGCTCTGTAACTCTTCCTGTGCCTGTTCCAGTTTCTGTGCCATCTTCTTTTTTTCTTCCGCCGCCTGTTTGACAGACTGGTTCTGTCTGGATATCTGCTTGCGTATGTCGGTCAGCTTATCCTGTTTCGCTGCAAAAGCATTGAAACAGAAAAGAACGGCGAGGAGAAAAACGCTATATTTCATTGATGCTCTTCTGTTTCATTAGAAATGTCACGACGCTGTAAACAGCCGAAAGCCCCGCAAGGGACATAAGAGCCACATAAAGCACAGTGTTGTGCCAGAATCCCGGTGTTGTCAGCACGAAGAATGAATCTTTCAGTATGTATCCTGCCGCAAAGCCAACAAACAACTTGTTGAGAAACCATGCCAGAAAGAAGGCACATGTAGCCTCAAACTTTGATGATACGACGTAGGGCAGGGTGATGAACCGTCTTGTAGCACCAACCAGCGTATAAACCATGATGGCTCTGTGATGTCTGTAAAGGCTTAATCTTATGTTATTGAAAACTATGAACGCACACGATATGCCTGTCAGAAGGGTGAGCGTGAAAACGAAAAGACCGGATATGCTTTTGATACGCTGCATCTTTTCGTTCTGTTTTTTACCTGACTCAACGGATTTGACGCCGTCTATGCGGGCTATCTTTTCAGAGAGCGAAACCACCTGAGTGTCGCTGTCTGTTTCGTTTACGGTATTTATCTCGAAAAAGCGCGGGAAAAGCTCTTCAGGCAGCTCTTTCAGGTTGTCGGCGTTGGGTGCGACCTCCAGAACGCGCTCCTTCGCGTCGCTCCTGTTGAAATATACTATGTCGCCGTCAATTTTCATTTCATTCAGTTTTGTTTTAACCTCTTTTGCGTCGGCATCGTCCTGAATAAAAACGCGCACCAGACGGCTGTCTGTCACGTTTCCAATGGCTTTTGCAACGGACGAGTTTACTGTAAACACGGCAAAATAGAGAAACAGCAGTGTGCCGAGGGTGAGTATGGAAGGGATGCTGTGTTTTAGATCTTTGCGGAACATCCCCCATCCTTTTATAAATGCGAATTTATATTGCTCAAACATTAGCGGTTCCTTGTGCTTTGCTGTCGAATGTGAGTTTTCCGCGGTCGAGATGTATCACCCGTCCCGGGTAATCTTTTATTATGCGCTGGTCGTGGGTGGCTATGAGTATCGTAGTACCCTTTGCAGACTTGTGCAGCAGCATATCCATTATCTTATCCGCGTTTTTCGGGTCGAGACTGCCTGTAGGTTCGTCCGCAACCACTATCAGCGGGTCGTTGAGAAGCGCCCTTGCAACCGCCACTCTCTGTTTTTCGCCGCCGGACAGTTTTTTCACGTCGGAATCCCTGTGCTGAAAGATGTCCAGCGCTTTAAGGATACTGTGTATTTTAGGCTCTATGATGTTTTTACTCAGATAGAATATTTCCAGCGGAAGCACAAGGTTTTCGTAAACCGTGGCGTCTTCCAGCAGTTTGAAATCCTGAAAGATAACGCCCACGTTGCGCCGCAGAAAAGCCTTGCTGTTGTGGTTCATACTGCCGATGTCCTGTCCTTCCAGCTTAGCTATGCCGCGGGAGGGCATTATATCGGCGTACATCAGCCGCAGCAGTGTGGATTTTCCGGCACCGCTGCTGCCTGTAACATAAACAAGCTCGCCCTTGTCGATTTGAAGTTCAATGTTTGAAAGTCCTTTGTTTCCGTCCTCATAGGTCACGTCGACCTTGCGGATGTCAATCATCTTATACCCCTGAAAACAAATAATACCATATCGGCGTGGTCAGAAGGGAAAGCGGAATACCCACTCCCAGCATCATTACAGCCAGTTCTTCGTCAAGTCCGTATTGGATAGAGACTATTCCAGCCGTTATCATGGGTGCCATTGCCGATTCGAACAGCGTCACCTGCATGTTTTTACCCGCACCGCCGAGTATCAGAACATACAGCAAATAGAAGAAAGCCGGAGCGAGAAAAAGTTTATAGCCGAGACCGAAAAATAATTTATTTATTATTCCGCCGGATTTAATCAGTTTAAGCTGATATCCGACAGATACCATTGCAAGCGGAGTTATGGTAAGTCCCAGAGTTTTCATTGAAGACTGCGCCCACCACGGAATTTCAAACGAACGCAGAAGAACCGCCAGCAGCATAGCCTGAAACGGCGGGAAGGTGAACACTTTTTTAATCAGTCCCATGGGGCTTACTGAACCGGATGAGTAATACGCCGCGGTGGCTATTCCGAGGGTTGAAAGCACAAGGAAGCTGCCGGGCTGGTCGCAGAGAACACCCACGCCTAGATATTCAGCTCCATAATATGCTGTTATCAGCGGAAAACCAACAAAAGAAGTGTTGCCCAGACCAGCGGTCAGTATAATTGTTCCAGTGGTTTTGCGGTCGTATTTTTTCCATTTCGCAATGAAAAAGAACAGCCCGAACGCCAGCGCAAAGTGTATCCACGGCATGAACACCGGAAACAGCAGCGACGCGTCGAACTTCATCCTGTGGATGAAAAGGAACGTTATCGCAGGCATGGACAGGTTTATTATGAAGTTGTTCAGCACTATGGGCGTGGAAGAGGGCAGAAGCTCCATCTTCCGCGCCAGCATACCGAACAAAAAACAGAATATAAGTAATACTAATGAATCCATAGGCGTTAAGAATAGCAGATTTCCGTGCGGATGCAAAATAATAAATTGACTTGTAAATTGCGTTTTCTCCATTTATACATTTATAGTCGATGCGGAGAGGCAAATGTTTAACAGCATAAGAAACTGGACGGTTTTTTTCTTTGTGGCTCTGTTTGCGGGCAGGATAGGCGACGGCGATTTGAGAGGCGACAGCATCAATTACGCCTCCATATCAAAAAACGTACTTACCGGCGACAATCCGCTAATCCTCACTCTTAACGGCGACCTGTATATGAACAAACCGCCGCTCTTTTTCTGGCTTAACGCCCTTTGTATGAAGATTTTCGGTGCAACGGTGTTCGGCGCTAAGATTGCCGTTGTCATAGCTGTTGCCGGAATCGCGTGGGTGCTCTATTCACTTGCAAAAAAACTCTTCGACGACGAGGACATAGCTGTTGCTGCGCCTATGATGTTCTTTTTTTCTTATGTGGTTTATAAGAACACGCAGATGCTCAAAATGGAGGCACTGCTCTCATTCTTCATAATAGCTTCCGTTTTTCTGATGGTACTTTACATTCAGCACCAGAACAGACTTTACGCTCTTGCAGCGGGGCTTTTTATGGGATTTGCGGTTTTCACAAAGGGACCGATAGGCTATACTCCGCTCATAACAGCTTTCGCGTTTGTTTTCTTTGGCAGAAATATCAACAGAAAAAGATATCTGCTTGATCTGTTTCTGATGCTGCTGGTTTCAATACCCGTATATGCGTGGTGGTACGCTTACGTTCTTGTTAAAAATCCGTATTTTTACGAGCATTATTTCCTGAAACAGAATCTGGCGCGGTTCGGTACGGAACAGTCGGAGATTGCTGATTATGCAATCCGTCCGTTCTGGCAGTACCTTAAATATATGTTTGTCCACGGTATATATTTCACCCCGTTCCTGCTTTACGGTCTCTATAAATTGTTCAGCAACAGGCGCATTACGGAGCAGATAAAGTATATGCTTGTCACTACAGGCGTTTTCTTTGTCGTGATACATTTTGCGAAGACCAAGGAACACAGGTACCTTTACGAGTTTTATCTGTTTGCAAGCGTGTTTGCTGCATACGGTCTTATGGGGCTGGTACGGCGTGGACTCTCCGGTCTTGTTCGCGGTGCCGCGGTATTTGTCCTTGCGCTTTATACCTTTCTGCCGCCGGTCACAAAGCCCACAACCTATGACGCTCTTTTGTTCGCGGATAAAGTGGCTAAGGAGCGCGGGATACCGGTTGTTGCTGAAAAGAGTGAGATAACTGATCCCAACGATATCGCTGCAATGAACTTTTATTTCGACAGCTATCTCAGCGAACGACCACAGAATGGCGAATATATAGAGATTGTTAAGAAGAACACGAAGGTTTTTGACGCAGAAAGACTGTATGTTTTCAGGAGATTAGCGGTTTATCTGATTACTCAGAAAGAATCTGCTTCACAGTAGGCAGCATTTCTCCGATGAAGTTGCTGCTCTCGTGTCCGCCTTTTTCGTATCTGTAGATATTGCATCCGAATTTTTCCGCTATTTCAATAACTTTAACGGCGTCCAGCACCTCGTCGTCCATGTTCATCAGTATATGGATGTTGGGATGTCTGCTTTTCAGCGGCTGAGCTTTGATGGCTTCGAGCTGCGCAGGTTTTATGAAGCTGAGTTTGTTCGGATGTTTTTCCATGAGCATGGAGAAGCGTTTATCCAGATAGAGCGACGGATTGACGCTTATGCACTTTTGTCCTGTGATGACAGCCATGTTGAAAGCGAAATAGCCGCCGAATGACGAACCGAACAGCACGTCGTATTTCTCCACCTGTCTGATGCTCTTTTTCGCGTCGAAATTGCGGTAGTCGAAGACTTCGCAGTCGCATATCTGCATCAGATGCACAAGTTTATAGCTCTGCGCAAATTCGTAGTCGTCGGCGAGAACAGATTGTACTCCGGGAAAATATAACAGTTTCATGAGACATATTACCATTGAAAACTGTTATTTCAAAGATAATATTGTCATATGATTATATATTTTTGATGAAGTTTTCGAGTTTTTCCCGCATTTTTTTGGATTTCGACGGATCTTTTCCTTCGGTTGATATGGAAATGACGAAATCACCGCTGCGTATCACGGAAGTTGTATGAAAATCCGAAGCGTCCGGATCGTCTGCAATATTTACAGGAATACGCAGTTTTTTGCAGATGTCAGCCGCCTTACCGTTTTCTTCTCTGTCGTCTGTACAGCAGAAAACAAGAGCGTATTTTTCAGTTATGTCAGCATCCTCACATTTTCGTCTGATAACGTCTGCGCCGCTTTCCGCTATCTCCTGCGTAACTTCCGGCGCAATTACCGTTATTTCGCAGCCTTCGTTCAGAATAGCTTTCAGCTTTCTTTCCGCAACCTTCCCGCCGCCTATGAAGAGTATTTTACGCCCTCTGAGGTTAAAACTGAACGGCTGCATCACATCACCTTCCACAATGTGATAAGGCAGCAAATCACCGCCCATATCACCGATGAGGTCTCCATCAGCCGCACGGATTTTGTTATGTCCGCTGTTTCCGCCGACCTGTCGCTGTCACCGATATACGGCTTTTCGGTCAGTTTTCCGAAATAGCTTACGGTGCCGCCCAGCCGCAGGTTCAAAGCTCCTGCAAAGGCGCTCATGGGGTGAGCTGAGTTCGGGCTTGCGTGGGAAAGTCTGAATTTTCCGAAGCACCTTATGGCGTTCTTCGTGTTAAGACGCAGGATGAGCGAGGCAAGGGTGACGGGGATTATGGAAAGTCTCGCGGGCAGGAAATTCAGCACGTCGTCGAAACGCGCGGCAAACCTGCCGTAGTAGAGGAATTTTTCGTTTTTGTATCCTATCATGGAATCCATTGTGGAAACTGTTTTGAAGAGCACAGCACCCATGGGACCGAAAAGCGCCGCAAACAGCATTGGGGAAACCACTGCGTCAACGTAGTTTTCGGAGACAGATTCCACGGCAGATGTGACGATTTTTTCTTTAGGCATGTTTTCCGTGTCGCGGGACACAATTTTTGAAAGCTCTTTTCTGCCTTCGTCTTCGGATTTTTCAAGTCCTTTTCGCACGTTGTCAGCATGTTCCGCCAGTGACCGGACACTGATTGAAAAATAGATTATAAGGGTGCTTACGACAAAATACCAGAAGCTGCCCGCTTTCGCCGCGTAATAGAGTGAAACGCCCGCCGCAGACAGTGTGAATGTCAGTGTTATCACGGCAGAAAGCACGCCTTCGAATATGGTGCCCTTGCGCCGCAGCGATTTTTCGCAGTAGCTAACTGCGCTGCCCGCTATGCGCACAGGATGGAACGGGATATCCGGTTCGCCCAGAAACCAGTCCAGCCAGAAAGCGGCTATCAGAGCCATGAAGTCAATATAAAGAAGAGAGGATAGTGTCGGTGTCAAGGTGCTGTTCCAGTGTATCGGCGAGCAGGTCAAGCTGCGCCTGTTTATTTTTATGGTACGAATAGTCGGGGTTGATTGCTTTTCCGCACATGGCGATAACACGGGAAGCGATGTCCGCGCTGTCGAAAAGTCCGTGGATATAGGTGCCCAATACTTTATTTTCAGTGTCGGCGATGCAGATATCATTTTCCGCACAGAGCTGTGTATACGTGTGCGCTGTGGTCGATTCGCCCATGTGTATTTCGTATCCGGTGAAATCTATGCCGTCAAACTGCGCCAGACCGTGATAGGTCTTATTCAGAAGGGTCTTTTCTGGGGTAATGACGGTTTCCATGTTCAGAAGCCCAAGCCCTGCGCACTCCCTGTCGTCGCCTTCGATGCTGTCGGGGTCTTTTATTGTACGTCCAAGCATCTGGAACCCGCCGCATATGCCAACAACAGCGGTTTTGCCCGCCATTGACAGTATCTTTTTGTCAAAACCGCGCATCCGCATATCTTTCATGTCGGCAATGGTGCTTTTGCTGCCGGGGACGATAATTATGTCAGCGCCCGTCAGTTCGTTGGGCGATTTTGCATAGATAAGGTTGATATCGGGACAGGTGGCGAGCGGTGCAAAGTCCGTAAAGTTCGACATACGGGCGAGGCGCACCACGGCAACCGTGACGAAGCCGCCCTTTGTGCTGTCGTTTATGCTCTGGCTGTCCTCCTCCTCAAGGGTGAGGTTCAGCATGGGTACGGTGCCCACGACTGGCACAGGGACAAGCTCCCTGAACATTTCAATGCCGGGCTGGAGCAGTGAGATATCGCCGCGGAAACGGTTGATTATGAATCCTTTTACGCGGGGTTTGCCGTAGTCCGGCAGAAGGTCATAAGTGCCTTTCATCCATGCGAAAACACCACCTCGGTCTATGTCGCCGATTATATACACGGGAGCGTCGGCAAACTCCGCCGTTCTCATGTTTACAATGTCTGTTCTGTGCAGGTTTATTTCCGCAGGGCTGCCTGCGCCTTCGATTATGACGCAGTCATATTCTTTCGCGAGGCTTGCGTAGGCTTCAATGGCGGTTTTAAGATTGTCCTGCGACATTTCGTAATACTGTCTGGCGGTGAAGTTGCCCACTGGTTTGCCCATGCGTATCACCTGACTGGTGGAGTTGCCGATGGGTTTCAAAAGGACGGGGTTCATCCGCACGTCAGGCTCTATGCCCGCCGCCTGCGCCTGTAAAATCTGCGCTCTGCCCATCTCGCCGCCTTGTGCAACGCCGCTGTTGAGCGCCATATTCTGAGACTTGAACGGAGCAACCTTTATGCCTCTGCGCCCCAGCATACGGCAGAAGCCCGCGCATATGACGGATTTGCCCACACCGCTTCCGGTGCCCTGAAACATGATGGGTTTTGCTTTCATGCAAATATCCTGAAATACACTTCCGCAAGACGGCAGAAAGTGTCCATATGCACCTGTTCCTTTACGGCGATGCGGATATATTTGTCGGAAAGTCCAACGAAGTTTGAGCAGTTGCGCACAAGTATCCTGTGATTCAGCATATATTCGCAGAATGACGGGGCGTCGGATTTCATCAGCTTCATCAGTATGTAATTCGTTTCGCCGGGGATAATGCGGAGATTTTCATTCTGTGCCAGTCTGCCCAGCGTATTTGCCTTTATCTGGCGAAGCTGGCGCATGTATGCGGAGATATCCAGCTTAACGGCTTTGAGGCAGACCTCCTGTGCCAGTGTGTTGATATTCCACGGTGACATGGAGCTTTTAAGCTCGCCCAGCAGGTGTTTGTTCTGGGAAAAAGCGTAGCCCGCACGCAGTCCGGGGATGCCGTATGCCTTTGAAAAGGAGCGCAGGACTATTATGTTTGAAAGTGTGCATCCTATGAGCGTGGGGTTTCTGTCCACGCAGAAATCTATATATGATTCGTCTACAACAAACATCGTTTTTTTGAACATATCGGCAATGAACCGCAGTTCGTCTTTGCCCACAAGCACTCCGGTGGGGTTGTTCGGGTTGCAGATGAAGCATACGTCCGCGTCCGGCAGACATTGCAGAAGCTCGTTGTCGTCGAATGCAAATTTTTTCTTTTCGCTCATGATGCAGTCTGTGACGGTCATTCCGGTAAGCTGTGCGTGCTTCATATAGTCAACGTAAGTCGGTTGTACTATAACGGCGCGCTTTTCCGCATATATTTCGCATATTCTGTGGATAAATTCAGTTGTGCCGCTGCCGGCGAGAAAGTTTTCCGAGGGCAGGTCGTGAAGCTGTGCAACTGCGTTCGTCAGCGTTCTGCTGTGTGGTTCAGGCAGTCGCGAAACGATGCTTCTGATGTTCAGTCCTTTAAGTAGCGCATCCGGTGTGAAAGGGGAAACGTTGCTGCTGAGGTCGATTATCTCGTCCACATGACAGCCTGCCGCCTCCGCCGCAGAATATACGTTGCCTCCGTGCTGAAACATCACCATAAACACCCCGCAACAAGGAACAGAAGCGCCTCGGACGATTCGCACATAGCGCCCAGCATATCGCCCGTTATACCGCCTATCCTGTTTTTATACAGTCTTGTAATAAGATAGATAAAAATGAGAAAAGCGGTATTGAAAATAACGAACTGATAAGCACCGAAAAAATAGGATATGCCCAGCAGCAGGATGCCCTGTGCGAATACGGCGGGCGGAAAATTACCGAAAAATGCCGCCGCAGTGCCGGTTTCCCGTGCGTATTTAAACATGTAGAACCCGAAGACCATGCTGAACCGCGAATAGGCGGGGATTGCCAGCAGATAGAGCGGGTTTGATATGGAATAGGCTGAGAAAGCCTTTATCATAAGCGTCATAACTACAGCGACAGCGCCCATTGTGCCGATGCGGCTGTCCTTCATTATCTCAAGCATCTTTTCGCGGTCGCGGAACGAAAACAGACCGTCCGCCGTGTCCGCCAGCCCGTCAAGGTGCAGAGCACCCGTTATCAGCACTAGGTACAGCACCGTTATAACAGCCATCCCCGTCTGCGGCAGATAAGCCTGCGCAAAGGTGTAGAACGCCCAGAGTGGCAGCCCCACCGTGAATCCCACCGGAACGAAGCTGTAGACCGCTTTGCGACCGTCAAAATCTTTGGTGTTGAACCGCAGAACCGTCAGAAAGCTGAGTGCATCGAGATAGCTTTTAAAAATGTTACATCTCCTTGCCGGAAACGCCCGCTTCGGCAAAGGTGGCTATCTCGGTTATGACCCTTACGCCCGCTTCAACGGAGTGCATCGCCATAACCGCGCCCGTTCCCTCGCCAAGCCTGAGTCCGAGATCGACCAGCGGTTCAAGCCCCATGTATTGAAGCATTTTTATCTGCCCCGGTTCAACGGATTTGTGTCCGCTTATCATATATTCAACGGATACGGGTGAAAGCCCGAAAGCTATCAGTGCACCCGCCGCGGAGATTATACCGTCTATCATAACGGGTATTTTATGATACGCGCCCGCAAGGATAACACCTGCAATAGCGCCTATCTCAAGCCCGCCGACCTTTGAAAGCACGTCCAGAGCGTCCGATTTATCCGGCTTGTTCAGCTCTATGCCGCGTTTTATAACGTCTATCTTGCGATTCAAAGCCTCGTTGTCGATGCCCGAACCGAAACCTGTCATAACTTCCGCCGTTTCACCTGTGAAAACCGCACCGATGGCGCTTGAAGGCGTTGTGTTGCCTATGCCCATGTCGCCTGTGGCTATGAGGTTCAGTCCGTGTTTTTTTATCATTTCGTCAGCAATCTCAAACCCCGCCATGACGGAGGCTTCCGCCTCTTCGCGGGTCATTGCCGCACCTTTGGAAAAGTTTGCAGTGCCTCTGCGTACTTTCTTTATAATAAAAGTATTGTCAGGGTCGGCAGGAACGGCGTTCACATCGCATACGGCGCCGATATCAGCCACCAGAACCTTTGATTTAGCCTGTTTTGAAAGGATATTTATAGATGCGAGTCCGGCGACGAAAGCACCCATCATCTGACCTGTGACCTCCTGCGGAAATGCGGCGACGCGCTCCTCCACTATGCCGTGGTCGCCCGCCATAACGAACACCATGCGTTTGTCAACTTTCGGCTTCATTGTACACTGGATGGCGCATATCTTTTCGCCTATATCGTTGAGCCTTCCCAGCGCTCTTGGCGGCATTATCAGGTTCGCAGTTCTGTCCTGCGCCTGTTTAAAAATCTCTCTGTCCGTCGGTTTGATTCCCGCAATAATCTCAGCTAAATTCACTTTTTTCCTCCCTTGATGAAAAGCGGTATGGACGATATCATGAAGATTACGCTGTCTGATACTGCGGCGAGTCTTGTGTTCAGCTTGCCCAGCTCATCTGCGAATTTGCATCCTTCCGGATTTGCAGGCATAACGCCCAGCCCTGTTTCGTTGGTCACTATCACAACGGGCTTTTTACAGCTTTTCAGGCGCTCCATGAAATGCTCGATATGCTTTTCTGTGTTGAGTTGTTTATATATAAGGTTGTTAAGCCACATGGTAATACAGTCTATAAGGATTACGTCCTGTTTCTCCGCGTTGTCGAAAACGCTGTGCAGGCTGACTGGTTCCTCGATGGTTGTCCAGCTTGCGTCCCGCTCGGCTTTGTGCAGGTCTATCTTGTTCTGCATTGCATCGTCGAAGGCTTCTGCCGTTGCCACATATGTTTTGAATTGATATTGCCCGCAGAGTTGAATTGCGTATGCGGTCTTTCCGCTTTTAACGCCGCCCGTAACAAGTGTTATCATGTGTGTTTCCTGATTATTTCCAAAGATTTGAGGAAATCGTCCTGTCTGAAAACCTCAAGACAGACCGTCGCCCCGTAAATTTTTGCATTAGCAAGGATGGATTCTAGCAGATTGGGTTCTATATGCTCAAGACTTTTATGGTGTTTTCCGTCCGCTTCGCCTTGCAGGTGATATTCGCGGATGTGTGATTTATATCTGTCGAGAAAATCACGGGCTTTATCTCCTGCGTGGGGGTTGTCGAAACATAACCCGAAGCCCATATCCGCGGCATCATCGAAAAATGAGCCGTAAAAATCGGTGTTTTCGATTATTATGTTATGTTTCCGCCGCTTATCCATTTCGTTCAGAAAGAAAGCGCTTTCTGCGGGATGAATCACCATGCGCAGTGGTTTAAGTGATTGGAGTTTGTCGATGTACGAGTCTATTACCTGCCAGCCGTCAGTTGTGTTGAGGTCTGCGTCGGTGGGCAGGTGGATGCTGTAGTCCATATTCAGCGCCGCAAGTTCCGCTATCTCACCGTTGGCTGGCATGTCGAAATCGTGCCTGCTGTCGAAGAACAGAAGCTCAACCTCATGAACAAGCGGTTTCAGATATTTTACGTTGTTTGCCCTGCTGTCGGGGATAACGAATGACGGTGCGGATATTTTCATCCGGTCAGGGTAGCCTTTTTTTTCTTCCCTTGCAAGATTATAGATAATGCAATAATCTCAGTGTATGTTCAGTTCATTCATGATAGCCGCGGACAAGAGCGGTTCCGGCAAAACAACTCTGACAACAGGAATAATCAGATATCTGACCCGCAATGGACACATTGTTGCGCCCTTTAAATGCGGACCGGACTACATAGATACGCGCCACCTTGAGCGGGCGTCCGGCAGAAAAGCCTATAACCTCGACAGTGTTATGCTGTCGCGTGAGATTGTGCAGAACGTTTATGCGCGTGGCTGTGCCGGTGCGGACTGTGCCGTTATCGAGGGTGTTATGGGTGTTCTGGACGGCGTTTCCCATACGGATTTCGCCGGAAGCAGCGCCGATATTGCCGCCATCGCCGACTTGCCGTGTGTTCTCGTGCTTGACTGTTCCGGCAGTTCATACACCGCGGCGGCAACCATACGCGGCATAGCGGAGCTTGGCAGGATGCGCATTGCGGGCGTTGTGCTGAACAACATAGCCTCAGACCGCCACGCATTTCTGGTGCGCTCTGCGGTTGAAACTCATACTGACTGCAAGGTGCTGGGCACCCTGCCGAAAAACAGCGAAAACCTGCTCGGTTCAAGACATCTTGGCATAAAGACCGCCATGGAGGTTGAAGAAAGCTATCTGGAAGCGTGCGCAGATTTTGCATCGGCGAACGTGAACGTGGATGAACTTCTGACGCTGTGCCGGACGGAGAAACCTGTTTATGCGCCGCAGACAGCGGTGAAAACTGATAAAACAGCATACGTTGCATATGACAAAGCGTTCCAGTTTTACTATAATTCCAATATAGAGTTCCTCGCTTCGGCTGGGTACGAAGTGAAATTTTTCAGTCCGCTGGCTGGAGAAGGCATAGACGGCGCGGACTTTGTTTACATAGGTGGCGGATATCCCGAACTGTACGCAGAAGAGCTTTCGGAAAGCCCCACTGCAAAGATTATCAAAGATTATGCGGAGGCGGGCGGAAAGCTCTATGCAGAGTGCGGCGGGCTGATGTTCCTGTCGCGCGGCATCCATACCGACGGCGGTTTTTTCCCAATGGCAGGCGTTTTCGGCTGCGAGACCAGAATGTGCAGCAGGCGGCAGGCGCTGGGCTACGTCCGCGCTGAGCTTGTTAAAGACTGCATCATGGGTAATGCCGGGCAGGCGAACGTCGGACACGAATTTCACTATTCTGCCATGGAGGGCTATTCAGGAGAATATGCCTATAAGCTGACCCGCATAACCGACGGCAAAACGTCCGGCGACGGGCTGATATATAAAAACAGCTTCGCGGCTTACACGCACCTGCATTTCCTGTGCGATAAACCGCTGATAAAGAATATGATATAAATCAAGATTGCTTCGTCACATGCGTTCTGCGCCAGCTCGCAAAGACGTCATTGCGAGGCGCGGAAGCGACGCGGCAATCTCATAATATGTTCAGGAGTTGAGATGAAAATTTACGGAATCGGAATAGGACCCGGCGACCCCGAACTGCTCACCGTCAAAGCGGTGCGCCTTATGAACGAAAGCGACGTCGTCGTTGTTCCCCAGTCAGACAAAACAGGCAGAAGCCTTGCACGGGATATTATCAAAGACATTGTCCCCGAAGGGAAAATATACATGTACTATTTCCCAATGACGGGAGATAAGGCAGATCTTGACACCAAATACGCAGCGCTTGCCGCCGATATCTACGGTATGGTCAGAGAGGGAAGAAAGGTAACGTACGTCACCATAGGAGACGCGCCGATATATTCAACACTGAACTATCTGGCGCATAAGCTGGAGCACCACGGCGTTAAGATGGAGTTTGTGCCGGGCATATCCGCCATTTCCGCTGTGCCGAACATCCTCTGCCTGCCGGTTACTGAGAAGGACGAGAGCTTCTGCACCGTTGAAATGAAGGACGATACGGCGTTTCTTAAAGAGTGTACGGAAAAATTCGCCACAGTGTTCGTTATGAAGGTGCATAATAAACTGGACGTGCTGAAAAAATTCGTGCGCGAAAACGGGATAAAAACAGCCTACGTCATATCCCGCGCCACTCTTGCTGACGAAATAATCCTCGACCTCAACAGCGACGAGACTAAACAGATAAATTATCTTTCCACAGCAATACTTAAAAAAGGTGAAGCGTGAACAAGGGCGACAGGATAGAGAAGGAATCTTTTGAGATAATAGAGGCGGGATGCGACCTTTCGGCATACGATGAGCGCCAGAAAAAGGTCGTCATGCGGTTGATACATACCACAGGTGATTTCGAGTTCGCTAAAATGACCCTTTTCAGCGTTAACGCCATAGATCGGGCAATGGACGCTCTTGAACGCAGACTGCCAGTGATATGCGACGTGAATATGGTGAAAACTGCCATCACAGCTAAATACTCCGAGGCTGTCGGCATTGAGCGGCACTGCTTCATAACCAACGAAAACGTTATTACAGAAGCAGCGGCACAGGAAAAGACCCGCGCGGAATACAGTATGGAATACGCTGCAAGGCACTTTCCTGACGCTATATACGCGATAGGCAACGCGCCCACGGCTCTGCTTAAAATAATGGAGTTGCACAAAGAAGGAAAAATCAATCCCGCTCTGGTAATCGGGCTTCCAGTCGGTTTCGTTATGGCGGCGGAGAGCAAGGCTATGCTGACCGAAAGCGGCATGGAGTACATCACCAACGTTGGTACGAAAGGCGGCAGTCCGTGTGCCGGAGCAGTCGTTAACGCGCTAATAAAAATTAAGGCTGGGATATGACGTATCTATTTGCTGCCATAACCTTTATCGTAGGATGTATTTGCGGTTTTGCCGCGGCGTATCTTCTGCGCCGCAGGGAACAGGAGATGGAAGAGGGGCTTAAAAACGTATTCGCGCAGGTGTCCATGGACAGCCTTTCACGCAATTCCGAAGAATTTATCAGGCTGGCGAAGGTTACACTGGACGCGAAAACAGGCGAGGGTGAGCGTCAGCTTGAAGGTAAAAAAGAGCTTATAGACGCCCAGCTTGTGAATATGAAAGAAAGCCTTGAGAAATTACAGGTTTTCATGAACTCGCTGGAAAAGGACAGGGAATCGAAATTTGCCGAGATTTCGGAACAGATAAAGGGAACCGTGCGGCAGACGGAACGGCTTACGGATGTTGCAAATGACCTTAACCGCGCGCTGTCTTCATCCGCCGAAAGGGGCAGATGGGGCGAACGCATGGCGCTGGACATAATCCGCGCTGCGGGTATGATAGAGACGGTCAACTATAAAGAACAGCAGACCATGAAGAACGGCAGCAGACCTGATTTCACGTTCTTTATGCCGAAAGGTATGGTGTTGAACATGGACGTGAAGTTCCCGCTGGATAACTATGTGAGGTATTACCAGACAGAGGGTACGGAGCGGGATGCCTGTCTGAAACTTTTCATAAAAGACGTTAAAACCAAGATAAAGGACGTTAAAGACAGAGGATATGTTGATAGAGGTGAAAACACTCTGGACGTTGTTCTGCTGTTCATCCCCAATGAGAGCGTATATGAGTTTATATACGAGAACGACGACACGGTTATGGATTTCGCGCTGTCAAACGGCGTGGTGCTGACATCGCCTATGTCTCTGTTTGCCGTGCTGGCTGTTGTCAGGCAGTCTGTGGAGAACTTTGCGTTCGAAAGCACTTCCGCGGATATGCTGAAACTGTTCAGCGAATTTTATAAGCAGTGGCGGATGTTTACGGATAAATTTGAAACACTGGGTAAGCGTATAGACGACGTTAAGAAAGAGTTCGAGGCGCTGACCACTACCCGAACAAAACAGCTTGAAAGACCATTGGAAAAGATAGACAGTTTAAGGAAAGAGAAAGGTTTGGAGATAGAATAGGCGGGGCAACCCCCGCCATTTTTTCATCTCAGTTTCCAATCTGCTTTGCGTTTTTCAAAAAAAGCGCGGATGCCCTCGGCAGCGTCCTCTGTTTTGCAGAGTCCTGCGAAGACCTTTGAACCGTTATCTATGGACGCATGAAATCCCATGTCGTATGTCGTGCTCAGTCCTATTTTACCCGCCGCCACAGCCAACGGGCTTTTAGATGCCAGTTTATCGGCTATCTCCTCCGTTTTCGCCTCAAGCTCGTCGTCCGGTACCACCCAGTTCACAAGTCCAAGCTCAAGCGCCTGCTGTGCCGTGAGCTGATCGCCCAGAAGTATCATCTCCATAGCCTTCTTTTTGCTGACGAGTTTTGAAAGCGGTACGCCCGGTCCTGTACATATCAGCCCGATATTCACCGCCGTTGTGCCGAACCGTGCCGATTCCGCAGATATTGTCATGTCGCAGCCGAAGCTGAGGCTTGCGCCGTTTGCAACACAGTAGCCTTTTACGGATGATAAAACGGGGGTTCTCATGTTTGCGATGGTGTGGTTGTGCCTGTCCATAAGCGAAATGAACTCAAGCAGTTTTGAATCATCAACTTTTTCAAGCTCGTGCAGGTCGATACCCGTAGAAAAATGTTTACCGTTGTTTTTAACTATCACCACACGGACTTCATCATCCCTGTCGAAATCCTCCAGAGCCTTGTTAAGCAGGAGTGCGAACTCTTCAGAAAATGTGTTGTATGCGTCAGGGCGGTTGAGAATGATGTAGCCTTTATGACCGGATTTTTCAGTGATGATTACAGAATTGCTCATATTTTTTCCTCCTGCTAAAACCATGTTATATTATAACGATTTTTTTGGAAGGAACAAGCAAAAAAAAAGGCGGAGGTTTCAGCCTCCGCCTCTGAGACGAAATATCGTCCTTAATTACTTAGCAGTACATTTACCGCCCGCACAGTTAACATATGCGTCAAGATAGTAGAATCTTGAGATGTCGGACAGTTTGCATTTATCTTTCAGGAAGTCATAAACTTCCATTGCGCGTCCGCCGGAAGCACAGTGGAAAACAACGTAACCTGTTTTGGGAAGCTGTGAAACGAAAGCGTCGCATCCTTTCGCAGTCTCTTTTGAGGAGATGTTGATTGAGCCGGGGAAAACGCCGTCAGTGATTTCGTTTGCGTTGCGCACGTCAACAACTGTAACGTTTGCAGGTTTTTTAGCTGCGTCTGCAACAGTGCTCATGAAAAACTCTGTGCTTACGATACCGGGTTCATCGCCCTGGGGAAGACCAGATGCTGCTGCAGCGGGAGCGGCAGCCTTAGGAGCTTCAGCGGGAGCGGCAACTTTGCCTGAGGGAGCGAGGGGATAGCCGGCTGCCTGCCATTCGGGCACGCCGCCTGCGTAAACTTCAACTTTTTTATAGCCGAGTTTGAACATTTGCTCTGCTACAAAGTGAGATTTTTCACATTTAAATCCGCCACAATAAGGGATGTAAAGGGTTTCTTTGTCAGCAGGGAGGTTAGCTTTTGCTGTTTCCCACTCTGTGTCGGGGATATTGACTGAACCGGGGATGGAGCCTTTTGCAAAAATCTTTGCGGGGCGTGCGTCGATGAAAACTGCTTTGCCGTTGTCAAAGAATTTTTTAGCTGTGTCGATTGTTATCTCGCCATAGTTTTTTGCTTCCCAGTCGGGCATACCGTCAAGATACATCTTAACATTAGTGTATCCTTTTTCTTTAAGGTATTTTGCTACGATGAGAGATTTTTCACATTTGACACCGCCGCAGTATGTGACGATGTAGGAATCTTTTGCGAGACCAAGTTTTTCGAATGCAGGCCAGAAGTCAGCGATTGCTGTGTCTGACATAAGGAAGGCAGTGGGAATGTGTGATGCTGCGTAAACTTTTGCGGGGCGCGCATCAACGAGTGTTCCTCTGGTTTTGTCATAGACGCCGTTTCCGACTATCTTGTTGACCTCATCAAACTTAACCAGTTCAACTTTGGCAGCTTTTGCCATGTCGGCAACACTTGCTGCCTCGGCGGCTTTGGCAGGAGCGGCGGGAGCTTTTGCTGCTTCTCCGCAGCCCATAACAAAAAGAGCCGCAATCAGCGAGAGTAACATAAACAGTCTGCTCATAAAACGCATAAAATAACCTCCAACGTTTCTAATGCACTGTTGTCCACAATCTCAAACATAGTTTGTTTCTTATGTATATCGATATTCAAAAATACATATATTCTGTATACTGAATACAATATCCATCCATATTTAGCTTTGTTATTAATGAAATAAAAATTCAGAAACTTCTTTGTGAGTATCAACTGATGTTTTGATTATACACATTCGAATATATTTTTCAATGAATATTGTATAATGTATACAATTTAAAGAAAAAAAAAGGCGATCCGAAGACCGCCTTTTGCATTGGTTTGTGAATATCTTAGTGATGTTCAGGTGTTTTAAGGTCAAGAAACTTTTCAGCGCTGAAATAAAGAACCATTGCAACGCCTATTCCCAGAAGGAAAATTCCCCACTCTGCTATTGAAGGAGAGTATATGCCGAGACCTGAAAGGTCGGCGTGTACACCGGAACCGTCTGTCGCTTTACGCATAACGGGCATCTGACCTGCGACAATGTAGTTAACCCTTGTGAAGTACAGACCTATCATGAAGATAAGACCTGCGATGCCGTATTTTTTTGTGCTTCCCTTTGCTGTAAGAAGGATAACAAGGGGAATTATGACCGCAAGAAGCATCTCGCCGATCCAGAAGTTAGCAGCCAGAGGTCCGGCGATGAGTGCCATTGCAGACTCGTATGAACCAATAGGCTGTGTGAAGATGGATGTGAGGAACTTCCACAGGTACATAAGCATCATTATGCCGATACCGCCGCCCATGAGTTTTGCAAGTGCGTCCATGGAGGGTTTGTATTCTTCGGGGATGCTGAATTTGTATGCTATGTTATGCACAAGCATAAGAAGAGCCGCACCAGCTGTTATGCCGGACACAACGAGGAACAAGGGGAAGTGTACGCCGTACAGCCAGGGACGTGCTGTGAGTGAACCGAACACGAAACCGAGGTTGCTTGTTGCGAGCGTACCGACCACCATTGCCGCGAAACCGAGCATAGCTGCGGTTTTGTGGTCTTTTTCAGTGGGATGTGCTTTGAATGCGTAGTAAAGCTCCAGAGCGAGGATAACAAGTTCTATTGAGTAGAACACGCCCATCCAGAGGATAGGAGCTGCAAAGTTTGGTGAAAGCATCATCCATATTATCATGCGCACAGGGTGTCCGAGTTCCATAAGGATCTGTGTGAAACCTGCAAGCAGAACAAGAGTCGCGAGAACGACAATGCGTCTGCCTATCTTTGCGAAGTTCTCGAATCCGAACGCGTGTCCCAGACCGCCTATGAAGGCGAGACCTGTTGATGTGATAACAAAGTATGCGTATGTACCGATGAGCATACCCCATGGCACCTCGCGGTTAACTGCATACATTGCTTCGTGACCTTTTACAAGCACAACCACAGCAGTAACAGCGCCTATGCCTGCAAGAACCAGACCGATGATTATAAGCGGCATAACAGGGATATCTTTGTTAAAGGTTATCAGACTTTTAATGGCTGATACCATTCCTTGTTTTGTTTCAGTATCGTGAGCTGACATTCTTTCCTCCGACCTTACTTGATTATGTAGAACAGTCTGGGTCTAGTGTTTTTCTCCGGCTTGAGCTGATATGTATCATGCTTTGCCAGCAGCTTCGCAGCTTTTGAATTGGGGTCGTTCAGGTCGCCGAACACCCTTACCTTTGTGGGGCATGTTTCCACGCACGCGGGCTCTCTGCCTTCGGGAAGTCTGTGATAGCAGAAAGTACATTTTTCGATTGCGTGGTGAACTTCACTGACGAATCTTGCATCATAGGGGCACGCAGTCATGCACGCTTTGCAGATGATGCACTTTTTATAGTCGATAAGAACCACGCCCTCGTCTGTTTTGTAAGTTGCGCTTGTGGGGCAAACGCTTGCACAGGGGGTGTTTTCACAGTGCTGGCACTGTGAAGGTTCAAAATCCAGACGCAGGTTGGGGTATGTTCCTTTCAGATCTTTTTCCGCAACCCAGATTCTGTATTGCTCGTCGCCAACTTCAACGCCGTTTTCAAACTTACAGGCGACTGTACACGCCTTGCAGTTAAGGCAGTTTTTAGCATCTAATACGATTCCGTATTTTTTCTGACTCATTTCAGCCTCCATTAAGCCTTAGCGATTGTTACAAAAGTTTCGTGCATAGCAGCGTTGCCTGATATCGGCTCAAGGTAGTCCTCAAGAATGGCTGCCTGAGATGCGCCCTTTTTGTATACAAGGCTGAGCTGGGGTGAAAGACGTCCGTATCCGTGTGCGAAGAATACGCAGTCTTTGCGTATCTTTTCTGTCGAAAAGACTTTTACCTGCTGTTCGCCTACGGAGCTTTTCACAGTTACATAGTCACCGGAGACAACACCGAGCTTTTTCGCTTCCTGTGTGTTTATCCAGATAACGTTCTCTTTCTGGATCTCCCAGAGATATTCGTTGTTCTGTGTTCCGGTGTGTGTGTTGAAGCCGTGGCGACCGAGGATCATACGGTATTTGCCGGGTTCGGGCTGACGGGGTGCCGCATAGATTGGCAGCGGGTTCAGACCTTTGTCGGCATATTTAACGTTTGCAAGCTCGATTTTTCCGGTTCTTGTTTTGAAGCGGAACTCAGGATTGCGTGTTTTTCCGTAAACAGCCTGATCGGAAAGATAGAAAACGCCTTCTTTCATCATCTGCTCGTAAGCGCCGGGATGGTCTGCGAGCTGACGTTTGATATATTCTTCCATGGGCTTGCCGAAGATGTCTTCAACAACATCGTATTTGAAGTCTTCGACTTCAAGTTCATCGGCATCGTCCCAGAGTTCGGGCAGTTTAAGCATTTCGTTTATTATGCCGCCTGCGATTTCGAACATGGATTTTGTTCCGAAAACAGGTTCCACAACGGGCTGACGGAATGTAGCGATAGGCCATATACCTGCGAGGTTGTGAACGGAGTCCCAGCGCTCAAGGTAAGTTGATTCGGGGATAACAAGGTCTGCGAAATATGCAACCTCAGTCATCTGAATATCTATAACTGCCATGAACTTGATCTTTTTCAGCATTTCCATCGTTTTTGCACGGTTGGGAACTGCTTCGATGAAGTTCTGTTTGTAAACTATCATCGCTTCAACAGGATAGGGATCCTGCGCGATTATCGCGTCTCTGAATCTCAGCCAGCTTCCGTCTTTTTCGCCAAGGTATGCCACGCTGTCTGTGGGCATATTTTCGGATCTTTTGTCCTTGGGCAGTTTATTTTTAACAGTGGACGCAACGTCAATACGGTCGTCTGACATTTCAAAATAGGGGAAGAGGGGGTCAAGGTTTTTGATCGGCACAGACGCTTTCGGGCAGATACCGCCGGGGGCATCCCAGCAACCGCAGATAGCTGTAAGGATAGCGCAGGCTCTGCGGAAGTAAACGTCGTTAACGTACCAGCTTGTTCTTCTGCCGGGGTATGCAACTGCCGCGGGAGCAGCTTTTGCAAACTCTCTTGCAACCCAGCGGATCTCAACAGCGGGGATTTCGCACTCTTTTTCAGCCCATTCGGGTGTGTGGGGAGCAATCATCGCCTCAAGATCTGCAAAACCATCGCAGAACTGTTCAACAAAAGCCGCGTCGTACAGTTTTTCTTTGATGATAACGTTTATAACGCCGAGAACGAACGCAAGGTCTGTTCCGGGCTTAACTGGGAACCATTTGTCAGCCTTTGCCGCTGTGTTTGTAAAGCGGGGGTCAAGGTAGATAAGTTTTGCGCCTTCGGGTTTATATTTAACAAAGTCGATTGTGTCGGGAGTAACGATGGCTTCAGCTCTGTTTGCTCCGAACATGATTACGAACTTTGAGTTTTTAAGGTCAGCATCCGGATATACGCCGTAAACGGAAGACCATCCCTGAATAACAGAGGACAGGCAGAGAGTGGGGTGGCGTACGGTGTTTGTTGAACCGTATGACTGCACAAGATACTGGAATATCTCTTCCTGAAAACCTTCAGAAGATGCAAAGGCGACGGAACATCTGTTCTCGTTTTTAACTTTGAACTCTTTCAGTTTTTCAGCAACAAGTTTAAATGCCTCTTCATAAGAGATTTCTTTCCATTTTCCCTCGCCTCTTTCGCCGACGCGCAGCAGAGGTTTGGTAAGTCTTTCAGGGTTATAGGGTTCTTCGGCGCCTGCGTTTCCTCTTGCGCAGAGCATGGCGCGGCTTTTGAAAAACTTAGGATTGGGGTTAAGTTTTTTAAGTCTGCCGTCCACGACATGAGCGAAGAAACCGCATTTGTTCACGCACATTTCGCAGCTTGATGCGATGTGCTTCTCTCCTTTCTCGCCGGTAGGAGCGGACGCATGTCCGCCAGCCACTGCTTTAAGAGTGGAGAGGTTTGCAGCTACGAGGCCGGTCGCAACAACACCGCCTGAGGCTGCGAGGAACTTTCTACGGCTAATATTCATACCGGAAAGCGTCATAGGGGGACCTCCTGATTGTGTAACAACATAAGTATCTTACAAATACTATTCATACATCTCTATGTATACGGTATACAATATACAAATTTTCATACATTTAAGCAAGTGATTTTTAGCTTTTTTTGTCAGTTTTTAAACGTTGTTAGATTTTTATATAACGCTTTAAGTGGTTCATATAAAAAGGCTAAAATTAGTTGTATTATTGTTGGATGTTTAAGTGTATTCAGCGGAAAACGGACGCAGGTTTATTCTCTTTAATTATAATTTATTTAAATTAAGATACATATGGTTTTATTTTAACGTATTGATTTATTGTTACATTATTATGAAGAAAAATTGATGAAAAAGTATGATTTGCAAAGAGTGGAGATGATTATTATCAAGGTTTCAGCATCCGCAGCTGCGGATGCCATTGAAAAAAAAGTGCAGTATCCGATGATTCACCGGACACTGCACGGCATGTTTCAGACTCTGTTTACACGCAGGGGACATTCGCAGTATTTCCCGCACCGTTTCATCTTGATAACATCGGGGGAACCGCATTTTTCGCAGGTTGTCGCTTCATCTTCCTGACAGAATCCCTGACACCATTCATGTCCGCACACGATACATTTCAGGTCGCGTTCGCATACCTCAATATTCTCGTCATAGGCAATGTTAAGTATGTAGCCGTTGATAAGGGCGAAAGTGACAGATTGTCTTGCCTGTTCAACTATTCTGCCGAAGGTCTGTCGCGAAACGCCCATCTGGTCGGCAGCATCGTTTTGTGACAAACCTTCCAGATCTGCAAGGCGCATCGCCTCAAGCTGGTCTGCGGGGATAGCAATGAATTTCATGTCTTTGTTTTCTTCCGGATTTACAGGACCGAAAGATTTGTAAGTAAGCCTGTGCTTAACAAGCCTCTTCTTTACGGGTCGTGCCATATTTCTTCCTTTCGCGCATAAAATAAAATATTAAAAATAAAATGGTGCTATTAATATGCGCTGATTTTTTCCGGTTTATTACCGGAACGAAATATGGACAAAACAGCAGGCGCGGCAAAATTTGCCGTGTTGTGCGGCTTTGCATAGAACGTACGCTTCGAATAAATTTGCGTTTGCGGTAATAAACTCATGATTCCTCAATGCGCGCAGGATGTATATGCGCACATAAATAAATATACTACTATCAATACCTGATTTCTATGGATATTCAAGAATTAAATTCGCAAAATTAGATTTTTAACTAAAATTTATTGTTTTAAAAGGGCATAAAAAAAGGGCAGGTGTGAAAACCTGCCCTTCTTATGGAACCTACAGGGGATTAATATCTGTAAGTGAAGGAAGCGTATACTTTCTCAACTTTGTCAGCTACTGCTGTCATAGTGTTCATAGCAGTTGCATCTTCAATTTTTACAGGTGCTCCAAGGTAGCTGCCTGAGTTGGTGTAGTCATAGTCAAAATACTGATAGCCGATTGTAGCGAACAGTTTGTCGCCGACGATAGGCTGGTGATAGTAGAGTTCATAAACATCACCGCGAACAGCGAGTTTAGAACCTACAAGGTCGTCCTCTGCGCCTGTCATTGCAACCCAGTATTTAGAACCGTGGTTGTATTCGAAGCCGAGTTTACCGCCTGTTACAGGAAGTTCAGGAGTTGAGAAACCTACCCAGTAGCTCTGACCGTTTTTGCTGCTGTCAGAACCAAGAAGGGTATCTTGTCCCATAAACTGATACATTGCGCTGTTTGATGTATTGCCGTTCGGGTGAGATTTGCTCATAGAGTATGATGCGAACCAGTCAAATCCGAAGTTTTTACCCTGTGCAAGGAAAGAGTGCCATTCCATGTCACCAAGGTCAGCAGTTGCCTCAGTTCTTGATGATGAGCCTAAAGTGTTCATATCAAATGTGTATGCGTCATAGTCACCATCAAGATCATAGTCTGAACCTGTGATGCTGTAAGGCATAACAACTGAACCTGTAAAGCCGTCTGTTACACCGAATCCTCTGGCATAGTTGTACCAGAATTTGTAGGTTTCATCGTCATAAAACTTAACGATTGTTCCGAAGAACTCAACGTCGTCAACAGAAGGTGTTGCGATAAGACCGTTGTTTGCGCTTGTGGCGTTGCTTGAACCCCAGCCGGATTCATAGCCTTTTCCATAGCAGAACTTGATGAAAGAACCGGGGAGTGCTTCAATAACGTTTTCAAAATCGAATTGAAGTGATCCGCCGTCGAACTGCCACTGGATTATGTGTGCAAGGGGAGAACCGCCCTGTGTAGCATTGTTGCGAAGCTCTTCGCCGGGACCGTAGTCGGAAGGTCTTCTACCGAAAGAGAAGTGATAGGGAATGGGACCCATATCATTTTTATACACGAAGTATGCTCTTTCAACGTGAAGTTTGTCGTCTGTGGGAACTGCCGCAGCGTTGCCGTCCATGTACATGGAGTTATATCCGCCGTTGAACCAGCGTGCGTCAGTTGCATCGCCCCAAGTTTTGTACATCACAAGACGACCGGTGAAAGTAAGGTTTTCATTAACAGCGCTGTTCAGACGAATGCGCAGTTTGTTAGTGAAAATAGTGTCGTTGTTTGTGTCGTATTTGCGGGGTTTAATAGAGTTGAACATGAGCATCATCATGTCATATTCACTTGCTCCGCCTAAATTGGCGTCAGGAGTTGTTGTGATGACATTATCTGCAAGCATTATCGGCATCATTTGCAGCATTGCCTGGCTGACTGCGCCCACTTGCTGTTCTGCTGTCATTGCGTTCCATGTAGCTTCACCGACCATTTGGCTCATCATTCCCTGAATCATAGGGTCAGCAGCTACCGTTTGCATAAGGTCTGCAAATTCAGCAGATGAACCGTATGCTTGTTCCCATGCATCGTTGATGCCATCGGGCATAGCTGTGTCGTTCACGCCAATAAGCGTTCCGTTAAGCCACATTCCCATCATGTCGTTGGCAAAAGCGGGAAGTGCTCTCATGTCTTCATACTGGATGCTGTCAACTCTTGTTCTGAGTTCTATGCCGAGATCAACTTTATCTTTGATTCGGTGAACTTCGTTTTTGTCAACACGCTGAGACATCGTGTTGATCTGGTTTTGAAGATCTGAAATCTGGCCTTTCAGTTCTTCAAGGGTGACATCCGCTGCATAGGCAGAAGCAGCAAACATCGTAAGGAGAATAAATGACAATACTTTCCTCATACAATACTCCCTATAGTATTACGAACGGCTTGTATGTAACCGCTCTATGTAAAAGGGCATACAAGATTTACCCTTTTAGTTACCTTTGAAAAGTTCCGGGACTGCTTCGCTTTCTTCAGCCATAAAATGAATGGCTGACTCATTCAGCCTTCGGCTGGTGGTCGCAGAGACAATAAGGTTCTGTCTTTGCAAACCCTGAAAGGGTGAAACAATCTCATGATAGGGGAATTTACTCTCCGTCGGAGAGCACATCCTCCAGAATCGTGTCGATATCCTTTATAAAACTGTCGAGCAATACGGCTGCTGCTGCGTAAAAGGGCATTTCATTTCTTTGCTGCACCAGCTTTGCGAACTCGTCCGTGATAACGGCGCCGTAAGTATCCGTTAGTCTGTAAAGGTTCTGGAGTGTCGCGTACCATGTTTCAATATTTTCAGGCTGAGCAAGCCTGCCGAAGAGCGCCGAGAGGAACTCCAGTACAATATAGATATTATCCTCAAGGTCGGGTGTCTCCGTGTCGAGAACAAATCCTTCGGTTGCCATCCACTCTCTGATTTTGAAAGTGCTTTCTCCGTAAAGGGTTTTGTTTTCTTCTGTGTAGTATGAGATATAGGGAACAACTTTGCTCCCTTTGAAGTCCTGTTTGAAAAGTTTGATGAAGTCGCTCTGCATCTCTGTCTGATCGTATAGTGCGGGAAAATCCGACGTGTATTCATTAAGAAAGTCGCCGAAAGCCTCCCAGTTGTCTCTCAGAAGGTCGTAAACGTTGTCGTCCGGATAGCGGAAGAGCAGCGACAGGAACATTGATGAGTTTGCAAGAGCTGTGAAAGGTGCTGTGTCGAGATCGGCGTCTTTAAGCTGGTTTTTCGACGCTTCAAAATCGCCGTTTTTAATATTCTCTTTAAAATCCGTATATATGGACATACAAATAAACCTTTTTATCGAGAGTTCTTTAGACAAGTGTTTCTGTCTTTGTAATTCTATTGGCATTTTTTATATTTGTAAAGCCAAATATATATATTTTCTGCATACTTGCATACTCTGATATGGAGATATAGGGTTATTTTCATGCTTTAAAAATCCTATATGTTTCTGGGAGTTGACATATCTAAAACAGTCAAAATCAGACTGATTTCTAAATTTTTTATGAAGAATAATCTGCGTACATTTGTAATAAAAATGTAGAATATTCTACTTTACTCTCCTTGTGTTTTGATAAGTATCTGACATCAGTAGTTTTATTTTTACGGCATAAAGGTTGCTTCGTTAAGCCCTGTAAAATGTTACGGAGGAATTATGCGTAAATATATTTTTGTACTTTCTGTTCTTCTTTTGGCTTTCGCTCTGTCTGCCTGCGGTTCAGGAGGTAAATACAAGGAGCTTAAAGCCGTGAACGGGGTTGTAACGATTTCAGAATCCGATGTGAGCGATACGGAGGCTCATTATTTCTACACTGTTGTGGACGGAAAGGAGATAAAGTTCTTTCTCATCCGGGCAGGGGACGGGGTTGTCCGTGCGGCTTTTGACGCTTGCGACGTTTGCTATCCTGAAAAGAAAGGGTACAGACAGGAAGGCAGCGTAATGGTATGCAACAACTGCGGGCAGAAGTTTGACACAAGCAGGATAAACGAGGTTAAAGGCGGCTGCAATCCTTCGCCTCTGCAAAGGGTCAGTGATGGAAAACAGATAACTGTCAGGGTTGAAGATATCCGCTCCGGCGGCATGTACTTCTAGGGTGCCGTATGAACATATTCACGCTGCCTTTCAGAAATCTCAGACGGAAACTGCTGCGCACAGGAATACTTGTGGCGGTCTTTACGCTGGGGATACTTTCCGTGGTGCTTCTGTATAACGTTTCCCGCACTATCGGGCACTCTCTTGAGGAGAAGATGACGGCATTCGGCGCGAATGTGGTCATATATCCGAAAACGGAATCGCTGAAGATAAGCTACGGCGGTTTTTCTATGGGTAATCTCGCCTATCAGGTGAAGTATCTGCCGGAGAAAGAGACTGTAAATGCTATCTACAGTATTGAACTGAACAAGAATATAAGCACAGTGGCGCCTAAGCTGCTGGAACTTATACACTACAAAGACAAACCCGTAGCCGTAATAGGCGTGATTTTTGCGCAGGAGATGCGCATCAAAAGTTATTGGTCGGTCATTGGGGGCAAGCCTGGAAAGGCTGACGGAGTGATCGCAGGAAGCAGGGCAGCGGAACATCTGGGACTGAAAACGGGTGAGATTATCCCTATCGGTGATAAAAAGTTCGTTGTTTCAGGTGTTCTTAAACCCACTGGTACAGAGGACGACAACAGCATATTTGCAGACCTCCACAGTCTTCAGACGGCGGTAAATAAGCCCAACCTGATAAATTATGCGGACGTTGCCGCCCTTTGTGCCGGCTGTCCCATTGAGGATATAGTTCACCAAATATCGAAAAAACTGCCCGATACCGAGATAAACGCCATGCAGAATATAGTCAAACAGCGTATGGCTACCATCCAGACCGTTCAACACCTTGTACTTGGGCTTGGAGGAGTGATACTCCTTACAGCTTGCTTCATGCTGTCCATGTTCATGCTTGCTTCCGTAAATGAGCGGAAGAACGAGATAGGTATATTGCGGGCTCTTGGTTATTCAGGCAGTAAGATATTCATAATATTCAGCTTCGAATCGCTTATAATCGGTGCTTTGTCCGGCATACTCGGTTATGCAGGCGGATATCTTGGCAGCGGAGAACTGCTGAAAATACTTTCGCTGGGCGAAAATGCACATATCACGTTCAACTGGCTGCATCTGCTCATAACTGTTGCTGCGGTTTCCGTGCTTTCCGTATGTGCGTCTGCGTTTCCCGCTCTAAAGGCGGCACAGATGCGCCCCACAGATGCGTTCAGCAGAATATAGGTGAAAAAATGCTTAATCTGAAAGACATACATAAAACATACACAGCAGACGGCGTTTCTTCTGAGGTGCTGAAAGGCGTCAGTATAGACGTTTCCGAAGGCGAATTTGTCAGCATAGTCGGCAAGTCAGGCTCCGGCAAAAGCACGATGATGAACATCATGTCCACCCTTCTGGAGCCGGACAGCGGGAGCATATTTTTTAAAGGCAGGGAACTTACGCAGGCTTCCTCCGCCGAAATAAACAGCGTGCGCCGCAACGATATATCAGTTATATTTCAGGCGTATCACCTGTTCCCTTATCTCACAGCGGCGGAGAATGTGCTTCTGCCATTTATGCAGGGTTTTGCCCCCATAGGAAAGGCTCTGAGGGAAGAGGCTTTTGAGGTGCTTTCACGCGTGGGCCTCAGCGGCAAAGAGAACCGTCTGCCGGTCAAACTTTCCGGCGGTGAACAGCAGCGTGTGGCGATAGCGCGGGCGCTTATCAAGAAACCTTCCGTGCTGTTTGCGGACGAACCTACCGGAAGTCTTGATAGCAAAACAGGAAATGCTATAATAGATTTACTGAGGGAACTGAATGCGGCGGGGCTTGCGGTGGTGATGGTTACGCACTCGCCGGAATACGCCAAAGCGGGACACACAATAGTCAGCATGGAGGACGGTCTGGTAAGTGGAATCGAAAAGAACGCCGGATAAAGACACACTGCTATCAATCGGCATTATTGTCCTGTCCACCGCTGTTGTGACATACTTTCACTACAGCGTTCCGGGGCATTTCAATGCCGTGCATCTGGCGCATTACTATATATTTTATATAATCGTAATATACGCCGCCTTTAAATTCGGTTTTAAAGGCGGTGTTATAGTTGCCGCCGTAATGACGGTGATATACAGTCCGAATGCTTATATAGGTGTGCTCAGCGGACATTTCGGTCATCATCATGTGCCGTCTCTTGTGGAGATATCCATGATATATGCCGTGGGGATAGTTTCCGGCTATTTCTCAGGCAAGCTGAAAGACGAAAAGCGCAAGGTTGAAAAGATGTCGGCTGAAAAGCTGCTGCTTGAGAAAAAAATGGCGCACGACGACAGACTGCGTTCGCTGGGACAGCTAAGTGCCGGTATAGCCCATGAGATACGCAACCCTCTTGCGGCGATAAAATCCGGCATAGCAATGATAAAAAGCGGAAAGAACGACCCTATGATAACTGATATCCTCGAATCGGAGATAGAACGTCTGAACAGCTTTGTGGACAGATTTCTGCAATACGCCCGTTTCGGCAACAATGACCCGTGCGATATCCCCGTGGGTTCATTTCTTATGGAGATAGCTGAGCTTTCAAAACTCACAGCGTCCCGCAGGGATGTGGAGGTCAGGGTTGAAAATACGCTTCCGCAGGGATTTACTGTCTTCGGCGACAAGAACTCATTGAAACAGGCGGTGCTAAATCTGGTTCTGAACGGTATCGATGCAGTTGAGGGAGTGCCGGAGGGCAGGGTTACTCTCTGCGCAGGGCACGAAAACGGAAGGACTTACTTTTCCGTTGCGGACAACGGGCACGGTATGGATAATACTGACAGGATTTTTGAGCCTTTTTACACCACAAAGGACGACGGAACGGGACTTGGGCTGCCGATAGCCGGAAAGATAGCTCTGGCGCACGGCGGAGAGATCAGCGTTAAGTCGGGAAAAGACGGCACGGTGTTTACAATGTATATACAGGACAGGCAAAAATGAGCGTTTTAATAATAGAGGACAACGTTTCTCTGGCTACGCTGGTTTCAATGTTCCTCACAGGGGAGGGCATAGCGAACGATGTAGTGCACAACGGATTCGAAGGTTTATCCAAACTTTCTGAACAGCGCTACGACGTTCTGGTGACGGATATCCGCCTGCCAAAAATTTCCGGCATGGAAATATTCGAGAAATCGAAACAGCTTTACCCTGACATGCCTGTGATTATAATGACCGCCTTCGGAAATATTCCCGATGCTGTCGCCGCCATGCGCAGCGGCGCATATGACTACATAACGAAACCTTTCGAGAATGAAGATCTTCTCAATACTATCAGAAAAGCCATAGAGGTCAGCAGTATCCGCAGGGAAAACAGCAGGCTGAAACAATACATGAGAGAATCGAACATGCCCAGAATGGCGGGCAGCAGCCCGGCTTTCAGGGCTATGCTTAAACTTGCCGAAACCGTAGCCCCCACTGATGCTCCGGTGCTTGTGCTGGGGGAGAGCGGAACCGGAAAAGAGCTTGCCGCGAGGTATATTCACGCAAAAAGCAGCCGATCCGACAAACAGTTTGTCGCGGTAAACTGTGCGGCTATACCGGAACAGCTCTTTGAAAGCGAACTTTTCGGACACAGGAAAGGCTCGTTTACAGGTGCGGAAAGGGATTATAAAGGAAAAATAGCCGAGGCTGAGGGCGGAACCCTTTTTCTGGACGAGATAGGTGAAATGCCTCCAAGTGTGCAGGTGAAACTTCTGCGTTTTTTACAGGAGTCTGAAATTCAGCCTGTTGGTTCGGCTCTGCCTGTAAAGATAGATACAAGGGTTGTCGCCGCTACAAATAAAGACCTTAAAGAGATGAGTGAAACAGGCAGTTTCCGCGAAGATCTGTTTTACAGGCTGAACGTGTTTCCTGTCGAGGTGCCGCCGCTGGCACAGCGCAGGGAGGATATCAGCGAGCTGGTGGAACTTTTTTCCAGAAAATACGGTTCAAAAGTTACTTTCTCAAAAGAGGCGGTGGCTAAGCTGGCAAATGCCCGCTGGAAGGGCAACATACGCGAGCTGGAAAATACTGTCTACCGTCTCTGCATACTGAAAGGGCAGGGAGAGGTTGCGGAAAACGACATAAAGGCGGATAATGCCGATATCGTCTCCTGTATGAATATGCACCTGCCGGAAGACGGGCTTGACCTTGAAGAGATGGAGAAGACCATCATATCCCGTGCGCTGGCGAAATTCGGCGGCAACAAGAGCCGTACGGCAAAGTATCTGAATATTCCTCGCCATGTGCTCCTTTACCGGCTGGAAAAATACGGAATGGAATGAGGATTTAATGAGTTATATCGAAGAAACGGCAAACCATGACGAAAAAATAGTATATACCTGCGGAGTAAAGATTTTTCCGCTTCTGCCGCCGATGTTGTTCGGTGCGTTTCTGGCTCTGGTCGCTTTCAGCGGAATGACTGCCGGCGCATCATCAGGACTTGCCTATCGCGGTATATATACTCTGGTTCTGCTGGCAGGTCTTTATCCGTTCTTTTTTGCTTTCATGCACATAAAAAATACTGAAATAGGGTTTACTGACAAACGGTTTGTTGTTACACGCGGCATACTTAGACGGAGCGTTGTTCAGCTTAATACGCGTGATGTAAATCTTATAATAGCGGGTAAAGGCGTTATGGGCAGATTATTCAACTACGGTACTATCGCGGTTTTTTCATCAGGCAGTCTGCTTGCTGTTGTTAAAGGCGTGGGCAGTCCCGACGAACTGCTTGCAAAGTTGCATAAATATCAGGATTTTGTCGAGAGCGAAGAGAAAGAGAGCCATATCCTTTTGAACTGTCTCCCTCTTTAGTAAAAAAAGGCGCCCGAAAGCGCCCTTGGCTAATCAGGCGGTCAGTTTTTCATACAGGGGATAAAGCTGTATTTCCTCTCTGCGGATGCGCATTTTAAGAGTTGAAATTATCCTGCCGAGTTCTTTTGCATATTCCATATCGTTTTTTGAAGTTTCAAGCCTGTTAATGAAATCCAGAATTGTACCTGTCAGTCCTTTCATCTCGCTTGCGAATTCGTTTGCCGTTATTGCCGAACCGCTTTTGGCGAGCTGGGGATATAGTTTCGTATCCTCTTTGATAAGGTGGTCTGAGAGGAGTTTTTTACCCTCAAGCAGTTTTTTACGTCCGGCGTCGGTGACAAGACCGAGGTTCTGAGTCTGCTGAAGTATTTCAAGAAGTTGTTCGTGGTCTTTTTTCAGTTCGTTTATAAGTGCGTTCATTATAAGCCTCCGTATTTTTCTTTCTGAGGTTATAATATGTGCGGAATTCGTTTTGATGTTTGATTCAGGTCAATTTGAATGGAAAAAATAAAAAAAGACCGCCTCCTTTAGGAAGCGGTCTCTGAAAGTTTCTTACAGACTGCTTATGAAGGGAATCGCAAGCAGTGAAACGATGTTGATTACCTTGATCATCGGGTTGATGGCTGGTCCTGCGGTGTCTTTGTAGGGGTCGCCCACTGTGTCGCCTGTTACAGCAGCTTTGTGTGCGTCGCCGCCTTTTCCGCCGAAGTGTCCGTCCTCGATGTATTTTTTAGCGTTGTCCCATGCACCGCCGCCTGTTGTCATTGAAACAGCGATGAAAAGACCTGTTACGATAGAACCGACTATCATACCGCCGAGCGCCTTGGGTCCGAAAATGGCAAGGATGAGCAGGGGGGATACTATCGGGATAAGACCGGGGATGATCATCTCCTTGATAGCCGCTTTTGTAACGATGTCCACGCAAGCAGCATAATCCGGTTTGCCTGTTCCTTCCATAATGCCTTTGATTTCTCTGAACTGGCGTCTTACTTCGTCAACCACAGCACCGCCAGCCTTACCGACTGCGTTCATGCAAAGTGACGCGAAGTAGTAGGGAATCATACCGCCGAGGAAGAGACCGATTATAACCACTGGGTCGGAAAGAGTGAAAGCTGAATCGCTGAACGCTTTTCCCATACCCTCAAGGTGAGTGCGGAGTTCCTGTGTGTATGATGTGAAAAGAATAACCGCCGCAAGTCCGGCAGAACCGATGGCGTAGCCTTTTGTAACCGCTTTTGTGGTGTTGCCAACAGCGTCAAGAGGGTCTGTTACGTCTCTTACGGAGCTTTCCATGTGAGCCATCTCAGCAATACCGCCTGCGTTGTCTGTGATGGGACCGAAAGCGTCCATCGCAACAACGATACCTGTCAGCGAAAGCATGGATACTGCTGCCACCGCGATACCGTAAACGCCCACGCAAGTATATGAAAGAAGGATGCCCAGTGCGATTACGATTGCGATGAGTCCTGTGGAGCTCATTGATATCGCAAGACCGGCAATGATGTTTGTTGCGTGACCTGTTGTGGAAGCCTTTGCCAGCTTCTGAACGGGTGAGTAGTTTGTACCTGTGTAAAATTCTGTTATCCAGAATATCGCTCCGGTAACGGCTATACCGACAACGGCAGCGCCGAATACGTTGAGAGCGGAATAAGTTGTTCCGTTAAGCTCAAGACCGTTGGGGAAGAAGCTGTTCGTTATGAAATAGAACGCAACGAGAGCTATTCCTGCGGAAACGATGAGTCCTTTGTAAAGGGCTTTCATTATGTGCTGGTCTTTGCCGAGTTTGACAAAGAATGTGCTCACTATGGAAGCGAGGATTGAAACACCGCCGAGCGCAAGAGGATATGAAACAGCGGCGCTGTCTGCGAATGTTATAGCGCCTATGAGCATAGCCGCGATGAGCGTTACAGCGTATGTTTCGAAAAGGTCGGCAGCCATACCTGCGCAGTCGCCTACGTTGTCGCCTACGTTGTCGGCGATAACAGCGGGGTTTCTGGGGTCGTCTTCGGGGATGCCCGCTTCAACCTTACCCACAAGGTCTGCACCCACGTCAGCGCCTTTTGTGAAGATACCGCCTCCAAGTCTTGCGAAAATGGAGATAAGAGATGCACCCAGACCGAGACCGACAAGGTGGTTGACCACTTCTCTGAGTTCCGCTTCAGGCGCGGTGAGCTTGAGAATGGAAAAATATCCGGCAACGCCGAGAAGACCGAGACCGACAACAAGCATACCTGTTACCGCACCGCCTCTGAACGCTACGTTCATAGCTTTAACCATTCCTTCTTTTGCTGCCTCGGCTGTGCGCACGTTTGCTCTTACAGAGATAAACATGCCTATGAAGCCTGTGAGTCCTGAAAGAAGAGCACCGATTGCAAACCCGATTGCAGTAACTGCACCGAGAGTGATGAAAAGAAGAACAAAAATGACTGCCCCAACTATTGCAATGAGGGTGTACTGCCTTTTCATGTAGGCTGATGCGCCCTCCTGAATAGCAGATGCGATTTGTGTCATTCTTTCGTTGCCCTGCGGCAGACTGAGAATCCATTTTGCGGAAACTAGTCCGAAAATGATTGCCGCAACAGCGCAAATGATCGCAAAAATATCTGTCTGAAATGCCGTCACTTAAACCTCCGTTATAAAAGTAATTTATGAATCCTGCAGCTTTGAGCTGATTGTTTCTATAACTGCAGCCGCATCATTGATTGCCGTATATATAAGGTTGGGATGCTTCTGCTCGGATATCGAGCCGTCCGCCATTTTCATGTATGAAGGGGATATGGCGCCGCCTATCATGTATATTCCTTTGCGTGTTGTCTCGAATTCGCTGTTGAGCATGACGAGCCTGTCTCCCTCTTTGGCAACTTTGCATATCCCTTCCGTACAGGATATGGTCTGTATCTGAAGATTGTCCAGAAGTGTTGATGAACCCTGAGAACCTATGCACGCTATAACGTTTTTCATAGGAAAGCTCATAGCGTGGTAAAGCTGTATACCGTCTGGTTCGTGGAACTCGTTTATACGGATAACCAGCCTGTCGATTCCCTCTTCGTCCACCTCGCCTATCCTCGGTGTTGCGCCGGGAAGAAGACGTATGTGACCGCCGAGGAGTATCTCTTCTCCGAGTCTTTGTGCCGTCTCTTTGTTTACATCGAATTTTTCAGAAAAATGTGCCCAGTAAACGGGCTGATGGTCGTTTTCCTGTCTTTTGACCTTTAATATGGAAATAACGACGTCCGCCGCTGTATTTCCGCCGCCGATGACCAGTGTTCTGAGTCCCAGATATTTTCTGGGATCGTCAAGGGTCTTCGCGACCATTTTGGCGTCGCCGTATACTGTCAGTTCTTTCGGAATGCTGTTTCCGAAGGACAGCACCACCTTTTTACCTCTGAAAGCACCTTTGGATGTTACAACTGAGAAAAAGCCCCTGTGGGTTTCAATGTCCTTAAAATCCGCTTCCGTAACGACGGACAGGTTCTCGTGCTGAACGAAATGCTGAACGTACTGAACGTACATTTCAACTGTTACAGGCTTGTCAGGCGGACGCAGTTCGTCTATGAGAAAATTGTCAGCCATATCCTTGGGCTTTGAGGCATATACCTTTTTACCTTCAGGATATGTGTTTATGATTCCCTGATAGACAGATTTTCCGCTTTCGATGAGCAGATAGGACAGACCCTTCTTCTTGCACATGAAGGCACATGCAACACCGGCGGGTCCTGCACCCACTATTACAACATCATATATAGTATTCATGGTGCGCGATTCTATATCCGAGGCTTTTTTGTGTCAATAAAAATAAAATGCCCCTGTTTAATTACGGTATGTTTTATTTGCAAATCAAATAGGTGAAGGCGTGATATTCTATAATCGGCAGTTCCGACCTCCGGTTTCAGGTTACGAATGGAGAAAACTGGATATGCCAGTCATTATCATTTCAACTCCGAAAGCGCCCATAAAAAAGCCGTTGATGCGTATCAGTATTGCGAGAACCTTGTCGAAAACTGCTGTGATGCTGTCTTTAAGATGATATCTTACGGCGGCAAGCAGCGCGACTATGGCAAAGGCTGCCGCGGCAACTGCAAAGTTTACTCCGGCAGCTTCAAGTCTCCCCATTTTACTTCCAAGCAGTATGCACACGGATATTGTTCCCACGCCTGTCATGAAGGGCATGGCAATCTCCGAAGCGATGTCGTCGAGACTGCCGCGTATGCTGATCAGCGCCTTCTGCCCCTGTATGATGGACATCAGCGATATGCTGAGAAGCACTATACCGCCGAAAATCCTGAAAGAATTGAAGTTTATCTTGAACACCGAACGGAATATCCATTCGCCTGTGAATGTGAAGAAAAGGTTTATCGCCAGAGATATCATGGTTGCCATGAAGAGCACCCGCAGAAAATCCCTCTCTGAAAGATCCTGACGCACAGGCGCAAGGTATACGAATACCGCCACTGGGTTTACTATCGTTGCCAGAAATATGGCTTCCCTGAAAAAATCACTCATGCTTGTTTGTACCATACATTCATGCTTTCTATGCCGCCGCCTATATTAGTGTTGTTGAAAAGCGTGCCTGTGAAGGTGTATCCGCATCCGGCGAATGTTTTGTTCATTCCGTAGGATACGCTCCTTGCTATGGTATAATAACATTTAACCCCATCGTTATAAAGGCTTTTTTCCATCTCTGCGTTAAGCGCCGCCGCAAATCCCAGTCTGCGGTATTCCTCCAGAGTTGCGAAGTCGCTCATTTCCGCGTAGTTCTTTTCTCTGTCGGTCTCCGCACTGGCTGCCGCAATTAGCTTTTCTCCTGAAAAGATGCCGAAATAGCGCGTGTTTTCCGTCATAGTTCTCCGCAGATAGTCCGCGTTGTGGATGGGGAAGGGATACGTTTCGAAAACTTGTCTGTAAAGCTCTGACAGAGAAACTGTATCTTTTGAGGAAAGCCTCTGTATCCGCAAGTCGCTGGCATGGCTTTTCACCTCCGTATTTTCGGCTTCAATGAGCACATCGGTGATTATTATTCCGTTTTTAACAGCCATCCGCTCGGCTTTTAGATATTTTGCCATGAATGAAACTTTTTTCCCGTTTTTCAGAGGAAAAAACGCCTCGCATTGGTAGCCGTTTTCAGTGAACAGATCAGGTTCTTTGACCTTGGCGATTATTTTTGAATAGCCAGCTTTTTTCGCCGTCAATTCTATTCCTTCAAGGTCAGACAGACAGAAGCAGGGCGCAGTTTCGGTGATGTATGCCCTGTCGCTGAATTTTCCGTGATGTACTGTTGCGTTGTATAATTTTTCAAACCTGTCAGTCATTATCCCTCCTCCTGATACGTTCGTTGTCCTCCGGAATGAGGGCTATCCGCTTGTCATAGTCTGCCATTAGCTTTTCAATTCCAACTGGCGGCAGACATTCTGTACCTTCTGTATTGAACTGGAGGTTGCAGTCGGTGCAGTTCCGGTCGCAGTATACGGGCTTGTATTTGTCCGGTTCTTTATAGGTGCAGATTATCCCTTCATAGTTGCGCAGAATAACCTTGTTCGCAGACCACGACACCAGATAATTAGGCGAAACGGGTATCTTTCCGCCGCCGCCGGGGGCATCTATGACGTATGTCGGCACCGCAAGTCCGCTTGTGTGACCGCGCAGAATCTCTATTATTTCTATTCCTTTGCTGACCGGCGTTCTGAAATGTGAAAGACCTTCGGAAAGATCGCATTGATATATATAATATGGACGTACTCTGTTGCGCACCAGCTTGTGCATAAGCGCTCTCATTATCATCGGGCAGTCGTTTACGCCGGCCAGAAGAACGGTCTGGTTGCCAAGAGGTATTCCTGCGCGTGTCAGCTTTTTTATAGCTGTCACGGCAGATTCGGTTATCTCGCGGGGGTGGTTGAAGTGGGTGTTTATCCATAGATTGTCATATCCTGAAAATATCTCCGCAAGCCTGTCTGTGACACGGTAAGGCAGAACAACGGGCATACGCGTGCCTATGCGGACGATTTCAACGTGGGGGATTGATGATATTCTGTCCAGAAGCCATTTAAGCCTGCTGTCGGATAGCATCAGCGGGTCTCCGCCGGATATAAGAACGTCCCTGACTTCAGTATGTTCGCGGATATATTGAAGCCCTGTCTCCAGCGTCTCTTTTGACGGTATGGTGTCTTTGTCGCCCACTTTTCGTTTTCTGGTGCAGTGACGGCAATACATGGCGCACATGCTGCTCACATGGAAAAGAACTCTGTCGGGATATCTGTGTGTTATGCAGCGGACAGGGCTGTCGTGGTCTTCGCCGAGCGGATCTGCCATGTCCCACTGGTCGATGTTCAGCTCTTCCACAGAGCAGAAGGACTGTCTGAACACCGGGTCGTCTTTAAGGTTGTTTCTGTCGATAAGGGATGCGTAGTAGGGAGTGATTGCCATAGGGAATTTTTTGAGAGTTTTCTGCATCATTGTCCGTTCCGATCGCCCGAAACGAACGTCCATAATGTTTTCGAAATCCTCAATGGTGCTGATACTGTGGCGAAGCTGCCATTTCCAGTCTTTCCAGTCGTTGATGTTTGAGTCCGGGCTAAGACTCTCAGCAATTTCCTGCTGATGTTTCGTATAGATCATAATGTCTCCGTGTAATAATATATATACATGAAACATCATAGCATGAAAATGACGAATGTCAAGGTAAGTGGAGAATTAGTTCTAGTATGTTCTAAACTATTTGGTGTTAATCATATTTGTATTTAACATTAAGATTTATGAAAGAATTAAGTCCATCACCTGCTAAAGCTAATTTCTTCATTCTTTCAACATTTGCTGAACCAGCCTTGTTGTATGAGTACCTATAGATTTTTGCTGTGCCTTTAAATTTGAAATCAATAAAAGTGTCTTCTATGTTGTAAGCCTCGACGTTTGAATCACCATTAATGTTTTTATAGCGTACCATAAGCATTCTCCATCTTTTATATAATTGGGATGTTGTTGGGATTATCTAATTGTAGCATGTGGAAATAAAGATAAAAGGCATTTGTTCGAAATGTGTAGCCGAAGTATATATAAATGTTTATACAACCAATTGTCTTGGCTATAGGCAGTTGTGAAAGCATGTCCTTGCTTAGAAATGCACTGACTAATAAAATAGTCAAATTAAGGCGGGTTATATATATAAAAAAGGAAGGCCGGCCTCCTGCCGGCACTCACAGTGAGCTCCGTCTCAGCGGCGCGGTTGTTCCGCTACCGATGAGAGGTATATCAAGTTACATGCCAACTTTTATCAGAACTATGCCAGCCATTATTATAAGGGTGCCTAATATCTTGTAGGCAGTGAACTTTTCTTTGAAAAAGAGGATTCCCATTATAACTCCGAACAGCGTGCTGACCTGTCTCAGCGCCGACGCATAGGAAAGGTTTACCATGTTTAGACCATAGCGGTAGGAAATAAAAGACCCGAACACCACAAGTCCGGCAAAAACAACCCACCATCTGTCTTCTTTTATATAATTAAACGTGATTTCACCACGACGTATAGAATAAACAAATATGAACATTGTCATAAACAATGACATTGAATAGACGTATAGAATGAAATTGCCTCCACCAACGCCTTTCTTGTCCATGAGCGCACCGAAGGAATAGAAAAATGCACCGGCAAGGGCAAAAACTGCTCCTTTCCCAAATTCGCCCCACTTACCCTTTACGCGATTTAGAACAGCCGTTCCCAAAACAGTCAATATAACCCCTGTTAACCCCATAACTGTCAGATGTTCTTTAAGAAAAATTACAGCCCAGATTACAATGAAAAAAGGAGATGCTGTGGTGAGCGGGTAAACCAATGATACGTCTGCATATTTATAGGCAGTTGATACGGAGAGATGATAGATGGAGAAAAAAATAGCTGCGATAAAGGCTGTTATAACCACTCCTTTATCGAAGTACATATAGTCTCTGAAAACTACGGGGTACACAGCCGTAAAGAATATAATATTTGCAAAATGCATGTAAAAATTGAATGCGTATTTATTTTTTGATCTTTTAAGCAGCACATTCCACAATGAATGTGTGAAAGCACTGAAAATTATGAATAGAAATCCAACCATTTTTTCCCGTTTAAAATTAGAACTGGCAAACGTTTTTCAATATTTGAAATAGCGTCTTTTTTATCTTGTTATTTTTTTGATTATGACATACCTCTGACATCTGCGTCAATAATAAATATTTGTCAGACAAGTATAAAATTGCACTTTCAGGGGCTTTATGTTATTAGCTTTTTCTATGCATTAGTGCACACTGTATACAATTTGGGTGTTGACATAGGCTATCATTAATGTTAAAAATAAACACTGTTTAAATCTGACGACAATAAAAGTGGAGGCATTTCAATGGGACTTAAAGAAGTACTCAAGCAGAAAATCGATGCTCACCGCCCCAGAACAACCAGACTCCTTAAAGAGTTCGGAAACGTTAAACTGGGTGAATACACAATCGAACAGTGTATCGGCGGCGGAAGAGGCATCAAATCTCTCGTTACGGATATCTCCTACCTCGACCCTATGGAAGGTATACGTTTCCGCGGATATACAATCCCCGAAGTAATGGAAAAACTCCCCAAACCCGACGGCAAAGACTACCCTTATGTTGAAGGCTTCTGGTATCTCCTTCTGACAGGCGATATCCCCACAAAAGCTCAGGCAGAGGAAGTTGTTGCAGACTTCAAAACACGCGCTCAGGTTCCCCAGTACGTTTTCGACATCCTTCGCGCTATGCCCAGAGACGAGCACCCCATGGTAATGTTCTCTGCTGCTATCCTTGTTATGCAGCGCGAGTCTAAATTCGCAAAATTCTATAACTCAGGCTTCAACAAAATGACAGCTTGGGATTCTATGTATGAAGATGCTACTGATCTTCTGGCAAAACTGCCCGAAATCGCTGCATACATCTACAGAATGAAATACAAAGGCGATACTCCTATCGCTCCCGACTACAGCCTCGATTTCGGCGGCAACTTCGCTCATATGATGGGCATCAAACCTCCGTATGATGATGTTGCAAGAATGTATTTCATCCTTCACTCCGACCATGAGTCAGGCAACGTTTCCGCACACACAACTCACCTTGTTGCGTCTGCGCTTTCCGATGCATACTACTCACTGTCTGCCGGTATCAACGGTCTTGCAGGTCCTCTTCACGGTCTTGCTAACCAGGAAGTTCTCGGCTGGATTCAGGACGTTTATCAGAAACTCGGCGGTAAAGTACCTACTAAGGAAGACCTTGTTAAATTCCTTTGGGACACTCTGAAAAGCGGTGCGGTTATCCCCGGATACGGACACGCGGTTCTCAGAAAAACCGACCCCAGATACACTTCTCAGCGCGAATACTGCCAGAAATATCTGCCTAACGACGAACTGTTCACAGTTGTTTCAATGATCTATGAAGTTGCCCCCGGCATTCTTCAGGAGCATGGAAAAGCTAAAAACCCCTGGCCTAACGTTGACGCACAGTCCGGTGTTATCCAGTGGTACTACGGTCTTACAGAGTACGACTTCTACACAGTTCTTTTCGGTGTCGGTCGTGCGCTTGGTGTTCTTGCGAACATCACTTGGGACAGAGCACTCGGTTATGCGATCGAGCGTCCCAAATCAGTTACTACAAAAATGCTCGAAGACGCTGCCGGTATCCAGTAAGCGATTCTTTAAAGCAGAACATATCGAAAAAGGCGAGCCATCAGGTTCGCCTTTTTTTATTGATTAATAACTATTTTATCAGAAAGACTGTGGCTGGTGCATTTAAAGTAAATAACGACGCATCTTAGGACGAAACAACAAAAATAAACTAAGATGAGATCGCTTCGGGCATAAGACCCTCGCGAAGACGAAACGAAACCTTGTAACTGCGAGAAGCAAAGCGAGGAAGCAGTCTCATCTTTGAAAATGCGCAAAAGTTCTACAGAATATTTTTGATGATAAAGTCAGCTATCTGCTGCGGATTGTTCAGGTCTAAAAGCACTCTGCCCTGAACCTGAGGATTTTCAGGCATATCTGTTGCCACAGCTATCAGGTTTTCATCTTCCGCACATTGCAGCTTTGTGGAATATCCGCTTCTGAAAACCTCTATCTTTTTTTGCAGTTCCTTTTTAAAACCTTCTGCTATAATAATATCGGTGTAATCGGGCAGCATCGCCGTGAGTTCCTCGATGGACTTTTCTTTGTCAACATCGCATATCATGGCGTATTTTTCTTTATTTGATATTAAGATGGCTCTTGCTCCGGCTTTTTTGTGACGCCATGTGTCTTTGCCTTCCTTGTCCATCTGGAAATCGTGAGCGTCATGTTTAACAGTGGATACGTTGTAGCCTTTTGTCGTCAGCAGCGGAATTACTTTTTCTATAAGCGTCGTTTTTCCGCAGCCCGATGTCCCCACAAATGATACTAAAGGTTTCAAAACATACCTCCATGTGTGTATACTACCGAATGTAGGCTGAAAATATTGAAAATGCAAGAAAGGTTGTGCAAATGATTAGAAACACAGCGATTATGGCGGGGGGACAAAGCCGCAGATTCAATTCAGACAAAACTCTGGAAGAGGTTTTAGGAAAAAAACTTATCCGGCATACGCTTGACGGAATATCGGAATGGGCGGACGCTCTGGTTGTTGTTGCAAAGGACTGCGGAAAATATTCGTTTCTGGGCGTTCCCTGCGTAACAGATCTGTTTGAGCAGCAGTGCCCTATGGTTGGCATACTCACTGCGCTTAAATTTTTTGATTCTCACGTTTTTGTGGTAGCTGCTGACACTCCTCTGGTGAACAGTGTACATGCGGAAAAGCTGCTGGCGGCTTGCCGGGGAAGAGACGCTGCGGTACCCGTTATAGACGGAAAGATGCACCCGCTTTATGCCGCGTATGCGCCGAGTCTGATACCGATACTTGAGAAGCAGATAGCTGATGAAAACTACCGTCTTACTACGGCATTTGACCTGTCAAATGTGGTATATCTATACGAGAGTGACATATTAGCCTCGGAAAATGAAAAAAAATCGTTTATAAATATAAATACTAAAGAGGATCTCGAAGCAGCTATTGATTTTATGCAAGGAGAGTAAGGATGGCAGAGAAAAAATTCAGACTGGTGACAAGAAGCGATTTTGACGGGCTTGTCTGCGCAGTGCTTCTGAAAGACATGGATATCATCGACGATATCAAATTTGTTCACCCTAAAGATATGCAGGACGGACTCATTGAGATAACAGGAAGCGATATCACGACCAACCTGCCATACGTTGATGGCGTGTATCTCGCTTTTGACCACCATCTCAGCGAAACCATCCGCGTTGGCAAAAAAAATAATCATATTATAGAACCGGATGCTCCGTCGGCAGCCCGTGTGGTGTATAACTACTACGGCGGAAAGGCGAAATTTCCGAATATAGGCGACGATATCATGGAAGCGGTGGACAGGGGCGATTCCGCAAATTTTACCCTTGATCAGGTGCTCAATCCGAAAGGCTGGGATCTGATGAACTTTCTGATGGATGCCAGAACCGGACTGGGGCGTTTCCGTGATTTCCGTATATCAAACTATCAGCTCATGATGAAACTCATCGACCTCTGCAAAGACCACTCCATTGAAAATATTATGCAGGATGAAGATGTTAAGGAGCGCGCAGAGCTGTATTTCGAACAGCAGAAGCTGTTTGAAGATCAGGTGAAAAAATGCGCTAAGATATACAGCAACCTCGTTGTGCTCGATCTGCGCGAAGAGGAAACCATCTACGCAGGCAACAGGTTTATGATATACGCTTTGTTTCCTGAACAGAATATATCAATCCATGTCATGTGGGGGCTTAAAAAGCAGAATACTGTATTTGCCACAGGTAAATCCATATTCAATAAAACGTCGAAGACAAACATCGGTGAACTGATGCTCCAGTACGGCGGCGGAGGGCATATGAACGCCGGAACCTGTCAGGTTTCCAACGAAGAGGCTGAACAAAAACTCGCCGAAATTGTCAGAAAGATAAACGCTGACGGCTGATATTTTACGCATATATACCGCCGTCGGCTCCGGCGGCGGTTCTTTTAAAATGAACCAATGTTAACTTATATAAAAAGGTTGCATTTGTCTTATTTTTGTATTGACAAATCGGTTAGCAAACGAACATATTATATGGACAGGGCTATACATTGATAATCAATATCGGGAGGTTGCCATGACTGTTAAGGATCCGGTAAGCGGAATTTCGCATCTTATAGGAGCTATTTTATCTATAGCAGCACTTACTGTACTTGTGGTTCTTTCCGCTTATTACGCAACAGCATGGCACGTCGTATCGTTTTCCATATACGGAGCGAGCATGACAATGCTTTATCTTGCGAGCGCGGCGTACCACATATTCAATCTGGGCGAAAAGGGTACCAGAAGACTTAAAAAAGTTGACCACGTTATGATATTCATGATGATAGCGGGTACTTACACCCCGTTCTGTCTGATACCGCTGCGCGGCGGCTGGGGATGGAGTATTTTCGGTGTTGTGTGGGGTATAGCGGTGCTGGGCATCTTCTTCAAGCTGTTTTTCATCCATGCACCGAGGGTGATATCCACTGTCATTTATATAATAATGGGTTGGATAAGTGTTGTCGCCATCTACCCCATAGTTAAAAATATCCCTACTGGCGGTGTAATGTGGCTGGTTGCCGGAGGGCTTTTCTATACCGTAGGCGCGGTGGTTTACGCGACCAAAAAGCCTAACTTTTCAAAACATGTGGGATTCCATGAGATATGGCACTTCTTTGTTCTGGCGGGCAGTTTCTGCCACTTCATGACCATGATACTGTATGTGCTCTGGATAAACCCTGTGAAATAAGAGATAAAATAAAAGGCGGAAGTTTTTGACTTCCGCCTTTTTTTTGATGTTGGTGAGGTTTAGTATTTCAGACCGGGAGGCGGGAACTTTCTGCAAAGTTCTTTAACCTCTTTGGCTATTTCTTCAAGAAGTGCTTCGTTTTCAAAATTATCAACAGCTTTGTTCATCCACTCTGCGGTCTTTTTAACTTCCGCTTCTCCGAAACCTCTTGAGGTGAGGCAGGCAAGACCAAGTCTGATGCCCGACGGGTCGAAAGGTTTGCGGGTGTCGTAGGGAACGGCGTTGTAGTTAAGAACGATGCCGGCTTTGTCCAGAGCTTTTGCAGCCTGTTTGCCTGTGATGTTCTTGTTGGTGAGGTCTATGAGCATAAGGTGGTTATCGGTGCCTCCTGTAACGAGGTTGAATCCGTAACCTTTAAGAGCTTCTGCCATTGTTTTTGCATTTTTGCAGATATTTGCTGCATATTCTTTAAATTCGGGCAGCATAGCCTCTTTAAGAGCAACTGCGATACCTGCTGTTGTATGGTTGTGGGGTCCGCCCTGAATACCGGGGAAAACGGCTTTGTCAATAGCCGCGGCGTGTTTCTCTTTGCAGAGTATCATACCGCCTCTGGGACCTCTGAGGGTTTTATGTGTAGTTGTAGTTACGACATCGGCATAGGGAACGGGGCTGGGGTGCGCACCGCCGGCAACGAGACCTGCGAAGTGAGCCATGTCAACAAAGAGGATTGCGCCGACTTCGTCAGCTATCTCTCTGAATTTTGCGAAGTCGAGCTGACGGGGGTATGCGGAGTGCCCTGCAATTATCATTTTGGGCTGGTGTTCGACAGCAAGTTTTCTGATGGTGTCGTAATTCAGAAGACCTGTTTCCCTGTCCAGTTCGTATGAAACTATGTTGAAATATTTACCTGTGATGCTCACGGGTGAGCCGTGGGTAAGGTGTCCGCCGTGGGGCAGAGCCATCCCCATAACGGTTTCGCCGGGTTTAACGAAAGCAAGGTAAACCGCGAGGTTTGCGGGTGAGCCGGAATAGGGCTGAACGTTTGCGTGTTCTGCTCCGAAAAGTTCTTTTGCGCGTTCGATAGCCATCACTTCGATGGGATCGATGAACTGCTGACCTTCATAATATCTTTTGCCGGGGTAACCTTCGGAATATTTGTTTGTCAGTACTGTGCCTGTGGCGTCCAGAACTGCCTGAGAGACGTAGTTTTCAGAAGCGATCATACGGATTTTGTCGATCTGTCTCTCTTCTTCATGTTTGATGAGTCCGTAAAGTTCGGGATCAAATTTTCTGAGATCTTCCATTGAAAAAGCCTCCTGTTAAGTCCGAAAACAAAAAGAGCGTCCGGACGGTTCATCATTGCGAACAGCCCAGACGCACGGCTTTTAAAGGTTAATCCCCCACTTCCCGGAGGTTCTCCTCCTTAATCTGCGTCAGTCATGGGGTTCTGGTCTCTTTTAAATAATTCCTGTTCTCTTGTCAAATGATTTATTTGTACGGTACAAGGGTCACGCCCGCATCTTCGGCTGTCTTAACTCCGCCGAGAATGTCGAAAGCGTTGATGTATCCGTTATCATGGAGAACTGGCAGCAGTTTGGACGTTCTGTTTCCTGAACGGCAGATTATGCCGAATTTCTCATTTTTGTCCGGCACGATTTTTTCAAGCTCCGAAAGGAAAGCCTGATTGTTGTAATTACCTTTTTCATCGAAGTAGGTGAGTGTGAAAGCACCCGGTACTATACCCGTCTGTACCCATTCGCCCTTAGTGCGGATGTCGATTATTTTAACACCGGAATCAATAAGGTTTTGACTGAGCGGCTGGTTGCTTTCGGAGCCTGCAGGTTTCTGTATGGCGAAAAAGAACACACAGAACATAAGTGCAACTACCGCAATAATAATTCCTGTTTTTTTCATATCTCCCTCGTTTAATAAATTTATTGATTGTATATGAAAACGGGAAAAAATTCATCTTTTTTGCGCACAGGCGTTTTTTTAGTTCAGTTTTTTGCAAAAATAATATTTAATACGGCGAAACATTTTTCAGATGTTCCAATTCATTATTTAAGGAGTTGATCATGAGGACAGCTGTTGATGCCTACATGAAAGACTGGACAGAACGCGAAGAGATTGCAACCGAAATGGTTCCGGTGATAACAAAACTTTACAAGCAGAAAGGTGTTGTTATCAGACTCTTCGGTCAGTCTCTGGTCAGGAAAAACCCCATACAGGTCATGAAAGGTCACAGGTTCGCAAGGCTTATTCTGGACAAAGAGCTTTCCGTGCGCGACACAGAACCTTTTCTTACCGCCGTTGCGGCTCTGGAAACCAGCCCCGCGACAATCGACATAGGCAAACTTTACGCCAAATACGAAAAAACTGATAAAAAGCTCTCTATCGCAGACTTTGTCAAGGCGGAACTCGCCGAGATTACGACAGGTGACTTTGAAGAGCTTCCCGCAAAAGATGTCGTACTGTACGGTTTCGGTCGTATCGGTCGTCTTATGGCGCGTATCATGATAGGACGCTCCCGTGTCGGCACAGGTCTTCGTCTGCGTGCGGTGGTAATCCGTAAAGGCGAAAAGATGGATATCGCAAAACGCGCAAGCCTCCTCCGCCGCGACTCCGTTCACGGAGCTTTCGAAGGCACCATCATCGTTGTCGAGGAAGAAGACGCTATCATCGTTAACGGCAACTACGTTAAGTTCATAGCCTCTGAAGGTCCCGATAAGGTTGACTATACCCAGTACGGTATTGAAAATGCGCTTGTCATTGACAACACAGGTAAATGGTCTTCCGAAGAGGGGTTGGCTCTGCACCTCCAGTCTAAGGGAGTTGACAAGGTAATCCTCACAGCTCCCGGCAAGGGAACGCTGCCCAACATAGTTTACGGCATCAACCACAAGGACATTAAGCCTGAGGACAGGATAATCACGGCGGCAAGCTGTACGACAAACGCAATCGTTCCCGTCCTTAAAATCATTCAGGATAAATATGGCATAGTTAACGGTCACGTTGAAACTTGCCACTCATATACCAACGACCAGAACCTGATAGACAACTATCACAAAAAATCCAGAAGAGGCAGAGGCGCTCCCCTTAACATGGTTATCACAGAGACCGGCGCAGCGAAGGCTGTTGCAAAGGCTCTGCCGGAGCTTAAAGGCAAGCTGACCGGAAACGCTATCCGTGTCCCCACGCCCAACGTTTCTCTGGCTATCCTCAACCTTTCTCTGGCTAAAGAGGTCACTCTGGACGAGGTGAATGACTATATACGTGATATGTCGCTCACATCCAGCCTCACAGACCAGATACAGTTCGTAAACAGCGCAGAGGTTGTTTCTTCCGACTTCGTTGGCAACAAGTCAACAGGCATCGTTGACGGTCTCGCCACAATTGTTGACGGCAGTCGTATTGTGCTTTATGTATGGTACGATAACGAATACGGATACAGCCGTCAGGTTAACCGTATTGCGGAATATATATGCGGGCTTAGGCTCAAGACCTATCCCCAGACATATTAAATGATATAAAAACCGGAGGTAAAAACCTCCGGTTTTTTTCTGCCCATAACACATCGCATTTCGGCTTTGTCGGATAAAAAATATTGCTCATGTACAATAGACGTACACTGCGCATATTTTTTTCTCCTCCGCCTTGAACTGCTCGGTTATGGACAGAAAGTTTTGTCGCAATCGGCTGGAAATACGCTTGCACTTTTGGAAAAAAAACATAAAATCCTAATCAGCAAATAACGAGGTAGAGACTTAAATGAAAAAAGCATATCTGGTACTTTCCGACGGCACTGTCTTCGAGGGCGCGTCATTCGGCGCAGACGGCACCTGCGAAGGCGAGGTTGTTTTCAATACATCTATAACCGGCTATCAGGAGATACTTACAGACCCTTCGTATTACGGGCAGATGGTCGCAATGACCTACCCGCTGATAGGCAACTACGGCATCAACAGTGAAGACTTCGAATCCGACAAGGTCTGGCTCTCAGCTTTCATAGTTAAAGAATACAGCCACATATACTCAAACTACAGAGCCGACAAATCACTCGGCGATTTCCTGAAAGAGCAGGGAGTCATAGGCATCGAAGGCATTGACACCCGTATGCTCGTGAGACACATCCGCGAACAGGGTTCTATGAACGCAATCATAAGCACAGAGATTGACGACGTTGAAAAGCTGAAACAGATGGCAGCCGCCATAAAAAGTATAGAGGGACAGGACTACGTTCAGCATGTTACATGCAAAAAAGCGTACAAATGGACACAGAAGACATGGACTCTTGAAGATGGTTACACCGACGTTGTGAACCCCTCAAAGCACATTGTCGCTGTCGATTTCGGCATCAAAAAGAACATCCTCAGATATTTTGCAGACATGGGCTGCGCAGTGACAGTCGTACCCGCGAACACATCTTTTGAAGAGATAGACTCTCTCAAACCAGACGGTGTGTTCCTTTCAAACGGACCCGGCGACCCCGAACCCGTTAAATATGCCATCGAACTTGCAAAAAAACTCATCGGCAAATATCCTTTATTTGGAATTTGCCTCGGTAACCAAATCCTTGGTTTAGCCATGGGCGGAAAGACCTATAAACTTAAATTCGGACACCACGGAGGAAATCAGCCTGTTAAGGATTATGAAACAGGCAGAGTTGAGATAACCGCGCAAAACCACTGCTTCGCGGTTGACGTTGACAGCCTCGGCGATAAGGTGGAGGTTACTCACATTAACCTGAACGACCAGACCGTCGAAGGTCTGAAACATAAGACTCATCCCATGTTCTCCGTGCAGTACCACCCCGAAAACGGACCCGGACCGCAGGATGCGACATACCTTTTCGAACGCTTTATAAATATGATTGATAAGCATAAAAGTGCATAAATGATAAGAATCGCAGTTATTGCATTCGCTGTTGTGATGTTCCTCGCCACGGCATCGTTCGGTCTCTGGACGGTGAAGTGCGAGGACTTCCTCAGCAACACACGCGTTACAGCAGAGATAACGGTTCCGAAACAGAACGGTTTTAATGTGATGTATGAAAATGTGATAGCGAAACTGAACCCTCCGTTCATGTTCAGAGAATATCTCATTCGTGTCAAAGAGATAGATCTTAATATGAAATACGGTTACTACAAAGTTGAAGACACACCGCTTAAAGATTTCCTCAACGATATTATCCTCGGCAAACAATCTACAATGAAGATAACCTTCCCCGAAGGCTATAACACCTATGATATGGCGGCAAGGGTGGGGCGGTTCATTGTTGACGATGGTGAAGAATTTTTACGGCTGACACGGGATAAAAATTATATTTATGAGCTGACAGGACAGAATCTTGAAAGCCTTGAGGGATATCTGTACCCAAGCACATACACGTTTGAACCTATGACCAGACCTAAAAAAGTCATAAAAACGCTCTACTGGTACTTCAAAAAACAGCTTCCGGCGGATATTGAAAGCCGAGCGGCGGCGCTGGGTATGTCCGTTAACGACATAATCATCCTCGCATCCATCATACAGAAGGAAACCTACGACCCTGCGGAAGCGCCTCTGATATCCTCCGTTTACCACAACAGGCTGAAAAAAGGTATGCGCCTTCAGGCAGATCCCACAGTCATATACGGACTTCTGCCGGAGTTTGACGGAAACCTGCGCAAACGCAATTTGCAGGATCCGTCCAATCCATATAACACATACAGACACGGCGGACTTCCGCCCACTCCAATATGCAGCCCCACCAGAATGGCGATAAACGCGGCACTTTACCCAGCGGACACTGACTACCTGTATTTCGTGGCGGACAAGAACCACAGACATACGTTCAGCGTCAGCTATGACGAACACAGGGAGAAAGTGAACGTTAACCAGAAGCAGTGATAAAAACACTTTCATTATAGGAACTTGCCCGCTATTATATCATTATGCGGAACAATGTTAATATTCGTATTCACAACAGAAAATCCATAGAAATGAAGCTGGAATACGTTCCCGCCGGAGCACCTGACAGGTCGGATTACCAGATTGATCTTTTTCTGTTCTTTCCTGGCAATATGGGGATTAACGAAACTACATACGAAAAGAAACATTTCTATCAGGATCTTACAAGAAATATACGTCTGAAAACCCCCGATTTTTATCTGAATAATTACTATAAACGTCTGAAACACTTTGACGATACATGCAGGGTTGCGATGCACTCGCCGAACTGCGAATATATGTATAAAAAATTTGTCTGCGGCTACAGAGCCATGCTGCGTAACCATACGGCTAATATCACAGACGAGAGCACAGAAGAGGACATAGGGCTGCTCCTTGAGCATGTTGAAAAAAACCGTAATATATTCCGTAAACTGAGAAAAAAACACGAAGGTTCCGACATGTTCGTACTCGGCGACGAGTTTACAAGTGTCGTTTCCAACGTTTATCTGGTAAGGCTTTATGACAGGCTTAATGCACCGCAAAAAGAGATGATACTCGATACCATCAAAGAGGAACTGCATTACCGCAGGGAGCATTATCCCCAGTCGACGGCGGGAGACGACGAACAGAACGAAAAACTTATCAACCGTTATGAATGGCTTAAAAGTTATTTCTATTCAATTCTGCACCTGCAGGCGAAACGCAAAAAAGCTGATACCGCCACAACAGGGCTTCTTTACGCCTTTGCAGCGGGACTTTCCATGGTTTTTGCAACTGTAATAGCCTTCTGGGCGCAGATGAAATACGGCAATTTCACAGTTCCGTTCTTCGCCGCTCTGGTGTTGGGATATATGTTCAAGGACAGGATTAAAGAGGGTGCGCGGGCATACCTGCGCAAGAAATTCTCCGCACATATTTACGATTTTGAAACTCTCATCTATGAAAGCAGCAACAGGCACGCCATGGGTAAAACCTATGAGAAAGCTGCTTTCATAAACGTTAAAGACCTTCCGTCATACGCGGCGAACGGCTATGACCCGACGGACAACATCATCAGGTTTTCAAAGACTGTACGCATAAACCATAAAAAGATTAAAGAGGTTATGGACAGCGAGATAGACGGTATTACGGACATTATGAGGCTGAACGTCCGCAGGTTCATATCGGGACTTGAAGAACCTCTCACACTGGTGTACTCTGTGTCCGACACGAACCTTGAAAAGAAATATGTGGAAAAAACCTACGATATGAACGTTGTGCTCCGTGTTGCCGGTAAAAACGGGGAGGCGGTTATCCGCGGGGTGCTCACTGTTTCCGCAAGAGGAATAAAAAGATTCAGGATGGATTGATTAATGAGAGCAGCAGCCATTGATATAGGCTCCAACGCAGTCAGACTCATGATTGCGGACGTTGAGAACGGAAAAATTGTCAATATCGTACATAAAGACAGACATGTTACGAAACTTGCCGAAGTGCTCAGCACGAAGGGCATTTTAAGCGAAGCATCCATTGAACGCACCCTTAACGCACTGAGACGTTTTGCCGAGGCTATGACGCTTCATAAAGCGGAAAGATTCCACGCGGTTGCCACAAGCGCCGTTCGCGAAGCTCGCAATTCCAGTGTCCTCATAGAGGCTGCCGGCAAAATGGGCATCGACATACAGGTTATTGACGGAACGACCGAAGCCGGACTGATCTTCAGCGGCGTCTGTTCCGCTGTGGACACGCAGGACAAAAAAGTCCTGGTATTCGATATCGGCGGCGGTTCCACAGAGTTCATATATGCGGAGCCGGGCAAAGACCAGAAAAAAATAAGCGTCCCCATGGGCGTTGTTAAGCTGGCTGAAAGATACGATTTCGGCGGCGTTCTGGATATGGGACAGATGGACAGAATACGTATCCCCATGTTCAGCGTTTTGCAGGAAGTCGTAAAATATCTTGAGTGCAGCCCCGATATGCTAATTGGTTCCGCTGGCACACCCACGACACTTGCCGCCATTGAGATGCACATGGAAAACTATGACCAGATAAAGGTCAACGGTTTTGAGATAGCAAAACCGCAGATAGAGGATATACTTAAAAAGCTGTGCTCCATGACTGCGGAAAAAAGGCTGCTTGTCCCCGGAATGGAAGCGGGAAGACAGGAGGTTCTTATTCCCGGAATACTCATTACTCTTGAGCTTATGAGTATGCTTGGCATGGAAACACTTACTGTTTCCGATTTCGGACTGAGGGAGGGACTTGTCGTTGCTGTCGCAAACGCTTAATTTCCTGCTGACCCCTTTCGCCATGGGGCTTGTTGGATACGGCACAAACTGGCTAGCCATTAAAATGCTATTCCGTCCGCATAAAGCCTCCGTGCTGTCATTCGGATGGCAGGGAGTGATTCCGAAAAACAGAGCGAAACTGGCGCGTGAGATAGGGTATCTTGTTGGCGACAAGCTGCTCCGCAGAGAGGACATTAAAAACGCATTTCTTAACGGTGCCGTGCAGGAACGCATGGAGAAGGCTGTTGAGCATGAACTCATAGCCTTTCTTGAAAGAGATTACGGAACCCTTTCCGATATAATATCAAAATCAGGCTATCAGCCAGCAACTGTCATTAATGCCGCCGTTTCCGCACTCAATTCCGGCGGATTTCTCGACAGGGTATTTGATGCAGCTGCGGACGATATTGTCCGTACCGTATACGGGCTGAAAATTGGTGAACTGGAAAAATACCACGATAACATAAAGACAGCAGTTGACAGCTTTTTGTCTTCGCAGAAAATACAGGAAGAGACAGGAAGCGCTGTCTCCGCTTATATCAATAATTTTGTTCTTTCTGGCAAATCACTTAACGATATCATTCCTGAAAGCCTTACTAAGAAAATTCCTGCGTTTTCAGGGTTTATTACGGAAAAAATCCTCGATTCTCTGGAAACCGCATTCGACGATCCGGAAGTGCGTGAAAAAACTGCTTTACGTCTGATAGAAATGAAGAACAATCACTTCTCGGACGGCACTATGGATCAGATGAAACTGGGTTTTCTAAATATGTTTCTGAACGAGGATACTATTCGCGACCTTGTAAATAAATATCTTCCGAAACTTATTACCTCTGTAAAAGAGAGTGAGGATGTCAGACGGCGTATTGAAAAGGCTCTTACAGGGTACATTAACGGCATCGCTGAAAAACCGCTTTACAAACATGCTGACAGCATAGGTCTTGAAACCGTTTTCAGCCTGAAAAGCTCACTCGTCAGCGCCATTCAGAGAGCTGTTGCGTCGGAAGACATTGCGGAGAAGATAACAGGAAAACTCGTTCAGTATGTCAGAAGCAATCCGGAAAAGACTCTTGGAGAGATTATAGACTCTGCTGGACTTTCAGAGGTTCTGGAGGGGAATATCCGCACTCTGGCACGCCCCTCGGACCGTAAGCTGGTTTCCGTTATTGGAAGTTTCTGCGACAATATCCGCATTAATAACGTTTACAGGTATATCCCTAAAAAGATATTCGGGCGTGTTAAGTCCGCCCTCATAAACGAGATAAACAAAGTTGTTGAAAAGAATCTGGACAGGATTGTGGAATCGGTTGATCTGCCTAAGATAACAGAGAACCGTATTAATAAGCTCGACCTTTACGAGGTTGAAAATCTGTTATTCTCTTTTATGAGCGACAGTTTTAAATGGATCAATATTCTTGGATTCGTTCTCGGGTTTATATTCGGACTTGTTCAGATGCTTTTTATCTACAGCATATCCTGATTAGCAGGGGCGGGCAGGCTGCGCAGTTCCACAATAAACCTTGCGCCCTGATTCATATTTTCAAAATAGAGTCTGCCCCGCATGTTCTGCTCTATGATTATTTTTGACATATAAAGCCCTACTCCAGTGCCTTTTCCTTCCTCTTTGGTGGAGAAATAGGGCTCAAAAATACGTTCTGATATCTCTTTCGGTATTCCAGCTCCGTTGTCTGTAACGCTTACCGTGGCAAGTCCGTCCCGTTCGCCTACGCTGACCTCTATTACTCCTTTTACTGATGAGTCCTGTTCCATCCTGTCGGTTACAGCGTCCCGCGCGTTCTGCACAAGGTTCAGAAGCACCTGTTTGAACTCGTTAGGGAAGCCTTTGACATAAATTTTTTCAGCAGTGTCCGTTTCGAACGAGTCAAAATCAGTGTACTGTACCCGTCTGCCGTTAAATTCGATTATCAGCTCTATGCCGTTTCTGGTAAGCTGCACACCGAGAAGTGATGTTGAGTTCGCCGTCTCCCTGCAAAGTTCAAAAATGACTTCGTCTTTATCCGGCTTGAAGAAATTTTTAAAGTCGTCTATTGTTTTCGACATGAAATTAATCTGTTTCATAGACTGCTGAACAAGGTCGCGAACGTAAGCCTCGTCCAGTTCACCGTGTTTGTATGAATCTTCGAAATCCTGAACAAAGATGGCTATGGTGTTCAGCGGCTGCCGCCACTGGTGGGCTATGGCACTCATCATCTGCCCCATCGCCGCCATCTTGGACTGCTGCATCATGAGCCTTTCGTTTTGCCGGCGTTTCTGCACTTCCTGCTCAACCTTTTTCTCAAGATACTCCTGTCTGCGGTTGAGAAGTTCGCTTGCCTTTTTTCGTGAAGTGACATCCATAATAACGAGCTGAATAAAGGTTCTGCCGCCTGTTTCCAGCCTGCTGGCGGATATCTCCGCGTTGAAAACGTCGCCCCACGATTTTACAAAATCCAGTTCAAACGACCACTTTTTAGTTTTGTTCATCTTGTTCAGAATCTCTTCTACGCGGGGAACGTGCTCTTTCACGACGAGCATTTCAAGAAACATCTGCAAAAGCTCACCGCGGTCGTATCCGAACTGTGCCACCATCTCACCGTTAACGTCTGTCAGTGCGCCGTCTTCGCTGATTATTGCTATGGGGTTGTATGAAGTGTTGAACAGAGTGCTGTATTTCTCCTCGTTCTCTTTCAGCCGCTCTTCCATGCGTATCCGTTCATCAATTTCCTGCTGAAGCTCGATATTCTTTTTGGTGATTTCGCGTGTTTTCCGGTTAACTTCCGCGCGGAGGATAAGCACAACGGAAATGATGAAAAGCACAGGAAGCAGCAGAATAGCGAATATCAGTTTGGTATTGGTGAAGAAATCGGATTTGTTGGCGAATGCAAGCCATTTCTCATAACTGCGCTGGTAAACGGAACCTTCTGAATGTTTCATAGCCGTAATGTGCTTGTCCAGCGCCCGTATCAGAGCCGGTGTTTCCGGAAGGTTTTTTGCAAGTCCGAAACGCACTTCCACCGGATTTACCAGAATGGCGGTTCTCTGTAGATTGTATTTTTCGCTGTTTGCCATTGTATAGAAACGGTTTGCTAGGCATCCGTCGGCTTTTCCGTCTTTAACAGCCTGCATAGCCTCTTCGTATCCGTCTGTAAATATGTAGCTGATAGTTACGCCGAAGCGTTTGGCTATTTCCTGAATCCCGCTTATGCTCGTGAAGTATATATCGTCTTTGAGCACGGCAAGTGTTTTGTGATCAAGATCCAGAATCGAGTCTGCCGTGATTCCTTTACGCACGGAGATCTGACCCCAGTTGCTCGTTATATTTTCATTGTTGAAGCTCATATCTCTGGTTCGTTCGATGTTAAATCCCATCGGAACGACCATGTTGATTTCGCCTTTTTTTAATTTTTCATATATATTGGGCCATGTGTCGTAGACGTACGTGATGTCCCAGTTTTCTTCCGCCGCTATTTCTCGGAGTATGTCATAGCAAAAACCATCGATTTTTCCGTTTTCATCTTTGAATATGAGAGGGTAGTTTTGATAAATACCGACACGTATATTCTGTGCCAGAGCGGGCATTGCGGCGATGATTAAGATAATCAGAATAGTTAATGTTTTGCGCAAGACAAAACTCCATATTAAATTATATGGGATTTTATCAAATAAAAGTTTATTTCACAAGCAAATCGGCGGCTGGTGGGTATAAATTTTTGTTTTGATTGACAAAAACTGAAGGTTAAAATAGTATATTGTTCGTTTTTCAATGATACGATGCCGGAATGGTGGAACTGGTAGACGCGCTGGACTCAAAATCCGGTGCCAGCAATGGCGTGGGGGTTCGATTCCCCCTTCCGGCATATAAAATAGGGACACAGGTAAAAGCCTGTGTCCCTATTTTATTTACTGGGATATGAGGAATCGAACGGCGGTGAGCGCCGACCATATCCATGTTAATCCATTGGCTTTATGTTTTAAATATTGTCCTGTTATGGTATAACTTTCCGATGGGACACATATTCAGACTCATCCGGCTGTCGGAGGTTTCCGCGTTTCATCTTGCGGCACTTTTTCTGATGGCTGTGATATCATCACTTCTTTCTGTAATTCCCATTCAATTTCTGGGATACTCTCTGGATGTACTCTCCGGCAGGAGCGGCACAGGTATTATCAGTGTGTTTGCCGGAATCACAGGATTTTCAAATAAAGCTGTTTCAGGCATAGTTCTTTTTCTGGTTTTTTCGGTATTTGCCATATTTTTCAGAATATTTTTCTGCTATCTGGCGGAGATATTCTGTGAAACCGTTATAAACAGAGTCAGGATACGTCTGTTTGAAAAATGTATGCGTGTGGATTTTACCCGTCAGATGCAGACGGACAAGGGCGATACGATATATACTCTGGTCAACAGCACGATAGGACTTGAAAATATCTTTTCGAGACCGCTTTATACGATGTTTTCAGATATTTTCGATTTAATATGGATAACTTTTTTTATAATTTATGCAGCTCCGTCCGTTATGCTGATTCTGGTGTGCGTGCTGCCGTTTATATGGCTTTTCAGTCTGCGGACAGCGAAAAAACAGAAGAGGGCGGCGGACGACGTGCAGATGTCTGATTCGCGGCTTACATCGCTTCTGGAGCAATCACTCAGCGGATATGAAACCATAAAGGCTTTCAGGGGCGAGAAGTACGAAAACCGCCTGTTTGCTGAAACCGCCGCCGAGTCGTTCAGACACCGTTTAAGCGCGGCGAAGAGTCTTTCGATGTTCTTTCCTGTGGAAGGCTCCCTGAGGATTCTCGGAGTTTCGGCTGCACTTGTTTACACTGTCTATAAGGTTGTTTCAGGTGCCATGCCGCTCGGTATGGTCTCCATTGTATTTGATTATTCCAATAAATTTTATGCTCCTATACGCAATATCAGCCAGTATTATCAATCTATCCAGAGAGGTCTGGCATCAGCGAAACGGATTGCCGAATATTTAAATATGCCGGAGGAGGATGCGTGCGGAGCGGATGTTGAGACTGATGGCAACAGCATTGTTGCTGAAAACATATCATTATCACTGAACGGTGTCGTCATATTTGAAAATCTGTCGTTCCGTTGTAAACGGGGTGATATTGTGCTTTTAAAAGGGCAGAGCGGCAGCGGGAAGACCTCCCTTTTTCGCGTTCTGCTGGGATTTTACCCGCTGAGCGGCGGCAGACTGAACATATTCGGAAACGACATAAGCAATTATTCCAGAGAGCAGTTAAGGGGAATGGTCGCCTATGCACCTCAGAATACTTTTCTGCATAATGTCAGTCTGTCGGAGAATATCGCATATCCCGATGTTGATGCTGATTGCGGGGAGTTTATCATGAGACTGAATTTGTCTGGACTTGATTTGGACGCTCCGGTTGGCGAGGACGGCAAACGGCTTTCAGGCGGCGAACGAAGCAGGGTAGGCTTTGCCCGTGCGGTTGCCAAAGGTGCGGATATCGTTATTCTGGACGAGGTAACGGCATCTCTTGATTCTGTCAATGCCGCTGTGGTTTATGAAATTATTGATGAACTTAAACGCCGGGGAAAGATAATTTTCTATGTTTCACACGGTGATAGTCCGCTTTCTGCTGACGTAACTGTTTTTATAAAACCCTGAAATGTGCATAATGTTGCGTGTAATTATACGTATGAGGTGCAGGATGTATGGTGTAAAATATGAAATAGACGAGATGATGAGCTCAAGTACGTTTTCGAGGAATATGAACAAGGTCAGCGAACTTCTTGAAAAAATGAACAGAGTTGTTGTTCTGAGAAATAACAGCCCGGAGATGGTTGTGTTGCCGATAGAAGAATATGAACGCATCAAGGCGCTGGCGGATTTGGCTGAGCATCTTGAGATAGCAAAACTTATCGAAACCAGAAAGTCTGAGAAACAGTTTGATCTTGAAGATGTGCTGGCTGGCAAATAATGAGTTATAAGGTACGGCTTTCTGAATCTGCGAAAGACGAATTTTTGAAGCTGGATGGCAGTATTAAAAAACTTGTCGTGCAACAGCTAAAGGCTCTGGAAGAAAATCCCTTTAAAGGTGAGGCATCAGGTAATAAGGCTGGTTTTGACCTTACTGGATTTTATAAACTGTATGACCACAAGAAACAAATCAGGATTGTTTATCAGGTCATTGGTAACGAACTAATTGTTTTTGTTGTTGCAATCGGTAAATGGGATGGTTTGGAAGTTTATAGAGAAGTTTTAAAGAAGTGAGCCTGTAAAAAGGTTAATTATATTTTTCATCTATTAGTTTAATGATTTCTTCACCAAGATCATAAGTTATTTTGAATACACTATAATATTCCTGATAGTATTCAATGAGGTTCCTAATATGCTCACTACTAATAAGTTTGTCATATTGTAATTGTTTTAATACAAGAGTGTCTTGTGATACGTGGAAATAATACGGCTCTGGTTTATTAGTTGATTTGATGTGTTTGATGATTTCTTCAAGCGGAGAAAGGTAGTTACGTTTATCTATAATAGAAATTAGTGCTGATATCTCGCCTTTGAATGAATTGGCAAGTGCTTTATTTTGTGTTTTTTGTGTGACAAACTGAGTTACTAAGCTAGCGCCTACGCCCAACATTGCACCAAATCCGATGTTTATAGTATCTGAGTAATTCATCTTCATCCGCGCAAATATTATGTTTTAGTATTCTAACAGGTAATTTAGAAGGCGACCTCAAAAAAAGAGGTCGCCCTGATTGAAAGTTTACTTTTTGAAAAGGCTGCCGATGTTTTCCAGAGACATGGGGAATACTATCGTATTCGTTTTGTCGTTCGCTATCTGGTTCAGTGTCTGCAGGTAGCGTATCTGGATTGTAAGAGGGTTCTGAGCCATAATCTCGCTGGCTTCGTGCAGTTTCTGCGCGGACTGCATTTCACCGTCGGCGTTGATTATCTTCGCTCTTCTCTCTCTTTCCGCTTCAGCCTGTTTTGCCATGGCGCGCTGCATTTCGGTGGGCAGGTCAACGTGCTTCATCTCAACGGATGAAACTTTCACTCCCCAAGGGTCGGTCTGGCTGTCCAGAACATCCTGAAGGTCATGGTTGATCTTTTCCCTGTTTGAAAGCACTTCGTCAAGCTCAAACTGACCGAGGATGCTCCGCAGCGTGGTCTGGGCAAGCTGGCTGGTGGCATAGTAAAAGTCCTCCACCTCGAGAACCGCTTTGTTCGGCTCCATGACGCGGAAGTAAACAACGGCGTTCACCTTGACGGATACGTTATCTTTTGTAATGACATCCTGCGGGGGAACATCCATAACGAATGTACGCAGGTTCACTTTTACCATTTTTTCAAGAACGGGAATAAGGATTATCAAGCCGGGACCTCTGACGCCTGTATAGCGCCCCAGACGGAAGATAACTCCGCGTTCGTACTCCCGAAGAATCTTAATTGAGTTGATGGCAACCATCACAATAAGCACCAGAAGCACTAAAGGAAGCTGAAACATATTGACCTCCAAGTACAATTTGTTTATTATTCTAAACTCAAAAAGCCATTAAAGGCAAATCATTTTCTTATCAGGTGGAATATGACCGCCAAAAGCATGACCGGATACGGTAAAATAATGACAGGCAACGAACTCTGCGATATCAAAGTGGAGATGAAATCTGTCAACAGCAGATATTTCGACTGCAACGTCAGGATGCCCAGACTCTTCAATTTCATGGAGATAACCCTGAAAAACGTTCTTAAAGATGTTCTGGTGCGGGGTAAGGTGGATGTCAACATCGACCTCAAGCTGAAAAAACAGCAGTATAAGCCTGTGCTGCGTCAGGATGCTGTTGAAAGCTACATGAACGTGCTTACTGAGCTTAAAGAGCGTTTCGGCGTCCACGGCAAAATAAGCCTTGAACACATCCTTAATTTCAACGATATTTTAGAAACCGAAGAGACTGACGATCTTGGACAGAGGCTTTCGGACTTCGTTATTGAGTGTATAAAAACCTGTGCAGCTGAGATGGACGGCATGAGGCTGCTTGAGGGCAGAAACCTTGCCGATGATATCAAAGCCCGTTTAAGTACCATAACTGCGATTGCGGCGGACATAGACATTAACCGCGAGGGTGTCTATGAATACTGGCGTGAGAAGTTTGAAAAACGCATGGCTGATTTCGGCGTTGATGCGGAAGATAAAATAGTGCAGGAAGCTGCCGTCATGGCGGAAAAAGCGGATATTTCCGAAGAGATAACCCGTATCGCATCGCATGTTGAACAGTTCCGGAACATCATCGACACCGAGAAGGAGAGCGGCAAAAAGCTGGATTTCATGTGTCAGGAGCTCAACCGCGAGTTTAACACAATCGGTTCAAAGAGCGGAAAGACCGCTATTATAAATAATGTGGTTCAGGCAAAAAGCGAGATTGAAAAAATCCGCGAACAGGTGCAGAATCTGGTATGAGACAGCATAAAGGAAAACTTTTCGTGGTCAGCGCCCCCAGCGGTGCTGGAAAAACAACACTTTGCAGCTGTCTGCTGGGCAACTTTGAAACGGTGGGTTATTCCGTTTCATATACCACGCGCAAACCAAGACATGACGAAACCGATACTGAAGACTACTACTTCATAAGCACAGAGGAGTTCGAGGCGATGATAGATCGAGGCGAATTTCTCGAATGGGCTAAGGTGCACAACAATTATTACGGCACCAGCCGTACAAAAGTCGAAGAGATACTGGAATCCGGCAGGGACGTCCTGCTGGACATCGACCCCAAAGGTGCAAGACAGCTCAGAAAAACGCTGGACTACGGCATTTATATTTTCATAACGGCGCCCAGTATGAATGATCTCCGAACAAGGCTCATAAACCGCAGAACCGAGAGCGAAGAGATAATGAATATCCGCCTCACAAATGCCCGCGAGGAGATTCAGCATATTCATGAATACGACTATCTGATAGTCAATAAAGAGATTAACAGGGCATACAACGACCTTGAAGCAGTATACATCGCAGAGCATCTTCGTGCGTGCGATGTTGACAGAATAGAAGATGTAATGGATCTGAACTAACGGAGGATAATAAGTTGCCTTTACTTGACATTGAACAAATCATTTCCAAACCGAATCTGAAAAGCCGCTTTAAGCTGGTACACGTTGCCGGACTGCGTGCCCGCGAGCTGAACAGCCCCAAAGAGGACACTATCAGCAGGAAGTCCGACGAATACAGCAAAAACACCACTAATGCTCTCAATGAGATCATTACAGGTAAAATAGATTTCGACCAGCAGGATGTCTAAGAAGATACTTCTCGGAGTAACGGGCGGAATAGCCTGTTACAAATCAGTGCATCTGTGCCGTCTGATGGTGAAAGCGGGTTATGAAGTCAAGGTTATAATGACGCCCGCCGCGTGCAGTTTCGTGACACCGCTGACATTTCAGGCTATCACCGGAAACCGTATTTATATCAATGAGTTCGATGCCGGAGTAGAGCCGGATATAATTGAACATGTCTGGCTTGCCGGCTGGGCAGATGAGTTTATCATCGCCCCCGCCACAGCGAACATCATAGCGAAGATTGCCCACGGAATAGCGGACGATCTCCTCACATCAACAGTGCTCCCATACAAAAAGCCAATTTTCATTGCGCCTTCCATGAATGTGGATATGTACGCAAACCCTGTTACGCAGAAAAACCTTGCTCTGCTTTCTTCCTTTGGGCATGACCTCATAGATCCAAACACGGGTGAGATGGCTTGCCGTACAGAGGGCAAAGGGCGCATGGCGGAACCGGAAGAGATTTTTGACTATGTTTTCTGCAAAGAAAAACCTCTTTCAGGTCTGAAAGTGCTTGTGACAGCAGGCGCCACTGCTGAGGCTATCGACCCCGTTCGGTTTATAACTAACCGTTCCAGCGGGAAGATGGGACTTGCCGTTGTAAGGCAGGCTAAGGCGCTTGGCGCAGAGGTAAGACTTGTTGCCGGACTTACGAGTGTCGGTACCGAAGGTTTTGACACCGTGAAGGTGCAGTCCGCCCTTGAAATGCTTGATGCCGTTCAAAAAGAAATCGCGCAAACCGATATTCTGGTTATGGCTGCAGCCGTGGCGGATTTCCGCGTGGCGGAGTATTCCGAAACCAAGATAAAAAAGACTGACGAGGCGGAAATAACCATTCGTCTGGTTAAAAATCCCGATATTCTTAAAGAGCTTGCTCCATTGAAAAAGAACGGGCAGGTATTTGCCGGATTTGCTGCGGAATCGGACAATCTGGAAGTCAACGCGCGCAAAAAACTGGCTGAAAAAGGGCTGGATATGATAGCGGCGAACGATATTTCCAGAAAAGATATCGGTTTTGAGACGGATGATAATGAGATTATGATTTTTTCCTCTGACAGAGAACCTTTTTCCACTGGAAAAGTCTCAAAAGACACGGCCGCGGAAAAGCTGCTGCTTTTTGCCCGCGAACTCTACGGAAAAAAGAATGGCTCTGTTTGAAAATAATATAATCAAAGATGTATACGGCATATCAGAGATGATTGCCGAAGGGTGCGAAACAGTGAACGATCCTTTCGAAGCTCTCCGTCAGGAGGTCATGACCTGTACGAAATGTCCGCTCCACTCAACCAGAAAAAACGTGGTTTTTGGTGTAGGCAATACTAAGGCGGATCTTATGTTTGTCGGCGAGGGTCCCGGCGCGGACGAGGACGAACAGGGGATTCCGTTTGTCGGCAGAGCAGGGCAACTGCTTACGAAAATGATAGAGGCGATGGGACTTTCCAGAGAGAAAGTATATATCGCCAATATTGTCAAATGCAGACCGCCGGAGAACAGAAACCCCTTCGAAAACGAATCGATGACCTGTATTCCGTACCTTTACCGTCAGATAGAATATATAAAACCTAAATACATAATTTGTCTGGGCAGCGTTGCCGCGCAGAATTTATTGAGAACCAACGTAGGGATCACAAAACTCAGGGGTGAATTTGTTGATCTCAACGGAATCAAAGTGATGCCGACTTATCATCCGGCATATCTTTTAAGAAATCCGAATATGAAAAAACCCTGTTGGGAAGACCTGCAAAAAGTTATGAAAGAAATGGGGTTGAAGTAACTTTTATTTTATACCCTCGGTATTTGTGGTATAAAATGATACAAGGCGCTTGGAGGAAGTTATGAATAATTTTTTGAAACCGACAGTTTTTGTTGCGGGTCTTTTCGTGCTGTCCGCATGTGCAGGCAGCGGACCGAAAGTTGACCCCATGTCCTACCAGATAACACCCGCTGATGCGGAGAGAGTGGACATTCCCAATGTATGCAGACCGTCATACAAAATCGAAACACCCAGAGTTGCGATAGTTGAATTTACAAACAACACAACCTATGGAGAAATGACGGCAACAAACACAAATATTGATACCAAAGGCTCAAGAAAATCGGTCTCTGCCGGAGCTGCAGGGATAGTCGGCGCACCAGGCGCGGTTGGCATTGGTTATGTCGGCGCGAACAAGACAGATTTTCAGTCGAATACTCAGATCGACAGTTTTCAGCGTCAGATATCATCAAAAGTTGGTGAATACGCTCAGGCGGCCGTTGAAAACACTGTGAGCAAGATCGGCGGAACACAGATGTATGACCGCAAAAAACTGGACAAGATAATGTCCGAGCAAAAATTCCAGATGACAATAGGCGATCCCGCAACTGCTGTCAAACTTGGTAAGATGGCAGGCGTGCAATACATCATCACAGGATCTGTTGACAACATCGCAACAAAATATATTGATAAAATAGAAAATAATAACAACACAGGCGGCGGTCTCGGCGCTGCCCTTTCAATAGGCACTGCCCTTGCGAACACTCAGTCGGGATGGAACGTGAACGTTGAAATGACCGTGCAGCTTGTGGATGTTGAGACCGGACAGATACTTCTTTCCGAAAAAGTTTCGGGAAGAGAGGTTGCCGGAGCGGCGAGAAATTTTAACCCTGAAATGGCTCTCACAGCAGCTAAAAAAGCTATGGGAGAGGCCGTTGACGATATCCGTCCTGCTTTTTCATCAAAATTTGCCCAGAAAGGCTATATACAGCAGCTTAGAGGCGGCAAAACAGTTGCTCTGGTCAATATAGGCTCAGACAAGGGGATCACCCCCGGACAGAAACTGGAAGCGTTTGACTTTATAGAGATAGTGGATCCTATGACGAACGTTTCCACATGTAATATGTCCATCATCCCCGTTGAGCTGACTGTTTCGGATCAGGTTCAGCCCGGACAGAGCTGGGTACAGATAGAGGGCAAACCCGAAGTTACTTCGCGGGTGAAGGTTGGAACCATTATCCAGAGGAAAAAGCTCGAAGGACAGAGCATGTTCAAAAAAATGTTCTAAGCTGTTTATCGGGCGGGTTTAATCCCGCCCGTTTGTTATTTGTACCTTGTAAAAAACGTATTTTCTTATAATCTGATAAGAAAATACATTCGGAGAACAGTATGAGAAGATTGATACTCGGTTTAGCTCTTGTGATGTTTGCCGCCACCGCCTTTGCCGCCGCAGTGACGGTTTCCGCTGTTGGCGAGGCGGACATCATAAACGGTGATAAATCCTCCGCAAAACTGCAGGCTACTGCACGAGCCAAATGGGCTGCCATGGAAGAGGCATCGGGCGTGCGCGTCAAGTCTGAAACGATAGTACAGAACGCAGTGCTCGTTGACGAAGCTATCAAAAACGAGGTTTCAGGTGTTGTGCAGAGCTATAAGGTGACAGGAGAAGAGGAGGACGGGCAGATATACCGCGTTATGATAAGCGCAGTTATCGCTCCTGAAAAAGCCAGAGAGGCAATGGGGACGGTTGCAATGAACACCTCCGTTGCGGTTATGATACCTGTTGTGTTCCCCGACAAACATGTTGAGGAGACCAATGTTCTCACGGAAACCGTTATCAACGAACTCACCGCTAACCAGCTTGAGGTTGTGGATATTGCCGATGCCGACGGAACAAAGACCTCCGAACTGGACAAGGCCATGCGTACCAACAACTACATGGCTATGCGAGCCATAGCGTCAAAATATCTTTCCGGCACAATCCTTATCGGCAAGGTTGACACTGTTGCCACCGCCAAAGAGGGCACGGACATAGGTTACGGCGTTTCAATCCCCTTTAACGTCGTTACAGGAAGACTTTCATACAGACTGCTTGTTCAGCAAGGTTCCGGCACAAAGATACTTGCAAGCGATTTTCTCTCTGCAAGGGGTATGGGAGCAACTATAGAGGACGCAACACATCAGATGATGGACAACATGAGCAGCGAGGTCTCCACAAAGCTCGTGAGTACGGTTCTTGAGAAGATAAAAGGCATCAACAACAAGAGCATAAGCGTTCAGCTCGTCGGCAAGAGCACCATTGAAGACCTGATGGATCTGAAACAGATGCTCAGCTATACGGCATGGGTTCTTGAGGTAGATGATAACGGCAAGGACACACTGAAGGTGAAGTACCCTGAAAAAGCGCTGTATCTGGCAACTGCCATCAGCAGCAAACCAAACTATAAAATAGTGCGCCTGAACGACTATCTCATTCAGGTTGAAAAGTTATACTGACAAAAGAGCGGTTAAAAGCCGCTCTTTTTTTTACGCAAATTTCATTGAAGCCTGACCGTTTCTGTGTAAAGATTGATTTAACTAATTGGACAGGAAAATCTTATGCCTTTTCTCAAGCGTCTTCTTAAAAATTACAGATTCATCGTATTGATTCTTTTCATCATTCTCGGCTGTGCAGGGGTTTACCGCAAACCCGTTTTCATAGAAAAATTTTCACTTGGTATAGAAGACCTGAAATTCGCCGTCAGAAGCGGACTCGGTATGTCGCCGAAACCCGATAAACGTCTGGTCATCGTCACAGTGGACGAACCCAGCGTTAATATACTCGGCCGCTGGGTATGGCCTAGGGACGTGATAGCAAAAATGTTCGGGAACCTGAGTCAGGCTTCCATCGTGGGACTCGATATCGTTTTTTCGGAGCATTCCGATGGCAGGAGTGATGAAGTGCTGGCTGATTCCATAGCCAACAGCGGCAATATCATCCTCGGTTTCTTTTTCAGAGGGGAAGCAACTGAGGAAACCACGGAGCAGGCGGTTGACTATCTTGAAAACTGCGCCTATCTGAACTATGACATTCAGGGAAAATCTGTTGGCATCAAAGAGTTCCCGTATGCGGAAGTGAATATCCCGATAGTTGCCGAATCGGGGCTGACATGCGCCTCTTTCAGCACGGAGCCGGACGTTGACGGTCTTTACCGCAACTATCCGCTGGCATACATACACAAAGGATATATTTTCCCGCCTCTGGCTGTTCAGATGATGCGCTACGGGCTGGACAAAGACGTTGACCTTGTTTTGAACGAACAGGGTGTAAAGAGCTTTAAGATAAATGATATTAATATCAGAAACGACTCGTATTTCAGGCTTAATTTCTATGACGACGTGGAATACGTCTCCGCTTACAAAGTGATAAACGGAGAAGTCCCCGCCTCGTTCTTTAAAGATAAGATGGTTATCGTAGGCGTTACCGAGGTTGGCATATACGATATGCGACCTACTCCTATAGATCCTGTAACTCCTGGAGTGTCTCTGCATTACGTTGCTCTGAGCAACCTTCTCAAAAACGAGTTTCTTACCACTTCCGCGCAGTATGACTACGCGTCCGTGGTTATCCTGATGCTGGTGATATTCTCCATAAGCTATCTGCGCAAACAGCATTACAGACTGATGCTGTATTTCGGCTCGCTTCTGCTTACCACGGCGGCATCCTATGCAATGTTCATTTACGGAAACCAGTGGCAGCACGAATTTTATACCATGGCGCCTTCGGTGCTTATGATGATGACGCTGGAATCCTTTGCTTTTTTCACTGTGGAACGCAAGGCGAAAGAGGTTAAAAAGGCTTTCGCATCCTACGTTTCTCCTGAGCTTGTCGAGGAGATACAGAAAGATCCCGACAAACTGAAGCTCGGAGGAGAGGAACGCTTCATCACAATTATGTTCTCTGATATCAGAGGTTTTACGACACTTTCAGAGAAACTTTCGGCAACAGAGCTGACCTCCATGCTGAACAAGATACACGACCCTATGACAAAAGTTGTTCTGCACAACAAGGGGATGCTTGATAAATACATAGGCGACGCAATGATGGCACTGTTTAACACACCTCTTGACCTTCCCGACCATGCGGATATGGCTGTCAAGACTGCTCTGGAACTAATCCGTACTCTCCATGAGATAAACGGGAGGTTCACGGAGGCTGGACTGCCTAATATCGATGTCGGCGTCGGTGTGAACTCCGGTCCTGCCGTATGCGGGAACATGGGTTCAACAGTACGTTTTGAATATACGGCGATAGGGGACAGCGTTAACCTTGCCTCCCGTCTGGAAGGACTCTGCAAGGCTTATAAAACGCGGATAGTTGTGAGCGAGTATACCCTTGCCCACTGCAAACAGCAGTATCTTGCGCGCAAGCTGGACAAGGTGCGCGTTAAAGGTAAAAAGGAACCAGTGGAGATTTATGAGGTGATGGAGAACACGGCTGAAAACAGGGAGCTTGCAGAGAAATTTCACACAGGACTTGATATGTATTTCGCAAGGAACTTTGAAGGCGCTCTGGCTGTCTTTACAGAGCTTGAAACTGCAGGTGATCCCACCTCATCCGTGTTTACGGAAAGGTGCAGGGAATGTATTGAGGATGCGCCGTCTGCGGATTGGGACGGAACCTATACGATGAAAACAAAATAGGAGAATATATGAACAGAATAGGAGTTATGACCAGCGGCGGGGACTGCCCCGGCATGAATGCCGCAATCAGAAGCGTTGTCAGAACCGGTATCGCAAACGGTATAGAGGTGTTCGGTATCGAACAGGGATACAAGGGTCTGATTGACGGCAAAATTAAACTGCTTGAAAGCAAAGATGTTGCAAATATGATTTCCCGCGGCGGCACGTTCCTTAAAAGTGCCAGATGTATGGAGTTTAAAACTCCGGAAGGTCAGCAGGCGGCAGTTCAGCAGCTTCAGATGCACGGCATAGAGGGGCTTGTTGTCATAGGCGGCGACGGTTCGCTCACAGGTGCAAGGGTTCTCCATGAAAAATACGGGATAAAGGTAATAGGACTCCCAGGCTCCATAGACAACGATATATACGGAACAAGCATCTCCATTGGCGTTGACACCGCGCTGAACACCATCTGCCGTGCGGTGGATATGATAAACGAGACAGCAAGTTCACATGACAGAACGTTTCTTATTGAGGTCATGGGCAGAAACTGCGGTTATCTCGCCCTTATGTCCGCAATCGCAACAGGTGCGGAGGCGGTTGTAATTCCCGAAGTTCCGTATAATATAGAAAACATAATAAACAAGATAAAAGTAAGATACATTGAAGGAAAATCCAGAAGTATAGTCATTGTTGCCGAAGGCGCCGGAAGTGCTTATGACATCGGAAAGGCTTTCCAGCTTATCGGTGGGTTCGATACCAGAATTACGGTTCTGGGACACCTCCAAAGGGGCGGCGCACCTTCCGTTTTCGACAGAACGCTGGCAACTCGTCTCGGTTCCGCTGCCGTTAAAGGGCTTATAGAGGGCAGAAGCGGTGTCATGGCAGGACTTGGAGGTCGTGAGATAGTTTTCACTCCACTTGAGGAAGTGCTCACTAAAAAACGTGAACTTGATGCAACCATGATAAAGATAGCCGAGGAACTGAGTCTTTAATGAGCGTTACAACCAAAGGCGGAGACAAAGGGAAGACATCTCTTTTCAGCGGCGAGCGGGTGGGCAAGGACGACATTCGTATTGAGACGCTGGGTACAGGGGACGAGCTTGTAAGCAATCTCGGCGAGCTGAAATTTGTTCTGCCGCACTATGCGCAGGCTATTGAGAGGATACAGAAGAACATATTCACAGTAAATTCCCACTGTGCTGATACTTCCGGCGAAAAATTCAAAATAGCCGAAGGCGAACTGGAATTTCTGGAAAAGTTTATAGCAGATGGCGAAAAACAGCTTGATCTTAAAGGTTTTATCATTCCGTCCGAAAATATAAGAGCGGCTAAGGCGGATATCTGCCGCACCGTATGCCGCCGTTTTGAAAGACGATTGATAAGTCTCGGTGCATGTGCTAATGTGGATGCCGCTGTTATAAAATATATCAACAGACTGTCGGACTGGCTCTATATTCTGGCAAGGCTGGTTGGTAAGGAGAATCACTGATGTCACTTAAAGCTAGAATCACGGATGATATGAAAACGTTTATGAAGGAGAAAAATCAGCTTGCTCTGGATACCGTGCGTATGCTCCGTGCGGAGATAAAGAACGCTGAGATAGATGCTAAAGCGGAACTGGACGATGCCGGCATTCAGAAGGTGATCGCTTCCGCCATGAAAAAACGCAGGGATGCGGCAGACCAGTATAAGGCTGCGGGCAGGGATGACCTTGCCGATAAAGAACTTGCAGAAGCAAAATTTCTGGCAGGCTACATGCCCGAACAGATGAGCGAAGATGAAGTCAAAGCTGTTGTTAAGGCGGCTTGTGAGGGTGTTGATACATCCGATAAAAAGAATTTCGGTAAGGTTATGCAGGCTGTTATGGCGAAAACCGCGGGCAAGGCTGACGGGAAAATCGTCAACCAGCTTGTTAAGGATGCATTTGATGGGAATAATTGACGTAATCGTTCTCGTAATTATAGGTATTGTTGCTTTCAAAGGATATATGAAGGGTATCGTAATGGAGATATTCGGTATGATAGCCCTGTTTTCGGGCTTCATGATATCGTATCTCTATTCACCTGTGTTTGCGCAGCAGCTTGAAGTTTTCGCAATGTCGGAAAGAACCACTCAGGCACTGGGATATATTACTGCGTTTTTCACGGCTTATCTTATCATGATATTCATCGGCACCATATTGTCAAAAATGTTCAAAGAGGTTAAGCTGGGCTGGGTGAATCAGGGCGTGGGAGCCCTTTTCGGCGGGCTTAAAGCGGCGGCGATACTCAGTGTTTTCCTGAGTTTTCTGCTGACTACTCTTTCGCAGGACAGCAGTGTGCTTGCCAGCATGAAAGAGGGTTCCGTATCCCGAAAGCTGGCGGATTTCGCACCAAACGTTTATAATTTTATGAACAGAATACCCGAAGCGAAGAAACACAGTCCGTTCGATATCCCTTCGGCGGAGGCGGTTCAGCAGGCTATTGAAGATGCGAAGATGCAGGCGGTTGACGAAGCCGCTTCCCAGGCTGCTTCAAAGGTTAAGGAAACCGCTAAGAAAACTGACGACGCAGGCAAAAAAGGCGAAAATACAATACCTGCGCCTAAGAAAGAACCGAGTGTTCTTGAGGAAGATTTCCAGAAAAACTGATGATTCATTTAGACACCTTAGAATTCGGACTTTTCAAACAATATATGGAAAAGGGGTTCAGTTCTGCTCTGGCAAAGGGCAGGCTGAACGCCCTCAAGCCCTATTATGCTCTGGACAAGATAGAACGGTATAAGGCGGAGCTTAACGAAGCGCTGGACTATGCCGTTAAAGCGTCGGACATATATATCCCAAAAGACGATGAGTTTCTGTCTGTTCTGCCCAAACTGAATGACCCGCTCCTTTTTCTTGAACCGGATGAACTGCTGATATTCGCTGAGTTCTTCCATGGCGTGCGGGATATCAAAAAAGGACTCATCGAGCACGGCGCGGAGCATATGAAACTCTATCTGGGCGAGATATCTACCCTTTCGGAGATAACCGACCGCATCGATGAAACCGTGAACGATATGGGCGAGGTCAAAGACAGCGCGTCATACAGACTTTCAGAGGTTCGCGGCGAGCTGAAATCACTGCGGAAACAGGTGCAGAGGGAGCTGGCTGGCGTTTTTGCCATGGGTTCCGCATCAAAATTCGTTCAGGAACAGGTGATAACCGAGCGCAGCGGACGTTTCACCATCCCATGTAAGACCAATTTCAAACAATATATGCAGGGTATCGTGCACGACCGCTCCGCAAGCGGTCAGACCTTCTTTGTTGAGCCGTCCTCAACTGTGGGACTTAACAACGCCATACAGGAGTGCCTTGCGCAGGAACGTGAGGAGACTGTCAGGATACTTAAAGAGATTGCCGACAGCATATTCGGCGCTTTCACCCGTATTCAGGCAACTGTAGCCGCCTATACGGAGGTCGTTTTCCACCTTGAGACTGCGAAGTTCTATAAGGGAAAGGATTTTGTATTTCCTGAGTTTTCAGGTTCAGTAATGTTCCGGGACGTACATCATCCAATCATCTTTCTGGAAAAAGGGAAAGAATCGGTTCCGCTTGATTTTCAGATGATGAGCGGTGAGTTCACCGCCGTTATCACGGGACCAAACACAGGAGGAAAGACGGCTGCACTGAAATCCATAGGTCTCAACCATATTCTCGGCAAATGCGGACTGCCGCTGTTCGGTAAATACGCTGAAATAGTCAATTTTAACCATATTCTCGCAGATATCGGCGACAACCAGTCACTTGTGATGGATTTATCGACTTTCTCCGCCCATATGGTCAACATAAGGGATATTCTTAAAACTGCCGACAGCCAGAGCCTTGTTCTGCTGGATGAGGCTGGAACAGGCACGGAACCCAGAGAGGGCGCAGCGCTGGCTGTTGCCGTATGCCGGAAGCTGGCTGCAAAAAAGGCAAAAGCCGTTGTTACAACACACTTTACAGAGCTTAAAACCTACGCTCTGACAGAAGATACCTCCGTTATCTATGCGGTTGATTTCGATTATACTGACTTTTCTCCCAGATACAGACTCTTAAAGGGTGTTTCAGGGAAATCCGACCCACTTGTAATAGCGAAAAGGCTCAGATTTCCAGCGGATGTAATCGAGACAGCCACCGATATTATAGAACAGCACAAAAGTGATGCGGAGGTTTCCGTTGAAGAGATAAGCCGTATGCAGGCTGAGATAGCTGGAAAAACGAAGGATCTTGAACTTTTGCAGGCATATTTGAAGGAAAAAGAGGAGTTCATCGAACTGCGTGAGCAGGAACTCAGTGAAAAACTCGCGAAAAAGGAATCGGAACTGCTGGAAGAAGCTCTCAGACTCTATCACAGAGCAAAAAAATACGCTGAAAAACCTCATAAGATAAAAGAGTCTGTCGAAGAGGACATCAAAAAGGCTGAAACCAAGCTGGGCAAGGTCAAAAAAGAGATAAAACCTGTTGAAGGCGTAAAGACTGGAGACGTTATCTGGCTGGAAAAATACGACAAGTCCGGCAAAGTTCTCTCCGTTGACGGTGATTCGGCGAAGATGGATATCGGCGGGCTGAAAATTTCAATCAAACTGAAAGAGCTGGTTGGTAAAAAAATGGAGCAGAAGGACAGGGTTAAAGACGTTCTAGTGTCTAAAAACGTTGCTCCGTCGGCGAAACACGAACTTCTGCTTGTGGGGAAACGTGTCGAGGAAGCGCTTGATATTCTGGATAAAACGCTTGACGAGTCCGTTCTTGCTGGACTGAACAGACTGTATGTTGTCCACGGCAGAGGCACAGGGCAGCTTCGCAGCGGCATACAGGAGTTTCTGCGCAGCGATCCGCGCGTGCGTGCATATAAGACCGCTTCAAACGAAGAGGGCGGACAGGCTGTCACCGTCATTGATTTTTAATTCCCGTTGACAATCAAACATTATTCAGTAATACTTAACTCAAGCGTTGGCTTGGGGGCAATATGGAAGATATCGATATCAAAATAGGCGAAAGAGTCAGAAAGATCCGTAATGAAAGAGGGTTAACCCTACAGGATGTTGCTAATTTCACAGGATTTTCTAAAGCTCTTATCTCTCAGATAGAAAACAATATTGTTATGCCTCCGATCAGCACTCTCGGAAAAATAGCGAAAGTCCTTAATGTTAAAATGACCTATTTCTTTGAGGAAGAGGTCAACCAGAACGATTTTTTCATAGTGCGCAACGACGAAAAGAAATTCATTTACAGAGAAGGTGTTAAGCACGGCTATATGTATGAGGAACTGGCGAAAATGAAGTCGTTCGACTACATGGACTGGCTGCTTGTTACGGTTAAGCCTGAAAAAATGGACGAAAAACTTTTCAGTCACGAAGGTTACGAATACATGTACGTTGTTCAGGGCGGAATCAAAATGAAGCTGGGCAACGAGGATATCGATCTGCAAGAGGGTGATTCCATCGCCTTTAATTCAAAGATACCCCACGCCGCCGTTACGCTTGACAGCAGAACGGCTCTTATCCTTAACGCTCATCTGAAAATCGAAAAGCTGACGGAAGCCATCAAGAACGGTTAGAGCAATCACATAAATAATGTGAGACTGCTTCACCACTATAGGGGTTTGCAGAGACGGCTATTTCTTTTTGTTATCGCTCTGCACGCAAAGACTTCTATTCTTTAGAGTTTGAAAAATACCGCGAGTTCATCAAGTCTTGAGAGGCATCTGAGCAGTTTTTTCTGGAAGCTGGATTCAATAAGCTCAGGCGGGAAAATATCGGAAAGCTGATGCTGACTTCTTACGAACAGTTTCGTGTTATAGTAATAACAGTTGTCTATCAACTGGTTGAACCTGAGCGCATTATTAAGGTTGGGAAACGGTGTAAGTCCGTCTATAAATATAGCCTCCACCGCTTCTGGAATGACGAAATAGCGGAACGGGTGCACGGATTCCAGCAGCTTTATCAGATTGTCGAATGATATTTTTGATTTTGCCTTGGTTTCAGGCGTATACATTGCAAAAGCGTCCAGAAAACTGTCTTCGGATACGTTTTTCATCCATATTTTGTTTCTCTTTCTGTAGTCTTCTCCTTCAACTATGATGGTTTCGAAACTTCCCGCTATCTCTCCGAGCTGTTTTGTGAAATTATCCGTCTGAAAACGCAGCTTGCCAAGCTCGTTTGGCAGAGTGTTGGACGTGGTGATTATCAATGTGTTTTCGTTTATCTCACGGAAAAATTTAGCCATTATATGGGTCATTGCGGGGTCGTCCAGTTCAAATTCGTCTATAAGCAGCAGGCTGAGACCTGAGAAATGTTCTATGCACTTTTCAACGCCTAGATAGTGGAAATAATAGTTCATCTCGCCGAAACTCATAAACGCTTTTGTGCCGCGCTCGCATATATTGTAGCAGGAGCTTAAAAGATGGGTTTTGCCTATGCCGTAGCTGCCGTCAATATAGATATTGTTCGGCTTTTGTGAACCGTTGGATATTTTTTTGCCTTTCAGAAATCCGAAAAGGGATTTACCCTGTGCCTGTTTTGTCGGGGCGTAATGTTTCATTTGCTCAAGCGTATTCTGAAGCAGCGCTTTTATCTGTTCCTGTGTAGGGTAATTTTCATCCGGAATGTAATTTTCGAAGGTGCAGCGGGAGAATTTCGGATGTGGTCTGAGATTTTCAAAACACTGTTCCACAGATATGTCAAAGCTGATGGAGTTTAAGTCTATGTACTTTTCAGTATTGGTCATGTATAATTTCTCCCGATGGCGCGACAAGCAAAATGAATATATAAAATAATTGAGAGAAAATCAAATGCTTTCAAAGATTGAAAAAGCTGTTTTAAAAGCGGGCAAGCACCTGCTGGAAGGTTTCAACAGCAGAAAACAGGTTTCGCTTAAAGGAAAAATTGACCTTGTAACGCAGTATGATGTGGAGGTTGAGAAGATACTTCTGAATGAACTGTCGTTCATGTCCTGCGAATATGATTTTGTCGCTGAGGAGACACATAAAGAGAGAGCCGGAAAGAATAAGGCTGTTTATATTGACCCTATAGACGGGACAACAAATTTTGTCCACGGCTTTCCTTTCTGCTGCATCTCTGTCGGTGTGTACAACGGGAATGAAGGGCTGGCGGGTGTTGTGTATAATCCCGTTATGAACGAGATGTTTATTGCCGAGAAGGGACAAGGCGCTTTTATGAACGGTGAAAGGTTACGTGCCTCCGACAAGCACAAAAGTATAGACTGTCTTATTGCCACCGGATTCCCATATGGTATTGCGGAAGGTCAGGGGAATAATATATTAGATATATTAGCACGCGTACTGAAAAACACCAGGGGCATACGCAGAGCTGGTTCTGCGGCTCTTGACCTTTGTTATGCCGCTAGGGGTGTTTTCGACGGATATTACGAATTTAACCTGAGTCCTTGGGACATAGCCGGCGGAGCTGTTATAGCATCAGAAGCCGGGTGTCTTGTAACCGGAATGGACGGTACTGAATCGCCTGATCTTTATGAAAAATTTATTCTCGCCTCCTCTCCGGGGGTACACGCTGAATTGCTTGGGTTAATAAAAAAATAACGGTTTTTAATATTTGTGAAGTTAATTCTTTTCGCTAATGTGTGAATTTTGTGTTAGGATGATAATATTTCTTGATTAATATTTTATCTGGATGTTGCAAGGCGTGTATAAGATATTGGTGAATTGTGAGTGAGAAAAAACCGTAAGGTGAATACTCTGTATTACAATGTCTTTAACATTGATAATTTTGCGTATTAACTTTTATGAAATATCTAATTGTTTGCATTGTGGATATTTTCGATATTTCTGATTTTATGCGAGCGTTCTTGAAAGGCTAGTGGAATCAGTAAAATACATAAATCACAGTATTTACAATTATGTTTAATAGAAGTAAAGTTTCGCTGTGTTTAATTATAAGGTGCAGTAATAATGGCTTGTGTTCTCATATACAGTCGAGGAACCTTGGTTCGTGAATCAATGGCTAAGATGCTTCAGGAATTAAGGTCTGTCAAAGAGATATGTTCTGTTGCCAATCAGGCGGAACTGTCTGATATAATAAAAGAGAATGATCCTGATTTTGTGATCGCCGATATATATTCTCGCAATTACGGGACGGATCTGCTTGATTCTCTTGTAGCAAGCTATTCTCCCGAAAGAATCATTCTGCACACTACCAAAGAAAACAGACACATTAATTATTACAACTCCGTTCTGGGAATATGCCATTTTGTTTATGCTGAAGACTCTGTTGATGTCATCAAACGTGGTGTTGAAAAAATACTTGCAGGTGTCAACGGACTTATACCTGATAACTACTCAGGCATACTTACAAACAGAGAGTGTGAGGTTCTGCGGCTTATAGCTCTGGGAAAAACCAGCAAAGAGATAGCAGAGCAGCTTTGCATCAGCAAAAACACGGTGGATACTCACCGCAACAAGATGCTCCAGAAGCTGAACATCGCTAATTCAGCATCACTTGTACAGTTTGCATACAACACCGGACTGATATAATCATTCCTCTCAAAGCCACGTTCCGTTCGTAAGATAGTAGCTTGCCGGATACCATGCGCAAAGCAGAAGATACGCGCAGTTGCAGACCATGCTTACAGTTATCATCCTTTTTGGTGCTTTTCCGCTTATACAGGTTTGTACTCCTGCCGATATCCCAGAAGCCGTACCGCCGAACAAAGCAATATAAAACCAGTAGCCCGCATACCCGTATCCGCTCTGCAATATGCAGAAGGGGCATTTGTGTGTAGGCAGCTCATATATATACGGCGAAACACCGTATATCAGCACTGCAATCCCGGCAGCGGCATAAAGTATGTTTGCTGCGCCATAAAGCACCGGACGTTTCAGCAGAAAGGCTGCTGATGTCAGAATGAAGGCTGCCGCGAAGAGACTTACAGCGTGCTCTGAAAAGAACATTCTGAGAACGGAAGTGTCTTCTGCAAAGATAACGTTGCAGCAGCTTACAGGGACAGCGGGGTCTATGGAGGCAAAGTGCATAATAAAAAGCGTGCCTTCCATGCAGAAAGTCGCAAACAACATCGGTATCATTCTGAATTTCACAGTTGTGTAGGGCATTGTTTCGAGGCGGGTGTCGAAATGGTTCACCGTAAGCCATACCGCTGAAAGGTAGAGGTTGATTATTTTGAATATAATCAGGTATTTGCCGTATACGGTCGCGTTCAGTACGCCAGCGGCACACATGGCGCCTGTCAGATAAGCCGACAGCTTGTCGTTTGAATATATAAAAATGAGGAACGCAGGTATGTTAATCGCGAAAGCATATTTCATAAGAACCGAAACAAGATAGGTCTGCTTTTCAAGCAGGTACTGTTTTTCTGAAGTATTTGAAAAATCCCAGTGAAAAATGACCCTCGAACTCACAAAAAGACTTATGCAGAGAAAAAAGGTCAGTACGGCATAAAGGATCATCTGGACGAAAATATCGGGAATCAGGAAACTCATAGCTCAGTCCGTATTATCTTATCGGCAATGCCGCTTTCTGTAACAACTTTGTCGTGGGTTGCGATGAGCAGTGTTCTGCCTTCCGCTTTTATCCCTGCGAAAATTTCAAGCAGGTTTTCCGTCAGTTTTGCGTCAAGGTTTGAAGTCGGCTCGTCAGCCAGCACAACGGGAGGATTGTTTATCAGCGCTCTTGCAATTGCTATACGCTGCTGTTCTCCGCCGGACAGTCTTCCTGCGATGGTTTTTGCTTTGTCTGCTATTCCCAGTTTTTCCATTAGTGCAAAAGCCCTTTCCCGCTGCTGTCTGAAAGGTATTTTTGTCGGCAGAAGGGGTAGGGTTACGTTATCCAGTGTGGTCAGGTTCGGCATAAGGTTATAATTCTGAAAGATGATGCCCACAGATTCTCTGCGGAAGAGTGATGCAAACTCCTCAGGCAGTTTGGCAGTCTGTTTACTGTTTACCTCTATATTGCCGGACGTAGGGCGTGTCAGTGCCGCCGCAAGAGCGAGAATTGTGGTTTTGCCGCTTCCGCTTCGTCCGCTGAGTATGGCGGTCTCTCCGGCGGCAATATCCATGCTGAAGTTCTCCAGAGGCGTCACATCTTTATATTTTTTTGTGACGGAAGTGAATTTTATCATCTCAGGCTCTCCTGCGCGTCGGTTACTGAAGCCCTCCATGCAGGTATTATCACCGCTGCGGCATAAACTGGAACCGTTGCCATGAAAGTGAGGGCAATCTCCTTTGCGGGAAAGACGAATGGCAGCACGAAATCAGGGCGCATGTATGAATAACCTATGAATATTGATTTCAGCAGTGGAGCCTGCACACAGTAAACATAAAACAGAGCCAGAGGCAATGCCGTTATGAATGATGATATTGCTGTTATCAGGGTTTCATAGAACCTGACTTTGATTATATCGGAAGGTGTATAACCGACAGCTTTCAGAACGGCGATTTCCCTTCGCTCCTCCATGTTCAGTCCGGCAGCTCTGTCGAACACTATGATAAAGAACGTAAAAAGACTAACGGAAAATACGAGCATGAAAATACCGGAACTGAAATCGAACAGGTTTGAAACGGATGCCTGTTTAACCGCTTTGGTAGTGACCTCCGTGTCGGGGAACATCACAGAGAGCTTTTGCGCAATTGTGTCCGTCTCTTCCGGATTGCCGACGTAAACGGATATCTGTACAGCTTTTCCGTCGGGTATTCCGAGTATCTCCTTTGCGGATTCAACGTCTGTCAGCACTGTGGATGCGGACATAAGCTGCGACTGGGGAGAGAAGGTTCCTGCAACCGGCAGTTCCAGATAGGTGCCGTCCGGTTTTGCGAAACTGAACGCATCCCTGTTATAGATAGCTTTAAGAGTATCCGCGAGTTTATTTCCGGTTATCATCCAGCGTTCCTGAGTGAGTATGTTCTTGTGCCGTTTCACTGCTTTTTCAAATGACTGAGCATACTGCTGTGCAAACGGGTCTATACCGACTACTGTCAGGTTGGCTTTAAGGTAGTCGAACCTGTAAAGCCCGAAATATGCGGGTTCGGCGTACTGAACGCCTGGGATGAGGATAATGTCATCCACCCTTGATGTGCTGATCAGTTCATTCCGTCCGCCTCTGTTCATTGTTACTGAGATGTCCGGCACGGCTTCGCTTCCGTATGAGCTTTCCGCGCGCAGAGAGGCTGTTATGAAAAAAACTGAAAAACACAGCAGCATAAGCAAGGTGAGGATTATGTATACGAAAATGAATTTTGAGCGTCTGCCCGACATTGAGCAGAGTGCGAATTCAAAAAGTCCTGCTTTCATCTTCCGTACACCGCGGTTCTGATATCAGCGTTAAAAGCAGCCGGAGCATAAGGTGCGGAGCTTCGTTTATATTCGCAGAAGAGTACAGGTTCAGAAACACCCGCAAGCCGGACGAAAGCCGAGCGGACTGCTGTGTCCCCTGCAGAAGGTGAGCGGAAAGCGGCGAGGAAAATCACCTGCGCCGCCGTTACCGCTGTTAATATAAATATGAATATCAGAAACTTAACGCTTCTTAACGTCATTTAAGCATTGCCGTGGTGATTTCGGAAAACTTCACGATTGATTTTCCGTTGTGGTCGGTCATAAAGGTTTTTGCGTTCTGTTCGGATTCGAACGGAATAAGTTCGCTGCCCATAGGGCCGTACATATCGGAACCTATAACATAGAAGGCAGTATTGCCGTCTATAGCCTTTGATGTGTAATAATCGCTCACAAGTATCTTTGTGATGGTTATTTTATTATATTTGCCCCATTTTGCAGGTTTCTGCCAGAATTTGACAAGGTCTTTCACACCATCGAAATAGACTGATTTTTCTGCACCTTTAACGTCTTTATAAGTTATCTGGGCTGCCCATTTCGGATATTTAGCAACAAACATCCCGCATACAGGACATTTTGTTCCTTCGGGAACAGAGATGGTTGAATATCCGGCGGCGGTTTTCCTGAGAACCTCCCAGAGATACAGTGAAACAGCCTGAAGCTGACCCTCTTTAAGATCTCCGCAGACAGTATTGTTTTTTATATACGCTTTCATGCTGTTTATCTGCTCGAAAGAGGAGGGATCGACGGGTTTGCAGACGCTTTTGTAAATCTTTTCCCCCATAGGGTATACCATCTTCTGTTTCTTTTCCGCTGATGCGTTTTTATCCGCCTGCATGGAGTCCAGCGTCGCTTTAAGAGCTGCATCATAGTTTACGATTTCCCCGCCGTATTTTTTCCGGAACGCTTGTGCATCGGCAAGTGCAGCGAAACCGTATTTGCTGACTGTTGTCATTGTTCCGGGGGCTGAGCTGCCCATTACATATTGCGCTTTTTTAGCATTGGTAAACTTTTCTTTTGCGGCATCCATCACAAGAATTTCTTTAACATTCTCTGATATGTTTGCGTAATCTTCCGCGAAGCAGCGGATTGAGCAGTATTGTTTAGCCTCACCGTTTTTGAGCTTAACGGCGAAGTTCGTTTTGTAATACATTGGCAGATTCATGCCGCAGATGGGGCACCAGTGTTTTTGTTCGCCTTTTTGGAGAAGTTCCGGTGTGCCTGTGGCGTTGCGCTCAAATTCGTCAGGCATGTCTCCTGCGAATGCAAAAAAACTGAACATAAGTGCGAAAAAGATAATAATTTTTCTCATAAATCACCCTGAAAAGGTATTTTTATGAGGTTACCTCTGTTTAATAATATGTGCAAGGCAAATATCAGATTAATGTTCAGCAGTTCGGTCAAATAAACTTTCGCAGGGTTGGTTTTTAGTGTAAACTTAAAAAATCATACTTTTCGGGGATAGGATGAGATTTATTTTTTTTATTTTTCTCGCTGCTTTCTGTTCATTTTTCTTCGGGTGCAGCCCTGAAACACCGCCTTTTACACAAAAGAACGAAAAAAAATATATTCTGGTGTATTCATCTGCCGCGCTTGCAAGCGCTGTCGGAGAGCTTGCAGCTTCATATGAGAACAATAGCGGGTGCGGAATAGATATCCTGACCGGAGGAAGTGCGCATCAGGTTCGTGCCGTGCAGGTTAATAAAAAGGGGGATGTTATCTTTGCCTCTGTCGGCGATGTCGTGGACATACTTAAAGAGCAGGGCGTAGTTAGTGAAGAATATTCTCTCGGATGGGACAGGCTTGCATATTTCGTAGGATACGGCAATCCTCTTAAAATAGACGGAAATCTTCAATGGCTTACTGATCCTGGAATAAGGAGTATCATAGGTTCCGCTCTCACAAGCGGCGCGGGAGAAGAAACCCACATCGCACTGGAAAAAGCCGGTGTGCTGAAAGACGTTTTTGAAAACGCCACAGGGTTGGCTTCTGATTCAAAGCAGCTTTTGAAGGCGGTTGCAGACAATAACGCGGATATAGCAGTGGATTGGATGTCGCTTAAATACAGCCCCGATTCCAAGGGAACTCAGACAATTCCTATTGATTCTCCATTTTTCAGAAGGGTTACGGTTAAAGCCGGATTGCTCAGGTATTCACACGAGAAAGAGTGTGCGGCAGGTTTTCTCCGGTTTGCAGCCTCTGAAGTTGGGAGACAGGTATTTTATAAATACGGGATTGAGAAATAGAGTTTATGATCAATTTATACAAACCCAAACGATACTTTCTGTTTTTCATTTTTTTCCTGATTTTCGGATTGATAGGATTTTCAGCCATTTTCGCCATGCACAGCTATGAGCGCAGGCGTATGATCTACCTGAAAAGCTGCATGGACAACGTTAAAAACAAAGCTGATATTTACAGGTTTATCCGTATCCGTATAAGCGAGGTCAGCAATTATCTGCATCTTTACATAGAATCTGAAAAATTCAGCGAAATGGACAAGTATGAATCGAGGATATTTGAAGATATTGAGAGCATAGACAACGAACTCGGTGTTCTCGAAAATGGCGGGCTTCTTGTTGAAAAGCTGCCGGTCAGTTCGTCTGAGCTGGATAAATATACTTTTGACTACAGCTATAAAAAAACCGACAGCAAACCTTATGATATGCGAATAATCGATATGCGGGCAAAACTTGAAGAGTTGAAACTCATTGTGCATAGCTATCGGAGCCACCTTATAAACCGCATGTCGGCTGAAAAAACGTCGGATTTTGAACTCATTCTGTCTTCAGATCAGGAGATAAGGGTTCGCACGAAAGAGATAGATAATTTTTTCACAAGTTTTCAGATGATATCTAACGACGCGTACATAAGCGCTCTTTCTGACATAAAGCTGATGAATGATTACATCGCGTCCGAAAGCAGGCGGTTTTCCGTTATAAACCTTTGGATATGTTCTTTTTTCGGCTTAGTGCTCTCCGCTTGCGGTTTCTGGCTTGCATATGTCATATGGAACGTGCTTAAAGAGTCTTCACTGGCAAAAAGGGATTACGACGATCTGTTCATGAACTTTGACACAAAGCTGAAATCCAGAACTACGGAACTTTTCAGCAGACTGGACGATATTATCGTAAGCGAAAGCAACTTTAAAGAAAAATACGAATATATAAGCAAAATACTGGATTCAATGGAATGTTCTTTCTATGTCGTTGATGCGAAAACTTATGAGATAGTTTATGCAAACAGATACGCATCGGACGGAGGAAACATACTGAATCTCTCCTGCCATTCAGTCACACATCAGATGCTTTTGCCATGCAGCGGAAAAGAACATCCCTGTCCTCTTCAGTTGGTGAGGGAAACCGGAAAGCATGTTACGCTTGAACACATACATTCTCAGCCTGACGGTACAGACAAATATTTTGAAATACGTGCCTATCCGGTTTTCAATGAAACAGGAGATGTTGTGCAGATGATAGAGATGTCCGTTGATATATCGGAGTGGAAAAAGACGGAACAGTTTCTTATCAGCCAGCAGAGAAGTCTTGAAGAAAAAATAGCCGATTATTCCCGGATAGCCAGCGAACAATCAAGGATGAGGGAGAGCGCTGAGAGCCTTCTTGAAGACAATGAAAAACGTTTCAAACAGCTTATAGAGAACATAACAGATATAATAATCGTACTTGATGAAAACGGCAGAATAAAATATGCAAGCCCGTCAATGGATTTTGTTATAGGGTTCAGCAGCGAGCATATCAGGGGCAAATTTCTCGAAGATATCATTCCGGATGCTGACAGACAGGCTTTTTCATTCTGGATTCAGGAGATAAAAAGCGGAGGAACCGATCAGAAATCAGGAGAGTTCCGTCTTGTTAAGCGCGGCGGAGAAATCATAACTACAGAGGCTGTTGCCGTCAACATGTGCGAAAACCCGTCAATAGGCGGAATTGTTTTGAATATCAGAGACATTACAGCCCGTAAGAACGCGGAACAGGAGATGAACAAACTGGCGCTTGTTATGGAACAAAGCCCTGTGAGCATCCTTATCACTGATACAGAAGGTGTGATAGAGTATGCTAATCCCATGTTTGAAAAAGTCACTGGATACAGTGTTTCCGAAGTTTTAGGTAAAAAACCGAGTATATTGAAATGGGACGATTCGTCTCCTGAACTTTTCACTGAACTTTGGCAGACAATAACCTCCGGCAGGATATGGCGCGGAACTTTCACGAATAAAAAGAAAAACGGTGAAAAATATATTGAATCGGCAGTTATAGCACCAATATGCGGCAATTCCGGAGAGATAATCAACTACGTTGCCATAAAAGAGGACGTTACAGAGCTTTTACAGGCGCGTAAACGTGCGGAAGAGGCGAATATCGCCAAGTCCCGTTTCATAGCAAACATAAGCCACGAGATAAGGACTCCGCTGAACAGCATCATAGGGTTCAGCGACGTTCTTAAAATAACCGGACTTAACGAGAAGCAGAAGGGGTATCTTGCCACTGTACGCTCAAATGCAGAAACGCTTCTGGATATATTCAACGGAGTCATGGATCTGGCGGATGTAAACACTGAAGAGTTTTCTATCGACAGCCAGATTGTAAACGTTGATGTTTTAGCTGATACTGTCAACAAGGTTCATAGAAAATCTGCTGAAAATAAGGATATTTCATTCCTCTGCTATGTGGATGCTGATATTCCCAAAAAACTCAGAGGCGATTCTTTCCGTGTAGGTCAGGCTGCTTCGAACCTTTTGTCCAACGCTGTTAAATTTACCGAACAGGGCGGACAGATAGAGTTCAATATCCGTAAAAAAGCTGAAACTGATAATACTGTAAGTGTTGAGTTTGAGGTAAAGGACACAGGTATCGGTATATCTCAGGAGAAACTGGATATAATATTTGATTCCTTTGTTCAGGGGGATAGCACCGTAACCCGCAGATTCGGCGGCGCGGGGCTTGGTCTGAGCATAGCGAAGAACATTCTGAAAAAATTCGGATCCGATATAAATGTTGTAACAGAAGAGGGTGAGGGAAGCACTTTCTCGTTCGTTGTTGAGTTTGAGAAGTCCGAAAAAGAGGAGCGACCGACGGCTTCACCGGAGGTATGTTTTTCATTCGACGAGCTTTCCGCACAGATAGGGCTTGCGCCGAATGTGGTTGTTTCCCTGCTCACCGGCTTTTGTGAAGAATCGTCTGCCGATCTTAGAAAAGCTGCGGAGGAACTTTCAGCAGGAAACATCCGCACAGCCAGAGACCTCATCCACTCTGTCAGGAGCGCTGCCGGAAATCTCAGAATTGAAATATTGACCGAAAAATTGAAAAATGCTGATGAATTTGCTAAAAAGAATAATGCTCTTTATGTCAAAGAACTGATTAAAGAGATTATTGATATGCTTACCTTTATTAAAAATGAAACATTGAAGCGGGGATAGTATGGGCTTTAACGGAAAAATCGTTTCTGTTGACGATAATAAGCTCAATCTGATGCTTATTGAATCGATGCTTGAAAGTATGAATATTGAGATTAAAAGTTTTACTGATCCGGCTCTGGCGCTGGACTATATCAGGACTGCCCAGGCAGACCTTATCCTGACAGACTACATGATGCCTGAAATGGACGGTATTGCGCTTATTAAACGTGTAAGGGAGATGGAGGCGGACGTTCCTATCGTCATGATAACCGCTGTTGACGATGACGACAGTATCAAACTTTCCGCGCTTAACGCAGGCGCATCGGACTTTCTTTATAAACCGCTGAAACTTTACGAGTTTCAGGTGCGCGTTAAAAACCTTCTTTCACTCAGAAAGAACCAGCTTTTGTTGCAGGACCGCGCGGCACTGCTGCAGCGCGAGGTTGAAACAGCAACGCTTAAAATCCGTATGCGTGAGTTTGAAACACTTACAATAATAGGTCGCGCAAGCGAATATAAAGATACGGAAACAGGCAACCATATCAAACGGGTTGCGCACTACAGCAAGGCGCTCTCAGAGCATATCGGCATGGATGGCGAGTTTACGGACGCGCTGTATTTTTCAGCGCCGCTGCATGATATCGGAAAACTCGGTATTCCTGACAGCATCCTTCTTAAACCGGGAAAACTGGACGAACAGGAATTTTCCGTTATGAAGGAACATACGACCATAGGGTATAAAATACTCGCCGATTCCGAGGGGAAATACCTTAAATTCGGCGCGGACATAGCGCTTTCACATCATGAGCGGTGGGACGGAAAAGGATACCCGAACGGACTGAGCGGCGATAATATCCCCATCTGCGGGCGTATAGTCGCTGTCAGCGACGTTTTCGATGCTCTGTTGTCGAAGCGCCCTTATAAACAGAAATGGGAATATGAAGATGCAAGACGCTTTATTCAGGATAACGGCGGAACCATGTTCGATCCGCAGCTTGTGGACGCTTTCGATAAGCTGAAAAGCGTTTTTCAGGACATCATGCACAGCTATGACGATGCGGATTAGATTTTGAGATAAAAATAGTCTTGACATGATTTCAATAGTACCTATTTTAGTTTTAAATACTCCTTTTGCAAATAACGTCAAATACGATTAGGCGGTACGGGTAGGCAGACCCCGTACCGTTTTTAATCTGACAGTCAATGTTTCTTTTCAGGTGCCTTTTAAATTAAAAAGAAGTTTAAATGACACCTACCCAAACACAATCAAATTAATTATTATGTCAGAAAAAGAACCGGAGGTTCCCATGCAGGTTAACAGGGAAGACGCATACAAAATTCTGACAGAATACACAAAATCAGACTCACTCCTGAAACATGCGTTCAGCGTTGAACAGGCGATGCGCAAATATGCGGAAAAATTCGGCGAAGATGTTGAACGCTGGGGTGTCACAGGGCTGCTGCACGATTTTGACTATGAAAAATACCCGACATTAGAGGAACACCCCTATAAGGGCGTGGAGATTCTTCGCGGTATAGGATATCCAGAAGATATACTTGAGGCTATCATGGGGCACGGCACGTCTACAGGCGTTGCCAGAGTTACCCCCATGGCGAAGACGCTTTTTGCGGTGGACGAACTTTGCGGTTTTCTGCTTGCCTGCGCATATGTCAGACCCGACAAGTCCATCGCAAACGTTGAAGTTAAAAGCGTTAAGAAAAAGCTGAAGGACAAAGCATTTGCCCGCGCTGTAAACCGTGACGACATTGCGTTGGGCATAGCCGAGATGGGCGTTGACCCGGATGAGCATATAGGCTTTGTAATTTCAGCTCTGTCTGAAATTTCGGACAAGCTGGGTGTATGAACCGGCTCACCGCTGTAACTCTCGACGACGGGCTGACGGTGGAAACCGTCATGTACCCGTATGGCACTCTGTGCATCTCTTCGCAGGCAGGCTGCCGGATGGCGTGTCCTTTCTGTGCATCCGGACGCAGGGGGCTTGTCAGGGGACTCACGGCGGAGGAGATGCTCACACAGGCTGAAACGGAACCGACAGCTAAACGCATAACGGTTTCAGGTATAGGCGAACCTCTGGATAATTTTGAAGAGGTCGCCCGTTTCATCCGCATGTCGCTGTTGCCTGTGTCTGTGACAACTACAGCAGTCCACCCCGAACTGCTGATTAAGCTGCTTCTGCTCCCGCACAACGGGGTGATGATATCGCTCCATTCCGGAACTGATGAGGCGCACAGAAGACTTGTGCCCAAGGCTCCGCCTTTGTCTGAAATATACTCCGCACTGGCTGAGGCATGGAAAAAAATGTCGGTGCGCGCCAGAAAAAAAGTGGGGCTCAACTACCTTCCTGTGGAGGGTATAAATGACAGTGACATGGAAATTGAGCTTTTTGCGGAAAGCGCACTGAAATTTCCCGAATCGTCCGTGCACCTGCTCACCCTGAACAAGGTGGAGAACAGCCCGTTCAGACCCGTAAGCTCGCTGCGCGGGGAGGAGATTTTCCGCTTTCTGCGAGGCATGGGACTGAATGTCCGCAGGGCTAATTCTTTTCGCAGACAGGAGAAAGGCGGCTGCGGAACATTATGGCTTAAAAAATATCTTGACTAACGGATAAAGATTATGCATTATACGCTCATGAATATATTTGCATCTAAAACAAACGTTAAAAATTGGTGGTGGCGTTCTTCTGTTATATAAGAAGGTTTTCGCCATGAGATTGTGTATAACAGCCGTGCGGTGAAAACCGCACGGCTTTTTTGTTGCCTTACAGGGCCGTGTTCTGAAAAGACCACGGCCTTTTTTTTGAATTTAAACACATAAGGAGATAAAATGAACCTCAGACAGCCCGTTTACCCCGACAGGGAAACATTTCTGACACTGGCAAAGGACTACGACAGAGTCACTGTGTACCGCGAACTGATGGGCGACACCGTAACGCCTATCTCGCTCCTGCGCAACTTCACCAACGAAGAGAACGTGTTCCTTCTGGAGAGTGCGAATCTGGACAAGACATTCTCCCGTTTCTCATTTTTCGGAAATAACCCCAAGCGGGTCATCACATTTCAAAACGACACCATCACAGAAAAATCCGGCGGAAAAAAGAAGACGTTCTCAATGAACCCAATGGAATACATGGCACAGCAGTTTTATGCTGAAAAGGGTTTCAATGACGGCAAGTTCGGCGATTTTGCAGGCGGTTTTGCAGGTTTTTTTGCTTACGAGTCCATAAACTACATGAATATCCTTAAAAAGCCCGTCAAATGTTCCAAGAATAACAAACTGCTGGGATTCATGGAGGTTGACGAGTTCTTTGTGTTCGATAACCACCTCTCAAAACTCTACGCAGCCATGAGTGTCAGAACCTCCGGCGGTGAAGAGGCTTACGACAAGGCAGTTAAGCGCACACATAAGATGGGCAATGATCTTAACCGTTTCAATTTCGACAATTTCGATTCGGATCTGGACTGCGAAATAATCAAGGATATGGAAAAGGATGAATACATGCGCTGCGTTGAGCAGGTTAAGCAGGAGATAAAAGACGGTGAAGCGATTCAGGTTGTTATCAGCAACGCGTACCGTATTCAGGGCAGTCTGAACCCACTCAGCCTCTACAGGTCGCTCCGCAACATCAACCCTTCTCCCTATATGTTCTTCCTGAAGTTCGGCAGCGAGGTTCTTTTGGGTTCGTCTCCTGAGATACACCTGAAGGTTGCGGGCAGAAAAGCCACCCTGAAACCCATTGCCGGAACAAGCCCTATAACAGACGACATAGAAGAGGCAAAGAGAAGACTTCTTGCGGATAAAAAGGAGTGTTCAGAGCACCTTATGCTGCTGGATCTCGCACGCAACGACCTTTATACCTGTTGCAGACCGGAAAGCGTAAAAGTTGTTCAGGAGTTTGTACCGGAGGTATACAGCCACGTTATCCATATCGTGAGCGAGGTTGAGGGGCAGCTTGAGGATTCCGCCAACCCCCTTGAGCTGTTCATGAGATGTTTCCCCGCGGGTACAGTTTCCGGTGCACCAAAGGTCAGGGCTATGGAACTTATCGAGCAGTACGAGAAGTCCGAGCGTGGTTTTTATGCCGGATGCGTTGGTTATTTCGGGTACAGCGGCAACATGGACACCTGCATCACCATCCGCAGCGCGTTCGTGACGCCGAAAGAGACTGTCCTGCGCGCAGGCGGAGGGATAGTTTTTGATTCAGTGCCGGAGAACGAGTTCAAAGAGGTCGAGAACAAGCTCGGTGCATTATTCGCCGCATACAAGAATATAGCGGCAGCGGAGGGAAGAGATGTTTCTGTTGGTTGATAACTACGATTCGTTCACATACAACCTGTACGCGCTTTTCAGACTGGCGGGCGCAGAGGTTGACATTATAAAAAATACGGAGTTCAAAGCGGCGGACGGCTATAAGGGGATAATCCTTTCCCCCGGACCTTCAAATCCGTCGAACTCCGGCACAACCCTTGAATACCTGAAAAAGTACACAGGTAAAATCCCGATGATGGGCGTTTGTCTGGGTATGCAGGCGATGGGGTATCATCTGGGTTATGAGATACGCGGTGCGAAGACCATAATGCACGGAAAGACCGACAGCATAAGAAAAACGCGCGAATCAAAACTTTTTAAAGGGATTGAGGACGGATTCGCAGCGGTGCGTTATCACTCGCTGGCTGTGGCTGCCCCCGAAAGTGTTATGACGGCAGTTGCCGCATCCGACGGCGAGTGCATGGCTATGGAGGATGATGCGAACAGGCTTTACGGGGTACAGTTTCACCCAGAATCGATTCTGAGCGCATACGGCGACGTTATGGTTAAAAATTTCATGAATATATGCGGGGTGTCAAAATGAGCGTTGAACTTGTAAAAAAATCTTGCATGGGCGGGAGCCTTTCTTTTGAGGAAACATACAGCGCGTTCATAGATATGATGGACGGAAAACTGGAAGAGGCAGAGATAGCCGGAATACTCATTTCAATGAGGCTCCGCGGTGAGACGGTGGACGAGATTGCTGGTGCGGCGCGCGCCATGAACGAGAAGAAGATAAATTTCGATACCGACGTGCAGGTTTACGACACATGCGGTACGGGCGGCAGCGGAAAATCCACCATGAACGTATCATCCGCAGTGGCAGTTCTGCTCTCCGCAATGGGGTATCCGGTGGTTAAACACGGCAACCGTGCAGTAAGCGGTGTTGTGGGTTCCGCTGATATATTTGAGATGTCAGGCGTTCCGGTAAGCAGTGAAAAATCCGATATGCAGAGCTATTTCGGTAAACATAATTTCGCATTCCTTTTCGCTCCCATGTACCACCCTGCGCTGAAATACGCTGGCGCTGTACGCAGAAAACTCCGCGTTCCCACGATATTCAACTTTCTGGGACCGCTGGCGAACCCTGCGAACGTCGGCGGACAGATCGTGGGCATGGCGATGCGCGACAAGCTGGCAGTCCTTGCCGAAAGCCTTCTGATGCTGGGGCGTGACAGGGTAGCCGTCTATTCGTCTCTGGACGGATATGATGAGATATCCTCTTTCGCCCCCACAGAGGTTCACGAGGTTTCCGGCGGCAGGATTATAAAGCATTACATCAATCCGGCGGAATACTTTACGCCTTTCCAGATGCCTGTTGTCAAAACCAACGGGGACGCTGATTTCTTTTTTAACAAGGCGATTTCCGCGGACGGCGGCGATTATTCAAAACTGATAGCTCTCAATGCTGGGCTGGCGCTCACGGTGTTCGGTAAGACCGACAGCATCCGCGACGGCTACAGGCTGGCGCTTGAGACCATCAAAACCGGAATCGTAGTTGAAAAACTTGCAAGTCTGAGAGGAAACTGAGATGTCTGTGCTTGATAAGATACTGGAAAATAAACGGAAAGAGATGAAGCATTTTACCGTGCCGTTCTTCCCGCGGAAAAAGAAACTGCTGGATTTCAAGGCAAGTCTCTCTGTTAAACCGTTCATCTGCGAGGTGAAAAAGGCTTCCCCCACGCTTGGGGATATCAACGTGGGCGCAGATCCAGTTGAAACGGCGAAACGCTACGAGACGATGGGCGCAGGCGCTGTGAGCGTGTTGACCGACAAAGAGTTTTTCAAAGGAAGTTTCGAATATCTGCGGGATGTGGCGAACAATATCAATCTGCCTGTGCTATGCAAAGATTTTATCATAGACGAGAAACAGATATATGCCGCGTACATATTCGGTGCGGATGCGGTTCTGCTGATGGCTTCGGCTCTGCCGAAAGATGATTATGAAAAGCTGTATCTGTATGCGAAGTCCAAAGGGCTGGCCGTGCTGACTGAGATTCACGGGGAAGAGGAATACGATATAGTTTCCGGCGCAAATCCTGATATAGTGGGTGTGAATGCCCGCAACCTTAAAACGCTGGAGATAGACATGGACAAGGCGGCGGGGATAATCTCGCGGCTGGATGCAAAACATTTCAGGGTAGCTGAAAGCGGTATGAAATGCGGTGCGGATGTCCGGAAGATGCGTTCGGCGGGAGCAGACGCATTTCTCGTGGGGTCGGGGCTTATGTCCTCGCCGGATCCGCAGGCGGTGTTCGCAGACCTTTCGTCGGGGCTGAAAGCGTGATAAAGATATGCGGAATAAAAGATATTGAAACAGCCGAAAAATGTATTGAGCTTGGTGCGGATATAATAGGTTTCGTTGCGCACAGGTCGAGCAAACGATACATTGAGCCGGAAGGGGCTAACATTATAGCCGCCGCTGTGCGGGGCAGGGTAAAGACCTGCGCCGTGGGTTTTACTCTGGCTGAGTGCGATGGATATAATACGGACTTTGTTCAGGCGAATGATGCCGACAACGGGGCAAACCATATACTCAGCGGGCACGAAAGACCGTCTGGCGAGTTCAGTTATTTTCTGTTCGACAAGAGCAGCGGAAGGGGAGAAACCTGCGAGTATCCCGCCTGGGTTTCTGATTACCGCGGTAAGCTGATTCTGGCGGGCGGGCTTACACCTGAAAACGTCGGGGACGTAATACGCCGTTACAGACCTTTGGGCATTGACGTTTCCAGCGGTGTTGAGACAGACGGCGTTAAGGATATCAATAAGATAGCAGAATTTATAAAAAATGCTAAAGAGGCATATAATGGATAAAAAAATGTTTTTCGGGGAGTACGGCGGGCAGTTTGTACCTGAAACCCTGATTCCAGCTCTGGACGAGTTGGAATACTGGTACAATAAACTCAAAAAGGACGACAAATTCAAAGCGGAACTGGACACTCTGCTTCGCTCATACGCTGGCAGACCCACGCCAGTTTACAAGGCGGAGAACCTTTCGAAAGAGTGCGGATGCGAGATATACCTTAAACGAGAAGACCTTATGCACACAGGCGCTCACAAGGTCAACAATACGCTCGGTCAGGCGCTCGTAACAAAATATATGGGCAAAAACAGGGTCATAGCGGAAACCGGAGCCGGACAGCACGGAGTTGCCACCGCCACTGCGGCGGCACTTTTTGGCATGGAATGTACGGTGTTTATGGGCGAAGTGGACGCGCGAAGACAGGAACCGAACGTGAAGCGGATGCAGCTTCTGGGTGCTGAAGTGGTTCGTGTTCAGGACGGTCAGCGTACTCTGAAGGATGCCACAAACGCCGCACTGCGCGAGTGGGTAGCGAGTGTTGAGAATACACACTATATCATAGGCAGTATCGTCGGTCCCTATCCGTTTCCTGAAATGGTTGCATATTTTCAGTCAGTAATCGGTATCGAAGCAAACGAGCAGTGCAAAGAGCTTGGGTTCGACCCCGACTGCGTTGTCGCATGTGTAGGCGGCGGAAGCAACGCCATAGGTATTTTTCAGGGATTTCTCGATAACCCGAATGTTGAGATTTTCGGTGTTGAGGCGGGGGGCGTATCCGACAAAGACGGCGAGCACGCCAGAACAATCGGTATGGGCAAACCGGGAATACTCCACGGCGCATTCTCATATCTGGTGCAGACTCCGCAGTTTCAGGTTGCGGACGTGCACTCCATCTCAGCTGGTCTTGATTATCCCGGCATAGGTCCCGCACACGCCGCGCTGAACGACAGCGGAAGGGTCACATACGGCTACGTCCGTGACGATGAAGCGCTTAACGCATTCAAAATGCTCACACGCAAAGAGGGCATAATTCCTGCGCTGGAATCAAGCCACGCGCTTGCGTATGTGATTGAAAATAAAGACAGATTCAAAGGGAGAAAGGTCCTTGTTAACCTCTCCGGCAGAGGCGACAAGGACATGGCGGCTATTCTTGAAAGGGGGCTTGTATGAGAGGTTTTTATATCGTTGGCGGATACCCCGACAGAGAGCAGTTCAAAAAATGCCTGAACGCCGTTGCCTCTGCAGGGTTCGAGTTCGTGGAGGTAGGAATACCGTTCAGCGAACCTGTGGCGGACGGTCCCGTTATAGCGTCTGCCATCCATGAAGCAGTGATGAACGGAGTTGATATTGAAGCCATAATGGCTGACGTTCGTGAGATGAAACAGAAATATCCCTCCATAAAAGCTACCGTAATGACCTATGCAAACATTATCCACGGCTACGGTGAGAAAAAATTCTCAGATGATTTCGGCGATATCCTGAGCGGGGTCATAATTCCGGACCTGCCCTCAAGGATGCACTACTGGATGATGGAAAAAGGGCTTTCAATACCTGTGATACCGTTTGTCACTCCGGTTTCAAGGAATGAAGATATCGAAGCCGTAAAGGATACCAAGGCGCCTTTTGTATATTATATCAGTATCATGGGTGTCACCGGTTCTGACAAAAAAGGTGCGCAGAACGATAGAAGCGAAACGGCAAAGAAACTGACAGGGAAACCAGTTGTCACCGGTTTCGGCATACGCACGAAAGAGGACGCGGACAGAGCGCTGAACACTACCGGAGGCTTTGTTATAGGAACGGAGGTCGTAAAGCGTCAGAAGGATTTCGATAGCTTCTGCAAATATATCCAACAGTTTCGTTAATCGGCATAATCATATTTGTTCAAAATTGAACAATCATATGATACGCCTGTGTAAATAAAAGGTTAAAGAGACCTTTGATTATTAATTTTCGGAGGTCTCTTTTATGTATTCAATTTCAAGAAGAAATTTTCTCCGCACAACAGCCGTTGTCGGCACCGGTCTTTCACTCGGTCTCACTACAGGATGTTCAGAAGATTCCGACACGCAGACCACTGCAAAATTCGCAGTTCTTTCCGATCCACACGTTTACGACACCTCTCTGGGGACTACAGGGGAGGCTTTCGAGGACTATCTTTCCAGTGACAGAAAGATGCTTGCCGAAAGCACGGAGATAATGGAGGCGATGGTCGATGAACTTCTTAACGTCAAAGACCTTGATTTCGTTATAATCCCCGGCGACCTTACGAAGGACGGCGAAAAGATAAGCCATGAAAAGATGGCATCACTTCTGGCAAAGCTCAACGATAAAGGGATAAAGACCTACGTCGTGCCGGGTAACCACGATATCAACAACCCCCATGCCGTCTCTTTCAGCGGCAGCACAACCACAAAGGTTCCGTCAGTGACCCCCGAAGAGTTTGCGGAGATACACAATAAAAGCGGTTTTGCCAAGGCTATTTACAAAGATAAGAACTCGCTCAGCTATGTTGCCGAACCGGCTGACAACGTGTGGCTTTTCGCTATAGACTCCTGCAAGTATGACAACAACGACACTTATCCTGAAACATCAGGAGAAATATCCGCTGAAACCCTTAGCTGGGTACTGGACAAACTCGCCATTGCAAAAGCAAAGGGAAAACTTGTTATGGGTATGATGCACCACGGCATAATTGCTCACTTTGCGGCACAACCCATGCTTTTTGCTGAATACGTTCTGGATGAATACTCTACTGTTGGGGCTGCTCTGGCTAATGCAGGCATGAATATAGTTTTCACAGGTCACTTTCACGCCCAGGATGTTGTTAAATATACGTTTTCAAGCGGGGTTCTGTACGATGTGGAGACAGGTTCCGGCGTCACCGCTCCCAGCCCTTACAGGATAATAGATCTTGATATCCCCACGAAGACTTTCAATATAGCTAGTTATGAGATACACTCGATACCTTCTAAAACTGATTTCGATACTTATAAGAAAGAGTTCACCGAGCAGGGGATGCTTGAGCTTTATACGACACTGGGACCCCAGTACGGTCTGCCCGTTGAATATGCGGCTGTCGGTGCTGAGATACACGTTGCACACTATAAGGGAGACGAGACTTTCGCATCTCTTTCCACCCAGTCGCAGACTGTGGTTCAGGCTATGGTATCAAGTACGGATGCCGCAACACAGCAGCTTGGCGGTGCGATGTATGATTTTGCGCAGGACAGCACTCCCACAGACAACAACCTTACAATCACTCTTTGATATACAAGCCTCTTAATAAAAAAAGGTCATCCGTGGATGACCTTTTTTTGTTATTCCAGCTCGATCTTTTTAATGTCCGGATCCAGAGAATTGATGATTATATCCAGTGTGTTCAGGATATTCTGGAGATCCGGTGGGGTCAGCTTATTCTTGTCAAAAAAACAATCGTCTTCCATTTGTTTCATGAGCTGACCGGTGTAACTAATACCTTCTTCTGTCGCTTCCAGATAAATAGTTCTTCTGTCTGCGTCTTTTTTAACGCGTTTTACGAAGCCTTTGCTCTCCAGCCTATCAACGATACCGGTGAGAGCGCTGTTGTTGAGATTAACTGATTTTGTCAGCTCTGTCAGATTCATAGAGCTTTTGCTGGTAATCTCGTATAGGCACAGCATCTGAGGAAGCGTAACATGATACTCTTTGTCGAGGTGCTTGGAATATTTGTCCAGAAAGCGTGAAAGTTTCCTTATCTGGACGATGGTTTGCATGCAGGTATTCTTGCTCATATTACCCACCATAAATAATGCAGAATCATAGACGAAAACAAATTATAAATCAATGGTCAGTATTTAAAATAATGAGAATAAGATATAAAAACGGATAAAAAAGGCTTCAAAAAGAAATCACTTGCAGTCAGGGCATTTACCATAAACCGTTATTTTGCATCCGGCGATCTCTCTTCCTGTGAGAGATGCTATTTTGTCTCTGAGTTCGTCGGTTTCAACGTGCAGATCTTCAATCTTCCCGCATTTTTCGCAGATATGGTGAATGTGTGGTTGCAGCTTCAGCTCATAGAGTGTTTTTTTGCCTTCGACACCGAGTTCGGAAACAATTCCGGCTTCCATGAGGGCATGGATATTTTTATATACTGTTGCAAGCGAAAGCGAGACTATCTTTTTTTTCAGGCGCGCATAGAGATTGTCTATGTCTATGTGACCTGCGTCGAGTATCTCTCCGCAGATAAGAAGTCTTTGAGCAGTCGCCCTTAAACCGTTGTTTCTGAGTATATCTTCGACATTATACATTTTTTCCATAGATTAATAATATATAATGAGACCAAAATTGTCAACTATGTCATTGAAAAATTATTTGGTAATTCGTTTTTCACGCCAGAATCGTATTGCTCCCGGATGCGGCGGCACCATCATTTTTTCCATATCCGGATCCATGTGAATTTCCACAGCAGCGGGGTGCTGTGTGCTCATATAGCGTATTGAAGAAGGGTTGTAGATGATATCCATCATTCTGCTTACGTCTTTTTCGGATGTATAAACGTTTGTCAGAAGTACAGCGTCCGCCTCAATAGTGTCTATGCTGTAACTGTTGCCGTAGGTTCCTTTGGGTATTTTTACCGCTCTGTAGTTAGGGCTGACAGCGAGAACTGTCTGCATATCTTTTTGCAGGCTGAGCAGTGCTGCCTTATTATCTGTTAGCATTTCTGATACAGAGTTGTTGGGGATTCCGGCGAAAATCCACACGGCATCCACCATTCCTGATTTAAAAGCACTCTCTGCTTTGCGGTAACCGATGTAATAACGGGAGATGTTCTGCCATACCCCCATGTGCGAAAGTATCTTTTCCGCGCTGGACGCGGCTCCTGTTCCGGCTTCACCCACGGCAACTTTTTTCCCGCGGAGGTCTTTTATGCTTTTAATGCCTGAGTCTTTCTTGATGAGTATGTGTATCTTTCCGGTATAGAGCACGCCTGCACCGAAAATTTTATCGTATTTGGTTGAATCGCCCTTTAAAAGTCCCTTTCTTGCAAGGTCTATATCCGATGCGTATGCGATTGCGAAATTAGCCTGATTGTTTTGAAGAAGCCGTATATTATCAACAGAACCTTTTGTGGGAAAGGCTGTGATTTTCATTCCATATTTTTCGGCAAGTTTCGATATACCGTTGGCAAAATACATAAAAGTACCGCCGGATGGTCCGCCGCCGAAACCGAATTCTTTTGACACTGCCTGAGATGGCAGGCAGAAATAGAACAACGACAGAAGAAAAACGCATAATAAATAATGTTTTTTCATAAATTTAGGCTATCATCAAATTGTCGAAAAGACAATTTGAAAATGTTCACTTAGAAATAAAATCAGAAAAGTTAACGGTTAGACGCGATTCAGCAGTGAAGCCGTTAACGGTGGTCGATTTGCAATGGAGCATTATGCGGGTGTGTTCCGTGCCGCCGTATAGGGTGTCTCCGAGGATGGGGAATCCTATGTGGGAAAGATAGGCTCGCAACTGGTGTCTTGTGGCTTTTTCCATATCAGCCTGCACAAGCGTCAGACCGTTTGAATATATTATGGGAATGAAAATTGTCCTGTTGCCTCCGTGCTCATCACTGACTCTGACCTTTCGGCGTTTGTCAGCGTCTATTATATTGTCAATCGTGATGCTTTCACTCATTTCACCGCATACTACAGCAAGATAAGTCTTGCTTTGCAATATAACTTTTAAGTCTTTGTGCACGGCTGTTATCACACCGTCGGTCATATAGTCCAGACGGGAGATAAGGGTCAGGTCTGCATCGTAATTTTCTGCAATATCCTGAATGGTCGGTTCGTCATCCAATCTGTGACGTTCTGAGTGCATAAAAGCGGGTTTATCGAAAAACACAATGCCGCCGAAATCCGCCAAAAGATACGGTTTCGGGTCAATTTTTAGTTTTTCAGGCAGTTTAAGCAGAAAATTTTCCTCAGGGGTGTCCGTGTCTTTGCGGACGACGGCACCATTGAGAGTTACAAGACCCTCGTGGATATAGTCTTTGGCGCTTCTGACTGAAATTCCGTATTTTACCGACAGTTTTTTTGAAATTTTCATATAAATTTAATCTCACAGGCTTTAACTTTTTTCAAGATATGATATAAGGTTTTCTATGTACGAATACAGATTTAAAAAATTATCGGATGAATCCGTTACAACACTGGAAGATATGGGTATATATCCCATAGAGGAAGACTTCAAAGGACAGGACATCTGCTTTGTGGTCTACTACGGCGAAGGGCTTGAAAACATCATTAAAGACGAGTGGTATCAGAAGGTTGAGATTGACGAAACCGGATGGGATACCAAGTGGAAAGAGTTTATTAAGCCCGGAAACCTCACAGACAGTCTTAGATATATTTTCGACACGGACGCGGAACCGGACAGCGAAACTATCATTATCAATCCGGCGATGGCGTTCGGCACCGGTACTCACCCCACGACACGCTGTGCGGCGAGACTGCTTGAGGATGTTGTGAGCGGAAAAACCGTTGCGGATGCTGGCTGCGGAAGCGGTATACTTGCAATCGCAGCATCTAAAAAAGGCGCGAAAGCCGTTTATGCTTTCGATATCGACCCCGACGCACTCGGCAATACACTTGAGAATATAGAGCTGAACAGAGCAGACAACGTTCAGGCATGGACAGGCGGAATAGAAAGCCTCGGCGTTAAGACCGATGTTGTTGTTGCTAACATAATCACCAGCGTTCTGAAAATGATACATCCCGCCGTTCTCGAAATTAAGCCCGAATACATCGTCTATTCCGGTATACTGGCGGAAGAGTACGAAGAGTTCATGAAAGAAATAGATTTAACAGAATACGAAACAGTCCGGACCGCCAACGAGGCGGAATGGTGCGGGGTTCAGCTTAGATGCCGTACACAGCGGTAATCGGCGATATACACGGCTGCATACGCACTCTCGACAGGCTTATCGACCGCATTGAGGCGCGATATTCGGATGTGAATTATATTTCGTTGGGCGACATTGTGGACAGAGGCGAATACAGCCTTGAGGTTACGCTCATGTTCATGGAGCTGCAAAGGCAGGGACGTTTTCGTATGCTCATGGGCAACCATGAGGATATGATGCTGGATTATGCAGGTTTCTCCGCCATCTATGCCCCTAACGCATGGTTCGGCACAGGCGGCAAGCTGACAATCTCTTCTTTCAGCAAAAGGGCGCTGGACACGAAACTTACCCTCGGAACCATAAAAAATATCGATTTTATGCCTTATCTTGAGCCTTACAGAGATTTTTTCCTTGGCGCTGAGATGTATTTCGGCTACGACTATCCGCGTAACAACTTCATGTTTTCCCATGCCGGGCTGGGACCGTCGAACGGAAAAGCGGGCAGGGTTACAGAGTACAGCAACCGGAAAGATTACCTTTACATCTGGTCGCGGGACACCGACAAAAGCACACAGAAGCATTTCGGATATACGATGGTTCACGGGCACACCCCCGTTAAAAAGATAGACCCTCAGCATAACCCCAGAATGCCTTATGTGAACAGGAACAAGTCAGGGGAACTGGTCTCAGTTAATCTTGATACAGGCTGCGTGTACGGTTATGCACTCAGCGCTATGGTCATTGACGATGCGGGGGATTTTGAGTTTGTCAGCGAGAGGTGCATGGATTGAAACGGATATTTTACGAAGGGCGCATTAACGGCACATTCACCCTTGATGGGGACGTTTTCCATTACCTGAAAAACGTCGTTCGTGCGAAAGAGGGCGATGCGCTGGGTGTTCTCACGCCTTCGCAGTATGCGAAGTGTACCATCGCGGAGATGGGCAAACGTTCTGCGTCCGTGCGTGCGGATATGGTGAGGGATGCGAAGCGCCACGATTACAGGCTAAAAGTTTACCAGTGCCTTCTGAAACGGGAATATATGGATTTTGCCCTTGAGAAATACAGCGAACTTGGAGCGACTGAGATTATTCCGGTGGTGAGCAGCAGAAGCCTTAACGAGCTGAAAGACAAGACCCGTGAAAGGTTCACCGATATAGCTGTAAAGGCGGTTTTACAGTCGGAGAATGAGCAGCTTCCGATCATCGGCGACAGTGTTGATATCTCTGATATAACTCCTGACGGAACAGAGAACGTCGTTTTTTACGAGCGGGCGGAGACTGTCGGTATGCCTGCGGTTTCAAAAGATATGTGCATTGTAATAGGACCGGAGGGCGGGTTCACCGCCGAAGAGGTGGCTATGCTTGCATTGAAGGGATTTAATGTTGTGAAGCCCATTGAGCAGATTCTGAAAGCGGAGACGGCATCCGTGGTGTTTACCGGATACGTCCGCATGATGCAGGATAATATATGACTTTCACTGCTGACGATGAAAAATTTATGCGGCTTGCCATAGAGCAGGCGAGGCTGGCAGAGGCTGAAGGGGAAGTGCCTATCGGCGCGGTTGTCGTATGCAGCGGTGAGGTGATAGGGCGCGGATACAACCGCAAAAATTCCGGTAAATCAGCGCTGAAACACGCGGAAATAGTAGCTATTGAGGACGCATCGAAAGTCATAGGCGATTGGCGTCTGGACGAGTGTTCACTGTACGTCACCCTTGAACCGTGTCTCATGTGTGCGGGAGCCATTATCCATGCCCGTGTGCGCAACGTATTTTTCGGGACGACAGAGCCTAAGTTCGGCGGTGTTGTTTCATTGGCGCACACTTTTGACATAGAGAAGCTGAACCACAAAGTAAACTATGCCGGCGGACTTTTTGCCGAAGAGATATCCGCCATGATGAAAGCCTTTTTCAGAAATATCAGGAACGGGGTGTAACGTCCCTGACAATAGCTGTGAATCCGGCGTTTCTGCCGCCTTCTTCTATAATCTGTATGGAAAATTCAATTATCAGCTTTTCACCGTTCTTTTTGATAGCAGGGACCTTCAGCATTTTGCCGTGGTAGGATGTTTCTCCGGTGTCGAGCACCCTTTCCCATCCTTTCCAGTGTCTTTCCCTGTGTTTTTCGGGAATGATGATATTCAGACTGCCACCCAGCGCTTCGAAATGAGAGAATCCGAAAATACGCCCGCAGCCGTCGTTCCAGTAACGTATTATACCGTTTTCATCAACATACATTATGCCGTCGTCCGCCTTTTCTGCCATTTGTCTGAGAAAATCAGTCATATATCACCTCACATCAATACGATAGTGAGATGCGGTGTAAATTGCAAATTAAGTTTGTTAAGAGAATACTTTACATGAAAAACTGGGGGTCGCGGTCAAACTTGATGCGAAGGGTGGACTTCATGTTCTCCTTTAAGGATTTTGAGGCGATGTTAATGAGTCTGGACATTTCCGTATTTGTCTTTGTTTTTATAACCATTCCATAGCGGTAGCGGTTGGATATTTTGTATACAGGAGCCTGTGCGGGATAAAATATCTCCGCGTCATTTGCGGCACTTTTAAGGATGCCGTAAACGTGCATTGCCGCTTCCTTAACCGTTTCTTCTTTTGCATGTGAAAGGGTTACGCGGCACATCTTTGCGAAAGGGGGATAGCTGAATAGTTTCCGGCGTATAAGTTCCTGTTCGTAAAATCCTGAATCTGAGCAGTTAAGGTGAGTGAACACTTCTGTTTCCGGCGCATAGGTCTGGATTATCACCTTACCCTTTTTTGCCGCGCGTCCGGCACGACCTGCAACCTGAACAAGAAGCTGGTATGCACGCTCCTTAGCCCTGAAGTCCGGCAGACCGAACATGTTGTCTATGTTTATGACACCGGCAAGTGTGACGTTGCCGAAATCAAGCCCTTTTGCCACAAGCTGCGTGCCCGCCATAATGGAGTATACACCCGTTTCAAAATCTTTCAGCATCTTCGAGAGCTGTTTATATGTGGCGGCGTTCTCTGTGTCCAGCCGCAGTATTTTTTTGTCGAACAGATTTTCCAGAGCTTCCGCAACCTTTTCCGTACCAGCTCCATATTCTTTTATGTCGTCACTTCCGCATTTGGAGCATTTCGGTCTGCGTACCTCCTGCGAACAGTAGTTGCACTTGCAAAGCCCCTTGGATTTATAATATGTCAATGCCACGGAGCAGTTTGAGCACATGAGCATTTCGCCGCACGACTGGCAGTAGAGCGTATGTGAATAGCCTTTGCGGTTTATGAGAAGTATCGCCTGCTCGCCCCTTTCAACAGTTTTGTATAGCTCGCTGTAAAGCCTTTCGGAAAGGATTCCGGCGATGGGTTCCACCTTTTTCATGTCGACAATTTCAATGTCGGGCATCTCGGCTTCAGGTCTGCATGGGATGGTATGAAGTTTATATCTGCCGCTTGCGGCGTTCTGCCAGCTTTCGACGGAAGGTGTTGCACTGGAGAGAATTATCGGTATATCAAGTATCTTGGCATAAAGCACAGCCATATCCCGCAGCTGATATGGAGGCATCTCCTCCTGCTTATAGCTGGATTCATGCTCTTCGTCCACTATGATAAGCCCTATATCGTCCGAGGGAAGGAAGAGTGCGCTTCTTGCGCCCAGAAGCATTTGCAGTTCGCCTTTTGCGAACGCCCAGAAAGTGTCCGTGCGTTTTTTAGGAGTCTTTTTGCTGTGATAAGACATAACGTCGAAGCCGATACGCCTTGAGAGCCGCTCCTCCATCTGTGGGGTGAGGGATATTTCAGGCACCAGATACATCACTTTTTTACCCTGCGCAATCACCTCTTTGGCAAGCTCTATGAATATCTCTGTCTTGCCGCTGCCGGTTACGCCGTGGACTAGATGAACTGAAAAGCCTTTGTCCAACTCCGGCAGGATTGATTCATATACGGGTATCTGGTGCTGATTAAGGGTGATGTCTTTGCGGTCGTAAGTTTTGATTTCGGGATTAACCTGAGGGGATTCCAGAACCGCACCGGATATGATTCCGCCAAGCACCGCGCCCGGTTCAGTGCAGTAATACTCTCCTATCATACGCAGAAACCGGAGATATTTTTCACCGAAAAGGGGGGAATCATCAGGGATAGACGTTATGTTTCTGTAGTTTATATCGGGCAGTGGTGTGATGTTCTCACCTGTGACAATCCCGTAAAGCTCTCTTTTTCCCAGCGGGACCTTAACCCTTTGTCCAGCCGGAATTTCAGCTTCACTGGTATAGGTGTATATGCCCCCCGTCGGAACGGGGAGCAGAACATCATAATATTTCATACTCCGAGAACTCTTCTTTTCAGCTCCCTTTTAAGAACTTTGCCTGTGGCTGTCATGGGCATATCGTGGCACTCCTGCACCTGTTTTGGTATTTTGAAATGTGCAAGAAACTGGCGCAGATACGCTTTTATCTCTTTTTCGTTTATGTTCATGCCTGCTTTCGGTTTTATGTATGCAACAGGTATCTCGCCGCTGTTTCTGTCGGGTAGACCGATTACGGCAGCCGCGTCCACACTGGGGTGTTTGTGCAGATGTTCTTCTATTTCGCGGGGATACACGTTTATTCCTTTGACGATTATAAGGTCTTTCTTACGGTCAACTATATAGATGAAACCGTCCTCGTCTATCTTTGCAAGGTCTCCTGTGAAAAGCCAGCCGTTGCGGAGGGTCATATCAGTGAGACCGGGCATGTTCCAATATCCTTTCATAACGTTGGGACCTTTGACGATAAGCTCGCCGACCTCTCCTGCGGGCAGTTCCAGTTCGTTTTCGTTAACTACCTTCACCTCAACTCCGTCCAGAGCGGGACCAACGGACATGGGTTTCTGATAATCCAGCTTGTTCACGCTGACCACCGGTGATGCCTCGGAAAGTCCGTAGCCCTCTATGATGGGGTGCCTGAATTTTTCTCTGAATCTGACCAGAGTATCTTCGGGCAGTGGGGCGCCTCCGCTCACATGGAGCTTTACAGGGTAGAAGAATTTTATGAACCAGCCGGGCATCTTCGCTCTGAGAAGCGCAGTGTATACCTGCGGAACTCCGAGGAAGAAAGTCGGGCGCTGGAACAGCAGTATGTTGCGGAACGATTTCTTTTTAAGGTCGTTCACGCTGCCGAGAATTATTATGGATGAACCCACATATGTGGGGAGAAGTACGCATGTCATGAGTGCATATGAGTGAAAAGAAGGAAGAAAAAGAAGAAAAACGTCGTTGTATGTAACGTGGAAACGCATGAGGCAGGCATAGGCATTCGCCGTCATATTCGCATGGGTGAGCATCGCTCCCTTCGGGTGTCCCGTTGTGCCTGACGAGTATACGAAGACCGCGAGATCTTCATGTGAGATGCTTATTCCACGTTTGGAGTCGGTCATTTTTGTAATGAGCTTAAAGATATTTTCCGACATAAACTTTGTGTCTTCGTATGCCATAACTGTTTTAAGTGTGGGGCACTTTTCTGTTATGCCGTCGGCAACTTCGGCAAAGTCTGCAGAGGTTATGAAAAGTTTCGCTTCGGAATCGTTTATGATGTATGCCACTTCTTCGCGGATGAAAAAGGTGTTTATGGGTATGCAGATGCAGCCCGCTTTCAATATTCCGAAAAAGCTGATGAAAAACTCAGGGCTGTTTTCAAGCATGAGACAGATTCTGTCGCCCTTGTTAAACCCCCTCGTGGTGAGGAGGTTTGCAAATTTCTGTGCCTTTGAATTTATTTCCCTGTAGCTGAATTTCTCTTTGCCGTAAATAAGATATTTCTTTCCGCCCCGTTCGGCGGCTTGTGTTTCAAGGGTTTCGTGTACCAGATTAATAGGCATTCAGTCCTCCGGGTCTGACGCCGAATTTGATAAGCCTTTCGAAAAGCTCGGAAACGGGCAGCCCCACAACATTATCGTAACAGCCGTCAATCTTTTCAACCATGAGGCATCCCTTGCCCTGAACAGCGTATGAACCCGCTTTGTCCAGCGGCTCTTCTGTTGCGATGTACCATTTGATAAAGCTGTCGCTGTAATTTTTGAAATAAACGTCGGTGGTGCGGTGAAATCTTTCACAGACTCCCGCACGCTTGTTTATGATGGCAACTCCGGTTGTCACCTGATGTTTTTTGCCTCTGAGAAAACGCAGAGCGTCGTATATGTCCTCTTCGCTTTTGGGCTTGCCGAAGATGCGTCCTTCGCAGGAAACTATTGTGTCCGCGGCAATGATGAACGCTTCATCGTATATGTTTGCCACATCGTATCCCTTCATGGCTGCGTTTTTAATAGTGAGGTCACCCGCAGGTATTTCGGGGTTCATATCCTCTTTCGCTGTGGATGTAACATATTGGAAGTTGATGCCGAGTCTTGTCATAAGTTCCCTGCGTCTGGGGGAACCGCTTGCGAGTATTACTTTCTGAAACATGAGATGCACCTTTCGTCCTCTCTTATATTGTTTATTATGACCCGCGTGATGTATCCGGTGAGCACACCTGTCAGCACGGAGAAAAAGCAAAAATAGGGTAATAGGTTATAAATCGCATCGGCCTTGATGTAAAGATTTTTTACCACGAAGAACTGTGTACATATATGCGCAACCGCTCCCAGAGCGCCTATGGAGAGTGGTGTTGTGAACCTGCGCATAAGAAAAAATGAAAGCCCCATAACCACTGTCGCCGCCAGTGTTGAGGGCAGGGCGATGGACATTTTTACGATGAGGTTCCCTGTCAGAAGCGGCACAAGGATGGCTTTTGTAACAGCCACATACATCGCCGCAGGAAAGTCTATCAGATAGAGACAGAGCATTATTCCGACGTTTGAAAGCCCGATGCGCACACCAGGCACAGGAAGTGCGATAAACGATTCCAAAACGCCAAGTGCGACTGTAAGAGCCGCAAAAAGCCCCGTCATGGCAAGTCTGTTGTGATTATTGGGAGATGGCGTCATAGTCCTGTTCTTTGCACTCCATCACAATGGCGAGGTGTTTTGGAACGCAAACGGCAGTGTCGCCGCAGTTTTTCACCCAACCCTGTTTGATACATATCCTGTTTGGGCAGTCCGATTCCAGAAACCGTGCGCCCTCTGTGGTAACCTGAATAACGACGTGTCCGTTGTCAAGGATTATGTCCCTGTCTTCCAGTTTGACTTCTGTTTTCGTATCTTTGTCGATAAGGTAAAGGCGCTTTTCTCCCGATGAGACGTTAAGCATGAAAAAGACCGACGCTGCGGTCAGCGCTGCGATTATGAGTATATCGAATTTACTTTTTCTCAAATTTTTCCCATCCGCAGAGTTTCATAATGCTGCCGTTCACAGTGTAAAGGAGCACAGGTGTTTTCAGCTTTTTGCATTTCGCCCGCACCTCTGCCGGATTTATTAGGAAAAATGCTGTGGACAGCCCGTCCGCTTCTTCCGCTGTGGATGCAATAACGCTTACGCTATGATAATATTCAGGGTTTTGTCCTGTGGTTGCGTCGAATATGTGAAAAATGGTTCTTCCGTCCTGCGCTTTGAAAAACCTTTCATAGTCGCCGCTGGTGGCAACCGCCATGTTCTCAAGGTTTACAATGGATATATAGTCCCTGTTGTTTTTCGGATCCTGAATGGCGATGCGCCAGTCCCTGTCGGGACGTTTGCCAAGTGCATAAAGGTCGCCGCCGGCGTTAACCATGGCTGTTTTTACACCTGAAGCCTTGATTTCGGCTATAGCCTCGTCAACGATCCACCCTTTCGCATATGCGCCAAGGTCGAGGCTGACGTTTGTTCCGCGGCTGATGTTGTCAAGTGCAGTGTCTATCTCGCTCTGATCCGGTACTCTGTATGCGCCTTCAGGAAACCCGTACAGCTTTGACACAGTTGCCGAGTATATGCTGAATCTGCCGTCGGTGATAAGCTCGTATGCCTTGCCGCGGCTTATCAGCTCGCTTATGGCGAGTCTTGGTTTGTATCTTGGGTTTTTGTTGAATTTCTCAGTGTCTTCTTTAACAGCCGCTTCAAGGGAAGTGATTCTGCTGCGGGTATTTACGATAATATCCGAGTTTTTTTCCGGAACCGTAACTGAAACGAAAGTGCCCATGGCGTAAAACTGCTCGGTTTTATAGGATTCCTTGCATCCGTACAGCGTGACTATCAGAAAACAGCATAAAATCCTTGCGAACAGTTTGGGCATGTGTTTTTTTCCGTGAGACAACGGGTTTTGAAGCCGCTGCGCTCGATGAGTACCTGCCCGCATTCGGGACATAGAGTATTCGTGAATCCGCATCCGGCTCTGTTGCCTATATATATGTGGTTAAGATAATTTTTAGCCTTTTTTGCGAAATCGGTCAATGTATTGTTTGGCGTTGGCGGAAAGTCGTATTTATACTGCGGAAAATAGCCTGATATGTGGAGAGGGATATCGGGACTCATGTCCGCTATAAATCTGCACATTCTTTCAAAATCCTGCTCGTTTCCGTTTTTTTCAGGGATCAGAAGGTTTGTAAGCTCGATGTGTACTCCGGCTCTGAAAAGCGTTTCTATGGTGTGTTTAACGGTGTTCAGCAGCCCGCCGTGCTCTTTATAATATTCCTCTGTGAAACCTTTCAGGTCTATGTTCGCCGCGTCAAGATATGGTATTATTTCTTTCAGCGGTTCCGGGTTTATCATTCCGTTCGATACAATGACGTTTTTTAAACCGGACTCCCGAAATTCTTTCGCGCAGTCCATGACAAATTCGAAATTGGTAAGCGGTTCGTTGTAGGTGTAGGCGATGCCGATGCTGAACGCTTTTCTCGCAGTGTGGAGCAGTTCCATCGGGGATGTGTCCTGTGTGGGTGTTTCCTGCGTGCTTATCTGCCAGTTCTGACAGAAGAGGCACGACATGTTGCATCCGTTAAACCCTATTGAAAGGATGTTCGAACCGGGATGAAAATGATAAAGAGGTTTCTTTTCGATTGGGTCAACAGCCATTGAGGATATCTTGCCGTATCCTGTAGCTTGGAGAACGCCGCCGATATTTTTTCTGATCAGGCATTTGCCGTGTCCGCCATTAAAAATCAGACAGGCATGTGGACAGAGGACGCATCTGACACACTGATTATCTCCAGCACGCCAATATTTTGCGTCCATGATTATTTTTCTCTTGCGACCATATAGTCAGCAAGGAAATCAAGTGCGTCGCGATAGGGCGATTCGGGGAAAAGTTTCAGGTTTTCCTTCGCAGCCTCTATATATTCGTCAACCACCGCCTCGGAACGTTTTTTCACGTCGTAGTGTTTCATAAGCCCAAGGATGTAGTTCAGGTTCTCATCAGTCGCCTTTTCATCCACGATTATTTCGCGGATGCGCTTTTGTTCCGCTTCTGTTGCTGATTCCAGAAGTTTGAGAACCGGCAGGGTTATCTTGCCTTCGTTGAGGTCTGTACCGGGTTTTTTTCCTGTTTTTTCAGGGTCGCCAAGATAGTCGAGGATATCGTCAGCCATCTGGAAGGCAATGCCCAGCTTCGTTCCATAGTCTTTCATGGCAGCCTGCTTTTCATCCGTCTGTTTGCCGAGAATGGCTCCGGTTTCGCAACATGCGGAGAAGAGAACTGCTGTTTTTGAATTTATTATCTTGAGATAGTCTTCAAATTTGATTTTTACGTCGGCAGTTTTGACAAGCTGAAAAACCTCGCCTTCGCTCATTGTTCTTGCAGCAACTGCAAGGAGCATCTGGATTCGGCTGTCTCCGTCTTTAACAAGGTTCATGAACGCCCGCGAATAAAGAAAGTCACCGCAGAGAACCGCTATGTCGTTTCCGAAGATGCGGTTTACGCTTTCTTTTCCCCGACGGTATTTCGCACCGTCGATAACGTCGTCATGGAGAAGTGTTGCAGTGTGGATGTATTCAACGACTCCCGAAAGCGTTGCGGTTCTTTGTCCCTTGTATCCGCACATCATTGCGGACAGGATCAGAAATACCGGACGAAGTCTTTTGCCCCCGCTTTCAAAGACATAAGCGGCAACTTCGTTCACCATCTTAACGTCTGAGTCAAGATTGGCTATCAGTTCCTTTTCAACAGCGTCCCTTTCATTTGCCACAAGAGCCAGTACATCATTAATATTCATCCGAAGAATCCCCGTAAAATATGAGTTGTCGATTTTAAAAATCAGAGTATATTGTTAGCCACACGCAAACACTTATAACAATATACGATAATCAGAAGCATGTAAATAAAAAGGTAATAAATTGAATAGAAGACAGACGGAAGATTTACAGATTATCTACTATAAACTCCTCGACGGACTGTCGCTTAAATCAGGCGGAAAAGTCTGCGAATCATCTTTCAATAACTACATAACGGCGAAATACCTTCTCGATAAAAACATTTACGACACTGTGTATGCCTTGACATACGATATGTCCGGTGTGCCGGAGAATATTATTCCGCTCAAGGTTGATATGTCTGTTGCTCAGACAATGCGCCGTATGAGGGCGGACACTCATATATCACTGGGTGGAACGTTTATGTTCCAGCCTATACACGACGTTGTTTATGCACTCCACGGATCCCTGAATGTCGGGGGGAGGCTTGTGCTTTCAACCTACCCTAAAGTGTATGATTCGCAGGGCAGGGACGTTCTCGCCATGCTTTCAGACGCCGCGCAGATGCCGGTTCGTGATAAACTTACAAGATGGGCTTTAACGGTGAGCAATTCCGTGCATAACCTGTTCATGAACATAAAGACTGAAGAGCTGATATGCGATGCCTCTGTCAGCGAGGTACAGTCCCTTTTCGGCAGCGAAACGTTCAACCGCTACCTTTTCAAAAATGAGACCGAACACGAGATGTTCTTCGAACCTTTGAGCGAGGAACAGAAATATTATATGTCATGGACCATCATAAGGGGGCTTAGAATATGAATATTCCTTTTCAGACAGACAGAGCGCCGTCCGCAATCGGACCCTACAGCCAGGCGATAATTTCCGGAAACATGCTTTTCGTTTCGGGGCAGATACCGCTTGATCCTGAAACAATGAAGGTTGTTGAAGGCGGAATCAAAGAACAGGCGAAAAGAGCTATAGAAAGCCTTATTTCAGTTGTCGAAGACGCTGAATTCGGCAAAAAAAGCATAGCTAAGGTCACTGTTTTTATAAAGAATATGGACGATTTTGCTGCTATAAACGAAATATACGCTGATTTCATGGGAGACCACAGACCTGCGAGAGCTGTTGTTGAGGTGGCGCGGCTTCCAAAGGATGTTCTCATCGAGGTGGAGTGCATCTGCGTAAGATAAAGACACTGATAAGGCTCTCCTGACGGAGGGCTTTTTTTATCACAGGGATATACAATGACCTATTCAGGTATTTTTGCGGTTCTGCTGCCGTATATGGCGTTCGCTTTTCTTGGGGGTGCGGCAAACCGCATAGGACTTACCCGCGGAAAGCCGGAAAAGATAATCCTTAAAATTTATATCAACTTTCTGGTTCCGGTGCTGATAGTCAACTATGTTGTCGGCAACGAAGTGCTGAACGATATAGGAAACGTTATTTCCGCGCCTCTGCTTGGTTTTTACGGCATCGTTATCGGTTATATTGTTTCAATGCTGACTGCAAAGTATTTCGGTGTTGAGGGCAGGGACTCGAAAGCGTCGTTCGCTTTTACCGTCGGCATCTACAATTACGGATTCATTTCCATTCCTCTTACGGAGTTTTTGCTGGGCAAAAGCGCAGTGGGGCTTCTGCTGGTGCATAACATCGGCATAGATACGGCTTATTGGTCTGTCGGGATAGGGATGCTAACCGGATTTTCCATAAAGAATATGAAGGCTCTGCTGAAAAACCCGCCACTGATAGCTATATTTGCTTCATTAGCAGTGAATTTTATATTCGGAGCATCCGTTATGCCTGCGTGGTTGAAAACGGCAATACATCCCATTGTTGTTTCGGCAATACCTATCGGTATATTTGTCAGCGGCGCGACACTGGCTGAGACGGCTTCGGCGCTTGTTAAAAAGGGCGGTTGGAAGGTCTCCCTTGGTGCTGTTCTTCTTCGGATGTTCATCATTCCTGCACTTATGGTGTCAACAGTCATGATTCTTCCGGTTTCCCAAGAGCTTAAAATGATAACTGCAGTTCAGGCATCTATGCCGGCGGGAATGCTTAGTATCGTTATTGTAAAATATTTCGGCGGCGACGTTGAGACTGCTGCTCAGACGATATTCACCACGACGCTTGTAAGTGTCGTGACGATCCCTCTCTGGATAGCGTTCTTTATGAAGCTGCTGGCTTAGAAATAGCTTCTGCCGCCTCTGTAGGATCTCACGAAATAGTCGAGGTCCAGATTTTCTACACGGACATGTTTTCCGCGGCTTGGTGCGTGTACGAACTTACCGTTGCCAATGTATATGCCCACGTGTGAAACCCTGCCGAGCCTTCTTGTGTCGAAGAAAACAAGGTCGCCGGGCTGTAATTCGTCTTTGCTGACATAGCTTCCCTCTTCAAACTGCTCGTGGGAAACTCTGGGAAGGTCTAGTCCGTTCAATCTGTAAACAGCCATTGTGAGACCGCTGCAGTCAAATCCTGCGTCTGATACGCCGCCCCACTCGTAGGGCACCCCGATGTATCGCATAGCAGTTTCAACTATGGCTTTTCGCAAACCGGACACGTCACCAAGATATTCAGGCTTTGCCGCCTCGTATTCGTCGGGAGCCACAACATAGAACACGTCAATATAACCGCTCCTTTGCAGACGTTTTGCTGTTGCGACCGCTTCTGTGCGTCCAGCAAAGTTGCCGAAACGAACCTTATAAAGTCCGTCTTTATCAAGGAAGTGGTATGAATCCAGACCGTTGGCATCCAGCTTTGCTTCAAGCCGCTTTGCGTTGTTAACATCTCCGAAAGCGCCTGCCTGAATCGTGTACTGCATTGCCTTGAGTCTTCTGTTCATCTGATTTAAGTTGATTGTTTCCGGTGTATCTGTGAAGCTGGGGGCAGCTATTGAACATGCGTACATGAGAAATATAGTTAATATAAAGGTTATTCTTATTTTTATCATACACTTACCGTTTTTTAGTCAATTTAGCAATAAAAAACACCGTCCAGTAAAGACTTGAAAGTGTTTATCATGTATACTAGATTCAGATATTAACCAAATTTTTCCGGAGATGAAAGTGAAAAAAGAGGAACTGCAGAATTTTGACGGAAAAGAGGGACGAAAGAGCTACGTATCAAATGAAGGAAAAATCTATGATGTGACAGAGAGCAAGCTCTGGAAGAACGGAAAACACGCCGGAAAGCACTTCGCGGGAATGGATCTGACAGAAGCGCTTAAATCGGCACCGCACGGGGTTGATGTTCTGGAAAGATTCGCACATGTAGAGGATGTCGAAAGCATACGCGAAACGAAGGAAATGCCCGCACAGGAAAAAACGATAAAAGACACTGTAAGGGGTCTTTACAGGATATTCCACCCGCACCCGATGTTTATCCATTTTCCGATGGGACTTATAAATTTCGCTGTTATTATGCAGCTTATCTATTATTTTACTGGATACCCATCGTTTTCGACCGCCGGTTTTTATGCTCTGGCAACGGCGGCTGTGTTTCTTGTGCCCACGATTGTTTCAGGTTTCGTGAGTTGGTGGGTTAACTATAACCTTACGCGCAATAAAATTTTTATTACGAAGATAACCTTCTCATTTCTGCTTCTTTTCATGTGTGCGGCAGAGGTTCTTACGGTATTTAAAGGCTATGACGACAGTCTGTTTTATAATGTTATGATATTTCTTAACGTCCCTGTTCTGGGCGTTATAGGTTTTAACGGCGGAAAACTCAGCTGGGGTTAAAAAAGTTGTTGAAAAAGTTTTTGTGAGTATGTATTATCTCACTTCCAACAGGCACGTAGCTCAGTGGGAGAGCATCGCCTTGACGTGGCGAGGGTCGCTGGTTCAATCCCTGCCGTGCCTATAAAATGAAAGGGCTCAGGAGAAATCCTGAGCCCTTTTTTTATCTACATCCTTTCGGGAGCCTTTATTCCAAGAAGGTCGAGTACAGCCTCTATCACCCGCAGGTAAGCCTTTACGAGTGCCAGCATAGCCTTTTTCCTTTCAGTATCTGTTTCTCTTATGATATTTGTTTTTGCGTACATCGAGGAGAAAGACGCGGCAATGTTGTATCCGTATTCGCACAGCACCATGGGTTCCCTGTTGCGGAACGACATTTCGCAAGCCTCCGGAAACGCCTGAAGCGCCAGCATAAGGTTGAACTCCTCCGTCGACGCGGGTTCTTTCAGGTCTGTGGCGGTAATATCGTCAGCACCAGCCTTTGCTAGTATGGATTTTGCACGGACAGCGGAATAGAGCAGATAGGGTCCTGTTTTTCCTTCAAATTCAAGAAATCTGTCCAGTTCGAATATGTAATCGCGGGCGCAGGTGTTGCTGAGGTCGCCGAATTTCAGAGCTGCGATTCCCACACACTCCGCAACGTATCGTTTTTCATCATCGCTGAGCGAAGCGCCGTAGCCTCCGTCAACAAGTTTGGAAAACGCTTTTTCCGTAACGGTGGTTATCAGTTCTTTCAGCTTCAGAGTGCCGCCCTCACGTGTTTTAAAGGGCTTGCCGTCCGTGCCGTTCATGGTACCGAACGGGATATGCCGGAGCACAACATCGTCCCTTACCAGCTTGGTTTTCCTTACGCAGCGGAATACCTGTTCAAAGTGGAGGGACTGTCTTTTATCAACAACGTACAGTATTATTGACGGGTCGTAATCTTTCACGCGCTCATATATCGTCGCTATGTCTGTCGCGTGGTAAAGCGCCGCGCCGTCACTTTTTCTGAGGATAACCGGGGGGACGTTGTGGTTGTCGGTTTCTTCCGCAACCTCAACTATAAGCGCGCCGTCGCTCTCTTTGGCATAACCCTCTTTTATGAATCTGTCGATGAGCATGTCGAGGTACTGGTGTGCGTCGCTTTCGCCAAGCCAGAGGTCAAAATTAACCAGCAGGCGTGAGTAGTCCGATTTCAGATCGGCAACGGAAACGTTGACAACGTGCCGCCACAGTGCTCTGTATCCTTTTCGTCCGGCGTGCAGTTCCGTTGTGGCTTTGCGGCAGGCGTTGAGATAATCTTCGTCCTCTTTGGATTTTTTGCTGGCAGTGGGGTAGAGCGTCTCAAGATCTTCGATGTTGACGGGTGCTTCCGCTGGGAAGGTGTCAGCACTTTCATCGAAATACGCCCATTCAGGATGTCTGAGCGACAGCTCATGGATTATCATACCCATCTGCAATCCCCAGTCTCCGAGGTGCACGTCGCCCACGACGTCGTGTCCGCGAAATTTCGCAACGCGGCGGAGACATTCGCCTATGATCGCCGCGCGCAGGTGTCCGACGTGGAGCGGTTTTGCCACGTTCGCGCCGCCGTAGTCCACGATTATCATCTCTTTTTTGCCATCGGTGCAGGCGAGGTTTGCGGAATCAAGCATCTCTTTAAGGCTGTCCGCAAGAAAAGTGCCCGTAACTTTCATATTTATATATCCGGGACCGTCAATTCTGATGTTTTCGAAAAGAGGGTTGCCTTCAAGTTTGTTTACAATCTCCTGTGCAATCTCTCTGGGCGGTTTTTTGAACTGCTTTGCGGCGGGCAGTGCGCCCACGGATGAGAAATCGCCGAGTTCCGGCAGTTTGCAGTTGATAACTTCTGAGAAATTTCCTTCATAGCCGCACTCAGAGAAAGCGGCACCGATTATCTGATTGATTTTTTTACGGAGCATTATTTAACCTTATATTGATTTTGAGAGACAAACTATAGGCTATTAAGCCGCCTAATTCAAGGTATTTCAAACGCCTTCCTGTTCAGAGTTGTTTTTCCTGTTTAGAGACCTGTAAGATTGAATTCATGAACCTGTTCGCTTCGTGGGGTTGCGGAATTCACACGGAACTTTCGTCTGACAAAGTCCGCATCCGCTCCCCGTTTTTTCTATCCCGCCGACCTCTGCCGCAAATTTTTTCGATTCTTCGCCGTAAACAAAAGTTAAACATTTCATTTTGTCGTGTCCGTTTTTATCAATGGCGTTAACAGGGCATCTTTTTATGCAGACTCCGCAAAGCCCTTTCGACATAAACAGACAGTTTGCGGTATGACTCTGCTCTTTTCTGATGTCCGCCTCCAGAACCATATCCGTCACAATAGAGATTATCCTTATGCAGGTTCCTTTTTCTGTTATGAATCCGTCGCTCAGTCCGAAAGTTCCCGCTCCTGCGGCATATGCCATGTGGCGTTCCGACCAGTTAGATGTCAGCGTGTTTGTCCGTATAACCCTGAATTTGTCGGAAAGCCATGGTGCAACGGCTCCATAACCCATGCCATGGATATGCCCGACTATCTCACTGAGTCTGTTCTTGTAAAACATCTCATCGCCATGACCTCTGTTCAATGCCCATTCCTTAGAAGCAGTGTCTTTGCAGGTTCTGTTGCTTGTGCGTATATCTTCCTCTATCGGGGAGATGGTAACTATAACGGAACCGCTTTTAAAGGTATTTGCACCGTATGTAAGCTCGAACACCTCCTTAGGCACCATATGTTCAGGTGAAACAACATCTTTAAAAGTGTCGAATATAGGATCCGATGCATCCGCGATGAATATGTCAGGCTCATCGTAATATCTTTTTCCTGTGGACGGATGGACGTTTTCAGAGTGGTTGTAAATATGATCTTTGATATGCTGAATAAGTTGTTCTTTCATCTTACCCTCTATATAGTGTATATACACGTTTATTGTAAAAAATTAATCAGTCAGTGATTCGATTTCAGAAAGCAGGGAAGTGAATTCTTTCAGAGTGTCAGTTCCAAGGTTGTCTTCCAGATATTTCTGTGCCTGCTCCCAGAGCGGAACTGCCTTTTCAAGAGCTTTCTCTCCGGTTGGTGTCAGGGCGAGGCTTCTGCTTCTGGTTCCTTTTTCAGAAGCGTCAATGATGTATCCTTCATTCTCCAGTGCTTTCAATCCACGGACAAGGGTTGTTCTGTCCAAACGCATCTTTTCCGCCAGCCTGCTCACGTTCACGGGGGACATGGCATTAATATGATTAAGCATCGAAAACTGACCGATCTTGAGTCCGCTTTCCGAAAGATATCTGTCGTATATTTCGGTTACTGATTGTGCTGCTCTGCGTATGTTTACGCAGTTGCATACAGAGCTTTCTTTTTTCATAATAGTGTATATACACTATATTTTCTCTGATGCAACCCTTTTCTTGTGTTTCGTTGTGTTTGATAATATAATCCACTCTCATTTATATCTGGTGGTGCAATATTGCAGTACAGAAGAGACGTTGACGGACTGAGGGCGGTTGCCGTTCTTCCGGTTATTCTTTACCACGCGGGGATTTCCGCGTTTTCCGGCGGCTACGTCGGTGTGGATATCTTTTTCGTGATATCCGGCTATCTGATAACGGGGATAATATCCGCTGAAATATCTGAAGGAACCTTCACCGTATCAAACTTTTATGTGCGGCGCATCAAAAGAATCTTTCCCGCTCTGTATTTCATGATGCTTGTCACAATAATCCTGTCGGGCTTTCTGCTTCTGCCTGAGCATTTCAGGAATTTCGGAAAGAGCGTTGCCGCGACGGTATTTTTCAGTTCTAACTTCTTTTTCTGGAAGCAGAGCGGCTATTTTGACGCTGCCGCAGAGACAAAACCCCTGCTTCATACGTGGTCACTGGGTGTAGAGGAACAGTTTTACATAATTTTCCCTCTGTTTCTGCTCTGGCTGTATAAAAACCGTAAAAATACCAAACTTGCAGTGGTTGTGGTTTTTGCCGTATCTCTGGCTCTCAGCATATTTCTGACATACAGGAAACCGGAGATGTCGTTTTATCTTCTGCCCACCCGCGCGTGGGAACTGATGCTCGGCGCGATGCTCTCCCTCGGTTTGTTCAAACGCGTTGAGAACAGATACGCCTCCGATGCTCTTTCTCTGCTGGGTGCCGCCATGATAGCCGCTTCCGTAGCTCTTTTTAACACCGCAACGCCTTTTCCAGGCTATAATGCGCTTCTGCCTTGTGCAGGTGCCGCTATGGTGATATACGCAGGTGAAAAAAGCGTTTTCGGTCGCATCCTCTCTTTTCGTCCTCTCGTTTTTACAGGTCTGCTGTCTTATGCCCTTTACCTGTGGCACTGGTCTTTCATTGCTTTCCGTAATTATTATAAAAATATAGCTGGCGATGCCTTTTTTATGAGTAACTGGTTTATAATAGCCGTCACTTTCCTTTTCGCCTTAATCTCATATTATTTTGTGGAACATCCCGTACGCAGAAAGAAATTTCCCGTACCATCCCGGCTTTTTAAGATATCGGCAGCTGTCATGCTTCTTTTCACAGTTATCGGTACCGTGATATACAAAACGGACGGTATGCCTTTCAGGATGCCGGAATCCGTGAACGTTGTGACTGACGTTAAAGAGAGCAGATACAGAAGCACAGACTGCTACTACCGTGACCCCATGAAAGCGGATATAGATAACCTCTGCCGCATGGGGGACAAAAAGAACAAGCCGACGTTCATTGTGTGGGGCGATTCCCATGCGCTTTCACTTACGGACGGTATGGATAAATATGCACATGAAAACGGAGTTACAGGTGTTTTTGCCGGAAAATCCGCATGTCCGCCGCTGCGTCTTGTACGGATACTCATTAACGACGTTCCCACTAACTGCCGCCAGTTCAACGATATAATTTTCAAAGACGTTGCCGCCGACAAGGAGATGAAGAACGTGTTTCTGGTGGGCAGATGGGAGGTTTACTCCGGCAAACCCACTCTGGGCAACGATGCGGGGTCGGAAATGACCCTCGACGACGGGATAACCAAAAACGTAATTGAGCATGACAATCTGAAGGTATTCGAAGAGAGCCTTGTGCGCACCATCGGTTCCCTTGAGCGTGCGGGAAAGAACGTATATTTCGTTATGGACGTGCCGGAGGTACCCTATGACGTACCTTCCGAGATGGGCAAGATAGAATACTTTAAGCACGTTTTTCCGGTGCTGACATCTTTCGTAACGTCTGCTCTGCCTTACAGCCACTATCAGGAGCGCAACGAGCTCGTGTTCAAGGTTCTTGAGAAGGTTAAAAGCAAGACCAATGTTAAGGTAGTGGATATTCAGGATATTCTCTGCAAAGACGGTGAATGTAAGTTGACCGAGGGCGGAAAATCACTTTATGCCGACGACGACCACCTGTCTGTGTTCGGTTCGGAGTATGTGATAGGGCAGACCGGCACATTTCTTGACGAAATACTGAAAAAATAAAGCCGCAGTTTTTTAACTGCGGCTCTGATTTACTTGTCCTTTTTATGTCCCTTGCCGTTTCCTTTTTCTTGTTGTTCGTTTTTGTCGCGGCTATGTTCTTTTTTCATCTGTCCCTGCGGTACTTTTTTATATTTCCACGGTTTACCGTTCCATTTTCCTGCTTTGTAGTTCTGTTTCCAGTGAGGGTTTACCTTGGAGTAAAACTCAGGAGCCTTATTGTACGGCTGCCATCCGCCGTTGCTGTTTTCCGATTTAAACCATTTGCCCTGCCAGCTTCGCCACCACATACCGTTCCAAAAGAAGATATCTTCGCTGGAATCCGCAACGAAATAAACGTCCGGAGTGTCGGGGATCAGTACAACGGATGCGTTGTCAGATATACTGACATCAGGTATTCCGTTCAGGTTGATATTGATGTTGACGTCTGCTTCCGCGATTGCAGCAGTTGATACGCAGGCTGCAAAAACCATAGATGCAATTATCTTTTTCATATTTCCTCCGCTGAGTGATGCGGGGATTTTAACATTGCTGTCAAAGAAAAGAAGTGCAATTTACCCTTGATACAGTTTTACCGTCGAAAACAACACTTTCTGGGATGTTTTTTATGAAATTCTGCCGCAGGCTGTAGGTATAGGCTCCCTGATCCGGCACCACCAGCAGATCGCCGACGGATATTCCATTGCCGTGATATGCAAAACCCCATACGTCGTGGGGGGTGCAGAGGGAACCCAGAACCATCATCGGGTGCTCTGTTTCGGACATCTGAGAGATGTTCACCACCGGAAAATAGTCCATTTCGTATCTTTCCCAGCCGAGCATATTGGTTGCTCCGTCTGTTATGGCGATGTCCGGCTGTTTGATGTCTTCTACAGTTAGAAGCATATGAATGGCGCTGTGGGCGACGAAACGCCCCGGTTCCGCGAATATGCGGCATTTAATGTGAGGGAAAATATGTTTTTCCGCTGCTGCTGCCAGTGCACAGGCGTAGGTTTCTATGTCTGTCGAAGGCAGGTACCTGTGATCCAGCGGGTCGCAGGGGTGGTTCAAAAGCTGTTTGTTCAGCTTCATCTCCTCTGCTGTGTCAGCCAGCATCCATTCCCCTTCACCAACCCAGTAACCCCCGCCGAGGTCTATGAACTCTATCTGCTTTTTATGCTGTTCGGGCAGGTTTTTTATGGTTTCGCCGAGTTTCCGTATCAGCTCAACGTGGTTTTCCGGATTAAGGTTCCAGCTTGAATGGAACTGTAACCCGCAGAAACGCACACAGGTGTTTTCCGTCATGTTTATAAATTCTTCAAGCTCGTGGTGCCCTATGCCGAATTTGCGCCACAGAGGGTTATTTTCCGTGGTCAGGCGCACGCCGATATTTATGCGTTTTCCGATGGACAGCAGCTTTTTAAGCTCGGTGAAGCTGTCGCAGAGGATAATTGTTCTTTCTGCATGGTTTACGGCAAGTTCAAGTTCCGCCATGGTCTTTGCAGGACCGCTGAAAACAATCTTTTTTGCGTCGCAGTTAAGCGCTGTCTGGAGTTCTGCACCGCTTGAGACATCTATCCCGAAGTTGTTCCCCGCAAGAGTAGAGATTACCTGCGGGTGATTACAGCTTTTCATTGCAAAATATGGTGTGAAATCGCTGAAAACAGCCGTAAATGCGTTACTGAACCGTTCTGCGCGTTCAAGCAGCGCCGGAATATCCAGAAAATAGAGCGGAGAACCGAATTTTCCCCGTGTTTCCATGAATAGATCAGCTTTTGAGTGGGTTTTGCGGACGCATTTGATAATCAGTTCAGAGGGCAGGGCGGGTGTCCGCTTTTTCAGAAGTTTTCGCACCGCCTCGTCATGTTCGTATGTATACATCAGGCGTATTCCACCGATATCTTAGCCCTTATTTCGTCTATCTGTTTCCGTATATCCGTTCCTTCGTCCGGTCGGAAAACGACGTGACCCAGCAGACGGGAGAAGTAATTTTCAGGCGGAAGAATGATTCGGTGTCCCTCTTCGCGTTCGATATTTACGGAAATTATTCTGTGGTCGTGCATTACGGACGCTTTTCTGAGTGTTCCGGCTCTTTCGGCGATGATGCGCACGGAAACAGCGGGCAGCCAGAAATCAGGGATACATATCTCCCCTGTGACAGCGTAGTCCAGAGCCGCACGGAAGATATCAAACCCTGCGGACGCCATAACAGTGTCGGGCAGGCTGTCTCCGCCGAATCTTGGGGTCATTTCTATCAGATATACCCGATCGTCCTGTATTATGAAGTCGGTCATTGCCACCATGCTTTCAAACCCCAGAGCTTTTGCTCCTTTGACGAGTATTTCTTTCAGCTTATCAGTATTAACCGGTTTAGAAGGCGGTACAATATATGCTGACGCAGTGCCGAATGAAAGCTCGTCCCTGCGAACCTTTTCGGCTATGCGGATTATTTCGGCTTTACCTTCGTGCATAACCCAGTCGCAACTGAATTCATCTCCATCTATGAACTGTTCCAGCGTACAGCCGCAAATGGGATACATGCGCTGATTGGGGTGAGTTGCTATCCTGTCAATGATGTATAAGTATTTTTCAGCGGTCTGCTCAGGGTTGTCAACGCGGAAAACAAGTTCGCTCCCGCTGCCTGTTGCAGGCTTGATAACACATGGGTAGATGGCTTTCTGAGCGGTTTTTTCAAGGTCTTCCGGTGAAAACAGCCTGACGGTTGCGGGGCAGGGTACTCCGTTTTTCTGCCAGAGCAGGTGAGAACCAGCCTTTGAACGGGCGTTTTCTATGGCGGACAAAGTGGAAAAATGCAGGTTCAGCCTCTCTGCCGCCTTTGCAGCAAGTGGCAGCGCTTCGCAGTCGAAGCAGGTTATTCCGTTTATGCTTATTTCATGCGCTTTCGCATGAGCAAGTATCGCCTCAATTGCGCCTTCGTGGTTGGAGAGATCAAAAAGGCACTCATCTTTTTTCGGCGGTTTGAATCCTGTCCATTCAGCGCTCTGGCTTTTATCTGTCAGAAAAAGGGTTTCACCGCCGTATTTGGTGTAGATTATCTCGTTGTAATCGGGCGTTGAGCCGACCACCAGAACGCGGGTGTTAAGCATGGCATACCTCAAAAACGGATTCATCAGTGTTTGATATTTTATAAAGAGGGCGCGGTTCAAGGTGAAACATGGATTTCCATGAGAAATTGCCGCAGAGAAAGTCTGCGTGGTCGAATTTCATTGTGCAGGTGTATTCCAGATGCAGAGTGTTAATAAACTTCGCAATACCCGGAAATTTTGCATTTGTCCCGCCTGCAAGCAGAGTGTATGCGTTGTTGAAGATGCTTCCGGCATCAATAGCTGCATATTCTCCATCAACAAGAACCGATGTCATGCGGAGCATGTTGTTTACGTGTAGGTATTTAATGAGGTTTCTGAAACCGTTGGCAAACCTTTCGTCTGAAAAATATGAATCGCCGCCGAATCTGTCAGTGTTCATCTTTATAAGCACTTCAAAATCCTCTGTCCTGTCATAAACAACTTCAACGGAGTTTTCATAAACTGAGGCTTCTTTTTTCATCTTTTTGGCGTTTCTGCCGGAAAAAGAGGCGTAATACCCTTCCATGCTGTATCCGTATGCTGAAGGTGTGAACAGATATCCTGTTTCGTCCTCCGTGTCGGTGCCAAGCTGTGCGTCGGGCACAAGGTAGCGTATGTGGTATTTCAGCCCTGTGTGCTTAACTGCGCAGGTTATCATTGCGTTGAGAGTTTCCTGAGAGTCCGCAAAGAGGCGGTTCTGTTCAAGCCATGTTTTGCCGTGCCATGATTCGCCCGGGAAGAAGCCAAGTGTTCCCGTTTCGGGAATTTCGCACAAAGGCAGAAAACCTTTTATTCCGTCCTTTGTTTCCGCCGTAATAAAGCATAGCCTGCGGCTGAAAGTCCTGTGAAAGGATTCTCTCACGTCCCAAAGGTCAAATACCACCCTGCGCGGAATGAACATTTCCCACAGTCTGCGGCAGGCGGCAGTATCTGTATGGATTTTGCAGGTGAGCATCTAATACCTGAGATTCACGTTAACGTTGCAGCGGTCGCCGCCGAAGAATTTCATAGCGAAACTTTCAACAAGAGCAGGGTCGTATGGTTTGCAGCTGAAAACATCCAGATATACTGTGTTTGTGAGGTTGGCGAAATGCGCCGAAATAAGGGAGGTTTCAATAAGCTGGGTCATGGAAAATCCGGCGACTTTTTCGTCTTCGCCGAAGTGAACAACAACAGTTTCACCGAAGCGCTTCATTTCGATAAGGTCGCAAAGCTCCTTAACGAAAGTTTTGATAGCTTCAGCATCCCTGATTGTGTCCGGATTACAGTTGTAAATGTCGAAGCTGGAGGCGATTCCCCAGACTTTTTCCTGTTTAGCTTTTTCCGTTAAAGCAGTCCATCGGGAAGGCTCTGCGGAAATAGTAGTTTGCTCTGCCATGAATAGGCTCCCTGACCCGATGCAGACAGCTTTTTTGTTTGTCTGCGGTATCATATATGAATTTTGACTGTTATTATTCTGAATGGTTCTGTTAGTCAATAAAAAAAATAGGAAAAATCCAAAAAAGTTAAAATATGTTCTTGTTACATGTAAAAATATAATATGAATGTATTATTCATGATGTAATTAAACTTCTAAGTAACTGGTTTATAGTGTGAAATATAAAAATGGTTTTTGCGGCTGTTTCTACCATAGAGGGCAAATTTCATAGCTGTTATATTGACTGAACGTGTTTTTATAATAAAAACTTTTTTAAATCAGGGTAAAAAGGAACTATTTTACCTTTTTTGTATATTTTTTTGGCTGTCAGACATGTTTTTCACGGCGAAACTGAACATATCCGTGAACCTGTATGCCTCTTCAGGATATATGCAGGTTCCTGAAGAAAATTCCGTGTCAATGTCAGAATACTCACTTTTCATTTCAGAGGATATTTCATTCAGAATGTTTGAGGCAAGCTCTGTAAGAATCTGTTTGCTTTCAATATTTTTCACTATGATTCCAATGGAATTGCCGCATGTATAGCCGACGAAACAGTTTTTATTTTCAAAACCGACGGCAGCATCCGCTGCACTGCCCAGTATACGGTCGGTAATCTCAATTCCCTGCTGCTGCATGATATTCTGCCAGTTTGAAAGCTCTATTAGAATTAATCCACAGGATGTGCCGCTTTTGGAAGCGTTTTCTACCGTTTCTCTCAGATTGTCAAAGAAAGACATTTTTCCGGGAAGTTCCGTTCCTATATCGAATCCTTCTCCGATAGTTTTTACATTTTTCATAAGTTTTATTTTAGCGTATTGCTCGGAGATGAGCCACGCCGGAAGTGCAGACAGGAGAATTACAAGCACAGTGAGCAGTGCCGAATCAAATGCCCTGTTTTTTCTGAAAGAGTGTAGTGTTTGCGGGTCAACCCGCTGTATGACATAAATTACGATATCGTTGTTTTTTGTTTTCAGAGAGCTGTCCACGTTATTGATAATGTGTATTGTTTTGAAGGTGAAAAGACCGTTCGCAGTCTCTGTCTGTCCGTCCTGTGTTTTGGTTATTTCCTGCCATTCGTGCGAAAATTCGTCCGGAAAGCGCATACTCTTTCTTTCGTCAAGCATGAACCCCCATTCGTTTTCACCGCTGCCGAGAAGCCAGTAGCCATCGCCGTTTAGAATAACGGGTTTTCCATGAGAGATCTTTGATGCTTTGGTTATCCTTTCAAACAGCCTGTCCAGTGAAAAATTGGCAGCGAATATCCCTTTTTCCATGCCTTTTCCGTTAAAAAGGTTAACGCAGAATCTTATTGTAGGTTTAAGCGGAACATCTATTACGCCGTTTTCAACGTTAAGATCTATCGGAGAGGTGTATAGCACCCCCTGACGTGTGTTTATCGTTTCTTTGAAGAAGTATCTGTCAAACTTTGTCTGGAGATAGAAGTCTGTGACGGAATAAGGTTTTTCAAATTGTCTGTTGACCCGCAGTTTTTCTTTTCCGGTTTCGTCGATATATCGGAGTTTGTAAAAATCGTTCTTAACGGAGGCAAAGCGGATAAGCTCGTCTGCAAAATCGTCCTTTGCTCCGTTGTCTCCGCCGTTGAGATATTCGATAAGATTTTTGTTTTCCGCAAGATGAAGAGTGTCTTCAGATGCCTGTCTGAACGTTCGCCTTATTTCCGTTGCATGTCCTGCGGTGACGGCTTCTTCCTGTTTCTTTATTTCCGCAATTGTGTCTTTATTTTTGTAAGTAATTGCGAAGGATACACAAATTGAAGATATGACGGCGACTGCGATGAATATTAAGAAAGTAATTCTGATTGAACAGGTGTTTATATTGTTTAGCGCAGTTTCATATTGTTTATGCCGCATAAGCTGAATATGCAAATGTTAAAATAAAAAATCAAGGTATTATTTTCTCTTATGAAGCCGCAGATGGGTTCCCGCTTCGGCAGCGACAATGGCAAGTACGATGAGCGCAGCGCCTGCATATTGCTTGAACATAAGAACTTCGCCGCCTATGAAAAAACTGAAAAAAGCGGAGGATATCGGCTCCATAGTGAACATGATAGCCGCTTTTGTGGGTGTGGTATGCTTCTGCATCGCCATCTGAACAAAAAAGCAGAAGACTGTGGCTATGATGGCATTGAAAATGAGCGAATACATAACGAAGGGATGTGTCAGCTCGCTGAAATCCGGGCTTTCAAATGCGGCGGCATATAGCAGAGACATTACGGCGACGACACCCACCTCAACGGTTGTAAGAAGCATCGCGTCATATTTTCTGGAATATTTATCGGTCATTATTATCTGCACGGCTATGAAAAACGAGTTTATCAGAGCAAAAAGCTGACCGGTTGAAAGGCTTATGCTGTCTGTAAGGGTTATCATCAACATTCCTGCCGTGGAAAGCACCACGCCGACCCATGAAAAAATATGCGGATGCTTTTTAAGGAATATTGCCGAGAGAACAGGCACGAAAAGGACATATGTCCCTGTCAGGAAACCGACCTCAGTTGCCTTTGCGTATTTAAGGGCCAGTGTCTGGAAGGTGAATACCAGAAACAGGGTAAAGCCAATCTTGATGCCGTCTTTCAAAAGGGCATATGAGAACAGTTCGCGGCGGAAATAGCAGAATACGAGCATTATCGCGAGCGCGATTGAAAATCTTATCCCGACGAATGTAATGGGTTCGAAAAGTTCAACCGACTGCTTGATGATAATGAACGTGCTGCCCCATATCAACGATATGAACAGCAGAGAGCCGTCCGCAAAATATTCTCTGAATTTGTTCTGCATTGCCAATCCTTAATAAGGTAATCACTGAGGACTGGACTTTACACCTCCGTCAGTTATTATTCAACCTGAATTTTTTTACTGCCTGACCAAGGCTTTCCGCAAGTCCGTTGAGTATGTCCGCCTGTGACGAGTTGGATGCAGCTATTTCCGCGTTCATCTTTGAAAAAGACGCTATGGTTGCTGAGTTTTCGGATATTTCACGGCTGGATCTGTTCTGCTGTTCCATTGCGGCTGAGATGGACTGTATGCTGTCGGAGACACTGATGACTCCGTTAATTATTTCTTCCAGAGCCTGTTTCAGACCGGAGATAAGTTCCTCGCCGCGTTTGGCAAGTCTCGCCCCTTTCTCGAAATCGTTCACCGATGTTTCCACCTGTCTGCGGATATTTTCAGTCATGCCGGATATCTCTTCCGTTGCGCTTCTTGTGCGTTCCGCCAGCTTCCTCACCTCGTCCGCAACAACTGCGAAACCTCTGCCGTGCTCACCTGCTCTGGCTGCCTCAATTGCGGCGTTAAGGGCAAGAAGGTTGGTCTGGTCTGCTATGTCGGTTATCACCTGTAAAATCTCCGTTATGTGGGCGGAGGAACTTCCGAGACTGTCCATGTTATCCGAAGTGCTTACCACAGTCGCCGTGAGAGTGCTTATGCCTGAAACCGTTTCTTCAAGCGTCTTCTGCCCGTCGGCTGCGCTGGTTCGTATCTGCATAACCTCTGTGCTTACCCGTTCTATGTTGTTGGAAATGTTTTCGAACGATACAAGTATTTCCCGTACTGCGCGTTCAACCTTTGCAGTACGATCCGACTGTGACTTTATCGCGTCGCTGAGCTGGCTGCTGGAACTCAGCAGATCATTGGAGTGTTTGCTCACGTCGTTTGCCGCCGTGCTCACCTCTTTCAAAGTGGCGCTGAAATTATCCGCCATGTGGTTGACGTGTTCGCCCATTTCGCCCACTTCGTCCCTGCGGTTAATGTCGTATCTGGCTGTCAGATCTCCGGAAGAGAGTCTCTCAAGGAAACTGCCCAACCTGTTGATAGGGTTGATTATGTTGCTTTTGAAAAGAATGTTCATGAATACCGCAGCGGCTATTATGACTATTACGGCTATTATGGTGAACCGCAGGACAATTCCGCCTATGATTCCTCCCACAAGCTCCGAAGCGGGTGCGCCGCCGGCGAGAATACAGTTGAGCGGTTCTATGTAAGCATAGCTCACCAGCTTGCGCTGACCCTTCCAGTTATATGTCAGAGAACCCTGTCTGTTCTTCAGCATCTCCTTAACAAAACTCTCCTTTGAAAGGTCTTTACCCTTCATAGCCTTGTCCGGGTGCATCAGAACCTTGCCCTTCGTGTCTATCACAAAATAGTATCCAGTTTTTCCTATCTTCTGTGTCTGAACCATGTTTTCAAAGGACTTCTTTGCATAATTGTCAATGTATATGGAACCGGATGAAGCCTCTTTTTCAGGCAGGGAAGCGCAGAGCAGCCATTGGTATTTGTCGCTGAAACTGCATCTTGTGTACAGTGTCTCACCCATGCGCGATTTAAGAAGAGTTATATCATTTTTGCCTTTGAGCTGTCCAAGAAGTGATTCCTCGTTCTCTATCTTCATGTTCGGCATGACAAGCATAAAGCTGTCAGTGTCCAGAGCGAAAGCAAAACCCGATTTGCCGATGCGCTTTTTGTCTATGATGTCCATTATACGGAACTTCACCGACTCAAAATCCTCTCCGGCTATGGTGTAAGCTCCTGAAATCCTTTCGGCAGTGTCGTTTATCGAGGCGAGTTCATTTTCGAGTATCATGTTGACGTCGCCCTTGTTTGACTGCGCAAGTTTTGCGGAAAGTTCGTCAAACCCTTTAAGACGTTCTTTCAGCGAGTTTGCCTGAAAGGCAAGCAATGTCTCTATCTGCCTGAAAAGATGGTTTTCAATGGTGCTTATCACCGAATAACCCGTTATTATAATGCTGAAAAGGATGCAGATTGAGAACAGGATGAGGGTTTTTGTCTTTATCCTCATGTTTTTGACGTTAAAAGTCATATTTTCACCGCCGCAAATTTTTGAACAATAATAATTAAATGTCTGTTTTACGGGATTTTATGATGTGAGCTTAATTCAGTCAATCAATAGATTGTGAATTTATGTAATATTAATAATAGTTTGCAAAAATATGACGAAGTTCTGACATAAAAAAGGCGGTCAGGAAGACCGCCCAAAGGGGTAGTATATGGGAAATGGGATTAACCAAATCGTCCTGTGATGTAGTCCTCTGTCTTTTTGACAGTGGGGTTTGTGAAGATGGTGCTGGTGTCGCCAACCTCAATAAGCTCACCCATGTAAAAGAATGCAGTATAGTCGGAAACTCTCGCCGCCTGCTGCATGTTGTGGGTGACGATTATGACAGTGAGCCTTTCTTTAAGCTCGTATATCAGCTCTTCTATCTTCTGGGTTGCTATGGGGTCAAGAGCCGATGCCGGTTCGTCCATAAGGAGAACTTCCGGTTCCATAGCAAGAGCGCGGGCTATGCAGAGACGCTGCTGCTGACCGCCGGAAAGAGCTGTTGCCTGAGATTTAAGCCTGTCTTTTACCTCTTCCCAGAGACCTGCTTTTTTGAGAGAGTCCTCCACAAGGTCATCCATCTCGCTTCCTTTGGAAACAAGACCGTGTATTCTGGGAGCGTATGCAATGTTTTCATATATAGTTTTAGGGAATGGATTGGGCTTCTGGAAAACCATACCCACACGTCTGCGCAGTTCCACAACATCGAGTTTAGAGTCATGAATTTCCTGATCGTCCAGATAGATTCCGCCTTCAACCCTTATACCTTTAATAAGGTCGTTCATCCTGTTGAAGCATCTGAGGTAGGTAGACTTTCCGCAGCCGGAGGGACCTATCAGCGCCGTTACTTTCCTTTCGGGGAAGGTAAGGTTTATATCCTTTAATGCTTTGAAATTTCCGTAATAGAAGTTCAGGTTGTCGGACTTCATTTTAATGTTGTTTTCCATTATCTTTCAACTCCTGATGCTGTGTGGATGTATATTACCATTTGCGTTCGTATTTATTTCTTAAAATAACCGCCACTGCGTTGAGCAGCAGCAGAACGGACAGGAGCACTATGATGCCCAGTGCCGTTCTTTCCGTATAGGCGCGCAGAGAATCGCCTGACCATGTGTATATCTGTGCGGGAAGCACAGTTGCCGCCTGTGTGACGCCTGACGGAGCTGTAGGGATATAAGCAAGCATACCCACAATGAGCAGGGGAGCGGTTTCACCGATGGCGTGCGCCATACTGATAATAGTACCTGTCATGATTCCCGGCAAGCTCAAAGGCAGAATGTGGTGCCAAACCACCTGCCATGGTGATGCACCGACGCCCTGTGCCGCCTGACGTATAGTATCCGGCACAGAGGACAGAGCCGCCCTTGTGCTGATTATTATAACAGGGAGGGACATAAGCGAAAGGGTCAGACCGCCTGCCAGCGCGGAAGAGCGGGGCACTCCGAAAAGGTTTATGAATATCGCCAGACCCAGAAGACCGAAAATAATTGAAGGAATGGCGGCAAGGTTGTTTATGTTTACCTCTATTATGCGGGTGAACCAGTTGTCCGGAGCGAACTCTTCCAGATAGATAGCCGTCATAACGCCTATCGGCACGGAGAACATCATTGTAAGGATAAGAACGTATACAGTACCTATAACAGCGGAAAGGAGACCAGCCATTTCAGGCAGTTTTGAATCGCCGTTTGTAAAGAACCATTTGTTGAATACCAGCTTGACCTTACCCTCTTTTTTGAGGTTGTCCACGAAGGCTGTTTCCTCTTCGGAGAGCTTGTTGGGTTTTCCTTTCATATACTGGTCAACCTCAGCCTCCGCAAGAACCCACTGTGTCTGGGTAGTATTCATCAGCTTAGGGTTTTCTTCCACTTGCTGGGGTATCAGACGCAGGAAACCCCGGCTTACCAGTTCTCCCATCTCTTCTGAAACCGCAAGCTGCGGTATCTCTACAGTATCAGCGTCATAAGTCAATTCAGTCTGGATGACCGTCTGCTCGAAGGCTGTGTAGCCTGTGCGGATGATATCTGTAAGAAAAAATACCAGAAATGATGCCGCCAGCACTATTGCCGACACCGACAGCACTCTGAAAGTTATTTCGCCTCTGTATCTTCTTTTTATACGTTTAAGTCGTCTTGTTTCTTTGTCCATCTTATTTCCCGGTTATACGTATTGTTTGCGGAACTTTCTGATAACTATGCTGGAAACCACGTTGAGAACCAGTGTGATAAGCAGCAGCACAAAACCCAGACCGAAAGCCGAAAGCGTTTCAAGGCTATCGAACGACTGGTCGCCTGTAAGTGCATCGACAATCCTTACCGTTACGGTTGTCATACCGTCCAGAGGGTTCCACGAGAGTTTGGGCTGAAGACCTGCCGCCATAACGACGATCATGGTTTCGCCTATTGCGCGGGACAGTGCGAGCAACACGGCAGACACTATACCGGGCATTGCCGCGGGAAGAAGCACATGCTTCATTGTTTCAGAACGGGTCATGCCGAGAGCCAGTGAGCCTTCGCGCATGTTCTGAGGAATTGCGTTTATAACGTCGTCAGAGAGCGATGATACAAACGGGATAATCATGATGCCCATAACGATGCCGGGGCTGAGTGCGTTTGTATAATCAGCCTGAAAACCGATGCTCTCCGCGAGTTTGACCACCAGAGGGCTTACCGTTATCGCCGCGAAGAAGCCGTATACAACTGTTGGGATACCGGCAAGTATTTCAAGGATTGGCTTTACCCATCCGCGGATTCTGTTTGATGCGTATTCACTCATGAAAATGGCGGAGAAGAGTCCGACGGGCACAGCCACAAGAAGGGCTATAAGGGTTATCATAAATGTGCCTGCAAATATCGGCACAGAACCGAATTTTGCCTGTGCTGCGTTTGACGCGTCTCTTCCTGCGCCTTCAAGGAAGGCTGTGTCGGGATCCCATTCCGTACCTGTTATGAAGCTGAAAAAGTTGACATGCGAAAAGAACTTCATGGATTCAAACAGGATTGAGAACACAATTCCCACTGTTGTTAATATTGAAACAAGGGAAGCTGTTATGAGCATCACCTTGATTGTCTTCTCAATGAAATTCCTTGCTTTGAGACCTTTGGTTATCTTTTTCTGGGCATACCAGAGACCAAACGCCGCAATGAGCAGGATTGTTGTAATGTGCATTGTGAAAGGGACTTGAAATATTTTGGATGAACCGAGTATTGTGAAGATGAAGGAAACGGCAAGAGAGGGCACAGCCATCCATATTACACTGTACCAGCCGTAGTGTCCGGGTCTGGAGTGAAATCTTTCTCCGGATTCAAGCTCGCCGGTTCTTGCTTTTTTACGTCCTATGTAGAATGCGGCATAGCAGAGGGGCAGAACACCGATGAGAAAGTATAAAAGAACTTTGAGCATCTGAAACTCCAAACAGTTTTTAAAAGGGGTCTGCCGTCCATTGACGGCAGACCGTGTATTTACAAAGAACCGTGATTATTTGAGGTCGTCGAGTTTAAGGGGAACTCTTTTTGCCCATTTTGCTCTCTGAGAGTCTCTTTGAGCCTTGGGAAGCGGGATAAGACCGATTCTTTTCAGAAGACCTTTGTCGCCGATCATTTTCTCGCTGAGGAAGAGGTCAACGTATTCTGTGATTCCGGGTACTTTGCCGATGTGTTCCTGTTTTACATAGAAGTAAAGTGAACGGGAGATCGGGTATTTGCCGGAAGATATGTTAGCAGGTGTGGGTGCATAACCGTCGACAGTTGCGCCTTGTAGTTTGTCAGTGTTCTCTTCAAGGAAAGAGTAACCGAAGATACCCATTGCTTCGGGATCTTTTGCAAGTTTCTGTACGATAAGGTTGTCGTTTTCACCGGCGGGGATGTATGCTCCGTCCTGACGAATTTTTGTGTAGGCTTTTTTGCCGTACTCAGCCATTTTATCAGAAGTTTCACCCATTACCATTTCCTCAAATGCGTCTCTTGTACCGGAAGAGGTGGGGGGACCGTAGATTACGATCTTTTTGTTGGGCAGAGAAGCGTTAACGTCTCTCCATGTTTTGTAGGGGTTTGCAACAAGTTTGCCGTCAACGGGAACTTCTGCTGCAACAGCAAGAAAGAGGTCTTTCTTTGATACTGACATAGCGGGGTTCTTTTTGTTGAAAGCAATTGCGATACCGTCGAAACCTATCGTAACTTCAGAGATAAGTTTGTTGCCGACTTCCATGTTCTTGTTGAACTCGCTGTCTTTCATTCTTCTGGAAGAGTTTGTAATGTCGGGTGTGTTGAGGTCTGTGCCTGCGGAGAAAAGTTTGTGACCGCCGCCTGAACCTGTAGACTCGATGATGGGAGTCTGAAATTTGCTGGTTGCGCCGAACTCTTCAGCAACATAAGAAGAGAAGGGGTAAACCGTACTTGAACCAACGATTCTGATTTGCTCTCTGGCGTGAGCAGTAACGGTGAGACCTGCGAGTGCTATAAGAGAGAGCACAAGCGTGAACAGTTTTTTCATTTTATCCTCCTGTTATTTTGGATAATCACATTCTGCTGGGGTTAGATTTACTATGAAGATGTAAAATATTTGTTAAGCAGATGTCAGAGTATAATCAAAAGTGAGTCTGAGGATAAAAACAGGCAAAAAAAGACGTTAAAAACGCATGTTAAAGTGGTTTGTGACCTGTGTGGCATGTTCTCTTAAACACCTTTGGGAGAGTGAATTTTTCTTTTTAATCAATGTAAGAAAATTGTTGACTTACCTTTAAGCGTTTGGTATAAACTGAACTCCCGATAAAACGGGTACTTACGGGATGTAGCGCAGACTGGTAGCGTACACCCTTGGGGTGGGTGTGGTCGCAGGTTCAAATCCTGTCATCCCGATATTAATAAAGGCATCGTCCAAAGTGGCGATGCCTTTTTTAATTTATTTAATGGCAGGATTGCCAGAACTTGTTTCGGGCTCAATCATAGTAAATTTGCCTGTATATTTCTGATATTTTTCTCTTAATATCTTAATAATCAAGAAAATTTCCTTTTTTACATTGACTTTTAGTTTAGTAACTTATATGTTGCATATACAACACGGAGACGAAATGGACCAGATAGCTATAGATATTGCGAAGCAATGTCTCGCCGGACAAATTAAAATAATAAGCAGAGTAGTCGTGGGGATATACGACCGTGAGCTGAAAAGCAGCGGACTTAAAATAACCCAGGCATCTATACTTGTGCATCTGCTGGCATATGGAAGCCGCAGCGGGAGCGCTCTGGGCAGGTCTTTGCAGATGGATAAGTCAACCGTCAGCAGAAACATCGACCGCATGGAGAGAAACGGCTGGGTGAAAAAAACAGATGCAGAAAATGTTGAAATAACTGAAACCGGAAGAGAACTTATCCTTAGCGCGCGCCCTCAATGGGAAAAGGCTCAGAAAACTGTATGCAATATATTCGGCAGCGACGGCGTGGAAGCTGTGAAGATGCTTACAGATAAAGTAAAGAACAGAAATAAGAGGAAATGACATGGCAAAACAGAAAACTTTAACATTGAAAAGAGTGGTTGTTACAGGTCTTGGAGCCATCACTCCGCTGGGCAATAACGTTGCTGATACATGGAGAAATCTGATTGACGGGGTCAGCGGTGCCGGACCTATAACAAAGTTCGATGCGTCGGGATTCAAAACACGCTTTGCATGTGAAGTCAAAGGGTTTGAGCCGCTGAAATATTTTGACGCGAAGGAGGCCCGCAGACTTGATCTGTTTGCTCAATACAGCATCGCTGCATCTGATGAGGCTTTCAGAGACGCAGGTCTTGACACGGCGGAGTTTGACAGAAACCGTGCAGGTGTTATCTGGTCGTCTGCAGTGGGCGGTATGCCTACTATGGACGAACAACTGCTCGATTATGCCGAGCACAGGGACAAACCTCGTTTTTCGCCTTTTCTCGTTCCTAAAATAATCACGGACATTGCTGCCGGACATATATCCATCCGCTTCGGACTTCATGGTATAAATTTCTGTCCGGTATCGGCGTGCGCATCTTCCACTAACGCTATTGCGGATGCGTTCAACTATATCAGGCTGGGCATGGCTGATATAATTGTTGCAGGCGGCGCAGAGGGCGCTATATGTGAATCATCCGTGGGCGGTTTCAGCGCAATGAAGGCTCTTTCCGAAAGGAACGATGAACCTGAAAAGGCTTCACGTCCTTTTGACAGGGACAGAGACGGTTTTGTAATGGGCGAAGGCGCGGCAGGACTCATTCTCGAAGAATACGAACACGCCAAAGCAAGGGGCGCAAAAATATATGCAGAGATGATAGGCGCAGGTTTCGGTGCGGACGCATATCACCTGACAGCCACACATCCCGAAGGTTTAGGCGCATACCTCGCGATGAAAACCGCGCTGGATGATGCCGGAATTACCGCCGAACAGGTCGATTATATTAATATGCACGCAACATCAACCCCTGTCGGTGACGACAGTGAGATAAAGTCTATTGTCCGTCTTTTCGGAGAAGATCCGAAGCACCTTTCCGTCAGTGCCACCAAATCAATGACAGGACACCTTCTTGGTGCTGCAGGCGCAATTGAATCGCTTATATGCGTTATGGCTGTTAAAGAGGATATGATTCCGCCTACCATAAACACAGAGAACGTCGGAGACGAGATTCATAAAGGAATTGATCTTACACTTGGCAGGGCGAAAAAGAAGACTGTGAACGTAGCGATGAGCAATACTTTCGGTTTCGGCGGACATTGCGCCATTGCGGCGTTTGAAAAATATAAGGGCTGAACAGACGAAACAGCCGCAGTATTATAACACTGCGGCTGTTTCTCCTACAGGTCTATGGATCGATGTGGAGGTGTCGTTTTATTCTCCGCCCCTGACGCATTTTAAATAATTTGCTCCTGTCTTGGTTGCTGTCATACCCTTTCCTGTTGTGAAATCCACTCCCCATGCGGATGTTTTGGTTATCTGATACGTTGTTGAAGACCAGAAAAAGCTGTTGGCTGGATACTGGAACACAGAGCTTAACGCAGGTGCATAGTTTGTTCTGTACGCTATGGAGTTCAGTTCTTTTATATTCGGTAGTCTCCAGTCGGAATACCCGCCGTATGTGAGGCTGTTGCAATATGCCAGAGCCTCTGTCCACGTTTTTGAAACCAGTGACTGATCTGCCCATTCCAGACCGGTTCTTTCATCATAAACTATGCCGTTGGAGGAGTCGCGGGTATAGGTTCCCAGTGTGGGGGTGCTGCCGCTGACGCATCTGTAATAATTGGAATTATCCTGAATGTCGGTGTTCTGAACAGCAGTAGCGAAGTTGAGTACCCAGAAATATATGCTTCCTGTTCCGTATGATTCTCTGGATGTCCAGTATGAACCCGAAGCGTAATTTGTGAAGTAGTCATAAAGATAGGGAGCCGAAGATTTGCCGTAATTCACAGTCATTTCAAGTTCGCTGATATCCGGAAGCCTCCATGTGCTGCTTGCCAGTGTCGAGTTTTCACAAAGATTGTTCGCAGTTGAATAGGGTTGTGTTGTCGGCGAGGCTTCATTGTGCCAGAGCAGTCCGTTGACATTATCGGTAACTGTATTATCCGATGTATTCGTGGTGAAGTCTGCATCCGCACCTGTCTGTGTTTCGCCGTCCTGAGCTGTGTCAGAACATGTGACCGAAGTGCCTGCCGAGTTCCAGCATCCTGTTTGTCCTGTTTTAAGAAGAAGCAGTTCCGCTGCCGCTATTTCAAAGGTGTCCAGTGACGTTGTGTCGTAACCGTCTGAGACGGATATCTTTATATTTCTGTAAAATCCTTTTGTCGGTGTGCCTGCCAGCGTGCCTGTGGCAGTATCAAAAGTTGCCCAGTCTGGCTGATTCTCAATACTGAAGACAAGCTCGTCCCCGTCCGCGTCGGAAGCCGCAGGAGTGAAGCTATATGACTGACCCGCTTTAAGAAATTGTATCGGTGCGCCTGATATTTCGGGCGCATTGTTTGAAACTTTGTCCGAATCTTTTGAACCGGAGCCGCCTCCGCAGCCTGCTGCGAGCAAAACCACAAACAATGATAATATAAAATGTTTCATGAACAAAACCCTCCGCTTGATGCCGAATGATACTTTATAAACAGTGTGGAATGTGTTGAGATTATTGTGTTAAAGATGAGTGCTAATTGTGTTGATGGGCGTGCCTCCATTTTTGTATTGTGGATAATCATAAACCGTATATTATTTTATTATTAAACTTTTATGGTGGCTTATGTTATACGGACTGCTGGAAAAGCGCGTAAGTATACTGAATAAACTCGGCGGCATATCAAGAGCAGCAACCCACAAAGCTGAATGGGGAGCTATCCTTACAGATGAGGCACGAAATTCTATAATGTCGGAGGGACTTTACATCCAGATTAAAGAGGCGGAAGCCGCTCTTATACATAAAGAACCGCCGCGCTCACCCAATGCTTTGAAAATCCTTTCTTACCATAAAGCCTCTATTGTTTATTATGACAGGGCATATGCAGACAAGGTTAAGGGGACGTTTTCATTCGCTTTCGAGGATTTCAGAAAGCTGAACGGTCTTCTGCTGGCTGATGACAAGCTGTATCCGGGGATGCGCAGAGCGAATTTCATTTTTTCTGACGGAACAAACACTCCTGACTTCGTGGACATTCCATTGTTTCTGGATATGTATGCTGACTACGTGCGTGAAAAGGTCGAAAACTACCGTAATGGGTTACTTAATATAAAGGATTTTTTGACGTTCATTGCCAACCAGATATGTTATTTTGAGTCGGTCTGCCCTATGGAAGAGGGGAACAGCCGTGTGGGGCGCATACTGACCAATTATATTTTGATTGCGTGCGGTCTTCCTGCGGTTTCAATCAAAGGTGAGGAGGACGATATCATGGCGTTTTCCGCCGCAGTTAAGGAGTTTAGAGAACAGATGGGGTTCACTTTGTCTATACCTCAGTCTTATCACAATATTCCCGCAAAGCTGCATGATATAAAAACGGAAAAGATGTCCGGCATGTTTGCCGAGCTGCTTTCAGACAGTCTGGATATGTATATCAGCGCCATTCTGGTTAAAGATAACGGATACGTTCTGAGACCTCTGTCCGACATAAAGACAGGGCTTTCGATACTGAATCTGAAAAAACTTGCGGAGCGCGGCAATTTTATAGCTGTGAAAAAGGGCAGGGAATGGTATACCCACGAAGATTTTGACCTGAGAACAGACAAACTCAGGATATAGGAGTATTTATATGCCTTATTACATCATTTTTATTAAAGAAAGAGTGAAAGATGAAACAGAGATTGAGCAGTATAAAAAACTTGTTCCTGCCGCTGCTGCCGGAAGAAACATGAAAAAACTGGCTGCCTACGGTGAGATAGAGACGCTGGAAGGTGCAGAGGCGCTTGGTACTGTTCTTCTTGAGTTTCCAACAAGACAGGAAGCGCTCGCTTGGTATAACAGCGACGAATACAGAAAAGCCCGTGCGCATAGATTTCTTGGCGCGGATTACAGGGTTATTATGTTTGAAGGGGCGTAAGAGCACCTCATTTTATAATTGATTAAATTTGTATCTTTACCTGTTGTTTTTATAATTTTAATGTACAATAATTAAACCGATACTTATACTTATTATTGCGGAAAGCCCGGAGAAAATAATGACAGGAAAGAAACTTATGAACAGGTTTTATCTGTTCGTATTTATCAGCGTGCTGCTGTTTTCTGGTTATTTCATAACGAACATCGTAAGCTATCAGGCTGCAAAGGATTCACTGCGCAGCAGCATTATAAACACGTCTCTACCGCTTACCCGTGATAATATCTATTCCGAGATACAGCGGGACCTCATGCGTCCAATTTTCATATCTTCTCTGATGGCTAACGACACTTTTGTCAAGGACTGGGCGATAAGCGGAGAAAAGAATACCGCGCAGATAGAGAAATATCTCACCCATATAAAACATAAATACGATTTCTTCACCTCCTTTTTTGTGTCAGAAACAACCGGAAATTATTACTATTATGACGGTGTGCTCAAAAAAATAGAAAAAGATAACCCTCGCGATCAGTGGTATTACAACTTCACATCAAAACACGAACCTTATGAGCTGACTGTGGACACCAACCAGGCGGAACGCAACATAATGACCATTTTCATAAACCACAGGGTGCACGATTATGACCATAAACTTTTGGGCGTCACAGGTGTTGGGCTGGAACTTGAACGCATTAAAAACCTGCTGTCCGAATATCAGGTCAGATATGACAGAGATATCTACCTTGTCGATCAGAACGGGGTTATTCAGGTAAGCGCCAGAAATACTGAGATATCACAGCCGAACATAAGAAAAGCGCCGGGTATAGGCGAAATAGCGCCGCAGATATTACAGGTGTCTTATGTCTCTGGTAATTTCGAATATGATGGAAAGAATGGGCATATGCTTCTTACTTCAAGGTATATTCCTGAACTGAACTGGTTTCTTCTGGTCGTTCAGAACCAGAACTCCGCTCTTAAAACCATATGGCAGAACTTTATTAAAAACACCATGATAGGGTTCATTCTGACTCTTCTGATTCTCGGGGTAATCATCACCGTTATCAACTACTACCACAGCAGACTCGAAGGTGAAACATTCGGCGATTCGCTTATGGGGTGTTTCAATAGACAGGAATTTATTCGGAAATTTAATATACACTTAGCCCGATCCAAGGATTTTTCTCTGATACTTTTCGATGTTGACGATTTTAAAGGCGTAAACGACAGATACGGTCATATCTGTGCAGATATGATACTTGAACGTACACTGGCACTGATTAAAGAAGAGGTCGGAACTGAAAGCACAGTTGTAAGATGGAACGGCGACGAATTTATGGTTATTGTCAACGTTGATGCCGGAGAGGCGAATCGAATAGCTTTGAAGGTGCAGGAGGCTGTTAACACAGATGCAAGACTTTTGAAACTCGCTGAAAACGAAACCATACAGGTCTGTGCCGGAATCTCTTTCCATTCGGAATATGAAACAGAGGCGGGTATGACCTTCCGAGCAGAAAACGCTTTGGCAGAAGCGAAAAGCTGCGGTTCAAATACAATCAGAACAGCCTGATTCCTGATCATAATTTACACATAAATTATACGCTTGACTTATACCTGATTTTAATGTTTACCTATCGGTAGGTAAATAGGTGAGCATATGGAAATACCAAAGGACGATGCAAGGAACAGGCTGCTGAAGGCTGCTTTGAATCTTTTTGTGTCAAAAGGCTACGAAGCAACTTCCGTCAGCATGATAGTGCAGGAGGCGAATGTAACGAAGCCTATGCTCTACTATTATTTCAAAAATAAAGAGGGTATCTACACTGAAATCATGAATGAGGCGTTTACTGAGTTTGAAGAGGTAATTCAACGTTATCCTCTGAAAGATGTATCGGCAAAGGATACTATTATTATTATGTTCAAAGAACTTATGGAAATTCAGGAACAGAATATGGAGTATGTTCGTCTGATACATGCAATGGTTTACGGTCCACCGCAGGGTGCTCCGCATATTGATTTTGAGGAATTCCATACCCGTATGGCTAATAAGATAGAGGTGATGCTGCAAACAGGCATAGATAATGGTGAACTTGAGGACATGGGGATTAAGGATTTTACGACAATCATTTTGTCCATACTGTTTTTCTGCTTTGATACCAGAGTGATAGAGTGCTCAATAAAAATGTCGGTGGATGACATGCAGAGACTGATTGATAAAATTTTTGATAAAATATTGATAAAAAAAGAGGTTTGAGTTTATGAGGAGAAAGCTGATTTATATTGCCGTGGCTGTTCTCGCCGTGGCTGTTATTGCCGTTTTATCCGGCAGAAAGCAGGATAAAACTCAGGAAGTTAAGACCGACGGCGGAATTTCAGTGGAAACGTCTGCTGTTAAGGCTCAGGTGGTTGAAAGCTATGTCGATGCCACAGGAAACCTCACCGCAAAATACAGTGCCGAGGTACGGTCCGAGGTCTCCGGCAAGGTTCGTGAGGTCTATGTTAAAGACTGGGTGAAAGTTAATAAGGGCGAACTTCTGGCGAGGATAGACTCAGACGAGATAGCCGCTTCTGCGGCGCGGGCAAAGGCTTCGGCAGAAAACGCTAAGGCGGCATCTCTGGAAGCTCAGACTTATCTTAACCGTGCGGACAGAGAGCTTATTAGGATGCAGAATTTAAAACAATCCGGTCTTGCCACCCAGCAGCAGCTTGATGATGCAAGCACGGATATGGCGGCGGCAAGAGCACGCGTTGCTTCCGCACAGGCACAGACTGCTGCTGCACAGGAAGACTACAGACAGGCTGCCATCCGTCTCGGCAAGGCTGAGATAACAGCGCCTATTTCCGGAACCATAGCTGTAAGAAACGCCAACGTCGGAGACATGGCCGGCGGAGATAACAGTGCTGCGCTTTTCAGTATTATAGATGAAAGTATTTATGATCTTAACGTCAGCATTCCCACTGTGGACATAGCCGGAGTTGGTGTTGGGAGCCGCGTTGAGTTTACCGTTGATGCTTTTCCGGAAAAGGTTTTCGAAGGCAAGGTTGCGCATGTTAACCCTCAGGTTGATACGGCGGACAGATCCATAAAAGTGAATATAGAGGTAAGAAACGACGAAAATCTTCTTAAATCTGGATTTTTTGTTAAAGCCAAAATATATACTGGCGAAAAACGAAGTGTTTTCCTTCTCCCCCAGTCGGCAATACTCGGTAACGACAGCGTTGCGCGCAAAGCGAAAGTTTACGTTGTTCAAAGCGGTATAGCCCGTTTGAAGGATGTTGCAGTGGGGCATGTTTACAACGGAATGGTGGAAATCACAGGCGGGCTTAAAGACGGCGATAATGTTGTTACCCGCGGAGGATTTACAATTAAAGACGGGGATGTAGTCTCCGTAGGGAAATAGGGTGAACTGATGTTTCTCTCCGATCTTTCGATAAAACGTCCCGTATTCGCCACGGTCATAATGCTGACTCTGGTGGTTTTGGGCGTATTTTCATACAACAGACTGTCTGTTGAGGAATTTCCGAACGTGGATATTCCCGTTATTTCGGTTGTCACAAAATACGAAGGCGCATCCGCTCAGACAGTTGAAACAGAGGTCAGCAAGAAGATAGAAGAGGCTGTTAACCCTGTTGCAGGCGTTAAAAAGATATACTCCTATTCTTCGGAAGGCGTTTCGACTGTAGTTGTGGAGTTTGAGCTTGAGGTGGACATTGATGCCGTAAACCCTGAAGTACGCGCAAAAATAGGCGCTATAAGGGGCGATCTGCCGGACGATATAGAGGAACCTATTATACAGAAGATTGACTTTAACGACATGCCTATAGTGTCTGTTGCTGCGGAGTCAAACGTTCTCTCCCAGAGGGAGCTTACGGATATTGTTGACAAGGTTGTCAAAAAACGTCTCGAATCGATTCAGGGCGTGGGCAAGGTAAACCTCATAGGCGCTTCCGAAAAAGAGGTCAATATCATAATCGACCCGCTTAAACTTGAGAGCCTCGGCGTTTCGGTCACATCCGTCGTTAACGGTATAAAACAGGAGAACGTCAACACTCCTCTGGGGCGTATGACGAAAAAAAGCGGTGAATACTCTGTCCGTGTCTCCGGCAAAAGCGAATATGTGGACGAACTGAACAACATGACGGTGACGGCTCTGGACGGCAGACCTGTGCGGCTTTCAGAAGTTGCAACTATTGTTGACGGCATAGAGGAGAAGCGCACTGCTTCACTTTATAACGGTCGTCCGGCGGTATCGGTGGACGTTATCAAGCAGTCCGGCGCAAACGTTGTCCAGGTGGTTGACGATGTTCTCGACCGTGTTAAAAAAATAGAGAAGGATCTGCCGGCAGACGTTAAGCTCACCATCGTGCGCGATGCCTCACAGCAGATACGCGATTCTCTGACGGACGTTCAGCACACTATCATTATAGGCGGTATACTCACCGTACTGATAGTTTTTCTTTTTATAAACTCTTGGCGTTCAACTGTCATTACAGGTCTTACGCTCCCCATTTCGGTTATCTCCTCGTTCATAGCTATCTATGCTCTGGGGATGAGTCTTAACGTTATGACCCTTATGGCACTGTCGCTTGCGATAGGTATGCTTATCGATGACGCTATTGTTGTGCGGGAGAATATCGTCCGGCACGTTGAGATGGGCAAAGACCATATGACGGCGGCAAAAGAGGGCACGGCTGAGATAGGGCTTGCTGTTATGGCAACAACCCTTTCGGTTATGGCGGTTTTCGTTCCAGTAGCCTTCATGAAGGGTATCGTCGGTAAGTTCTTCTTCTCGTTCGGAATGACGGTGGCGTTCGCTGTTGCGGTCTCTCTGCTGGTTTCGTTCACTCTTGACCCCATGATGTCCTCTCGCTGGCACGACCCTGCCATTGAAAACCCGCAGGGAACTTGGCTGGGCAGACAGGTACATAAATTCAATAAATTCTTCGACCGGATAGCCGACAGCTATAAAGGCGTAGTGGGCTGGGCTTTGCGGCACAGGATAACTATTGCTCTCGTAACAACGGCGGCATTTTTCCTCGGTCTGTTCCTTTTCGGCACATTGCAGGCGGCATTCATGACGGAAGAGGACAAGGGCGAGTTTCAGATAAGTTTCACCACTGCCCCCGACGCTTCGATATACGAAAGCGAGAACAGGCTTAACGCCATTCTGGCTTCTGTGAAGGATGTTTCCGAGGTTGACCATACATACGGAACCATCGGCGCGGGCGACAACGGAGTTGTGCGCAAAGGGGTTCTCTATGTGAAGCTGGTGGCTAAAAAAGACAGAGAGAGAAGTCAGAAAGAGATTGAACAGGATTTCAGGAAAAGACTTTCAACTGTTGCCGGAGTCCGTACATCAATAGAAGAGGCAGGCGGTCTCGGCAGTTCGAATAAACCTCTTGTTGTCACCATACAGGGTAGCGATATTGACCTTTTGAAACAATATGCTGCCGAGATGAAAGAGAAAATGAGCAAAATCAAGGGTATTGTGGATATAGATACTTCCCTTGAGGACGATACGCCGGAATACAGGATCAAGGTTGACAGGGACAAAGCGGCTGCAATAGGGCTTAATTCTCAGGATATTGTCAACACCGTAAGTACCCTTTTCGGCGGAAGCGTTGCTTCCACTTATGAGGAACAGGACGGAGACGCTATTGACATCAGAGTGAGACTCGCGGAGCAGTACAGGCAGAATCCCGACCAACTGATGAACCTGAAACTTGCCTTGCAGAACAAAGACGGCGTCAATACGCTTGTTACACTGAGAAACATAGCATCATACGAGATAGATACCACTCCAAGCCAGATAAACAGGCAGAACCTTGAAAGGAAGGTGGACGTTATGGCGAACCTTGACGACCTTCCCATCGGTACCGCTGTCAATCTGGTTAAGGCTGATGTAATTCCGACAATAAAAACCGAATCGGGTTATGAGTTCTCCTTTGCGGGGGAGGGCGAAGATATGGCGGAATCGTTCGGATATATGGCGGAGGCACTTATTCTGGCTGTTCTGATGGTGTATCTGGTGCTTGCGGCACAGTTTGAATCGTTTATTGAGCCTTTTGCGATTATGTTTTCCCTGCCGCTTTCAATTCTTGGTATGGCAGGGATGCTGCATCTCACAGGCGATACAATAAACATCATGTCGCTAATAGGTCTCATCATGCTGATGGGATTGGTGACGAAGAACGCCATATTACTGATAGATTATGCGAAACATCTGCGCGCATCGGGTATGGAACGGACAGAGGCGCTTGTTCAGGCAGGGCGCACAAGGTTCCGTCCCATCATGATGACAACGCTTGCCATGATATTCGGTATGCTCCCTCTGGCGCTTGCTATCGGAGCTGGTGCGGAAATGAGGGCACCAATGGCAAGGGCAGTGGTGGGCGGTCTGATAACATCCACCATACTTACACTTGTAGTGGTTCCGGTGGTCTACGCCATTATGGATGATTTTGCACTGAAACTTAAAAAGTTCTTCGGATTTGGAGGACGTGCATGAGAAAAATACTTACGGCACTGATGATAATTATGCCTCTGGCGGTGTTTGCGCAGGACGTAAAGGTGCTTACGCTGAAAGAGGCGATAGATATTGCCATGGAAAAGAACAAAAGCGTTGAGCAGGCGAAGGAATATATGACGTACCTTGAGGGTGTGTATATCGAGGAACGCTCTGCCGCACTGCCTGCAGCGACGCTTAACGGCGGCGTAACGCGCACTAAGGATGCTTCCACCGGTTCGGCTGTGAATTCGGACACTTTCAATCAGTACAACGCCGGAATTTCCGTTAAACAGGCGCTTTTTACATGGGGACAGGTCGGTGCAGCCATTCGCGCGGCAAAGATAGGTCTTCGAACCGGCGACGAACAGTTAAGGCTGTACAAACAGGCTGCTGTGCGTGACGTTACTGTTGCGTTCACGGACATACTGCTGACAAGGCAGCTTCTTTTCATTGCTCAGGAGAACGTCAAACAGCGGGAGAGACACCTTGCCGAAGCCGAAAAGAAATATAAGCTGGGAACGGCAACGGACTATGACGTTCTGTCCGCAAGGGTGGCGCTTAAAAACGCTCAGCCGGATGTCATTACATACAGCAACAATCTAAATGTTAATAAAGATAACCTTAAATATATTCTGGGTATCAACTATGACATAGATGTTCAGGGGGAGCTTAAACCTGCTGAAATAGCGGCGTTTGACTATGAAGATGTACTGAAATCTGCGCTGTCTAACCGTCCTGAAGTTCTGGATAAAAGGCTGATGGTTGATTTCAACAAGGAACTGGTACAGGTCAGCCGTGCCGGAGACAAACCCAGACTCGACCTTGAAGGCTCATACAACCGTATAAAGCTGGACGGCGAGGATGAAAAGAGCCTCACAACGTGGGATGCAGGAATCAAGATGTCGTTTCCTTTTTTCGACGGTTTCGAAACGAAAGGAAAGGTGATTCAGGCGCAGAGCGACCTGCGCAAAATCAAACTCCAGCAGCTTCAGGCGGAGGATTCCGTTTCCCTTGATGTTCGTCAGGCGGTTAGCCGGGTTAAAGAGGCTGCCGAAGTTATAGATGCCGCAGGAGGCACGGTTGACGAGGCGGCAAAACTTCTGGATATGGCTGAAAAAGGCTACAGATTCGGTGTCAAAACAAAGCTGGACGTGGACGATGCGGAATATAATCTCCGCAGCGCGCAGGTTAGACTTGCGCAGGCATGGAGAGATTACCGTGTACAGTACGCAAACCTGCTCTGGTCTGCGGGGGTAATAGGCGAGAAAGACAGTATATAGATTAAAGGCTCCGCAAGGAGCCTTTCTTATATCATGTCAGAGGTCTTTACCGTACTGTAGAAATAGTTGAGCGCTGCCAGAAAAGATTTCTGTATCTCCTCCGATTTGACAGGTGCTCCGTCTATGACAAGATCGCGGGTTGCGCAGGCATCTCCTACAACTGTCGTATTGTACCCAAGGTCTTTTGCGGCGCGCGTGGTGGCATCTATGCACATGTGGGTCATCATTCCGACAATCGTGAGGTCGGTTATCTTTATTGATTCAAGATGGGTTTTCAGCTCTGTTTCTATGAAACTGTTAGGGAAATGCTTTATTATGACTTTTTCGCTTTCGAGTGGTTTTACCCGGTGGTTTATCTCCGCACCCGGAGTGTCAGGAAGAAAAAAACCAGCTTCCGGTCTTGAAGCTATGTGCTTAATAAAAATCACCGGAAGTTTTCGCTCTCTGAATTTTTTTATCACATCTGCTGCTCTGTCTGCCGCCGCTTCCGCGCCGGAAAGTTCCATTGGACCGCCCCTGAAATAATCGTTTTGAATGTCAATGACCAACAGTGCCTGTTTCATTTGTCCTCCCGTCGCCCTTAATTGATGGCAATATAATTTCAAAAACGGCTCCGTTTGCAGAGTTACTGACGTTCATGTCGCCGTTGTGCTTCTGCATTATCTTTTTGCACATGTAAAGCCCAAGCCCTGAGCCGTCTTTTTTCTTTTTTGTGGTGAAGTATGGAGTAAACATCTTTTCCATGACTTCAGGATTAATGCCGCCGCCGTTGTCTGAAATCCGCATTATACATAAGCCGCCGTTCTCTTCGATTTCAATATTTATTTTTCCCACGAACATCTTGTCTTTTTCCTTAATGTCCATGATGGCGTCTTTGGCGTTATTCAGAATATTCACCAGAACGTGTTTGAATTCATTCGGATTTGCTGAGGCGAAGACGCTTTTTCTGCCTTTGGAGTCTATGGTTATATCAATTTTCTTTTTGGACATTGCGGGATTAAGCAGTTTCAGCATTTCTTCCGCAGTGCGCACCATATCCATTTTCATATCAACGCTGCCGGATGGCAGTATGAAATCCATAAAGTCATTGATGGTCTCGCTCATGAAAGTTATCTGAGCCATACATTTATCAACGATATCCTCTCTTCGTTTACGCTCTTCCTCTTCCATATCATCGTCAAGCATATTCTGGACGTACATGGCAAGGATATTAAGCGGCTGTTTCCACTGGTGGGCAAGAGAACTGAACATTTCGCCGAGAGTCGCCAGCTTGGATTGCTGAAAAAGCATCTGTTCTTTGATATAAAGCTGGTTTTCGTTCTCTTTCAGTTTTTCATCCAGAACGGCGTTAAGCATAGCGGTTTTGTGGCTGTTCAGAAGCGCAAGGAACACCACCCCGAATACAAGGAATATGGTTATGGAACCGCCAAGCAGCGCAGCTTTGTATATATTAATGATATGTCTGTATTTGTTGTCGCGCTCCATCTTTATGAAATATGCGACCTGCTGGTCAAGAATATTGGATATGGGCAGGAATGAAGCGGTTATCTCTTTTCCGTTTATCACTGCGTGTGCTGAAAACGCTTCGCCAAGGTTCATCCTTTCTTTTACTTCAGGTTTAAATATCTCGCAGGCAAAAAGGTATTCTTCAATACTGCCGAACACCGCTGCATTTTCCTGAAGGTATTCGTAACTGATATTTTCTCGGAGATAGTTATCGGAGAGTTCTGATTGTGCATAATTGTATTGCTCCGACGGAAAAACCGTTGAACTTACGACTGATTTTCTTATGAGAAAATCGTGTATTCCGGCGGCTGTTGTGTTCATTGTGTCGGCAAGATAAACGGAGGATATGCTGATCTCCACACTGCCAAGGTGCACAGAGTTGTATATGAGAGGGAAAACGAAGCGGAATCCGTTAAATATTCTTCCCTCTTCAAAACCTTCCGTATATCGTACGAGTCTGTTTGCGGTATCAACTGTGTGTCTGACGCCAGTCAGAGAATCGCCGTATTCGTCCGGTTTATGCATTCTGAGAAAGCTGACGGAGTCTCTTGTGTGGAAATGAAGCTGTTTCAGCCCCAGCTTGACCTGCTGTTCATATATTACGCGAAGTTTATCGTACATCTCTTTGCGTATTTCGTTCTGCCTTTGCGGACTTGCCTTTTCAGCTTCCGCAAAAAGCCTCAGTATATCCGTGTTACCGTTTATCATCACATTGTAGAAAGCGTTTGCTATGTTGCGTGCATTGGAAATGCCTGCGTTATATGAAGAGCGGAGGGCTTCTGTTTCGTTTTTAAGGTGTTCCTGAATAAAAATATCTTTAATCTTGCCTGCGCTGAAGAAAAAAATGAGCTCGCAAACGAATAAAGTAATTAGAATGATTGTTGTTTTTGTTTTCATCTGCACAGCCTGATCATTTAATATTTATTCCAGATACTACCATAATATTCAAGATTTATTTGTGCAAAATCTTCTCACACGTGTGCATCGCCGTTACACACTAAAATTCAGTAATATTTGATATGTTTAATATTATCAGTAAAATATCGGTTTTCATCATTTTGGCACGCAAGTTGGTATTACTAAAGCATCTAAACACATCAGGAGGAAAATAAGATGAGACGTACTTTATTGGTAACATTTGCAGTAGTTCTTGCAGCAGGAATGGCATTTGCATACGGCGGTATGGGAAGAGGATACGGCATGATGGGCGGCGGATATGGACCCGGCGGATGCGGTCCTTGCCCCCAGTTTAACGGACAGGGTGCCCAGCAGGGCAACCAGCAGCTTCCCAAAGCGCTGACAAAAGAAGAAGCACAGAAAAAAGTGGACGAGTTCATCGCCGCCAACCTGAAAGGATATAAAATCGAGAAAACACAAGAGTTTCAGGGCGGCAGATTTATGATGTATAACTTCTTTGTGAAGGATGCGTCAGGCAACAGGTTTATCCTCAGAGTCAACCCCTGGGGTAATGTTGTGGGACCCTTTATTGCACAATAACTAAAATGAGCGGGGTGAAAGCCCCGCTTCTTTACATGTTAAGAAGGTCGAACTCTCTCATTGCACCGGAATCAAAATCAACCGTTTCAACATCGTTTCCGTCTATGCTGACAGCCTGACCGGCCTTCATTGTGAATGATTTAACGTATTCCGTGTACTGTTTCTGAAGCTCGGCTACATAGCTGTCATATTCGCCCATCATTTTTTTAACATAGGCTTCGTATTCGTCCATAACCACTTTGCCGTGCTTTATAAATTCACCTTCAATAGCGTCAACGGTGATCTCGCCCTCTTTAAGATAAACTTTGCATTTTCCGTCCTGAGACATATCAACGAGAAACTGCGTGCCCTTAACGCCTATTACGGCCGTTTTAAGCCCCACAGCCACGGCACCTGTCACTGAACCGCGTTTTTTTATACTGAAAACAACCTTTCCCGACTCAGGGTTAATTTTATTTGTGGAGGAGAAAGTTGCCATCGAATTTTCAGACAGAGCAACCTTGTCGCCGGAATCAAGCTCTATAACAGCGGCTGACGCACGTTTTGTTGCGACCTTATTTTTCAGGGTAATTTCCGTATCTGGTTTGGAAACCATGGCTGGTCTCGGCGAAACGCCATCGTAAAGCTCCACGCTTCCCGTATATCTTTTGATACTTCCGATGCTGTCCTGCGCAGATGCTGCAAACGGAAGAAGTGAACATATGATCAGAATAAGTATGTTTTTCATGTGCTGCTCCTTTTGCATAATAGCGCATTTCCCTTTCATAGATAAGTGAAAAATACCCTATCAATATTAGTATTATATACTATTTTATTTAAAATAGTATGGAAACATGAACCTTCATGTGTTAAATTCTATCAAAGGAATGTACGATTACCGGAGGTAGTTTATGAAAAAACTGATCCTAATAATTTCCCTTCTTGCATTTGTTCTGGCAGGATGCGGAGGCAAGCAGGAGCAACAGAAAACACTTGCCGATCCTTGCTTTGTGGGAGCACCCGCATGGGTTCTTAACCCCACTGTTGAAGGTGCGCTTGCGGCTGTGGGTTCCGCTGCGAAGTCTGCTGCCGGAATGCAGTTCACAAGGGATGCCGCTATGGCAAACGCCAGAAGTGAACTTGCAAGAATGATAGATGTTAAGGTCAACACAATGATGAAAGACTTTACTCAGGTTACAGGCGTTGGCGATGCGCAGACTGTTGACAAGGTCACTTCCTCTGTTTCCAAACAGATAGCAAGCCAGTCCCTTCAGGGCACATCACAGAAAGAGATATGGATGTCTCCTTGCGGCGAACTCTATGTTCTCGTTGTTCTGAACCCTGCGAAAGTTGCAGACCTGACAAAACAGCAGGTTACATCCAGTCTGAAAAACGATGCGGCTCTGTGGCAGCAGTTTCAGGCACAAAAAGCTCAGGACGAACTTGACGCAGCCATCAGCAAAGAGTTCCCCCAGCAGTAACAGAAAGATTTAAAACATCAATGAAGGGCAGCTAGTCACTGCCCTTTTTTTATAGGTATGTGTATGAAAAAAATTATGACCTCTATTATACTGGCTGTTTTCTGCCTGACTTTTTCCGGATGCTTCGCTGAAAAATCAGACGGAGTTAAACTTATCAACGGGAAACCCGAATGGTTTTACCACCCGTCCGACGGCTCCAAAATAGGCGGGGTTGGTGTCAGCGGCATCCATGTTGACGGAAAGACCGGACAGAAGACACTTGCCATGCAGAGAGCGCTGGAGGAAATAGCCCGCCAGATGGGTGTTAAGGTGCAGAGCTATTCTTCGCTCAAATCTGTTTCAGACTCCTCTGGCTCCGCTGTCAGCGGCGAGAGCAGCTCATTTTTCACCGTTGACGGCAACGAGGTCAAAGCCCGCATAAAAGCTATGTGGGAGGACTCATATTCAGGAGAGCTGTATATCTGGATGGTGACTGAATGAAAAGATTGATGATACTGTTTCTGGCGCTTTCAGCATTTAACGTACATGCTGAGGATTTTGACGACTTTAAAAAGGCGCAGTCCGGCGGTTTTGAAAGCAGCAAAGAGGAATGGTCCTCCTATCGTTCCGATACGCTTAAAAGTTTCGAGACATACAAAGATATCATGGATAAGGAGTTCGCAAAATATAAAAGCGATATCTCAAAGGTATGGGACGATGTTGTTGTATCCGATAACTATAAATGGGTTGAATACCTTAATAACTATAAAATAAGGAAAATAGTTGATTACGACAAAAAGGTCGTGACTGTTGAGGTTGTTTCCGACAAGGCGAGACCGGATTTCACATCTGTCGTTAAAGACCTTATAACTGAAGACACTGCAACTGCCTTCCGAAGAGATCCGGTTACAGCAAACACGGAACAGAAGCTGAAAGAGCAGGTTCCCGGAGTAACTACTGACAAAATAAGAGCAATTCCCATCGTACAGAACCTATATTCCGAAAAGCCAATGACGGAATCTCAGGTCAGCAACCTCGCAAAGCAGCTTGTTTCCGGTGCGGATTATTCCCAGAAAACTTCTGAAAAGACCGGACAGACTGTATATTCAATGACGGTACGTCTGCCCAACGATATCTATCAGAAGGGCGCTGACGATGTTAAACCCCATGTGTTGACGTATTCAAAACAGTTCAATCTCAATCCGGCACTTGTTATGGCGGTCATATACACCGAAAGCAGATTCAACCCTATGGCAAAATCCTACGTTCCTGCATACGGACTTATGCAGATAGTTCCGCAGTCCGCCGGTATGGATGCCACGGAATTTATCGAAGGGACGAAAAGGGTGCTTGCCCCTTCATATCTCTACAACCCCGAAAACAATGTAAAAATAGGCACAGCTTATTTTTACCTTCTGTATTATAAATACTTTAAAGGTGTTACAGACGATACCAGCAGACTTTATTGTTCCATTGCTGCGTACAATACCGGCGCCGGAAATGTCGCCTATGCCTTTAACAAGAATGGCGGAAAGAACAAGTACAATGTTGCGGCGGCGCTGCCGTTTATAAACGCCATGTCCCACGACGCTGTGTACAACCACCTGAAAAATAACCTCAGATATGAAGAAGCCCGCAACTATATTGTCAGGGTGAACGGTAAAATCAAAGACTATACGGAGTAAACACATGAGAACGGTAGCAGTTTTAGTTATAGCCTCTGCTGTCATATTCGGATGCGCAGCAGAGAAGAAACCTGTAGTTAAACAAAACTCTGGAGCGGTTCAGCGGATGCAGGCAGAAGCGGCTCAGCAGGAGATGGAAGAGGATATTCAGAACGGAACTGTTACGCTGCGCGAACCTGTTTTAAATACTCCTCAGAATGTTAAACCTGCGGAAGAGCCGAAACAGCCTCTGCCTGAGAAAAATGTATTAAGCGTAACGTCTCTTAAACCAATAACTAAATATCCGCTTAAAAACGGCTACCCCGAATGGTTTTACTCGCCCACCTACGACGGCTATATCGGTGCCGTGGGCATAGCTCCGAAACAACCCCGCGGAGGAATGGCTCAGCAGAAAAGACTGGCGAAGATTCAGGCGCAAAGCGGGCTTGCAAAACAGATAGAGGTGCTGGTCAATACTGAGCTGAACCTTGAGTCTACCAATGTTGACAGAGCCACTGTGAAGTATTATCAGCAGAAACTGTCCACACTCACTAAGGAGAGTGCGGATCAATATCTGAGCAACTACAAAGTTATGGACGAATGGGTTGACGACAGGACAGGGGAGTATTATCTGTGGCTTGTGCTTCAGAAATAACCATGGATAATAAACATCGTTATTCATATTTCCTTGCTTTTTTCGGCGGAATGAATTTAAATATATAACATACAATCTTAAACAAAACAAAAGGTTGGTTATGAAAATTACGATTGATGACAAAGGCAGTGCAAAAGTTATACGTCCCTACGGCAAGATAGACATTCTGACATCTTCCGAGCTTCGTTCAACCCTAAGCGAGCTTACGAAAAAGAAAGTTATGAAGATTATTGTTGACCTTGCTCAGGTTACGTATCTTGATTCTTCCGGTCTTGCAACCCTCCTTGAATCGCTGAAAAACCTGAAGGAATATGAAGGCAAGATGCAGCTTGCAAATGTTCCGGAAAGGATTCTCAAGGTTCTTTCTCTGATGAAGCTGGATTTGATATTTGATATAATTCAGGACGACACGATATAAAAAAAGCCCGCTTCTTGAACTGTCCCCCATTTTTCGGACAGTAAAAAAAGCCCCGGGCTAAGAATTAAGATGACGTCGGTATGCAGCCGGCGTCATCTTTTTTAATGTCCACTGTGGTCTCTCTTCATTATAATACCGGATATATTCACTAACCAC